>NZ_JAHYXK010000023.1 GCF_019443125.1 Pontibacter aydingkolensis | reverse complement strand
ATCAGCCCGTTTCACAGGATCTGGAATCAGATCCTGTATCTTTTCCCACTGCTCATTTGTTAGCTCCATGAGAAACTAACAAACAAGTTTAAGCGCTAATTCCTATTTTTGAGATAGCTTCTAGTAAATCATTTTCCAACCTAATTCTGCGACAAGTAAACGGTGGTTATATTGGAAACATTTATGTTTATGAGGCTGAAGATAAATTATATTACTCTGAGAAAGGAGTTTTAGACTTTAAGAAATTCACAGGCATTCTTAAAGTTTATAATTTAGAGGGTAACTTGCTTAAAACAAACAATTGGGTTAATGGGAATCAGTAGCAACAGCTTATTGCTACTGAATCTTCAACTACTTATTGTGTGGATTACTTTGAGTATAACTATGAATGTGTAGGTGGCTCTGTTAATGATACTGCTGAAGGAGGGTATGGATTAAATTGCGACGGAGTTATTTATTTGGATATATACGTTAAAGAATGTGATAACGCTAGTGTCGAGCCAGGATACACACCAAGTTATGGCGGGGGAACTTATATACCATCAGATCCTTATGATGGTGGCGGTGGTGGAGGGTCTGGTGGATCAACGGGTTATGAAGAACCAACTCCTATAAAAGTTGGAGTAGTTTCGCCTCCATTGGTGGTTGTTCCTGCTATTTGGCAATTAAATGAGTTAGTAGAAAACAAACCTTTAGCTTTATTTGGAAATGACATTCCATGCGAGTTAGTACAGCAATGGATAGCATTGGCAAAGCATAAAGTTGACCAAGACTTACAAGCAAAAGTTTATAATATTGTACAGCAATCATCAACAACATCAAACACTTTGCTGGGCATTCCTACTAGTTCTAATTATGTAGGCAAGGTTTTGGATATCGATAATGCCTACAGCTCTATTGTAAATATGGATTTCTTTAGTGTGAAAATTACAAAACTTCCAGTGATCAATGGTCAAAGGCTAACACCAGAACAATTGCTGTATAAAGTGCGAACTAACATCAATACTTTCGTTAACACAGCTTATTCTGGTTTTTCACCCTTAGTATACGGGAATATTGATGATAGAGTGCTTTGGAACTCTACAAACCCACGAGGGGCAATTGTTAGTATTAACATTGGCGGTCCCGATAATGGTTCTGTTGTTGTTTCAAAAGTTACTCCTAATAGTTGGATATTTTCTACAATAAAAGATCCTGTTAATGGGTTTCATCCAGTAAGTGGGAATAGGGAATTTGGCTATACATCTAATTCAGATGGTAGTTATACCTTTTATGTTAAGGGTGTTGATCGCATAACTGATCCATTCACTACATTCTCAAATTACATTACTTCAGCACCAGCTCTAGGTAATGACGGTATTGCATTTGAAATGGCTGATTTACTTTGGGAATCCTTCCAAAAAGGAATTCGAGATTATGTTAATCAACCTGGTGCTGATGGTCAAGCTACAATTGTGCCTGGCACACAATACAGACCAGACTGGGTAAAAGTAAAAGATGTGAGAGATGGCATATTACCTTTAAGTACTCTTTCTAATGACTGTAACTAATATAAGGAATCATTGGCCCTATCTAACGGTAAGACTAATTGCCATTAGTATAATGGTTACACCTCCACTTACAAGCTTATTTGCGGCGATAATAAACGCTGTTTTTAATCCACAATATGGTTTTGAAATTGGTTTTGCATTTATTACGATGGGATGGACCTTGCTGGTTTATACTTGGGCTTTTTTATTTTGCGTTCTTCTTCCTTATAGTTTGATTTGTGTCTATACTTCCTTACATAACAAGAATGTCTTTCTAAAATTATGTCTGTTTTATTTGCTGATAGCATTGTCCGGTATTATTGCTCCAGAGCTAACTGTCACAGGAGCTTTCAATGTGGACGTCTATCCAAGGGCTTTGGGACTATACTTTTTACTAACCATCACTATCTGCCCATTGGTTAATATTCCCTTAGATAAGATAGTTAGGAACAGGATGGTTGAAAGGTAGTAATGCTGACTCAGTAAACATCAGAGAACCATTCTTTAAATGGTTCTCTGATGTTTACTGAGTTAATACCGTAGAATAAATACAGAACAGGTTGTTGATAACTGACGCTTGATTATCGTTCTGCTTTGGCCCCCAGCCATGCCGTACGGTAAGCCTGCATTTCCGGAGTGAGCTGCTTGCCTATACTTTCGTAGGGTACCAGTTCCAGCGTCAGGTTTCCCTCCAGCACAAGGTTAGTAGTGCGGGTCTGGCCATGGCGTTTAAAGGTAACCGGAACCGTATCACCGGGTTTGTGCTTCCCTAACACTTTATTCAGGTCTTTTTCTGATTTCAGCTTACGTCCGTCTATCGTTAAGATCACATCTCCACGGTCCAGGCCGGCTTTATAGGCTGCAGAGGTTGCATAGGTGCCGTTGCTGATAGTGGCACCCTCTTTTTCGTATTTCAGCGAGATGAGGCCTAGTGTAGTCTCGTTTGGCTTTGCTTGTCTTAACTCTAAACCGGCCTTGGCCAGCAGCGGTGCAAAGTCTGGTAACTGGCTGCCGTATATGCTGTTCCGAAAAAACTGGCTGGCAAAGGCTTTATCTCCTGATACTTCTGCCAAAGTTTCCTCAAGGTCGGTCAGAGTATAAGGTTTTTCCGGCTGGCCATACTTTCGCCACAGCGCCTGCATGTAATCGTCGAGGGTTTTGTTGTACTGCTGGCGCAGCGTCATATCCAGGGCCAAGCCGGTAACCAAACCATAAGTGTAGTAGGAGATAAAGGTATTGTGGCGATTTACAGGGTCTACGGAGCGGGCTGCATCTACAAACGGTGCCTGCTGGCTCATCTCTACTAAACTATGATACTCCCTCCCAGGCGACAGCAGCACATAATTTAAATCGCCGGCCAGATCTGCAGCATACTTCTTTACATCATAAATCCCTGTTCGCGCCATGGTCAGGTCGCCGTAGTAGCTGGTAAAACCCTCTGCCAACCAAAGCGCCTCACTCATGTTAGCCTCCTGAAAGTTAAACGGCTCCAGGCTTTTGGGACGAATGCGCTCCACGTTCCAGGCATGGAAAAGCTCATGCGATACAGTGTTCAGTAGCGGCCCCATAGCTGTGGCCAACGGACGGGAACTGGTAAGTATGGTAGAGTTACGGTGCTCCATGCCATCGCCTACAGCCTGCGGCATATAACAGCCAATAAACGTATAGCGCCCAAAGTCGAAGTCTGGTAACTGGCCAAACACGGCCTGTTGCTCTTCCACTATCTTTTTTGTTTTGTCTACATACTCCTGAAACTGTGCCTTGGTGCCTGTATGGTGTAAAGCTACCTGTATGGTCTTCTGCTTGTCCTTGTCGTTTACTGTCCACTCGGCAAAATCGAAGTTACTGAGTTCGGTAGGGCTGTCCATCAGGTACTGGAAGTTAGGGGCGAAATAGGTGTTGCCTTGTTCCTGTTTTAGCTGCGTAGCTACTTTCCAGTTGCTGTTTTGCGGTACATTATACGTTACATAAGCCGGTGCCTGTTCAAAACCTTTAGCATACATAAGTGTGGCCGGGGCATTTAGGTGCGCGTGGGTTTCGTCGATACCGGCGTAGGTACCATCAGCATGATCGGCAAATAAAGTATAACTAACCGTTACATCGCCCTGTGGCTTTACTACATTCCATTGGCTGGTGTTTGCTTTATAGATCTGCAGTGGTTTGCCCTGTGCATCGGTAGCGCGTACATTGTACACGTTTTTAGCAAACTCATGGATGGCATAACGGCCCGGTGAGCTGCGCGGCATCAGTACCTGTAGCGTATCGGTTTTAACGCTGGAGAAAGTAACCTGAATCTCTGCTTCGTGGTGAACCGCATTCGGGAACGATAGTTTGTAGTCTGTTTTCTGTTGTGCAACCGCTGGAGTAGCTATTATGCCTAAGGCTAGTCCAAGTATGATCCGTTTTATGTTTTTCATTATTGGGTGTATACTTTGAATTTTAAATATAGGGATTGTAGGGGATGTGAGCAAGGGTGCGGTAACTTGCAGGGACAGGTCGCGACCTGTTCGAGGTATGGCTGTGGCAATGGAACTTGAGCCTCTGCTAAAGCAGTAGCGAGAATTACCCTCCTCGGAGGGGACAGGGGTGGGTTTCATGACTGCAGCCGCTTAACCTCCCTTCTACCAAGATCCTTAGCAGGATGACAATAAGAGAGGAGTGAGGTGGATTTTATACTCTTGCAATGAAACAACGGCTCTTGCCAGGTGCACTAAACGACGGTCCACTGTTGGGGGTAGGGGCCCTCGATAAAGAGCGTTCAGCGAGTGGGGGTAGGGGCCCTCGAGAAAGCAGCGTCTTGATTCTTTTGCTTACTTTTCTCATCAAGGAGAAAAGTGAGGCCCAGCCGGCGAGGCGAAAAGCTGGCTAAAACTTAAAGCCTTTCTTTGATGAGAAAAAAGCAAATGGTTCTCATCTATTAAGTATCCAAAGAAATCATGCTTTAAACATCAAACTACTAAAGCGCGGAGGAAAACGCCAGACAGTACTATCTACTACCTGATAAACACCTTCCCCTGCACAAATTCGCTATAAAAACTCTCCGAAGCAATCTTCTGCAAACCTAATGAGTCAAAATGAAAATCATACTCCGGCAACTTTTTAGCCTGTACACCACTTACAGCTCCAAAGAAAGTATACATACCCCAAACTAAAGTTTTTTGCCACCACGGCATAGGGTATTGCACTGGGCAGAAATCGGCAAATAACCACAGCCCCCCAGCAGTCAACGAACCAGAAAGTTTTTGCATAAGCCGTCGCAGCCGCTGTGGCGGATAAAGATCGAGCAGGAAAGGAGTGATAATGACATTAAACTGCTCGTGAGGTGCTAAGGCGGCTTCAGTGCCCAGGCGGAAAATAACCTGACAGGAGTGTGGCTGAACTAGACTTTTATACTTTGCTTCTGCTTTATTTAACATGCGTGGAGAAGCATCTACGTATAAAATATCCAGTTGCTTGCCGGTAAGTATAAGCTGTTTTAAAAGCCATCCGCTGCCTCCGCCAATTACCAGTACACGGCTTTTGTCAGGTATAAAAGGCAGCAAGTATAACTGTGCTTTTTGCAAGGCATCACCGTAAATAAGTCTGGCTAATGCGTCGTAGAATGGTGCTACCTTATCGAAGCCGCTGTCTGGTAGGTTGGGCAAATCAAGTAATTTGTTAACGGCTACAAAGGTAAGGCTTATCTGTTATTATAATGATCTTGGACAATGCCCTGCAGTTTCTCGAAAATATAATCTACCAGCTGTTTACGCACGCTTTCAGTATTGCCTTTAAAAACCTCTCTGAATTCCTCGGCCTTGCCATCATAAAGTATAGATACAAACATAGTGCCCACGGGTTTTTCAGGGTTTTCGGAGCCGCCCTCGCCGGCCAGGCCAGTTGTGGCTATACTTATATCAGCATTCAGCAGCTTTTTTAGGCCCATTACCAATTCGTTTGTTACCTGCTGCGATTCGGCTGTGTAGAGTTCCAGCGTTTCCTTTTTCACGCCCAGCAGCTTTATTTTTACCTCCGGCTGATACACCACCAGGCTACCTTTAAGCACATCGCTGCTGCCTTTGGCTTTTACAAACTCGGAGGCAAGCAGTCCCGCCGTGCAACTCTCTGCAAAAGCCACAGTCAGGCCGTTGTCTTTTAGCTCCATCATCAGTTTGGTGAGGTCTGTCTGGTTCATAGCATGCGTTTTAAGCTTCAGTGATTGAATGTGCCTATCATACTTAAATTGTTAGTTGTAGGTTTTAGCCAAGCGGGTAAGCATCCAATACTGTATAAACTGGGTGCGGCGATGCCAGTTCTGATTGCCAGAGCGCAATACCATCAATTTGTAACTCAAGAGCGTGCGGCGAAGTAACAATTGGGAGGTCTTTTGGTGCAGGTTTATCTTTCCGGAATCTGGCCAGGGTAATATGCGGAATAACTTTTTGGTTAGCCGGTTCTGCACCCGATAATTTTTTAGCAAGCTCACGGCTTAGCTCCAGGTAAGTATTATCGGCTTCAAACCTGGCCCAGACCAGGCGTGGGTTACGTGCTTTCGGGCCGGGTTCGGTTTGTGCAAAGTGCAGTGTAAATGGCAGGTGCCTTCTGGCTGTTTCTTTAATGGTCTGCTTTATAGTTTCCAGCTGCGACAGCGGCACGTTTCCGATAAAGTATAAGGTGAGGTGCAGGTTCTGGCGGGGTACAAAACGGACATGTGGATGCTCAAAAAGTATAAGCTGCTCCTGCAATTTGTCTTTAAGTGTCTCGGGCAGAATAGCCGCTACAAACAACCTGATAGTATCTTTCATAGTTAAATACTTACACCTGATTAAAGATTTACGTACAAGATTCAAAATTGTACTCTCCTCGATTAAGAGGAGTAACCTGATAATAAAGTTTTAAAATGTTAAAGCAGTTTTATAACAGACTGGTGGCGGCCATGGCGCTCTTTACAATTGAGCTCTTAATTGTCTGGGCTATTTTCCTGGTTTGCGTAGTTGTGTTCTTGTACCTGAGCAGCGAAGTTCTGGCAGGCGGTGAGTTAGGTATAGATCAGGCTGCCTTTAGTTTTGCGAAAGACATATCAAGTCCAGCGTTCAGCAGCTTTATAGAATTCATTACTTTCTTTGCCTCCCGACATTTCTTAACACCTGCTGCATTAGCGCTTGTCGGGTATTTTCTTTTTATCCGGAAACACCGCTGGTATTCTTTAAAAGTACCGGTTGTGGCATTGGGCAGTATTACCTTAAATGTGGTGCTAAAGTACTTCTTCGACAGGCCCCGGCCACTTATGCCGTTGGTAGATGCGTCGGGTCTCAGTTTCCCGAGCGGTCACTCCATGGTGGCTGCATCTTTCTATGGCCTGTTGATTTACCTGGTATGGCATAACGTTAGAAATGTGGCCTGGCGCAATGTGCTGGTTGCCTTTTTGGTTGTTTTTGTGCTGTTTATAGGCTTTAGCCGGATATACCTTAGAGTGCATTATGCCACTGATGTGATGGCCGGCTTTGCGGCGGGTTTCCTGTGGGTGGTGATCGGCATTGGCACGCTGCGCAGAATAGAACGCTTCTCTAAAAAAGAAATCGACCCTGTGGTGGAGGAAGATCCGCTTGGTTGAGAATAATATTTTTAGTTCAATATATTGCAGGTTAAGATTTCAGCCGTATCTTTGTAATCCCAATGAACAAAGGGTTAAAGGGTTTTGGGAATTAATTTAATGTAGTGACCAGCGCGCACGTGGCGAAACTGGTAGACGTGCAGGTCTCAGAAGCCTGTGCCTTCGGGTGTGGGAGTTCGAATCTCCCCGTGCGCACACTATTTTAAAGCAGAATGCCAGCTTCACACGAGGCTGGCATTCTGCTTTTTTAGCTAATTCAGATGATCCGTAGAGTGCATTATGCTACGGATGTGCTGGGCGGTTATACCATGGGTATACTTTGGCTTATACTATCGGTGCATCTGATGTGCCGCCTGGAGAAAGCATACATTGCCAGGTTCGAGAGAAAGGCTTAACATATCAGTATTACAGCTTTCCCAATTACTATAAAACATCAAATAAGCCAAGCTATACTTTCATCAAAAGGATTTAGTGTTTATTTTTAGGAATAAGCTTATACTTTGTGGCTGCCCATATGGCGCTTACAAGATAGCCCTGACCTTAACTATTGCACATGCGACCTCTTTTCAAAAGCGTTTTATACTTGCTGCCTGGTTTACTTTTAGCATGGCCAGCCTTTGCCCAGCACCCCGACGATCTATCTGCCATCCGGCAAAAACTGAATCAGGAACGGCAGCTGGCATTAAAGCAAGCCAATACAGACCCTGCACCTAAAGCAGAAAAGCTGTTGGAACTAGGGCAATGGGAGGAGGCCAGAAAGATACTTGGACAGGCTAACCCATCTGCGGCCGTAAAGCTGGCTCAATCAAAACTGGCGATGCTTAACAACGAGTTTGACGCTTCTGAAAAATTGGTTGGGGAGGCTCTGAAGTTTAACCCAAAGTATAAAGACGCGCTTCTACAGAAAGCAAGGCTACAGGTACAGGCCTGGGAGTTACAAGAAGCCAAAGCCACCGCGCAGCAAGTACTGCAGGCCGACCCTAAAAACGAGGCTGCTGCCTTAGCCATCGGCCGGATATTGATGCTGCAGAAAAAGTATGATGAGGCACTCGCCTGGGCGCAGAAAGTACAAACCTGGAACCCCAAAAACGCAGATGCCTACCTGTTGGAATCTGATGTATACTTCTGGAACCAGAAGCCTGAGCTGGCCGAAAAACCACTTATTACCAGCCTTACCCTAAATCCTTTTAACGCCGATGCACGCTTTAATTATGGTTATGCTATCTGGCGCCGCGTAGATGCCACCCAGCTAAACAATATGGCTGCCCAATGGGAACTGGCTCTGGAACTGAACCCGCTGCACTATGTAACGCACTGGCACTGGGGTAATGGCCACACCAACCTAACCTATGCCGATTATGTACGACCTGAAGATGAGCAGGTACGACAGGAACTAAAGGCGGCAGATAAGCTGATATCAGAAAATAAGATACAGCAGGCCTTAACCGAGATCGAAAAGGTGCAGCAAAAGTATAAAAACTCGGTGCTACCGCTTATGCTGAAGGGCTCTGCTTACTACATGGCCTTCGATATGGATCGTGCTACTCGCCTTGATTCCGCTCAAAGCATTTTCCGGCGCATTCTCCATAAAAAGAACCACTACGGACCTGCACATAACGCACTGGCGGCTGTAATCAAACAAAGGCAGCTTACTTACCTGCACAATTATGATTCGCTGCAGCACGTCATCCAGACAACAGAGATCAAAGACCCGGTGAATTTTGCCAAAGTGTTTCCGGACGTAACGTACTACCCCGGAGATGAGGTGAAGAAAATGGTGTGGTCGCAGCTCTATGAGAGCATTGTATACTTCCCATTCCTGTCTAAGCAAAACGAGAAGTTTGTGATTCCGCCTTTGCACGTGGATTTAACCATTGCAATGGGTTCGCCATACTTCAGACAGGCAACTACGTTTGATAACCGCCAGTGGATGGACATCAGAGGAGTGGGCAGTGGGGCAGCGGCGATAGAGTATGTCGTGCGTGGTTCTTACCTGGAACGCAATGTGGTACTGCATGAGTATGTGCATCAGTTTCATGGGCGTGTGTTTACCGATGCCGAAAACCGTGCCGTGCGGCGCCTATACTATAATGCTATGAAAGAAGGCCGTACCCTGGACTACTATTCTGCCAACAACGAGCACGAGTACCTGGCCCAAACCTATCCGGCATACTTCGAGCCTGTTAAAGTACATCCACTCAACCACAAATCCATTAACACCACCGCCGATCTTAAAGCCAAAGATTCTGAGCTTTATACTTTCCTGGACCAACTGGTGGCAAGGCAGCGTGCCTACCTGGCAGGCAATAAACAAGCCATGGCCAGCAACTGGGCCGAAGTACACCTCAACCTGGCCGAGAAGGCGCAGAACAGCAAAGACTATACACTGGCTACTGCATTGCTCGACACCGCTCTGGTTTGGGACGCAAAATACCAGCCAGCGCTTATTGCTTATGCTGGCGTAAAACAGGCGCAAAAGGAGTATGGCAAAGCACAAGAGTGGCTGCAGAAAGCAAAAGCCGTAGATGCAAATTACGCACCTATCTATCTGGTTGAGGCAGAGTTAGTAGAAGCCCAAAGAAGAGACGGTAAACTGAAGCAACAGGAAGCAATTGCAGAACAGATCGGCCTTTATACTAAAGCGCTTGAACTGGAAGATGACCTGCTGATGCGCGCGCAGGCCAACCAGCGTTTTAGGGAATTTTACCTAAGCTATGGCATGGTGCCGGAGGCAATTGCCATGGCAGAGCGCTATGTAAAAGATGGGCCAACAGTATCAACTTACCTCCGCGACCGCCGCGACGAGGCACTTGCTTTTGCCACCTGGTTAAAAGGAACATCAGTAAAGGGAACGGAGCCAGAGCAGGCACTGGCAAAGCTGGTAGCCTCAAAACCCCAGCAATATGAACTTCGCAGGCAATATGCCGATGTACTGGCCGCCCAGGGAAAGTATAAAGATGCGTTTGCCACATTAGAAGAGGCTCAGCGCATACTTAGTGCAGCGGGCACACCTCGTGCAGACTATATGCTGCGGATGGCAAACTATAAACTGCAGCAGCAGGATAAAACGGGAGCAGCTGCCGCAGCTCAACCTTTACTCGACGGTAAAGCAAACATTAGGGGAGAGGCTTACCAGCTAGCCGGACTCTATGCCGACCTGGGCTTAACCGGCAAAGCAGAAGAACTTCTTAAAAAGCTACCTGAGGCCGTAACACAGCAGGAACTGGCCCTGCGCCTATTTGCAGAAGCCAGAATTCTGGAGGCGAAGGGTAAATCCAGAAAAGCCATCAAAGCTTACAAAGAGGCACTTAAAACGCAACCCTATCAACTTGAAGTTCGCAACAGCCTTGTTAATCTGCTGCAGCAAAACGGCAAAACAAAAGAGGCGGCGGCACTACAAAATTTTGGTAAAGAACGCATAACATTGTAAATAGCAATACAAACTACAACTAACCTAAATCAATCAACAACATTATGAAGTTACGTTTACTCCTGCATGTGTGGGTTTTGCTGCTAATCTTGGGGACCGCAGCCTGCCGCAATATGCCCTCCGCAAACGAAGGCGCTTTTGCCGTTGCCGATCCTCTGCCTAACGAGGTAAACACACTGCCTACTACTGTGTACCTGGTGCGCCATGCCGAAAAAGACATCTCAAATCCGTCAGACCAGGACCCAGGCTTAACGCCGGACGGTGAGGCCAGAGCCGAGGCACTACGCGCAGAATTGGAAGGCCAGAAAATCGACGCACTTTATGCCACCAAGTATAAGCGTACGCAAAATACGCTAAAGCCTATGGCAGCTGCCCGTAACCTGGAGATAAAGGTTTACGAAGCACACGATTTTAACGGTATAGGAAACAAGCTAAAGGAGCAGCACGCTGGAAAAACAGTAGTAGTTGCCGGGCACTCAAACACGCTTTTGCCTTTGATGGAGGCTTTAGGTAGCAAGCGCCCCGTATCAGATATCTCAGACAGCCAGTATGACTATTTGTTTAAAGTAACAATAAACCCGGATGGCGCTTCAACTGTGGAGACAGTACGTTTCGGCAAGAACACAGATTAATAGAATAAAGTATATTACATGTAATCCCTTGCCAGTTAAAGGCAGGGGATTTTTGTTTTAGGGGTGCCAGGTAAACATCTGTAGCATAAACTACCGTAGGTAAGTATACATCAATAAAAATTGTATGCGTACACTAACCGTTAAAGTACCGGCAGGTAAAGGACAGGAAGTAAAAAATAAGGCAGAAAAACTCAAAGGGAAAAACCTTAGCATAGAGCAGCTGGATACCGGTGAACTGGTGCGGGTGCATCTGAACAACAATACAGTTGATAGTTTTATAAGAAGTATCGATAATATCGAAGAGGCAGAGATCACGCTTAATCCCCGTGGTGTCATCTCACTTTACCCGCCTCAAGACGAAGCTCCCGACCAGGTAACTGATGTAACTTTCCGTAGTCCTTTCGAGATATTTTTAGGTGGCCTGCAGAGTGTAGGATCAAAGTTTGGGCTAATGGGCTATGCCGCGTCGGGGGGGGTACTTGTCTGGATCGGGCTTTATACCAATACAACATTCCTGCTGGTGGCAGCTATGCTGGTGTCGCCTTTTGCTGGCCCAGCCATGAATGCCGCCCTTGCGGCGGCGGCTGGTAAAAGCGGGCTGCTGTTGCAGAGTTTAAAGCGCTATGCTATGGCAATTGGCTTAAGTATACTTGTGTCGTTTATACTTTCCTATGTGTTTAAGCAACAGCATGCCACATCTTTAATGGTAGATATCAGCCATATTTCTCAAATGACCATTTTGCTGCCCTTGGTGGCGGGTTTTGCAGGCGGCATTAACCTGGTGCAGTCAGAACGCGACAGCCTGGTGCCTGGCGCTGCAGTAGGCGTTCTGGTGGCTGCCTCGCTGGCACCACCTACTGGCCTGATTGGTATGGCCCTGAATTTTGGCAATTGGCAAATGGTGCAAAGCGGCTTGTTTTTGCTGATACTGCAATTGGCAGGTATTCAGCTTTCTGCAGCATTGGTTTTCAGATATCTGGGTAGGGTTACGATTAAAGGCGCACGGTTTGCCGATGGGAAAGAGAATGTTTTCAGAATATCTTTACTAGTGTCGGTTGCTGTGTTGGGCGGGCTAATGTACTGGCAATTTAACAAGCAACCTAATCTGCAGAAAGGAAGCATCTCCACACAGATAACCCAAACCATCCGCAATACTTTAAAAGAGGTAGAATACGTCGAAACCATTGAAGTGAATTCCCGCTTTACCCGGGGCACTCTGCCAAATCTTAACCCGGTTATATGTGAGCTGTACCTCTACAATCGCAGCGATTCCCTCTCAGACGAACAGGTGAAGCAGGCACTCCAGTCGGTTTTATTTGATCGCATCAAAGATGAAAAATGGAATGCGGATCCCATGTTCGATATTACAATGCTTGATTACAAAGGAGAAAAGCCACAGAAAAGCCCTTAAAGTGTTACTACTACAGAATCAGCCAGCTTATCATGGAACGTTCTTCTGGATACAGGTTTTGATTCCACAATAAAACGCATCATAACCATTACCACTGAGATTGGCTTTGCAAAATAACGTATGGTTGCGTTCTTAAAGGATATCCTGTTGTCTGTTGTTGTTGTTACCTTTAGGCCAAGCAGGTACTTGCCAATTGTGGCTTGGCAGGCGCATATTTCCATGCCGGCAAAGTATAGCCAACCTAACGAAAAGTCCAGAATCCGCTCTGGTTTAAGTAAGTAAGCTTGTTCGTCGCTGCTGTAAGTTAAGTAATCAATCAAACCGATCAGGGAGAGTAAAAGCAGTACATCAACCGTAAAAGCAACTACGCGTTTACTTAAATCAGCAAGCTCAACCTTCTTATCTGTCTGCGTATAAATTGCCTGCATATAAATGGGTGTAGAGTTCTTCGCACTTTCTTATACTTTTAAGACCAAGGTTGGTTGCAGAATCAGGTAAATATATTTTACTTTTCTGTGATTTATATATCTTTGACAATGAATGGCTTATAAAGCAGCAGAGGTAGCGATTCGTCACTGCCTCTGCTGCTTTACTTTATTTTGGCCGTTTTTAACGCTTAAGTATGCGCTTCGTTTCAGAGCCTGAAGCCGTTTCTATTATATAGTAGTAAGTGGCATTTGGCAGGTTGTTCAGGTTTACATCCAATGTATAATGGCCTTTTGCTTTTGGCTCGTTAAGCAGGGTGCGCAGTGCATTTCCTTTGGCATCAAGCTGCGTTATTTTTACATTGCCGTTTTTTGCCACAATGTATTCAATGGTGTTGGTGCTGCTGGTAGGGTTCGGGTAAACCGTGCTGCCTGGCTCGATAAAAACATCGCGATCCTGAGTGGCATCCCAAAGTATAAAGTTCACGGGCACTATCAGTCGGTTATACCTTGCAAGCTTAGCTGCATGGTGGCCACGCTTTGTTTCGTCTAAAGATTTGTCTGCCAGTTCCGGGTTATACTTTATTGCAATGGCCTTCAAGTCGGCTTCCCAGGTGGCGCGTTCATCAGCTATACTTTCTTTTATACGTCCTAACTGTGTTTTATACTTTAAGGCAATAGCGGCTGCCGCCTGGTGCAGTTGCTTTTGCTGCTCACGCATTTTCTTTATCTCAGCTTTCTGTGCATCTGTTAACTGTGCTTTGCCTGCACATCGCTCACCTTTATACTTTTTATGGAGCGCCTTACGCTTTTCCTGTATTTTTTTGTTCAGCATGCAGCCTGTCAATTTCAGTTTTGTCGTTAACGGTAATCTCAGCATCGAGTTTATAGCGTTGTTCCCAAATGACCGGAAGTATGTTTTGCTGGTTATAGGCGCTTATTTCTTTGCGCATTTAGGGGTTAAGGCGCCCTTTTTGTGCCTGCATAAAAGTAGCGGTGCTTATTATACACAACAGCGTTAACAATATTTTAGCGTAGGTTGCCTGCATAGTGATAGTTTTAGGTTTTTTAATTTGACTGCCCTTATTTGAAGTAATGTTTAGCAAAGGTTAGATCGCTGTCGCGACAATTTGTAGATAACTGCCGGAGCTTAGCTGCCTGTTGCAAAACTGTTTATGGTTTTGTGAGAAACATACTGCAAAAACAAACGCCACCTTTGTTATAAAAGGTGGCGTTTGCCTGTAAATGGGTTGGTTTATATTTTTAACTAAGATTTCTTAGGGGCAGGTGTAAAGCGCTCTATCTTGTTTTTGTTAGGCTCCAGCGTTTTCAGATACTTGTAAATAGCGCGCAGATCCTCATCTTTCATGCCGGCATACATTGCCCAGGGCATAACAGTGTTCATTTCGTCTGGGGATACTTTTTGCTTAGCTGCCTCTGGTGTATTATATGCTTTAAAGCGCTGTACAAACATATCTTCGGTCCAGGTGCCTATGCCGGTTTGCTTATCTGGTGTAATATTGGCAGATCGTACAACAGCCCCATTCGGAAAAGGAAACTCGAATCCTCCGGCCAGGTACTTGCCCTCAACAGGCTTGCCTTTTACTGCAGGTGTATGGCATTCAGCGCAAGAGGCTATGGTTAGCAGGTATTTACCTTTCAGAACTTCGTCTGTAATGGCTGCTTCTTCTATATTGGCGTCTTCTTTTAAAGGCATTGTGCGCATGATCAGGTTCATCGGGAAATCCGGATCTGAGTCTGCTACTTTATACTTTACCGGTTTCAAAGTTCTGATGTAAGCAATAATGGCATAAGCATCCTGCTTCGACATTTGGTTGAAGGAGTTATAAGGCATTACCGGGAAGAGCGGATCGCCGTTTTTGCTTACACCTTTGGTCATGGCACGGTAAATTTCGCCATCGGTCCAGTTGCCTAGGCCAGTTTCTTTATCCGGGGTAATGTTTTTGGCATAAAATGTACCCGGAAAGCCAATCGTATGGTCAAATATATCGCCACCTCTGCCTTCAGTACCTGGCTTAATTGGGCCGCCAAACTTACTCCAGTCCCTTTCAGAGTGGCAGTCGATACACACGGCAACGTGATTTGCCAGGTAATCGCCTCTTTCTATCAGTGCGGGAGTTTTGTTAATAGAGATTGTTGGGGCGGCATCTACATTCGGGAAAGCATACTGCATATAAAGTATGCCAGCTGCTGCAATAGAAACAATTGCAACTACCACGATGCCTAAAACTTTCAGGGCTTTTTTCATAGTTAGGTTCTTTTTGGATTTATGGACAATAGTAATATAAAATATGATAATTGTTAATTTTTTTGATTTTGTTAAAGTGTGTTTTTAGTGAGAATTGCCTGATTAATAGTAAAATGCGTAAAAAAAGCCGCAAGTATAAACCTGCGGCTTCCTTAAAGTATCAATATCAGGTAAATCTATTTTACTTGAATGTGTTTTTACTATCTACAATCTTCACGTCTTTCACATTCAGTTTGTAGTTGGCAATCTGGTCATCTTCAGCCAGAACTTCTTTTGGCAGCCCCTCTTTTACCAGGTTCGAGTAGCTCATCGGTGATGGCGTGTTGTTCAGCAATGCCTGTTTTAGTGGTTCGGCCTCGCTATCGTCGGTTACGATGGTGATGTACATATTCTCTGTCTGCCAGTATTTCTTCACAGCATTATTCACGTCCTGCACCGTCAGGTTAGCCAATAGCTTATCCAGTTCTTCGATATAGTTCTGACGGCCATAAAAGCGGGAGTCCATTAAAAAGCCCAGCTGCTTTTCCTGTGTCTGGATGTAGAGCTTGATGTAAGAGCGCAGGAATTTACGGGTAAGCTCAAAGTCTTGCTGCGTCATGCCGTTCTGGATCAGGTTATCTACTTCGCGCATGGCCAGGCGCAGGGCAAAATGTGCGTGACCCACGTTAATGTCCTTCAGTTCGGCATACTGCTGCTTTAGGCCTTCGCCAATCTGTACAGGCCGTATCCAGAGGGCAAAATAGTTAGCCGTACGCGGTACTCCCGGGTTCGGCAACTGAAAAGAACCGCCTTGGTCGTACCACTCAATGTAGGAGTAATCGCCGTAGTTCATGGAGCGGGTAGTGCGGATCTTATCATAAAGCTTGCCATAGCTTTTGCGGTGCTCGCCTAAGTATGAATTGGCTACCATTAGCGCTGCAAACTCATCGGCAGAGCGTGTAACTGGCATAGGTGCACCTGTGAAAATGGCCGATCCAAGCGCATTATCTTTCTGGATGATCTCTACCTGCACACCATTCGGCTTGTTTGGCTGTCCAGCCATGGGAATGTTTGGCTTTGCATCCGATAATTGTACCATGTCTGCCTTCAGCTTGTTCAGGAAGTCAGCGCTGTAGTTGCCGGCAATCCCGATCATCAGGTTGTTTCTGGTGAACATGTTGCGCCAATGGTTTTTTACATCCTCCAGTGTTATATTTTGTACGCTGGTCGTTTTTCCCTCTACCATGTGCTGGTAATTCGTGCCTCTAAATAGCAGGTCTTCCAGCGCTTTTTTGCTGTACTCCTCGTCAGACGAGGCTCTGATCACCTCATCCACAAAGTTCTGTTGATTTGATTTTACACGTTTAAAATCCTCCTCTGCAAAGGCAGGATTAAGCATCAGGCCACGCACGATCGGATAAAAATCATTTAGGAAATCCTGGTGCACGGCAAAGGTAAAGGTGGTTACCTCCTTGTCAACGTTGGCTCCGTAGCCAGCCGCCCACGGAAATATTTTATCCTTTATTTGCGACACGGTCATGTCTTTGGTGCCCGATTCCGTGATCATCTGGGCTGTAGTATAGGTCAGGCCTTCTTTCCCTTTTGGGTCGGACATGGAGCCATTCTTGAACATCAGCTTGATGATAACCTTGTTCGACTCCGGCTGTTTGAGTTCCACCACTTTATCCGGGCCAAAGGCCAGGTTGGCATCGTAGGCAGATGGCGCTGCACTAGCTGTTGCAGGAGTTGTAGTGGAGGTATCGGTAGTGGTTTGTTCGGATACCTGCGGCTGTTGGGCGCAAGCGCATGCCAGCAAGACCACAGGTAATATATATGCAGCTAATCTTTTCATACTTTTATACTTGATGTTTCGATAAACTTCTATTTAACTGTGGTTTACTTAACCGGTGACTTCTCGGTAGGGGCAATGGTGCCAACCGTAAGCGTCTGGGTTACAAAGTACTTCTTAGCCACATTCATCAGGTCTTGGGCCGTAATGGTATCAAAAACGCCATACAGGTTGTTGATAGACTCCGGGTCGCCGGTTAGCCAGATAAAACGGGCCAGCGAGTTGGCTATGGCATCGGGGCTGTCCATGCTCATGGCAAAACCATACTTGATGCGTGATTTGGTATCGGCAAGTTTCTGGGCGTCCACTGGCTTGGTTTTGGCCTCATTTAGTGCCTTCATCAACTCATCTTTCACATACTGCATGTCTTCGGCTTTAAGTACAGATGCTGCCACCGAGATAAGGTTGGGGTCGCGGGAAAATTGCGGACCGCCACCAATAAAGCGTGCTTTCTGCTCTGTAACTACAAGTTTTCGGTACAGGTCAGAGTTTTCAGCAAAAAGTATAGTAGAAAGTATACTTAAAGCAGGCAGGTCTTTGTCTTTGTCGGAGAAGGCCGGGCCTTTAAAGTTTAGGCTTAAGTATGGCGGAAAGCCCTGCTGCTGCACATGTGCGTAGCGCGTTTGGGTTTGCTTTGGCTCGGTGGGAATGTTGGGCTTATAGTTGCCGCGCTTCCAGTCTCCGAAATATTGCTGTGCCAGGTTGTTTACACGCTCCGGCGTTACATCACCAACTACTACGATGGTAGTATACTCTGGGCGGTAAAAACGATCAAAGAATATTAGTGAGTAGTCGTATTGGTTTGGCATATCTACCACATCCTCGAAAAAGCCCATGGTAGTATGCGAGTAGGTATGCTTGTTAAAAGCGGTGCTCACGGTTTTCTCGTAAAGCTGCTGGTACGGGCTGGCTGAGTTCTTTGTATACTCTCCCTTCACGGCGCCAGCCTCTGTTTTAAAGTCGTGCACGCTATACTTCAGGTTCTGGAAGCGGTCTGCCTCGATCTCGAACATTTTATCCAGCATCTCGGCGTTGCCTGTCATATGGTACACGGTTCTGTCGATGGAGGTGTTGGCGTTGGCTGCGGCCCCCATTTCTTTCATAATGTCGCCGTAAGCCTCTTTGCTATACTTGTCGGTGCCCCGGAACATCATGTGCTCAAAAAAGTGGGCAAAGCCTGTTTTTCCTTTCTCTACCTCTTCGCGCGAGCCGGCACGCACCACAATATAAAAGGCTGCAAGTCCGGGGCTGTTGTAAGGTACTGTTACCACGTTAAGGCCATTGGCCATTTTATTCTGGTGGATAGGGTAGGGCAGGATCTTGTCTTTCTGGCTGCTTTGCTGTGCCATTGCCGGCGAAACGACAAAAAGCAGGAGCAGCAGGAGCGCTACTATTCTGTTTTTCATATGTTGGAGTTTTTTAGAAGTAGTGTACTGTAAAAAGGCAATTTTATATGCATGAAATTACAAAAAACTGCAGTTACTGTCAAAAATTGTGCTGGATGGGTGCTTTGTACCTGCTAACCTGGTCTAGATGCCACTTGAGAATCAGGTATAAAATCAAAGAGGCCACAGTTTGTACAACTGTGGCCTCCTCAAATCTATAAAACTATAATTATACCAGCTCAGTTTCTCTTTCTTCTTTCTCTGCTGTTTCAACAACTATCTCAGGATTCGTAGTTTCTACTAAACCAATTTCCGGCTCTGGGTTAAATTCACCTTCCCAACGGGCCACTACGGCTGTGGCTAGACAGTTACCGGTAACGTTTACAGAGGTGCGTGCCATATCCATCAGCTCATCAATTCCGAGTATGGCAAACACCGGCCAAACCGGCAAGTCGAAAGAGGCTACTGTACCTAAAAGTATAACAAGGGAGGCGCGTGGCACACCAGCCACACCTTTACTTGTTAGCATCAGGGTAAACACCATTACCAGTTGCTGTTCCCAGCTAAGCGGAATACCGGCAGCCTGCGCCACAAAAACAGCGGCAAGCGCTAAGTATAAAGTAGTGCCATCCAGGTTAAAGCTGTAACCGGTAGGCATTACGAAGGCAACGATTTTACGCGGCACACCCAGTTTTTCCATTTCTTCCATGGCGCGTGGCAGGGCAGCCTCGGAGCTTGTTGTGGCAAAGGCAATAGAAACCGGGCCCGAAATAGCCTTCAGGAAGCGCACTATAGGAATGCGGGCAATAAGGGCAACTGGAAGTAAAACCAGTAACACGAAAGCAATTAGCGCGACATACAGTGTAGCCAGTAACTGGAACAGGTTTACCAGGATACCTAAGCCCATGTGGCCAACAGTATAAGCAATGGCGGCACCTACACCGATTGGTGCAAAGTACATGATAATGTTCGTGAACTTGAACATAGTCTCAGAAAGACTTTCGCAGAAGTCGAGCATAGGCTTGCGCTTTTTCTCGTTTACCATGGCCAGGCCAATCGCAAACAGCACACTAAATACCACAATCTGCAGGACTTGCCCTTCAGCGATGGATTTGGCTACGTTCTCCGGGAACACGTGAAGTATAATGTCAGAGGCCGATTGTTTGGCAGCCGGGGCAATCTCATCGTTTACTTCGGCCAGGTTCATGCTGATGCCTTCGCCGGCCTTACTGATATTGATAGCAGCCAGACCAATGAAAAGGGCGAGTGTGGTTACAATCTCAAAGTATACAATAGCCTTCCAACCCATACTTCCTACCTGTTTCAGGTTAGAGTGGCCGGCTATACCTACTACCAGCGTGGCAAATATAAGCGGCGCGATAATGGTCTTGATCAGTTTCAGGAATACTTTGCTGA
This sequence comes from Pontibacter aydingkolensis, assembly GCF_019443125.1. Lineage (GTDB taxonomy): Bacteria > Bacteroidota > Bacteroidia > Cytophagales > Hymenobacteraceae > Pontibacter > Pontibacter aydingkolensis. Next base: position 31,387 of record NZ_JAHYXK010000023.1, on the reverse strand, counting down.
GCACGTTCAGGTTAGTGGCAAAGCTAGGGAAGTCGTACCCGATCTCGGCGCCTACCACCATGCTTATCAGGATCCAGGTTGTTAGTGAACGCTTTTGAATACCGTACATCAGCAATACACCAATGCCAGCCCAACGCACCGAAGTCAGCACATCAGCCGACAAATTGATGATTTCATACTGTTGCAAAACAGTAAGTATGGCCGCTATGGTAATGCAAACCAGCGTAGCCAAAGGCAGAAAAGATTTCTTCATAAAATGAACATAAAGGCAGCTGGTCTCAGGGGCCTGGCAGGTAAGTATATACTAGATCAAAACCTTGCTCAAAAGAACCAGAATAAATAAAAATGGCTATGGATACACCTATAAAAATTTAGCAAATATAGATGCAAAACACACATTGGCAAACAGCAGCATGGCGTATTTAAAAATAAATTTTAACGATCCGGAAAAGTATGCCTCACTAGTATCGTAAATTGTGCAGTTTGAGGTGGTTAATAAGGCAATTTACACGTATTGTGAAGTATGACTTAGATCTACAAATAGTATGTTATATGCTTACTTGGCACATTGAGGCGCTGCACCTGACCCTAAAGTATAAAATGAAAACGGCAGGGTGCTCGGGGCAGGAAAGGATCAACTTTCTGGTGCAGGTGTCTGATGGTAATTTTAACGGGTTTGGTGAGGCGGCCCCGCAACTACGGTTTGCAGAGACGCCGGAACTGCTATTGCAGCAATACCAGGTACTGCTGATGGCTGGCCTGGCCCAGGTTAAAAGTATGGACGACCTGTTGCAACTGCTGTTGGAGCACCAGCCCATTAACTCGCTTCGCTTTGCCGTAGAGTCTGCGTACCTGCATTATTATTGCCAGGTGCACAGCATGCCGGTAAACCAACTGCTGGGGCAGCGTCCGCCGCATCAGCAGCCTACCTGCTTCTCGTTGCCAGCCATAGAACCGGAGCAGGCATTGGCCTTTATGCAGGACCAGCATGTAAACAGGTTTTGCTGCTTAAAGCTGAGAGTAACGCCAGATACGGATACTGAACTGGTTCATAACCTGTTGCGCGTATCAGAGAGGCTGCTTATGCTGGAAGGCTGCGAGAGTTGGACAGATCCGGATAAACTAATGACCTTTCTTAAATCGCTGGACAGGGGGCGCGTAATTTCTATGGAGCAACCCATGCCCGCCTCGATGGGTTTTGCCTATGCTCACATCAAAAACCAGACACCCGTGCCTATTGTTGCAGATGAGTCTGTAACCGATGAAGCAGATTTTGAGCTGCTGCGCGAAGAGTTCCATGGCGTGAACATCAAACTCATGAAAGCAGGCGGGTACCTGAACGCGGTGCGCCTGCTTAGGCTAGCCCGAAAGCATGGCCTTATGACCATGATCGGATCTATGATAGAAACATCGCTGGGCATCTGGAGCGCCATGCAGCTAAGCAGCGGCTTTGATTTTGCCAACCTGGACGGGTTTTTGATGCTAACAGAAGAACCTTTTAAGCTTGTAAAAGAGCAAAACGGCATTCTATACCTTAAATAATCACAGCTTAACAAGCCATTCCAAAAGAAGCCTTATATTTAGAGCATGGTTATTATTTAAATTCTTGAAACTTTTTTAAACTAATTCTGTTGATGTGTTTGTACATTAAATGTATGTACATATATTTGCATCAGCATTATGACAGACTTTACTTGCATGAAGATTGAAGACGAAATCAAGCAGAAGACCTTTAAGAATGCTTATCAGAAGGCTTTTATTAATGTAGTGTATACCTCGGGTTGGCTACAGCAGCAGCAGGCAGCTTTTTTTAAGCCCTATGGTGTTACACTGCCGCAGTTTAATATACTGCGCATTCTACGCGGCCAACATCCGGAGCCGGCAACCATTAGCCTGCTTATCGATCGCATGCTCGACAAAACGTCTAACGCGTCCCGCATAGTAGATAAGCTAGAAGCAAAGGGCCTGGTAACGCGCAAGCAATGCCCATCCGACCGCAGAACTGTGGATGTACTGATCACTGACAAAGGTCTTGCCTTGCTAAGAGAAATGGAGGGCATTGAAGGCGGCGAAGTGACCGGCATTAAGAACCTGACGGACCAGGAGGCGCAAACACTCAGCGATCTGCTGGATAAGATCAGGGGATAATCAAAAAAAAAGAGTTTAAATAATTACCTTAAATAGATTAGATGAAAAAGTTAGTAATTCTTGCTTCACTGGCATCTGCTGTAATGTTTACAGCTACAGCCGGAAATACACCAAATACAACCACTGCAACCGAAGTTGCTGCCCCTGCAAAGGCGCGTGCCTTTAAAGTAGATGTTGCTAAAAGCGACCTGAAATGGCATGCCAAAAAAGTAACCGGTGAGCACATGGGCAATATCTCCCTGAAAAGCGGCCAGATGCTGATCGAAGGGTCTAAAGTAACAGGCGGTACGTTCGTGATTGACATGAACACAATTACCTGTTCTGACATTAAGGACGCAGAGTACAACCAGAAGCTTGTTGGCCACCTGAAAAACGACGATTTCTTTGGCGTAGATAAGCACCCAACCGCAACTTTCAAGATAACTGGTGTTAAGCCAATCGCGAAAGCTGCAGCAGGCCAGCCAAACCATACGGTAACCGGCGACCTTACTATAAAAGGCATTACAAACCAGGTTAGCTTCCCGGCAACGATTTCTGTTAAAAATGGTGTAGCTTCTGCCAAAGGAGATGTAACTATCAACCGTGCAAAGTATGATGTGCGCTATGCCTCTACCAGCTTTTTCGACAGCCTGGGTGATAAAGCCATCTACGACGATTTTGTAGTAACACTGGATGTAACTGCAAAGCAGTAATTACAGCTAAGCATAAAGTATAAATATTCGATTTCCGCTCCATGCTGGTAACAGTGTGGGGCGGTTTTCGTCTGTAGCCACTCAAAAAGTATAAATCTCGGGTTAGCTAATTTAAAACCTTAAGTATGATAATGCGTTTAACTATTTAATGTATGTACATTTAATATAGCTTGTAGCCATACCAAAAGAAAAACATCATGAGAAAAACAACTTTTTACCTCAGTTTTATAGCAGCATTGTTTCTGACAGCCTGTGGCGGGGAAACCTCTGAAACAACAGAAAACACTGAAGTAGCAACCGAAGCCACCGCAACCGAAGAGGGCGAAGTATACCAGGTGGCCCAGGGCCAGAGCATAGTTACATGGCATGGCGAAAAAGTATTGGGCAAGCATGAGGGTGAAATAAAACTGCAAAGCGGCAACGTTACTGTAGACAGCAACAACAACCTGACCGGCGGCGAGATTGTGATGGACATGCGAAGCATCACCAATAAAGACCTGACTGATCAGGAGCAGAATGATAAACTGGTGGGGCATCTGAAATCTGATGACTTTTTTGGCGTGGAAACATATCCTACAGCCATTTTTAAAATTACAGGTGTAACCCCAATTGCCGATGCAGCCGCGGGGCAGCCAAACCATGAGGTGCAGGGCGACCTTACCATTAAAGATAAAACTGAGCGAATCAGTTTTCCGGCTCTTATTACAGTTAGCGATAACACCGTTAATGCAAAAGCCGATGTAACCGTAGATCGCTCTAAATTTGATGTGCGCTTTGGTTCCGAGACTTTTTTCGGGGATTTAGGCGATAAAGCTATCTCAGATGAGTTCAGACTTAATCTAGATATAACAGCTACAAAATAAATAAGATAAATCAGTAAAAAGCCGCTTTAGGAGTAAACTCCAAAGCGGCTTTTTGTTTTTATTTGCTTATAGCTTTTTACCTTTGGCTTTTATTACTGATTAATCAAATGAAAAAGCTACAAGCCATACTTTACGCCGGGTTTATACTTTGCATCCTTTTTATAGCTGCCTGCAGCGAAAAAGAAACACCTGACGCCCACCAAATAGTTGATCAGGCTATTGCAGCCCATGGCGGACAGCACCTCGATAAAGCTGTTGTTACTTTTAAGTTCAGAGACAGGCAATACCGTGCGCTCCGCGATAATGGCGCCTTTGTTTACAGCCGCACTTTTACCGAAGACTCTACAGGCCAGCGCATACACGACGTGATGAGCAACAGCGGCTTTAAACGCACCGCAGATGATGCAGAAATAGAGCTGCCAGAGGAGAGACAGAAAGCTTATACTTCATCGGTAAATGGGGTGATATACTTTGCGCTGCTTCCATACTTTTTAAACGATGCCGCTGTACAGAAAGAGTATCTGGGAGAAGCTACTGTTAATGGCGAACCTTATCATAAAGTAAAAGTGACCTTCGCGCAGGAAGGTGGCGGCGAAGATTATGAGGATGTGTATGTGTACTGGTTTCATCAGCAGAAGAATACTATGGATTACCTGGCCTATAGTTTTAAAGAGGAAGACGGCACAGAAGGCAGTCGTTTCCGGGAGGCTGTAAATCCAAGAAAGGTAGGAGGGGTGTTGTTCCAGGATTACATGAACTATACTTCTGAAGAAAAGTTCGCACTCGAGAACTACGATAAGGCTTTTGAGGCAGGTAATTTAAAGAAAGTGTCAGAGATTAATCTGGAGGAAATACAGGTTTCAGGGTTGTAGAGGTTTTAGCTGTAGTAACGATCATACCGCAAGTTTAACGTCAGATTAGCTTGTGGCTGTACATGATTCCAATTTGCAATTGGTTTTCTGCGCAAGCAGAAAAGTATAAGTTGAGAGATTCCCCTCTTGGGAGGGGCTGGGGGTGGGTTCTACTTTTGCCAAAGTATAAAGCGTATCAAAAGCCTTTATGGTCCTTGCTTCTCCGAAGCAAAGCAGTTTAAAACTGCTGCTATACTTTACCACCAGTTACCGCTGCGCTCAAACTGGCGGTATATAAGACGATAGTGCTGTAGCCAATCCCTTAGATTATTAAAACCCCCTTAATCATCGGTCTCGAACTCCTTAGGTAACTCAAACGATAAAGGTTTATTACGTTCATGTATCATTTCCAGAAACTCATCCAGTTCCTGCTTATATTCCAAATGGTAATCTTCGTGGAGGTTTTTGCGGATAAGCTGTATGGTGCGCAGCAGGAGTCTGGCAGTTGAGGTATAGAATACCTTGTAATAGCTGTCGAACTGCGCGGTAAAATTGCTGAAGATGAGGCGCAGCGTATAAAGGTGCAGGTCTACCTCCGTTTTAGGGTCTTTGGTGATGCGCTTGAATCGGGCAATCTCTTTAACTGCTTTACGCAGGGCTTTTGCCAATGCTTTTGTGAGGCTGCGGCCATTAGCATTTATCAGCAGTTCATGTATCTTGTCAGCGCTTTGCTCATACACCTCTTCCAGCGTCAGTTCGCCCAGTTCGTAAGAAAACATGTCGTACAACTCGGCATCGCGGCGCACGGCCTTTAACAAGAGTGCTTCCTTTTCTTTATCGCTAAGTTGTTTAACAGCTTTTTTGAAAGATGCAGATGGTGCAGGCATGGTAGTTTGCTATTGTCTTATACTTTGACTGTTTTACAAAAGACTGTGACAAAGGAAATATTATCATAAGTAAAACTTTTCAGAAATCTTTTGTCATCAAGTCCTCTATCATTAAATCATAAAAATCGTGCTACCTGATACGAAACAGTCTTTTGTCAAACTGTCCTTTGTTAAGTTACAGCTACGTTAACAAAGTCTAAAAGTATAAGAAGCTGCACTTTGGTGGTGCAGCTTCTTACAAAAGTATAAATTAAAGACTAGCTTCAGTTACTTTCAAATTTTCATCAAAGTACTGCGTTACCTTACGCATCAGGTGCACACGATCTTTGCCTCTAACGTTATGCGGATGACCTGGATAAACAAAGTAATCCAGCAGAATACCTTTGTCAACGGCAGTTTTTAAATACTGCAGGCTGTGCTGCCATACTACTACATCGTCTACGGTGCCGTGTATCATCAATAATTTACCTTTCAGATTCTGCACGTGGTTTAGCAGGTTGGCTTTTTCATAGCCCTCTGGGTTTTGCTCCGGAGAATCCATGTAGCGTTCTGTGTACATCACTTCGTAGTATTTCCAATCGATTACCGGGCCGCCGGCTACTCCAACTTTAAATACATCCGGAGTGCGGGTCATCAGCGAGGTAGTCATAAATCCTCCATAGCTCCAACCATGCACGCCCATGCGGTTAGCATCCACGTAAGGCAGCGATTTCAGGTAGTCTACGCCTTTCAACTGGTCTGCTACTTCTGGTGTACCCATCTGGCGGAACATTGCCTGCTCAAAGCTTAGACCACGGTTGCCTGACCCACGAGAATCCAGGGTAAACACAATGTAGCCTTTCTGCGCCATCAGGTGCATCCAAAGGTTAGCGCCGGCCAACCAGTTGTTTGTAACCAATTGCACATGTGGCCCGCCGTACACATACACCACCACCGGATACTTTTTGTTTTTATCCATATTTGGAGGCGTGATCATGCGGCCATACAGGTCGGTGCCGTCTTCTGCCTTAAGCGTTACCATGGCAGCTTCGCCCAGGTTATAGTCTGTAAGAGGATTTTTAGCAGTTAACAGGGTTTGCGCTACTTTGCCGTTGTTGGTAAGTATAGCAATTCTGCGTGGCGTAGTCTGGTTGCTGAAGTTGTCAATGATATACTTCCCGGTAGGACTAAGGCTGGCGTTGTGGGTGCCTTTCTCCTGGGAGATACGCTTGCTCTTGCCGTTATTCAGGTTAACGCTGTAGATGTGGCGCTCTAAAGGACTTTCGGCAGTAGAAGTAAAGTATAACTCATCACCTTTCTGGTTAAAGCCTAAAATGTCAGTCACCATCCAGTTGCCCTTCGTTAGCGTGCGAATTTCTTTGCCGTTGGTGTCGTACAAGTATAAATGATCAAAACCTGTGCGCTCACTTACTCTTACAAACTGGTTGGCTTTGCCCGGTACAAAGTATAAACCATGCTCCGGCTCCACATACTTCTCGTGTTTCTCTTCCAGCAGGGTTTTTACGAAATTTCCGGTAGCAGCCTCATACTGGTTTAGCTTCATGTGGTTCTGGTCGCGGTTAACTACGGCAATGTAAATATGCTTGCCGTCGGGGCTCCAGGTAATATTGGTTAAGTATTGCTCAGCTGGCTCACCGGTTTTTAGATAAGTAGTAGCTTTGGTATCGAGGTTATATACACCAACGGTTACATGATGACTTTTGCCGCCTGCCATAGGGTATTTAATGGCGTTTTGCTTTGCCGGAAGCGGAGCAACATCTACCAATGGATAATCTGTAACCATGCTTTGGTCCATGCGGTAAAAAGCCAGCTGCTTTCCGTTTGGCGACCAAAACGTGCCTTTGGTAATGCCGAACTCAGAACGGTGTGCTGCCTGGCCGTTTACAATGCCTTCGTTGGCCTCGTTGGTAACGGCTACATCCGCAGCACCCGGGGCAGACACATAAAGGTTGTTACCATTTGTATAAGCTACGCGCTGCAGGGTTGGGTCCAACTCAGAGTTCTCAGCCTCAGAAGTATACTTTGTAACCGCAGTTGCTTTGCCGGTATTCAGGTTGTAGTGATAAATAGTGTTCTGCGTGTTCAGAACCATGGTGTTGACATCAGTCCATTGCACCGCCGGGAAGCCAGTTAGCTTTTTAGCGCCGGCTGCCTCTAAAGCGCTGCTCAGTTTGCTTAGCGAAAGCGCCTCGCTTTGTTTACCTGTACCAGCATTACCACGCACCAGCATCTGCTCGCCGTTGCTTTGCTTGATAAAAGTATAATCCTCTGATCCGGCTACCCAGTTTAGCTGGCGCAGGTTTTCAGGCTGAAGCGCCGGGTTAATGATGGCGTCTTTCATGGTCAGCATTTTGTTCTGGGCCTGCAACTGCACAGAGGCAGCTACAAAAGCAAGTATAAATGCCAGTCCTTTAAAACGGTTAGATAGTATCATTTAGCTTAGGTATGATTTGTTCTGTTTAATCGATATGCAAGAAAGCACGAATAAGCTTACAGAGCAAAAACTGCGCCTTTTTGGCATGTTAAAATATCCTGATTTAACTTGTGATTAAAGGAATCATAGACCCTCCGGGATTGTTAAAAACAATACCTGTTGCAAGTATGGGTACCGCTAACCGAAATGGTTTATACTTAGAGTATTGCTTCGTTTAGTGCTTTGTATTTCGTAATTTTGTACTATGAATTGGGAGACAGATATTTTACATAAAGAAGATTTTGACGTTGCCTTGCTGGAGGAAACAACCGACCTGCGCAACCTGGTAGTTTACAACGATGATGTGAACACGTTTGACCACGTAATTGAAACGCTTATTAAAGTATGCGGTCACACGGCAGAACAAGCAGAGCAGTGTACCATGTTAATCCATTATAAAGGCAAGTGCACGGTTAAAGTAGGTTCTTTTGAGGAGCTGAAAGGCATGTGTACTTCGCTGCATCAGAAAGACCTGTCGGCGGACATAGAATAGTTTAGGAGGTTTAATGAATTTTCCGTCGAAGTTGATAGAGAATGCCGTGGAGGAGCTGGCAAAGCTGCCCGGTATTGGAAGAAAAACAGCGCTGCGCCTGGCGCTGCACTTGTTAAAAGAAGAGTCTGAAGAAACGTTTTCGCTGGCTGAGGCCCTGGTAAAGATGCGCACAGAGGTGAAGCATTGCAAAACGTGCCACAATATCTCTGACACTGAGATATGCAGCATCTGCTCCAACCCGTTACGCGACAGAAGTCTGCTTTGCGTGGTAAGCGATATCCGTGACGTGATCGCTATTGAAAATACCTCGCAGTATAAAGGCCTATACCATGTGTTAGGAGGTGTTATTTCACCAATCGAAGGCATCGGCCCATCAGACCTGCACATCGATTCATTGCTGGAGCGTTTGCCAAACTCTGAGATAAAGGAATTGCTGCTGGCCATTAGCCCAACTATGGAAGGCGATACAACAGCTTTCTATCTTACCCGCAAGCTCCGTGACCATAATGTGCGCATCACCACAATTGCCCGTGGCGTGCCGGTAGGAGGGGAACTGGAGTATACCGATGAAATTACCCTTGGCCGGAGTATAGTTGAGCGGACTGTTTACGGCAAAGTATAAAGTATAACTATAATATTAAGAAAGCCCTTGCTGCGAAGCTGGGGCTTTTTGTTTTCAACTGCAATGTATCCAACCACCCCTGCCCCTCCTTATCTAAGTCGGGGAATTCTGCTGCTACTATAGCAAAAGTATAAACTCTGTAGCCGGCGCTTAACCTCCCTTCTACCAAGATCTTTACAAGATGACAGAGAGAAAATTAGCTGTAACTATAATGATAGCAGAAAAAGTAAGTAAAACTCCACGCCTTAAACAAGTCATAGATCCCGGACTTGCTTCGGGAGGGGGGCAGGTGTGGTTGGACCCAGTACTGCAAACACATCTACACAAGCTAGCAGCCTATACCTTCAACACAAAACAAACCTTCAACTGTTTTTCTGGAAAGTCTGTGGCTTTATGAGTAAATTGCCGGCTTAATTACAATTACTTATGCACGAACTCGAAGAGGCGAAAGCCATACTTTCAGATAGAATCTCTGCATTGTCAGAATCACAGACAATCGCCATGGCTAAAAAAGCCCGTGAACTGGCAGCGCAGGGGCACGATGTGATTAACCTGAGCTTTGGCGAACCTGATTTTCAGACACCGCAATATATTAAAGATGCCGCTAAACAGGCCATCGATGAAGGCTTTACCTTTTACACGCCAGTAGCCGGTTACCCGGAGCTGCGCCAAGAAATAACTAAGAAATTTAAGCGCGATAACAACCTGGATTTTGCTCCGGAAAATATAGTAGTATCCACAGGTGCCAAGCAAAGTATAGCCAACGCGGTACTGTGTCTTACTAACCCGGGCGATGAGGTGATCATTTTCTCGCCTTACTGGGTATCGTACGAAGAGATCGTGAAGCTGGCAGAAGGTACGCCGGTGCCGTTGATGGGCCGTCTGGAGAACGATTACAAGGTAACGGCAGAGCAGCTGGAAAACGCCATTACCTCTAATACCAAGCTGATCATGTACTCGTCGCCGTGTAACCCGACTGGTGCCGTTTTTAGTGAGGAAGAACTGCAGGAGATCGCAAAGGTACTGGAGAAACATCCGAACATATATGTCATCGCCGACGAAATATACGAGTACATCAACTTCGAAGGCAAACATGCTAGCATGGCCAATATTGAGTCTGTGCGTGATCGCGTAATTACCATTAACGGCTTCTCGAAAGGTTATGCCATGACAGGCTGGCGTGTTGGTTACCTGGCTGCGCATAAAGACATTGCCGCTGCCTGCGATAAAATGCAGAGCCAGATCACATCCGGTACCTGCTCTATTGCCCAGAAAGCCGCTGCTGCTGCCCTTAAAGGTGGTAATGCTTCATCTTTAGAAATGACGGAGGCCTATCGTCGTCGTCGTAGCCTGGTGCTGGATCTGATGCGGGATATCCCGGGTTTCCAAACCTATGTGCCGGCAGGTGCTTTCTATATTTTCCCGGAAATCAGCTCATACTTTGGTAAGAGTTATGATGGTAAGGTGATCAACTCTGCCCTGGACTTGAGTATGTTTATACTTACAGATGCACTTGTAGCAGTAGTAAGCGGCGAGGCTTTTGGTGCTCCGCAATGCATCCGCTTCTCTTACGCCACTTCCGATGATAAATTAGTAGAAGCACTTCGCCGCATTAAAAACAGCCTGGCAAAACTACAGTAATGAATCAGATCAATAGTATAGAGGAACTATTTGAGGCTTTTGATAAGCTGACAGTTTTGATTGTGGGTGATGTGATGATCGACTCTTACCTGTGGGGTAAGTCTACGCGCATCTCGCCGGAGGCGCCTGTGCCTATTGTAAACGTGGTAAAACGTGAAAAAAGACTAGGCGGTGCTGCCAACGTGGCACTTAACATACAGGCTTTGGGCGCAACCCCTTTGTTATGCTCTGTTATCGGCGACGACCAGGATGGCATGGATTACATGCGCTTGATGGAGGAGAAAGGCCTGTCTACGGAGGGCATTGTGCAAAGTCCGGAACGTGTAACCACTATTAAGCACCGTATTATTGCCGGAGCACAGCAGCTGCTACGCGTTGATTCTGAAATTGAGCTTAATTTGGTAGAGCACGAAGAACGTCATCTGGAGGAGCGTTTTATACAGCTGCTACAGAAAGCCGATGTGGTTATTTTTGAGGATTACGACAAAGGTGTTTTCTCTAAAGAGAATATTCAGCGCTTTATAGAACTGGCTAACGAGCAAAGTATACCAAGTGTGGTAGACCCTAAAAAGAAGAATTTCCTGAGCTACAAAGGTTGCACGCTGTTCAAACCAAATCTGAAAGAATTGCGCGAAGGCCTTAAAGTTGATTTTGCCGATGAAAACCTTCATGCTTTTGAAGAAGCAGTAGTCTCCTTACAGAAAAGCCTGCAAACTGAGCAGGTGCTGGTGACCTTGTCAGAGAGAGGTGTGTTTATTGCCGACGGCGATGAGAAAACCTATATTGAGGCACACCGCAGATCTATCTCCGATGTATCTGGAGCCGGTGATACGGTAATTAGTATAGCCGCTCTTTGCATGGCGCTTGGTACCTCGCCGCAGTTTTTAGCCGGCTTAAGTAACCTGGGTGGTGGTTTGGTATGTGAGCAGGTAGGCGTGGTGCCTGTAAATAAAGATCGCCTACTAGAAGAGGCAAAGAATATACAGCTTTACGAGAAGCATGAATACAGAAACGCTTAACAGGGTACTTTACGGCAGTAAGCTAACGGCCTACGCAATCATGCGCCGCACAACCTATGTGCTGTCGGTGCTGGCGGTGGGACTTTTGATCTATGCTCATGGTGTAGTAGAGAGCCCTGTAAGGCTGCACATGCTATTCTATGCCATTGATGCCATACTGGCTATTTTCGTAATTATTTATTTCCTGCGCATACTTTATGCCTTTGAGCGAATTAAGTTTATCAAACGAACATGGTTTGAAGGTTTACTGATGGCTATAGTGTTTATAAACCAGATAGGAACCTATGTGTTTGGTTTCCCTGTGGTTTATAATGTATTCGAGGGGATTGGTATACCCTTATCTGTAGAATTGTACAGGGTAATGGTATCGCTTTACATGCTGGTGCTACTGGTTATTGAGTTACTCGAGACCAAAGTACACCTTAAAGCAGTGCAGGTTAAACCTTCTATTACCTTCCTGCTAAGCTTTGTTTTCCTGCTACTGATGGGCACGGGGCTGTTTATGCTGCCCAAAATGACAAATGCGCCGGAGAGCATGCGCTTTATAGATGCGCTGTTTATGGCCACCAGTGCCTCTTGTGTAACCGGGCTTGCAGTAGTAGACCCAGGTACATACTTTACCTTTGCAGGGCAGATTGTGTTGCTCATGCTCATACAAATGGGAGGCTTGGGTATACTTACCTTTGCTACTTTTTTCGCTTCGCTTATGCGCCAGGGAGTGGGAGTACGGCAACACGTGGCAATGCACGAACTGCTCGAGAGCGAGTCTTTATACTCCACAAAAGGCCTACTTCAGAAGCTGATATTTCTTACACTTAGTATTGAGGCAATCGGAGCTTTCGTGATTTTTGCATCTTGGGGGCCTGCAGCTGAGTTCCAGAACCTTGGTATGAAGCTGTTTTACTCTATTTTCCATGCTGTATCAGCATTTTGTAATGCTGGATTCTCCTTATACCCTGAAGGCTTGTATACTCAGCCAGTTAGAATGTCTTATGTGCTGCATATGATCGTGGCCATGTTGATCATTTTTGGTGGTATCGGTTTTCCTACCATTCTGGATGTTTTGTCTCCGAAGGCAATGCGTGCCCGCTTAAATGCTCCCTGGAAGAACTGGAAAATGCTTTCCCGGATTACAATTTATACTTCAGCGTCACTTATCTTACTGGGTACGGTTGGTTTCTTTCTGCTGGAGTACTTTAACACTTTGTCTGAATTAAACTTTGCGGAAGCGTTAGTTACGTCATTTTTCCAGTCGGTTACTACCCGTACGGCAGGTTTTAACACGGTAGATATCTCTGCACTGAACGTACCTACCCTGATGATGTTCATTTTCCTGATGTTTATCGGGGCATCGCCGGGGTCTACAGGCGGGGGTATCAAAACAACAACATTCACGGTTATACTTATTTCGGTGCTGGCAACTATCCGCAATAAACGCAATATGGAGATCGGGCACCGTACTATTCCGCATTATGTGTCTTACAAGGCCTTCTCTATTTTTACCTTTGCCGCAATCCTCAACATCTTTTTCATATTTGTACTCTCCATTACCGATGCACAATACGATATCATGCGCCTGGCTTTTGAGCAGGTATCGGCTTTTGCAACCGTTGGGTTGAGTACAGGTATAACAGCAGGTTTATCAGATGCCGGCAAAACAGTTATCATCATGTCGATGTACATTGGCAGGGTGGGTACGCTAACTTTAGCACTTGCTTTAAGTACCAGAGCCCCGTCAACCAACCACAGGTATCCGGACACGCACCTGGCAGTTGGATAGGAAGAGGTAGAGAGGTAAGAAGGTAGAAAGGTAAAGAACAAACTGCCGCCGTACTCATAAAGTATAAAACCGGAGGCACTTAAAAGTATGAGCCACACTATTAGTAGCGTGGCTCATACTTTTAAGTATCAGTTAATCCTGGCCTTACACAGAGCCAACCTTACTTTGTAAACTGAAAGGCTAACGAACCAACCAGCGCTACATTGGACTTGCTTAACACACCCTCATATTCAAAAATTGGGTGCGGGTTTTTCAGCCATCTGGCTTCTGCCCTACAAAGTATGTTTTTAAACGGGGCGTAATCTACGTTTACTGATACGCCGGCAGTTTTAAATTCTTCAGCAACAGGTAAAGAAATGATTACGCCATTTTCATCGGAATAATACTCTGCTCTTGCAGCAGTTGCCCACTGTTCGTTTATTTGATACCGGGCAATTACTACAGGGCTGTACCATATATCGTACGAGCTGCTGCCTTTATACTTTTGCTGAGCCCCAATATCAAATCCAGTGATCAGTGTAAGCCTCTCATTTAAGTTAAACTGCCCGTAAAGGTTATTAAAGTAGCGCATCCTGCGGGTAGCATCAGGTTCGTCGGTGCCTATAAAGGTGCTCCAGTTTAAAGTATTGTTGTCGTTCTTACTATATGTTAGTTGCGTGCCGAAAGAGAGTAGTGAGTTGCCGGGTATACGCTTTATTCTTTGCCATCCATTAACGATAAGTGCTGCAAATGTCCAGTAGGCATTTGGTATATAACTTACCTTGGCGCCAGAAAGGTAGTAAGGCGAGTTTTCTGCAAGTAAAGAGCGTGTAAGCGTGAGATTATCTGAAGATATGGCACTTTCGAAGCCAATATGGGAGCCAAAGATTCCTACATCCATCCACAAGCTTCTTTTGGGATTTAAAGCGATGCCTGCGTTAGCCTCAAAAATATGCTTCAATAAATCTTCTTCAGCGGCATAGTTATCCATGGCATAGGTACCTGCCTGTATGGCAATGTTGCCTCGATAGCGCGTATGTTCTATAGAGGCTCTTATTAAAGCAAGGTTCAGGTTAAACTCATTGTGCCTGTTATGGTTGTATAGGAAAGGCTGTCGGTCATTTTCTGTTGGTTTGTTAAAATCATAGGCATAAAAGATATCCGCAAATCCTGAAAAAGTTACTTCAGGACTTGCGGATAGTATAGAGTCTTGCTGAGCAAAAGCCTTCATACCCGGAAAAAGCGTAATAACGAGAAGTATAACTGTTATACCTTTAATTACCCGGTTACTGTTTGCTCCTGTCAAATTATTACCATTTAATGCAATAATGATTTTAAATACTTTCTCTGCAGAAGTACAAAAGCAGATTATTCTACTTACTGGATTAAGCACCCAAAAAGTCAAAAATTCAGTTTTAAATTTACAAACTGAATTTATCTCTACCTTTTCTAACTCCTGATCACGCTGCCATATTCCTTAACCGTCTGTATAAAGCATTTCACTTTCTCAGGGTCGGTGTCAGGGTATACGCCGTGGCCAAGGTTAGCAATGTGGCGGTGTGGGCCAAACTCCTTCAGCATGTTTTTAGTTTCACGCTCAATGGTTTCAAAAGAGCTATACAGCAGGCATGGGTCCATGTTGCCTTGCAGTGTTTTGTTAGGTCCAATCTCTTGGCGCGACTTGGCTATTTGCATGTTCCAGTCAAGGCCGATGGTTTCGCAGTTTAGCTTGCTAAAGTCTTCCAGGGCAAAGAAAGCGCCCTTGGCAAAAACAGTAACAGGAACTTCGTTGATCGCATCGCAGATCTCAGAAATGTAAGGCAAGGCAAACTCACGGTAATGAGCCGGAGAAAGTATACCTGCCCACGAATCGAATATCTGGATTAAGTTAGCGCCTGCCTCAACCTGAGCTTTTAAATATGCAATGGTTGTATCAGTGATCATGCGCAGCAACTGGTGCGCCAAACGCGGGTTAGTATACAGCATACCACGCGCATGCGAAAACGTTTTAGAACCGCTACCTTCTACCATGTAGGCAAGTATGGTCCAGGGGGCGCCGGCAAAGCCGATAAGCGGCACGCGGCCGTTAAGTGCTCGTTTGGTTACTTTAATTGCCTCCAGTACATAGTTTAGGTGCTCGTGCGGGTCGGCAACACGCAGTGTTTTCAGATCTTCTTCGGTGCGGATGGTTTTCGGGAACAACGGGCCGCGTTTCTCAATCATCTCGTACGTGCATCCCATCGCTTCTGGCACAACGAGTATATCAGAGAAGATAATGGCAGCATCCACATCCAGGATGTCAACGGGTTGTATGGTGACTTCGGCAGCAAACTCCGGAGTTTCAACCAGTTCCTTAAAGCCGCTCAGGCTATTGCGTACTGCTCTGTATTCCGGTAAAATACGCCCTGCCTGGCGCATAAGCCAAACCGGGGTGCGCTCTACTACCTCACCCTTGGCAGCTCTGATAAGAAGATCGTTTTTTAATTGCATGGTGCAAAGATAAGTTAAAATTGCCGATTGTCAGAAGGTGATTGTTATCATCAATCTGTAAGATACATACCGATTTTTAACGTTGTTTTGCCTAAAGCCGATACAAGACATTTAGTTAAGCAAGGAAAGTATACCTGTGGATGTAAGGTTTACCCCGATGGACAGTACAACAAAACCCATGATGCGCGATAATGCAGAAAGCCCTGCCTTTCCCATATAAGCAATAAGCTGGTGCGAAAAAGCAAGTATAACAAACGAGACAGCAGCAACAAGTAATATCGAAAGTATAGTTAGTCCTAAGTTAGTATAAGAGATACTGCCGGAGTACATGCCTATACTTACCGCGATAGCTCCAGGACCTGAAAGCATAGGCATAGCCAGTGGCGTAAACGAGATGTCTTCTTTCTCTAGGCCTTCTCGTAACACTCCCTTCGATACTTTTTTACCGCGGTGGGCTTTGCTGGTCAAGAGTTCAAAACCGGCTTTCATGATCATAAGTCCGCCTGCGATGCGGATATCCGATAACCTGATGCCAAAAAAGTTAAGCACGTATTGGCCTGCCAGGAAGAACACTGACAGTATAAGCGCCATATAAATGCAGGCTCTCAGGGCTTGTTCGTTGCGGCTGACAGGGGTGTCATCGTGGGTAAGGGTAAGAAAAACAGGCATGGCACCAAAGGGGTTTACCACCGTAAAAAGTGCCGTAAATGTGGCAAGTATAATTTCCATAGTTTTAGGTTGTACTCGCCTGCAAAAGTATAGCCTTGTTGTTATGTGTAGGTTAAGCCGCTGTTGTGGATTGGTTAATTATTAAAGGTTAAACTGTCATCTCGACATGCCTGAGACGAGAGTCGAAAGGGACCAGCGTAGCTGTGAGAGATCTTTATAAAATTCCTTCTGTACTAATTCCAGATAGATTTCTCGCGTTGCTCGAAATGACAGCTTTTTGCTTAAGTTGACCACATCGGGTCATGACCTGTCCCTACGAAGAGGAGACTATTTATTTACTACCGCTCTGTAGAGAGCAACGCAAACAAGGCGGATACAATAAAGTTCACGCCAATAGAGAGTACAATAAACCCCATAATACGGGAGAGGGCGGCCAAGCCGGATTTACCCATGTAGCGGGTCAGTTGGTGCGAGAAACGCAGGATGATGTAACTAACAATGGCTAGCATAATAATCCCGATCAGGATCATCATCATATCCAGGTAAGAAAGCGATGTGGTAAACAGACCTATACTTATGGCAATAGCCCCTGGGCCAGAGAGCATGGGCATGGCCAGCGGCGTAAATGAAATATCTTCTTTCTGCTGCCCTTCTTCCACCACATCAGGAGAGATTTTCTTTTTACTGGCACCCGGTGTAAGCAGATCAAAACCTGCCTTCATGATCATTAATCCGCCGGCAATGCGCAGGTCGTGGATACGGATGCCGAAAAAGTTTAGCACATACTGCCCCGCCAGAAAAAATACCGCCAGAATGCCCACCATGTATAAACATGCTTTTAGCGCCTGTTGGTTACGGCTGGCTGGAGTATCATCTTGTGTTAGTGTAAGAAAAACAGGCATGGCCCCAAAAGGGTTAACAACAGAGAACAGAGCAGAAAATGTGGCAAGTATGATTTCCATAAAATGAGTGAGGGCAAAAAAAAGTATAGCCTTAAATATAGGTTTTATTAGATGTAAAACAAAGCTTTGGCTGTAAAGGCTGTTTATAGAGGTTGATTAAAGTATAATCCTTATTTTTGAGGATAGATCAACCAAACCAATCATACCTATGAAAGGAGAAGTAAAGCTGGGCATACTTGGCGGCGGACAGTTAGGACGAATGCTAATGCAGTCCGGGCTCGATTTTAATATCTATACTTTAGTGCTGGATCCCGACGAGAATGCGCCCTGCAAGCACATCTGCAACGAGTTTTTTGTGGGCAGTTTCCGCGATTTCGATACGGTTTACAACTTTGGTAAAAACTGCGATATACTTACCATCGAGATAGAACACGTAAACGCCGATGCGCTTGAGAAACTGGAGCAGGAGGGAATTAAAGTATACCCTGATGCCCAGACCGTACGCACTATACAGGACAAAGGCCTGCAGAAAGAGTTTTACAAGAAGCACAACATCCCGACTTCAGATTTTATACTTCTGAAAGACAAAGCCGAGCTGAAGGATAACATGGATTTTTTACCGGCATTCCAGAAGCTGCGCCGCGAAGGCTACGATGGCCGTGGGGTAACCAGGCTAACAGGAGCAGAAGATACAGCAAAAGCCTTTGAAGAACCGTCGGTACTGGAGAAACTGGTGGACTTCGAGAAAGAGATATCAGTAATCGTAGCACGCAATGAAAGCGGCGAGGTAACAGCCTTTCCGGTAGTAGAACTAAGTTTCCATCCGGAGCATAACCTGGTGGATTCCCTTTTTGCGCCTGCCAATGTGCCTTATAAGCTGCAGCGCTTAGCCATCGAAATTGCAACCCGCGTGATTGAAAGCTTTAATATGGTAGGTATACTTGCCGTGGAAATGTTCTTAACCAAAGATGGGCAGATACTGGTAAACGAGGTTGCTCCGCGTCCGCACAACAGCGGGCATCATACCATTAAGGCAAATTATACTTCACAGTACGAGCAACATCTACGTGCCATACTTAACCTGCCACTGGGCTCTACCGAAATTCAGAGCGCAGCTGTTATGCTAAACTTGCTGGGCGAGTCCGGCTACGATGGCGAAGCAAAATATGAAGGTCTGCAGGAAGCTCTGGCAGTGCCGGGCGTATACATTCACCTGTACGGTAAAAAATACACACGCCCTGCCCGAAAAATGGGACACATTACTGTGTTGGGTAAAGATTTAGAAGAGGCGCAGCAACGTGCCGATCAGGTTAAAGACGTAATAAAAGTAAAAGCATAAACCATGGCCGAGCAAACATCAACACAGCCTTTAGTTGGCATTATTATGGGCAGCCAGTCCGACCTTAAAGTAATGGACGCCGCCGCCGAAATACTTGAAACACTTGGAGTGCCCTATGAGCTTACAATCGTGTCGGCACACCGCACGCCGCATCGCATGTTCGAGTATGCTGAAAATGCTAAAAAGCGCGGACTGAAAGTAATTATTGCCGGAGCCGGGGGTGCAGCACATTTGCCAGGTATGGTGGCCTCCATCACTACACTTCCTGTAATTGGCGTTCCTGTAAAATCTAGCAACTCTATTGATGGCTGGGATTCGGTGCTATCTATACTTCAGATGCCGGGTGGTGTGCCTGTTGCTACAGTTGCTCTGGATGGCGCTTTGAATGCGGGTATACTTGCAGCTCAGATTATTGGTACATCAAACGCTGCTGTGGCTGATAAACTGGAGAAGTATAAAACTGGATTGAAAGATAAAGTGATGCGCTCTGTGGAGGAGCTGAAAAGAGGGGATAGGGATATGGATTAGTAATCTTCCATAAAGTATAGAAGCCGCTGCCAATAAAGGTAGCGGCTTTTTTAGTACATGACCATCCGTTTTTTCTTGTCAAAGTATGATTGTATATATAGCTCTTTAATATCCTGGTTTAGGAAGGAAGCATTTACCATGGCAATAATTGCTTTTTCGTTGCTTAGCATGCTTTCCACTATTTTCTGAAAACGTTTTGGTCTGATGCCCAAAATATCTGCAAACTCCTCAAAATCCCTGTAAGTATAGAAACCGTAGTTCTCATACGTGCTGCTAAATCTGTTATTTTTAAACAGCATCAGCGCCATGTCGCTTTCATGGGGTAAGTGAATTCTGGTACATAACAGGTCATAGAATGGTGTGAGCACATACCCTATTTCGTTTTTGTGCATTACAGAAAAGTTCTTGATGTGCGCATCACCATTCGAGAACAGATAATTGAACAGGATTAGCTTGAAATACTTTTCCAACTCAACCTGGTAGGTGGGTATTATGTGTTTTATAAGTTCTCCAATCTCTTCATAAGAAAAATCATACTTGTAGTTTTTGCCGTGCAGTTGTTCTGATCGTTGGGAGATCTGGGCAAAATCCTCCTGTAATAATTTAGTGCCATTCTCCTGAACATCGAAACGCCTTACTATATACCCCAGAGAGCCATCTAAGAAGCGAACAAGGGCATTAGGCGGTATAGGCAGTTTATAAACCTGGCGAGCAAGTTGCATGGTTAAATGCTCATTAGCAGGGGCTTCAGAAAGGTTCTGAAACACTCCGAAAGGGGTTGGTTTTAAAATGAATTGCCCATTTGAGTCACTAAGTATAAGCTTGTCAGCTTCTAATTTTAAGCTATACTTTACCTGAACACCTGAAATGGATATGCGTGTGGTTTGCTGCTGATAGTGGCTTGGATCTAATGAATGTGGTGATGGGAAAGACAAGTGAGGCTGCACCTTAGCACCACCAAAAAGCTCCCGCTGGCATTTTTTACAGTATCCTTCATGTGCTACTTCCTTTAAACAACCAAGGCACTTCATTCTCTTATTTCTTTAACAGTAATTGCTCCGATGGTTTCTGTGTGAGCGGTTTTAAGTAACAAACCAAATGCATCGTTCTCATCTATTTGTAATAGCCTGCATTGAGTCTGTTTATTTATACCTTCAGAAAGAAGCCCGTTAAAAAAAGGGAACAGAACCGTTGCTTGATGCACTACTGCTGTTTTAGGCAAAGATAAACTTATGGCAGGCTGCTTAACATCTAGATAATAACTTTTATCATAAGTGAAAGTATAGCCTTCCGGCGTTTCCTCTAAGATGCCTGCCAGAGTACTGTTGTTGTATACAAAGCCCTTTCTGCCCATTATTTAGGTTCTATTTTAAACTTCAGTCCCAACACCTCCAGTAATTTTTGCAATGTCTCTATAGAGGGGTTTGCGGTTCCGTTTTCTATAGCCCGAAGTGTTCTTAAGGATATGCCCGCTATTTCGGCTACATCTTCCTGACGAAGCTGCAGTATGTTTCGCCGGTGTTTTAGAGTTATAGCAAGCTCATTTAAATTCATAATACAGGTAATATATTGCCTATTTTAGTAAAGATATACTTTATTTCTCATGATATTATGTATAATGGGCAATATTTTGCCTGTTCTACTAATAAAAAAATCCCCTGTCGAAATCGATAGGGGATTTTTTTATACTTTAAACTTTATTCTATTCAGCTTATTTATTGCCGTCTACTTCTTCGTAGTCAACATCAGTTACACCGCTGTCGTCAGCTTGCTGCTGGCCGCCTGGCTGGCCGTTGCCGCCAGTAGCACCTGCACCTGCATCAGCTCCCTGACCCTGCGTTGCGTTGTACATCTCCTGAGAGGCTGCACTCCATGCATTGTTCAGGTTCTCGATAGCTTTGTCGATTCCGGCTACATCTTTAGAGCCATGCGCAGTTTTTAGTTCTGCCAATGCGTTCTCAATGTTAGACTTGTTACCAGCAGATAGCTTATCGCCATACTCTTTTAGCTGCTTCTCGGTCTGGAAGATCATAGAATCGGCTGTGTTCAGCTTCTCGATCTCTTCCTTCGCCTTCTTATCAGCTTCTGCGTTGGCTTCTGCTTCCTGGCGCATTTTCTCGATTTCCTGCTCGCTCAAACCAGAAGAAGCTTCGATACGGATCTTCTGCTCTTTGCCTGTAGCTTTATCACGTGCCGTTACATGCAGAATACCGTTGGCGTCGATGTCGAATGTTACCTCGATCTGAGGAACACCACGTGGCGCTGGCGGAATGTCTGACAAGTGGAAGCGGCCAATGGTACGGTTGTCCTTCGCCATTGGGCGCTCACCCTGCAGTACGTGGATCTCCACAGACGGCTGGTTATCAGATGCCGTAGAGAAAGTCTCAGACTTTTTGGTAGGGATAGTTGTGTTAGACTCTATCAATTTAGTCATCACACCACCCATTGTCTCGATACCAAGTGAAAGCGGCGTTACGTCCAGTAGAAGTACGTCTTTAACTTCACCAGTCAACACACCACCCTGGATAGCGGCGCCAACTGCAACTACCTCATCCGGGTTTACACCTTTAGAAGGCTTCTTACCGAAGAACTTCTCAACCTCTTCCTGCACCTTAGGGATACGCGTAGAACCACCCACAAGAATTACCTCATCGATGTCTGAAGTAGAAAGTCCTGCATCCTGAAGCGCTTTCTTGCAAGGCTCCATAGAGCGACGGATCAAATCGTCCGTCAGCTGCTCGAACTTAGCACGAGTCAGTTTACGAACCAAGTGCTTTGGAACACCATCAACCGGCATAATGTATGGCAGGTTGATCTCGGTTTCGTTAGAAGAAGAAAGTTCGATCTTTGCCTTCTCAGCAGCTTCTTTTAAACGCTGCAGCGCCATTGGGTCCTTACGCAGGTCTATACCCTCGTCGTTCTTAAACTCTTCTGCCAGCCAGTTAATAATCTTCTGGTCAAAGTCGTCACCACCCAGGTGCGTGTCACCGTTTGTAGAGAGTACTTCAAACACACCATCGCCAAGCTCAAGTATAGAGATATCAAACGTACCACCGCCAAGGTCGAACACTGCGATCTTCTGATCTTTGTGTTTTTTATCCAAACCATAAGCAAGCGCTGCTGCTGTAGGCTCGTTAATGATACGCTTTACCTCAAGGCCTGCAATTTGGCCGGCCTCTTTCGTAGCCTGACGCTGCGCATCGTTAAAGTAAGCTGGTACGGTAATTACCGCCTCTGTTACAGTTGTGCCCAGGTAGTCTTCCGCAGTAGCCTTCATTTTCTGAAGCACCATAGCCGAGATCTCCTGCGGAGTATACTCTCTGTCGCCGATCTGAACACGTACCGTGTTGTTGCTGCCCTGCTGTACCTTGTAAGATACCTGCTTTGCCTCTTCGCTTACTTCATTGTAGCTATGGCCCATGAAGCGCTTGATAGATGCAATCGTGTTGTGCGGGTTTGTGATCGCCTGACGTTTAGCCGGGTCACCTACTTTACGCTCGCCGTTTCCGTTATCCAAGAAAGCAACGATGGACGGAGTAGTTCTGCGGCCTTCGCTGTTTGGTATAACCACCGGTTCGTTACCTTCCATTACGGCAACGCAAGAGTTGGTTGTACCCAAGTCAATACCAATTATTTTTCCCATTCTATAGTTTTATTATATAGTTCCTATTTAATTTTTTCCTGTTGCCAGTAGTATAACAACCCTTGTGCCAAGGCAAATTCAGGCTATTATTTATGTCATTATGTCACAAGGTGCGATTATACTTCCGGTTTTTGTCTGATAAAGAACCATACTTTATAATCCAGCACGACATTATTGCAAGGCAACATCTTTGGTTTACC
This sequence comes from Pontibacter aydingkolensis, assembly GCF_019443125.1. Lineage (GTDB taxonomy): Bacteria > Bacteroidota > Bacteroidia > Cytophagales > Hymenobacteraceae > Pontibacter > Pontibacter aydingkolensis. The sequence goes on along the minus strand of NZ_JAHYXK010000023.1, from coordinate 8,168 downwards.
GCAAGCTTTGTATGAGAGTTGCCTGAGGGGAGGGTATTTTCGCAGAGAGATCTGCTGGCTTCATTACAGTAGAGTGATCGAGGCTTGTATTTACAGAGGGTGTAAATCTTTTTGTTGACCATACTGGTAATGGCATCAAACTACACTAGATACTAAGGCCGTCACGTAAAATACTCTCTTAGTACTAGCTATTTTAATGAAAAAGAGGCTCTTCAATATGAAGAGCCTCGTGTGTTTAGTCTATAAGAAGTGCAGCTTATCTTGCTATAAGCATCTTGCTAGTATAAGTCTGATTGCCTGTGCTGATGCGGTACAGATAGGTGCCGCTCGGCAGGCTGCTGCCGTCGAACCTAACCAGGTGATTGCCGGCTTTTTTAGTTTCCGCAACAAGTGTCTGGATTTTTTTACCCATAATATCAAACACCTCTATGGCTACAGGGCCATCGTTAGCAACCGAATAAGTGATGGTAGTTGTTGCATTGAATGGATTAGGATAGCTAAATGACTTAGTTTCAGTAGCTACTTGCATAGATGATGAGGAAGAAACTGAAAAAATTGGTGTAGCTGCATTCCAGCTATCAAATGTGCGTGTAGCAACTACAGCAAAGTCAGCACGGGTAACGTTTGTTAACGGTTTGAATGTAGCGTGCAGTGTTGGCTGTAGATCATACGGACCTTGTGTTAAAGAATAGTACGCATTGATCAGATTCAGATCAAGTGCGACACTTACAAATCCTTCCAGACCAGCAGGAATGTTCTTTGCATCCTCAATCTCATACTTGGTGCCGTTAACAGTTACAGTAGGTGTTTGGCCATTTCTTTTCAATGCTTCTTCCTGGTGACCAAGAGCCTGTACTAAAGAGTACGCAAGGCTGGCTCTATTCACACTTCCATCAGGGTTGAATTTACCGGCAGATGCAGTCATCAATCCATTAAGAGTGTGGAATCTGTCTCTAAGGGCTGCTCCTTTTGCAGTAACTGATTCTACTAACAATGCCTGGCCAGTAGCTACGTCGCTAAAAGAAGTAGCTCCAGTAGTAGGTATAAACTGACGTACACCCTGTCCCATCATTAGGTAATCAGCTAATTCAATACGCTTCAGAAGAGCATCTGGCTTATAAGTTCCATCGCTTAAGCCGTCTGCTAAGCGAGAAGAAACTGCTAACTCTATAGAGGACTTGGCAGGGTGGTTCGCGATATCACTTAATCCTGTAGAGCCTAACATTTTAGACTGAGTAACCTTTACATTTATAGTTTCAGGAACAGCAACTCCGTTCAAGCCATAAATTCTAACTTTCCAAGTTCCAGGTATTGGATTGGCAACAGCAACTACACGGTCAGTATAAAGTGTAAATGCTAGATAGATACCAGATCTGTATTCTTTTCCATTAGGGTCAATAAGGCTCAGGCCAATAGGATTACCAGTCTCTCCTAAAAGGCCATAGGCATTCATCTTTGCTTCAAGAGCTGTAATGCCCTGTGCAACAGTAAATGTTTTCTCATTAGTAGAGGCTGTAATAGGGTTGTAGTCAATACGGTATGTTGCTGCGTCTACAGAAGAGTTGATATTGCTGTTAAAGTTTCTGCTCATATTCAACTGAGCTCCAAAGGAGGTATTTCTGAAGATGTGATCAATAGCGGCATAAGCATTCACATAGCCAGCACCCACTTCCCATGGCTCACGGCCTGGCATGTTAGTGGCTGTTTTCTGCAGAATGGTTTTTACCTGCTCAGCTGTTAAGGCAGGATTCGCATCCAGCATAAGCGCCACAATGCCCGCTACATGCGGAGTAGCCATAGACGTACCGCTCATGTGTGTGTAATACGGTAACTCAGAAGCAGATAAAACTGCTGCATCTTTTTCCGCTGCCAAGGAAGAAACAGGGGCAAGTACTCTGGTAGACACCACATCTACGCCAGGACCTACGATGGTCGGTCTGTTTTCAACTGTCCAAGTTCTGCCGTCATAGCTAAGCGTCTCTTTGTGATCTTTTACGCCTCTTGAAGAGAAGCCTGCTAACCTGCCGAATCTGTCGCCGGCACCCACCGAAATAACCCATGGGGCAACAGCATAAGGATTGTGTGTATCAGCGCCTGGGCCAGAGTTACCTGCTGCAAAAACTGAGATGATATTGTTTTTGTATGCTTTAAGAGAGGCAACGTTAACTGGGTTGTTGGGATTAAATGCACCAGATGTTCCCCACGAATTGCTTATTACTCTGATACCGTAGCGAGCCTGGTTCAGGATAGTATAATCGTAGCCGCCTATAGCGTCCAGGATGAAAAGCGCACCTCCAGAACCATAGCCAATCAGGTCAGCGCCGTTTGCCACACCTGCGTACTTGCCGTTAGACATAGTGCCTAAACCACCTACAGAACCTGCGCAATGTGTACCATGGCCTGAGTTAGTGTCTGTGTTCGGAACATTCTCAGCCCAGGTAGGGGGAGATAGGGTAGTAAAACCTCTGAGGTTGGTTGTTCCCAATACGTTCTGCTTCAGGTTTTTACCTAGCTTCAGGTCTTCGTGCGTGCCATCAATGCCGCTGTCGTTAATTACAACTGCAATGCCTTTTCCGGAAACAGGAAAACCACCGTTTCTAGTAGTCATTTCCATATCCAGTCTAAGGCGCTGCACACCGGTTAAATTAGTATCGTGGTAGTTGTAGTATGTCAGCTGCTTGTTAAGGTACAGCGAACGCACTTGTGAGTTTTGAGCCAGAACATCAACCTGCAGGGCTGTTGCCAGCACACCGGCAATCGGCAAAGTCTGGAAAGTAACACCTGAAGTAATACCCAAGCTGTTCAGTAGCTGAATGTTGGAAGCAGTCGGAGCGTTATCTCCATGGAAGGTTACTACTACCTCTACAGGTTCTACTGCAGACTGCAGCGCCTGGCGCAGTTCAGGGTCTATAGTAACCTGTGCAAGAGCATTTCCAGCAAAGATGCACAAGACGGTAATTAAAGTTAAAAATTGTTTCATAAGGTGAGATGTTTTGTGAGAATTAAACGTGTTACATATGTAATAAATAGTGTATGAGGATAAGATCTTAATCAGCTAAGTTAGGGCTATTGCCTTACTAACACAGGATAGTATACCGATCTCGTTTAGCAGCCTTACGCTTCTCTGGTTTTGTAAATGTCTGTAATTAGATCAGAAGAAAGAATGAAAGTTCTTGAAGAAAAGTAACTTGTGGAAATTTACATTTACTAAATTTATGTAACTTTTTTATGGCTTTACCTGGTGTTATGGACAGATTCGCACGCACTACTTAAGTAAATTCCAGGGAAAAATGTATGTAAAAAGTAACAAAAGTAATTAGCACATCTGCCAGAAAATAATATACAAAGCAGTGTATATAGGGATTATGCAAACTAAAAGAGACTGCCCGGGTAGAGCAGTCTCTTGTGAATTGGCAGAATAAGAAAAGCTTATCCTCTGCTTCGTCTCTCAGGAGCTTTCAAAGTAAAATCCTGTGTTTTCTTAGTGCCATTGGCGGTTTCTACCTCTATAGTATACTTACCCGGCTGCAGGTAAATTACCTTGTTGTCAACAGGAGCAACTTTTATACTTTCAGCATCTTCCTTTTTGCCAGCATTCAAAGCAGTTTCATAAGCTTTTGCATTAGCCTCATCTACCGACAGGTTGTAGCTTATATAGTTTAGTCCTTTTTCGCTTTGGTCTTTCAGCTCTTTAAGCACCTGGCCTTTATCAGTTTTAATGCGGATGGTTGTGTTACCGGCTGCTGAAGTATAAAATGGCACGACCAGTTCTGGCTCCATTACCTCGCCCCATGCACCCCATTTGCTGCCCCAGCGCTCGCTGTAGTTTACAGGCTTAAAGGCAAAGATGTGCAGGTTCTCCTGCATCAGCTGTGGCGTTAATTGCTGCAGGTGGTCTACCGGCGCGATGTAAAGCGATCGGCCGTGCGTGGCTACCACCAGGTCGTTTTCTCGTGGGTGCACTACCAGGTCGTGCACGGCAACAGCTGGCATACCGTTGCTCATGGCCATAAAAGTTTTACCTCTGTCAAGGGAGAAGTATAAACCATGGTCGGTGCCAACATACAGTAGGTTCGGATTCTTCGGATCTTCTTTTACTACGTTGATGGCCTCTGCTGGCAGATTGCCACCGATGCGCTCCCACTTTTTGCCGTTATCTTCGCTTACATATAAGTATGGGGTAAAGTCGTCGTAGCGGTAGCCGTTCAGCGAAGTATAAACTCTGTCCTGCTTGTGCGCCGAGGCCACTACCGTAGACACCCAAAGGTTCTGAGGGAGTTTGTCTGAAATGCGCGTCCAGGTATAGCCACCATCTTTAGAAGTCTGAATCACACCGTCATCAGAGCCGGTGTATAGCAAACCAAATCGCAACGGAGATTCATCTATACTTGTGAGGGTGCCATAGCCCACATCACCTTTGCGGCCGCCGTTGGTCAGGTCACCGGACAGCGTTTCCATATCCTCACCCTTTTTCATGGAGCGGTGGAATTTGTTGGAGCCAAAGTATAAAATGTCCTGGTTGTGGCGGCTCAGGTGGATTGGGGATTCCCAGTTAAAGCGCAGCGGTGTTTCGCCTAGCTTGTGTGTTGGCTTGATGAATGTACGCTCACCGGTTGCTTTGTTCAGGCGAGTGTAGTTACCATACTGAGAACCGTAATATACAAAGTTGTTGTCGCGCCAGTCTACCTGCACCATCATGCCGTCGCCGCCGCCAATGCGCTCGTACGGGTACTTGCCACGGCTTGTCCAGTCAAGGCTATACTTGTAGTTGCTCGGGCCCATCCAGGTGCCGTTGTCTTGCAAACCACCATACACATTGTAAGGCTTAGCCATATCCACGGCTACAGAATAGAACTGCGCTACCGGTGGGTTGTTGGCGTAGAACCATGTCTTGCCATCGTCATAAGTAATGTTAATGCCACCGTCGTTACCGTTGATCAGGTAACCTGGTTTATCAGGACTCACCCACAGCGCCTGGTGATCCGAGTGCACGTTATCGCCTTCTATGTTACGGAACGTTTTGCCACCATCGTCAGAAGTAAGCAATGGTACACCAAGTATGTAAATTTTGTCAGGGTTAAGCGGCGATACGCGAATTACACCAAAGTAATAACCATAGCTGGAGTACATGTCGTCAATAAAGCTGTCGTGGGTTTTCTTCCAGTTTCTACCGCCATCATCGGTGCGATATACTTCAGCGCCTTTAACTTCAGAAGTATAGCGTTCAGCAGTCGGGTCTGTCAGGTAATCGTACAGGGCAGCTGGTTTTAGTTCGCCGCTTTTTACTTGTGCTTTTATGCTTTTGGCAGTGATCTCTCTCGGGAAACGGTTCTGGTCCAGGAACGCGTTCAGGCTTTTGTCATCCAGTTTCAGGAACTCTTCTCCTGTCATGCCTTTAAACAAGTCGTTGTCCAGCATTTCGGGCTTATCTTCCTTCTTCTGTACCGGACGGCGATCATAGTTATCTACAAGCGCATAGATTATGTTCGGGTTGCCAGGGTACAGGCTCAGACCAATACGTCCCACATTTTCATTGTCAGGGAAGCCATTGCCGGAGGTGCTGATGTCAGTCCAGGTGTTGCCGCCGTCTGTTGATTTATGGATACCAGATGTTTTGCCGCCTTCCACAAAATTCCAGGCGCGGCGTTCGCGGTGCCACAAAGCAGCATACACGTTATTCGGGTTTTTAGGGTCTACCTGCAGGTCGATGGCTCCTGTGTTGTCGTCCACGTAAAGCGTCTTTTTCCAGGTTTTGCCACCGTCTGTAGTTTTGTAGATGCCACGCTCTTTGTTTGGAGAATATAAATGGCCTACAGCTGCGACCCAAACGGTGTTTGGGTCTGTTGGGTGAACAAGGATTTTGCCAATGTGGTGCGTGTCGTCGAGGCCCATGTGCTGCCAGGTTTTACCACCGTCGGTGCTTTTATACACACCCACGCCAGAGTAGGAAGAACGGCTGGAGTTGCTTTCGCCGGTGCCTATCCAGATGGTCTCATTGTTATTCCAGTCTACGGTAATGTCACCGATGGTCATTACGGCCTGCTCATCAAAAAGCGGCTCAAACGACTGACCGTTGTTTGTGGTTTTCCAAAGTCCGCCAGAGGCATAGGCCGCATAGAATACAGTTGGGTCTTTAGGTGATATCTCCAGGTCAGAAATTCGGCCACTCATCACTGTAGGACCTATGTTGCGGAGCTTCAGGTTGCCGGCAAGCGACGTTTGCTGCAATTGCTGTCTGGTCTGGTGGGCCTGTAATCTTTCTTTGGCCGGTGTAGCCGCAGGTTGCTTTGCAGAAGACTTCTGAGCCTGCACGGCGCATCCGGAAAGAGCCACCAGCAGTGCTACTGAAAGTATACGTTTATGCATAGTTGGTTTATTAGTGAGTAGGTTGGTTCGTAATTATGTGTCTAAAGCTAATGAATTGTGATGGATTTAGAAAAGAGATGATAGAGACTAAGTCTTTTTCGGCAATTTGACAAAGTATACATAAGAAGGTTTAACTGCTGGTATGCAACTGCAGCATGCAATGGAAAATAATTTAAGCATAGCAAACAAGCACTCACAAAATAAGCCGGTATAAACAGAACAATGGTAGCCCGCCAAAGTATACTCTGAGAGTAAACAATGGCATATATTCTTCCCTATTCAGGCTGGTAGATGAAGCAGCTATTCAAACCTATATCTATTTATCCGCTGGTATACTTTCGTATACTTTTCGGCTTGCTGATGTTCTGCGAAGGAATAGGAGCAGTGCTGATTGGCTGGGTGCAGGAACATTATACCGAAACAACTTATAACTTCGGGTACATTGGTCTGGAGTGGATTAAGCCTTTGCCAGGCCAGGGCATGGTTTATTTATACTTGCTGATGGCGCTGCTGGGCTTTTTGATAATGATAGGCTGGCGGTATAAGCTTACATCATTCCTGTTCTTCCTGGCTTTTGGCTATAGCTTCTTCTCTGAAAAAACACACTACCTCAACCACCACTACCTGATCTGGCTGATAAGTGGCCTGATGGTGCTGATGCCGGCGCACCGGAAGCTGTCGTGGGATGTACGACGAAGACCGGGATTGGAGCAGGACGTGGCACCTCAATGGACGCTGTGGCTGTTCAGGGCGCAGCTGGTGCTGGTATACTTTTATGCGGGCATTGCCAAACTTCAGCCCGACTGGCTGGCAGCTAAGTCGGTAAGTATCTGGATGTCGCATAAAACACATTTCTATTTTATCGGGCCATACTTAAACACAGACTATACAATCTGGCTGATAAGCTGGGGCGGGGTAGTGTTTGATCTGACGATAGGTTTTGCGTTGTTGTGGCCACGCACGCGTATGTTTGCTTTTTGGGTAGCTTTTGTATTTCACATTTTTAACTCGGCAGTATTTCATGTGGGCGTGTTTCCATACTTTATGATTGCTGCCAATGTGCTTTTCTTTAGTCCTGAGCAAATTGCCCGCTGGTTTTTTAGGGTAAGGATTGATAAAGAGGCAATTGCTAAAGCAAGTATAAACCTGACCATGCCGCAGCGTCAGCTGGCTGCCAATTTCTTCTGGATTTACCTTACATTTCAGCTGCTATTTCCGTTGCGCCATTTCTTTATTCCCGGCGATGTAAACTGGACAGAAGAAGGGCATCGTTTCTCGTGGCGCATGATGCTGCGCACCAAAAGCGGGAACACTTACTATACCGTGTCAGACCCGGAAATGAAACAGCAGTATTTTGTGAACCCCAGAGCCTTCTTAACCCGCGACCAGGTAAAAGAACTGGCCAAGCACCCCGACATGATCTGGCAGTTTGCACAGTTTCTGAAGGAAGAATACCAAAGACGTGGAATCCAAAACCCGAAGGTGTATGCACTCTCTAACTTAAGCTTAAACGGATATCCTGTGCATCCTATAGTAGACCCGAATACAGATTTAGCCGCTGTAAAGTATACCTGGGGTGCAAAAGCCTGGGTATCGCCGCGCCCTGTAGCCGACGGCTGGCCCTGGACTAAACGGGTAGCAGATAAGACAACCGTACCTGATGCAAAAAGCAAATAAACACTAGAAGCTATCTCAAAAATACCTTAGCATGATTTTCATGCAGGCTAGCAGGACAAAGGCGAGATAGTTTTCAGCCTTGTGCTCATGCCTGACCAATGTTCTTCTAAAGTTGAATAGCCAGG
>NZ_JAHYXK010000022.1 GCF_019443125.1 Pontibacter aydingkolensis | reverse complement strand
TAGTAGCCGGGCTTTACGCGCAGTTGCCGTTTGGCCTTGGTGCTCCTGACCGCGCACAGCCCCTGGCTTTGGAGGCTCTCTGTTTTCTCCTGCACACTCTCATCCCACAAGAGCAGGGGCAGCCCATGCTTCACCTCCAGCAGCTTGTCCACGTATAGCCGGGCCCCGTCGGTGAGGTAGTCGACAATGAGCCGGGCCAGCCACTTGGGACTGCGCAAGAGGTTGGAAATGCGCTTGGTGCCGGCAGGGGCCTTCTCGCCGGAGAGCAGCACCCCGCCCAGCTCGCTTAGCAACAGGCCCGAGGGGCGGTTGCGGTGGCGCACCAGCGCCTGACACAGGCCTGAAAAGGTGGAAACCAGCCGGCGGTCCAGCAACCGGTCGAGCAGTAAAAGAAAGGGAGCGAGGAACTCCTCTAATCGGCGGGAGAAAAAACGGGCCTGGGAGAGAACCTCGCCTTGGGAGGATGCGTTTTCAGAAGTAGCAAACATAAAAACCTCCTGTCTTCAGGTCATACATTACATATACACCTAAAACAGGAGGTTTGCCTTTTTTATCCCATCACAAAATTCGGGATGATTCATGTTTGTGTAGACTGGCAAGCATGGGCAGGCTATACCACTTTAACAGATATTTCCTGGTACTGGTAGTATAGCTGCAGCGAAGGGTGTATACTTTAAATATAGGTAAAAGTATATTTACATTTAACTAAGATCTGAATAGGATAGATTCTGAGGTGCTGAAAAGGGAAATGTGCAATTTTTAGAAATTGTATCAACCTTTTCCGGTAGGAAGTTTTAGACTGAGATGATACTTGCTTTATTTAACTAAACTAAGTAATTTTCGTTTTTATTACACAGAAAACCTGAGGCTATATGGTGATAAAGGATACTCCCTATGTTGGTATATCTCATGATGTAGCTACTGATATCCTGTTTATTAACTGGAAGCAGAAACCTACCATCAAACAGTTGAAAGATACATACCTGTCTGCTTTGCAACATGTTCAGCAAACCTGCCTTATTACTTCTTTTTGTACTGACCTAACAGCTATTGGCCCCTTAAATAGGGAGCAGGAAGCCTGGCTTATGCTGGAATTTTATCCTAGTGTGTACCAGATAATCAAATCAAGTATAAATGCGGCAGTTGTGTTTTCTGAAGAGCACTTTAAAGCCATCGTTACTAACTACCAGCAGCCGGCCTACCTGTCGAGGCAAGACTTTATCCATTTTAACTACTTTACCGCGTACCAGGAAGCCACGCATTGGCTTATTGACATAAAAAAAGGCCAGGAAACAATGTGTTCCTGACCTTCTTAAATCTTTTCTATATTTTCTACCCATCAAGGGAAAATTCCAAGCGACTCATAGCTCACGCCAATCTTCTCAATAGCTGTTAAAAATGCTGCTGTACGCAAGTCCGGTATATTCTCCTTTTTCATAACAGCCCTTATTTCGTGGTAAGCATTGATCATGGTATCCTCTAATCCGGATCTTACCAGGCTTATCTCATCAGAGCCTTGTGTAAGCAATGCTCGCTCAGTAGCCGTAATTGTTTTACCCGACGAAGACTCTATGGCACTAACCAGTTTTTTGTAGCTAGCTTCTTCTGCTCGTTTTCCCATCCGGCCAAATCGTACATTCGACAGGTTTTTAAGCCACTCAAAGTATGAAACCGTAACTCCGCCGGCATTCAGGTAAAGGTCAGGTAGTATGATGATCTTATTTTTTAACAGTACCTCTTCTGCTTCGCGCGTTACCGGGCCGTTTGCTCCTTCTGCTATGATCTTTGCTTTTATATTGGCGGCATTGCCTTCATGGATCTGGTTTTCGAGGGCGGCAGGCAATAGTATATCACATGCGCGCTCCAGCAACTCAACAGAGTTTTCTATATTTTCGCAGTCTTTAAAGTTGAGTATAGAGCCGGTTTCGCTGCGATGCTTAAAAGCCTCTTTAATATCGATGCCTTTTTCGTTGTAAATTCCGCCTTCACGTTCTGCAATACCCGTAATAATGGCACCGTCCTGCTGGCAGAAATAGGCAGCATGGTAGCCAACATTGCCCAGCCCCTGCACAATGATGCTCTTACCTTCCATGGTGGAGCCTTTCAAGCCACTGTCTTTCAACAGGTCAGTATCTTGTAGTGCTTCCCGGATGCCAAAGTATATACCCAAGCCAGTTGCCTCTGCACGGCCTCTGATACCCCCCTGACCTACAGGCTTACCAGTGACACAACCCAGTGCGCTTATTTCGCCATATTTAAAGGCCTGGTAGGTATCAGCTATCCAAGCCATTTCACGGCTGCCAGTACCATAGTCAGGGGCTGGCACATCAATACCAGGGCCTATCAGGTTCTTTTTAACCAGTTCGGCTGCATAGCGTCTGGTTACTTTCTCAAGGGTCTTAACAGAGCTTGTACGAGGGTTTATCTTAACGCCTCCTTTAGCACCACCAAACGGTACATCTACTACAGCGCATTTAAAAGTCATAAGCGATGCCAGTGCCTTAACTTCATCTTCATCTACCTGCATGCTAAACCGGATGCCTCCCTTAGAAGGTAGCTTATGGTGGCTGTGCTGTACACGGATGCCTTCAATCACTTCAATCCTTCCGTCTATCTCAACCGGAAAAGATACTTTGTAAACACTGTTGCATGCTTTTATCTGAGCTAAAATTCCAGGGTCAAGGCGAGAGTACTTTGCCGCATGATCAAAATACTGGTGTACACTGTCTAAGAATTTTTTGCCTTCGTTGTGGTTATCTGACATACTTACTTATTTTTAAAGTGAGCTATAACAGGATTAAGAACGATTAGTGCAGGGTTTTGTTTAGATATTTAATTTTTAAGATATTTTGCCTGTTTAATATCTAAAATAATATTCTAATAATCACGTTACTTAGGCACAAATCAAAAGTAAAATACTTAATTGTATAGAGGTATATTTTAATATTATCTTGTTTGATAACAATTTAATGTTAATATTTGCATGCTGATGATAAAGCTTAGTATGCTGATTAATTCTGATATAATCACCTTAAAGTAATTTGTGGCTTGAGTTACTTTGCCATTAGACAATCTACCTATGATAAGACAGGCTACTTATAACCCAACCTATCCACCTACCAGCTTTGCTGAAAATGAAACTGTAGTTGATAATAAATTAAGTATAAATTATGATGAGCATTCAGAAACACTGGAGATAAAATGGGAAGGATCAGTTAATTCACATGAAGTAAGACAGGGCTATTCAGTAATAATGGAATATGTACAGCTTTATAAACCTGCTAAATGGCTGTTAGACTTGCATAGCCGTGATAAAATCAAAAGGTCTGACCAACGATGGGTGTTCACGTATTTTTTTCCGGAAGCGCTGCGTGTAGTTGGCAGTAATGTATTTGTAGCGGTTATACTTCCTGTCAGTGCTTCACATGAGTTAGTGCATGAGCTTGATGGCGATGAACTGATTCAGAACGAGAATTTTATGATCATTAATCACTTTCTGTACCGTGAGGCCGCGCAACGATGGCTCTCTCTTGACAAAAGTGTAAAAGCCGGAGCTTAGGGTAATACAATAGTGATTTTCAAACAAAAAGGCAGTGCTTAAACAGCACTGCCTTTTTGTTTGAAAGCCATTTATAAAGAGATTACTTAACAGAAAGCAGCTCCACGTCGAAGATCAAAGTTGAGTTTGGTCCTATAACATCGCCGGCGCCTTGTGCCCCGTAAGCCAGACCTGAAGGTATGAACAGCCTCCACTTTGAACCCTCCTTCATCAGCTGCAGGGCTTCAGTCCAGCCGGCTATTACGCCGTTAACCGGGAAAGTAGCAGGCTGTCCGCGTTCGTAAGACGAGTCAAACGTAGTGCCATCTATTAAAGTACCGTGGTAGTGTGTCGTAACTGTATCAGATGCAGACGGGGACTTACCTGTTCCCTCCTTCAGTATCATGTACTGCAGTCCGCTTGGTAATGTTTTTACACCCTCTTTATTTTTGTTCTCTGCTAAAAATGCTTCTCCGGCCTTTTTATTTTCGCCACCAGATGCATTCTGCTTTTCAGCCATTTCCTGTTGTAGGGCCATCATTGCCTGCTGTACATCGCTTTGAGACAAAGAAGATTCTTTTCCTTCCTGCACTTCTTTAAAGCCCTTTATAAACGACTCTGCTTCTACCTCTATGCCTTGTTTGCTTAGGTTAGCTGCCATGTCGCGGCCAATAATGTAGCTGATCTTTTCTTTTAAATCCATAGTTGAGTTTTTGGCACGTATGCTGTGCCGGCTATATTTAATAATTATGACAATTAAATGCTTTTGCCAAAAGTAAGCAATTTGGCTCTAACCTCCTGCATTAAAACCACCTGGTACTAAATACGAACAAACCAGCTAATCCATAGGAAAACCCTTGCATTAGCTGGTATAAAAGTATGATAAATCTAATAAATGAATATCTCTGTATAGGGCAGCTTACAAGTATAAATGATATCCATCTTCAGCACTGTTCTGCACTGTCTGATGATTAATCGTCCATTTTGTAATGAGCAGGCTAACTGTTGTGCCTAACAGCAACAGCGAGGATATAGTGGAAAAATGTCTCATGTTAGTTTGGTTAAGGAGGTGTGTATTGCACTTGAACGTGATTGCATACTGAAGGTTATGGTTTTTTCAGGCTCTCTCTATAATTGGCTTCAGAGAATTATCGAAGAATAATTTAGAGGTAAAATAAGAATGTTATGACTTTTACTGAAGTATGAAAACCTATATTCTGAATAGTGTAAGTTATACTTTGGCAATGTCTTTTAGCGTTTGCAAATTATTGTACAAGTATGGTGGCAAATGTGTGCAACTTTGTTCTACCTTTGCACAAACATTGACTATGCAGCCCTATAGCTATACTTATCTGTCTTTGTTAGCACTAACCGGCGCAGGCCTGGTTTCTGCTTCCCATCACCTATCCTTAAGTGATAAGCTGAATGGGTATTGCCTTCACTTCTTTACAACTCCGAAAGCCTTTAACGGTTAGGCCGGAGTTACTCAGATCTTAAGCTTAAGTTTATTGGTAATTCCGGATCGGTTAACAGAGCAAATCAGAAATCTCTTTTTATCATTATTAATTCATGGCAACAAAAATCAGCGTCAGGCAAACGTTTGTGTACGTATTTGCGACGCTTTACCTGCTTACCTTATTATTCTCGATTTTTGAGCGGCAAACCTTATGGTTGTTACTGGCTATTGTGCCGCTGCACCTGGTTTACCTGAGCAACATTCGGCAGGGCAGGCATACCATTCTGCGCAATTACCCGCTGCTTGGGTACCTGCGCTACTTCTTCGAAAGTATACGCCCTGAACTGCGCCAGTACTTTTTCGAGTCGGACCTGGATGGAAAACCTTTCAGTCGCCGGCAGCGCTCCATCGTGTACCAGCGCGCTAAAAACGTGCGGCAAACAGTGCCTTTTGGTATGCAGGCCAACAGCCAGGAAGCCGGCTTTGAATGGATAGCACATACTATGTTTCCGGTACATGTAAAGGAAAACGACCTGCGCGTAACTGTTGGAAGCAGCAGCTGCAGCCAGCCATATAGTGCCAGTATCTATAACATTTCTGCCATGAGCTATGGCTCGCTCAGTAAAACAGCCGTTACAGCACTTAGCGCTGGCGCCAAATTAGGAGGCTTTGCCCATAACACCGGAGAGGGCGGAGTTAGCCCGTTCCATATCGCAGGCGGCGGCGACCTTATTTGGCAGATCGGTACAGGCTACTTTGGCTGCCGCGATAAAGACGGTAACTTCTCTGAAAGGCTGTACCAGGAACAGGTAGCGCATCCACATATCAAAATGGTGGAGATAAAGCTATCGCAGGGAGCCAAACCCGGGCATGGCGGGATACTTCCGGCAGCTAAAAACACGCCCGAAATTGCAGCTATCCGTAAAGTGGAGCCTTATACTACCGTTGCTTCGCCGCCAGCGCATTCTGCTTTCAAAGACCAGTTTACCTTACTGCTCTTTATCCAGAAATTGCGTGTATTATCGGAGGGCAAGCCAATTGGCATTAAAATATGCATTGGTAACAAGGTGGAGTTTGAGCAGTTGTGCCGCGAAATGAAGCACAACCAGATCTTCCCCGACTTTATTACCATTGATGGTGCTGAGGGCGGTACAGGTGCAGCTCCGCTGGAGTTTACTGACAGCCTGGGCATGCCACTATATGATGCGCTGGCCTATGTACAGAACATACTTAAAAAGTATGGTCTGCGTAACGAGATCAGGCTGATGGCTGCCGGTAAGATCATTACGGGTGTTGATATTCTGAAGGCGATCTCTTTGGGCGCTGATATGTGCTACAGCGCAAGAGGCATGATGTTCGCTTTAGGATGTATACAGGCCCTTCAGTGCGACTCTGGCCGCTGCCCGGTAGGTATAGCCACGCAGGACAAGAACCTGTACAGCGGCCTGGACGTGGCAGATAAGCGGGTGCGTGTGGCTAATTTCCATGGCAATACCATAAAATCTACCATTGAGGTGATGGAAGCCTGCGGTTTTGCTTCTTTAAGCGATATCACCCCGGATAAGATATTCAGAAGAGTAGAGCAGGGCAGTACCCGAAGCTTTAAAGATATATACTTTCCTAAAACCGGCGCTGCCTCAGAGATCAGCAGAAACTACGTGTTAAATTAAGTAAGTTAAAATACATCGATAAATACCCGTAGCGTTGATCTGACTTACGCGCTACAAAAAGCAAAGCCCTCTGTATCAAATATGCAGAGGGCTTTGCTTTTTGTAGATCAAACTATAGCTAAAGTATTAGTAATAATCTTCAGTATCTTCATCATATAAATCGAAGTCCACGTCTTCCTCTTCCAGGTGCGTACTTATGTACAGGTATGTTACTGCTCCTACTAATAGCAAAGTTGTAGCTATCAGGAATAGGGGGAAAGTGCTCGTCTGTTTCTTTTTCATGTTCTGCCTGTTTAAGTCCTCCTTATACGTTTATGCGCCTGTTTTTTGTTCTGTATAAGTTGATATATAGTCGTTTATATAAAAAAAGGAGCCAGTTTAGCGGCTCCTTTTTTTTATAGTTTATACGTCAAAGTATAACTTACATATTTCTGCGGTACTGTCCGCCTACTTCAAACAGGGCATTGGTGATCTGGCCCAGCGAGCAGAATTTAACAGTCTCCATCATTTCTTCGAAGATGTTACCATTGTTGATGGCTACCTGTTGTATGCGTTTCAGCATTTCGCCAGACTTATCCTCATTGCCTTTATGCAACGACTGCAGCATTGAGATCTGGTACTGCTTCTCTTCTTCGGTAGCACGAATAACTTCAGTTGGCAGCACTGTAGGAGAGCCTGTTGAAGACAGGAACGTATTTACACCAATGATCGGGTATTCGCCTGTATGCTTCAGCGTCTCGTAGTATAAACTTTCTTCCTGAATCTTACCGCGCTGGTACATGGTTTCCATAGCACCCAGCACGCCGCCACGCTCCGTAATACGGTCAAACTCTATCAGCACAGCTTCTTCTACCAGGTCAGTTAGTTCTTCGATGATGAACGAGCCTTGTAGTGGGTTCTCATTTTTAGCAAGACCAAGCTCACGGTTGATGATCAGCTGAATTGCCATCGCACGACGTACAGATGCTTCCGTTGGCGTAGTAATAGCCTCATCGTATGCATTCGTGTGCAGTGAGTTACAGTTGTCGTAAATGGCATACAGTGCCTGCAGCGTAGTACGGATATCGTTGAAGTCGATTTCCTGCGCGTGCAGCGAACGGCCTGACGTCTGGATGTGGTACTTCAACATTTGTGAACGGGCATCCGCATTATACTTGTGCTTCATCGCCTTCGCCCAGATTCTACGTGCCACACGACCAATTACCGCATACTCCGGATCGATACCGTTAGAGAAGAAGAAGCTCAGGTTAGGCGCGAACTTGTTAATGTCCATGCCGCGGCTCACATAGTATTCTACAAAGGTAAATCCGTTTGCAAGTGTAAAGGCCAGCTGCGAAATAGGGTTTGCGCCTGCCTCTGCAATATGGTAACCAGAAATAGACACAGAGTAGAAGTTACGTACGTTTTTATCGATGAAATATGCCTGCACATCACCCATCAAACGCAGCGAGAACTCTGTAGAAAAGATACAGGTATTCTGTGCCTGGTCCTCTTTCAGGATATCAGCCTGCACGGTACCACGAACGGCTGCCAGTGTACGGGTTTTGATTGGCTCGTATACTTCGGCAGGCAACACCTGATTGCCAGTTACACCCAGTAACATCAAGCCTAGGCCATCATTACCTTTTGGCAACTCGCCCTGGTATCTTGGACGCTCAACACCTTTCTCTTTATAGATAGCCTCGATCTTCTTGTTTACTTCATCCTCCAGGCCATTTTCTTTAATATAAAGTTCGCACTGCTGGTCGATGGCGGCATTCATGAAGAAGCCTGTAAGTATAGCTGCCGGGCCGTTGATAGTCATTGAAACCGACGTCATCGGGTCGGCCAGGTTAAAGCCAGAGTATAGTTTCTTGGCATCGTCCAGGCAGCAAATGCTTACACCTGAGTTACCGATCTTACCATAAATATCCGGTCTGAAATCTGGGTCTTCACCGTAAAGTGTCACCGAGTCAAAGGCCGTTGAAAGGCGCTTTGCTGGCATGCCCAAACTCACGTAGTGGAAACGGCGGTTGGTACGCTCTGGTCCGCCTTCGCCGGCAAACATACGGGTAGGGTCTTCGCCTTCGCGCTTGAACGGGAACACACCCGCTGTGTATGGGAATTCGCCTGGCACGTTCTCCTGCAGGTTCCACTTCAGTAAATCACCCCATGCCTCGTAGCGTGGCGTAGAAACTTTAGGAATTTGCAAGTGTGAAAGCGATTCGGTATGCGTCTTTATCTTTAGCTCTTTGTCGCGTACTTTAAATACGTAGAACTCATTTTTGTAAGCCTGTACTTTATCTTTCCAGTTCTCGAGTATCTTCTTATTCTGGCCATCCAGGTTCAGTTCTATTTCAGCATAGGCTTCCTCCAGTTGCTTCACCAAACGGTCTTTGTCGGCAATTTCTATACTTTGAACTGCCTCGATAGACTTTTTAATGCCATACAGTTTCTGCGCTACTTCTGCCTGGTCTTTGCTCCACTTGTCATAGCTACGGATGGTTTCCGAAATCTCAGAAAGGTAACGGGTGCGGGCAGGAGGTATAATGAACACTTTCTCAGACATCTCTTTTGAAGTCTTCAGGTTAGAGTCAAACTCTACGCCCGTTTTTTCAGAGATTTTCGCCATAACGGCACGGTACAGGCGGTTCATACCCGGATCGTTGAACTGCGATGCTATAGTTCCGAAAACCGGAATATCATCATCGTTTACATCCCATAACTGGTGGTTGCGCTTGTATTGTTTCTTTACATCGCGTATTGCATCCAATGCGCCGCGCTTGTCGAATTTATTCAGGGCAATTACATCAGCAAAGTCCAGCATGTCGATCTTCTCGAGCTGTGTGGCGGCACCGTACTCCGGCGTCATCACATACAAGCTCATGTCAGAGTGCTCGATGATCTCGGTGTCAGACTGGCCTATACCGGAAGTCTCCAGGATGATCATATCAAAATCGGCAGCCTTCACAATATCCACAGCATCCTGCACATACTTACTCAGGGCCAGGTTGCTTTGGCGGGTAGCCAGCGAGCGCATGTAAACTCTGTCGTTAGAAATAGAATTCATACGGATTCTATCGCCCAATAAAGCACCACCCGTTTTGCGTTTAGATGGGTCTACTGAAATGATGGCAATTTTCTTTTCAGGGAAATCCATCAGGAAGCGGCGCACCAGTTCATCTACCAGCGACGACTTACCGGCACCACCTGTACCAGTAATGCCCAGTACAGGAGTGTTTATTTCCTTGGCCTGCTCTTTTACTTCATTCAGTATTCCTCGTGCCTCTTCCGGGAAGTTCTCGGCAGCAGAGATCAAACGGGCAATCGATTTCGGGTCTTTGTCACGTAAGTGCTTAACCTCACCATTCAGGTCTTTGCCCGTAGGGAAGTCGCATTTCTGCAGCATGTCGTTTATCATACCCTGCAAGCCCATGGCACGTCCATCATCAGGAGAGTAGATGCGCGCAATACCGTAATCATGCAGCTCTTCTATCTCCGTGGGAAGTATAACACCACCACCGCCGCCGAATAATCGGATATGGCCGCAGCCGCGCTCATTCAGCAGGTCGTACATGTATTTAAAGTACTCGATGTGGCCTCCCTGGTATGAGGTGATGGCAATGGCCTGTGCGTCTTCCTGAATGGCGCAATCCACGATTTCCTGCACAGAGCGGTTGTGGCCCAGGTGTATCACCTCTGCACCCGATGCCTGAATGATACGACGCATGATGTTAATGGCGGCGTCGTGGCCATCGAATAAAGAAGCGGCTGTCACGATACGGATATGGTTGACAGGCTTATATGGTTCTACTGTAGTAATTGACATACTTTAGTAATACGGTTTATCGAAATATGATGCGAAGATAGGACTAAGATTTATAAGATTAAAGGATGCGCAGGATTTGAATAGCTGAGCAGGTATATTCGAAAGCCTGGTTATATAAAAAGAACATTGACAGATCATTTGTTTAAAATATTGCACGATTCTGTAAGCATATAATTCTGTCACTCGACTTTATTTTTTACTAAATACTTGGTAACATGGGTTGTATAATTTAATGCGATTAAATATTATTGTAAGTTATTCTATACTTCGGGCAGTAGTAAAGTTCGGTTTTCAGGCCCATTGAGTAGACGTAAGCCAATGAGTATTTCCAACCTTTAAAAATTATACATATGAGATTGAGTGTTTACATTCTTGGGGCCTTCACTGCGATGGTCGTTATTCTGGGATTTTTGTTTAAAACGATGCACTGGGCAGGTGCGGATATGTTGTTAGTGCTTGGATGCGCTATTGCAGCCATACTTTATGTACCGCTCTTCGCAGTTTATAAGTATAAAAAAGGCAGAGTAGCTTAAGTTGAAGACTTGAAACGAGAAAGCCGGAAGTAAGATCATACTTCCGGCTTTCTTATTTTATACTTTATACATGCTTTGCATTAACACAGTGGCTTTGCCGGGGATTTATTTCTTAATGGCGCCGTAAAGTACCGGGCTGAAAAAACGCAGGTTTTCAATGATGCACGCCATACTATAAAATTTTTCGGGATCAATTTCTGTGTTCTCTGCCATCGCCTCTACTATGGCATCCAGCGTTTCTCCGAATTTATTCTCGAACTCTTCTTTTGTCATGATATAGGGAATATGTAATCAGCTAAGTTTTAACCGCTATGTACCGGATTTAAGTTCAAGCCAACGCTATATGGCAGCCTTAATCAGAGATTATGGGATGCCTGCCAGGTAAAATCAACTTAAAACTGCGTTTTTATTACAAGGATAGCTAAAATCTTCTAACATGAATGGAAGATTTCTTAACTTTGTTCTTCGTATAGATATTTATGAAGAACATTCGCAATTTCTGCATTATCGCCCACATTGACCACGGTAAGAGTACCCTGGCCGACCGCCTGTTGGAATTTACATCCACGGTGGCAGAGCGCGAAATGCAAAACCAGCTGCTGGATAACATGGACCTGGAGCGTGAGCGCGGCATTACCATCAAGAGCCACGCCATCCAGATGAACTACCATTACAAAGGCGAGGATTATGTACTCAATCTGATTGACACGCCAGGTCACGTAGACTTTTCCTATGAAGTATCCCGTTCCATTGCCGCCTGCGAGGGTGCGCTGCTTATCGTGGACTCTTCGCAGGGTATTGAGGCACAAACAATCTCCAACTTATACTTAGCCATCGGTAACGACCTGGAAATCATTCCGGTTCTGAATAAAATAGACCTGCCGCACGCTATGCCGGAAGAGGTATCAGATCAGATCATTGAGTTGATCGGCTGCGACAGCGACGATATTATTCATGCATCAGGTAAGGCTGGCATCGGTATAGAAGAAATACTGAACGCTATTTGCGACCGCATCCCGGCTCCGAAAGGCGACCCTGAGGCACCATTGCAGGCACTGATCTTCGACTCTGTTTTTAACTCTTACAGAGGTATCGAAGTATACTTCCGTATTTTTAACGGTACGCTTAAAAAAGGGGAGAAGGTAAAGTTTATTAACACAGGCAAGACCTACGAGGCTGATGAGATCGGGGTGTTGAAGCTGAACCAGGAGCCGCGCCAGGTAATGGGTGCAGGTAATGTGGGCTACCTGATCTCGGGCATCAAGAATGCCAAAGAGGTAAAAGTTGGTGACACCATTACGCACGTGGATCGACCTGCCCTGGGTATTCAGGGTTTTGAGGATGTGAAGCCAATGGTGTTTGCCGGTATTTACCCGGTAGAGACAAGCGAGTACGAAGAACTGCGCGGCGCGATGGAGAAGCTGCAGTTAAACGATGCCTCGCTGGTATGGGAGCCGGAAACGTCTGCTGCCCTTGGTTTTGGTTTCCGTTGCGGGTTCCTGGGCATGTTGCATATGGAGATCGTGCAGGAGCGTTTGGAGCGTGAGTTTGACATGACCGTTATCACAACGGTGCCGTCGGTGCAGTTCCATGTGCATACTACCAAAGGACAACTACTCAAAGTGAGTGCGCCTTCCGAAATGCCGGAGCCGAACTATATCGACCACGTGGAAGAGCCGTTCATTAAAGCGCAGATCATCTCTAAGTCTGAGTTTGTTGGTCCTATCATTACACTGTGTATGGATAAGCGCGGTATCCTTAAGAACCAGACCTACCTGACCAGCGACAGGGTAGAGCTATCGTTTGAGATGCCGCTTGCCGAGATTGTATTCGACTTCTTTGATAAACTGAAAACTATTTCGAGAGGCTACGCTTCCCTTGACTATGAACTGATTGGTTTTAAGCAGTCTAACATGGTGAAGCTGGACGTGATGTTAAACGGAGAGCCTGTGGATGCCCTGAGTGCCATCGTACACCGCGATAAAGCCTACGACTGGGGCAAGCGCCTGTGCGAAAAGCTCCGTGAACTGCTACCTCGCCAGATGTTCGAAATTGCGATACAGGCTGCCATTGGCCAGAAGATCATTGCCCGCGAAACAGTAAAGGCCCTTCGTAAAAACGTATTGGCCAAGTGTTATGGTGGTGACATCTCCAGAAAGCGTAAGCTACTCGAGAAACAGAAAAAAGGTAAGAAACGCATGCGCCAGGTAGGTAACGTGGAAATCCCGCAAGAAGCCTTCTTAGCCGTGCTTAAACTCGACTAAATTATAAACAAGCCCCGATGTGCCCCTGCGCGTCGGGGCTTTTGTTTATACTTTTGACAAAGGAGTTTTTTAGATAAAGGAATCTTTTGTCAAAAGACATAAGACTTCTTTAAAAACAGAATTCTCTTTTGTCCTTTGTCAAATATTCTTTTGTAGTAAAAATGTACGCCGATATAACCATAAAAGCCCGTTGCGAGAACCACGCTGAAGCGGAAAGTATACTTTCCGGCTTAAATGCTGCGTACCAGGGGGAAGATGTGCAGACAGATACCTACTACGAAACAGACTATGGGAAACTGAAGCACCGGCAGGGTAATATCGAAAACGTACTTATACATTATAACAGGACACCGCTGGAGGGAGCAAAAAGGACCGAAGTTCTCCTGTACCTGAAAAACCCGGGTGCAGCAACCGTAGCAGCAGTCTGCGAAGGTAAAAGTATAATTGCCCGGCTTAAAAAGATCCGTAAAATATACTTTATCGATAACGTGAAGTTCCACCTAGACCAGATCAAAGGCCTGGGTGACTTTATAGAGATTGAAGCCATTGACCTGGAAGGCTCTGTAGGAATAGAGGTGCTGCAACAGCAATGCGACTACTATAAAGACCTGCTCCAGATCCACAACGAAGATTTAGTTACCAGTGCCTATACCGACTTAATTCATCATTCCTAATTCATCATTCATCATTATACCAAACTATGACCCTGCTCGACGGTAAACACACATCAGAAGCCATTCAACAAGAGATTGCCCAGGAAGTTGAAGCCATTAAAGAAAAAGGAGGCAAAGT
This sequence comes from Pontibacter aydingkolensis, assembly GCF_019443125.1. Lineage (GTDB taxonomy): Bacteria > Bacteroidota > Bacteroidia > Cytophagales > Hymenobacteraceae > Pontibacter > Pontibacter aydingkolensis. Next base: position 39,119 of record NZ_JAHYXK010000022.1, on the reverse strand, counting down.
GCCCCATCTGGCCGCAGTGCTGATAGGGAATGATGGCGGCTCTGTTACTTATGTGAACAACAAAGTGCTGGCCTGCGAACGAATCGGTTTCGGATCTACGCTTATCCGCTACGAAGACACCATTACGGAAGAAGAGTTACTAAATAAGATAAAGGAGTTGAATGAGGATGAGGTGGTAGATGGTTTTATTGTGCAGCTTCCTCTTCCAAAGCATATTAACACAGAAAAAGTGCTGGAGGCGATTGACCCGAGGAAAGATGTGGACGGCTTTCACCCGACCAATGTGGGACGTATGGTGGCCGGCTTACCTGCCTACCTTCCTGCCACGCCAGCCGGTATACTGCAGCTGCTAAAACGCTACGAGATCGAAACTGACGGCAAGCACTGTGTTGTAGTTGGTCGCAGTAATATTGTCGGCTCCCCGATGAGTATACTTATGGCTAAGGCTGCTTACCCGGGCAATGCCACGGTTACACTGTGCCACCGGAATACCAAAGACCTGGGCTACCATACCCGCCAGGCAGACATTATTATCACTGCAGTAGGAAAGCCGGGATTACTAACAGCCGATATGGTAAAAGAGGGTGCCGTTGTGATTGATGTAGGTACTACGCGCGTTCCGGATGCAAGCCGTAAGTCGGGTTACCGCCTGCGCGGCGATGTTGACTTTGATAATGTGGCCCCAAAATGCAGCTACATTACCCCGGTGCCAGGTGGTGTTGGACCATTAACCATAGCTATGCTGATGCAGAACACCCTTAGAGCAGCAAAGAAAGAAGTATATGGTTAGTGTTTGATATACTTTTGAGTATAAAGCCCCATCGTACTAATTGTACGGTGGGGCTTTATTTATCTCCTTAAGTTATTCTGGGAAACCTGTACAAGCATTTACCCAGAAGCGCCTTTTGCGGAACAGAACGGCTAGCCGGGATTGTTGCTATTTAAACTACTTTTGCGAATGAGTTAAAAGTACTTATCTTTAACAAGAGGGTTCTTTTTTTACCCTAAAAGAATATAATAGCAGTGGCTTGATTATTACCTGCTGTGGTGCAGCATAACGAAATTGCCTTGTTTTTAGTAGAAGTGTCAGAAACGAAATGCCAGGTGAGCCGAGTTGCTTCCTAGCACAGGTATACCCTATTCTACCTTATGTATAAACTACTATTAGTCGCTTTATTTTTTATTATTTCGGCCACTACCGTAAGGGCACAGGAGCAGAAGCTTAGTACCACTAATGCAAAGGCAGAGAAATTATACGTTAAAGCAGACGAGTATGCCAGGTCCCGCGACTTTAACAAGGCGCTGCAGGCACTGGAAGAGGCAACCGAGAAAGATCCCAAGTTTGCGGAGGCTTATATCAGGTCAGCTAACCTCTACAAAATAATGGGTAACAAGGCTGCCAGTTTCAGTAACCTCCAAAAAGGCCTGGCCCTTGTGCCGTTTAACCCTGCTTACGCTAACTTCTATTTCGACCTCGCCGACCTGTACTTTGAGCAGGGAGACTACGAGGCATCCAAAAAGAACTTTCAGGCATTTCTGAAATCTAACCCCCGCAATCCAAAGCTGGTGGCATGGGCCAAGGACCAGGTGAAAACGGCAGACTATGCCATGGAAGCCATGAAAAAGCCTGTAAATTTCGATCCGGTGCAGATGTCTGGAAGTATAAACAAATTCGGGCTGCAGTACTTTCCGTACACTACCGCAGACCAACGTTTCTTTATTTATACTGCACGGGCCAGCACCAGACCAGACCACGACGAGAATATCTTTATAGCCGAACGCAAAGACGGGCAGTGGCAGGCACCGGTATCTATATCGAATAAGATCAACACCAATGCAAACGAGGGGGCAGCCACCATTTCCGGCGACGGCAAAACACTGGTATTTACCTCCTGCAACAGGCCAGATGGCCTAGGCGACTGTGACCTTTATATTTCTTTCAGGACAGGCAATGAGTGGAGCAAACCTAAAAACATGGGCATGGCCGTTAACTCCAAAGCCTGGGATTCACAACCGAGCCTTTCTGCCGATGGCCGTACCTTATACTTTACCTCAACGCGTGGTGGTGGTATAGGCAAAGAAGATATCTGGGTTACATACCAGAAAGAGGATGGTAATTGGCTGAAACCGTCAAACCTGGGCAAAACGATTAATACCCCTGGCCGCGACATGGCTCCCTCGGTACACATGAGCGGCTCAACTTTATACTTTGTAAGCGATGGACATCAGGGTATGGGCGGGCTTGATGTATTTAAAACAAACCTTAGCACACATAAAAAATGGAGTGATCCGCAGAACCTGGGCTACCCGTTAAATACCCATGCCGATGAGGGTTCTTTGTTTATCACCCCGGATAATAAAATAGGATATTATTCCCGGCAGGTAACAACAGATGCCGGAGCCCCTGCTATACAGTTGTTCAGATTTGATGTGCCTGCTGAATGGAGAAGCAGCGAGAACAGCACCTATGCGCAGGGCCGTGTATTTGATGCTGCTACCAAAAAGCCATTGGCCGCTCAGGTGCAGCTGTACGATGTGCAAACAGACTCACTGCTGCAGCAGGTAAGCTCAGACAAGGTATCAGGTGAGTATACAGCAGTAATCACAGAGGGCAAGCAATATGCACTTTACGTATCGGCACCCGGTTATTTAATGAACAGTGTAAGTTTTGATTATACTTCGCCTAAAAACCTTGCCCCCGTAGAACTTGATGTTTACCTGGAGCCTATAAAAGCAGGGGCAGCCATGGTGTTGAACAACCTGTTCTTTGATACCGGAAAGTATGCCCTCGAGAAAGAGTCTAAGACTGAATTGAATAAGTTGATCAGGTTTATGCAGCTGAACAACACAGTAAAGATTCAGATTGAAGGCCATACCGATGATGTGGGTGCTGATAAAGACAACCAGGTGTTATCGGAGAAGCGCGCAAAGTCTGTGGCCGAATACATCATCAACAATGGTATCAGCAAAGAACGCATTCGCTCTAAAGGATACGGTGAAACAAAGCCCGTAAAGCAGAACACATCAGAAGATAACCGCAAGCTAAACCGCCGTATTGAGATGCGGGTGTTGTAGGAGGGAAGTTTATACTTTAGTTGAAGCATTCATCATGCCACAAGTTTAGCAAAGCGCAACTTGTGGCTAAGTATGGAGTCAGCTTTTCCTAAGTTACCGGGTCCAACCACCTCTCCTTATCTAAGGCGAGGAATTTTAATTACTTTTACGGCTTATCAAGCCTTGTAGCTTCAGTTAAACCTCCCTTCTACCAAGATCTTTCCAAGATGACAAAAGAGAGGACTAGGAACTGTTCTGTAGGGACAGGTCGGGACCTGTCCGCCATTGGCTTTAACAATGAAACTTATACTTCAGAACCGGCAAAGTAAAAATTCCCCGCCATAGATAAGGAGGGGTTAGGGGTGGTTGGACCTGGTATAGAAGTAAATCCCAAAAATCAATTAAATTCCATTAATCTATGGTCAAAAAAAAGGCTGATCCGAAGATCAGCCTTTCCATTTATAAGAAGCTATAAAAAACTAGCGCTTTTCGATCGGAACATAGTTGCGCTCCGTTTCGCCGATATAGATCTGACGCGGACGTCCGATTGGCTCTTTGTTCTCACGCATTTCTTTCCACTGCGCGATCCAGCCTGGCAGACGGCCAAGGGCGAACATTACCGTGAACATATCTGTTGGGATGCCCAACGCACGGTAGATAATGCCAGAGTAGAAGTCCACGTTAGGGTACAGCTTACGCTCTACAAAGTATGGATCGTTCAGGGCAGCCTCTTCCAGTTCTTTTGCAATAGTCAGAATAGGGTCGTTGATACCAAGGGCAGACAAAACATCATCCGCAGTTTTCTTGATGATCTTGGCACGAGGGTCAAAGTTTTTGTAAACTCTGTGACCGAAGCCCATCAAACGGAAAGGATCGTCCTTATCTTTTGCTTTCGCTATAAATTTCTTAGAATCGCCACCGTCAGCTTTAATTTGCTCCAGCATCTCGATCACGGCCTGGTTAGCACCGCCGTGCAGTGGGCCCCACAGCGCAGAGATACCTGCAGATACAGAAGAGTAAAGACTGGCATTGGCAGAACCTACCAGGCGCACAGTAGAAGTAGAGCAGTTCTGCTCGTGGTCTGCGTGCAGGATAAGCAGCTTGTTCAGCGCATCAACCACCACAGGATTTACCTCATAGTCCTCAGTAGGGAAGGCAAACATCATCTGCAGGAAGTTAGATGCATAGTCCAGCTTGTTATTAGGGTAGTTAACCGGATGGCCAACAGAGTTCTTATAAGACCATGCTGCAATTGTTGGCAACTTGGCCATTAAGCGGATAATAGAAAGGTCAACCTCCTCTTTGCTCTGGTTCGGGTTAAGCGACTCCGGATAGAAAGCCGTAAGTGAACTGATAAGCGCAGACAGGATACCCATTGGGTGCGCCGCAGATGGGAAACCATCTAGTATTTTGCGCATATCCTCGTTAACCAGCGTGTGCATTTTAATTTTATTGCTGAAATCTTCCAGTTCCTGCGTGGTAGGCAGTACACCGTAGATCAGAAGGTAAGCAACCTCGATAAAGTTTGATTTCTCGGCAAGCTGCTCTATTGGATAGCCTCTGTAGCTAAGAATTCCTTTCTCACCGTCCAGGAACGTGATGGCACTGGTAGTGGCACCTGTGTTCTTGTAACCTGAATCTAACGTGATGTAGCCTGACTGCGCACGTAGTGCGTTGATATCAATAGCCTTCTCATTCTCAGTACCTTCTACAACCGGCAGCTTGTAGGATTGTCCGTCTAAAATTATTTCAGCAATTTCTGACATGTGTATTTTTAGTTTATGTCCGTTGTTGGATGTCTTACAGAGCGAAATTATATAAAATTGTTATAAAAAGAAATTCGTTGTAGGTACAATATTTCAATTTAAGAATGTATTAATCTCTCTCGGTCAACAAATCTCCTTAATAAACGGTATCCGGGCAAAAAGTTTTACTCTTCTTCACCTAAAAGTGTAAGTCACCCATTATTTATACTTTTAAGATATACTTTTAAGATTTATACTTAATTATCAATTGCTGCAGGTGAGGGTATACTTCCTTATACTTTGACTTCGATCTTATAAACATAAGATCGATTATAACCCAAAAGATTTTTCCAAGTATGTAATAATGTGTTCCTGCTTACCACCTAGCCATTAATTCTATTTAAATGCTGTGGTTAGCAGCACCCACAGCGCCCCATTCTATTAATACACTTCACCCGCCGCTATTTTTCACCAGTTTATTATTTACTATGAAACAACTAATACATACTATACCAGGTAACGTCTTGCCTGTTCAAATTTCTCGTCTTTGTTTTGGTGTAGGTAAAAAGTGGTTATTCACTTTGTTACTTGTACTTTTTTTTACTCCATCCCTTTATGCCAAAGCCGAACCCGAACTTAATCGGGAATGGGTAAAGCAGGTAAGTAATACAGGGAGCAATTACGCTGCTACTACCGCATTGGCTAAGGCCCCCGACCAAACATTGGTTGCTGTAGGGTTTAGCAGGGGGCCGGCGTCAGTTTCACGCATAGTCACTACTAAATTCAGCAGAGATGGTGCTGTAGTATGGCAGCAGGAGTTTAGTGGTATAACCGGAAGCGCAGGCGAATCACCTGACCAGCTGCACATTGATGGCGGCGGCAATATATACATATCCGGCAATGTAATGCTTAGCCCCGATGTCTATGATTTTCTTGTGATTAAATATTTACCTGATGGGCGCCTGGCCTGGGCTAAACACCTGAATGGAGGGCAAACAGGGCGTAACCTACCTGCCGCGATGGCTGTTAACCAATCCGGTGATGTTTACATTACCGGTCAATCGGCTGGTGGAATGTCTTTAACAGTTAAGTTAAGCTCTGGTGGCGATGTTATCTGGTCTAAAACGTACGATGGTCCTTCCTCCGGTTCCGATCCTGCTGCGCAATCCATAACCCTCGATGCTGATGGCAATCCTATTATCAGTGGCACTCATTTTGTTTTAGGCGAAGGAAGAAAACTCTTCGTGTTAAAGTACAACGGCCAAAATGGGCAGCAACTATTTATCAGTCATTTAAACGAAATGGAAGCTGCCCATCCAGGCATTTATACTTCTGATAAATTGCTGACGGATGCGTCAGGCAATATATATGTGGCTGGCAGCAGGGCTGGGCTGGCCATTGCCAATGCAAAACCACTCCTCATCAAGCTAAACAGCCAGGGAGCAATGCTGTGGAGCAGGCTGGATAACATGCCGTCTTACAACACCTTTATGATAGATGCTGAGCTGGATACTGACGGAAACCTGGTTATACTTGGGTCTTCTCAAAATGGCCGGGCAGATACCGAAGTATACCTTTCTAAGTATAACCCAGCAGGCAGCAAAGTATGGGGTGATCTGATAGAAGATGCTACCGGTGAGCTTTCGTACCCGAGAGCACTTGCTATAAGTGCAAATGGCCATATCGCAATAACCGGAATGGTACGGGGCATGCTGCCTGAAGAAGTAGGAGACCTCTTTACTTATTTGTATACAGGTGCAGGTGACCAGGTTGGTGCCGATAGGTATGATGCAAACGGTGCATCAGATACAGGCAGCGATATTGTATTTGATGCTGCCGGAAAACTCTATGTAGCCGGCCATAGTTCTCCTGTCAATGGTTCTAACAACAAACTGCTACTGGTGAAGTATGGCTTCATAAAAGACACGCCTGCTACCCAACTAACCCGTGCCTGGGCTGTTACTGCTACCGGTTTAGGGACACCGAACGATGTGTTTTTTGACAGCAGTGATCTCCCTATAGCAGTCACAGACAGTAAAGTAGTGTTTTTCGGCACACAAGGGCAAAAGCTGTTTGAGAATTCCTTCAGAGGAGTTTATAAAGCGGCAGGCCAGGATCAGCAGCATAATATCTATGTTCTGTCAGACTTGACGCTAAGCATCAGCAACAGCACATTTCTGGTTACTAAGTTTAGCAGCAGCGGACAACAAATGTGGGAGTACCAGTATGACACGGTTCACCTGTTTATGAACGGCAATGATCTGGCAGTATCTCCAAACGGCGACGTTTTTATAGCCAGCACAATCCACGAGAGCAGCACCGACTCCTATGTGCAGTTAATCAAACTACAAGCCGGAGGGGCTACCGCCTGGCAGTTGAGTTACGAAGGCTTCGGCAACTTAAGCCCTAAGGCCGCCGGAATAGTGTTGGATGAGCAGGGTGATGTGTATGTTACCGGTAACGACAATACTCAACTGGATGGCCGCCGTGTTTTTCTGTTAAAGTATAATGGCAGCAACGGTAGTAAAATCTGGGAGAGGCACTATAAAGTAAGTGGCGGTCCTCTAGTTAACCATTATGATCCCCAGCAGCTGTTTATCCACTCCGACGGAAGCCTGTACGTTGCAGGTACCACACAATCCTGCTGTATCAGCCATCCAACAGCCTTTGTTTTAAAGACTGATGCTGAGGGCAACTTACTCTGGGAGAGCAGGCCTGGCGATAGCAGCGAAATAGAGCTGCTTGACGCCTCTTTGAGTCCGGACGGAAGCATAGCGGTTATAGGTACGCTTTACAACCCGAGAACAGGGGTCAACACTACATTTGTATCAAAAATTAGCAGTGAGGGCGAACAGGCATGGTTCGAGATGGTAGAGAGACTAATGAGCGTTTTGGCTTTGGAAAACGGCATGGTAGCCGTAACAGGCACCAGCAATACAAACCTTTTTGTGTACTTATATAATGAGCAGGGAATACGTGTACAGCAGGATAGTTATGGGAAAGAGGGGGATCGGCAGGAGATGGGTACCGCGCTTGCCATGGATGTCCTGGGTAATCTATATGTAGGGGGCACCTCAGGAATCGCTAACAGCGAAACAAGAGACTTGGTGTTGATCAAGTATGGAAGCAGTTCAGAAGAACCCTGCAACATACCTGTAGCGGTAAGGCTGTATCTGCCGCCAATGGCCAAGCGCGTAGGCTGGCAGGTGCGTACCACCGCCGACTTCCGACCTTACATCCTGGGTGCCGACCATGGCGTTCGCTGGACCTGGGGAGATGGCAGCTTACCAACAATTGCTTATACAGCGCATGGCACAAGCCGCATAACAGGTGAGCACACCTACCAGAAGGCAGGTATTTATACGATTGGCCTTGATTTTGAAGAAAGCTGCCTAAAACCAACAACTACTGATTATTCCCAGCAAATGGTGATCTATGATCCGGAAGCAGGTTATGTAACAGGTAACGGCGAATTGGCAGCACCAGCGAACTTTAGCAATAAAAAACTGACCTATTCCTTTTCTGTAAGATATCCAAACCAGCACTCCCGGCAGCCGGTTGGCAGCCTGCACGTAATGTTAGGAGATATGGGCAATATGGTAAGCAAAACCCTGGACTGGCTGGTAATTGACGGAAACAGGGCAGCAATACAGGGCACAGCAGCCATCAAAGGAAAAGGAAACTATAGATTTGTAGCCACGCTAATGGATGGGGGAAGTGCAGGGCCTAACGATGCCGGCGATGGCATGCGCCTGCAGGTCTGGGACAGCAACGCCCACGGTAAGCTCATATTCGATAACCACTCTGCCGGTTCCGGCAAACTTGATCTGATGCAGCATTTACCAGCTATAGAGAAAGGACAGATTATTATTAATGGAAGCAACTCGAAACTGGCTGCAAACGGTAAGAATAAACTGGAGCACGATGCCGGTACAGCAGCTGAACTGACGGCTTATCCGAACCCGTTCAGTACCACCACTACCATACGCTTTAAGGTATCTGAGAGTGGCCTGTACGAGGCTGCGCTCTATGATGCCAAAGGTGCTTTTGTCTGTAACCTGCAAAGCGTAAATGCCAATGCCTCCGAAACTTTGGAGCTAAAAGTAGATGGCAGCAAACTGAAAGAAGGCTTATACTTTGTGCGGCTTACCGGCAATGGGTCCGTGCAAACCGTTAAACTGCTTCTGCAGCGTTAACATATTTATACGTTGATCATCTGAAGGGACAGGCCTAATGGCCTGTCCCTTTTTGTGTTTCTAAAGTGAGAGTTAAGCCAAATTCCAAGTGTACGAAATCGTACGTACTACTGTCCACTTTCAGACATCGCATATCCCTTTATAAAGTCAAAGGTTGTTTGCAATATGCTAATAATCAACGTATTGCGTTTTGGCATGTATGTTGGTACTGCGGATTCTAAAGCATAAAATTTAACCATACTTTAGATCAACACATTATTGAAAATCAGCAACATTATAAAACTATGAAAAATTTATTTTTACTCTTTTCGCTCTTCGCCTTCACTACCTTACAGGCACAACAGAGCAACATTTCAGGTAAGGTTCTAGACGGAGAGAACAAAGCCGTTGGCTATGCCAATGTGCTGCTCCTGAAAGCCGCCGACTCCTCACTTGTAAAAGGTGCTTTATCCGAAGATGCCGGTACTTTTCTTTTTGAAGGTATCGCCGCCGGAAACTATAAAGTAGTAGCCAGCATGGTAGGGCAGGGCAAGGCCAGCAGCGCAGTGTTCAGCGTATCGGGCAATGCAGGTACCATCAACCTTGAGCCTATACTTTTAAAACAGTCGGCTACTAACCTGAAAGAGGTGGTAATCGAAGGCCAGCGCCCGCTTATCGAGCAGCAGTTCGACATGACTGTGATGAACGTGGAGAACAGTATTGTGGCAGCCGGAAACACTGCACTTGACGTGCTGGAGAAAGCGCCCGGCATTGTGGTAGACCAGAACGACAACATCAGTATGCGCGGACGCCAGGGTGTAATGGTGCAGGTAGACGGCAAGCAGGTACCCATGACAGGTACAGAGCTGGCGAACTACCTTAAGGGACTTTCTGCAAGCTCTCTGGATAAGATCGAACTGATCACAAACCCTTCCTCTAAGTACGATGCGGCCGGTAATGCGGGTATCATCAACATAAAACTAAAGCGCGATAAAAGCCTTGGCACGAACGGTTCTTTTACCACCTCGTTCGGGCAGGGCCGCTACAGCAAAGGAGACATGAGCCTGCAACTGAACCACCGCGCCAAAAAGATGAACGTATTCGGAGGGCTGAACTACGCCAACCGCAAAAACTTTTCGGAGCTGGACTTTGTGCGCAACTTTATTGATAACGGTGAGGCTACAGGCGGCTACGAGCAGCAGAACATCTTTAACTTTACCGGTATCAACTACAACGGCCGTTTCGGGGTGGATTACTTTATAACACCTAAAACAATAATCGGGGTGGTGGGCACCAGTTTTATCTCTGACCTGGACCGTGATAATACGAACAAGGCACTCTTTTTTGATGCGCAACGAAACCCCTTGCGCAGGGCTGTAACAGATGCCGACGTAGCCCACAGCCGCAGCAACCAAAGCCTTAACCTTAACCTGAAGCATACTTTAGACAGCCTTGGCCGAGAGGTGACGGCCGATATTGACTACATTACATACAACAACGATGACATACAGGACTTCGCGATCAGGAGTATGAATTTAAGCTCTGAGCCGATTGGTAACCCTGCGCTGCTGCACGGCGACCTGGAAGGCAAGCTTACCATCAGGTCTGCAAAGGCAGATTATGTGCAGCCACTACCAGCCCTGGGCGCAAAGCTGGAGGCAGGTGTTAAAAGCAGCCTGGTAAACGCCGATAACGACCAGAAGTTTTACGACCGTACCGAAGGCAGAAATGAGTTGATCTCAGGCAGAAGCAACCGCTTTAAATACGAGGAGAATATTAATGCCGCTTACCTGAATACTAATAAGAAGTGGGAGAGAGCCAGCCTGCAGCTGGGCCTGCGCCTGGAGAACACCATTGCTACAGGAGAGCAGCTTGCTGATGTGGTAAACGAGGACGACCGTAAGTTTGACCGCAACTATACCCAGTTTTTTCCGAGCGCATTTGTTGGCTACAACCTCAACAAAAAGCATGAACTGGGCGTGTCGCTTAGCCGCCGTATCAACAGACCTTCCTATGGCCAGCTGAATCCCTTTAAAAACCTGATCGACGCTTTCACAGTTTCATCTGGTAACCCATACTTAAAGCCGGAACTGTCTTACTCTTTTGAGCTGACCCATACGTTTGACAAGCGCTTTACCACAAAGCTTAGTTACAGTCATACCACCGATGTGATCGTGAACGTGCTGTCGCGGGAGAGTGAAGACGAGAACGTGGTGATACAGACCTTCCGTAACCTGGCCAAGCACGATTATTATGGCCTGACCATGACCATGCCTTTCTCTGTTGGCAACTGGCTTAACAGCATGAACAACGCCACAGTTTATTACGGTAAGTATCGCGGCAACCTGGGCACTACTACTCTTAATGCAGGTATGCCAACGCTTAACTTCAACTCCAACAATACCATTAAGCTTACAAATGGTTGGTCTGCAGAGGTAATTGGCGTGTATAGAACAAGCGAAGTATACGGTTTCCTGGAGGTTGACCCGATCTGGTCTATGTCGGCTGGTGTGCAGAAGCAGCTGTGGGATAAGAAAGCAAGTATAAAACTGAACGTGTCGGATATATTCTACACCAGCCAGGTGCACGGCAAAACTGTTATGGCCGACTATACCGAAACCTTTGATCAGCGCCGCGACTCCAGGGTAGCAACGCTTAGCTTTAACTACCGCTTTGGAGGCTCTCAGGTAGCTCCGGCCCGCCGACGCACAGGCGGTGCCGAAGAAGAGAAAAGCAGAGCTAACTAAGGCAGCACTAAAACCATAAAGTAAACCTAATGCAAAAGAGACGCAGCACGCTGCGTCTCTTTTGCATTTATACTTACCAGGTGGTGTCGTCGTCGGGGTTTACAAAGCCCTGGCCTGGCTTAAAGCGGGTACCTTTGCCGTGCAGGTGGTCCCACATGTCCTTCTGCATCTTCAGCTGGTCCAGCGCCATAAACTCCTCCCAGCGTTCCTTATCATCATCGCTGAAGTATGCCACCAAGTCGTGAAGGTGTAGTTTGTCGCTTTGCTGCATTTGCTCCTGCAACAGGGTGTCTGTGCGCAGCATCTGTTCTATCCTGATACGGAAATAGGTGTTCAGCTCTTTATATCGCTCCTCGTCCCAGTTATCCAGGTTCATCATATCCATAGTGTTTATACTTAGCCAATATAAAAACTGTTATTGTAAGTATACTTCTACAGTAGGCTAAACCTGCTGCTCCGTTAATTAAATCAGGTTGCGAAATACTTTTTTCTGGTAATTGATTACCTACCCCTAACTCCTTCGAGGAGCAGGGCCGTTTCATTCTGATAAAACTATCCCCTTGAGGACAAGTGAGAACGGGAGTTCGAAACTTGCGGCTGTAGGTCATTAGGGGTGTTGATATCGTAGATGAAAAGCCAATCATTACCTTCATTGCAATTTTTCTGCAAGAGCAAACACCCCTCTCGCTCCCCTCAAGGGGAGAATCCGCTTGAATGATACGTTCCTGCTCCGAGGAGGGGAATTACATGCACAATTAAAAATTCCCTTCCTCGGAGGGATTAGGGGTGGGTTCACGCTAACAGATGAAAACTCATGAACCTTGCATCTCGCAGCTTGAGTTAATTAAATATTGCCAGGGTATTGACTTATATTTATGAATAGTATAGATTTAGGAATTAGAATATAGCTTGCCTTTATAAAAGCTGGCATATGTTCAGTGCAGCCGCTTTTACTTAAACTGCAGCAGGATATCCTAAACAGTTTATAACCTTACCCTTATACTTTAAATAAATAAAAGCATCCTGCCGGGAAGCTAAAAAGAGCGAAAGTATAAACGCTCTATATTTTTTGACTTACTGTGCAAACGTTTGCACACTATAAGATACTGAAAGTATAAAGAGGAGTGAGGCGATACGAAGTTTTAATGGTAGGCGGGTATTGAAAATGCTATTCACCAATACATTAACCAGCTGTAATATCAGCATGTTCTTGCTAATGCCTGCTATACTATGTGCAAACGATTACAGATAATATTGACTAAAAACTAAATCTATACTTTAACACTAACCTAATATGAAGAACAATTACACAACTAATTTGCTAAAGGAATTAAAGCCGAAGATGCGCTATGTACTGGGCTGCTGCCTGCTTTTTACCGCATCTCATACCTTTGCACAGAATGATCCATGGATTATTTACAATGCCAATGAGCTGCCTGATGCGTTTACTGAAAGCCCTTTTGTTACAGCAAGTGTTGTGCCTGCTGCCTCAGAAACCCAACCAGCTATTGTTGCAACCGAGCAATCTATTATCAGTGATTCAAATGTCCAGGGAAACAATTTATTAAGTTTCAGAATAAACGGAAACGATGCTGTAAATTTCCCTCATACAACCTTTTTGTGGCGACAGAACTTTCCAACAACGCCTGCTTCTCCAACTGCTGCAACAGTTGTAGTAAGAGCGAAGGGGCTGGAAGGTTTTGACAGAGTGTTTGAGTTAGACTTAGACTTCAATGGCTATCGTGAAACTGTTTATGTTATTAATGCCACAGAAACAAATCCTGCCAGAGTAACTTTTAACGTAGGCAGAACTAGTAATACCACACTTGAGAACTTAAGCTTAGGCGAAAACTTTAACACGAAGGAGTGGCACACTTATAGATTCACAAAGGACGGTGCTACAATAAAACTTTTCATTGATGAAAGTGAAACCCCTGTTGCTACTTCTACTGTAGGGGCAAGTACAGTTCGTAATTACTTCCGTATCGGTGATGGCTCCAGCGGCTCAACTAATGGCTCTCACATTGATTATATCATGTGGACAGTTGAAGGTGCTTACTCTCCAGCACAAAAAGCACTACCAGCTGGCACACTTACCAAACTGAAGTCTGTTGACGCAGCGTCTGCAAAAGTATCTGTATACCCTAACCCGGTAAAAGGCGGACAGGCGAGCCTGGCTATATACCTGCAGGCTTCTTCTGACGTAAGCGTTCAGATCTTTGACCTGGCAGGCAGAAAAGTTGGCAAGAGCATAAACTTCGCTAACATGAGAGCCGGCCAGAACGAAGTAGCTTTACCGGTTTCAGGCTTGAAAGAAGGTACTTACATTTACCAGATAAGCACTAACCGCTTTACTACTTCTCAGAAATTGTTTGTGAAGTAAGCACTACACAAATAATAAAACAGCAAAGGCAGAACCACCCTGGTTCTGCCTTTGCTGTTTTTTAAGAGCCTTGCCAAAATCAGAATATAAACTCTAAATCTGTAGGGACAGGCTGGGACCCAATGCCGTGAGTTTAAGCTTTATTGTCATCTCAACATTCTTGAGGCGTGAGCCGAAGAGAGCCAGCGTAGCTGTGAGAGATCTTTATAGAATTCCTTCTGTACTAATTCCAGATAGATTTCTCGCGATGCTCGAAATGACAACTTTTTCTTAAGTTGACGACATTGGGTCACGACCTGTCAGCTCAATACTGTAAACTATAGAACTGTACCATACACTATAGCATCAGACGAAATTCCTCTCTTAAGAGCAGGGCTGTTTCATTCTGATAAAAATTGAAAAAATATTTGTCATTCTGTAAAGAAACTTGGTTGCTGGGAGGTTAAGCTATCCTCCCAGCAACCAAGATCCTTTCAGGATGACAGAAAAAAAGTGAATGAAACGGCCCTCTGCTCTTGAGAGAGGTAGGGGTGTGTTATAGCAGATGCTGCTCTTCCCTCAAACATGGACAGGTCGCGACCTGTCCCTACAAATTACTCTCCTCAGTGCGGCAATGCTATTTCGGGAGATGGCTGTGACCACAGTTTATACTTTAGCAAAAGCAAAAAGCTCTTCTTTAAATAGGGATGAAATAAGTTTATACTTTGAGAGAAAAATCAGGTACAAACCATACTTCATGGTCTGTTAAAATTCCCTCTCCTGTTATTAGGAGAGGGCTGGGGCGAGGTAAATTCACACCTACTCTTCCGGATGTATACCCGGCGGGTTAAACAGGCCCCAGTCATCTAAAGTATAATTCCAGGGGTCAAAACCCTGCACCCATTCCCTGAACAGGAGTTTATACACTTCCAGCGCTTCCCGTATCAACACCAGGTACTGCGTATCCGGAAAACCAAACATCTCCAGTGTCGTGCAATGGGTACCCAGTTCGCGGGCAGCTTTTCGTATCAGGGCCGCACTCTCCATCCGGATATCGTACAGGTCGCCGGCCTCGGCTCCTGAAACTTTTACTGTAAGCATGGCTGCGTCTTCCAGCATCATTCCTTTTATATGAGAAAGTATCGGATCATCGTCCTGTATCAGGTCAATTATCTTGGAGGTGATGTCGAATATCTCCTGGCCTTTCTGGTAGAGTGGCAGTTTTTCCGGGTTTAGTGGCATGGCAAATGGCTTGCGATATGTCTTTTGGTACAGGTAAAAGTATAAAATTATTTTTTCCGTACCATACTACATCAACAAGCCTGGGTTGTAGATGTTAACCCTGATTTTACTATTGCACCCATAACACAAAAGCAGCCAACAATTTGTTGGCTGCTTTTGTGTATACCCGGCTATACAGAAAAGTTTAGCACCGTTGATCTATTTAGTCGTAGCTGTTCTTTTTCTTTTCCAGCTTGGCGGCCTTCTTCTCCTTTTCGGTTTTGGCCGGCTTTTTCTTTACGTCCTTTTTTGCGTCCTGTGACTTTGCCATGATTATAGGGTTAATGGTTTAGCTAAAGGTACATTTTTTTTTGATTTTAACAGGCAAGTATTCTGCATCAGGAAAACAATTTAAACATTTGCTTAGGTCGTTGGTTCATACTTGCAACCATTAACTATAAGATTATGAAACAATTAAGCGTTTTTATCTGTGCATCGCTACTACTATTCGGGTGCAACAACAGCGAACCAGCAACAGAGAGCTCAGAAGTAGTTACACAGGATACAGAGACCATGGCTACTGAGGAAACTATGGCAACTGAGAGCCCGGACATTGTGGCGCTTGCCTCCAATACACCCTCCTTATCAACTTTAGTGCAAGCTTTGCAGGCGGCTGACCTGGCGGGTACCTTGCAGGATGGCGGTCCTTATACCGTTTTTGCTCCAAGCAACGAAGCTTTTGCTGCACTGCCAGCCGGCACTTTGGATAACCTGCTAAAACCTGAAAACAAGCAGCAGCTCGTAGATATTCTGACTTACCATGTTTTAGAAGGAAACGTAATGGCGGCCGATCTGTCGAATGGCATGATGGTAAAAACGCTGAACGGTAAGGATTTGAAAGTAATGCTGGATGGGAATTCAGTAATGATTAACAACGCCAATGTTACCATGCCAAATGTAGAGGCATCTAACGGGGTTGTGCATGTAATTGACAAAGTGATATTGCCGCAAGGCAACTAATTTCCCATAGCTGTATATTGTACAAGCGGCCAGATTACCCTTCTGGCCGCTTGTTTTTTGTGTAACTGCCTGTAAAGACTGTCTTTTCCGGTTTCACTGGCACAACTGCTCCATTTGCTTTTATGGGTTTGTAATCCCGGAGCACTTACTATGAGGATTTGCAATCCGGCTTTCAGCATTTAGCTCGCTGCGCAACAAAGGCAAGGGGTAGAACGGATCACAGATCCTTATTGGAGTATACTTCCGGATTACAAATTAGAAGAGCAGCGACCCAAACTTAATTCAGGGTATTTTGGGGCAGATCCGGAGGAGTGGCATAGGAGCAGAGAACGGCATAACACTAAGCCATCCAGATAGTTAAATTCCAGTTGCTTTATACTTTCTCTTTATACCTGCCTGGCTGCAGCGTGTGCACGCAGGTAGCGGCTCATCTCTTCCCCGATCTCCAATAAAGCACTGTTTTCTTCTTTTGTAAAATCATACGGCACAGGCTTGGCAATGCCAATTACACCATACAGGTTGCCCTGCAGCAGCATAGGCACGGCAATAGATCCCTCCACTTTTGTTTCTTTGGCGGCCGGTCGCGCCACACCCGAACTGTCTGTTTGCAGGTTGCACATTTCCACCGGCTTTCTGCGCTCGGCGGCAATGCCGGCCATGCCTTTCCCAACGGGTATCTCCGCCATTTTAGGAAGCAGGAACTCCGGGATACCCTGCTGTGCCTGCAGCTTAAGCAGCTCTGTTTCGTTGTCGTAAAAGTGGATGGTCCCGGTAGAACAGTCAAAGGCCGCGATCACCTCCGAAAGAAAGTGTTGCCAGTTAACAGGCCTGTCGTGGTTTTGAAGCGTGGTAAGGATTGATGAAATAGAAGACATGAAGTATGGGTGAATTAGTTTACACCACACTACGTAAAAAGCGGAAAAAGTATAGAAAAATCTCCCCGACACGTATCCTAAACTTTAGCTGTTTTATACTTGGTTAAAAAACGCAAACATGAACGTTATCAAGATTGGTGACAGGGGAGACGATGTGCTTAAATGGCAGTTCTTCCTGATAGGGCAGTACCTGAACCCCGGCGTGGCAGACGGCATTTTCGGGGAGCAGACCAAGGCCGCCAGTATGGCATTCCAG
Organism: Pontibacter aydingkolensis; assembly: GCF_019443125.1. GTDB lineage: Bacteria > Bacteroidota > Bacteroidia > Cytophagales > Hymenobacteraceae > Pontibacter > Pontibacter aydingkolensis. The sequence continues at coordinate 21,664 of NZ_JAHYXK010000022.1, read as the reverse complement.
CGGATGCACGGCCTGCAGCCCGATGGCATTATTGGCAACAAAACCGTGGGCATGGCCATGACGCTTGGCTTCGGGGTGCTGGATGACGAGCGGGAAAGTATACTGGGTGCGCACTGGCCGCCTAAGCCCGGTTTCAGGCCACTGCTAAGCCATGCAGCAAGGGCAAACGTGTTCGGGCACTTTAACTACCGGCACCGCCCCTTGCCCGGCAACCCTGAAAACATAGAAGTGCTCGATAACTGGGCCAGCCGCCACCTGGTGCGTGTTGAGGTTCCGCAGCTAATACCCATAAAAGGCAGCGCCGGAGTATACTTTCACCGGAGGGCGGCAGACCAGCTGGCGCAGCTGTGGCACGACTGGGAACAGGCTGGTTTGCTGCACCATGTGCTAACCTGGGAGGGTGCTTATGCGCCGCGCTTTATCCGGGGCAGCCGCAGCATCCTCAGCAACCACGCCTTTGGCACAGCCTTCGATATTAACTATGCCTGGAACAAACTGGGCACGCAGCCGGCGCTGGTAGGGCAGAAGGGCTCAGTGAGGCAGCTGGTAAACATTGCCCACCAGAACGGCTTTTACTGGGGAGGCCATTTTAACAGGCAGGACGGGATGCATTTTGAAATAGCCTGGCTGAGGTGATGCTCCGGAATGAAATGAAATTTAGCCCCACCCCTTTGTCAATCTTATGGAGAAAAAAACTTATAACTACCCATGCCGCAAGTTTAACGTTTGCGTGACTTCTGGTTAAGTATGATGGCCAGTTTGTAACTGGCGTAAGTATAGTCCTGAATAACGCCAGTTACAAACTGGCTCCATCGCAAGCCACAAGTTACGCTTGCGCTAAACTCGCGGCATGGGTAGCGCTGGGTTCACCTGACAAAAGTATAGCAACCGCTTACGAATAGTGCACCTCCAGCTCATTCGCCTCCAGGCCGGTGGCAATGCCATAGAGTAGTATTCTGTAGCTGGGGTGCGCCGGGTCGCCTAGCTCTTTTTCCAGCTCGTTGATGGTAGTCTTCAGCGTATCGCCTTCAAAAAAGCGGAACCATACTTTTTTATCCGGTTCCTCGTCTTCCTCGTCGTCCGACTGCACCTGCAGTTCTATATAGCGCAGCCGCTCTATCAAACCCTCAAGGTCTGTCTTGTTATCCAGGTAATCATTAAACGCCTCGCTGGCGATGGTCTTGTAGTGAGGTAATGCAGCCATTAGATATAAAGTATAAACTGCAAGTTAGAAAGTATACTTATACTTCGTGGTAATCGCCTGCAAAATTAAGGTCGCCTGTAGGTATCCCTTACCAGTTAGCGCTTCTTTTTCTACTTCTGGTAAATACACAGGATCTGTTCCAGGGATTAAACTATACTTTAAAAACCCTGTAATTAGTGTTTACTATATAAATTGTGTTTCGTATTGGTTATCAGTTTGTTGTATGTATAATTAAATGTGCATATGCTGCCAGATTACACGATCATAAAAGTATAAACCAATAAGAAACCAAGCATCAAAACCATGGAGAAACCAAAAACTATCAAAGCCGGAGAAGGCGATAAATTCGATTTCGGGGGATTTGGGGTGCACTGGAAAATAGACGGACCAGACACCGGGAAACGTTTTTCGGTGGTGCACCATCCGCTGGCACCGCGCGCACTGGCTGCCCCGCTGCATTACCACCACAACGAAGACGAGTACTCTTATGTAATTGAGGGGAAACTGGGGGCGCTGCTCGGCGATGATGTGGTGATAGCAGAACCGGGTACCTGGGTGTTTAAGCCGCGCGGCCAGTGGCATACGTTCTGGAACGCAGGCGACGAGCCTTGCCAGATCATCGAGGTCATTTCGCCGGCTGGTTTCGAGGACTTCTTCCGGGAGGTGGCGGCAGCATGGGGAGACATGGGCAAGTTTGCAGAGATAAACAAAAAGTACGCCCTCGACATGGATTTTGACAGCGTGCCCGGGCTGTGTAAACGCTTCGGCCTTACCTTCCCGACGCTGGAGGTGAAGAGCTAAAACAGTTGCGTACTAAGTTTGCGGTAAATTTATACTTTGGCTGCTGTGCAGTAGCCAGGTGTTTTCGTTGTGCCCTTACAATTTTTAATGCAGCAGCTTTTGCTCGTGCAGCCAGTCAAAAATAAGATGGTCTACGGCGGAGGTAAGGTGCTTGTCTTTGTAGCTGAGCCATACTACTTCTGCTATCTCGCTGGCCGGAAGTATAGTGCCGGTATAAGCCCCGGCGTAACAGGTCATTTTTACCTGCACCCCCTCCGCGTGGCTGTCGGCCTGCGCCTGCCAGGTGCCGGTAAATGTTATGCTGTCCTCTACCAGGTTTATACTTAGCTCTTCCTGTATCTCGCGGTGCAGCGCCTGGAAATCCGTTTCGCCGGCCTCACGCTTCCCGCCTGGCAGGTAGTATTTGGTTCTGCCTTTGCTGCGGGTGCTGAGTATCTTGCCGTCCCGGATCTCGATCCAGGCGAGTTTGTCTATTAGTTTCATGGGGGTGGTAAGAACTAAGAATTTAAAGAAATACTAGCTTTAATTCAGTAGAAACTTATTTATATATGAGACGACTTACTCATAAATACCAAGTTGTTTGAGGTAATTTCCGCGAGATGGAATAACGTTTCGGACACCACCTCTTGGGTCTTCCATGTCATGAGTATACCTAGGGATTACGTGAATGTGTATATGCGGAACAGTTTGTCCAGCAGCTTCATTAACATTAATACCAATATTAAAGCCATTTGAATGATACTGTTGCTGTAAAATGCTTTGCACCTTATTGACAACGGTCCAACATTCACCTTGTTCTGCTTCGGTCAGTTCAAAGTAATTGGAGATTACTTTTTTAGGTATAACTAAGGCGTGGCCAGGATTTACTGGGAATTTATCATAAATCGAGAAAACATTAACTGTTTCTGTTATTAATTCCCTTTCTTCATTATGCTTAAAGAAAGGACTAATTAACTCATTACCTTGATGTAAGGTCGTGTAATGTTGGTATTCATAAATTTCACAATTTTCATTTTTGAAGATTGACTTGAAAGGTAATTTCACTTGGCATTGGTATGTTTCTTTTTTGTGAATTTTATGAAGCCTATAGCCTTCATATTGAATATCCCTCCGAACGGCAAAAAAAGCTTTACCATTAGGCTTAAGTAGGGTTGAAACATTCATCATCACCTGTTTTTGTTCTTCTGGTAGAAGTACATTTAGTACATAGAAACAGAGAATTGTATCAAAGAGCTTTTTAGGATAATTAGGAAAGTAATGGGGATCATAGCCTGTGATTTTGAAGCCATTAGTTTTAAGAGATTCTACATCAACTCCGTGGCCACACCCAAAGTCTAAAATATCACCTAATAATAAATTTCTTTCCCTTAGAATTTTTGCTGGAAAAGATATGCTTTCCCGTTCGATTGCAGTTAGATGACTAAAGTTATTTGCTTTTATGGTTCCACTCTTCATACCCTCTGACATTAATTAAATTTGAGGTTGTTGATTTAAGGCGTTCGAAGGCTAAGTTTTGCCAATTACTTTTATTTAAATACCCTGTAAGTGAAATGCTCATTTCATTGAAAAACTTTTCAGGGTATACCTGTTGTATAAGTTCCCAGTAATTAATTATGACGTCCTTACGTTTTTCTAATAAAACTAATGATGGAATTTTATCACGCTTAGTATTATTAACTTTTGGATCTGCTGGCATCAAATTCCAGAGGTCATTATTCTTCCACACGGAAAATGGCAGAAGATGATCTACATCGTACTTGGCTATATTTATTCCAGACCAGACGCATTCTACATATTTACGATCACCTACAATAGTCTTGTAAAATAGTATAGCATCTTTTGCATCCCTCTTTGTCACAGGTTCCTTGAGTATTTCTGTAATAACCTTTTCAGTTGATAGGTACTCTCTTGATGCATTAACGGAAAATTCAGCCCATTTAAAAAGAATTGAATCTGTGCCTGCTAGAAAACTGCCTAAAACTTTAAATGCTTCATAGTATGAATATGGTATAGTAAAAATACCGCAAGAGTCAATCAGCCATTGTGTATTCACTATGTGGCTTTTGCCCTTACTCTTATTTCCGATAGGTATGTACTTGTAAATAGAATTGAATTCACTAGAAATTGATCGCCCAATGAAGTACATTGGTTGTTTTACAATGGTATCTTTTATTGATTTTACAAGCTGTAAGAAATCATAACTTATCTCATTGCTAATGCCTTTACTACGTAGTTCATTATAAAGTAATGAGATACCGCCTAGTTGATTGTAATGATTAATAACATTCCCGAAGTACCTTCCAAATGCCAGATTGTTTTTTTCGCCATTAATTTGTGGTAGAAATATCTGAGATGCGAATATTGGATAGTAATAGATTATCCACTTTTCTACCATTAACCCTAGTGGGATTTCAACAACGTCTCCGCGTTCCTTAATGAAAGGTGAGTTCTCCTGAATAATATCAATTGTACCTCTAAGTAAAGCAAACTTATAGGTCGTGAATTTACTATCACGCTCTATGATTTTACTTATGTTACTAAAGGTTTGAGAATCCATATAAATTAAAAAACATCACTAGTTTTAAGTAAGAGCAAACGTGATTTCAATACAAAATTGAAATCACGTTAAAAAAGACTATTATAATGCTACATTATAGCCTCTAGCCTTTTGCCAATTTTTGTAAAGGATAGGGCGTCTAACACTTGTTTCACCTTTAGATTGTTCACCAGAAAAATGGCAGAATCGTTCTGGGTAATCTATATCTCCAAATTGATTCCACACTTGAAATGCTTCATAACTTAATGGCCGTTCTGGATTGAATGGTATTTCAGATCCCGTCCTTATACAGTAACCAGTTGATTTACTATTCACATTAGCGGTTCTACTATCAACCCTTTCAGATGGCTTACTAAAAGTTTGTTTTACATAGGAACTCTTGCTAGAGCCTACTTCAAACCTTTTACTGTTTTGATTTATATAATCCACCTCGTTTAATGCTTCCTCAAAAAGGCATGAATCTGCTGTATCATCTTTCTTAATTAGAACCCCCATCTCTTTATTATTAGCCATTGAAAACTCATATAAGTTAAGAGAGGTGATTATCATAGTATCATCATTCAAGTAGCATTTTGCATGTAAGTCATCATAGTATTTAAGTATAACAAATCTTAGCCCTTGCAAAAATTTCATCTCATCAGGATTTAACTCTTGCTTACCGAATATGATAGTTGTGATTTTGTCTTTGCTATTACGAAACTGGAGTAGCTCTTTAAAATCTTTTGAAAGTTTTAGGTAAGGCGATACTAGTATTAATTTTTCGTTTGCATTCCTAATCAAATCTTCTAATTCTGATACTGCTCTTCTTGTATTTAAAAACTTTGGCATAATATAATCTTACTCTTGTTATTGGAAAATTATTAAAACGTTAAGCGTGTTGAATATCAATGTAAGACAATATAGTAAAGATTACTTATAATAAAGATGAGAACTTTAAAAGTCTCCATTATTTCAAAATAGAGAAGTTTGTTATTTAGCTTTTGAGCCTTTATTTGAATAGGTCCTAAGTATAAGCTATTCATAATCTGACGCTTATTTACCATCATATAATTCCAAGCCCTACCCTTCACCAATCTCAACTGCTTCAAAAATAAACTAGTCTCCAAACCAACCTTTATACCTACTACCTACAACACACCAAACACCTCTCCCAAACCTCCTGCCCCTATCTGCGTTCTTAACCTCATAATCCAAAATAAAATAAGATAAAGCAAATGGGGCAGAAAACCATAATCGAGGCCATTGAAGAGCAGGAATGGCTTAAAACAGCAGGAGACGCTATACAGCCTGCGGTTGTAAATGCTTTTGAAGCAGGCGGAGAAGCCGGTAAGCAGGTTAAAGACATGCTGCACGGCGCCTGGCTCGGCCACCCTTTGCATCCGGCTATAACAGATGTTCCCATTGGGTCGTGGACGACTGCCGCCGTGCTGGATACCTTGGAGCTGATGGGAGAGAAAAAGTATGTGCCCGGTGCCGATGCTGTCGTGGCCGTGGGCCTGGTAGGTGCAGTGGGTGCGGCCATAACAGGCATAACCGACTGGACCGGCACGACGCAGGAAAGGCGTAAAATCGGGTTGATGCATGGTATGCTGAACGCTGGTGCTGCCGCTCTTTATGTTACGTCGCTGTTGCTCCGCCGGCGCAAAAAGACCCGCGGCACTGCCATTGGCCTGTCCATGCTCGGGTATGGTGTGGTTAGTTTTGGCGCTTACCTGGGCGGTCACTTGGTATATGGCAAGCAGGTAGGCGTAGACCACACGGCTACGGCTGTAACTTACCCCGAAGACTTTGTATCTGTTTTACCGGAAAACGAATTAGCCGAAAACACCATGCGCTGTGTTAAAGCCGGAGAGGTTCCGGTGCTGCTTGCCCGCAAGAACGGGGAGATTTACGCCCTGGCGCACACCTGTTCGCACCTCGGCGGGCCGCTTTCAGAAGGCCACCTGCATGAAGACGGGCATGTGCACTGTCCGTGGCACGGGTCGGTCTTCGATTTGAGAGATGGCAGCGTGGTGCACGGTCCGGCAACAGAACCGCAGCCCCGGTTTGAAGTACGGGTGAAGAATGGCCAGATTGAGGTCCGGACCCCGAAAAAGGAAAAAAGTAAGAAGGCTGATTAGCAGGGGCAAGGCAGCAGCAAAGTAAGTTAGCAGTCAAACAATACTGTTGCTCAGGTAGTTAGTATAAGTACAAGCTACAGGCTTGGTTTTCTTATTCTGTAATTAACACATTTGCGCCTATGACTCCCAATATTGCACTTGCTTTGTTACTGGTAGGCTCGGTGGCCTATTTCGCTATCGAGCTGACACTGGATCAGTAAAGCTGCCGATACGCCGGGTATGCTTTGTAAGAGACTGTAGAACAGGCTTTGCGTGATGCCTATGCCTCTTAACTCGTAGTAAAGATCTGGTTAAGCTAAGCTGCGGGGTATTTTTTGGTGATTGATTAGACAGCGCTAGTCACAAAATCGTCAATTTAAGCAAAAGCTGTCATCTCGACGATAGGAGAGATCTTTATAAAACTAGTTTAAGACGATTCTATATAGATTTCTCACTTAAAGAGGACCCTACCCACTACTGTTCGAAACCTGCTAAATGGTCTCTATAAAGCCGAGAAGCCGCTTTCTGTCAACCAGGATTGTCCCCTTGAGGGGACTACAGGGGTGTTCATGAAGGCGAAATTCAATCAATGAAGTAACCACGAAGCGAAATCCCAGCTATCTACACCCCTACGGTCCCCTCAAGGGGACAATTTCTACTCCAGGAAATCAACGCCAATTGCACAGAAACGCATACTTAACAGGTTTCGAATAGTAGTGGCCCTTACCCCCAGTTCGAAATGAAAGCCTTTTACTTAAGTTGATTCATTAGTACGCGACATGTTTGCGAAACAGGCTGATCAATAAATGATAAAGTATAAGTAGTACAGCAGTCTTTAACTATCGAACATCCTGTTCATCTATAAATCCTGAAAATCCTTGGGGTAGGGGCCCTATTTAAAGATTCTGACAAATTACCTGCCCGAACCATGCACCGGCCAGCCCTACACATCGCTCTAAGTATAAACTGAGTATACTTTATTAAAAGCATACCACTATGATACAGCAACTAGACCTGGGAAATAAGAACTTACTCGCTTTCAGGGCAGAAGGGGAGATAACCGTGCAGGACATGAAAGCATCGCAGGAAGTGATAAAACCGGAGTTGGAGTCGGATGCTACCTTTAGCTTGTACATCGAAATGCCTGCCACAGCCGGTATAGCACCCGCAGCCATACAGGAGCGGCTGCGCTTTATACTTTCCAACTTCGGGGAGGTGCTGCAAAAGGTAAACAGAATGGCACTGGTAACCGACAAAAACTGGTTGCAGCACCTGGCAACGGGTGTGTTTGCGGTGGTGCCAGCCATTGAGCAGCGCTCATTCGCCTTCGAGGAAACCGAAGAAGCCCGTAAGTGGGTTGCCGGCTAAAGTATAAACCAGGTCTAATAGTATAAACCGATTATACCCGGCTGATCTTGCTTCCCAGTTTAGCGTCGAACTCTTCTTCTGAGGCAGTGCCGGTCAGGTCCATGGCCTTCAGTGATAACCTGGCGCAGGCATCGGCATCGGAGGCGGCACGGTGGTGCAGGAAATCGATGCGGTGCATGTTGCAGAGCGTTTTCAGGTCGTACTTGTGCATGCCTTTCCAGATGTTTTTGGAGAATTTCAGGCTGCACGAATAACGCGCTTCCGGCAAAGGTATATTGTAGGTGGCAAGGGTTTTGCGCAGCACACTCATATCAAAGCTGGCATTGTGCGCGATCAGTAGTTGCCCCTCCAGGTAAGGCTGCAGCACCGGCCAAAGCTCCCTGAAATCGGGCTGGTCTTTTACATCGAAAGGCCGTATGCCATGCACCGCTACGTTAAAGGCATTAAAGTGCGGGTAATACAAAGGCTTTATCAGCCAGGAGCGTGTTTCTACGATCTGCCTTTTCCGAACAACCGTTACACCAATCTCACATGGGCTGTCACGCTGCGGCGTGGCCGTCTCAAAATCCAGGGCTACAAAATCCATGGCCAAAGGTAAGGATTAATGCAGACAAGCTTTTAATAAAGGCAGCGGTAAACTGTATTTCTTACTCCAGCCACCAGTCCTGCCGAGGTACCTTTTTGTGAAGTATAACCCGCTCCCCGATGCGCGGAGTGGCAATAGGTACGCCCAGTTCCCTGGCCTCTGCCGTTACCCGCTCGATCGGGTCGGTCCAGGGGTGCAGGGCCAGGGCAAAGGTTCCCCAATGGATGGGCATTAAGAGTTTGCCTTTCAGGTCCTGGTGTGCCTGCACGGTTTGCGCCGGCATCATGTGTATGTTGGGCCACAGTTCGTTGTACTGGCCGCACTCCATCAGGGTAATATCAAAAGGGCCATACTTTTGCCCGATCTCTTTAAAGCCATCAAAATAGCCGGAATCGCCGCTAAAAAAGACCTTGTCCTTGCTGCCAAGTATAACCCAGGAAGTCCAGAGGGTTTGCATCCTGTCGCTAAAGCCACGGCCTGAGAAATGCCGTGCCGGTGTGGCAGCAAAGGTTAAACCCTGAAAAGTAGCTTCCTGCCACCAGTCCAGTTCGGTGATCTTATCTGCTGGCACCCCCCAGCGCTCCAGGTGGGCTCCTACGCCGAGGGCTACATAAAAGTGTGTTGTTTTAGCAGTTAGTTCTTTAATGGAGCCGTAGTCCAGGTGGTCGTAGTGGTCGTGCGAGATCAGGACGGCATCGATGTGCGGCATCTGCTCCAGGGAGATGGGCAGTTCAGAAAAGCGCTTCGGCCCCATAAAACTGAAAGGAGAGGCCCTGTTGCCTAGCATGGGGTCCAGGAGAAGGCGCTTGCCGTCTATCTCCACTATAAAAGCCGAGTGCCCGAGCCAGGTAATAACGGTGGCTGTATCCCGGGTAGCGGCGATCTTAGCGGAGTCCAGTTTGATGGCAGGGAGCATATGGTCGGGGGTAAGGCTATCATTGCGTCCGAATAGCCTGGAGGTGATTGCTTTGACAGTCCCGTTAAAGCCAAGGTCCATGTTCGTTTCCACGGGGTTCCGGAACTCGCCGTCGTAATAGTTAGGCGACTGCTGTATCGTTTGCCTGCGTGCCCCTTTTGCTTCTGCCCCAAACTGCGGGGAGAGGCTCATCAGAGAGCAGCCTGCTACTGTAGCCAGCAAAATGAGGGCGCTGAATAAATAAAATAGTGTCTTAAGTGGTTTCTTCATCAGGTATGAACAGTCTTGCACCTGTTCTGTGCCGTTTTAATGCCAATATAAGAAGACATGTTAAGCTTCATAATGTTTTCTTCCAAGATCAGCTCCTGGTTGTGTGTTGCAATGGTTGCGCTTTTTCTGTTTTAACCAACTAAGAGGCTGTTTTGAATTTATTCGTTAGGCTGCAAAGTTGATTTTACGAAACCTGGCTTCGTCTCTTTTTCGCGCCATAGCGCTGCTATGCCACTCAAATGGAACATCCAGAAGAATTTCGGGGAGGAGTCTCGCCAGAACCCTTAAAATCTCCTTTTCGCTTCCAACAATAAAATCAAAACAGCCTCTAAAGACTGCATACCAGAGTTGTACAGCAAGTATAAACCACATTTGGTAGGGCCATCCTAAACCAAAACCTGAAACTGCAGACACGTAAACGAGATAAAGAACTTTGACTATCGCTTTTTGTATGCTCAATTACATTGACATTCTGCTGTTGCTGATCATTGTGTCTGGTGCTGTAACCGGCTGGCGGCGCGGGTTTATATTTGGTGTGCTGGACCTGGTACGGTGGGTGGGTTGCCTGGTAATAGGTTTGCGTTTTTACCCCTACGTGGCGAACCTGCTGGCCAGGTTTATCTACCTGGAGGAAGTATGGCTGCTGCCGGTGGCTTTTTTTATAGTGGTGCTGCTGGCAGGTATGCTGCTTCATTTCCTGGAGTCGCTGTTGTTGCAAAGGCTGTCGCCAGCCATACATGCCCGTAAACTAAACCAGGTGATGGGGCTGGTGCCGGGACTGCTGAACGGAGCAATTACCGTGGCCATAGCGGCCGTACTGCTGCTGGCTATTCCGCTGCCTGGCGGCCTGAATGCCAGTATGCACCAGAGTACAGTAGCCAACCGTTTTGCAGCGTACGCTTACCGTGCCGAGGCAGCACTGGCCCCTGTATTTGAAGATGCGGTGCAGCGCAGCTTAAATAACCTTACTATAGAGCCAGGCGCAGCCAGAACAATAGAACTCCCTTATAAAGTAAAGCAGCCGGTGCCGCAGCCGGAGTTGGAGACCAAAATGCTGGAACTGCTTAACCAGGAACGCATTGCCAATGGGCTCAAGCCCCTGCAAGCCGATACAGCTCTCCGTTCCGTTGCACGGCAGCACAGCACCGATATGTTCAGGCGAGGTTACTTTTCCCATTATTCCCCCGAAGGATACGACGCCGGGGACAGGATAAGAGAAGCCGGGGTTCGTTTTTTAGTATCAGGAGAGAACCTGGCGCTGGCACCTACGCTAACCATAGCCCACGAAGGCCTGATGGACTCCCCGGGGCACCGTGCCAATATACTCGGAGCACGCTACAGCAGGGTAGGAATAGGTGTAATGAAAGGAGGCCCCGGCAAACTCATGATCACGCAGAACTTCAGGAACTGAGGAGAAAAGGCAGTATTAAGCTCAATTGTCCCCTAGAGGGCAGGGGCGTTTCATTCTCTTTTATTCTGTCATCCTGAAAGGAACTTGGTTGCTGGGAGGATAGCTTAACCTCCCAGCAACCAAGTTCCTTTCAGGATGACAGAAGTTTTTGACCTCTTTTTATAAGAATGAAACGGCCCTACCCTTGAGGGAATTACAGGGGTGTCAGCAATGTCCGGAACTGCTCAGTGCCTCGTTTAAAAGTATAAGCCCTATTAACCTAAACACCCCTATGGTCCTCTCAAGAGGCCAGTTTCTCATGACTAAAACAACCTCAATGGCATTAGGAGGCACAATCTGCAGGCTTCGAACAGTAATGCCCCCGCCCCTCCTTTTCCAAGGAGGGGAGCTTTGCTACTACTTTGCCATATGTATGAGTTTAATAGCAGACGTTTGTCATCACCTTGCTTAACCTCCCTCTCCTGTTTTGGGGGTAGGGGACCTCGATAAAAGGAGAGGGCTGGGGTGAGGTAAAATTCTCCGCCTTGGTTAAAGTCAGAGATTCGGAAGAGGGGGCAGGGGTGGTTGGATACCGTCCTGCAGAAAGTCCTGCATATCTTTTCTAATCTTGAAAATCCTGATTCAGACAATTATTCCCTTTTCCCCGTATAGAAAGTAAAAGCTACATTTTCGCGTAAATAGCACTATCATCTATGATCATTTTTTGGACGTTGCTTATAGGGGCACTACTCGGGTATGTGTTCGGCCACTACATAAAACCAAACTACCGTTTGCAGAAAGCCATCATCGAACTCCGGCAGAAAAGTATAGCTGCCCTGGAAGAAGGTAATAAAGGCATCTATAAAACGGTTGTTACAGAGCATAATCAATCGTCGGAGCTGGTAGTAGAGGTAAAGGAACTGGCGGTTACGCAAACCGGGCTGGTAAAAGTTGAATACCTGAGCGCACAGTATAAAAACCCTGTTTTCCGGACTAAAAAAGGCGAGGCCCTGCTGCGCGAAGTACACGACCTGCTGGGAGAATACCTGCCCCTGGAGGAAATAGAGTGGTACGAAACCACCGAACGGCACGAGAACATCAAAAAATACCTGCATACGTTAGATACCTATCCTAAAAACCAATTCGGAACCTGAACACCATGGGAGAAAAAGACATCACGATTGCCGAAAACAAAGAACTGATTCAGCAAAAAGCGCTGGCGATCTCTAAAACAATCGACCCGAAGAACCCTGAAACCCTGAGCAATTTTGGCGTGGAAACACAGCGTAAGCTCGGCCACTACTCCAACGAGCTGCTTAGTAAAGTAAAAGCCAAAGACTCCGGCGATGCCGGTACGGCCATTAACGAACTGCTGGCCCAGATCAACATGATCAAAATTGACGATCCGGAAGAGAAGCGCGGCTTTTTATCGCGCCTGCCATTCGGCAAAAAACTCCAGGACAGGGCCAAGCGCATAGCCAGCCAGTATAACTCTATCTCTGAGAACGTAGATGATGTGGTGATTAAGCTTGAAAAGACCCGCCAGAGTGTAATGAAGGATACTACCAGCCTGGAGGTAATGTTTACCCAGGCAGTAGAGTATATTCATGAGATAAGGGCAGTGATTGCAGCTGGTAAAATGAAAATTGAGGAACTGGAGAACGATACTATTCCACAATTACAGGACGAAGTAGAAGCCAGCAACCAGGACGAACTGGCCGTGCAACGCCTCAGCGATATGGTGGCCTTTAAAGAGCGGCTGGAGAAAAAAGTGCACGATTTTATGCTGTCTCATACTATTGCCACCCAGTCGATGCCGCAGATACGCATGATACAGACTGCGAACGATGTGCTGGCCCAGAAGATACAGAACTCCATTGTAACGGTGATTCCGGTATGGCGCCAACAGGTAGCTATTGCCCTGGGGCTTGAGAAACAACGCAAGGCCCTTGAAATACAGAAAAAGATAACCGACACGACCAATGAGATGCTCCGCAAGAACTCAGAGCTCCTCAAAAAGAACGTGGTGGTAACTGCCCAGGAGAATGAACGCGGCATTGTAGATGTGGAGACCCTGAAGAAAGTGAACCGCGATATGGTGGAAACGCTTGACCAGGTGATCAAAATATCGGAAGAGGGAAGCAAGAAACGGGAAGAGGCCGTAAAAGAGCTGGCTGCCGTGCAGGAAGAACTGAACAGTAAGATCATCGGTACGTTCGGAAAGTCGAAGCAGATAGAGGTGGAGTAAAATATGGCAGTTTATAGAAGTGATCATCATCATAGCGAGCCTACTGCAAAGGAACGTATACTTACAGCTGAGCAGGAGGAGTTGCTGGACCTTTACCTCCAGAAGCTTGATACTTTTTTTGAAGAACTGAAAGAAGCGGAGAAAACTGAAGTAGCCATTGAAACCCTGCACCTGAAGCGTATACTTTCTGGTAAAAAGGAATAAGCCTGAAATTGACTCTTGCAGCAAAAGGATGCGAGCTAAAGCTGGCTAATTAATCCTATTATGTTATCCCGACGATAGAAGAGATCTATCTGAAATTAATACAGCAGGAATTCTATTTAGATTTCCCGCGATGCCCGACATGACAAGCTCGCTCAATCGGCTCTAAGCAATCAGCCTAAGTGCATCCTGTCAGGGGGATGAAGCAGAGATGAAATAGTTGCCTTATTATTGTTACCCCCGTACAGAACAGGGCCGTTTCATTTTAACAAATAAGTGTCTATAGCACGAGCGTCCTCGCCCTGAAGCAAGTCCGGGTCTGCGACGCTTAACTGGCTATAGCATGGGCCTCTGACCCAGTCGGATTGCAAATCCGACATGATAGAAAGTTACGGATTGCAAATCCGCGCCAGCAACTAGTAGAATGAATAGTACTGCCGTACAAATTACGTAAACAAAGTATAAACTTTTAGCAAAGTATAACCGGCTCCAGATGATCAACTTTTTTCGCAGCCTATTCGGAATTGGCAGGCCAGCGGGCAACAGAACGGTGGCGGGTGCGCCTGTTGCGCCGGATGCAAAGGAGGCTGTTTATATCAAAAACTCCCACCGAAGGCTGAACACCCTGAATGAGCTATACTTAAAGTATAAAAGTACGCCCCATGCAGAAAAGATTAAAGCCGTGCTGGAGAAAACTAAAAGCATAGATGCTTACCTGCTGGCCAAGAAAAGGGTGCACGAACTTGAACTGTTCCATATACAGCACACCGATCATTTTATTAATACCTATGCGGTGATCATAGAAGTATACCTGCGCCACGCTGCGCCTGCGATAGTGTCAACACCTGTACAGCAGCCTGCTGCTAAAATAATACCACCGCCGCCACCGGCCCCACGGCAGCAAAAACCTAAAGTATACCCACATACCATGTCTCGCCCTTTTGAAGACAAGGTAGAAGACGTGCTACGTAAAATAGAGAATGAAACGATAAAGGGTTTCCATACTGCCCAGAAGGTAACTGAAATGGTACGCCGTGTGGCTGGCCAGGCGCCTTATACTCCTCCCGCAGCTACAATGAATACAACAAAAGCACAGCCTTTGTCTGTTCCTGTGATCTCTATCGATACTTACTCTAAAATATACTATGTAAAAGAACAAGGGGTAGAAGGAAATGTGTCCGGAGAGATTGGGTTTACATCAACAGCAGAAGAAAAAGAAATATTTGTAGCGCACATAGCTATGCGGCTGGGTATAGACCAAAGCCTGCTAAAATACCTGGGCAATACCATCCTCACCATCCCTGGCGGACCTGTTGCCTATATGCCTGTTATTTACTGGAAAGATTGCGCCTATGCCATCAGTATGCACGATTACCGCCTGTTCCCGGTTAATACCTATCGCTCAAAACGCTGAAACAGCGTCATAAAAATTTATTTAGATTTATTGAGAGTTGTAAATGTCTTTGGGTTAATTAGTTATAAATTTTATACCATTTTTATATATTGATTCTTAAATATTTTTCATGTCGTTAAATCCAGTTGAACATGTTGTGGCGTAAGTGCAGCATATCAAAACATAGACATGAAAAAACTACTATTCGGATTAATGTTGGTAGCTGGAGCTACTACATTAACACCTGCCGCAGCGCAGTCGCAAAATTCAGTAATGGTTGGCGGTGAAGCCATGTACACTACCAAAGACATCGTAGACAATGCCGTAAATTCTAAAGACCACACTACACTTGTTGCAGCTGTAAAAGCCGCCGGCCTGGTAGAGACGTTAAAAGGCAAAGGCCCGTTCACGGTTTTCGCTCCTACAAACGATGCTTTTGAAAACCTGCCAGCCGGTACTGTAGAGACCCTGCTGAAGCCAGAGAACAAAGCAACCCTTACCAAAGTGCTTACTTACCATTTGGTACCAGGGCGTTTAGATGCTGCCAAACTGATGAGTGCTATCAAAGCTGGTAAAGGCAAAGCTACGCTCAAGACTGTAAGCGGCGGTACGTTAACAGCCATGATGAACGGAGACAGAAACATTATCCTGCAGGACGAGAAAGGTAATAAGTCAAACATCTCGGTTTACAATGTGCAGCAGTCCAACGGTGTTATACACGTGTTAGATACAGTGCTTTTACCTAACTAAAATTAAAGCCCCATATCCCCTAATAAAAAGAAGCCACTTTATGAGTGGCTTCTTTTTTTGTGCAGTGTTGGAAGGTATGTTTTGCAGAGTTACTTGCCGATGCAGAAAGTGCCTTGTATGCGTATTTATTTGTTTGTTTACCACTTATGATGATTGCGTGGCAATTGAGGATTGATAGCAGAAGTGATGACCTTAATTGACATTTGAATCTTAAGTGCTCGTTTAATTTTATCGTACCAAATAGCGTTTTCATCCCAGGTATAAAAGTACTGGATTCGGATATTATGGACATTATTATTTATCCTCCTATCTAATTAACATAACGTCTGTCATAGTTGCAAGCTTCCTTATATCTAGAATTGGAGCTAAGGTTTTAAGGACACTGATGGGAGGCGAATTGCCTGTAAACCCATTTATACACTACTATGAACACGTTTAAACATCATATTTGCTGCGCTGAAAGCCTTGGCTGCACAAATCTGTGCGTGTTCTGAAAAGATTCGATAGCTGTACAAAAGATAGAGGACACTTTAGTAATGCAGCCTTATGTGCGTTGGTCTAGCGATGAAACTGGCTGTCAAATAAGTAAAATGGCGGTGTTGGAATGGGACAATTGCTGTGTTCGTGATTAGAGAGCGTGAAACGCCTTGGTTTCCTCCTCATGCAGCATCCAGGGACTATGACTGAGAGGCAACAGCAGGCTTTTGTATGAGGCAAGAGATGTGATCATCGACTGGCTGATCTGATTGGTAGTTAGAGCTTTTGGTCAGCAAGAAGAGGTGCGGTCGCGGAGCGGGTCGTAGTAGCTGGGAGGCTGTCGAAAGGCAGTGGAATCAAGTGGGTGGCCTAAGCCAATTTCATCCGCAAGAGACAAATAGTAATAGGGCAGTTGCTTTCTATGAAGTAAAGTCACAATCAATTTTATTAGGATAGTAGGCAGGCAGGACTTGCCCCGCAACGCTAAAATTTTGTGAGTCATGAACGAACTATGGAAGCTGCTGGGAAACTAACTAACAGCATGAATAACCTTGACTGCCCTTGAGGCATTCTAGCCGCTCTGTGTTGCAATTTTGGGCTGGCCTTACTGTCGCTTCATTACGTGATGACTCTAATAATGATCCCATATTTCTTGTCTCTCGCGTTATATGAGATAAGACGATAGCCTGTCATGAATTACGTGACAAAAAAATAGCAGAACAAGCGTCATAATACTTGAGAGGTTTTTGCCCGATACCACCGCTTCTGCTGTTTAACTTTACAAGATGATTTTGTCCAGAGGCAAGTAAACTGTTTTTGAGGAAATCAAGCATGCTGCGCGCAAGGCGAGATTACCGCGGCAGACCTCTTGTGTGACAGTTAGTTTGGATAAAACAAAAGGCCTACACACTAGGGCACGTTCTGCCTGCTTCCAAGAATGCCCTACCCCACGGCCTTCTAAAATGGAAGCGCAAATAATCTCTCATGTGAAATTAGTGTTTGCCTAAATAGGAGTTGTAGCTGTTGCCTGGGCTAATTCGAACTGAATATAATTATAGTGGGGAGTCGGTAGTAGAATATGGATAAAACCCTTCAAAGTCCCAAGTTTTATTTGTTCTTGTTAGAGAACAGCAACGACCTTATTTCCATTATCGATGAACAGGGAAATTACCAGTTCGTCGGAGGCTCGGTCAAGGCCATACTGGGCTACTCTCCTGAAGAAATGGTAGGCAACTGCGCCTTTGGCTACATCCATGAGGAAGATCGAGATGCTACGGCGGGTGCACTCAATAACGCGCTGGGGGAGAAGCTTGCCAGCCTTCCCTATTTCAGGTTCAGGCACAAAACAGGAGAGTGGCGGTGGATGGATTGTACCGTGTCCAATATGGTCGATAACCCTTTTATCAGGGGGTATGTTACGAACACACGGGATATTACGGAAAAAGTGGAGGAAGAGCGGCGCAAACTAAGGGCGCAGGCTCACTATGAGTCCATGTTCTACAACCACCCGGATGCTGTCTTCGAACTGCACAGTGATGGCTGCTTTACTAAAGTCAACAGCAGCGTTTCACAAGTGCTTGGCTATGAGGACAGCCAGATTTTGGGAGTTCATTTCAGCAGGTTCGTTCATGAACAGTACCTGCCCCTGGCCATGGAGGCTTTTGTGAGCACCATGCAAGGGAATAGCCGGTATCTTGAGTTGCAAGCCGTTAGGCAGGGTGAAGAGAAGGTATACCTGGGTATTACTATTATGCCGGTTATCGTGGAGGGGGAGATTGTGAGTATTCAGGGAATAGCCAAGGACATTACGCTTCAGAGAAAGCTGGAGGAGGTGGAAAGGGAGCAGGCTGAGCAGCTTAGAAATATAATGGAGAGTGTGCCGGAGTCATTTTTCTCATTAGACCAAAGTTGGCATTTTACCTACGCCAACGCGCATTATGCCTCTTATATTGGGAAAAGCAGGCAGGAGATCGTGGGGAAATGCATTAAGGAGGTGTTTCCGGCTGCAGCTGATCTCTCCACGTTTTACAGTGAGTGCGTGAAGGTACTGCAGACAGGCCTACCTTCCAGTTTTGAGGAGCTTATATATTATGGTGATGGGAGAAGGCTGAGCTTCCAGGTTTTTCCTTCCCGCAATGGGGTAAGCGTTAATCTGGTGGACGTAACGGAAAAGGCTGCTGAGAAGAACAGGCTTGAAAAGCTAGCGCTGGTGGCTAGCAAAACGACAACTGGGGTGGTGATGCTAGACAGGTTTGGCAGGATTGAATGGGTGAACAGCGCCTTTGAGGAAACGACGGGGTATGGCTTACAGGAAGCTTACTGGCAGTATCCCGGTGATTTGCTCGGAGGGGAGGAGGCAGAAGGCCTGGTGCAATCCAAAATCAGGAAAAAAATGGCCAAGGGAAAACCCTTCAAGGGGGAAGTAGTCAATTACTCGAAAAATGGGCAGCAGAAGCGCTTTAAATTAGAAATTATCCCTGTGCTGGGAGAAGACGGTCAACCGGTAAAGTACATTTCCATTCGATACGATGTCACGGAGATAAGGCAGAAGGAAGATCAGCTCCTTAAAATCACAAGGGATCTCTCCGAGCAGATCAGGAACCTCCAGCAGTTCAGTTACATGGTCTCCCATAACCTTAGGGCACCGGCAGCAAATATCCAAGGGCTTGTGGCGCTAATAGGTGCGCTAAGTAAAGACACACCGTTTTTTGATGAGGCGGTCTCAAAGCTTGCCTTGGCCGCTGGCAATCTAGACGTAGTCATACGCGATATGAACCACATCCTCTCGATCAGAGAGCGGAGCAGCTTGTTGAAAACGGAAGCGGTTAACGTGCTGGAGGTTTGTGAGGAAGCATTAAGCTGCGTGCTCCCTAGGCTAAAGGGAGGAGGGCATACAATATCGCTGAACATTAACAAGAATTTTACCCTGAGTTCGAACAGAGTCTATCTTCTTGAATCGCTGAAGCAGCTGTTCTCGAACGCGGTGAAGTTCAGGCAGGCAGACAAGGAACTCATGCTGGAGGTAAACCTAATCCAAATGAAGGGGAAGACAGAATTAACCATCCGGGACAACGGCATTGGGATGGACATAAGCCTGGGCAACAAAGATATATTTCAACTTTACAAGAGGTTCCACCAGGGGTATGAAGGGAGGGGCGTCGGCCTTTTTTTAGTAAGAACCTACCTGGAGGAGCTTGGCGCGACCATTCGTGTGGAGTCAGCGCCAGCACAAGGAACCACATTCACATTAAAATTTAAATGCCATGCTTAAAAAAGTTTATATCGTGGATGATGATCCGCTCTCGCTCTTCCTGGCAAAGAATATCCTGACACTATACAATATCAACTGCAAAAGTTCATGTTATATTGATGCTAACCAGGCTCTTGACCAGCTAGTTGAGGATGCGCTAACGGGTGATTTGCCGGACCTAGTTCTGCTGGACCTTAACATGCCGTTGATGAGCGGGTTTGAGTTCCTCAGAAGGCTTGGCTCTGTGTGTAGGGGATTGGAAATGGAGTGTTTTGTCGCCATACTTACCTCTTCTATAGACGAGGAGGACAAGAAACGGTGCGCTGAGAGCGCTCTGGTAATAGACTTTTTAGAAAAGCCATTGACTAATAGTATGTTGCATACTATCACTAAAGCAATAACAAAAAAAAATGGCCCTCTGCCTGACAACGTACCGGGAAGAGAACAAATATAATTTACGCTGATTTAATTATGGGGCATAACATACAGAACTCCACAGATGAAGCCCGAAAGAAGGTGCTTAGGGAGTTTGAGAACCTCAATATGGCGCTGTTCCACAACCACCCGGACGCCATATACATGCTAGATCTGGAGGGAAGGTTCCTGATGGTAAATGAGGTAGTTTGCCAGGTGTCGGGCGTGGGGCGGGAGTTGCTGCTTGGAAGCAGCTTCGAGCCGCTGATCCACCTTAAGTATAGAGCCTCTACAATAGAGAGTTTCGAGATGGCCATCAGGGAGTCCCCCCAGCGTTACGAAACGGCCGTTATTACGCCTGAGGGTATAAAGTACCTGGACGTGACCAACTTCCCTTTTAGATCAGGGGACCAGGTGCTGGCAGTATTCGGTATTGCCAAGGATATTACCGAGAAACGACAAAAGGAGGTCGAGCTTCGTGAGCAGAAAGCGCTACTGGAGGTCGTACATGAAGAGGTGGAGATTTTTAGAAAGGTGATCGCACATGACCTGAGAAAACCAGTGGCAAATGCCCTTGGGTTCGCCCGTCTTTTAAAGGAGGGCGTACTGGCAGCCGATGAGGAAACGGAAGCAAAGTGTTTGTTACTCGGTACTGTGGAAGCCTTGGATACCATGGTGCGGGACCTGAATAAGGTAATGGCCCTTCGCTCAAAGGGGGAAATGGCGCAGGAAAAAGTGGAAGTGCTGAAGGCTGTCAGTGAGCTATTGATTTCATTTGAAAGTGAAATAAACAACATAAAGGCCTCCATTTCGGTGCATGTTGATCCAGGCCTCCATTTACTTACTGTTAAGGCTTACTTCTACAGCATCCTGCGTAACCTCATAGCAAATGCTTTAAAATATCATGCCCAAGGTCACTTGCCGGAAATTACCATTAAGGCGTGGCCCCGGGAAGGTAGTAAGCTGGCAATCAGTGTAGGTGACAACGGCATCGGCATGGATATGGAAGCTGTTGCTGACAGATTATTTAAGATGCATACGCGTTTTGCACCTCATATGGCTGAAGGGAGTGGCTTGGGACTGTATATCGTAAACCAACAAGTAAAGCTGTTGAATGGTACGGTGACCGTAAGCAGCGAACCTGGCATTGGCTCAGAGTTTACCGTCTGCCTACCGTTGAATTAAATGCTTGATTATGATTGATAAGGTGATGCTGATAGATGACGATGTTTTTTGCAACAGGTTGAACACGCTAACGATAGAGCAGCTAAAGTTTGCAAAAGCCACTATGGTGTTTGAATGCGCTGAGGAGGCGTTGGACTACCTCAGGCAACAGGTTAGGCATGGGAAAGAAGAGACTTTCCCTGATCTGATTCTGCTGGATTTAAGTATGGCGCACATGAATGGTTGGGACTTCCTGAACCATTTTGATGAGTTTCCCGCTCGATACAAAAACAGGACCAGCATTTGCATTCTTACCTCCAGTATAGCTGTTGTCGATAGGGAGGCAGCTGCTTTACGTCCTGATGTGATAAGTTACTTAGTAAAGCCCCTCTCTTCTGATGATCTGAAGATGATTGTTTCTAGCATGCCGCCACTACTCCGTAAATCAAAGTTCTAATTAACTCAAGTTGCGAGCTACTCAATTACTTGAGCTAGCGTGTAGGCGAAGATAAAGAGGATTAGCTTTAGGATGAATCCTTCGGCTGTGACGGCATGGATCTTCCTGGGGAAGAAGCC
>NZ_JAHYXK010000021.1 GCF_019443125.1 Pontibacter aydingkolensis | reverse complement strand
CCTGGCTATTCAACTTTAGAAGAACATTGGTCAGGCATGAGCACAAGGCTGAAAACTATCTCGCCTTTGTCCTGCTAGCCTGCATGAAAATCATGCTAAGGTATTTTTGAGATAGCTTCTAGTTACAGCCTTAGGTATATTAAATGTATAAGCATAAAAGGTGCTATCATATTGTAACATCTTTAAAATGTAATCTGTGTCAACATCCGATAAGCTCCAAGGCTTGCCAGTTACCCGCTGATTTGAGAGTTTTAGATCAATTTTAGAAAGAATGTTTTGTATTTGTGGCTCCTTGTTAAGAGAAGTAATTTTACTCATTTTTAACTGAGCATTTTTTTCTTCTTTAGGACTAACTAAATCCCCATCATGCACTTGGCACGCTGTGGTAAACAGCAATAACAGGGTCAAAAATTTAAGCAGTTTGTTTTTCATAAGGGTAACGTTAAAATTTAGAAATAGAACATTTAGTCAATACTATATCTATAATTACAAATATTCAATGAATAATTTGCACCAAAAGTAACATCATATAAAAGTTACTTATATTACTATTAATGCAGCTCAATCACACATTTCACTATTTTGGTAGGCTACAATTTTTCAAGAAAGGCCAGTAAGTAACGCTACAAGCCTTTAGCTAACGCCGGAAATGCAGGCTTACCGAACGGCATGGCTGGGTGCGAAAGCAAAATAAAAGCTCATACAACAAAGTATAGCCCTATTCGTTTTTGCTTTTGAACTTGTAGCGCCTTAACTTAGTATAAAGAATTATACTTCAGAGATTTCGCGTGAAAAATATACTTAGAACCATACTAGCAGTTAGCTTCTTCTGGGCAGGCAATGCCGCAGCGCAGGACGTAAAGCCTAACCTGAATGCCGCACCAGTGCCGGCAGCAACTACTGCACCGGTAACCACAGCTGCGCAGGAAACAGAGGCCAAAGCTAAACCCTCCTGGTCAGGACCAAAGCTAAGCTACGGTTTATCTGCGGGGGCCAGCTTTAGCAGTGGGTTCGGAAGCGCAACATACTTGGAGCCAACTGTGCGGTACCAGGTAAGCAACCGTTTCAGGGTAAATACCAGCTTAACTTATATCAACGCTATGCCTTACAGCACCAGCGCTGTTAATCCGGAAGGCAACACAGTGGTTTACCGCAACAACGGCAGCAGCCATTACATTGGCAGCGTAGGCTTAGATTACCTGGCCAGCGACAGGCTTATACTTAGCGGCAACATATGGAGAGATTTCTCCAACATGCCAGCCAATAACCTGAACTCCAGCTTTTACAGCCCAGGCAGAATGGGAGCCGATTTTAGGGCAACCTACAAGATAACAGAGCACTTTACCGTAACAGGAGGTATTCGTTACACTGACGGTGCTACACCGTTCAACGCTGTTTATGGCCCGGGTTTTGGCAATTTCAACCGTTTCGGAATGGGATACTAACAAAAGACATAAAGTATGAAAGCGCTTCTCTGTTTATCGGAGAAGCGCTTTTTTTGTGCCTAAAAACATCTATACTTGCTGAAAAACTTACTTCAGTTTAACCAAACAGCCACTTTACAGGTTTAAGTACAAAAACTCAAATACAAAATAGAGCACACTTTGCAGCAGCCTAACAAACATATCCGTCACCTCAAAAACGATCGCCTCGAAACCATAAAACCTGATTACCGGGGCAACAAGATCATTAAAGGCAAGTTTGCGAACGGAGAAGAACTCTACCTTCCGGAATTCAGCAAGGTACTTAAATGGCAGCTATCGCCTAACCCGCAACGCGACGAAAAAAAGCAGGATACCTATACACCTCCTGTACAGCAAGGCTGCGATTTTATAACATCAGACGAGGATATGGTGGTATGGCTGGGGCATGCAACGTTTTTTATCAGGCTAAATGGCATCAGCTTTATTACAGACCCTGTGCTGTTTAACCTGCCGCTGGTAAAGCGTAAAACACAGCTGCCTTGTCCGCCAGACCAGCTGCTTAACATAGATTTTATGCTGCTCTCCCACGCCCACCGCGACCACCTGGACAAGCAGTCGATTAAAACCGTGTTTACCCACAACCCTCAGCTAATAGCATTGATACCGCTGGAGGTTGGCAAGATACTGCGTAACACCTGCCGCCATTTGCCTTATCAGGAAGCCGGCTGGTTTCAGAAGTATGACTTAGTGCCTGATGCCGTAGAAGTATACTTTTTGCCTGCCTCACATTGGCACCGCCGCGGCTTAACAGATATGAACAAGATGCTTTGGGGTAGTTTTCTGCTCAAAACGCCTGAGATAACGTTATACTTTGCCGGAGATTCAGGTATTGATTCACACTTCGAAGAGATTGAGGATCTGTTTGGCCCTATAGATTTATGTATTATGCCGGTAGGTGCGTATAAGCCCTCCTTTTTAATGAAGAAAAGCCACATGAACCCTCATGAGGCAGTACGGGCTTTCAACACATTGCGCGGCGGCACCTTCATCCCAATGCACTATGGCACCTTCGATTTGTCTGATGAGCCGCCAAGTGAACCGGTCCGTATGCTGGAGCAGATTGCGGCATCTGGTATGTTACCAGGGCTAAAAATGCCTGCCATCGGAGAACCGGTACTACTGAAAGACCTGCAATAAGCACTACCAAACAGCAGCTATACTTTTGCTATCTTTGCGTACCTGACCTAAAACATCAGGTTCACGAACAGCATTTGCTATGTCTCCTACGCTTATACTTGCTTTAATTGCAGGCTATTTCTGTATACTTATACTTATCTCTTTTCTCACCAGCCGCAAAACCGATTCCGATACTTTTTTCCTGGCCAACCGGAAATCGCCGTGGTACATAGTGGCTTTTGGTATGATCGGCACCACTTTATCGGGGATAACCTTTATTTCGGTACCGGGCATGGTAAAGGCAACGCAATTTACTTACCTGCAAATGGTGCTCGGCTACCTGCTGGGTTACCTGGTTATTGCCACTGTGCTGATGCCGCTGTATTATCGCCTGAATTTGGTCTCTATTTATACTTACCTCGAGCAACGATTTGGTTACTGGTCTTATAAAACGGGGGCTGCTTTTTTCCTGCTTTCGCGCACGCTATTGGCTTCTATCCGTTTGTTCCTAGTGGCTGGCGTGCTGCAGTTTGCTGTATTCGATGACCTGGGTATTCCCTTTGCTGTGTCTGTTATCATCACCATACTTCTGATCTGGGTTTATACTTTTAGGGGTGGTATGAAAACCATCATTTGGACGGATACTTTCCAGACCATGACCATGCTGGTTGCGGTTGCCACTACGATCTGGCTCATATCCGATGAACTGAATTACAATTATCAAAGCCTAGTAACAACAGTTCAGGAAAGTAATTATTCACAGGTGTTTGTTTGGGATGTAAAAGCCGGCAACTATTTCTGGAAGCAGTTTCTGGCAGGTGCCTTTATTACCATTGCCATGACAGGCCTGGACCAGGACATGATGCAAAAGAACCTGAGCTGCAAAAACATTGGCGAGGCACAGAAAAACATGTTCTGGTTTAATGTGATCCTGGTTGTCGTAAACATCCTGTTCCTGACGCTGGGTGTGCTGCTCTACACATATGCTGAAACGAATGGCTTATCCCTGCCAACGAAAGCCGACGATGTATACCCGTTCCTGGCTATCAACCATTTTTCTGCTTTCCTGGGCATTGTGTTTATACTTGGTATTATCGCTATCACCTACGCCTCCGCCGACTCTGCGCTTACGGCACTTACTACCTCTTTCTGCGTCGATTTTCTCAATTTTAATGACAAGAGTGAGCACCAGCGGGTACAGCAGCGCTACTGGGCACATGCCGGTGTTTCGGTGGTGATGGTGCTGGTAGTCATTGCCTTTGATGTGCTGGACTCCCCGAGTGTGATCTCTACCATGTTTACCGTGGCAGGCTATACGTATGGTCCGCTGCTGGGGCTTTACGCTTTTGGCCTTTACACGAGGCGCGCCATCCGCGACAGGTTTGTGCCGGCTATCTGTCTTGTATCCCCTATGCTCACCTACATCATCAGCTATAACTCTGTGGAGTGGTTCTGGGGTTATCAATTTGGCTTTGAAGTGCTTATTCTGAATGGTTTCCTGACTTTTGCCGGATTAATGGCGCTATCGAAGGGCAGAATGGGAGAACTGGAGTTGGCGCAGAAGTAGTTTTAACCTGGCTTTAATTTTAGTCTTTTCTCTGGCGCGGGTATCCAACCCGTGACTTTGGGTGTGTGTGAGTCTCCGGACTCGCTTATAGTTTCATTGTAAGCGTTTAGACACACCCCTGCCCCTCTCAAGAGGTGATTTTCAGCAGTTGTTTATGATCAAAGTATAAAGTTTCATTGCTACCGCCATAGCACGGATAGGTCGCGACCTGTCCCTACGAATTACCCAATCCTGGCCCTTCCCTAAAAACAGAGGAGTGTATTTCTGATTCCAATCGCAACAGCCGCCAGCAAAGAAGTGTCAATCTCAGCCTTTGCGTTGAGCGCCTTATAGGTGTTGCGGTGCCGAACGGAGTGAGGCAGCCTGAGGCACGAGGGCAGCTTCAGATACACAGCGCGATGCGCAAAGGCGAGGCCTTGCGGCCTTGAGCACACCAAAGCAAGAAATGAAACTATAGGTAAATAAGACTGAGGAACAACAGCAACTCGATAGAAAGGCAAAAATGCAGCTACCAAAGTAATTGCCAAATCAACAACATCACCACAATATCCATCATAATCCTTACCTTTGTAAGATTTTGCGGGAATGCGGCATTATTCTACCGGAATAGCTGTTATAAACCCGTTACACAAGGCTGTTGTAAGTATAAAAGCAGCTTTACAAGTATTTAAGCAGAGTTTCATTAATGGCAAAACGCGGATTCGGGCTAAACGGAGAGCAGGACAAAGAAGGCAGAAAGAAAATCACAAAGGAAAGTTTTCGAAGGGGCCTCCGGATATTTAGCTACGTTCTACCTTACAAGTATAAATTTATTGTCGGATTAGGTTTCCTGGTGCTCTCGAGCCTCACGTTCATGGCTTTCCCATACTTGGTTGGCAAGTTATTCGACTCTTCTACTGGCAACGCCAGCGGCCTGACCGAAGACATTAACATGATCGCCATCGGCCTGTTCCTGATCATACTGGCACAGGGCATTTTCTCGTTTTTCAGGGTATACTTTTTTGCGCAGGTAAGCGAGAACGCTGTGGCTGATATTCGCCGCGACCTTTACAGTAAATTTGTACAGCTGCCTATCTCTTTCTTCGAGAAAAGACGCGTAGGCGAGATTACCAGCCGCATCACTACGGATGTGGCCCAGGTGCAGGATGCTATGTCTATTACCCTGGCAGAGCTTTTCCGCCAGACAACGACTCTTATTGTCGGCATCATCATCATCATGTGGACTTCTATCAAGTTGTCGTTGTTTATGCTGGCTACTTTTCCGGTATTGGTGGCGCTGGCGCTGGTATTTGGCCGTAAGATAAAGGGCTTATCTAAAAAAACGCAGGACGAGCTGGCTAACACCAATGTGATAGTAGAAGAAACGCTACAAGCCATTAATACAGTAAAGGCCTTTACAAACGAGATGTTCGAGGTAGCACGCTACAGAAACACCTTAGGCAAGGCTGTGAAAACTGCCTTGTCTGCAGCATATTACCGTGGTGCCTTCATCACCTTTATCATTGTAGGCCTTTTCGGAGGAATTATACTTGTGATCTGGTACGGAGCTACGCTGGTGGCCAACGGCGATATTGAGCCTGGCAGCCTGATCTCATTTGTACTTTATACTGTGTTTATCGGTGCATCTGTGGGTGGCCTCGGCGACCTGTATGGCAAAGTACAGGCGGCATTGGGAGCTACAGAGCGTATTCTGGAGATACTGCAGGAAGAGGAAGAGCCAACAGATAAAAGCCCGACAGCCCTAAGCCAGGTGCAGCGCCTTCACGGTGACATTTCATACAACCAGGTTGCTTTCTCTTACCCAACCCGCCAGGATATACAGGTGCTGCGCGATATAAACTTTACTGTAAGAGCAGGCGAAAAAGTAGCGTTGGTTGGTCCGAGTGGTGCTGGCAAGTCTACTATTATACAGTTGCTGATGCGCTTTTACGATGTTACAGGCGGCAGCCTGACAGTTGACGGGAAAGACATCCGAAACATGGACCTAACTACCCTTCGTGCCAATATTGGGGTAGTACCCCAGGAGGTATTACTGTTTGGCGGCAGCATCCGCGAAAACATTGCCTATGGCCGCCCTGAGGCAACTGAGCAGGAAATTATAGACGCAGCCCGCAAAGCAAACGCCTACGATTTTATCATGACTTTCCCGGAAGGATTAGACACATTGGTTGGTGAGCGTGGCATTAAACTTTCAGGTGGCCAGCGCCAGCGCGTTGCCATTGCCAGGGCCATACTTAAGAACCCTGCCATACTTGTACTCGATGAGGCTACCAGCTCCCTCGATTCTGAATCGGAGCACCTGGTACAACTGGCCATGGACGAGCTGATGAAAGGCCGCACAACTATTGTAATTGCGCACCGCCTGGCAACCATTCGTAAAGTAGATAAAATATTAGTAATAGACGGTGGCGAGATTGTGGAAGAAGGCTCGCACGAGCTGCTCTCTATGAGCCCCGACGGCATTTATGCAAACCTGCTGAAACTTCAGTTTGAGCTGAGCTAAGTATAAAACTACACAAAGTATAAAAATCCTGCCTGTACTAAACGGGTAGGATTTTTTGTTTTAACCATATACTTTACCCTATACTTTACGTATGCAGTCCAGAACTGCCTTGTTCTTTAAAAGAGAGGCCTCCTTGTATCTATGCCAGAAAAACGCTTCACCCTGCTCCTGCTGTTTTTTGCCATTTTATTGCTCCCTGATAAACTCTCTGCCCAATACAGAACCGTAGAGAATTTAAGTGCAATGAATGCGGCATACTTAGAAATTGCAGGTAACGGCGATACGTACTCCATCAACTATGAGCGTCTCTTTTTTCAGCAGGCAGAGTTTAAAACAGGGCTTCGGATCGGGGTAGGCACCAACTTATTTTTTCTGCCTGAAGAGAAAACCACCTACCCGATAGTTCCCATAGAAGCAATTGGATTGATGGGGCGTCGTGAAAAACATTTTGAGTTCGGATTAGGTTATACCCGCAGGTTTACCGACGACCCCGAATTGCTGCACGACATGTACTTTGCCCGGCTTGGCTTCCGTTACCAGCAGCCCGAAGGAGGTTTGTTAGTGCGTGTAGCTTTAACACCTTTTATTTCGTCGGAGAGCAACGTGCGTACACCGGGTTTGGCTCTTGTGCCTAGGTTCGGGTTAAGTGTAGGGCGCAGCTTTTAGTTTGTCGAAATTACAGCAAGCTTGGTTATACTTTGCTCGACTTCTACATATATAATATGTAATATTACATTACTAAAACATACTACTTAAACTATCATATCATGAAAAAAACAGTAATTGGTTTTGTACTTTCTGCGGCACTGCTTTTTAGTGCAGGCGCTGCGCAGGCACAGGGTATTAAAATGCCAGCTCCAAGTCCGGCACAAAAAGTAGAGCAGGTTGTAGGCCTAGACACGATCAGCATAAATTATTCCCGCCCAGCGGTAAAAGGACGTCAGGTATTCGGGGACCTGGAGCCCTATGGCCAGGTATGGCGTACGGGTGCAAATGCATCTACCAAGATTAAATTCTCTGGCGATGTAACCATAGCGGGCAACAAAATACCTGCCGGTGAATATGCGCTTTATACTATTCCTAATAAAGAGGAGTGGACTGTTATTTTGAACAAAAACACTAAGCTATGGGGCAGCGACGGCTATAAGCAGGAAGAAGACCAGGCCCGCTTTAAAGTTAAGGCTCAGAAGAACCCTCGTAAAGTTGAGAGCTTCACAATTAATTTTGCTAACCTGAAAAATGATGCCGCTGACATAGAAATTCTGTGGGATGACGTAATCGTGCCATTTACTGTTAAAACAGATGCAGATGCACAGGTAATGGCCCAGATTAAGGAACAGGTATTAAACAATCCGAATGCTACTCCGGCTCAGTATGCGGCGGCTGCCAGCTATTATGCAGAGAACAACCGCGACCTGAAGCAGGCCCACGAGTGGATGAAAAAAGCCAACAGCGGCTCTGACGCTAAGTTCTGGCATGTGCATGCACAGGCAAAGCTAGAAGCAAAGATGAAAGACTATAAATCAGCCATTAAAACTGCTGAGAGATCTATGGAGATGGCAAAAGCTGCTAAAAATGACGCCTATGTACGCCTTAATGAAAAGGCTATTGCCGACTGGAAAAAGATGAAATAAAGCTACCTTTGCTTTTACCGTATAAAAGAGCCTCCGGACGTATACTTCGGGGGCTCTTGTTTTTACTTAAAGTATAGATCAGTTGGAAGAAAAAATGCATTCTGAAGAGCACCTGGGTCCTGCCCGTGAGTACTGGTGGAACGAGGATTACCTGGAACTGCTGGCCAAACGCTTGTACATAGAATATTGCCAGACACTGGTAGATATTGGCTGCGGCAAAGGCATGATGGGCTTCAAGTTCTCGAAGTACATGCCCGACGGTGCAACGGTATATGGTGTAGACTACGAACCTGGCCACATTGCAGATGCCAGGCAGCGGGCACAAAGTGAGTTTGGACGTAACAGCATTAATTATGAATTTAAAGTTGGCAATGCCACTGATATTCCCCTACCGGATAACATTGCCGATGTTACCCTCTGCCAGACCCTGCTGATTCACGTAAAAAACCCGCAACGCGTAATACAGGAGATGATCCGCGTGACCAAGCCCGGCGGTTGGGTGCTGGCCCTGGAACCCAACAACCTGGTGCCCAACCTCATGTTTGATCGTTACGGCGAAACAGACTTTAACGTAGAGAGTATGCTGGATGTGCTGGAGATAAAACTACGAATAGAAAAAGGTAAAAAGCAGCTAGGTGAAGGCTTTAATTCCTTAGGCGATGTAGTGCCCGATCTTTTTTTGAAAGCCGGCCTGGCCAACACCAAAGTATGGATCTCGGACAAAGCCCTTTCCATTATTCCGCCCTACGACACACAAGAAAAGATGCTTCGGGTAGAGCAGATGCTACAATGGATCGAAACAGAAGCCATGGGCTATGATTACCAGGACAACCTGAACTATTACATGGCTGGCGGCGGCGGCAAAGAGAAGTTCGACGCGTACTGGCAGATGCTGCTCTACAACAAAATTACCATGAAGCAGAAGCTACTGAATGAGGAGTATGTGTCGGCTGGAGGCAGTTTGGTTTATATTGTTGCAGCGCAGAAGCCTAGGTAAGAAGAACTTTGGTACGATTGCCTTTAAATTAGCTTCTGATTTATACTTTCTGCCTTTATTTCAAGTGCTGCACTTCCTCAGTCTTATAGCCTATACTTTCATTTCTTGCTTTGGCATGCCTAAGGCCGCAAGGCCTCGCGCCCTTAGGCATCGCGCTGTCTATTGAAAGCTGCCTCCGAGCTGCTTCGGCTGCCTCACTCCGTTCAGCACCGCAACAATAGAAGGCACTCGATGTCGAGGGCCCCTTCCCCCACCCAAGGACTGGAATGGACACTTCCTAGCAAGCGGCTGTTCCAATTTGGAATAAAGTATAAATTCTGATTTGTAGGGACAGGTCGCGACCTGTCCGAGTGATGGCCTCAGCTATAAAACAGCACTGTGGCTAATTCAGTAGCAGCAATTCCCCTCTTGAAACTAGGGGTGGGTTTCATGACAGCCATTGCTTAACCTCCCTTCCACCAAGATCTTTGACAGGATGACAAAAGGAGAGTAGCTGCATCAATGACAGCGATCGCAATAGCAACCACCTCTGCGCAGAAGACAATCCTAAAAATAAATCAAATCTCCTTAATCTGTGGTCAGGAATCCTATTTAACCCTTAATTCTAAAATTCCTAGTTCCTATCAATCCCTGAAGTATAAACCCAAACACAATCACACAAACACAGCCGATCACATTAAACCACAGAAAAGCAATATCGGTGAAGTAGTGGCAGTAAAGCACAACAGCTTCGGCTATCAGCGCTGCAAAGAAAACCGCGTTGCCCTTTATACTTTTAAAGTAAAATGCCACCAGGAAAATCCCTAGTATAGTGCCGTAGAAAATAGAGCCGATAATGTTTACTGCCTGGATCAGGTTATCCAGCAAAGAAGCATAGGTGGCAAAAAGTATGGCGATAAGGCCCCAGGCAACGGTGAACATTTTGGAGGCATTGAGGTAATGCGTAGCATCGCCGTTTTGTTTTACAGATCGTTTGTAGATATCTATCACTGTGGTAGAGGCCAGTGCATTTAATTCGGATGCTGTAGACGACATAGCCGCAGAAAAGATGACAGCCAGCAACAAACCGATAAGGCCTGTTGGCAGGTACTTCATGATAAAGGAAATGAAAACGTAATCGGTATCTTTGGTTTCTGCATCGGGTGCTGCTTTTTTGATAAGGCCTTTTACTTCTTCACGCACACCTTTTCCGGCTGCTGCAAGTGCGGTTACCTCTGCCTGCGCAGCATTTACAGCCGTTTCATCATCAGCTTTAAGGGCTGTTACCATACTTTGTACAGCCTGCTGCTTTTGCTCAAATAATGACGTATGCTTTGCCTCTAGCTCCCTAAGCTCTCCCTCGTAGGCGGTGCCGTATACTTTGCTTTTGGCTGCATCGTTAAAAAACACTGGCGGCTGGTTAAACTGGTAAAACACAAACACCATCACCCCGATAAACAGGATCAGAAACTGCATAGGTATCTTCAGCAAACCATTGAAGATTAACCCCAACCGGCTCTCTCCTATTGATTTTCCACCCAAATAACGCGCTACCTGGCTTTGGTCGGTGCCAAAGTATGACAGTGCCAGGAACAAGCCCCCCGTCATGCCTGACCAGAAGTTATAGCGGTCATCCCAGTCAAAAGAAAAATCCACTATATTCATCTTGCCCATTTTACCGGCTACTGCCACGGCATCTCCGAAACTAACGTTGGCAGGCAGGTAACTCACCACCATAATACCGGCAATGATCATCCCACCCATCATAACGGCCATCTGCTGTTTCTGAGTTACGCTTACCGCTTTCGTGCCACCCGACATGGTATAGATGATCACCAGAATACCGATAAGCAGGTTGGTAATGGTAAGGCTCCAGCCCAGCATAGTAGAAAGTATAATAGCAGGCGCATAGATAGTGATACCTGCCGCCAGGCCACGCTGTACCAAAAACAGGAAGGCAGCCAGCGAACGGGTTTTCAGGTCGAAGCGGTTCTCAAGGAACTCATAGGCCGTAAATACATTGAGCTTGTAGAAGATCGGGATTACTGTTATGGAGATAATAACCATCGCAATCGGCAAACCGAAATAGAACTGCACGAAGCGCATCCCATCTTCATAAGCCTGCCCAGGTGTGGAAAGAAAAGTAATAGCACTAGCTTGCGTAGCCATAATGGATAAACCGATGGTCCACCATTTCATGCTGTTGTCGCCTTTCAGGTAACCTTCTATGTCTTTGCTACCACGTGTTTTCCAGACTCCGTAGATCACGATAAAGCCCAGCGTGCCCAGCAGCACGATCCAGTCTAATGGCTTCATTCGTAAATTTTAGTAAGGATGTAAAAAAGGATGATCAGGAATGCGAGGTTACCCAGCACCAGCCAATACATGCCTGCCCAGCTTTTGAAAAAAGGTGGCTTCGAAATAGGTGCCTCTTCATCGACAGGGTGTGTGTCTTTCATAGTTATTGTTTCTTGACAATTTACGTATCTCGTAGCAGGTATCAAGTATCACGACTTTGTAACAAAGGGCTTCTTAGAAATTCCATTCATAAAATATATCCCCTTTGTCAGATGGTGTTATGCCAAATTATCTAAAAATCATGATACGTGCTGCGGGATACGCTTTTCGTCTAAATAATTAATTTACCGCATTCTGAGCTTTACCGCCACCTGCTTCATTGCTCTTTCCCAGCGAGATCATGTTGGCAAACAAGCGATAGGCGCCCGGCACACCAGCCGGCAGCTCTCTAAACCAGGAGTAGCCGGTGTAAATGTAGTGGCCTTTGCCATACTTTGCCACCAACAAACCTCCGTTTCGGGCAGGCTCACCAGGGTCGTTAGACGAAAGTATAGCCGTATACTCTTTGCTCCACTCGTTCGGGAAGTATAAACCCCGCTCCTGCACCCATCCTTCAAAATCTTTTGGTGTGATCTTGTTTGGCGTGTTCAGTACCGGGTGGTTTGGCTCCAGGAAACGAACTTCAGCCTCCTCTACTGTTACTCTGTCGCGGGATAGCTTTAGTGGATAAGGGCCAACGTTTGGCAGCACCAGGCTGTGGTTGGTGTTATACTGCACAATCAGGTTACCGCCGTTTTTCACATACTCCAGCAAGGTTGGCTGGTGATATTTCAGGCGATCAACGGTATTATAAGCCCGCACACCAAGTATAATAGCTTCGAACTGCTGCAGGTAGTTCAGGCGTATGTTCTCATCTTTTAATACAGTCACATCATATCCAATCTGCTGCAAACTAACCGGTACATCGTCGCCGGCTCCCATTATATAAGCTACCTTCTGGCCTTTCTTCTTCAGGTCCAGCTTTACGATTCTGGCACTTGCCTCCGGAAAGGTAGTTTGGGCAGGTATATGGTTGTAATTTATTTCATTTAGGCCCTGTGAATAGTTTTTGCCATCTACAGTTGCAATCGCCTTAAGTACTGCATCCTGCTGAGTTTGTGGAGCGTGAACTGTGAAGGTAAAATTCTGCTCAGCCCCCTTCGCTTTAAGGTTAAACGGTACAGAGGCAGGCTCTGCTTTCCAGCTTTTGGGCAAGTCCAGCTTTAACATGCCGTTTACATCTGCTTTGCCGGATTTTACTCGCACCTGCACTTGCTTTGGCTCCCCGTTGGCAAACATGTATACTTTCTCGGCCACGTTCACAAACACAGGAGGCGTTACCACAAATGGCCGGTATACTTCACCTTCTACAGGGTCGGTGCGCTTATACACTACCGGCACAGTAAACAGCATCGGCTCACCGGCGATAGTTAAGTTAAAAGCCACCTCTGCGGCAGGGTCGTTTTCGGGCTTGCCTACCTGCTGCTGCTCTGCAACAGCAAACAGACCCAGCGTGCCTGGCTTACGCAGCCAGTAAGGCTGTGAGGCTTGCATAGCAGCAGGCAACGTTACTGATATGCCATACTTCAGCGGCTCGTTACGCTGCAGTTGTTTGTTCAAAGTGGTGTCTTTAGCTGCAAAAGTATACCTCACACTTTTTAGCGTTACCGGTACTGCAGAGCGGTTTACGGCCTCTACCTGCACCTGCACGGCTTCACCGGGCGCCGAAGAATAATCTGCAGCCGTAGCCTCTAAGTATAAACCCAATGCTGCTTTTATTACTTCTTGTAACTCTTCCGTCTTCACTTTTTTCCAGTGGCTCTCAGGTAGTTTGGCGAGTTCTTTTTTTGCCTCGATCAGGGTAGGAACAACAGTAGCCGGTTGCGTGGGTTTGTAAGCATCAATTGCTTTCTGGATTATTTTCTCAACTTTATCGCCGCCTTTTACACGTGCCCATGTGGTATTTATACCTTCAAAAAGTTCTTTGCCGGCTTTCTCGCCTTTGGTGTGCTGCAGGTATTCAAGAGAAGTGCCGCGGCTGCTTGCTGCGCCAAAGCCCTGGCTTTTATGCATGCTACGGCTTTCGGCGGCCACTTCGCCATACGATTTACCTAATAGCGGATTGTATCCACCCACATCTACTTTTAGCAGCTGGTCTACAAATTTTTCAAACTCGGCCTGGCTTCCAAAAGACCAAACTCCGGTATTCCAGAGCAGACGTTTTGGTTGCCATACTTTCACATACTTTAACTGCTCCGGAAAGCGATTCGGGTTAGCTGCCACCTCAAAAGCCTCTTCGGCAAGAATAGCAGAGGCTGCATGCTGGCCATGTCCGGCGCGTTCGTCTGGCGGAAAGCGTGTGATCATTACATCAGGCCTGAACTTCCGGATAACCCATACCATATCGGCCAGCACCTGCTCCTTGTCCCAGATATTAAACGTCTCTTTGGAGTCTTTGGAATAACCGAAATCGTTGGCGCGGGTAAAGAATTGGTGTCCGCCATCGGTGCGGCGTGCCTGTAACAACTCCTGTGTGCGGATAATGCCGAGGTTTTCGCTTATTTCAGGGCCTATCAGGTTTTGGCCCCCGTCGCCGCGTGTGGCAGAAAGATAGCCGGTATTGTATAGCTTTTCGTTCGCCATGTAAGCAATCAGGCGGGTATTCTCATCGTCGGGGTGTGCAGCTACATACAGCACTGAACCCAGCACGTTAAGCTTTTTAATATCTTGTAAAATTTTTGCGGCTGATGGCTTGGCAGGTGCCTGGGCCTGAGCAAATTGATTGCAAACCCATAGAGTAATAGCCAAAAAAACGCATCTTAGCGCCAACGTAACATTTTTCATAGTATCGTGTTTCGCATAACCATCAAATAGCTAGTGTAAAGCTAAGCAAATAAACATATCAAGTAAACCCGCAAACTTTGTGCTAAGACAGAAAGTCTACTATAGCAGACAAACAACAATATTGTATATCATTAGCGGTACATAATCTTTTTTTTTAATAAAGCGTATTTCAAATATTTGGAATACGGTTGTTAAACATAGGATTTTGATTAATCCTTAAAATTAAAAACAGAAAATTAGTACAATAATTCTCTGAATATTATAGGAAATATATTTATATGTATTTATGTTTGTAGTACTCGGGTAGTGCTTATTATACTGATCATCAGCACTACTTCTTAATTAACAAGTTTTAACTGGCAACATATCATTTAATATTCGTACGGATGGTTGAGCCACTTTTTGATACCGCCCTTTTTAATAAACACTATTTAAGCTAATGTGGTATGCCTAACCCTCAGGAAAGCAAGATAGAAGATTTCGCGTTCGATTACCTTAAAGGTTATTATACTTCTCAGCAGGGCGCTAAGAATGTGTTAATAGGTAGAGCGGAGAAAAGCAAACAAGGTGTAGAAGTAGAAGGGCTGTTTGCATTTAAGCATCCTGACAATATACTTTTTCTGGCTACGGTGACTTTTAAAAACGCCAATCGCCTGGCTGCGCTTTTAACTACTTACAAAAAAGACGGCCTGAGCAAATTAAGGTTTGTCACACCTGTTCTGCTGCTTGCGCTGGGTAGCTATTTAAGCCTGCAGTTTAATATTGGCCTTTCAGGTTTTGCCCTTACTTTTTGTGTGGCTGCAGTTGGCTTTGTGCTTCATACTTATTTGAGCAAGGCTTATCTTAAGCGCAATATCAATACCCTTGTTGATGAACTAAAAAAGCATCAGGCCAACGAACAGTGGCTCGGTTTATCGATAAGCAGCCTTATTTTCAGAAACAACAGCCTGGCTAACTACTTTTTAAAATTATGCCAGCGCCGCGGCATTGGTGTGATCACTGTTGGCAAAAGATCTAAAGTTGTGTTAATACAGGAGCCCCGTACGAATGTTTGTCGCAAGGGAGACTTCCTTTCGCATTACATCTCGGAAGATAGTATTCGCAAAGCCATACAAGACGATACGATACTACGCGTAGCCTGATCATACTTGCTCCATGCCGATAGCCCTTGTTGACATACTTTTGCAACAAGGGCTGTTTTTTTTAGTACAAGTATATGTATCAAAGTACACATTCCAATGACAATCTTTATAATCATTATACTTGTAATTGTTCTTATTATTGGCGCTATCTGGATAAAGTCTAAGACACCGAAGCACTAAAGTATTCATGAACATACGCCTGATCCTGGACTTTTTGCATGAGTTGCAGAAAAACAACAGTAAATCTTGGATGGACGAGAACAGGGAGCGTTACCTTGTGGCTAAAGGCGAGTTTCACAAATTAACTGCACACCTGCTGGATGACCTGCGCTTAATCGACCCACAGCTAAATAAGGTTACTCCCGGAGAGTGCATTTTCAGGATCAATAAAAACGACTTCTCTAAAAAAGGAGAACCGCCGTATAAAGACCATTTTGGAGCCGGAATATCGCCGGGTGGGCGCCATTCACCATTTGCCAATTATGTACTCGTGCTCTCGCCGGGTGGTAAAAGCAGGGCCGGAGGCGGCATCAGGCAACCAAAACCCAAACAACTGGAACTGATACGCCAGGAGATAGACTACAGCCCCGGCGAACTGGAAAGTATATTGGCTGAGACGAAATTTAAAGAGGCTTTTGTAGGATTAAGAGGAGAACAGCGAAAAACAGCCCCAAAAGGCTATAACAAAGATGCCCCTAACATTGAGTTAATAAAGTATAACGGCTATCAGGTGCTGCATTATTTTACCGACGAGGAGGTCTGCGCGCCTGACTTTCCGGATAGTTTACCAGAACTTTATAGAACCGTAAAACCTTTGCACGATTTTTTAAACCGACCACTAGCCTCATAGCACATGAAAAAACCTGTACTGTTTATACTTTCTGCCCTGCTGCTTCTTTTGCTGGAAGGCTGCCGCGGCGATGAGCCGAAACGCATGCCAGACACATTGCCTGATGTGCATGGCTATATCTCACACATTAAAAAGACTACCGAGAAATCAGAAAACTCGAAAGCTGTTGTGCTGGTTAAAGCCATAGAAGGCATTGATGCCCCATACAGAGAAGCCGATATCAGGATAGACAAGAATACCCTTATAGAAAATACATCAGGCAAACACCTGAAACTGGAACAGTTGCGTGAGGGGCAGGAGGTTGAGGCATGGTTTGAAGGAGATGTACTGGAGTCCATGCCGGTGCAGGGATATGTAAAGGCTGTTCGGGTAACTATGAAATAACAGGTTTAAGAAATTACAGTTTAACATGCTTACAATTTAAATCACTTGCTTTGGCAAGTACAGCCCTCCTATTGCCCTTTTGACTTTAACCAGCGTCTTATCTGAGTTTTCTCATGTTCGCCATTTTAGAGTACAAACTGGTTAAAGTATAATGTTAACATCAGGCAGCCCCACATTATATAAATTTGACCGTATAAGTAGGTGATATAAGAAAAATAGCCCTCCTGTATTACCCTCATACTTGTTACGATTTATGAATACATACTTTTGTGAATACAGCGATATAGCGGCTATTTGGCCGCACCCGGTGCTTTTAAAGCATGAGCAAGGCGATGTGTTCCTGATGTTTACGCTTAAAAAAGCCTACATAGAGGCCAAATGGTTTGGCCATATCACCGCCGACGATGTAGTAACGGCTGCCAAAGTATACCTCGAACTGATAAGGAAGCACCCCAACCCCAAACTACTGAATGATAAAACTGCAGTAAGCGGCGACTGGGAGGAAGCTAACGACTGGCTGGAGTATGAATGGCTGCCGCAGGCGATGAAAGCAGGTTTGAAATGTTTTGCCCATGTGTATTCCCACAACCTGTTTAGTAGGCTATCGGCCAGAGACTTATACCTGCGAATCATACCAAATATACAAATGGAAAATTTTTTAAGCCGGCGCAATGCAAAGCAATGGCTGAAAAACTGCAACGTGGACGCTAAACCAAACGAGCCCACTGTCATATTCTGATACCCAGTTATCTAAAACCGCTGCCTCATATTACGCGATCAAATATACTTACTATACTTCTGCTCCTAAGACAATTGAGTTAGCAGCGTCTGTTAATTTTCTGCAGCAATTCACATAGCACTTATTTAAAAAGTTACCTGCTTATACTTTCAAGTAACTAATCCGAATTCTGAACATTTACTTAAACCTTAGGTTAATTGCCAAAAAATGGGCCGAAAGAATTAGTTTTGCTATCCACTTCATACTTATGCAAAATACAGAGACTACTGTACCCCCAAAAATACGGGAAGCCGATACCGGTTTTAAACGGGAAATAAAGCTTTTCGACGCCATCATGATTGTGACAGGCGGAATGATCGGCTCCGGAATATTTATTGTAACCGCTGACATTGCCCGCACCATGGTTTCGCCGGGTTATATGCTGCTGGTTTGGGTAATCTCAGGCTTTTTAACCATTGTAGGTGCTATCAGCTATGGCGAACTATCCTCTATGTTTCCGAAGGTAGGCGGCCAGTACGTATACTTAAAAGAGGCTTACAACAAGATGGTGGCTTTCCTGTATGGCTGGACTCTTTTTCTTGTAATTCAGACAGGAGTAATTGCCGCTGTTGCCGTAGCCTTTGCGCGTTTTACAGGTGTTATCTTTCCATGGTTTAGTGAGAATAATGTGCTTATCAGCTTTGCTGGTTTCAATTTTACCACGGTTCAGTTACTGGCCATACTTAGCATCATTTACCTTACCTACATTAACTCAAGGGGTGTAAAAAGCGGCAAACTTATCCAGAATATTTTTGGCAGCACCAAACTGGTGGCGCTTTTCGGCCTTATACTTTTCGGCTTTCTGATGGGCGTAAACGACACGGCTATTCAGGCCAACTTCTCAGATTTCTGGGGTGTCTCTACCTCTACTGCCGGCGAAGAGCTGATGCCGCCTGTAGGCTGGGCTTTGCTCTCGGCAGCGGGTATTGCCATGGTTGGCGCTTTGTTCTCTGCTGACTCCTGGAACAACATCGGTTTTTCCGGCGACGAAATTGTGAACCCAAAGCGTACCATCGTGCTAAGTATGGTAATAGGCTCAGCTTTGGTAACAGGTATTTATTTATTGATTAATCTGGTTTACTTGCTGGTGCTACCCATGAACGGCGACCCAAACGGAGCCGATACCATGGCCCTTGGCATTACTTATGCTGATAATGACCGGGTGGCAACAGCC
Organism: Pontibacter aydingkolensis; assembly: GCF_019443125.1. Classification (GTDB taxonomy): domain Bacteria; phylum Bacteroidota; class Bacteroidia; order Cytophagales; family Hymenobacteraceae; genus Pontibacter; species Pontibacter aydingkolensis. The sequence continues at coordinate 34,399 of NZ_JAHYXK010000021.1, read as the reverse complement.
GTGGCAGAAGTTATTGGCGGGTACGAGGCAACTATAGCCATTGCTATACTTATCATGATCTCTACGTTTGGCTGTAACAACGGGGCTATACTTTCGGGTGCGCGTGTATACTATGCCATTGCCAAAGACGGACTGTTTTTCGAGAGACTAGGCCGATTGAACAAGAATGGCGTACCTGCCGCAGCATTGTGGCTGCAGTGCATCTGGGCCTGCCTGCTTTGCCTTTCAGGCACCTACGGCAACCTGCTCGACTATGTGATCTTTGCCGTTATGCTCTTTTATATACTTACCATCATCGGTGTGTTTATACTTAGAGTGCGCAGGCCAGACCTTCACCGCCCTTACAAGGCATTCGGTTATCCTATACTTCCGGCTATGTATGTTATACTTTCGTCGGCTATCTGCCTTATTTTGCTTATTTATAAGCCAACTTATACCTGGCCAGGTTTTATAATTGTAGGTTTGGGTATACCGGTTTTCTATTTCTTCGGTAGTTATTTTAAGCGGCAGACAAAGTAGCTATCATAGCCAGATAATCAATTTCAAAAAGTCTACAGCCCTTGTTGTAGGCTTTTTTGTTGCAATAAAATGTGTTGCAGGCTCTTCTCAGAACGCACTTCTGCAGCTAACGTAGAAAAGGCTTATACTATATATTAATGCATCTGCACAAGTTAAAGGGCAATATGCACTATATAATAAAGTTGATTATCAGAACATAAGCCTGGCAAAATATGGATCTAACTTTCAGCAATCTCTTTTTTGTAGAAAAGGGGATGTTTCCCCTGGAAAAGCAGCATGAACACGAAGAGCACCACAAGAGAGTGAGCTGGGTATACTACTGCACAATAGTGTTGGGCTTTTGGCTTATTGCTAATCCTCCTACATTTGACTATCAGGTTTCTGCAATGGTATGGAGCGATATTGTATCCGGCCTCCTTGTGATTGGTTTCAGTTACTTTGCTCTTAAGCCTTATAAACTGTGGGCACAGTGGGCTCTTGTTTTTATCGGAGTCTGGCTTTTTATTGCCCCAATGGTTTTCTGGACAGAGAAAACAGCAGGTTTACTGAGCGGCTACCTTATAGGCACACTTGTTATAGCCTTCGGTATTATCATTCCCGGGCAGCCTGGCATAAAACTGTTTGCCAAGCCAGGTCCCAACATACCCGGAGGCTGGAGTTACAACCCCTCATCGTGGAGCCAGCGGATACCGGTTTTGTTTTTTGCCTGGCTTGGCTTTTTTGTGGCCCGTTATATGGGGGCATTTCAACTGGAGCATATCGACACGGTATGGGATCCTTTCTTTGGGGATGGTACCAAAAAGGTGCTAACCTCTGATGTTTCTAAGTCTTTTCCAGTATCCGATGCTTTGCTCGGTGCCTTCTCTTATATTATGGATGTGGTTTTTGCCTATGCAGGAGGTACTCACCGCTGGCGAACCATGCCATGGGTTGTGATTATTTTCGGTATCCTGATTATACCTTTAGGTGTTGTTAGTATCACATTGGTAATCCTCCAGCCTGTATCGGTAGGTTACTGGTGTACCCTCTGCCTTACAAGCGCCACCATATCATTAATTATGATCCCATTTACGATTGATGAGGTGTTGGCCACACTCCAACTGATGCGGCATGAGAAAAAGGCACGAAATACTTCCTATTGGACATCGCTATGGTTCGGCGGCACTATGGACGGTGAAACTGAAGAGAATAAAAATCCCGAAATACTATTAGAACATACGGGCAGAGTCGCTTTCAAAGACTTAATGCGCACCCCCTGGAACCTGGTTCTTATCATGGCTGTTGGCGCCTGGATAATGCTAGCTCCTGCCATACTGCAGTATAGTGGTAAGATGGCAGATAATCATCATGTAACAGGCGCACTTATTATTACATTTACTATCATTTCAATGTCTGAGGTAGCCAGGCCTTTACGTTACATTTTTATTTTATTTGGTGTCTGGCTTATTGCATCCCCCTGGATTATGGGCTCAGGTGAAGGTGCTGCCATGTGGACCGGAATAGCCTCAGGGCTTTTATTGATCCCGCTGTGTTTCCCTCGCGGAAAAGTAAAGGATAAAAGAGGAAGCTATGACAAGTTCATTATCTGATTCCATACCTGAAAGCTTATGCATTATGCAGGACAGAGGTTTGGTTAACTTATTTAGCGACCAATTCCATACCTACAAACTTGTATGCTACTGGCTTCTAGCTGTTAAAAGAAAATAGAATATTATTTTGGTGGTGGCTGGATAATTGTGCGGCATTATCATGCTACACATACAAAAATGGCTAAAACAGGAGGCATTAATTCAAAGAAGAATAGTACATACGTCTACTGTTAGGCACGTGATCGCTGTTAAATACCAGCGATCACGTTTTGTGAGCTAACTGCTATTTCTACGGTATCCAGAAGTACACTCATAACAGGTGCTTCCACTTCTTCAGATGCCTCTACAGTTACTACTTCTTTCTCTGGAGTTTTTACGCTCATAGTTTCTTTTGTTGCAAGCCCGAAGGCTAAAAATGCGGCGAATAACAGAACAATAATTTTCATGGTTTTATTTTGGTTGATGGTTATACTTGGATTAAACTTCTGGCTCCAGGAAATTCGGTTATTTTCTTTCTGCTACAATTTCAACTTCAGGCAGCAGATTAGGGTAAGACTTATACTCGTTAAGCTCAGCTCTTTGCTGAATTTTTTCCTGATCGCTGGCAGATTTTTTAACTGTGGCTCCAAAACCGAATAAAAAGGCGAATAATAAAATGACAATTTTCATAGTGGTAAGAGTTAAAAGGTTAATGATTAATTGATGTTACAAAGATATTATATAGTACTTTGTTATGCAAGGTACTGTTGCATTAACTACTACTATTTTATACCAACACACTGATTTTTACCGTGAACAGCTAATCAGACTGGATAAACAACGATAGTAATTTTAGCTATTTAAGGCCCTGCGCTTTAATCTATTCTACTAAAAGACAGTTCTTAAATAGAATAGCTGCATATAAAAGGGCTTTAAATCAAAATAGAGGGCATTCAGGCACAACTTGTCCCATAAATGCATACTTTAGCTGCATAATTACGATCCTCTATAAAACTACAGAACTATGAAAATCAGTAAAAAGCGCGCGGCTTTGGTTGTCGCATTGGCTATAACCGCAACTACTGCCCTGCAGATCCGGCAAGATATCCCAGCCGCAGAACTCAACGCAAAGTATACTACCCCTGCCTCAAAGTTTAAAAGTATAGCCGGCGCCAACCTGCACTACCGCGACGAAGGTCAGGGCACTCCTATTATACTTTTACATGGCACCGCAGCCTCGCTTAACACCTGGGACGGCTGGGCAAAAGAGCTGAGCAAGACGCACCGCGTGCTGCGCCTCGATCTGCCAGGCTTTGGCCTTACTGGCCGTAACCAAACAGACACCTATACTATAGCATATTATTCTGAGCTGGTGCAGCATTTTATGGATGAGCTGGGTATAGACAAAGCGCACATAGCAGGCAGCTCACTGGGTGGGCAAATAGCCTACGATTTTGCAGCCACGCATCCGGAGCGGGTGCAGAAGCTGATACTTGTATCGCCAACTGGCGTAACCACTGCCAACGACAAAAGCATATCCATGCCTTTTATGATGGCACAAACGCCATTAGTTAAAGAATCGCTTAAATATATTACACCCCGCTTTATAGTAGAAAAAAGTCTGAAAGAAGTATACGGCGACGACAGCCGTCTTACACCAGAAGCCATCTCTTTAAGCCATGACCTGCTGCTGCGCGAAGGTAACCGCGAAGCTTTTATACTTCGAATGAACACGGTAGATACCGACAATTTGCCAAAACTGAAACAGGTAAAAGCGCCCACACTTATACTTTGGGGAGAGGCAGATGCCTGGGTTCCTGCCCAAAATGCCTCCCGTTTCCTGCAAGACATTAAAGGTTCTCAGCTAAAGACCTATGCCGGCGCTGGCCATATTCCCATGGAGGAGTTGGCACAGGAAACAGTAAAAGATGCGATGCAGTTTCTGGGAAGCGAAGTAGCAGTAAATAAGTAGGATAGCTGCATTTTTACTTTCATTTCGAACTTGTACTAAACCCTAAATAAGCGAGTGATTTGAAGTATGTCAAAAACTTCGGATCATCCGCTTTACTCTTAATGACAAAATCAACTGAGTATACTTTAGTTAAAACACTTACTCCAGGCTGCGTAAAAGCATACCATGAGTAAAGTATACTTTATAAGTGGGCTGGGTGCCGACTGGCGCATGTTTCAGTTTCTGAAGTTGCCCGACCACATACCCGTGCAGCAGGTAAATTGGATTGAGCCACTCAGTTTTGATGAGCCCTTACAAGATTATGCAAAACGCCTGCTACCGCAGATTGATGACCCCAGGCCTATACTTGTAGGATTTTCGTTTGGAGGATTGGTAGCTATGGAGCTGGCTAAAATGCTTCATCCGGTTAAAACCATCGCTATCTCTAGTTTAGCTACCTGCCACGACTTGCCCTGGTACTACAAAATGGCCGGCAAAATGCTGCTGCATAAGTATGTACCATTTAAAGTGATGCAAAACACTTATCCTGTTGCGCCCTTTTTCTTTGGGGCTCAGTCTCCTTACGAACGAAGGCTGCTAAAATCTGTGTTCTTCAGGATAAACGAAAAGTTTCTGCGCTGGGCACTGGCGCGGCTACTCGACTGGAAACAGGATACGCCACCAGCAGGTCTTATTCAAATTCATGGCACTTCAGATAAGGTACTGCCTATCGCTGATATGGAAGACGTTATAAAAATACCCCGTGGGGAGCACCTGATGGTAATACACCGTGCCGAAGAAGTAAGCGCTATTTTAAGCCGAATTTTACTAGATTGCACTCATGACGAACAAAAATAAATTTATAGTTACCACCACCAGCGGCGAGACGGCAGAACTAACAAACGCCACTACTTTAAAAAGTAACAACCTCTACCCTTTTGGCAGGCATAACTACGCTGTTTACGAAACACCGGAAGGCAAATTTGTGCGTGGCCTCAACAAAGGGGAACGTGAAGTAATGCTTACCCATTTTGAGCTGCTCGACGAAGCCACTGCCCGCAACTACAAACACGACTACACCCGCGAAGACGATTAACCAGCCTATGCAACTTAGTTTTTGGGAGAAGGACACATACTTTAGCAACATTGATGTACTGATTATAGGCAGCGGTATTGTTGGCTTGAACGCAGCGCTGCACCTTAAAACAACACAACCAAAGCTAAAGATACTGGTAGCGGAGCGTGGATTGCTGCCAACCGGTGCCAGCTCTAAAAATGCCGGTTTTGCCTGCTTTGGCAGCCCTTCTGAGTTACTCGAAGATCTTACCCACCACACCGAAGACGAAGTTTTTGGCCTCGTGGAGCGCCGCTGGAAAGGCTTGCAGCGCCTTCGCCATAACCTCGGCGACGTTGCCATTGACTACCACCAATGGGGCGGCTACGAATTGTTTACAGATGCCCAACAAGAACTTTATACTTCGTGCCTGGACAAGCTGCCATACTTTAACACATACCTTCAAAGTATAACCGGAGAGCAAAACTTATTCCAGCCAGCAGATTCCAGTATTAGCGATTTCGGCTTTAAGAACGTTTCACACCTGCTTCTAAGTACAGCCGAAGGCCAGATAGACACCGGCAAAATGATTCTGGCGCTTACACAGCAAGTTCAGGCATTGGGAGTGCTGGTACTTAACGGCTTGGAGATAACAGACATCCACGACGAAGGCACAAGTATAACTGCTGCTACTGCACAAAGTATAAACCTGAAGGCCCGCGCAGCTTTAGTGGCTACCAATGGTTTTGCCCAGAAGCTTTTACCAAACGTGCAGGTGGTGCCGGCAAGGGCACAGGTACTTATCACTAAACCAATAGATAACCTTAAGCTAAAAGGTACCTTCCACTACGACTGCGGCTATTACTATTTCCGCAACATTGGCAACAGGGTATTATTTGGCGGTGGCCGCAACCTGGATTTTACAGCCGAAGAAACTACAGCATTGGGGCTAACAGAGCTGGTACAGCATAAACTGGAAGAGCTGCTGAGTACAGTTATACTTCCTGATACTCCTTATGAAATTGAGCATCGCTGGAGCGGCATTATGGGGCTGGGCACTCAGAAAACCACCATCGTGGAGCAGGTATCGGAACGGATAAGTTGTGCTGTGCGCATGGGCGGAATGGGTGTGGCTATTGGCTCGCTTGTAGGTGAGGAAGGCGCAGAGCTTATACTTCAGCAGCTATAGACTAAATATACAAGCAAACACCAATACACGATAATTTTTTATCGATAATCAGTAAATAATTATTGATTATAATATAGCCTTCCCTTATATTTGAAAAAAATGATATGGAAAGAAACAAACTTCTCACAATTGCGCTGGCGGTCAGTAACATCTTCCGGGTTTTAATAATTGTTTTCATAACGTTATTCACCTTTGGCATCATCCATTACCAGTTTAATCCGGATTTATATAGTAAAGTTGAGCTGTCTGGCTATAATTTTAGAACTGCCGCCAATCTATCTACCTCTTTTTATACTTCGGCTTTCGAATTTACTTCAGCTATTGGCACTAAGCCAGCTAGCCGTGGCCCGATATACGTTCAGGACGCCAGCAACTTATCGCTAATTATATTTTACCTGCAGCATGTGATTATACTTGCGATCTGGGTACTGATGCTGCAGCAGATTGCCAGGTTAATACAGTCAGTAAAAGTGCTTCAGACCTTCCGGCAGAACAACAGCAATGTATTCCGTAAAATAGGCCGTTATTGCCTGCTAATTTTTATAATGACAGGTTTCAGATGGATGGAGACAGAAAATGCATCTTATTTTGGGATTTACATTAATTACCTACCGCTGATGTTTATGCTGGGTGCCTTTATACTTGCCGAAATCTTTGATGAAGGAAACAAACTTTACGAAGCAGAGCAACTAACTATATAATGGCAATAATTGTAAACCTGGATGTGATGCTGGCCAAAAGGAAAATGTCACTCTCAGAGCTTTCGGAACGTGTAGGCCTTACACTGGCAAATTTATCTGTACTTAAAACAGGCAAAGCCAAGGCTATCCGCTTTTCTACCTTAAACACGATTTGCGCTGTGCTAAACTGCCAGCCCGGCGACATCCTGGAATATCAGCAGGAACACAAAGTATAAACCCTCTAAAAACTAAAAAGGCAAACACTCATATAGTTATTTGCCTTTTTAAATTAAATGCTTGCTGCAAATTAGTATGCCGATATCCATTGATGCTTGGTTTGGTACAAGATAGGTCTGCTTGATTTAGAGGATTCCTGTTCAGAAGTATAATAGGCCTGGTATTCTTCTTCGCTCATCTCCTCGCGCAGGGCAATATGAAATTTTGCTAATTCCGGGTATAATTTGTTGCGCTCCTGCCGTTCTTCAGGGCTATTTCTGTTGAATTCAAAAAAACTTTTCATGATTTATTTTAAGGTTTAAACAATTGATAATTAACCTATTCAGCAAAAGTAACATACTCTGATCCAACACCTTTTGTTTAATTATTTTTAACGTTTCACTGCTAAATTCTCTTAGTTAAGCTTCCCTCACTAAAAAAAAACCGGCTGCACCAAAATGATGCAGCCGGTTCGCTAATAATCAGGTTATCTTTTGTTATATATGTACTTTTTCGGCAGATTTCTTGAACTACACGTCTGCAGAGATGCCCACCTCTACAATTAGACCAGTGTTATTATACTTTTTCACCACTTCGCTTTCAGGTTCTTTTATTGTTTAAGCACTTGCGGCTATCGTTCCTAACAGAAAAACTACTACCAATAAATAAGCGATAAAAGTTTTTGCATTTCCCATAACATTGTCATTTAAATTATAATTCAGCACCTTCCTTCTCTTTCTACTTCAAGAGAGGTCTAAGGTCTTGCTGACAACAGTGTATTCCCAACTCCGTGCCAATTATTATAACTCTTAACTTAATCAGCAAACAAAAGCACTGGGTATAGCTTACAATCGTTACGAAGCAGTAGTTAATAGCTAAATAAAAAGCCTGACCAAAAGGACAGGCTTTTTATCTTGATTCTATGACGGGCTACCTTATTATCTGAAGGAAGATAGGCGTAAATATGGCGATCAAAATGGCTACCTGGCTATCTGATACAGTTTTAAAGTATAACCCAGTACTAACCAAGGCTAACTTTGTCAGTTCTGAAACGCCATCTGCTATTAGTATTTGCCCTTTGCCAAAGCCAAAAGCAGGCTGCTCAAAACTGATGACACTTTTTCCGGCTACATCCGTCAATACCTGCTTTTGAGAGAAGGTTTTACTTTGCAAAACATATTTTTCCCCGGAAACCATTTCGATGCGTGATTTTCCGAGTAATGACGTAATGCCGTTTCCCACTATCTCTCCGTTGTAACGTATGGTTACTTCCTGTTCAACCCAGCCCTTGCTCGTAAATGAAACGCTGGACTCCCCAGAGTCAAAAACGGCATTATAACTTGTCCAGCCATCAAACACGAGTTTTCCAAGCTGCCCATCAGCTGAGTTTACAATATACTTTCTTCCCGAAAAATCTTTCTGTTTCCAGTTTAGTATCTCCATCAGTAACAATTATCTCAATCCAAGCACGTCCACACCCTGCTCAAAAACAATATCAACAGGTATGTTTGCTTTAGAAAGCCTGTCCAGGTCAGACTGCAGTTGCAAACTTACCTGCCCCTGGTTGTTTAGCAGATTACCTACACCGGCATAGTCGCCAGTGCCCTGTAGGGTAAGTATCGTTTCAGACAGCTTATCCATGGCTTCGCGCATTTTAGTGTAATCCACTCTATACTTGCCACTTTGCTCGTCACGCTCAAAAGCGCCGTTCTCTTTAAAGAAGTTAAAGCGTACCATGTTGGCTTTGCCATGAGCACTGGCCGCACCAAAACGCACCGAACGGAAAATACCCGCCAGGAATGTCGTATAGTAATCTTCCAAACTTCCTTCTACTTCGCCTTTCTCGTGCAGTTGTGTGATCATGTACAAGCCAAGTATATCTGCTTTGCCTTCTTCCAGGGCAGATGCATGCTCTTTCAGGGCCTCGCGTACGGTACCTTTGTTGTTTATGGTATTCTTTATACCCAGTCCGTGCGCCACCTCGTGGAACATGGTATTGGCAAAGAAGGCATCGAACGTTACGTGCTTTTTCTGATCGCCAGCAATCAACTCATCGGCAATCGGCACCATGATCTTGTCGAACTTGGCTCGCATGGCGTTTTTCAACTGCAGGCGGCGCGTGCCTTTCTTTAGTTGCACCTCCTCGTCGTTTGGCAGGTTAATGGCGATGGTTTTGCTGCCTGCGTTGCTATCGCCGGCGTAAAACACTACATCATAAGCGTTCAGGTCAGAGTCGGTGCCCGGCGTCTCGGTTTTATACTTTGCAAGTACTGGCAAGCCGCGCTGAAGCTCAGGCAAGAAGGCTGCATACTTTGCTAGGCGCTCACTCCACTCCATATCTTTTACAAGCACGTAGGCCTCATGCGCGGCCTTGTAGCCAAACAGCTTATCTTCATACGTTTCTATCGGTCCGATTACCACATCCAGCCTGTTCGATTTCATATCCATCCAGGCAAGGTCGCTTGGCTGGTAGTTGTCGGTTAGCATGGCATCTGCACGCAGTGTCAGGTATTTTTTCAGGCCGGGGTCTTCTGCCAGCGCTGCTGCTTGCTTTAGCAAATCAGACACACGCTTTACCTGGTCTTTAAATTGCACATGGTAAAGCACTGTAATAAGTTTGCCATTGGCATCGCGACGCAGAAAAGTATACTGGCTGGTTTTATCTTTCAGGTTAGCCTGTTCAAACTCTTCCTTGGTCATGTCGGCAGGGTAAAAGTTTGCGGCATCAGGCTTTGGTCCCACACCAGGCACAAATGGCTCATTGTTATTAAGCCTATCCCAAGGGCCGTAGTTAATCTGCACAAAGCGCTTCAGTTGCTCATCATTTAGGGCACTCATCAGCGAGTCGCGTTTACCGTAAGCTTCGTACCAGAACAGTTCGTTCATAATATCCCCTGCCTCTATCAGCAATGGTATCATTTTACGCTCATTCTCGCTCAGGTGGCTCAGGTCAGATGTTAAGCGCACCGTAGTATACATGTCTAGCTTCTGCTTCATGCTGTCGCTTGCTTCTACTGCCGTAGTGGCGGTATCACCTTCGGTGGTTTTGCTTGTGCAGCCAAATGTAGCCGCCGTTATGGCCGAGGCAAAAAGTATGTGCTTTCCTTTCATTATAGTTTTATAGGTTAGTTGCAGGTATGAATATAGTGATTTTTAGGTTGAGGTGAAAGAAAGGTCGGCCCTGGACCAGGATTCTCGGGATTAATAGATGGACAGGATTGTCTTCAGACCGCTCCAACCACCCCTGCCCCTCTTTAACCAATGAGGGGATTTCTGAAGTTAATTTGATAAAACTCACAACCTCTGTAGCTGACGCTTAACCTCCCTTCTACCAAGATCCTTCCAAGATGACAAGTGGAAAAAAGGCCAAAGACTGGGATGGACACATCTTAGCCAGAGATTAACACAAATGATACAAAGTATAAATAACTGTTGTTGCTATAAAACGACAGCATATGCCAGGTGCACTAACGATGGTCCACTGTTGGGGCGGTCAGCGAGTGGGGGTAGGGGCCCTCGAGAAAGGAGCGTCCCCGAATCAAGTTCGGGGACAAAAAGTAGGGCCCAGCCGGCGAGGCGAAAAGCTGGCTAAAAGCAGAAAGGCTTCTTTTAAGAGAGAACGAATGAACTTAGAGAGAACTGTTTTTAAAAGGTAGCTGAATCTAGTACGCACAAGCGAGTCTGGAGACCCTCGCCCACTACAAATCACGGGTTGGATACCCGCGCCAGAAGCAGACTTCGCAAATGCTTAAAAATAGAAAAAGGCAATACACTAGCCGTGCATTGCCTTTCTTATAAAAGTATTATAAGTATAAGCTATACTTTAAAACAAGCCAAATAGCTCTGCCTGTACTTTCTCTATAATCGAACCTAAATCTTCTGGGTTGGCCACAAAATCCAGGTTATTCACGTCAATCACAAGCAATTTGCCCTGGTTGTAGTTGCTCATCCAGGTATTGTAGTGCTCGTTTAGGTTACGCAGGTAGTTTATGCTGATACTACTTTCGTAGTCGCGGTTGCGCTTTTCTATCTGACCGATCAGTTTAGGCAGGTCAGCCTTTAGGTAAATCATCAGATCCGGGGCCTTTACCATGGTGATCATTGACTCGAATAATGCGAAATAGTTGTCATAATCACGGGTAGTCATTAACCCGGACTGGTGTAGGTTTTTAGCAAAGATATGGGCATCTTCGTAAATGGTGCGGTCCTGAATAACGCTGCGGCCATTTGATTTTATCTGTTGTACCTGGTTAAACCGGCTGTTCAGGAAAAATACCTGCAAGTGGAAAGACCACCGCTCCATATCTTCATAAAAGTCTTTCAGGTAAGGGTTGTTTTCAACCGCCTCTAAGTATAAGTCCCACTTAAAGTGTTGCGACAGCTTGGTGGCCAGGGTGGTTTTGCCAGCGCCAATATTGCCTACAATTGCAATGTGCATGGTAATCTATGGTTTTTAGTAAAAGCCGGTTACAAAAGTAGGGGTTTTTGCTTAGATGCAGGCGTCACTTTTAAGATAAATACCCACTAGTTATCCACAATAAATAAAGTACAAACCGGCCATGGTAGAGGCGCCCTTTTTAACCCACAGGCCAGTAAGCCGTAAGCTATAGTACAAACCAAACGAAAACAAACCATGACAAAAGGACACAATCAAGACCGACACAAGCAGAGTAATCCTGAGGCGAGAGATAAAAATAATGTGAAAGAAAACAGGCATTTAACTGATAAGGACCAGAATAAAAGCCCTGACCAGGGCCGCAACCAAAATAAAGAGCAATCTGGTGGTACTAAAGGTAAAAACGCCATCTAAGCAAAAAGCCCCGGCAACTTATACTTGCCGGGGCTTTTTGCTTTAATTTTATATTTTAGCGTTTTCCTTCGCGCATTTCCTGGTACTTGTCTTTGGCTTCTTTGCTTTTTTTAAGGGTAGCAAACTCAACCTGCAGGGCAGCTATCTTTATCTTATCGCTGTTATTCAGTTTGTCCAGCACTTCGGCTTTTCTAGTATTCAACTCCCCTACTACAAACTCGGCATACTCCCAATCGCTCAGGTTCCAGGTGCGCCTGTGCTCGCGGGTAACATCCAGGGCAAGCACAAAGGCGTCGCGCAGGTTAGCAGGCTTTATACTTGCAATGCGCGTAGTGCCCGTCATGATCTTTTCCCAGTGAGCCAGTTTTTTGCCATCCAGACTTACCGGCTGGCGGGTTTCGTTACGTTCTTCCCACTCTTTATAATCCGCTTTCATCTCCCCGTATTCCTGCCTCGACTTATCAGACATCTTTCTGGTATTCTGGTCTAACGAGCAGGTAAGTTCGCGGTACTCTTTTTTAACGGTTGGCCATTCTTTCCGGATGGTGCTGTCGGCCAGGCTGGCTTTGGTTTGCATCCAACTCCTGAAAGCAGCCAAGTCTTTCTCAAGCTGAGATTGCGTTTGCGCCTGGGCACCAAAGGCAAGTAAGAAAAGCATAATCGCAAATACCCATTTTGTAACTGTACTTCTAATCATAGTTAAATCTGTATTGGTTGTATAACTATCCATTATAATAAATATTATGCCAAAGATATATTTAGCTCCTTATCTATAAAAGAATTATTAGACGAACAAATCTTCCAGCCGTACTTAAATGCGCTTAACGATCTCTTAATCAGAATTGCACTATCTTTTACCGGAAACTTTCGTTTAAAGTCATAAGAAATATTTACAAGCTTAAATTTATAACATTACAGAGAGCCTATACACCCTTAACCTGCCCAGTGCACCTAATTCTATGAGTAAACCCCGAAAAGGCAATTTTCATGAAACGGTTGTCGCCATCACGAACAATGATGAAATCATTATTGGCGTGGATGAATTCCCGTTTAAATCTGCGCTGAGCCTATCACCGCTAATTGCCTATTGGGAAGATAAGCTGATAAGCGACCCTAACTGCAATGCATCCCGTGTTAGCGAGCTGGCTGGTATGCTTCGAAAAAAAGCAGACCTTATTTCTCCTATTCATGATGTTTCTATTATAGACAGACACATAGACACCGTTGATGTTTTAATGGAGGATATCTTTGCCGGTGCACTTTGGGAAAACGACTTAAAGGCAGTTGTGGCTCCTTTCCATTTCGAAAGTTTTTACGCCACACCTAAGCTGGAAGAACTTAAACTACTTGGTGGCGACAATTATTCTGAAAAGCTAAATATCGATAAAAAAACGCTGCTCTTCAGGTTAACTCTTTCGGCTTATACTATCATACTTGATAAATTTTATAACGCCAATTTTTACGTGGACGAGCCCTTTATCTTCACTATCAAAGACAAGTTTACTAACCTGGATCGCCACTATAAACTAAGTATAGACCTTAAGTTTATGGAGGTAAAAGCCAAAGGCGAGATAAAAAAACTGAATGCACAGGAGATAAATTACCTGATTAACCGCTACAATAACCTAGACCTGTGGATGCAGACCTTGCCTCCGGAAAACTTTGAGTTTTCGGGCTTCGCGATCTACGATTTTACCGATGTAACTATAGAAGAAACAATATCATCGTTGCGCTACGAATTGCTGGACCGCGACTCTGTGGCTACTGATGAAGGCTTTGATATCTTACAGCAGAAACTGCGCGTATTGTTCGGTTTGCCGGGTGTACGGCTTGGCTTTGCCTCCTGCCCCGCCATCCGAGACTTCGACACTACATATGCCCGCAAAATATGGAACGGGCTTATACTTTCGCAGGATTCGGACCTGAAGCTGAATGACCTGAAAGGCTCCATTTACGAGCCTGTAATTAAAAAAGGCCATACCATTGTTGTGGAAGACCTGAACGTACTACCGGAGCCCACTACTATAGAAGACCAGTTACTTGAGCACGGGGTCCGCAACCTGATTATAGCACCACTGGAATATGAAGGCAGAATAATTGGCCTCATGGAACTTGCCTCGCCTATTCCCGGAGAGCTGAACGCACTCTCAACAATCAGGCTGAAAGATATACTGCCGCTGTTTGCCCTGGCCATGAACCGTAGCCTGGAAGAGTTGCGAAGCAGTATTCAGAACATCATTAAAGAAAAGTATACTGCTATACACCCTATTGTAGAATGGCGCTTTACACAGGCTGCCATTAACTTATTGGAGAAAATGGAGCGCAATGCCAGCTCTGAAATTGAGCCAATTGTGTTCCGGGATGTGTACCCACTTTACGGGTCTTCTGACATAAGAAACTCTGCCATAGAGCGCAACAAGGCTATTCAGGGCGATTTGCTGGAGCAGCTTGTACTGGCAAAAGAGGTTATACTTGCCGCAAAAGACAATTTACCGCTTACCATACTCGATGAGCTGATTTTTAAGATAGACAAACTCTCGCATGATATTATGCAGGACCTGGCCTCTGATGAAGAGGGTATTATACTTGGTTTCCTGAGAGAGGAGGTAGAACCATTGTTTGATTACTTTGCGCAAAAGAACCCTGGTGCACTCGCTGCGATACAGGCTTATCGCTCTGCCATTAACAACCCTTACAAAGTAGTTTATAACAAAAGGCGGGCATACGAAGAAAGTATGTTCATGATCAACGAAACAATTTCTACGTTTTTAGAACGTGAAGAGGAAAAGGCGCAGCAGATATTCCCGCATTATTTTGAAAAGTATAAAACCGATGGCCTGGAGTATAACATTTATATAGGTGCATCGCTGTTGAACAATGGAAATTTTCAGCCGATATACTTAAAAAACATGCGCTTATGGCAACTCATGCTTACCTGCGAAGTGGCCAGGCGTATCCATAACCTGCGTGCAAACCTTAAGTTACCCCTCGAGATCACGCAACTTATTCTGGTACATAGCGACTCTATTTCGATCCGGTTCAGGCTGGACGAAAAGAAATTTGATGTAGAAGGCGCAAATAACATCCGGTACGAAATTATTAAAAAGCGCCTGGACAAAGCTACGCTGCGTGGTACTGAAGAACGGCTTACACAGCCAAACAAAATTGCCATTGTATACACGCAACAGAAAGAAGCCGAAGAGTATATCCGCTACATCGAGTTTTTACAGTCTGAGGGTTATATCGGTAAAAAAGTTGAACGCCTAGAACTGGAAGAGATGCAGGGTGTGCAAGGACTGAAGGCTCTACGCATTGAGGTTAGTTTTGAAGAACATCTGCGCCACAATATAGATGCCGGAGACGAATTGCTTAATATAGCCCAAAGTGCAAGTCTAAACTAAGTATACTGCAAGGTTGCAAAAATATATTTAATCCTATATTTAAGCGATTTTTAAAAATTTTTACTTTTTTTACTGAAGGTTTTAAATCACACAAAACTTTTGTTTATCAATTAGTTACAAATTTAAATCATACCAAAACCACTCCTCCCAATACACCTCTCCAGATATTTTATTAACTAAAGTGCAATTATTTTAACACTTCTTCCGTTTTCACTGCAACCTACCGGCAATATGTGCCGTAGCGTACTATTTTTTTCAACTTTTCAACTTTTAGCCAAATGAAATTGAAAAACAGATTTTTACCAGCCATGCTTTTATTCGGCGTGGTAGCATTAAGCTCTTGCGAGAAGAGTGAGCAGGAAAGTGTAACGCCGGAACTTCAGCAAAGCACTATTTCTCAGGTTTTAGCCGAGTCCTCAAAGGTTACATCCTACAATTTTGCGGGCCAGGTAGTTACGCAAATCAACCACTACGATAAAGAGAGCGGTGAACTGGAAAGTTTCGAGAAGTTTGAGCGCGATGCTAAAGGCAAACTAACTAAAGTAACTACCCACGCAGGTACTAACCAATCGTTGTTATCAGAGCAGGTATATACGTATGCCACAGACGGCACTCTGGAAAAAACTACTTCTACGTATTACAACAACAGCAAAGTAGAATACAGCACCTACGCTACCTACAGCTACAAAGAAGACAAGACATTGGAGAAAAAGTCGGTGTTTGAAGGAACAGGCGACAAAGCTAAAGCCAAATCGTATACTACTTACGAGGCTCTACCAAACGGCAACTATACAGAAGAGAAGCAGCACGTTATTGACGACAAAGGCAAAGCAAAGCTTTTCTCAACTACCACTTACTCTTACGACTCTAACCACAATCCATTTTACGAGTTTGCAGAGCCAGGCACTGCCAGCAGCCCTAACAACATAATTGCAGCTAATACCACTGTAAATGGCACAGGCAAAAGCTACAAGTATACTTACTCATACACGTACGACAAAGCAGGTTATCCTTTGACCCAGACGGTTGTAAAACCAAATGGCAAACGCGAAACTTATACTTACATGTACACAAAGTAAGTATCTTTTAAAGCAGCATTAGTTTAAACCGGCCCCAGAGAGATCTGTGGCCGGTTTTATTTTATACTTGCAGTATCGTAACAATGCTTATAACCCAATTTAAAATTCAGTATATTTGTTTATACTTAAACCCAGAATACTGATGGCAAAAACTAGACTTACTGTAAATAACAATGGCTCGCTACGTGTAGAGGGCGAGTTTGAGATTGTAGACAAAAACGGAAATATATACGGCCTGGGTGGCAGAGAGCTGGTGTCCATCTGTCGTTGCGGCCTTTCTAAGAACAAACCTTTTTGCGACGGATCGCATAAAGGACACTTTGAGCACGAAGCCGAGGCATTTGATCTGCCTCCTAAGAAATAACTAAAAAGTATGGCTGAGCGCCTGATAACAATCGCCACTTTTAATCATGTAACCGAAGCCCACATTCTGAAAGGGCGTTTGGAAGCAGAGGGTATACTTTGTTTTTTGGGTGACGAGAACATTGTAGGGGTACAGCCTTTTTATGCCACAGCCGTTGGCGGCGTAAAGCTCAAAGTACCTGAAACCGATGTAATGGAGGCCAAAGCCATACTTACCCGCATTCGAGAGGGCAATACCGTTTTCGACTACGATACGATAGAACTGGCACCGCCCATGCAGGAGCACGAGGTTGTAAACACCTGCCCTAACTGCGGCTCCGACAATGTGGAACAAGTAAAATTCAATAAAACTATTTTCTCGATCAGTTACCTGTTCCTGGGCTTTCCGCTGCCATTCTTAAATCGTAGAAAGTACACCTGTCACGAATGTGGCCATACCTGGAAATCAAACTAAAAGAGGGGCTTTGCATCCCCTCTTTTAGTTTACTACTGTTCCATCTATGTCCCTTCATTAAAAGGAATCGGGAAGCTCACCCACACATCATCACCGGGACGATCTATCGGCAGTTGACCCAATCTGTTGTATCGGCGTAAATCAATCCAGCGGTGCCCTTCAAAAAACAGAGAGTAGCGGCGCTGCCGGAGCATCTCATTGATCAGAGCATCTTTTGTAACCAGACCTGTATAGGGCTGTAGTCCATGGCCAGTGCGAATGATGTTAAGGGCACTTACAGCATCAAGCAAAGCGTCTGTCTGTATTTTTGCCTCCGCATAAATAAGGATCAACTCTTCGTTCCTGATTATAGGCACAGGATCTGTGTTGGAGCTGAATACTGTTATATCATACCGGCTGGTTAAGCCGCTCTGTGTCGCCGGCTCATCACGCAAGGCGACCTTCGACAGGCGGTCGTCCCCAGGCGTAGCATCAGTTACAAAGCTAGGGTGAGCAAGGCGCAGTTCTCCCTTAGCGTTACGCCCAATGAAAAGCGGATTCACAATATCCCCAGATGCATCACTGAAAGTATAGTATATTCCTTTGTTAAAATTCGTATTCAGCTCCAGGAAGGACCCTTGAAGTGCCTGCAGTGCAGCACCAAAATTTTCCCGGTACACGGCCACACGAGCAGCAAGGGCACGGTTAAACTCTAGAAACTCATCAGGCCCAAAGGGATCCTTAGGATCCGCGTTAACCAAATCCTGGTAGCCACTTGACAAAGAAAACGGAAATGTTTCTCCGGCACCTTGTAAATGCGTCTGCGCCTCATCTAATAATGCTGCGATAGCCGTTAAGGCTGCAGGCCTATCAACCACAGGCCCAAGGTTATCAGGGTCATCCACGTCCACGCGAATACCGTTCTCATTCATCAGCGTCAGGTTCATGAGCAACTGATGCGCCTTTATTGTTTTGGCAAAGCCTAAATAACCCTGCTTTTGCTCCTCAGTGATCTGATTCGTGTTGTTAGCAGAAGAGATGAGAATGTTGGCATTTTTTACTGCCCGGTATCTGGCGTTCCATGGGCGTGTGGTATAAAACGTATTATTGTCCAGCACAGCGTTTCCAGCACCAAGCAAATCAGAGGTAAAGCGCGGGTCAGCGCCAGAAAAGCGATAGTATTCGCGCCCTACTACGCCCACATCATCATAGTATGTACCGATGTCGATGCGCATGGCTGCCTCTGTTCCTGTAACCAGGTTGTTGAGGGAAGGTATGCCAGCATTCTCCAACACCGACTCGATGGTAGGGTTATTTGGATCAGGAATATCCTCTATTTCGCAGGACGGAAAGACAAGCGAAAGCGCAATGGCGCAGATGCCAAACTTATACTTTATGGAATTATTTTTCATGTCTGAGTCTGGTTAGGTTAGAAGCCAATCATAAAGTGGAAAAACATTCTTCTGGATGGCGGGAAAGGAGTAACATCCACACCTGTCGAGAGCCCATTAGCACCAAAATTAGATACTTCCGGATCGTAGCCACGGTAATCAGTTATTACAAATACGTTGTTTGCAGATACACCCACTTTCAGGTTTCGCACTAGGGAGCCAAAGACATTTCGCAGTGTCGGCGCTGGCAGATCGTAGTATAAACCTATCTCGCGCAACCTCAGGTAAGAGGCATCTTGTACGAATGGCTCTGCTGATGCTCCAAGTGCGTTTATACGTTCCTGAGCATTAGTAACACCATCTCCGTTGTCGTCATCATCAAAATCCGGTGAAGTGCCTCCAAGGTCAGTTAAAAGCTCAGTTAGGTTTATATTATCGCCACCCTTTTTCCAGTGCAGTAAGAACGAGAAGGTAAGGTTTTGCTTTATAGTAAGAAAGTTGTGGAAGTTCATCTGGAAGTCGGGCTGGGCATCTCCGAGTTTCACCACACCCTGATCGCCTCTGATACCTTTTATTTGTGTAGCAGACTCGCCCTCCTCTATAAAGAAGGTACCAAGTGTTGTACCAAAAGCCCCAAGCGGGAAAGCCGGAACATTAAGCTCTGTAATCTCTGAACGGTTAAGCCAGTAGCTGATCCGTGAATTCCATTTAATTGAAGGAGTTTCGAAAGGAATAGTGTTTAAAGCAAGCTCAACTCCTTTGTTCTGCAGCTCACCGCCGTTTACTACACGCGTTGTAAATCCGGATGATCCGGGAACATTCTGAAAAAGAATCAGGTCTTTCACCGTTTTGTTGTAAACCGTTCCCTCGAAAATTATCTTGTCATCCAGAATAGACACATCCAGGCCAGCCTCCAGTTCTTTCTGGCGCTCCTGCTTTATCTCATCGTTACCTCTTTGAGCAGCTGGTATCAGCCCTGGTAAGCCGCCTGTGTTAAACGGCACAAACGAAGTATACTTTGCACCGAACGGCGGAAACCCACCAGACTGACCATAAGCCACACGCAGTTTGAATAGGTTTATCGTTTCTATTTGCCAAAAGTCAAAGTTGGCCAGGTTAACTGCCAATGATGCCTTTGGAAAAGCCTGGAACTCGTTTACATCAGCATTATCAGATGACTTATCTAAGCGCAGACCTGCCGTTGCAATAATGCGGTCTCTGTAGTTTACCTCCTCCTGAAAGAAAAGACCTTTGTTACGGGTAATCAACCTGTTCTGAGAAACGCTTACAGCGCCAGACTGATCCAGGTTGGTTTGGTCACCTATCAAACGGGTAGCCACATTCAGTATCTGGTTCTGGTTGAAGTTTTCCCGTGTTGCGCCGAGTGTTGATGTAAACGTGAGGTTGTCGTCCGCAAGCGAAAGGTTGTTTACTATAAACGCTGCGTAGTTCGTATTCAGGTTATAGGCATTACCCTGAATGGATGCTCCCTGTGTAGCCGATGGTCCCTTTATCTGGAACTGCAGTATACTTGGGAAAATAGCAGTTGTTCGAAGGTTGTAGAAATCAAGCCCTCCACGAATTACAAGTTTTGTATTGCTAGTTTCACCTCTTTGTAGTTGGGTATTTAGTGTAAGTCCTCCTAAAAACCTGTCTGTAGACTCTCTGTTTGTAATCAGATCACGTGTCTGCAAAAAGTTAGATCCTGCAAAAGGGTTTTCAGGATATACCCCATCATCATTTGGTCGCAGGTCTATAAAGCTGGGCGTAGAGGATAGTGCCACACCGAAAGATACACCGGCGTTATCGTTGTTCGTTAGTCCACGGTCACTTTCAGAGTTTATATAGTTGGAGGTAAGACTAAAGTCAAACCGATCCGATAGTATGTGATCAAGATTGAACCGGATAGATTTCTTCTTATAACCAGTTCTTTCAATAATTCCTTCTTCATCCTGAACAAGCCCACCAACAAAAAAGCGGGTTTTCTCGGTGCCACCACTCACGTTTAGCCTTGAGTTCAGCAGCAAACCTGTATTGCCGTATAGCTCTTCTTCATAATCAATAAACCGGTTCTGTTGTTGCGCCTCCAGAAATAGGGGCACCGCTGCAGCTCCAAAAGATTTTCTTACTCTTTCTTCTGTGTAGGTGCGCATGCCCAGTGTGTTGGAAATACGTGTAATACCTATATCCTGAGAGAAGTCTACGAGTGTTTTGCCTATTGCACCGCGTTTTGTTGTTATTATTACCACACCGGCAGAGGCAAGAGAACCATAAATAGCGGCAGCGGAGGCACCTTTCAGTACTTCTATACTTTCTATATCAGCAGGGTTGATATCGGCAATACGGTTAGAGGCGTTATCCTGGTTAGACGAACTTCCTCCACCTGCTGCATTTGTAACAGAGTTCAGACCAGCTGAAATGGATGAGTTGTCGATTATTATCCCGTCTATTACAAACAAAGGTTGCGCATTGCCAAAGATAGAGGTAATACCCCGTAGCTTCATGGCCATACCTCCACCAGGTGCTCCTGAGTTAGCTACAATATTAGCACCTACCAGCTTACCGCTTATAGCGCCATCAACCGTTTGAGGTGTAGTGATACCGGTAATTTCGCGGGTGTTAAGCGATGACACTGCATTTGCCGCATTAGTGCGTTTTACAGTTGTAGCCAATCCGGTAATCACTACCTCACTGAGGTTGGTTAGTCTCTCCTTTAGCTCAACGTTCAGTACATTAACTGCAGGCGTAACATCTATGGTTTGTGATACAAAGCCTAGATAGGAAAAAGTGAGTTTGCCTGTAGCAGAGGGTAATTGGATGCTGTAGCTGCCCTCAGCATCTGTGGTTGTACCCTGGGTAGTGCCTACTACTACAACACTAACACCAGGTAAGGGAGTACCTTTTCCTGCATCTGTAACGATTCCTCGCACAGTGGTCTGAGCATAAAGCACCATTGGGACCATCATGAGCAGCAGTAATAGCAGCTTGATCGGGTAATTTTTTTTCATAAGTAAATGTTTATGTGAGCTATAGAACTTAGTTAATAACAAATGACTTATACGTCTATATTCTATAAATGTGATTATTTTAGGTTGTTATTGCATTTGTTTTTTTTACACACAACCTAAATATTACAATTCACTACTATACATAAACATCTCTATACAAGTATAGAAGGACTAATTCATCCTACCCTTACCGTTTATTTACAATTCCGGCAGGCACAAAAAAAGCTTCTCCTTTAACAGAAGAAGCCTTAAGCTAGCTTATTAACTATACTTTTTATGAAGCCAGCCTGTTCACCAGTGCCACATACTCTGCACGTGCTTCCTCGCTGCTTTTGCCTTCCTGTTTTTTCCAGGCATCCCATTTGGCGATGTTTTTAAAATCAAAACCACCAGGGCGCTCTGTGTTCACATCTCCTTCAGTCGCCTGTTTAAATAGTGCGTACAACTGCAACAGCACATCATTGGATGGCCGCTCAGTTAAGGATTTCGATCTTTCTACTGCACTTTCAAATTCTGCTTGCGTAGTCATAGTTTAGGTTTGCGTTTAAGTGAGACTCAAGATAATAAAAAGTATGCTGCATGCATAACTTTTTGGTTTGCTTTTATTTTCTGCATGGCTTTAATTGACCTACTGCTTATACTTTAGTAAAGCTTATACAAACAAAACAACATATAAACCGATATGAGAAAAACATTGAATATCAGGCTAACAGCAATGATACTTGCTGCTGCTCCAGTCTGGCTTTTAAGCAGTTGCTCTCCTAGCAACACCTCTGGCACCAGTGCTTCCTCTACTGAGCAGGTAACAACAACTCCCACCAGCGAGACAGCTAATGTAACTGCACCAAAGCCTCCCATCGCTAAAAAGGAACCGAAGCAGCTAACCATGCACGGCAATACGCGCACAGACAACTACTATTGGCTTAACCAGCGCGAAGACCCGGAGGTGATTGCTTACCTGAACGCAGAAAATGACTACACTAAAAAAGTAATGGCCGACACAGAAGACCTGCAGCAGAAGCTTTACCAGGAGATAGTAGGGCGCATTAAGCAGCAGGACGAGTCAGTTCCGTTCAAAGATGACGGGTATTGGTATTACACCCGATATGAGACTGGCAAAGAATACCCGATCTATGCCCGTAAGAAAGGTAGCTTAACCGCGCCGGAAGAGGTAATGGTAAATGCAAATGAACGTGCTGAAGGCTTAAACTACTATGCGGCGTCAGGTATGAACGTTAGCCCGAACAACAAGCTTCTGGCTTTTGGCGAAGACACTGTTAGCCGCCGCAAGTACACCATCCGGTTCAAAGATTTAAGTACTGGCCAGATGCTAAAAGACCGAATTCCTAACACAACAGGTGGGGCAGTATGGGCTAATGATAACAAGACAGTGTATTATACTGTAAAGGACCCGGCACTTCGTTCTTATAAAATTTTCAAGCATACGTTAGGCACACCCGCCTCACAGGACAAGGAAGTATATCATGAAGCTGACGAAACGTTTAGCACATTTGTATACAAAACCAAATCTGATAAATACATCATCATCGGCTCCGGTTCAACCCTCTCTAACGAATATCGCTTCCTGGATGCCAACAACCCCAACGGCACATTCAAGGTCATTCAACCTCGGGAGCGTGGGTTAGAGTACAGCGTAGATCATTTTGGTGACAAGTTCTACATCGTTACCAATAAAGACGCCGCCACCAACTTTAAACTGGTGCAGACTCCTGTAAGCAAGCCGGGTAAAGCCAACTGGAAAGATGTAATACCGCACCGTGAGGATGTACTGCTGGAGGGTATTGAGATATTTAAGGATTACCTGACACTACAGGAACGTAAAAACGGACTTACCCAGATCAGGATAAAGAAGTGGAACGATCCGAAAACTGACTATTATATCAACTTCGGTGAAGAGGCTTATACTGCCTACATCAGCATTAATCCGGATTTCGATAGCAAAACACTCCGCTACCAGTATAGCTCTCTTACCACACCTAACTCCGTGTACGACTATAACATGGAGACAAAACAGCAGGAGCTCAAAAAGAGAGAAGAGGTTGTAGGTAACTTTAACCCGGAGAGCTATGAAGCAAAACGAATTTACGCCACTGCCGACGATGGCACCAAAATACCAATCTCTCTGGTGTACAGAAAAGGGATAAAGCTGGATGGGAGCAATCCAACCCTCCAGTATGCCTATGGCTCTTATGGCTCCAGTACAAATCCAGGCTTTAGCTCTGTGCGCCTCAGCCTGCTAGACCGGGGTTTTGTTTATGCCATCGCACACATTCGGGGCGGACAGGAGATGGGTAGAAAATGGTACGAAGAAGGTAAGATGATGAAGAAGAAGAACACCTTCACCGACTTTATTGATGCGTCCGAATACCTGATCGAGCAAGGCTATACGAAACCAGACAAGCTGTTTGCCATGGGTGGCAGCGCAGGAGGGTTACTGATGGGTGCCGTCGTAAATATGAGGCCAGAGCTTTATAAAGGTGTGATAGCAGCTGTACCCTTCGTGGATGTTGTTACCACCATGCTTGACACCAGCATACCTTTAACCACCGGTGAGTTTGACGAGTGGGGCAATCCTGCAGAAAAAGATGCTTATGATTACATGCTGTCTTACTCCCCATACGATAACGTAAAAGCACAAAATTACCCGAACATGCTGGTTACAACCGGGCTCCACGATTCTCAGGTACAATACTGGGAGCCGGCCAAATGGGTAGCCAAGCTCCGGGACATAAAGACAGATGACAACCTATTACTACTCCATACCAATATGGAAGCCGGGCATGGTGGTGCATCAGGACGTTTTCAACGCTATAAAGAAACAGCCTTGCAATACGCATTCCTACTCAGTCTGTTAGATCAGAATCAGTAAAGACCAACGATTAATGGGGATTTAACTGATTAATTTGATCTCTTTTTCTGTATTAGAATACAGAGTGACCAATTATAAACTAAAAAAAGACCCGCTGCTCTTGTGTAACAGCGGGTCTTCTTATTTCTAGAATAATCAATCCAATCAGTTAAATCCCCATTAATCTGTAGTTAAAACAATCTTGCCAAACTGCTTACCGGCCTCCATATAACGCATGGCTTCTTCGGTTTTCTCCAGCGGATATACTATGTCTACTACCGGGCGAATTTCTTTTTCAGCTACTAGCTTGATCATTTGAGCAAAATCCTGGGCGGTGCCCATTGTACTGCCATGTATAGATAACTGCTTCCAGAAAATCTCAGCTGGATTTAACTGTCCGATCATCCCTGTGGTGCCACCATACATACCGATACGCCCGCCAGGTCTGGCTAACTTAACTAGTTGCACAAAGCCTTCACCGGCAGCACCATCTATAATCACATCAAAGCCACCGGTTTTCTCCTTCAGCACTTTGCCCCAGTCTTCTGCTTTATAGTTAATACCATCTTTAGCTCCCAGATCCATCGCCAGGCCGATTTTCTCATCGCTGCCAGAGGTTACCCATACTTCTGCACCAATGGCTACGGCAAACTGTATGGCAAAAAGGGCCACTCCACCCCCGGCACCAGTCACCAGCACTCTGTCTCCTTCTTGTATATTACACTTGGTAAACATGGCCCGGTAAGCTGTTACACCGCCAAGGGGCAAAGCTGCAGCTTCTTCAAAAGTAAGGTGACCGGGCTTTTCGTGCAGGTTGGCTGCATGCACTTTTACGTATTCAGCAAAGGCGCCGTCTTCGGGCATGCCCAGTACTTTAAAATCTCTGCCCTGAGCCCTTGGGTTATCTCCCCAATCAGACGAGGGATCTACAATCACTTCTTTGCCAAGCCAGATCTTATCAACACCATCTCCTACTTCAGCTACAACACCAGCGCAGTCAGAGCCAAGTATGGTAGGGTAGTCTTTGGTAAAATAGCGGCCATACTGTATCCAGACATCACGGTGGTTCAGGGCGGCGGCCTTTACATGCACTACTGCCTCGCCTGGCCCAGCCTTTGGCTTCTCTTTTTCAATTAGGGTAAAAGGCTTGTTAATGGCTTCAAGGTATATTGCTTTCATGGTTTCGTCATCAATTTATTTAGAGCTATACTTACAAAGTTAATATTTATGGCAGGAGTATAAAGCATAACCGGCATTGGCAATTAACTGCACAGCGTATATCTTGCATAAAATCTTTAGCACCTATTCATGCAGCCGAACACCAGAATAAAAGAAGCCACACAGGCTGATGTTCCGATCATAAAAAACCTTGCCGAGGCCACCTGGACCCATACTTACGGCAGTATACTCTCTCAGGAGCAAATTGATTACATGTATAGGGTAATTTATACTTCAGATGCACTTTTGCAGCAAATGCAGGAGGGGCAGACATTCCTTATACTGTTTGAAGGCGACCAGCCGGTTGGATTTGCCTCTTACTCTGAGAAGTCTGCGGCAGACCAAGTTTACAAGCTGAATAAGATTTACTTGCTGCCGGAGTGCCAGGGAAAAGGTTACGGCAAGCTATTGCTAACTGCTGTTGAAGAAGAAGTAATACAGCTTGGAGGCACTGTACTTGACCTGAATGTGAACCGCTATAACAAAGCAAAAGAATTTTACGAACGTTGTGGTTACAACATACACCAACAGGAAGATATTGCCATTGGCCCCTATTGGATGAACGATTATGTGATGCGGAAAATGCTTTAGCTAAAAGTATAAAGTAAAGTATAAAAAAAGGGCAGCCAACGGCTGCCCTCTCAATTAACCTTAACTTTAAACTTGGAATACTAGTTATGCGCTATCGGATCTGGAGTGCTGTCTTTATCGCCGGAAACATAACCTGATGTAGTTACATTGCCTAAAAGTAAAAGACCTGCCACGTGCGGTGATGCCATAGATGTACCACTAATAGTATTATATGCACCGCCTTTCCAGGTAGACTTGATGCTTACACCCGGTGCTGCATAATCAACAGGTGGGTTGCCATAGTTAGAGAATGATGCTAATCTATCATTAATATCCATAGCAGATACAGTATAGATATTTGCACCATTAGCCCTTGCCGGAGATGAGTTATTTGCATCTGCGCCATCATTACCTGCAGCCAGGGCAAACTTAACGCCTGTATTCGCTGCCGCCTTTACTGCGTCGTCAAGCGCTTGTGATACAGGCCCTCCTAAGCTCATATTAGCAACATCACCGGATTTGCCGTTAGCAGCCACATAATCTACACCTGCAATTACGCCAGAGTACGAGCCACTGCCGCGTGCATCCAATACTTTAACAGCTACCACAGTAGCACCGTGGGCCACACCTATCACACCAACAGAGTTATCCAGTGCAGCAATAGTACCAGCTACGTGCGTACCGTGCCCGTTATTATCATCAGGTGTATTGTCTCTGCCACTTGTAAATGCCGTGAAGCTTCTACCAGCATCCACATTCAGGTCTGGGTGGTCCAGGTCTATGCCAGAGTCGATAACCCAGGCAGTTTTACCAGCACCACTTGTTGCACCACCCACACGTGTAATACCCCATGGGGTTTCCTGGCCAGTTGATCCGCCACCGCCAGAGCCTGGCTTGGCAAGCATCACAATTCTGTCATTCTCTATATAGGCAACTCTTGGATCGTTTCTTAGTTTGGCTACTTCACCTTCAGATAATCTTGCGGCTACACCTGTAATCGCTTTACCGAAAGCTTGCTCGATCTGTACATTCTGAACTCCGTTAGCTTCCAGAATACTGCGACCTGCTGAACGAACGGCATTAATACGCTGCTCGTAAGTAGCACTTTGGTCTGCACGCAGGTTCTCATCCTGGTTAAATACAACTATGTACTGACCAGGTATAATAGCTCCGTTCTCAGAGACTGCATCTAATTTTTCTTGTGGGCTTAGAGCTTCTGCTGCATCCTGATCGCAGGAAGTAAAGGTACAAGCTGCAGTTGTTAAAGCGGCTCCAAACAGTACAGAGCGTACTATTCCACGGAAATGTAAGGTATTTCTCATACTTGTTTAAGGTGATAGTGGTTAAAAATGAACAATAAAAATTAGTGACGTCACATCTAATATATTGACTACAATTAATATATGCAAATTATATACTTATAATTCTTAAATGTTATGCAAAATACACCTGTTATTATAACATATGATTTATCACACAAGCACACTATTCAGTGTTATAACTCTGCATAGCTTCTAAACAAGGATAGAAAAAGATACAGCTATTGTTACACAAGTAGATAGCTATACGGGAATAGTAACTATTTTAGATAAACAATATATAAACTTATTGGATTAATACAAATTAAATCTCCTGTTGATAATCCCAGTTAAACATCACCTATAGCTTATATGTAATGAATTTTGTAGATTAGTAGAACAGCTAACGAGATAAACCATGAGAAAAAAACCTCTCACACTACAATTTGCAAGAGCCGCTATAGCAGCCAGTTGTATTCTATTTGCAGCCGCATGCAACCAAACCAGCCAGGATGAAACTGATGCAGCTGCAGAAACAGGCACAACAGAACCTACATTAGAACCGCTTACATCCGAAACGGTAGTAGATGTGTTAACTGAGTATGAACGCCAGCATCCGGACAGCATAGCTGTGATCAGCACACGCCACGGAGACATAAAGGTGAGGCTATATAAAGACACCCCCTTGCATCGCGCTAACTTTGTCAGGCTAGCAAAAAGCGGCTTTTACGATCAGGGAGAGTTTTACCGTGTGGTGAAAGGCTTTGCCATACAGGGTGGAGACTCCGATAACCGCGAGATGAAAAACGGTGCTTATAAAATTCCGCAGGAAACAGACCCGAAATATATTCATAAACGGGGAGCACTGGCCATGGCCCGCTATGGCGATGAGCGTAATCCGGAAAAAGAATCATCATCGCATAACTTTTACATTGTTTTAGGTGAGCCTTTAACTGAAGCTGAACTAAGAGCATACGAGGCACAACATAACATAAAGTATACGCCTGCCCAGATAGAGACATATAAAACCATTGGCGGAGAGCCTGGCCTGGATACGGAGTATACCGTATTTGGCGAGGTAATAGAGGGAATGGATGTGGCAGAAAAAATCTCCCAGGAGCCAGTTGGCTCAGGTAAATGGCCTACAGAAATTGTTCCGCATAAGATTAAGATGGCGAAGCAATAAGAAAACACGAGACACACTTAATCTGACTTGATATTTAAAATCCCCGGCACTATCCTATACTTTGGAACCGCGTCGGGGATTTTGTTTGGCCTTTTGTGTGCATGAACAAAGTGCAGCTTATTTATATATGAAATCGAACAGTGATTTAAAATTGATAGAAGCATACTTCATGCTTTACTCTGATACTATCCATCTATAAACCCGCACCAGCTGGTTTTGAGATAGCCCTAGCCGATACAAGCCATAAATAAGAAAATAGCCTGCCTGCAATTTGTAGATGCCTATCTGTTTATACTTCCTGGCCGATGTTACGACACTTTGCTCCAGCACTTTAAAGGAAGCAGCTTTTCTTAGCCTGCCAATAATCTCCTGGTCTTCGAGTAATATTAAATCTTCATTAAACCCGCCAGCCAGATCAAACACCTCCCACTTTACAAAAAGGCTCTGGTCTCCGAACCGGATGGCATCTACATTAAACCTGGTAAACCAGGCATTCAGTTGCAGGAACCAATGCCACCTATCAAACCGTAACCTGAAGCAACCACTCTCCCACCCTTGCTCCACAGCTTGTTTTATACTTTGCTCGAAGTGTTCTGGCGGGAAAGTATCTGCATGGAGAAAGTATAACACATTGCCCGTTGCAGCCACAGCGCCCTGGTTCATCTGATACCCCCGCCCACTGCGCTGGCAAAGTATAACCCTGGCTCCTGCCGCAGCTGCTATACTTCTGGTAGCATCGGTGCTGCCCCCATCAGTTACAATAATTTCTGTATCAGGAGAGGTATGTAGTTTTAAGTACACCAGAAGCCTTCCTATAGAAGCTTCTTCCTGTAGTGTGGGTATAACGACGCTCAGTTTCAAAACAGGTTGTGTTAACGGCAATGCAGTAAAGTATAAACGTTGGTTTGCATACGTCTTACTCCTAAAAAGTTTTATCTTTCGAAAGTATAACATTTAATCACTTGAGCCTTTTTTCTGCCATTATATACTTTACGCTACCTCCGCTTTGCACACGCTACGCAGGAAGTTCTTTTGCCCTGGCCGAGCTTGCACCTTTACAGGCTTTGCTTGCCATAGCTATTGTGTACGGGCTAATCGAGCTTGCACAGTATGGAATGAAGCAGATGCGGATGCGGCCATTTATACTTGAGATTCGCCGCCAGATGCCTGCCTATTACATGTCTTTGCCAGTGCCGCAGCAAAAGGAGTTCGAGAAAAGGGTAGCCCAGTTTATACTTCAGAAAACCTTTGTACCGCGCGGTGATCGCTTTGAGGTTACGCTGCCCATGAAAGTACGCGTAGCGGCAAGCGCCGTGCAGCTAACTTTTGGCCTTGGGCAAGTATACTTCTCCCATTTCAAAACTATCCTTATTTACCCCGACAGGTATTACTCTACCATTTTTAAGCGCTACCATTGCGGCGAGGTAAATACACGCGGCTATATTGTGCTATCGTGGCGGGACTTTGAAAGCGGGTATGACAATTATACTGACGGCTTTAATCTGGGACTGCACGAAATGGCCCATGCCCTGCACCTCGAGAACAGGATACGCAACAACGAGTATGATTTTCTGGACAGGGAACACCTGCAGGCATGGCACGATTTGGCCAGCAGTGAAATGTTAAAACAACAATCCGAACAAAACGGATTTCTAAGGCGACAAGCCCATGACGACGAGCATGAGTTTTTTGCGGTTTGCGTAGAATCGTTTTTTGAGCGGCCTCACGATTTCAGGTTATCCAACCCCAAAGTATACGATTCATTAAGCCAACTATTGCAGCAGGACCCGGCACGGGGTATTTATCAGTTGTAGTTTCAGACTTTTCTGTTCAACGTCTCAAACCACCCCTGCCCCTCCTTGTCTAAAGCGGGGAATTCAGTTCATTCTGATCTAAAACAATATGCCCCGGCTAAAGTATAGCCGGGGCATATTCTAAAGTATAAAAGTACGTGGTATTACTGCACAGGGCGGTTCTTCACATAGATATCAAGCCACTGGTTCATTTCCCAAAGCATGTGCATAATAGACTCTTTTGCACCGTAGCCGTGCGACTCAGCTGGCAGGAACACAAGGCGCGTGGTAGCGCCATGCCCTTTCAGGGCATTGTAGAAACGCTCACTCTGAATCGGGAAAGTACCGGAGTTATTATCAGCCTCACCATGGATCAAAAGGATCGGAGTTTTTACCTTGTGCGCGTAAGAGAACGGCGACATCTGGAAGTATACTTCCGGAGCCTCCCAGTAAGAACGCTCCTCCTGCTGGAAACCAAACGGTGTTAAGGTACGGTTGTAAGCACCGCTACGTGCGATACCGGCAGCGAACAGGTCTGAGTGCGCCAACAGGTTAGCCGTCATAAAGGCACCGTAAGAGTGGCCACCAACTGCAATGCGCTTCGGATCGGCCACACCCATGCTTACCACTTTATCGATGGCAGCCTTAGCGCTTGCCACCAGCTGCTCGTTATACGTATCGTTTGGCTGGGCATCGCCTTCACCTACAATCGGCATATCGGTTCTGTCGAGTACAGCATAGCCTTGCGTTACCCAGAACAACGGAGAGCCAGAGCTGATACGTGTAAACTCGTAAGGGGAGCTCTTTACCTGGCCAGCTGCATCGGCGTTCTTGAACTCACGCGGGTAAGCCCACATCAGCATCGGAAGCGGTTTGTCACCTTTCTTGTAATCTTTTGGTAAGTATAAAATGGCAGTCAATTTAACGCCATCGTTACGCTCATACTGCAGCATCTCTTTCTGAACACCCTGCAATTGAGGAGTAGGGTGCGGGAATTTAGTTACCTGCGTTAGCGATTTTTTATTCAGGTCGCGCACGAAGTAGTTAGGCGGGTCGTTCTCAGATTCTCTTCTGGTAATGATCTTTTTGCTGCTCAGGTCGATTATATCCACCGGACGCTCATAATATGGTGCCTCAGATCTCCAAAGTATCTTACCTTTCTTGCTCTTCAGGTTAAACTCGCTAACAAAAGGTCTGTTACCCTCCGGCGAACCGCCCTCAGAGATCATGTAGATGTTCTGGCCTTTTTTGTCGGTCATCAGCACACTGCGACCATACTGGTTCTTTGTGTAAACCGGTGACCCCGGATCGTTGTAGTTATCTTCGTAAGAACGCTCGATAAGCACTACAGCAGCCTTAGATAGGTTATTAGGCTCTATCAGGCTGGCACGCTCTGTTCTGGTTTTCCACCAGCGCTCGTTCACGATAGCTATGTTGTTCTGGCCCCACTGCACGCCTCTGTAACGGTATTTAGTAGAGGCAATCTTGGTAGGATTAGCAGCGAAGGGAGCATCCAACGTATAAACATTATCGCGAACGGCTACTTCTTTGTTAGCGTCACCGCCATCCTGTGCTTCAGCCCAGTATAGGCTGGCAGGTTTGTCAGGGCGCCAGTTGTAGCTGCGCGGGCCTTTCGCCACGGCATCAAAAGCGATCGGAATATCTTCTGCTAACGGAAGTTTGGCCAGTTCTTTTACAACCTTGCCATCACGGTTCCATACTTCTACATTGTACGGGAAGTAATAGTGAGGCACCAGGTAAGAGTATGGCCTTTGGATAGTAGAAACTAATAAGTACTGGCCATCCGGCGATATATCCACACTTTTGATGATGCCTGCCTTACCAACTGGTGTCTGCTGTCCGTCTAACGTTACAAACTTAAGCTGGGTAGCCATGTAGTAATCAAACAGAGTTTCGTCGTAGCGGTTTTTCAGAAGATCCTGGTAGGTGCGCGATGGTCTTGCTTTGCCGATGTTTTGCTGCACATTTGGCCCGGCCGGTACATGGCTATACTTTGGCGCCTCGCCGCGCTTCTCATCAATAAACTTAACCAAAAGGCTTTTACTGTCAGAAGACCACTCAAAAGGGCGTCCGCTATAGGCATCGTTCACAACGGCATTCGTTAGCTTCTTAGCCTGCTTAGTGTTAAGGTCGGCTGTCCAAAGCTCTATTCCGTTGTCAATAGTGTTTGTAAATGCGATGTGCTTCTCGTCCGGAGACCAGCTAACATAAGATAACTGGGCGTTTTTAGGTAAACCTTTGATCTCGAACTCCTGTCCGCCGTTTACCTGCTTCAGTTTTAAGCCATTGGAAAAACTGCTGCGGCTTTGCCCGTTGGTTGCAGGGTTAATGCGTAGTCCGGCAATGCGGCTCTCTGGTGCTGATACTTCTTCTATACTTGGGTAACCAGATCTCTCCAGCAAAAGCATCCAGTCGCCTTTTGAGCTGATGCTTACCCCAGGTGTAGAAGGTGCCTCGATAATGTCGGCCATGGCCTGTGGCGGTCTTTGGTAGCCAATGTTGGTATCCTGCCCACCCTGCGCTATGGCAACAGGAGCAGAACCACCCAACAACAGCAGGCACAGCAGAGAGGATGCAACCCTTCTGGCCGTTCTGGTTTTAGTAAAGTTCATACGATATAGTATAGGTTAGATAAGTTTAAGTTGAATTGTAGACTAAAGATAAGCACTAAGGTTTAAAATTCTGCCTATTTTTTTGACTTATACATGCTGACATACAAATGCTTGTATTTAAGCTTACACATATAGTATTTCTTGTATATTTTAGGTATTATTATTGCTTTACACCCGTATTGTAACTCCTGGACTTAAACTTATATAGGAGGTTAAAGCTACTAACCTTAAGCCACACAACGATGAAAACACTTTTACAACTTAAAACTGCACTGGCAGCTGTTGCTACTTGGCTATGCTTTGCACCAGCATCTGCTCAAAGTATAATACCTAAGCTCGAGATTAAAAAAAATCAAGTTTACATTGCTGACTCCACTAACACAATACGGGTTGATACGCTGATTATGCACGATAAAGCAACTATACAGTTTGACCCGGGTAAGTATGGCGTGCTAGAGGCGAGGGTGGCTATTATAGGCGATAAATGTATTGTATCATCCAAGGGCAAGGATGGTAAAAGAAGTGTAGGAACAGTAGGCAGAAGCACTGGGCCAGATCCTGGAGAAGACGGTGAAAATGGCGGCAACCTGAGTATTGCTTTACACCTTGAAAAGCTCGGCAAGCTTACTATTGATACCAGAGGTGGTGATGGCGGGCCTGGGATAAACGGCGTAAATGGCAAAACAGGAACACCAGACAGAAGAGAAACTCAAACCTACAAAGATGCAAGCGGAAAACTGCAAACTGTTACAGTAACCGTGCCCGGCGAGACAGGCACAGACGGTTCTGATGCTACCAGGGGCGGAAACGGCGGGCATGGTGGTAACCTGATGTTCATGTATAGCACCAATGGCTTAATTCCGGTATTTAACCACAGCCAACGCAATACTAACAGCATTGTTATACTAAGTACCGGAGGGCGAAATGGCAGCAACGGTGAGCCTGGCAAAGGCGGGTATAACGCCAGAAATGGTGATGTGCGTGATAGTGGCCTTAGAGATAGCCTTGATGGGCGGCTCGACTTGGTGAACCTGAATATGAAAGCAAACTAGAAGCTATCTCAAAAATAGGAATTAGCGCTTAAACTTGTTTGTTAGTTTCTCATGGAGCTAACAAATGAGCAGTGGGAAAAGATACAGGATCTGATTCCAGATCCTGTGAAACGGGCTG
>NZ_JAHYXK010000020.1 GCF_019443125.1 Pontibacter aydingkolensis | reverse complement strand
CGGCTTCTTCCCCAGGAAGATCCATGCCGTCACAGCCGAAGGATTCATCCTAAAGCTAATCCTCTTTATCTTCGCCTACACGCTAGCTCAAGTAATTGAGTAGCTCGCAACTTGAGTTAATTAGTACCTGTCTGGTAAAAGTCTTTTACATTATCAGGCTGCGGTGTGAGCGGCACCATCTTACCAAAGTCAGCACCTGGATACCACGACCAGTATGGGCGGTATAATTGTCCATTCATTTTTGGTCCCCAGCTTTCATCGGAACCATAGTCTATAATGCGTTGTCCGTCAAAAGAAGCCCAGCTTTCAGGATGTGTGCCTGGCTTATATTTGAAAATATAGTAACCTTCATTATCGTAGGTGGTACCAGGAGACCGAGAGTTTGAAGAGTAACCTCCTGCATACTCATCCTGATAAGGCATCATTACAGAAGGCCTTTCGAAAGCTGCAGACAGGTTAAGCTCTACTGTTGGAGCACCTCTTGTACCTTTCTTGCTTGTGATCATCACAACTCCATTCGCTGCCCGCACACCATAAAGCGCAGTGGCAGCAGCACCCTTTAGCACAGAGATGCTCTCCACGTTATCCATGATAACTGCATTCTGATCTGTAATGGTACCATCTACTACATAAAGTGGTGGCTGGCTTGTGTTCAGGCTGTTTGCTCCCCTGATCACAATGTTACCGTTGTCGAAGTTAGAGCTTGGAGATCCTTGTATCTGTACACCAGATACTTTACCCACCAACGCTGTGCTTACGTCGTTTGATTTGGCATAGGTCAGGTTCTCGCTGCTAACGGCTCCCACTGAGTAAGGTAGCGTCTCTTTTTCACGCTGATAGCCAAGTGCGGTTACAACTACTTCATCTAGTTGTCTTGTATCCACCGGAATGGCCACATCCATTGTAGCAGCGTTACCTATACTGCGCTCTATAGTCTGGTAGCCTATAAACCGGAATACGAGTGTATTGCCGCCCTCCGGCACATTTATAGTATAAGAGCCATCAACAGCTGTAGCGGTACCTACAGTAGTGCCCTTTACCAGCACTGCTACACCTGGTAACGGCTGATTAGTAGATGCATCCGTTACTTTTCCAGTAACTGTCCTCACCTGCGCCATTGCCTGCTGTAGCAAGGCAGATAGCAAGATGAAGCATACGAGTAAGGTTTTCTTCATTGTTTAATAGTTTAAGGTTTAGTAATAAAATTAGTATATTTATCCTTTTTTAAAGAACATGAACACCAATGAGTTGATTTGTTGAATGGTTTTGCTTTAAATTCACAATTGACTTCGACATCAAAACGCACCAGCAAATACACGCAGAGATAAAGACAAAAAGCTATGTTATTGTGCAGAGCAACAGATGAAATTGCGCTTATACTTTATAAAAGCGCAAAAACCCGACTGTATGAACCCTTAAATTTTGCACATACTTCATACATTAACACAATAGGTACAATGTAAAATAAAAACCAGATACGAAAGGCGTTTGTAGCTTTTAGGGAATTAGGGAGAGAGGGGTTAGGTCTTACGTGAAATAGCAGCAACATACCCTGAGGCGATCGCTTTATATAAACTGGATGATGGAGTTATGTACTCGCGTGTTTATATTCCATATTAGTTTATTTAAGGTGAGACACTACTAATATTACGAATATTATCTTTATTGGCAAATTTAATTTTAATATTTTTTAATGTCATTTTAATATCACCTTAATTTAGACTGTTATGGGCATAAAAGTATAAACCATCAAAATCTCCATCAGCTATCTATACATGGAAATACCTGTTACTACTGCACCATATATAAGCTTTAAGAAAAAAGAAAAGCCACCGGAAACCGGTGGCTTTTGCCCAATGAAGAAGACTACTACCTAGTATTCTTAATCTATCTACTTTATTAATCTATTCACATTCTATACTGAAGACCATTCCTTATTTATTAGCCGCAGTTGCTTCAAATAAACCAGGAAGCGGGTTTGGCACATTAGGATTAGCGTTAATTTCGCTCTGAGGGTAAAGGAAACGCTGTGGTAGTTTACTAGCCGTGCCCTTCACTGGAATTCCTACACGATTGTCGGTTCTTCTGGCATCGTTAAAGGCTTCTATGTTACCAATAAATGTCACGTAACGCTCCTCCAGTATCTCATCTATAAGGGCATCCTTAACTGAAAGTGAGCCTGGATTTTCTATACCATCGATAGCAAAATCAGTAATTAGATATGGGTCGTAGTTACCAGTTTCATACCTCTCGTCTAATAATTCTCTGTATTCATTTAGCGCCTCTAATGCGCCTGTTAGGTTATCCTGTCTTGCACGAGCCTCAGCAAGAATCAACTGATTCTCTGCATACGTTACGATTGGAAAATCTTCATCGAAGCCAAAAGCACCACCATAGTTTAGATCATAAGAACCTAATTTCCCTTTATAGTAGTACTTAAAACGACCAGTCTCATCTGTTTTAGCGTTGTTACGGTTTTTACTAAAAGTGCCTTCCTGTGCCGGATCAAGTAT
This sequence comes from Pontibacter aydingkolensis, assembly GCF_019443125.1. GTDB lineage: Bacteria > Bacteroidota > Bacteroidia > Cytophagales > Hymenobacteraceae > Pontibacter > Pontibacter aydingkolensis. The sequence goes on along the minus strand of NZ_JAHYXK010000020.1, from coordinate 52,495 downwards.
ACGTGGCGCAAAAGCATTTTCTGCAGTCATGTACCCTTCACGAAAAATCATCCCGAATGAGTAATAAACGTTCACATCATATAAAGTACCGCCGTGCGGTGTGATCATGTTTCCTTCCGGTGATGGAATACCAAGCATGGCAGCAGCTTCCGCCTTAGCATAATCACCTACATGTAAGTAATAACGGGCTTTTAATGTGTAAGCTACATTAATCCAGTTTTGAGCCTTACCGCTAAAATAGATATCCTTCTCTGCTCTTAGTATACCTTTTCCAAGCTTCAGGTTTGTAATGGCATCATCCAACAGCTTTTGCACACCAGCATAAACCTCTAACTGTGGGTCAAACATTGGGCTTTCTACTTTAGTCACCTCAGAGAAAGGCACATCACCGAAAAGTGATGCAGCCGTACCGGCAGCATGTGCCTCTAATATTTGCGCCACACCTAACACTTTAGGATTCAATTCATTTTCGGCCTTCTCCTGCGCCAGGCGAGCCTGTGTGATAGCGGCATAATAAGCTGTAGACCATGGGCTATCAAAGTCGCCGGCTGTAACAAGGTACTGGTCAAGGTTAATATACTGCCTGTCAACTCCTGAGAATTGATCGGTCCACATACCTGTTAGTCGGGCTACTTCGCCTTCTTGCAAAAGCGCGTTGCCCAGCATCACCCCCTGAATCATATTGTTTACGTCAACAGACTCACCGCTTGGGTTATTCGGATCTTCTTCAAAACCTTCTATAAACCCTTCGCAACCCATAACAGACACAGCCAGCGAGAAGATGGTTATATATCTAAATATCTTTTTCATATAAATCGGATTATTGGAATTAGAAATTAAATCTGATAGAAGCTAAATATGAGCGGGTACCAGGATTGTTAAAGTACTCCAAACCACGGCCATTACCTGTACCTGTTAGGTTTGTCTCAGGGTCAACTCCTTTAAACTCTTTAGACCAGATGGCAAGGTTACGACCTGTTAACGAAAGCTCTACAGAACGGAACTTGGTAGCGTTTCTAAACCAGTCGCTATTTAGCGTGTAAGACAAAGTCATCTCTCTGATTCGGGTCCAGCTGGCATCCTGAATAAACTGCTCACCGTTAGGACCAAAGCCACCACCCAGCGAAGTATACCACGATTGGTCAAGCGCCACGTTGTTGCCACCAAAATTGTCTATTCTTCCACGGAAGGTATAAGAACCATCTGCATTCGGAGTGTAAGCCTCTGCTACAGTTTTGCCACTGTAAAGGAATGTTTCAGCAGCCTCCTGTGCAGATAAAGTAGTCTCAACAGCTGTGTATTCTGATGTACCAAAGTAACGCAATACACCTTCTGTACCAGCCCAGATATCTCCACCTTGAGAGAATTCGAACAGGGTAAATAAGCTGAAGCCTTTGTAAGCTATTCTTGTATTCAAGCCACCTCTCCAGTCTGGGTTCGGATCACCGATTACACCTTCTGTTTGAGCATTAATTGGAAATCCAAAGCTATCTAATGCCAGGCCACCGTTTTCGTTGCGCTCCCATCTGCCGCCCCAAAGTACGCCTACTGGCTGACCTTCAACTGCTCTTGAAGATACACCTGTAAAACCTGCCAGGAATATAGATTCAACACCTTGCAGGTCAGTTACTTTGTTTCTGTTTCTGGTCCAGTTACCACCAATATTCCAGCTAAAATCATTATTGCGTATAATGGCTCCATCAAAATCCAGTTCTATACCTTTATTTTCAAGTGTCGCTGCATTAGCAGTTAGGGAGGTATATCCAGAAGATGCTGGCTGAGGCAGGTTAAAGATTGCATCAACCGTCTCATTAGTATAATATGTTGCATTCAATGAAAAGCGGTTATCAAAGAAACGTAGGTCCGTACCAACTTCAAATTCTTTTTTGCGCTCTGGCTTAAGTTCAGCGTTGCCTTTTATGTTATCCCTAACAAATGCTCCGTCGTAGGCACCGGCATCTAAACCAGGGCCCCAACTTTCACCAAAGAAGGCAGGCGCCCAGTCAGTTACTGTTAGATATGGTCCTGGCTGCACACCTACTTCACCGTAACCTGCACGCAGTTTACCAAAGCTCAATATCTTGCTATCAGCAAATGGGGCTAGGTCACTAAACTGGAATGCTACATCAGCTGATGGGTAGAAGAACACACTTTTAGTTTGAGACCCAAAAGTTGATGCATTTTCCAATCTACCAGAAGCGTTCAGGTAAAGCATGTCCTTAAATCCAAAAGTCGCAGTTGCATAACCCGCAGAAGTACGAATAGTCGATTCAGAATCGAATGGTGAAGTATTTTCGTTTGTAGCGTTTGCAAAATCACTGATTCGCTGGTTAAGAATAAAGTTACGGTACGTAGCGCCTATACTATTAAATGTCCGCTGGTTTAGGTTTAAGCCTACCAGGAAAGATCCTGTAAAGTCTTCGCCGAAAGACTTATTTGCACGTGCAATAAAGTCTCCGTTCAACTGTGTCTCGCCTAAGGTCTGCTCTGTGCCTTCGCCACCACCACCGTTCTCAGCAGAGTTTACCGGGAAGAAAGTTAAGCGCTGATCGGTGTAGTTATCCACGCCACCACGGGCTATAAAGTTTAGCCAAGTCAGAGGCTCATAGCTTAGCTCAAATGAACCGATAAAACGGTTAACATCAGAGGTGTTGCGCTGGTCATTTATAGTCCAAAGCGGGTTGTTGTAAACTGGGCTGGCCGTGTTACCAAGGTATCTTCTGTAAGAGCGTTGTCTTCCTAAGAACGCATCTCCATTACTATTGAAGTATGTACCCTTATAGTCTCTAATATCAAAGTCAGGGGCATTACGCAGGAAACCCAAGTATAAGCCAGATGTGTTAGAGCCCTGCTGAATACGATTTGAGCCGATTTTGGAATAGGTAATATTTGCTTTCGCGTTTACTGTACTAGCTAACCTTTTTTCTGCATTCAAGCGCGCAGTGGTTCTGTTGTAGTCACTGTTGTTTTTAATAATACCTTCCTGATCTAAGTTTGATAAACTCAAGAAGAAGTTGCCGTCCTGATCACCTCCGCTAAAGCTCAGGTTGTTCTCAAGGAAGTGACCGTTCTGAAAAATAGCATCGAAGTTAGAGTCACCAAAGGTCTCACGGCTGTTCTTTGTTACGATCGGGTAGTACTCTGTACCATCCTGCGCCACAAATTTTTGACCGGTTGTATTTACCTCATCCGCACCTCCTGCTCTTTCAGAAATTTTATCACCGTATGAGAAAGCAGAAGTTGGGCTATATTTCCCACTGAAACCTTGTCCGTAAGTTTCCTGCAGATCGTGCGTATAGCTTATTTGATCTAAAGAATAAGTTAAGCCATAACTGATGTTGATTTTACCTTTGGCAGACGAACCGCTTTTTGTAGTGATGACCATTACACCGTTAGCAGCACGAGAGCCCCATAGTGCTGCGGCAGATGCACCTTTCAGAATCTGCACAGAGGCAATATCGTTTGGGTTTATGTCATTTAAGCGCGACTGCTGAACTACACCACCTACACCCGAACCAATGTTGCTGTTACTTACAGGTATACCGTCAATAATAATCAGTGGCTGCACAGAACTCGTGATAGTACTTTGACCACGAATCTGGATGTAAGCACCTGCACCAGGGTCACCAGACGAACGGGTAATCTGTACACCAGAGGCCTTGCCTGACAAACCTGTAACGGCACTTGTTTCACCAGACTGAGCGATTTTTGCGCCTGTAACCTGGCTGGTTGCAGCACCCTGCTTGTCTTTGTCTTCTTTAAAGCCTAAGGCTGTTACCACAACCTCCTCTAGCTGTTGCTGGTCTAATGCGAGCTGCGCATTTACAGTGTTGGTTGTACCGATAGCTTTTTCAATCGTTTTATAGCCAATAAAACGGAATACAAGTGTGTTACTTCCAGCTGGCACGCTTATAGAATATGTACCATCGGAACTAGTGGCAGTGCCCACAGAAGTGCCTTTAGCCACAACTGTAACGCCTGGCAAAGGCTGACTTGATGTTGCATCGGTCACCTTACCGGTTATTGTTCTTACCTGCGCCACTACCTGGTTTACCATAGCAGTGAGCAGCAAGAAACTCAACAATAGTATTCTTTTCATTTTGTTTTTTGTTAAATGTGGTTTTAACTATAGAAAAAGAGATTCCACCCCTTGTGCCAGACAAGGCACAGGGTAATAAACTATTTCTGGCAGCTGTTTGATGATTCAGCTTTTAGCTGGCACCTATTTGGCTATAACGGCAAATAAACACCTACAACGCACGTACACGCACGCTGGCAAAGCCTCCAAAAAGGCAATAAGAAGCAGTGGCACCTTAAAACCATAGCTTTAAGAGCCTTGCTGATCAAGCAGTAATCAGAAAATGATTTAGAGACACTACAGATCCTACTGGAGTGCCGTGGCAGATTTTCTAGAAGAACTCTGCGGAAGGATTGAGTAAAGTTTTTAGCATATTTTTTATTTAAAGTGAGATAATCTCTAAATATATAAAAAATAAATGTTATAACAAACAATATATGCTTTGTTACAAATTTTGCACTTTAGTAACCAAGAGTATTTTAAGCCGAACAAGTAACTACAATGTATAGATAAGTTAGCCGCGCTGCTCCACATCAACTCAAGCTGACACTTTTATATCTTTCAGAAGGCACCTCTTTTTGTCTGAGCACGATCCATTAAAAACAGAAAGCTCCACTTATAAATTAAGCGTGGCTTTTATATACAAAAGAAAAGCCACCGGAGTCCGGTGGCTTTGCCCAATGAAGAAGACTACTACCTAGTATTCTTAATCTATCTACTTAATTATTTTAATTTCTTACTTTCTGGATTTACACCCTAGTCTACATCCCACCACAATGGCTTGCCGAACAGAAAGTCAACAATACCTGAGCTGGCAGCATCTACGTTAGCTTTGTTAGTGCTTCGTTCCTGGTCAGTGTAAGAAAAACGCAACGGAACTCCTTTACCAGGGAAGAAAGACGCAGGCACTTCCTTAATAGTGTTTGGATAACCCATTCTACGGAATTCTGTGAAAGCTTCGATACCATTACCAAACAGAGCGATCCATTTCTGTGTGCTGATTGCCTCAAATTTGTTAGTCTGGGCGGCATAAGCTACAGAAGGCTGCATCAGGTAAGCTTCGATTTCGGCATCTGATACACCATTTAACATCATACTTGAACGAATACCAGCATTGTACGCTTCAGCGGCAGTCATACCCACGTTCCAGCCACGCGCTGCAGCTTCAGCCAGGATAAACATTACTTCAGCATGCGTCATGATATACATTGGCGCATTAGGTGTGTCGCGGTACTTCGCACCAATTCGTGAAACAGTTGGCAATGAAGGTTGAGCTACAGCGCCATTCTGCTGACCTACATATTGCTTGCCATTTACAGTAACACCTGCAGTTGGTGATGCTGGTTTCTCTGCAGGCTTTGCATAAACTGCAATACGCGGATCATTCTTAGAGCCAAGCAAATCTACCAAAGTCTTACTTACAGCATGGTCGTCACGCGTTACAGAGTTTTCGAACCATGGGTTACGATAAGGCTGAGCTCCTAAGTAAGTTAGCGTTGCATTATCTGCGTTGCTCTCGAAGATAGGATACTTAGTGCCGTCAGCCATTATTTTCTCAATACCCTCTTTTGCTTTATCTGGAGCTACTTTAGCCATATGGATAAGCAGGCGCAGGCGCAAAGAGTTAGTAAACTTTCTCCACTTCTCTGGACTTCCACCATAGATCAAATCTCCGCCTACAGTACCACCTGCTGCAAGCAATGTATTGGCTGTTTCCAGCTGCTGCAGCATGTCCATGTAAATAGACTCCTGGCTATCATACTTAGGTGTCATTTTACCTTCAGAGCCCTGTAAAGCATCAGAGTAAGGAATATCTCCCCAAAGATCTGTAATGTTCTGGAAAATCCAGGTGCGCCAGGTACGGCCTACACCTTCCATGCTGCTGTTACCTGTTTCCTGGGCCTTGTCTATTACCAGGCGAGTGTCCAAAAGCGGCCCACTGTAAAGCTGGTCCCAGTGTGTAGAGAAGTCAGAAGCTCTGAAGTTATAGCGGTCTTCGTCGATATACTGGATCTTAGCTATGTGCTGCGCCCATGTAGATGCATAAGTTAAATTAACGCTTGCTCCAAACAGTCTGCTCACAGCAGATTGCTCCGCCGCAGGAAGAATAACACTAGCCGGTACATCTTCAGGAGCGTTAGGGTTACGGTTAATCTCCTCGAAGTCTTTATCGCACGAGCTCAGGCTAAAACCCAGCAGTAGTGCGAAGCAAAATTTATATTTTGAAAATCTAGTCATTTTAAAATCTTTTGAGTTTGAACTCTTAATGAATTAAAGTGTCAGTCTCAGGTTAACACCCCAGCTCTTAGTAGAAGGAAGTGCACCGAACTCAAAGCCCTGGCTGGCAATATCAGCACCAAATGCAGTTTCCGGATCTACGTGCGGAATGTTAGAGTGAATCAGCCACAGGTTTCTGCCAACGACATTAATGCTAGCTCCTCTAAGTTTTACTTTACTTGTGATAGATTGCGGTAAGTCATAACCGAATACAACTTCACGAAGTTTCACAAAACTACCATCAAATACGTGCGCTTCGTGCAGGCCATATAGACCCTGGTTGTAACGCTGCGCAGAAACTCTTACAGTATTTGGGTTGCCGTCAGGTCCGATACCCTCTATTAGCAGACCTTCTTCACGACCTTCAAGTGTTTCTTCTGTAACACCGGCATAAAGGCCGAACATGTGCGTTACAGAGAAGATATCACCACCTTTACGAGTGTCGATCAAGAAGTTGAAGTTAAATCCTTTGTAAGCAAAAGAGTTACGAACACCACCAGTCCAGTCTGGCATGATGCTACCCAATACTTCGTTTGGACCTCTTCTAGGACGACCTGTTGCATCTATCAACTTTCTACCCTGATCATCTCTAAGGTAAGTAGACCCAACAAGTGCACCGTACTTCTCACCTGGTCTTGCCTCAAGGCCTACACCCCAGTACAATCCTAGCTGGTAGGCATTAAGACCTTCTGTTAATGATACCACTTCGTTTCTGATGCGAGAAAAGTTCACCAATACATCCCAGCTAAAGCCACCCTCTGTTCTTACAGGAGTACCACCTAACTGTAGTTCAATACCTTTGTTAGTAATCTCACCTATGTTTACAATCTGGTGAGTAAATCCTGATGATCCAGATCTTGTAACTGGTACAATCTGATCAGTTGTACTCTTCGAGAAGTAAGTTAAATCAATAAATGCTCTGTCCTGGAAGAAACGCAGGTCAGTACCTACCTCGAAAGATGTAGTTAACTCTGGTTTCAGGTTAGCATTCGCTAGTGTGTTTGTGTATGTCAAATTTGGACGGCCATCCCATGGATCGTTGGCAGCAAATGTACCAGCTACTCTATAAGGATCTGTATCATTACCTACCTGTGCCCAGCTGGCTCTTACTTTACCATAAGAAAGTACACCAGAGTTTAAGTTAAAAGCATCCGTGAACACTAAGCTTGTGGATACTGAAGGATAAAAGAATGAGTTGTTAGCAGCAGGTAACGTAGAAGACCAGTCGTTACGAGCGGTTACATCCACAAAGAAGTAGTCTCTGAAACCGAAAGTACCAGTACCGTACAAGCTGTTCACAACGCGCTGGCTTCTGAAGTTAGAAGGTGAAGGGTTACCTACTGCGTTAGATATGTTGTAGATTCCTGGTACAGCAAGTGCTCTTACCAACACATCATTCATTCTGTAAGTATTTCGGCGCTTGTTACCACCAAAAGAGCCGCTTAGCGTAATGTCGCTTGTAATATCTTTGTTAGCTGATAACAAGAAGTCAAGGTTAGTCTCGTTCTGGTAAATAGCCTGCTCATAGAAGCGTCCGTCTGGGAAATCCAGAGTACCTTTCGCCCATACACGCTTGCGGTCATCAGTAAAGAAGTCGCTACCACCACGTACCATCAGGTTCAACCAGTTAGTAAAATCATACTTAACTGATGCGTTACCGATAACTCGGTCACGCTGGTTTGAGTTTAGGTTTTCGTAAACAATCCAGTATGGGTTGTTGTGGTAGTTGTAGTTCCAGTTAAACTGGCTTCCATCCTCATTCTTGTAGTTTCTCAGTTTATCGATATCTACCTGACGGCCAAACCACACGAACTGTTGCATGATATTATCACCTGAGTAACCATTGGCAGGACGGTTGTCGCTGACGTTCTGAATGTAGTTAACACTAGCATTAGCACTTAGTTTGTCGCTAAGCTTCATACCTGCATTAAGACCAACAGAGTAACGACGAAGGTCAGTATTAGGAATAATACCAGTCTGGTCTATGTTGCCAAGAGAAAGACGAATGTTAGCTTTATCAGTAGCTGCTGTGATGCCAACGTTAGTGTTGTGTGTAACACCAGTCTGGAAGAAGTCTTTTACGTTATTTGGGCTTGCCACCCAAGGACCATCTCCGAAGAACTGTCGCTTAGTGCTGCCATCAAAACGAGGTCCCCAGCTTTCATCCACGCCATCCATTACACCGCCACCGGCGCCATCTACGTATTCAAATAATCCGTTAAGACCCTGGCCATACTCATCCTGGTAATCAGGCAAGCGAAGAGGGGTGTCAAAAGAAGTAGTGTGGTCAAGTGAAACACCTAAACCTTGTGTACCTCTACCAGACTTAGTTGTGATCAGGATAACACCGTTGGCAGCACGTGCACCATAAAGAGCCGCAGCGTTCGCACCTTTCAGTACAGAAATAGACTCAATATCATTCGGGTTGATATCAGAAGCAGCGTTACCGTAGTCAACACCACCATAACCTCGGTTTGTGTTAGTTGAGTTACTGATCGGAACACCGTCCACTACGAAAAGTGGCTGGTTATCGCCAGTCAGGGAGTTGTTACCACGTAGCGTGATACGTGAAGAAGAACCTACCGCACCACTTGAGTTCACAATCTGAACACCGGCTACTTTACCTGAAAGAGCGTTTACCACGTTTGTTTCACGGGCTTGGTTAACGGTTTCGCCGGAAACCTCCTGCAGAGCGTAACCTAGAGCTTTCTTCTCACGCTCGATACCCAGGGCAGTTACTACTACCTCACCAAGCTGTTTAGAATCTACTCCCATTGCTACATCTATCGTGCTAGCTGCACCGATGGCTCTTTCTACTGTACCGTATCCCACAAAACGGAATACAAGGGTATTGCTGCCTTGAGGCACGTTAATAGAATAGGCACCGTCTGCACTAGTAGCAGTACCTACTGTTGTACCTTTCACCAATACCGTTACACCCGGAAGGGGTTGATTGGTAGTGGCATCTGTCACCTTACCGGTGATCGCTCTAACTTGCGCCATGGCCTGCTGCAGCAGGGTGGACATAAGTAACAAGCATAGCATTAAAATTTTCTTCATTGCGCTGTCTGTTATAGGTTTTTATTAAATTAGATTAAGGTATTGCCTTTTATTATCCTGCCAGTTCTCAGACGACAGTGGGTTTTACAGTCTTATTGATTTTTATTTGAGATTAACTAACCTCTATTATCACCTCCTTCAGTTTTGCGTAGCTACATTCACTAATGCGCTTTTACTGATCCAAAATTTTATGTAAATTATTATGGTTTACAAAATCATTTGTTACTCCTATACTTTGCCAATAGCTGTAATGCTGATAAAACAAGCCTATTAATGGCTTCTAAACCGGTTAATGTAGAGCAGTAGATCTCTAAACCAAAATCAAAAGAAGCATGAAAGCTTCAAGCAATTTTGCTTAAAGAGGGGGTACAAACCGGATTCCGGCTTCAGTTAAAAGATTATTTAAGAAGTCGCCAGTAGAAAAGAATAAGCAGGGCGACAGTAAGAATTTAGTGACTCAATCAGTGGTATAAGTCTTTCCATTATATTTTTTGTTTAAGGTGAGAGGGTCAATTTTAAGGAATATTTACGGGTATAACAAAATAATTATTGCTTTTTTTCCTTTCTCCTTATTTAAGGCACTTAAATAATAAAATAAATGCGGTACCCCATTCTCACATCTTTAGCATAGGCATCACCCTCATTCACAAGTGGATGGCAATAGGCAGAATACCATCTTTAAAAGCGTATCAGAAGATATTTTGGAATGGCTGCTTCTTATACGGCTATAAAATATAAGTGGCTGCCTCCGTCTAAAGATTTCATTAAAATTCAGGCAAGCTTTCTACAGATCAGTTACTCTCACCTGTATACCAACGCCTCCGTACACTTGCTTTAAGCTCATTTTAAAGCTTCCTTCCTCAATGTCTGAAAAATATGAGCTGGCATCAAAGAAGTTTTCTCGTTTATATAACTCCACAAACAGCATAGATCGGTCTGTTAACACGTACTTTACCTTTCCACCATATGAGTAAGCGTATCGGTCATGGAAGTAGTCATTAAGTTTTGCCGCTCCCGAGAAGGTAAACGGCTGCTCCGTGAGCAATTCATAACGGGTATAGGATACCATTGGTGTTAGTCTCAACTTTTTATTGAGAGGTATATCATACTCAGTAAATAAAGTAAAGTTAAAGCGGGTATAGGGCCAACTGCCTTGATTATTAAGAAACTGGTTTACATATGCGCTTCCCTTCTCATACCTGACTCTCATGTTTTGCTCTCCTACTTGTGAGAGTTCGTAGCTGCCACTCCCGCCAATGTAGAAGTTGCGGAACGAAAACGCCAGACCAAGGCTAGTATTTAAAGATGCAAAGTATTTAGCGGTATAGTGATAAGACATATTTCGCTCATCGGAGTCAGGCTGATTTTTTACTCTGAAGAACATAGAAGCATCGCCTGAACCGGATGATAGCCCTCCAATAAAAATTAACCCAAATGCTCTTGGCTTATATACTTGTTTTTTTTCTAGCCCTGTTTTATTTTGTTCTGCCTCAGGTGTGTGTTTCTGTGCTAGCGGAGTATTTACAGGCATAAGGTTGTGCAGCAATAAAGTCACACTCCCCCCTATCCGATTATCGTATATCTCCACTTCCTTTTGCTTTTCCTCTGGCTTAAAATGAAAAGGCTTACCATCATCCAAGAAATTGTTATTGTTGTTACTGTCTATAAAATATACAAGCTCCTGATTCTTTTTCTGTGCTATCAACATCACATTTATAACTCCCGAGCTTGGTCTTAATGGGTTGCGCAGATACCACAGTACTGCTACTGTATCAGCATAGCCTTGAAGGTCAGGAAGAGCAACAGGTAATTTGATATAAGGGATTTTGTGCTTAGGAAACTCTTTTGCCAAAGGGGTAGTATCAATCTCCCTGCCTCGGATCAATCTTGTAACTACAACTGGAACTGCCGATGAGTCTTTGGAAGGGTTGTAAGCTTCATTAAAAAGTTTGCTTGTAACAGGAGAAAATCTATCGCCCCCTATTGGATAAACTATCTGCCCTGTAGCAACTTCAGTAGTTAGTAAAAGAAGAATGCCAGATAATAGTTTTATTAAGCAGCAATATAAATATTTTCCCATCATATAGTATAAAGTAGTATGTTTTGACTAAACTACAAAAAAAACTATATGAAATCATACTTAAAGCCAAAAACTACAAATTTTACAATTTAATGATTAATATTTTAAAATATGTATTCTGCATTTGACTTCTGCAAACAACTATATTTCTTCTTTTTCCAATTAACTACCAGAAGATAAACAATAATGCCTTTTACTAAAAACTTAAAGGAAGGAAACAAGCTTTCCATAGCATCTTTACAGCCTGGAATCTAATCAAAACAGTAATAAACTAAGAGGCTGTTTTGATTTTATTATTGGAAGCGAAAAGGAGATTTTAAGGGTTCTGGCGAGACTCTTTTTGAGTGGCATAGCAGCGCTATGGCGCGAAAAAGAGACGAAGCCAGGTTTCGTAAAATCAACTTTGCAGCCAAACGAATAAATTCAAAACAGCCTCTAAAGAAGATCTACATAAAAAGGCTGACTACCTTAAGCCAAAAGAAAAAGGCCTTGAAGAAGACAGCAGAAAAAATAAATACGGAAAGCATGCACCCACATTGGATACCATAAAGAGCACATTGAAAGGCAGAAAGTAAATCAGCTAAAAATAGTATACGTAATGTAAGCCATAACATAAGCCAGGCCGGTCATGTAGAGCAACTGTGCCAGAGGCCACATCCAGCTTTTGGTTTCGCGGCGCACGATGGCCAAGGTGCTCACGCATTGCATGGCAAACAGGTAGAAGATCATCAGCGAGAAACTGCGAGCAGGTGTAAAAAACGGCTCTCCCTTGTCATCCTTCACTGTTGTGAGTTTCTCTTTGATAGTAGAAACGTTCTCTTCGTCTCCTATACTATAAATCGTTGACATGGTACCGACAAACACCTCTCGGGCAGCAAATGATGTCAATAAAGCGATCCCGATCTTCCAATCGTAACCTAATGGCTTTATAACCGGCTCCATGGTGCGGCCGATAATTCCGGCGTAAGAAGACTCTAATTGATGGGAAGCAACAAGGTTCTCTGTTTGAACCTCGTTAAGGCTGCCTTGCTCTGCCTCTGCTAATGCCCTTTGCTCTGCTATCTCAAAGTTATTACCCGGCCCGTAAGAGGCAAGCACCCAAAGTATAATAGATACTGCCACAATTACTTTACCGGCCTCAAGCACAAAGGTCTTTGATTTCTCTATAATGGTAAGGCCTACATTTTTCCAGCGAGGCATTTTATAAACCGGGAATTCCATGATAAAGTAGCTGCGCTCTCTGGCTTTAAGTATAACTTTTAGCAACAGCGCAGAGAAAATAGCCGCCAGAAACCCGATCAAGTATAAGCCCATCAGCACAAGACCCTGCAGATTCAGGAAACCCAGGTAGTACTTCTCAGGCACAACCAGCGCAATTAATACAGTATAAACCGGAATACGTGCAGAGCAGCTCATCAGAGGCGTTACAAAGATGGTGATCATCCGGTCTTTCCAGTTCTCGATAGTACGCGCAGACATTACAGCTGGCACTGCACAGGCTACACCAGATATAAGCGGCACTACACTTTTACCATTTAGGCCAAACTTACGCATGATCTTGTCCATCATGAAGGTAACGCGGGCCATATAGCCTGTTTCCTCAAGTATGGCAATAAAGGCAAAGAGTATGGCAATCTGTGGAATAAAGATCAACACACCGCCAAGGCCGGCAATTACGCCTTCGGTAAGCAGGTTAATTAACGGGCCACTAAAGTTACTTTGGATCAATCCGTTTAAACCGGCAATTCCCTCGTCTATCAGATCCATGGGGTAGCTGGCCCACTCAAAAATAGCCTGGAAGATGAAGAAAAGGATGGTGAAGAAAATCAGGTAGCCGAACACTTTGTGCGTTAGCACCTGGTCCAGGCGGTTACTGAACTTTTCGTCCTTGGTTGCCTTCTCCACACGTACTACATCCAACAACAGCTCATTTATGCGTGTGTATCGCTCTATGGTCTCGTTGGCTTGTAAGGTATTAGATTTAAAACTACTTTCCTCTATCGCTTTGTCGAGCCAGGTTAGGTCCTGTTCGGAAAGGAAGCGGAGGTTTTTATACTGGTGCGCATAATGCAGCGCCAGGTAATCGTTTGTAAGCGAAAACCTTGCTTTTATACTTTGCAGCAAAGGCGTAAGCTCCACAGGAATCTCAAAGAAAGAAGCTGAGGAAGGCTCCAGTTGCTGCGTCATTACGATTTTAAGGGCTGCCACACCTATGCCTTTGCGGGCATTCATCGGGATTACAGGCACCCCTAATTCTCGCTGCAACGCCGGTATATCAATCTTTACGCCTTCTTTTTCTGCTACATCCACCATGTTAAGGGCAAGCACCGAAGGTATTTTAAGGTCTACCAGTTGCGTGAATAGCAGCAGGTTGCGCTTCAGGTTTGATGCGTCGGCGGTAACAATTACAAGATCGGGGTAGTGCTTAGATGCCGGATCATAAAGCAAGTCTATAATCACGCGCTCATCCAGCGACTTTGGGTATAGGCTGTATGTACCGGGTAAGTCGATTATCTCGGCGCGCAGGCCCGGAGTTAGCTGGCTATAACCCGTTTTTTTATCAACTGTAACACCCGGAAAATTTCCTACCTTCTGGTTAAGGCCGGTAAGCTGGTTAAAAAGAGATGTTTTACCTGAATTTGGGTTACCTATTAAAGCAATTTTAGCCATAGTATGGCTTACAGTAGCTTTTTCGGGCCTTATTACTTCAGGCTGGGTAGTTACAGTCATGTACTTGAGTTACTGCTTAAGCAAAATCGTTTCGGCTTCGTCTAATCTCAGAGAGAGCGTGTAATCATTTACAATGATGGTGATCGGGTCTCCGAAAGGGGCACGGCTGTTAAGTTTTACTTCTGTACCAGGTATGCAACCCATTTCCAGCAGCTTTAGGCCCATTTCAGGGTCCTGGAGGCAACAGATTATACCGCCTTCTCCTATCTTTAAGTCCCGCACACTTCTGCGGCCTTTATGCTCTTCTGGTTTATGTTGCACCTCTTGCCTCTCTTTATTTAGACTGTTTATAAACAACTGCAAGTTACAAGGTGTTCAACTTTAAAGCAAAAGATTTAGTCTGCTTGAATTGCTTAATTGTTAAATAACTGATTGCTAACCACTAAGCACCAAACAATTGAGAGTATCTAATAACTTAAAAGTTGCTACAATCTTTACTAGTGATGTATTAAAGGTATTTTTAGCCAACCATTAAGCAACAGAGCAATTTAGCAATCAAACCCTACTGCGCATAAAATACCCGCTTCACGCGTGTGCTCACATTGGTTAGCAACTCGTACGGAATAGTGCCGATGCGTTGCGCCAACTCTACCAGTGTTAGCTGCGGGCCGAAAAGTATAACTTCGTCGCCGGCTTTTACATCAAGGTCAGTTACATCTACCATGCACATATCCATGCACACATTGCCAATAACAGGACAGCGATGGCCGTTTATCAGCACCTCTCCTATGCCATTGCTGAAACGCCTGTCGTAGCCGTCGGCATAGCCAATGGCTATGGTGGCAATAGTCATGTCGGTAGCGGCGATGCCTTTGCGGCTATAGCCAACGGTATCGCCCTGTTTTATACTTTTAACCTGCGATACGGTGGTTTTAAGTATACTTACCGAACGTAGTGCCTCCTGCTCAGAGCCTGAAGCCTCTACACCGTAAAGCCCTATACCGAGCCTGGCCATATCCAGCTGGTGCTCCGGAAAACGAACAATGCCTGCAGAGTTTAATATGTGTTTGATGACTTTATAACCTAGCCGTGCCTCCATCTCTGTAGCCATACTTCTAAAAGTGGCGATCTGCTGCTGCGAGAAATCGTTGTGCAAGGCCTCGTCGGCACCGGCAAGGTGACTAAAAGCGCTGGTTACCTGTACTTGTGGGTAATCTTGCAACAAGTCAAACAAAGCGTCGAAGTCTTCTTCTACAAAACCCAGGCGGTGCATACCTGTGTCCAGCTTCAGGTGGATTTTATACTTTGCGCCGGCCTCGGCTGTTTGCAGCAATGCCTGCAGCAACTCCAGCGAATAAATTTCGGGTTCCAGGTTATATTGTTTGATCTTGGCAAAACTATCCGGCGAAGGATTCATGACCATAATAGGCAGTGTAATTCCGTGCTCGCGTAGCGTTACACCTTCATCAGCATAGGCTACAGCCAGATAATCAACCCTATGGAACTGCAGCAGGTTAGCTACTTCAAAACTACCGCTACCATAGGCAAAGGCTTTTACCATTACCATTAGTTTAGTGCCCGGGTTTAGCCTGGAGCGGTAGTAGTTTAGGTTGTGTACCAGTGCATCCAGATTTACCTCCAGCACCGTGCCATGCACCTTTTGCTGAAACGCATGCACAATCTTTTCAAACTCAAATACCCGCGCGCCTTTTACAAGTATAACCTCATTCCTGAAATCGTCAGCTGAAAAATGTTGTAAAAACTCACCTGTAGAAGGATGGAACTCGGCAGGCAAACCAAACAGGCTTTTATACTTGCTGATAACCAGCCCTATGGCAATAAGACGTTCTACACTATGCGCCTGCACCAGCTCTGCCACTTTGCTGTAAAGTTTTTCTTCTGCCAGGCCAGACTCCAGCAGATCAGAAAGTATAACAGTACGCTTGCCGCGCCGCGGTTGGTTTGCCAGCAGACCTAATGCAATTGCGAGGCCTCCTAGGTCATTATTGTACGTATCGTCTATAAGGTAGCAACCATTAATGGCCTCTTTCATCTCCAGGCGCATGGCTATGGGTTGGAGCTTATCCAGCCTGTCCTGCATCACGGCTAACGAAACGCCTCGTTGAGACAAAAAAGCCAGGCAGTGAAGTGCATTCTCTATAGAGGCATCGTCGGTGAAAGGGATGGAAACCCTTTGTGTATTGCCCTGGTAAGTATAAACTACTATAGTTTCGTGGCCGGCAGTTGTAATTGAGTTTATAAAAAGGTCGGCATCTTTGCGATTTCGGCCCCAGGTAAAAGTTTTTATACTTTGCTTTTCTACGGCGCCGTGTATCTCCTGGTAATCGGAGCAATAAAACAGCAGTTCTACGCCAGAAAAGAGTTTCAGCTTTTCCTCCACTTTTTGCTGCAGCGAGCTAAAGCCTTCGTTGTGGGCACTCCCGATATTTGTAAAGATGCCGATGGTAGGCTGAATTATGAGCTGTAGTTTCTGCATTTCGCCGGGTTGCGAGATACCGGCCTCAAAAATAGCCAGCGTGTGGTTTGGCTCCAGTTGCCACACACTCAGCGGTACGCCTAATTGCGAGTTATAGCTGCGCGGGCTCTTTACTACCAGCTCATCCGGGCTCAGGAGCTGCGCCAGCCATTCTTTTACAATCGTTTTACCGTTGCTGCCCGTAATGCCGACAACTGGAATATGAAACTGTGCCCGGTGCCAGGCAGCCAGCGCCTGCAGTGCCTCCAGCGCGTTTTGCACCTGCAAAATATTTGCATCCGGATAGCTGCAACGAAGATCTTCTGCCCTGCCCTGCTCTATCACAAATTGCCTTACCCCCTGTACATACAATTGCTCCAGGTACTGGTGCCCGTCGTTATACTTCCCTTTAATGGCAAAAAACAGAGTGCCTGCCGGCTGCGATAGCTTTCGGCTGTCGGTAAGTAAATGTACTACAGGCAGTGGCTGCACAAACTGCACAAGCACTCCATTGATTACTGTAGCAAGCTGTTCGAACGTAAGCATGGTAAGGGGTTTATACTTTTATCAAAGATAGGGGAGAGTTGTAAAGTTAGAAAGTTAAAAAGGTAGAGAGTTAGAGAGGTTTAGGATGTTTAGGTGATTTTGAAAGTTAAGGGAATTTAGATTTTTAGATGGCCATTTAACATTTTAACCAATCAACAATCTGTACCTTTGCGCAGTTTATTTTTAGATTTTGGATACCGTTAACAAAAAACCATACTACGCAGCGGGCCTGGCCGCTTTTATCATCTGGGGGTTTATCCCTTTTCCACTTAAAGCACTGGCTGCATATCCCAGCGGACAGATTTTATACTTCAGGGTTGCGTTGTCGGTGGCGTTGCTGCTGCTAATTTGTTTACTGTTCAGGAAGAAGCAGGTTAAAGGCACTTATACTTTGGTAAAGGACGGCGAACCAAAAGACAGGCATAAGTTTATACTTTATACTTTCCTGGGTGGGGCGCTGCTAACGGTTAACTGGCTGTCGTTTATTTATGTAATCAACCACATTAACATACAAACAGGCTCTTTTTCTTACCTGCTCTGCCCTATTATAACTGCAGTGCTTGGCTTTATACTATTAAAAGAAGAACTGCGCCTGAACCAATGGATCGCTATCGGGCTTAGTGCCGTGAGTTGCGCACTAATAGGATCCGGCGAGATAACCAGTTTGCTGTTTAGCTTGCTTATTGCTCTGAGCTACGCTTTTTACCTGATCACGCAGCGCATACTAAAGGTTTATGACAAGATTGTGCTGCTCACGCTACAGCTGTTGCTCTCCTTTACGTTTATCGGGCCTTTTTATACTTTTTTCAGCGAGGGAGCCACTATGTCCATGGGTTCTGACTTTTACCTAAACATTGTGATGCTGAGTGCTGCTTTTACCGTGCTGCCGCTTTTCCTTAACCTCTATGCTTTAAAGGAGCTTACCTCCGGCACCATTGGCATCCTGATGTACATTAACCCGATCCTGAACTTTGTGATGGCTTTTTTATACTTTGGAGAAGAGACAACCCCAACAAAAGTGACTGCTTATGTGATCATTTTTATCTCGGTGATCATTTACAACCTGAACCTGAGGGGCCGCAAAAAGAGAGGCGACGGCTTGGTTATCCCGCCTGTGGGCACTACAGCTGTTGGAAAGTAGCCCCGACTGAATTAGCTTGAAAGTAAAAAGTATAGCCCCGGTAGTTGATCGACTACCGGGGCTATACTTTTATACTTCAACTTTAACTACTGCTTTCTTTTTTTCTTTAACTCATCCAGTTTCTGCAGTCTTCTGGCTGCTGTGTCCTGGTTAGGATTCATTTCGCCGAAGCGGTTGGCTTGGCTTGCCGTTTCAGAGGTATCTCCTATCGGGGCTGGGCGTGGGTTGTTTAGGTTGGCAGCCGAAGAGTCCATTGCCACAATGGCTTCTGATGTACTGGTGTCGTCGGTTGGGTTAGAGGCCGGCCTGTCGTAATTACAGCCAAAACCTATGGCCGCTGCAAAAGCTACGGCTACTCCTGTTTTAAATATATTTGTTATCTTTTTCATGTCCGTTTAAAATTATCTATTTGCTTATTTTTAACGGCCACTGCACTAATTAGTTATCTAAAACGCTTTTACAGAAAGTACACAAACTCCATTTTAAAAGCCTACGCCTATCATAATACCGGTTCTGGCTTTGTTGCCCTCCTGAAACGATGTCACAAAATCAACCCGCACTATTTTAAAGATGTGCTCAATGCCAAGGCCAATTTCCAGGTAATTCCTAGACTCTTTAGTGTTCAGGTAATTCAGGCTGAAGACCTCTTGCCACTTAAGCCTGCGGAACAACGGCACCTTGTTAAACAAAAAGCCATTGAAGTGATGTTCGAAGTGCGCCTCCAGGTACTTGTTGTTTGTGCTGTAGCGGTAATAATCGAGTAACTGAAACCCGTTGTACACTCCGGCAAAAATGGTGCGGTTGCCGTTAAAATGCTTGTAATCCATCAGCCGCATATCCTCTTTGCCCCAGAACGTGCCGGTTGTTACGCTATATTCACTGGCTCCGAAAAGTCCCATACTTACATTGTCGCTGATAGTCAGGTTGGCCAGGTTATACTTTACATCGCTACCCAGGGCTTTTATACTTCCGCGGTAACTCAGCGTAAATCTTGGGTATTTAGAGCCCAGGTTAATCTTATCATCAGGACGCGTTATGTACTTCATGCCGGGTTTAAAGCTTAAAGCTGTGCTAAGGGTAAGCGCCTGATGGGCTGTAAAAGATGCATCTGCCAGTTCTTCGTTTACCGGTACGTTAGAAGTAAACCGGCTCACATCTTCGCCGTCACTGTTTCTCAGCGAAAAGTCTGCTGTGTTCTGCAGCGGCATGCGGTGCGCGTAGTTAATGTTGGTGTTCAGGTTTAACCCGTTCAGCAGTTCAGTCCGGAAAGATATCTGGGCAAAGTCGCGTTGGTACAGTTTGATGTAATTTTTCTCCAGCCCCAGCGTGTACAGGGTGTTTACAAATGGCGAGATCGGCTCCAGGTTATTGATCTGGTAAACATAACGGCCACCCTCCACGGATATGTTGCTGTTTTTAAAAGGCTCGTAGCTGTAGCTAAGGCGCAACTTGGCATTTAGTTTTTGGTTAGAGAAGCCGTACCGTAAAGTTGGTTCAATGGCGTAGGTACGCCGATCTTCGAACCTTTGCACATAAGACATGCGCACATCAGCTGTCACGCCCTCCACGGTGTTATACTGCAGTATACTTGGCCCGCCGGTAACACTCAAAACAGGATCGAAGTTTAAGCGCCTGCGCTTAAACGTGTTATTGTAAGTATAGCCTCTTAGAAAGAAATTGCCAAAAGACGGTTTGTTGCGGATGTGATCGATGGAGTCCTGGTAAGCCTGTGAGTTTTTGATGACCTCCATGCTGTCTTTTTTGGTGTAGTCCTTTACCTCTTCCTGCGTAAGTGGCACAGGCCTTACAGATGCCCAGTAAGCCGAATCGCGGGTATTGGCCTCCTTTTCTACAGCCAGCACTTCCTTTTTGGTAAACAGTTTTTCGTCTACAACAGGCTGCTGCTCTTCAGGAGCTGCCTCTTTTGGCTTTATCAGTTTTACTTTTATTTTTTTGGGAGCTTTTGCCTGGGCGATGGCCTCTTTTTCAGTTTCCGGCTCTATTTCTTCCAGCACTGGTGGCTTGCTATACGCTGGCTGCACTTTATACTTGGAGTATACACCCATGGCATAGCCGCCGCCTTTAAAGCCCAGACCTGCCGCCTCAAAACTAAAACGCTGCGAAACCGGCATCCACACTTCTTTGGCAACCGGGGCATACACTTGGCGTACCCGTATCCAGTCCACAAACTCGATTCCGGCATTCTTGGTAAGCTTTAGGTCTGTGCTGTGGATGCGCCAGCTGCCGTCTACAATGTAAATGTTGCCAGAAAAAACCGGATCGTTCTTGCGCCGTGGTATAACTTTTATTTTGTTGATGGTGCGGCCATTTTCCTCGAATGTGCCCAGGTACTCGTACCGGTAAAAAAACAGCGCATTACTGGCCAGCGGCGAAACAAAGCCCCGCTCGCTCAGCCCTTGAACCTTTAGCAGATTGTCGTAAAAGCTGATATTCATTTCAGATGCCTGGTTAAAGCTGAAGCCTTTTTTCTGGCCGCTTACTTTACTCGAGATCATCCGCTCATGAATTTTATTCGGCTTTTTAAAGCTAAGAACAGATACAGACTCCGATAAGTATACGATGCCAGTGTCCACATCTACTACTTTTATACCCAGCACTTTAGGCGGCACTTTATCGAGGCGGTAAACTCCCTTCATGTATACCTGCGAGCTCCAGGCGTTTACTTCGTTTTGGTGGTATTTTCGTAGGCGGATGGCGTTGCGCATAATGGCGTAGGCCGGATCTTCGTTGGCTGCATGCACTACTACCTCTTTCAGGTTGAGCACCTCAGGTTGTAGCTGCACATTTAGCTCCTGGGTACCGTCTGCAACCGTTACCTTCTCAGTGCGGGCACGGTAGCCTACATACTTAAACTCCAGTGTATAAACGCCCGGCTCTAGTTGGAGTTGGTAAAGCCCCTGATCGTTGGTGGCGGTGCCGCTGGCGGTTTCGCTTATGTAAATGCTGGCAAACGGCAGCCCCTGACCATTCTCGTCTGTTATCCGGCCACGTATGATACCTGCCTGAGCAAGCATAGGCATAAATATCAGCAGCAATAGTAACGACAGGTAATGAGGGCGCATGTACTTAGCTTTTATAATACAGATTTAACAGCAGTTAAAGCATCATCAACTTAAAGCCATACTTGCTTTAACCTTAAAACACTACGAAAGAGATGTAATAAACGGACATATGGTTGCCTGGTTAACCAGAAAAGCCACAACCATTCTTATTTATAGTGCAATTTATACTTCTAACGGTAAACGCCGCAGCTCATGTTTATATTTTATCACGCAAAAAACATTAAACTTATACTTTCCCGTTCTCTGCAGCAGCAAGCGCTTCTTTTTTAGTCAGACGATTTTTATACCCTACATTAAGCACAACGCCTACCAACACCAGTGCCATACCAGCATAAGACCATACCGTAAACGTTTCTCCGAAGAAAATATAGCCCAGGAACAATGCGTAGATAATGCCAATGTAGTTTAGTGTAGCCACTTTAGAGAGTTCCTCCGACTGGTAGGCCATGGTCATGTAATACTGTGCCAGTTGTGTAAGTACGCCTATAAGTATAAGTATGACCCAGTCCCAGCCTTCAGGCTGCACCCAGTTAAAAACAGAATATAAGCCAGTAATAGGCAGCGCCACCAACGGAAAATAGAACACAATTACCAGCGGGTGCTCTCTGGTGTTAAGTTTCCGGATCATGTTATAGGCAATACCAGCGAATAGGGCACTTGCAATGCCCAGACCTAAGTATAAAGGCGAGATGCGCACATCAACTCCTTCAATAACAAGTATACCTGCAAACGAGATCAGGAAGAACACCCATTGCCACGGCTTCACTTTCTCTTTTACAATAAAAACACCAAGTATGGTGGTAAAAATAGGCGACAGGTATTGTATGGTTACGGCTGTAGCCAAAGGTATATTCTGCAGCGTGATAAAGAAAAGGATAAGCGCTGCTGCCCCGGCCACGCCACGTGCTATCAGCAAGCCATGGTGCTTGCCTAGCACACTTACGTTCTGCCGTTTGAGCATGGCCCAACTCATAATAAGCGAAACCCCGGAGCGGAAAAGTATTATCTCCACCGCCGGTATATGCGACACCTCCTTCACACAAACGTTCATCAAAGCAAAGAAGAACGTAGACAGCATCATGTGTCGTACTCCTTTTGATAACATAGGTAAATTGTTTTCACTACAAAGGTCTGGGTTTATACTTTGCGAAAGAAGCTTTTTATCGGAAGTATAAAGTGTAAAAACCAGAACTCTGCTTTACGGCAACTTGTTTATATTTGAGTAACCAACCATATTATTTTGGAGCGCCAGAAAAAACAGAAAACCTATACTCCCAAAGAGGCTTTGATTAAAGCTGCCGCTTATTGCGCTTACCAGGAACGCACCCAGCAGGAAGTGCGCGATAAACTCTATACTTATGGCTTAGAACCAGACGATATAGAGGAGCTGATTATACGCCTGAGCCAAGAGAAGCTGATTGACGAAGAACGCTACGCCCAGAGCTACGTGCGCGGAAAGTATGGCCTGAAAAAGTGGGGCCGCCGCAAAATTATGCAGGGGCTTAAGGCAAAAGGCATCTCGGACTACTGCATTAAGCAAGGCCTGAAAGAGATAGACCCCGAAGTATACGAGCAGAACCTGCTGCAACTGCTGGAAAAGAAAAACGCCACCGAGAAAGAAAAGAACCCCTTTACCCGCCGCCAAAAACTGACCTACTTTCTGATGAGCAAAGGTTATGAAGGGGATTTGGTGCAGGATGCGATTAAGGGACTGGAGTCTTAAGCTTCTATATATATCGGAAATAAACGCTATATTAGAGAATCTTAATTATTAGCTTCAATCATATTTAGAAGCCTGCAAACATCATTTGACTCTTAAAACGAACTTACTATGCTAAACAATTTACTCTTTATAGGTGGTATCGGCGTATCCGAGATCTTTCTTCTTTTGTTCTTTTTAGGCATTCCGGCTATACTTTGGCTTTGGGCACTAATCGATCTGCTTCGAAGTGATTTTAAGAACAGCATCAATAAGTTGATCTGGGTTATTCTTATTGTCTTTTTACCGGTTCTGGGAGCTATACTTTACCTTTTAATTGGAAGAGGGCAGAAGGTAAAAGCTAGTATTTAAGAACTCCTGATCCAGCCTCTTATGGACCTTTGGCTTTTCCTGATAAGCATACTTTTCATCATTATTGGAGAAAAAATTCCCGCTTTACCTGGTATGCCGCAGGTTTAGCGTCAGCGTAAATGTGGCTAAGTATGCCAGCAGTTTTCAACTGCTTTTCTTTTCAAAAGCAAGGGTTGCAAAGGCCGAGCTAGTACTTCATATTTTAGCACGAGGCGATTAACACACCCCTACCCCCAGAGGGGAATTTCTCACAAAGTATAAACCTCATAAAATATACTTTTCTGGTAACGTAGAAAGCCAATTACAAACTGGCATCATGTATAGCCACATTTACGCTGTCGTTAAACTTGCGGCAGAGAAAACAATTAACAATGAACAACCAACAATTAAACTCTACCTCTTCGGCGGCAGCTGCGGGTTCTCGATTCTGCGCTGCTGTACCAGCACCACCCGGCGACCTGTGATTTCCTCCAACATTGGCTTTAGCACCTTTTCGGCGTTTTCCTGTGTCTGGCGAAGTATACCAGACCGCAGAGCAGCCTTCTTTATATTTTGCTCGGCATATTTGTAACTTTCCTCTACCAGGGCAGCATCCTGAAAATAAGTATTCTCTTTGCTAAAAACCTTGGACTTGCTGTGGTCTATCTTATAGTAGCAGATCTCCGGCTCAGGCACGCCTATCTGGACTAACGAATCACCTTCGAACACAATATCAGCCCTGGTAATTTTTGTAAAATCCACACAGCCAACTGCCTCGCCATTAACAATCAGCACAACCTTAGAATTTGGCACCCACCGCGATACGTTCTTCTCAAACTCCACCACATCTTTGAAATTATAGCGCACTAACTCCATTTTACCAAGGTCTTCAACAGAGGTTAATATGGTATTATAGTTCACTACTACTTTAGGTTCTTTATTGGCTGCATCTTCCTCAAAAAAGCTTTTGGCAAAACGCCACAACACAAAGCCGGCCACCAGAACGATGATCCAGGGGATGAGTTTGATTACGAGTCGGAGTAAGGGCATGAGGCGCTTTTTTGGTGTTTATACTTTAGCTACTACTTTTTAGCAGTAACCATTATGTACTGTTCACAAAACATGCCATCTAATTCAAAGTTCAATTTTGCTATAATCCTTTTCAGGACATCACATCGCATTACCACAGAAAAGATTTAAATTAGCTGGCGATGTATCCACTATCTACCCCCTTATTTAAAGAACGACACCTGCAGTTTAGCCTGGTCATACTTTGGCTGGTGCTACAGTCTTTTTTTATCTGGAAGTACGATATACGGTTTATGGGTGACTCACAGGGCTATATTACCTACGCACAAAACATCGCAGAACACTTTTACTTTGCAGCCAACTACCAGCTTAAGTACGTCGGCTACCCTGTTTTTCTGGCTATACTTTTCAAGCTTGGCTTTGGCCTGAAAGGCGTGATCATTTGCCAGACCATTATTTCTGGGTTTGCTTCAGTCGCGCTTTACAAAACTACCAGGCAGTTGGCAGGTAATTATGTAGCTCCGGTGCTGGCAACGCTGCTCTTTATCGGTTGGTACGATCTTCAGTTTTATAACGGCTTTATACTTACCGAAAGCCTTTACATTAGCCTCTTGGTGTTTGCTTTTTACCTGTTGGTACGGGCTGAAAGTATAAAACAGTCGTTGTGGGTGGTACCAGTGCTTTTATACATAGCTTTAATCCGGCCTAACGGCTTTATAGCGCTAGTAGCGTACTTTGCTTACCTGTTTACAATTGCCTTTACTGCCACCAAAAGTATAAAGTACAGGACTGCACTTATACTTCTTGTAACAGTTGTTCCTTTAGCCGCTATACTTGTTGTAGACCAATACCTGCTACAGCAATTTACTATTGTGGAAACCTATGAAAAAGGTAAGCTTGTTTTTATGTACGATGGCCTGCTGGTGCATTCTGACAAGCCAATAGTGATGCCTCCTGAAGATGCCTCGCCTCTGGCAAAGATGCTATTATTTGTAAAAGAGAATACAGCTTACTTTTTACGGATGTCGCTGTACCGCTTTCTGCTATTCTGGGGTAATGTAAAGCCGTTTTACTCGCTGCTGCACAATGCCATTATCGTAGTAGTGCTTTACCCACTATACTTTTTCACGGTTAAGGCCATGGCTACAACTAAAAGAATGCCGCTACCGCTAAGTATGTTTGTGGCTTTTCTACTGCTACAGCAATGTTTTATTACCACCGTAACCAGCGAAGACTGGAACGGCAGATTTCTGATGAGCCTGATCTCGTTTGTTTTTATGTTTGGCGCGATTGGTATTAGCTGGCAGATAGAAAAATGGTGGCCCAAGTATAAACCAGCTACTAAAGCTGCAGTCCCAGCCGCTCCTTAAAACCGGCATTGCCCTGTAAGCCACCCGTATGCACAGCTACAATGGTGGTGCCTTTTTTAAAGTAGCCTTTCGGTATTAAGTCGTACAAGCCGTATATCATTTTGCCGGTATAGATTGGCTCCAGCGGTATGTTGTGTTGTTCCTGGAAAGCTTTGATAAACTCCAATAGCTCCGGCTTTATTCTAGCATAGCCTCCGAAATGGTAATCGGTAATAAGTTGCCAGTTGTTATACTTTTGGCCACTGTAGTGCTGCACCAGCTCCTCAATCTCCTGCTGCAGAAACTCCCCTCCTTTTAGTGCCGGAAACCCTATTATCTGCTTCTCACCTGCCAGGCCTGCAATTATTCCTGCTACAGTGCCGCCTGTACCAGAAGCACAACAGACATAGTCATAATTCATGTTAATGTCCTGCACGATTTCGGCACAGCCTTTTACCGCCAGGTTGTTGGTGCCACCTTCGGGTATGATGTAGGGATTGTTGAACTGCGCTGCCAGCTCTTTTAAAAAGGCTTCCTCGTGTTTAAGTTTATACTTTTCGCGGGAGATGTAGTGCAGCTCCATCCCGCAGGATGTGGCAAAACTGAGTGTTGGATTTAAAGGCAGGTGTTCCTCTCCCCTGATAATGCCGATTGTTTTAAAGCCATACTCTTTGCCAGCTGCTGCCGTGGCGGCTATATGGTTGGAGTAAGCACCGCCAAAGGTCAGTAGCGTTTCCTTCTTTTGCTCTCTCGCCGCCTGCAGGTTATACTTCAGCTTGCGCCACTTGTTGCCCGATATGTGCGGATGTAGCAGGTCTTCACGTTTTATCCACAGCGTTATGTCGTGCTCTTCCAGCAGCGGGTCATGTAACTTTTGCAGCGGTGCTTCCATGTTCAAAGGTACGTACTAATTTCAGGTGCTTAGCTGTCATTTCGATCTTCGGGAGAAATCTGAAATATTGCGGTGCTATGAAATGCTCCAGATTTCTCTCAGTATCCTAGCTCTCTTCGTCTCGCGCCTCAAGAATATTCGAAACGACAGTTACTGCTCTAATACTACAAAAAGAAGCCCCAGCATTGGCTGAGGCTCTGTTTATATTTTAGTTCTTGTCTTGATTACGCTTTCGAAACCATTTCTTCTTCCCGTTGCTTCTTCTTCACACCGTATGCAATGGCACCAAGCACCACTATAATAAGTATGATAGAAGAAACCAGTGAGATGGTATTGCCCAGAGAATATGCTTTAGGAGCAAACTTAAACTCGATGGTGTGTTTACCGGCTGGTACCTGCATGGCACGCAGAATATAGTTTGCACGGATGTGATCAACTGGCTCACCATCCAGATAAGCTTGCCAGCCATCAGCATAGTATACTTCCGAGAAAACAACTAAACCTTCCTGCGCTGCCTGGTACTCATACTTCAGGTTATTCGGGTCATAAGCCACCAGCTCAATATTGGCATTATCGGCAGAGAACTTCTGCTGCTTTACAGGGAATTTGTTTACGTCTACCACAGCTGTTGTACCGGCATCAAAACCAGTTAGTGCTTCCAATTCTGCATCCGGAGATTGCACGGGCTTTACTTCCTCAACAAACCAGGCATTGCCCAGCGCACCCGGCACACGCTGCACCGGCTGTTGCTGGTCGCCGGTAATGGCATAACGGGTATTTAGCATGCGGTATACTTCCAGGTTGTTCTGTGAAATGTGTCTGTCAATTATATCCTGGTAACGGCGCAGCTTGGCACCGTGGTACCCGCCAATCGACTTATGGAAGTAGGAAGTGCGGGCATCGTTAAACGGATTTGGCAGATTAATAACACGATAACTCAGGTCTTTGTCCTGAAGGATCATCTGGTCGGCCTGGGTTGGCTGGAAATAATTAGCTACCACCTGGCGCTGAAAATCGTCGTTGTTCAGGTAACGCTTGTCCACCATCCACAAATCAGCAAGTATAAGTATGCCAACTCCGGCCATAGCTATTGTAGCCGATAGCTTGTTCTTCACGAAGAAATACAACAAGCCAGCTGCCAGAAGTATAAACACCAAAGAGCGCAGCGCATCAGAACGCATCATACCTTCACGGTCAGCACGGATGGCATCAATTGGGAACTGCGCCTGCATCAATTGCTGGTCTACTGGCGAAACAAAGCTGGCAGAGCCTGCAAACAGCCACACCAGCAAGCAAATACCTCCGGTTATACCTCCGGAAATCAACAGCTTTTTATCAAGATCTTTAATCTGGCCATAGTCTTTAAACAGCCTCCACAGCGCCAGTATACCTAAAAACGGAATCGTGATCTGTGCAATGACCAACGCCGACGATACTGCCCTGAACTTGTTGTAAAGCGGGAAGTAATCGAACATGAAATAGTTAAACGCCTCAAAGTTCTTACCCCAGGCCAGCACAATGGAAAGTATGGTACCTGCCACCAGCCAGCTGGTCCAGCGACGGTCTACGATAAACAGGCCCAGTACGAACAGGAATATCACAATGGCACCAACATAAACCGGTCCGCTTGTCATGGGCTGTGGTCCCCAGTACATCGGTAAGCCTTGTTTTACGATTTGCTCGGCCTGCACAGGGGGTGCACCCAGCTTTAGTAAGGCATTATAAGTATCAGAATCTGTATCCAGTGAAGAGCTGCTGCTACCGCCGTAAAAGTCCGGTATAAGTAAGGTCATGGTTTCGCTTACGCCGTAGCTCCAGTTAAAGGCATATTCCCTGTCCAGGCCGCTGCCAACATTCTCTCCGCTGTTTGGCTGCGTTAACTCCGACTTACCCCTGATGCTGTGTTGGCTGTACTCAGCTGTAGTATAAAGTCTTCCAAAATTTACACCTACGGCAAGTATAGCGGCAATGGCCAGTATAGCTCCACGTTTCAGAAGCTCTGCAATAGTACCATTCTTCACCGCGAAGATGATCTCTACTATACCGAAAATTATCACCAACAGCAGCATGTAGTATGTCATCTGCAGATGGTTGAAGTGCAGGTTAAGCGTAAGGCCAAGTGCAAACAAGGCCGCGCCCAGCCACAGGTTACGACGCAGCGTTACAATCAGCCCAGCCAGCACCATTGGGATATAGGCAATGGTAAGCGATTTGGTGTTGTGCCCTGCCTCCAGTATGATTATGTTGTAAGAAGTAAAGGAAACGGCAATGGCCCCTATGATAGCCAGCCACGAACTCATGCCCATGGCTACAAATAAAATGTAAGCACAGAATAGTGTGATAAAGATATTACCGGCCAAAGCAGGCATATCAAAAGTAAATATGGAGTGTATGACGCCGGACCAATCGCCGGGATAGCGGGTGTTAATAAGGTAAGACGGCATGCCGCTGAACATGGAGTTTGTCCAGAGGGCTTCTTCGCCGGTTGCCTCGCGGTAATCCTGTATCTCTTTGGCGCCGCCTTTAAACTGCAGGATGTCGTGCTGCGAGAGGCCTTTGTCTTCGAAGAGCACCGGCGCAAAGTATACCGCCGTTAATAGTAAAAATACTGCTACAGCAATGATGTGCGGAAGCACATCACGCCTGAAGTTGAAGGGTGTTATCATATCTTTCAAAATCCTAAACAGGAGTTGAAAGATAGCAGTTTTATTTTACTTCTTCATAATCCACGTACTGCCCGCCCTCGAAATCCTTACGGTCTTTCTGATCCGGCACGTAGTCGATTTTAACACCGTCTTTTGTTCTGCCTTTGTCTTGGCTGTTATTTCTGTGGAAGTCCTGGTAAGCCTGCTGCTGTTGCTTCATATTGGAGTAAAAGAACGTGCCGTTGCGAAGGCTCTTTTTCAAAAACAATCCGATCAGGAACCTGAAAAGAAAAGGCGCTACTAAGCGGATAAAGAAAATAATAAGTAGGGTAACGAATATGAATTTGATCATGCTAATGCTTTCTTGCTTAACGAGTATACTGCAAAAACAGTACCTAACCTAGTTATACAAACCTCTTGCCAAAACTTTTGTTTATGACGTTTTGGCGTGATACTGCAAAGATAAGAAGTATACTTGTTTAATGCTTGGATGTTTGGCTTAGTTCCAGCGTTGTTTGTAAACGGGACTTATACTTTCGTTGATTTTACTTATACTCTCTGCTATTCTATCGAGCTAGCTCTTACCCTCAGTCTTATTTACGTCTTGTTTCATTTTATACTTTGGTGCCCTCAAGGCCGGGAGGCCCCGTCTTTGCGTATCGCGCTGTCTATCTTTCCTTTGCTCCTACGTCGCAATGCCTCGCTTGCGCTCGTCACCGGAAACCTAGAAGGCGCTCAACGTAAAGACTGAGACGGACACTTCTTAGTTAGCGGCTGTTGCAATTTGAAATAAAGTATAAATAAAACTCTTGCTATTAAACGAGGGCTTTTGCCAGGTGCACTAATGACGGTCCACTGTTGGGGGTAGGGGCCCATAGCCGTCAGGCTAAGGCGCAAACACTATAGAAAAGGGTATATTATGTGTGTAGTTACCGTTTTTCTTGCGCCTCTCTTTTAGTCCGTCCCTGGTCAGGTAATTGAAAAATTGCCTTGCAGAACTGTAGTGTTTCTGCAGCAGAATGCTATTTACAAATGCTTCCACATGCTCTGTGAGCCATACCATTGCTTTCCATTCACTTACTTCCCTTTGTTGTTTTTGCCACAGGTATATCTTTAACAAATACAGCAAGGGCATAGCCAAAAGCACCAGCAGCAGTGTCCCTGGCAGCATACATTCAAGCCGGTGCACCTGCATGGGCTTTAGCTGGGCTATCTTCCATACCGACTTCCAGGTTTTGAAAACAAGCTCTATCTGCCAGCGCAGGCCGTAGTAGTGCCGGAGCTGGGCGGCAGGCAGATTTTCCACAGCCGCATTGGTAATATAAATCTGGTAGGCGTGCCACAGGAGCTGCTCCTGGGAAACCTGCCGCCCTTTGCGGCGGGCGGTCTGGTGCAGTCGCCTGACCCGCTGCTCATACACCTGTTGGGGCACACGCTCTATGACCAGCCTTACCTGGCCTAGGGTTTCCCGCTCTGAGGCTTTCCCGCCAATGCTTGCCTGCACCTCCCAGAGTTGCAGCTGGGGCGGGAAGCCCTTGATGAGTTGCTGAAAGCACACCTGCTGCCCCTGTTGAAAAAGGCAGGTGCCGCTGCGCAGGCGGGAGATGAAGAAGGCTTTTGCCTGATGCACCTTACAGAGAAAATCCATCTGGTAGAAGCCCAGGTCCCGAATGACCAGCTCGCCGGCTTCTATGCCTGTGGCGCTGTTAAAGCTTTGATCAGCCTTTACCCCTTCTGCCAGCTGCAGGGAGAGCAGTGCTCCGCACTGGCAGTCATATTCATGAAAAAGCTTCGCAGCCGAAGCAGAGGCCGAGCCTCCTGAGCCTCTGTAATGCGCGGCAAGTTGCTCGGGCAGCGTAATGACGGTGCTGTCGCCCAGGCGCACCCTGCTGAATGCAGAGGCCTTACCGGTAAGCGTACTTCTTCTCCAGCCCGGCTGCAAGGTCAGCAAATCGGCAACGCAGGCTTTGAGAAAAGCAACTGCGGCGGCAGAGAAACGCGCATCGAGTGACTGCTTGCTTAAACACACTCCTACCTTTTCCTGCAACGAGGCACAAAGCTGGGTAAGGCTTTTAGAGCAGGCGCTGTGAGCACAGAGCAGGCAGAGCTGCAGAAAATCTAACGCTCCAAGTTTACCGGACCGCTGAATCAAACCGGTAGCTCTGGCTCTTTTATCCAGAGCAGTAGCATCAAAATAATTACTGAAGGTAGCCAGAACACGGCTTGACTTTAGACGGCTTAGAGGAAATGGTATCATAGCGGAAAAGAATAGGTAAAAGAGTTTCTACTACTCAAATCCTAATAAGGAAACAAAAAATACCTAAATTGATAGCAAATCCCTCTTAGCCTGACGGCTATGGGGTAGGGGCCCTCGATAAAGAACGTTCAGCGAGTTTGGAGCGTCCCCGAATCAAGTTCGGGATGTGCCACTTGACTTTTTTCACTCACCTCCTTTTTTCAAGGAGGGGTGCCGCAGGCAGGGTGGTCCCTTGTGTCAAGTAGAATATCCCGAACTTGTTTCGGGGACAAAAAGTAGGACCCAGCCAGCGAGGCGAAAAGCTGACTTGAAACAGACAAGGTTCTATTATAAAGAGTTGTCTTTTCATGGCATTTGCTTAACCTCCCTTCTACCAAGATCCTTACAGGATGACAGTAAAAGAGAAAACCATACTTCCACAAGCTGAAAGCTTGCCTCATGAACAGCCAGAAGATGAAATCTCGCTGCAGGAGATAGCGGGAGAGAGGCAGTCCGGCGCTGCAGTCAAGGGTGCCCGCGCCAGGAAACAACAATCTCTACTTTTTTAGAGCAGGATTAAGCTAAGTTACCTTACCTGCCCCTTCCAAAACTGGCCTGTATACCCAGCGACGGAATAAAGGTCATACCCGAGAAGCTGTGGGTGGTATTTTTAAGCAACTTATAGCTGCCGTAATCCTGATAGTAAATAGTAATAGCAGGCACGAGATACACATACTTGAAGCCTATCCTGGCATTGGCGAACAAGCCGTAAGACCCGAAGCTGTTTTCCTCCATTATCGAGCTCACCCTGTCTACCTCAGCACCTGCTCTCTCGAACAGCCTACCTGGTTCAAATCCATACTTAATAAATGTGTGGTTATATACAGCACCAAAAGCTATACTTCCTTTTTCCTCTTCAGGGCCAAAAGATTTACTGAAGATAATAGGCACGGTTATGTCTTTTCGTTTAGCAGTGAACTGCAGCACCGGCTGTAGCTTGTCCAGGAACAGGTTATCTATCCAGTCAGAGCTTTGGCCGGCATACTGTAAACCTACACTTCCATACCAGTCGCCTACACCAGGGTTTTCGGGTGTGCCCGTTGGACCCATGAACTGGTACTGCGTATCAAAAACATGCACACCTGAGGCATACTTATAACCTACGTCTAAGCGAGGTACGACGCCGTATCGAATATAAAAGTCAAAGGTAGGGCCAACCGGATCGAGGGCATAAGCCAGAAGTGCTTTGGTGGCTGTCTCTATCTCACCGTCGTAGTAAACAGAGTCTTT
The DNA here is from genome assembly GCF_019443125.1 of Pontibacter aydingkolensis. Classification (GTDB taxonomy): domain Bacteria; phylum Bacteroidota; class Bacteroidia; order Cytophagales; family Hymenobacteraceae; genus Pontibacter; species Pontibacter aydingkolensis. Next base: position 19,593 of record NZ_JAHYXK010000020.1, on the reverse strand, counting down.
CTTGGAGATAGCATCTACCGTAGCTTTGGCTATATCATCTAATTGCCCGATGGGCTCGGTGGCTATGTTACCTCCAAAGTTTACACCGGCTTTAAACTTGCCTGGCGCAGTTACCTTACCAGAATTAATAACGGAACGTGGCGCCGTACAACTGGCAGCCAAAACTAATAAGAGCAGAAAGCTACAAACAGCCTTGCCCTTCCAAAGTATACTTCCTCTCATATCTATAATCTTAACGCAAAAGTTTTATAAACTAACACTACGAATAAACGAACTTACCGACTTTCAGATGCTACTCAATTATCCGGCCATACTTTGCTGTAATATTACCCTTCAACTTTAAATCACAAAAAAAGCCCTCCTCTGTTTTTCAGAGGAGGGCTTTTTTACAACAATATACTTTACCCTTCTACTTTCAGGAGGGACTGGAAAGCTTACTTACTCAAGTATAAATTCCTTTCGGAGTATACTTTAATGAAGTAATCATCCTGCAGGTCGTCAATAAAGTAGATGGCCTCGCCGGTAGATTTCATCTCCGGACCTAGCTCCTTGTTCACTTCCGGGAACTTGTTGTATGAGAAGACTGGTACCTTAATCGCGTAGCCGTTTTTGTACGGGTTAAAGTTAAAGTCCTTCACTTTGGCATGGCCCAGCATAATTTTAGTAGCGTAATTGATGTACGGCTCACAGTATGCCTTAGCAATGAACGGGAACGTACGCGATGCGCGCGGGTTAGCCTCAATAATGTATACCACCTCGTCCTTGATAGCGAACTGAATATTGATCACACCTACTGTGTTCAGGGCAACAGCGATCTTCTTGGTATGCTCCTCGATCTGGCGCATCACGTTTTCGCTCAGGTCAAATGGAGGAAGTACCGCATAAGAGTCGCCGGAGTGGATACCAGCTGGCTCAATGTGCTCCATAATTCCGCAGATGTACACATCCTCACCGTCGCAAATGGCATCGGCCTCGGCTTCTATGGCATTATCCAGGAAGTGATCTAAAAGAACTTTATTACCTGGGTGGTCTTTTAACAAGTCGATTACGTGAGCCTCCAGTTCTTTATTGTTGATCACGATCTTCATGTTCTGGCCGCCCAGTACATAACTTGGGCGCACCAGCAGTGGGAACTTCAGTTCTTTGCTTAGCTCCAGCGCCTCTTCAGCAGTTTCGATAACGGCAAACGGAGGATAAGGAATGCCCAGGTCGCGCAGCAGTGACGAGAAAGAACCACGGTCTTCGGCAAGGTCGAGTGCCTGGTAGCTGGTGCCCATTACTTTAATGCCATAGCGGTCCAGCTTCTCAGCCAGCTTCAGGGCAGTTTGGCCACCCAGCTGCACTATTACACCTTCAGGCTTTTCATGCAGTATGATCTCGTAGATATGCTCCCAGAATACCGGTTCGAAGTATAACTTATCCGAAATGTCAAAGTCTGTACTTACCGTTTCAGGGTTACAGTTGATCATGATGGTTTCGTAGCCGCACTCTTTGGCAGCCAGTACGCCGTGCACGCAGCTGTAATCGAACTCGATGCCTTGGCCAATTCTATTCGGGCCAGAGCCAAGCACTACTACCTTCTTTTTGTCAGAAACTATACTTTCGTTCTCGCCTTCGTAGGTGCTGTAAAAGTATGGCGTTTTTGCCTCAAACTCGGCCGCACATGTATCCACCATTTTGTACACACGCTTAATACCAAGCTCCTGGCGCACGTTAAACACTTCGCTTTCACGGCAGCGCAGCAGGTGCGCTATTTGCCGGTCGGCGTAGCCTTTCACCTTTGCCTCGCGCAGCAGTTCTGCAGGCAACGTAGCCAGGTTATACTTCTCTATTTCTTTCTCCATCATATCCAGCTCTTCTATCTGAGCCAGGAACCATGGGTCGATCTTAGTAAGATTCTGAATAGTGCTGGTAGGGATACCGATGCGCATGGCATCTTTTATACTGAACAGCCTGTTCCAGCTAGGATTTTTCAGACTATCGATCAGGTAATTGTAGTCAGTTTTTTCCTTACCGTCGGCACCGATACCATTGCGTTTTATCTCTAAACTCTGGCAGGCTTTCTGAAGCGCCTCCTGAAAGGTACGGCCAATGCCCATTACCTCACCTACCGATTTCATCTGCAGGCCAAGTGTACGGTTTACACCCGGGAATTTATCGAAGTTCCAGCGCGGTATTTTTACGATCACATAATCCAGCGCAGGCTCAAAGTAGGCTGATGTTGTTTTGGTGATGGCATTTTTCAGCTCATCAAGGTTATAGCCAATGGCCAGTTTAGCCGCGATTTTCGCGATTGGATAACCAGTTGCCTTAGAAGCAAGTGCCGATGAGCGCGATACACGCGGGTTGATCTCAATGGCAATGATCATGTCGTCGTCAGGGTTAACAGAAAACTGCACGTTACAGCCGCCTGCAAACTGCCCGATGCCGTTCATCATTTTGATGGCCAGGTCGCGCATTTGCTGGTATACCGTGTCTGGCAAGGTCATAGCCGGAGCAACTGTTATCGAGTCGCCGGTATGTACGCCCATCGGGTCGAAGTTCTCGATAGAGCAGATAATGATCACGTTGCCCAGGTTGTCGCGCAGTAGTTCCAGTTCGTACTCTTTCCAGCCAAGTATACTTTGCTCTACCAGTACCTCGTGGGTTGGCGAGGCATGCAGACCACGCGTAAGGGCCGCATCGAATTCATCAGGGGTATTAACAAAACCGCCCCCCGTACCACCAAGAGTAAACGAAGGGCGAATCACCAGCGGAAAACCTATTTCCTGGGCTATCTCTTTACCCTGCAGGAACGAAGTGGCTGTTTCTCCTTTACAAACGTTCACCCCGAGCTCGATCATTTTCAGTCGGAATTGCTCCCGGTCTTCGGTGGTCTCAATAGCTTTAATATCAACCCCGATAATGCGCACGTCATACTTTTTCCAGATGCCGGCTTTATCGCAGTCGATGGCCAGATTCAGAGCTGTTTGTCCGCCCATGGTTGGCAATACCGCATCGATCTTATGTTTCTCTAAGATCTCAATGATATACTTTTTCTCCAGCGGCTTCAGGTACACATGGTCTGCCGTTACCGGGTCCGTCATGATAGTAGCCGGATTGGAGTTGATAAGTATAACCTCTATTCCCTCTTCTCTTAAAGAACGGGCGGCCTGGGAGCCGGAGTAATCGAATTCGCAAGCCTGACCAATAACGATAGGGCCGGAGCCTATGATCAGAACAGATTTTATGGAGGTGTCTTTAGGCATGGTGTGGTATGTATAAATTGCTCAAAGTTAAGGCAAAATGTTGGGGGGTACAAAAGAAAAGTGTGCTTTATATATTTTTAGCTTTCCCTTGTCAACATAATCAGCTATTATAAGGTTAAGAAGTGAATAAGCTATATTGCCTGAGCAGCCCTCTGAATTTGTTTAAATGGAACAGGTGCCGCAGTTTTACTTTAAGATGATACACAAACATTCAGGCTGCATTGCGTACCTATAAGTATAACCATAAAGCTAAAACCATGAAAGATCCGAAAGAAGACGATATTATTACGAATGCAGACGAAAGCAAGCGCCTGCCCGACGAAAATCCGGAGCCTTTGAAAGGTGTAAAAAAAGATGAAGTGGAAACCAAATCTGTTGACATTATGGACAATGAGCACGAGGGCAAGGAAGAAGGGGGCAATGTAGCTGCCAAAGATGAGAAAACCACCCGTGAACTGGATGGAAGCAATGCCAATAACCTGCGCACTAAGTAGGCTCTAAAACACACAAACCCGCCATGGCCAGCATTTTTTATTAGATGTTGGCAAGGCGGGTTTTACTTTATATAAGATTTGGATATCTGCCCTCTTTGCAATTTCAAAGCAGTGTATTAGGTGTTAATAAAAATTTATGTTATTATATAATATTTTTCAGTTAAAACTTTGATTTTTAGCGAAAAATACTTACTATTACTATAAGTAACTCCACCCTAAAACCCTGCTCCAAATGGTATGTTTCGACTCAGAATATTTGCATGTAGAGTTGTATGAAGAACCCAATGTTTTGGTAACACAGTGGTATGGAAAATGCACCAGCCAGCAGTACCGCGAAGCCCTGTTAAAGTTTAATTCTTATGTCAGACTTTACAATGTAGCTTATGCCATTGCCGACAGACGTCTGCTCCCCCCGTTGTCTAAAGAAGATGCTGAATGGACGGTTAATGACTTTCTGGAATTGTTTGTAAAACTTCCTTTAAAACGATTTGCCGTCATTAACTCGTTCGATGAGGGTGCCGCTGAGCGATATAACCAATTCATTAGCAACAAGCAGCACCCTATTCCTTTTGAAGTCCAAACTTTTGAAGACCTAACCTCAGCCTACGATTGGTTGGTTTCTGTAAAGGCTTAATTTTTACATCTCTGTGCCAAAGGCACCATGTCTTTTCCTGCAAGTATAAAGTACTGGCTCTTCTTTGCCGGCCAGCTATTTATTTCTCTAAATTTCCTGCTTGCATTCTTATCGGGCTTTTCTCTTTAGATTTAGTTCGCGCTCTTTATCAAAAAGATTTACATTAAAAGAGTATATTAGGAGGCTGTTTACGATGAGTTCTCCTATGAAAACACTCTTGCTATCACTGTTTACTTACCTTTTATCTGCACCCATACTTTGGGCAAGCAATACAGATACGGTGCAACTACACAAGCATGTACTGTCACTTACCACTACCAATAAAGCCAGAAACCACCAGAACTTGCAGGAGCTTAACCAGGCTGCAGATTACATTAAAGCTGAATTCACGAAACTGCAGGGTAATGTAACAGAGCAGGTATACAAGGTAAACGGAACCGATTACCGAAACATCATTCTTTCTTCGGGGCCCGCTAATGCACCTTTGCTGGTAGTGGGTGCACACTATGATGTGTGCGGCAACCAACCCGGAGCAGACGATAACGCCAGCGGTGTGGCTGGCCTATTGGAAGTTGCCAGGTTGCTGCAAAACCACACATTACCCTTCAGGGTTGATTTTGTAGCCTACACCTTGGAAGAGCCGCCATACTTCCGCACAGCAAACATGGGGAGTTACGTGCATGCAAAGAGCCTGGCAGAACAAAAGGCACAGGTACTAGGCATGGTTTCGCTGGAGATGATCGGGTATTTTAAGGAGGAAAAAGGGACACAGCGCTACCCCATTGCGCCCATGAAGCTTGTTTACGGTAGCAGAGGCAATTACATTGCCGTAGTACAGCGCTTTGGCAACGGTAAATTCGGACGCAGCTTTTTGCGCGGCTTTAACCAAGCCGCCACCTTGCCGGTAAAATCTTTAAAGGCACCGGCAGCAATACCAGGCGTAGACTTCTCAGACCATTTAAACTACTGGTACTTCGGTTTTAGCGCCCTCATGATAACCGATACGTCTTTTTACCGCAACACCAACTATCACCAGCCCGGCGACACTATTTATACTTTGGATTTTGCCAGAATGGCAAGGGTAGTTGATGGCGTTTATCAGACTATACTTTCTCTTCGGATATAAACTCTATGCTTTATACTTTACTCAAGCTTATTTACAAAGCCGGACTATGGGTGTTCTTCAAAAAATTTGAAGTGCGCAACCGCCACCTTATCCCGGGCAAAGGGCCTTTACTGGTTGTATCTAACCACCCTAATACTTTCATGGATCCAATTGTGACGGCATCGTTGCTGGACCAGCCTGTGTTCTTTATTGCAAAAAGCACCGTTTTCGGAGGCAAGTTCCAGAACTGGATGTTGCGCCAGATGCACCTCATCCCGATAAACCGCCGCGAAGACAGCCCCGAGCAGGCCATTAGCAACGAAGAAGCCTTTGCAGCCAGTTACCGGGCATTGGAGCAAGGTAAAACCATACTTATTTTTCCGGAGGGTAACAGCTTTAACCAGCGTCGCCTGCGTAAAATAAAAACCGGCGCAGCGCGCATTGCCCTGGGTGTAGAAGCAGAAAACCAGCATACACTCGGCCTTAGAATTCTGCCTGTTGGCTTAAACTACTCTGCCCCTACCCGCTTTCAGAGTGAGGTATTCGTAAATTTTGGAGAGTCCATTGCTGTTGCAGATTATGCCGAAGCATTCCAGAAAGATGCTCAGGGCACTGTGCTTGCCTTAACAGAAGAGATAAGAAACCGAATGGAAAGCCTGATCATACACACCCCTACAGACGAGGAGGACGAACTGGCCCGGCACGTCGAAGTGCTGTACAAAGAGAAAATAATGACGTCTGCACCTGTTATTACCCCGGCTCACGAACATGATTTTATACTTAGCCGCGCCATTGTAAAAAGTATAAATTACTTTAGCCAAACTGCCCCTAAACGGGTAGAGCGCCTTAAGCAACGCATTGGCAACTACATGTTGCAACTAAAACGCCTGCAACTCCAGGACGCGGTATTGGGCAAGGGCCACGAAGACATTGTTCGCCAAAGCATAAAAGGTTTGCTGCTGATGGTGTTGGGTTTTCCGGTCTACCTGTATGGGCTGGTGCATAATTATTTGCCTTATATTATTCCCTCAAAAGTAGCCCGTGCCGTTACAAAAGAGGAAGAATGGTACGCACCTATCATGCTTACTGCGGGCATCTTCAGTTTCCCGTTGTTTTATGCGCTGGAAGTATGGCTTGTGGAGTACTGGTTCGATCTTGGTTTGCCTTGGCTTATATTTTATGCTTTTAGCCTGCCTTTAAGCGGCTTTTTTACCTTGGGTTACTGGAATAGGGCACAGCACACCCAGGACCATTGGCTGCTACTGCGCCTGTTCTTTAAGCGCCAGCATGTGGTAAACGATTTGCGGGCACAGCGCACTGCCATTGTAACAGAACTAGAACAAGCACGGCAGGAGTATTTACAGCAACGTGAAGAACCCGCAGCTTGAAAATGCAGTCAGCCCTATCAATTTAAGGCATAGCTTCGTAATAGTATCAAACCAAAACCTGAAACGATGAAAAATACATATGCATTTATACTTGCCGGGGCCATGCTTTTTAGCACCACCCTGTTTAGCTGTTCCACTGAAAGCACCACCGGCGTAGACACCCAAACAACAGAAAATGAGGCAGATGGCCGCTTGAACAACGAAATGGAGGGCGATACAACCAACGAGAACATCAGCCCGTTAGATACTGCCAATACACAAGGCGACACTACTACAGGAAGAATGTAAAGTATAACCAAGGAAGCATCAGGTTAATTACCTATCTGCCGCTTCCTTGGTTTAGTAATTTAATCAGTCATCGCTATCGTCGCTGCCAAGAGCGTATCCTAAGGCCGCTGCCACTAGGCCACCCAACAGGTAATAGCTTACGGTCATTACCTGGGTTTTAGTTGTTTTGTTACTTGGTTCCTCGCCAAGCCCCAGCGGCCCCGGCAAAAGCACGGCGCCAGCGCCTGCAGCTGCTCCCAGTGCCACACCACGCCACCAGGCATTTTTACCTGTGCCTGCCAGGCTATAGTACAGCGAGTTAGAAACCACATCGCCGGCAAGTGCCCAGTTATGCAGCTCTTCTTTATCGTGGGGTGGCTCCTGGTCTGCCTTGGTCATCAGCTTTTCGATGGAGCGCATACCCAGTACATCCATGCGGGGCGCATTGGGCACAAACCTACGCAGTGTTTCGTGCACAACGGTAAGCACCACGGCTCCTGCCAGGCCACTTGCCATGGCTTTTAATGCATTGTTCATAGTTTATACTTTAGAGTTTTGGTTCTGTTTATACTTTTAACTGAACCCAACTGCAAAGGTTATACTTGTATAACAGGATAATCAATTACTTTCATTACCAGGGCCTCCACGCCATCCTGACCAATCTTACGCTCATCGGTGGGGCTATCGAACACAACAAGCACATGTTTCTCATCGAAAACGGCCAGACCTTCGGCTTTGTCTTTACCGGAATTGGCTCCTGTGCCATGTGGTACTTCGTGCAGGCGTTCCAGTTCATTGTGGTGCACCATGTGCTCCGTTTTTCCTTTCAGGGCACCGGGCCAGCGGTAAATGGCAATTACACCGTCCAGGTCCATGGTGGGGCCGGCAAGTATGTACAGATCATCTCCGAAAACACGCAGTTCCCGAATGCCTTTGCCGCGCAGGTTTAGAAAATGTTTTTTATAGTAATGCTCTCCTGCCAGCTTCTTAAGATGAAGTATACCTTTTTCGTCTTCTTCTACCTCTACCTCCAAAATAACGGCCCAGCCTCTGAGCACCGGCCCGCGAAGGCCTAGGTAAATGCGGCTGCCATGCGTTGCCAGGCCTTCTATATCAAACCCATTATCTTTGCCGGGGATGTTCATAAAAGGCCCCAGATGCTCATCGTTCTGCAGCACTTCTGTTAAAAGGCTGCTGGTGGTATCGCCGCGCAATTGGGCTGCCCTTAGCGTATGGCCATGGTTTTTAGGATTGTCTGTTTCTTTATGCAGCTCATAATGGCCTGTAGCTTCATTTTTTAGAATCGGAATACGAGCCAGTATGTAACGGTTGGGATCGGTGGTTACCTCTGAGAGCCGCTGCAGTTGCTTTTTTATACTTTGGTGGCGCTTGGGCTTTCTGCGCTTCAGGCTGTGCGAGCCAATTATCCACAGGTAGTTATTAGCCATACCAATACCCTCAATGTCTATTTCGCTTTTATCGCTGGCAGGCAGTTCCAGGTAATCAGCTACCTCAAAAGAAGTATGATCTGCAAAAGAGCCGTCCTTCTGAATCGATAAGCGCTCAATGGTGGTTCGCTCGTCGCAGGTAAGCCAGAGGTCGTTTTCAGTGCGAAGAGCTGCCGAAAGTCCGTCTCGCACATGCTTTTCGTTTACAAGGCTTAGTTTGTTCTTGAAGTTAAGCATAATCTTTTTAGCCATACTTTGTCTTACTGAATAAGATATTAATGTACGTTAAAGTATAATTGATGTATGGCTGGAAGCAAGTTGCAAGTATAAAATTATACTTTACCAGAAGGCAAAAAAGCGCCGGACATTGTTGCCCGGCGCTTTCAATTTATTTTTAAATCAGCCTTTATCTTGTACCAATGTTCGGTGAGCCGCCTTTATTCTTTTTTGACTGCTTAGAGGCTAGCGAACTTACTTTGTTTTTGATGTTCGCTTTGTTCTTAGAACCCATTGCCAGCCAGCCAGCTCCTAAAGCCAGTAACGAACCACCTATCACCTTCTGAGTAGTGCTCAGGCTATTCACTTTCTGCATAGCTGTATTTCCGAACTGCTGCAGCTTGTCCTGTACGTTCTTCATCCCTGCCTGGCCTGAAGAGCCCTGCTGGTTACTACGCCCTTGCATAGATCCAGAGCCTGAACTTTTGCCCGACTGATTGGACTGCTGGTTAAACTGCGAAGATCCGGATGGTGAAGAACTGCTTGATCCGGTCATGTTACTTGCGTTTCTGTTCTGCGAAGATCCTGAAGGCTGGTTACTGCTTCCTGAAGACCCTTGCATACCACTTTGAGGACCTGAGTTGGCTCTGTTCTGTGGTTGTGATTGCTGATTTCTATTACTTGAACTATTCTGATTGTTTTCCATAATCTTATTTAATTTAAAGTTTATTTCCGATAGCCATCCATCTGTTTCCTGCCCCTAATCTGGCTAATCGCACAAAGAGCATCAGACTTATTTTATCGCTAAATATGTGTAAAGGGTTGCGTTTTATTAATCTTTCTACAAATCAAGGTAGCTAAAGCCTGTTATATTTATATATAGAATAACCGTTCAGTAAAGCCGTTTCAAAAAGAGCATGCCATATATTTAGTGCAATTTTACTAAACCGTTTTACTGCTGTAGCCCTTTTAGCTTAGAAAGGGCTTCCATTGTTTTCTGCCAATCATCCAAATCATCTTTCCCCTGGGCTGGAGCTTTAGCATCACTGTAAAACCTGAGAAGGTCATCCCTCAGACTGGCAGTCATGTGTTCAAAATCTTTTTTTTCCAGTTTATCCAGAAGTTTGGTATAGGTTTCATCGGCTAGCTTATACTTTCCTGCCGCAATGGGTTGGCCGGTGTCTAGTTGCAGATTCTTAAAATTGGGTTTATCGCTTGTTTTTAATTGCTGCAGAGTGCCACTGTATGCATCCACTGTTTTGTTAAAGCTTTCCATGAAATATTTCTCGGCTTCAGGGGTAGGTGGCACTAAAGCCAACGGCCTTAACGGTCCTATCTTTGGCAGTACTCTGATGATCCAAGCGGTAAAGCGATGAAAAATGTTAGGCCTCTCGTAGTTGTTGCCCCACTCTTCGTGGTAACGCGCCATGCGCATTCGGTATACAAACTCATTGCGGGTAGCTCCCGGATGTTCCTCCCTGATCTCGTTTTTTTTAGCATGCCAGGCTGCTTTGGTAAGCTCGGGTATCAAGCCTCTTATAGTATAGCGGTAAGAGCCGATTGCCATGGGCAGACTAACAAATACATCCTTCAACTCTAAACCGTAGGTCTCCAGAAAAGCTCTTTCCAGCACCTCAGGAGCCACCTCAAAACCGATAAATGCTTTATAGTTCTCCGGCGCATAGTTGCCTCTTGCCACCTGAAGCACATCAAACCCAAACTCTGTTTTAACATGCGACACAGGATCATCGGCATAGGTAACGTTGTCGCCAAACTCGGCTTTTACTTTTGGGTATACCAATGGCACTGCTCGGTTTGTGCCAATGGGGTGGCCGTAGATATCGGCGTTATAGTGCGCCAGTGCCCCCAGGGCAAAGCCAAACTCATCTAAGGTTTTAGAAGAGGAGATCAGGTTTTCTACAAAATCCCCGGTACGCACATAATGCACCAGGTCTGTAAAAAAAGCATTGCCAAACGGGAAGTATCCCATATCCTGCACAATAGAGCCTCCGTAGGCATGTGCCCGGGCTTTTCGCAGGTCTTCTTCGGTGGCATGGGGATAACGCTTAAGCAACAATGGCTGAAGGCTTTTCTCCCAGGCGGCATCTATAATGGCCTGGTGTGTAAGTACACTATAGGCAGATGCAGGCGCAGGCATAAGCATACAACCTAAAAGTATAAGGGCGAGGCAGTAGAAACTGCGCTGTAGTTTAGATAGCATAACACAGAAAGTACGCATACCACTGCAAAAAGTATGGATTTAGGATTTGTTGTTGAGCGGAGGCTTGTTTCTGCGGTACATCATTACCTCTACCAGGCTCACTCCTACCAGCATCCACAACAAGCCCAGCAGAAACCCCGCCAGCACATCAGACAGGTAGTGCACCCCCAGGTATATCCTGCTAAACCCAACCAGAAGTATAAGTATAACGGCCAGCCAGAGACAAAGACGCTGATACCGGTTTTTATCGTAATGCCGGTACAGAAAATAGGCAAGCAAACCATAAAGTGCGAGCGCGGTAGTGGCATGCCCACTGGGAAAAGAATAATGCACCACTTCGTAATAGGCTACATCGGCAGGCCTTGCCCGGCTGATAAAAGTTTTACCGTACCTTACCGATAAGCCCAGGCCTCCCATTACCAGCCAGAAGGCGATAAGCGCAACAAAACGCCGCCGGTATACAAAGATCGCCGTAACAACCGCCCCAAGAATAAAGACAGCCTCCCGCTCTCCTAATTGGGTTATCACATAGAAGAACTTACTTAGCCACGGCTGGCGAATGTTGTACAACATAGAAGTAAATTCCTTGTCTGCCACCACTATCCACTCTGCGTCCATTACGCTTTCGGTAAGCTCAGACAGCAAACCTATGTTTAAAAAAGCCAGAACCGCAACCAGCGTTAATGGCAAACCGATAAAGCTTTTAGTATGAAAACGAGCTCCTATAAACGAAGCCAGTTTGGGGAACCTGTGTTGGAAAACTCTAATAAACGAATGGTCCAGAACCCAACGCTTTGCTTTTCTTACTTTATGAGACAACAGGTTTTTCATGGCGGCATGAGGCTGATTAAACTATACGCAGCTCTTTTGTTTTGTTTGCTAGCCTGCGCTATTGCCTGTTATTAAAGATCAATACACCCTTAAAAACAAGCCATAACACAACTCAACCGCTCTAAATAAAGTACATATTTAGTATGAAGGGGATAGATCATGTATTTGACAAGATAATGCTCGCAACAGGAATCGCCTTGTTGATCCTGTTTTGGTGGCAGTTTCCTGCTATGCCTTCCCCAGACAGACAGCATTATGCATCTTACAATTCTGCTACGGAGGTGATTACCTCTACATCTAAATGGACTTATCTAAAGCCGGATAAGGCACTTACGCCACGCCAGGTTATACGCATACAGATGCGCGCGCTCCAGGAAAACGATCACCAGGATAGCGGCATTATAACGGTATTCAACTTCTCGTCGCCTAAGAACAAAATGCACATTGGCCCTATAAACCACTTTAGATTAATCGTAAGAGACCCTGCCTATCGCACCATGCTAAACTTTAAAAGTTACAAAACCGGGCAACTGGTGATAACTGAAGACAAAGCTTACCAGTTGGTAGTAGTTACTGGCAGAGACGGAACTGAGGATGTGTACCTTTTTATACTAGCCAAGCAGCGCAGAGGCAGTTATAAAGGATGCTGGATGACAGAAGGCATTGCACGCATGGAGCCTGGCAGGCAAACAAGCTTAACGTAGGCAGATTTTATACTTACAAAGCGAGTTCCATCTTAATATCGGCACGCTCATAGATGCTGGGGGGCATAGGCACTTCTACAAAACCGAGGCGCTTATAAAGGTTTAGTGCGGTTTCTAAGCGCCTGTTAGAAACAAGGTATACCTTTTGTGCCCCTACTTGTTTGGCTCTGTACAGGGCAGCCTCTCCAAGCATTTTACCGATCTTCATACCCTGCATTTTAGGGGCAACTGCCATTTTAGCCAGTTCATAAACCCCATCACCCTCGTTTAGCAAGGCGCATGTGCCAACAGGTTCGCCGTTAAACAGCGCAATCAAAATATGCCCACCCTTATTTATAATATAGCCCTGCGGATCTGAGAGCGATTTGATATCAGCATCCTCCATTACAAAATATTTGGATATCCACTCGTGGTTAAGGTCGTAAAAAGCTTTTGCGTAAAACAGGTTAAAATCTACGATCTGTATTGCCGACGGAGTGTTGTAATGCTGTGCCATGGTGCGTTAGAGTGCGAAAGCTGCAAAATTACACTAAGGCAAACTCTCTTACAAACAAACAGCCTGCACCGCTGTAAATGTGATGCAGGCTGTTTGCTTACAAAAAGAAAACTATCCTTAATCTACAAGCTGGCCTCTTAGTTCGCCATTCGGATAAGTGGTGCTGTGTACGTTTAAGTACCATCTGCCATCTAGCAATTCATCTTCTTCTGCTTCTGTTAATGGCCGGGTGCTCCCGGAAGCAGAACCCTGATAGGTACGGTTAGAGGCAACCGGGGTAATATCTATTACAACCGGTGCGTTTGCTGTAGTAGAAGCCGGGCCATGGAAATGCATCCCTGTTAAATTATCGCTAACGTTACCCAATGTCCAGGTAACTGAGTAAGTAATGATATTGGTATCGCGGTCATAGGTAGCATTAAGTGTTCCTGAGCCGGAGGATGTAACGGCTGGAACCTCGTTAGCGCCTAAAAGCTGTATGTTGTCAAACTCAACTTCATCATCCGGCAAAACATCAATATCATCGTCGTCATCGTCGCAGGCAAGGGCGAAGCAGCTTAAAACCATCAGGCAATAAACCAGCATCTTTCTCAAATCAATGTTAAAATCTTTCATGGTATTATATATTAAGCAATGATAATCAATACATTACATGTTATTTTTTACTATACCACAGCTAATTAGTTAATCCTATATCAGGTTATTCCGTAAGTCGCACTTAATATAGTATAAGGCTATAGTTTGAATTGGTAAACGCAGCATTTTTAAACACCTGATGTTATGGCCAGTTAAGCTGATGCTGCCACTCTTGTTTGGTTTGAACGCTCGATAATTTAATGCACCTGACTATGGACGCTGCTGTACCGCTGTGGCTAAAACTTGCCTATACTCTGTTTGTGATGGTGCTGGTGCCTGTGTATTGGGTAAAGTATAAACCCGCTAACTTTCTGTGGTTTTCTGATATTGCGCTGTTCTCTGTAGGCATTGCCCTCTGGACCGAAAGCCGTATGATGGTAAGCATGGTGGCCGTGGGTGTGTTGGCCCTGGAACTATTCTGGAACGTGGATTACTTAGGCAGCCTTATGCTTCGCAAGCCGTTATTTGGGTTAAGTGACTATATGTTTGATAGTACCAAAAGCTTTTTTCTGCGCGGTTTATCACTGTTTCATGTGGTGCTGCCCGCAATTGTTATCTGGCTGCTGCTAAACTGGGGATACGATACAAGAGCAATCTACTACCAAACTCTACTTATCTGGATTGTGCTACCCATAGTATACCTTTTTACTGACCCCAAGGAGAATATTAACTGGGTATTTGGCCCCGGGAGCAAACCGCAAAACAAGATCCCGCGCGTCTTATATTTCTGGATCATGATGGTGTTTTTCCCGCTAGTGGTTTTCCTACCGTCTCATTTTATGCTTAAGTGGCTTTTCAATTAGCCATAAAGTATAAAAGCGGATAATAAACCCGCTTTTATACTTTGAGTTTATACTTCGCCAGACAGGAAGTACCAATAGCCTGAAGTATTAACAGAAAGCTTAAACAGATAATACTTTAGCCGTTTGTGCTTTGTCAAATATTCTTTTGTCTGGGCTCCTAAATGGTAGCAATATTAGCATCCGGCACTTTGATCTTCTCTTTTTTCTCCAGACCTGAAATGATTTCAATGTTTATACCATCCGACAATCCGGTTTTAACTTCCCGCTTCTCAAAAACCTGCGGTGCTGTTTCTACCTCTACGTAAGGCTGGTCTTTTTCGAACTTCAGCATGCTTTCTTTGATCGCAAGCACTTTGTCGCGCTTGTCCAGCACAATATCGGCGTTGGCGCTGTAGCCTGCCCTTATAAAATCTCTCTCATCCAGCAACACCTGTGCACGTATCGGGAATTTGATAGAGCCTTCTTCCAGCACGCCTTTTGGGGCAATGTACTCCAGCTTGGCATTAAATACACGGTTCTCAATAGCACCAATAGTAAGTAGCAGGTCCATGTTCTCTTTCAGCTTGCCTACTTCCGATTCGTCTATCTTGCCCTCAAAAATAAGGCTGCGCATATCAGCCACGGTGGCAATGGTAGTGCCCTCGTTAAAGTTGTTGCGCTCAATAATAGAAGTACCCACTTTTACAGGCACATCCAGCAGCATACCGTCTATGGTAGAGTATACCAGGTTAGTTGATTGGCTACGCTTACGCGATGTGCCTTCGCGCACCAGTTGCAGGTTGCTTTCAGCAGCTTTCAGGGCCTCTTGTTTTAGATTATAGTCGGCTTTATACTTGCGGTACTCCTGCTCTGGTATAACTTTTTGCTCATACAGTTGCTCGTAACGTGCCAGTTCGCGCTTTGCCTCATCAAAGTTTAGCTTAGCGGTTTGCAGCTGCGTTTCGGCGTTGTTCACGCTTACCATGTTCGGCACGATCTTGATTTTGGCAAGTAACTGCCCCTGCTTTACTACCTCACCGGCCTCCACATACAGCTCTTCCACGATACCCGACACCTGCGACTTTACCTGCACCTCCTTGCGCGGCACAATAGAGCCCGTGGCAACGGTTTTCTTTACAATTTCTGTTTCGAAGGGAGCTTCTGTTTTATAAACCACAGGATCGGTGTTCGACTTTTTGTAGAAGTAATAGCCTAACCAGGCCGATAGGCCAAGGAACACCACAATAAACAAGCCTAATAAAACCTTTTTCATACTTCGGGTATCAGTTAACAGTTGTTAGTTATTCGTTGTTAATTATGATCTCTCATTAATCTTTATTCGTCGCGAAGTGCCACTACAGGGTTTACTCGCGCTGCTTTTGTAGCAGGTATAAGACCTGCCAAAGCGCCAGTGAGCACAAGCAGGATAGTGGCCGTTACAGCAATTCCGAGGTTTACTTCCGGTATACCAAAAAAGCCCGCCTGCACATCAAACTTAACCATCAGGTATTCTATAAGCGCGATCAAACCTGTACCAGTTAACAAGCCAACGTAACCGGCAAAACCGGTTATCACAATAGACTCCTGTATGATCAGGCTGATAATGGACAAGGGTGTTGCCCCAAGCGCCTTCCTGACACCTATCTCTTTGGTGCGTTCTTTTACCACGATCAGCATAATATTACCCACACCAATAATGCCCGCGAAAATGGCACCTATACTTACCAGCCAGCTAAAGCCTGCTATACCTAAAAACAGCCCCTGCACATCCTGAAACTCCTTCTCCACGTTGGCAGAGCCAAAGGCTTTGAGATCATCGGGAGCTACATTATGGCGCTTCATCAGCAGCGTCTTCACTTTATCTTCTATCACTGCGGCGGGTATACCTGGTTTAGGTGTAAGCGCCATAGAGCCGACTTGGTTAGGCTGGTTAAAAGTTTGCTGCAAGGCTGTATTAGGCAGAAAGATAATCTTAGAGTCTTCTACAATATCCTCGCCTTTACCTACAGGCTCGAAAGTGCCCACCACCAGAAAATAACTCCCTTTGATATTGATGTATTCGCCTATAGGATCTGTGTCTTTAAAGAGCAACTCCAGTGTGCGGGGGCCTATAACTGCCACTTTCCTGCGCTCACTTATGTCTTTTTGGTTGATAAACCTGCCACTCATTATCTTGGTTGGCCTTACCTGCAGCATCTCCGGGGTTTCGCCACGCACAGTAAAGGCAGCGCTTTTTGTTTCGTAATGCACCGCAAAATCTCCGCGCAGCTGGTTGTTTGGAGCAATAACAGCTACCTCAGGTATACTTGAACGTATAGCAGCCACATCATCGTTCGTCATCTGTATAAACCGGCCCGCCTTTAAACCCATATAAGGCATGCTGGTGCGTTGGGTCCAGATAAACACTGCGTTCTTGGCAACATTAAACTCACTTACCACACCATTCTCCAGGCCTTTGCCAGCCCCCAACAGCACCACCAACATAAAAATGCCCCAGAACACGCCAAAGGCAGTCAACGCCGTACGAAGCTTATGCTTCTTTACAGTGTTGTAGATCTCGGTCCATTTATCAATGTCTATCATGCCTTTGTTAATTTTGAATGACTGATTGTGTGAATGAGTGAGTATTTAATTGTTGAATGGTTTAATTATTAACTTGTTGACTTATTGATACTTGCCACAATTTCTTACCCCCCTCTATTTATTCACTCATTGAACCTAGTCAGCCCTTAACGCCTCTATCGGTTTAATTCTGGCAGCTTTTAGCGCTGGCATTAAACCTGCAATGGCTCCACTCAATACCAATACTACCGTAGCCGATATTGCCACATCAGGGTCTACTTCAGGGTTGGCAAAGAACGGCATATCGGCCCCCGACGATTCCATGGCATACTCCATTAAAGCCAGTAACCCTGTGCCAGCCAATAACCCCATATAACCCGATAGCCCCGTGATCACGATTGACTCCTGAAGTATAAGGCTCACAATAGAGAATGGCGTTGCTCCCAGCGCTTTCCGAACGCCAATTTCGCGGGTACGCTCCTTTACAATGATCAACATAATATTACTCACGCCTACTATGCCGGCTATTAAAGTGCCGATGCCCACAACCCACACAAACATGCGGATGCCGTTAAACAAGCCCGTCACTTTCTTGAACTCCGCTTCCGTGTTCTCAATACCAAGGGCCATATCGTCGTCTTCAGAAAACTTGTGGCGCTGTGCAAGTATAGTTTTCAGGCGAATTTCCATTTCTTCAGCGGGCACACCGTTCTCAGCAGTCAGGATCATCATCTGCACCTGGTTTGGCTGGTTAAACGTACTCTGGATGGTAGAAAAAGGAATATAGGCGCGTTCTTCGCGGCGAGCGCCGTTGTTGCCTCCCACGCTAAATGTGCCTACCACTTTAAAATGGATGCCCCGTATAGTTACATACTCTCCGATTGGGTTTTGCTCACCAAAAAGCACTTCTGCCGCCTGCTCCCCCAGCACCACTACTTTCCGCTTTTCTGCCTCATCATTTTGGTTTAAAAGGCGACCTCGGGCAGCAATTTCGCCATTCATTATCATAAAATCCGGTTCAGCCCCAAACACCTGGAAAGACCCGTTCTGCTTTTTATAGTTAATGGTATACTCCCCCATTACACGGTTGCGCGGGGCCATCATGTTCAAGCTTTCCACTTCCCGGTCAATTGTCTGCAGGTCCTGGTTGGTTAACTTTATCTCACGACCCGGGCTCATGCCCTGATGTGCCAGCGCAGTTTTACCGCTCCAGATATAGATGCTGTTCTTGGCTCCATGCCCAAAACGATTAACTACACCGTTCTCCAGACCTTTACCTGCTCCCAGCAATAGCACCAGCATAAATATGCCCCAGAACACCCCGAAGGCCGTCAGGAAGGTACGCAGCTTGTTTTTCTGCATGGTCCCTAGTATTTCCTGCCATTTGTCTAAGTCGAACATTAATTTAATTGTGAATGAGCGAATGAATGATTGAGTGAATAAGTAATTTTTAAAACTTGTTTTTAATGAAATTTACGCCTCATGAACTCTTGCTATGTAATAAAGCGAATGGACGAAGTGTAAATTCACACATTCACTCATTCAAAACTTATTAAAGGCTTCTCTCTCTGCAACAGCAGTTTCCAACATGCCATGATCATCGTTCACTATTAAGCCGTCTTTTAACCTGATAACACGGTGTGTCTGGGCAGCAATGTCGTTTTCGTGGGTCACGATCACTACGGTCATGCCTTTGCGGTTCACTTCTTTAAAGATATCCATCACTTCATAAGAGGTCTGGGTATCGAGTGCGCCGGTTGGCTCATCGGCAAGTATAAGCTTAGGTTGCGAGATAAGTGCCCGGGCAATAGCCACGCGCTGTTTCTGGCCGCCAGACAGTTCGTTTGGCGAATGCTCTGCCCAATCCTTCAGCCCTACCATATCCAGGTATTCCAGCGCCATTTTGTTGCGGTCTTTGCGTCCTACTTTTTGATAATAGAGCGGCAAGGCCACGTTTTCCATGGCATTTTTAAACGATAGCAGGTTAAACGACTGAAACACAAAACCCAGAAATTTATTGCGGTAGTAAGCAGCCTTGGTAGCAGACAAGTTTTTGATGGATGTGCCGGCCAGCATGTACTCGCCCTTATCATAATCATCCAGTATACCCAGTATATTGAGCAGTGTGGACTTACCGGAACCCGACGAACCCATGATTGAGACAAATTCTCCCTCACGCACATGCATATCTATACCTTTAAGCACATGCAGCTTATTTTGCCCTACTGCATAGTACTTATGTATGTTGCTTAAGTGTATCATAGGCTGTAAGCTAGTTATATGGCTGTACAATTATTTACGGTAGTTTGCTATGCAAGGCACTATAAAACAAGTATATTCTAACATACATTATACTTATACCCAGAATCTCTCTGTAAAATACTCCCTTATGTCTATGAAATTGCTGAACAGATAAAAGTTTTAAAGCTCTTACATATTAAATAACTCAAGTTGCGAGCTACTCAATTACTTGAGCTAGCGTGTAGGCGAAGATAAAGAGGATTAGCTTTAGGATGAATCCTTCGGCTGTGACGGCATGGATCTTCCTGGGGAAGAAGCCG
>NZ_JAHYXK010000002.1 GCF_019443125.1 Pontibacter aydingkolensis | reverse complement strand
GTAATGGTCTGTTCTGTCATGGCTGTTACGAATTAAGTCTGCAAACTTTAAAACGTACAACAGCCGCTGGCAGAACAGATTTTTTGTGTTAAACCGCGTGTACTATCACGCAACTTGAGTTAATTAGGGTAATAATTGAATGGCATGCTTTTTTTAGGATCTTTACCTGCGAAATCACGCTGCATCAGCATTATAGAATTATTTACTAACCGGATGATGCTTTCACGTTGGCGCTTCTTAAAGCCCTTGGAAAAATTGATGCTATCAATAGAAAAGCTGATAACTTCAGGCTGCTCTACATTAAGCGGCTCATAGAGCTCATTAACTGCGATAAGCCTTTTAAATGGCCCTGCCACAATGCTATCAGTATAATACTGCTGCTCATGCTGTAAAAAGAGCCTCTCCGGCGAAAACAGCTTCAGTTCATTGTACATATCATCCTGCACGCCGCCTTTTATTTTACCAATGCCGCTGTTGGGCCTTAAGTATAACTGGTAATATACGCCGGGGCTATTTTCTACAATAAGGTTATCTAAAGAGGCAACCAACGTATGGTTATGCTTGTGATAGCGTTTTTTAGCGGTGGTATCTATCCGAAAAGTATGTTTTTCTTGCTCCAGCTTCTCTATTTTCTGCAGAAACCAATCGTTTACGCGATTAAACTGGTAATCATACTTTTCTCCGGCATTGTTGGTAAACTCTAACCTATTAATGGTTACCGGACGCTTGTACAGCTCTTTTCTGCAGGATGGCAAACCCAGGCAAATAACTAGCCCGAGCGCAAGTATGATTAGTTGTTTCATATAAGTTTGTTAGGCGAGAATTAAATAACTAAATTTTTAGTTAAAACGCAATTACCTGTTACATATTTTATAACATCAACTTATAGATACAAAAAGGCACCTGCCATTTCACCTGCAAGTGCCCCAAACCAACCTAATTAATCTTAAGGCATAAAAGCCACTTGGCTAACTAATACTGCAATAAAAACTGTTGCTACGCCTAAACCAATTCCTGTTCCGGCTGCTACTTTACCCCATTTCCTACGCTTTGCCCTGTCTTCATAGCCTTTCACATAATTTGGGTCCGACAAGTAAGCAACATCCGACACAGGGTGGTTTTTTGCTTTAGGCTTTACTAAACCAATAGCTGCTGAACCAGCCAGGCCATACGGAAACACAAAACCACTTGCAGCAGAACCCCACATGGCACCTCTGCCTTTATATAGGTGCTGAGCATCATAACGACCAAGCTCATACATCTGCTCAGGAGTTCTGGTGATTGGTTCGCTGTCTTGGTTTACAACCGACTGTGTAATCATTTCTTTGGTACCGTTCTCGTACTGCACCATAAACACCTCAGCTTTCGGTATCAGGTGCAACTTGCCTTCCAAAGAATCCGGATGCTGATACACGATTTCCTGGAGCTTTATCTCCCGCACTCGTGCCTTGATCTCGTCGCCGTTTAGCTTCACGATCTTGTCCTGGGCGAAAGCGCTTTGTATAAGCACTAATAGCAGGCCCAGTAGTATACTCTGTTTCATAACACTATAAATTAAGATGAATAATCTTTGAGAGTTCTGGCTATTAATATTTGCGCGAGTTAAAGCCAAAAAGCATGCTAAACCTGCCGCCGTCTTTAGACGGGGCAAAGGCAAAGTTTACCGGAAAATTTACTCCCTGACTCTGGAAGTTTGTGCCAGCTGCCAATACCAGACCTGCCCCGCCCAGCGATATGTTCGGTCCAACCCCAAATTCAAGACCTTTGGCGCCGCGCAGGCCAACAAGGGCGCTCAGGCTTGGCAAAAACTTACCCTGCTCTAAACCTCCAATCAAAGGCACGAATTCAAATAACCCAGACGTACCGTTTTCAAGCGTAAACACGCGTGTCTCGAACTGCCATCCAAACTGGGTCATAAAGGAATTTACGTTGGTGTCAAACTCTTCCTGTATCTCGTCGCGGTATTTAGCGCTAAGCACAGTAAAGCCAATGCGCGGTCCGGACAGTTTTAGGTTTTGCTGGTCGTATTCCTGCCAGCGCTGCCTGGCAGTAGCGGTAGGGTGGGGCGTGGCTGCAGGTGCTGTCTGTTCGAAAACTTCTTTGGTGCCGTTTTCATACTTGATCATAAAAACATCTCGCTTTGCTATAGAGATAATTGGCCCTTCCAGGTTATCATATCGCTTGTATTTTACCGCATCCAGCGTAATCTCCTGTACCTTCACTTGAATTTCTTCTCCGTTGCGCTTCAGCAACACATCCTGTGCCTGCACTGCAAAGTATGGGAATATGGCTAAAAGTATAAGTATCAGCTTTTTCATATAAGTATGGTTTTAGGTTTATTTTGTACTATGATGATGTAAATGTAGAACCATGTTCATACCTATCAAAGCCAACATCTCCTAAAAACAGACTTTGCAAAATCAAATTTAACAAACTTAATCTGCTGTATTACAGACTATTAAGTATACTTTATTAGACTTTAGAAATTTATACTTATCTTACTTTCTCTTCTTAAACAAGAGGATAAACAGGCAAAAGTATGGACGACCTGAAATTGACAATCGAAACTTTGCCAGAGGAGGACAGGAAGGAGCTGGCAACTTTTATTAGGCGGCAGAAAAAGAAAAAGACCCGCAAAGACCTGGAGCTTTATAAACTATTGCTGCAACAAAAAAGCTATACTTCAGAGCAACTTATACAGCTGCTGTATCCTGAGGAGCCAAACGCGGTTGCCTATTACGCGCTTCGCAAACGCCTGCAGCGCCATCTTACCGATTTTATACTGCTTAAGCGCATGGAAGAGGACATTACTGCAGCCTCGCCCATAAATGGTTTACTATCGTTGGCCAATTACCTTTTTGATGTGCGCATAGACAGGCTAGCCTGGGCGCAATTGCGCAAAGCAGAAAAACTGGCTCAGGCAAACGAACAGTATGGCTTATTGAATACCGTTTACAACCTCCAGATAGAGAAAGCCGACAATGAGTTTGCCGACCCATTGGAACAGATCATAGAAAAGCGCAACCAAAACAAACTGATAGCCGACGAAGACGAACGCGCCAACATTGCCAGTAGCATTATTAACCTGCGCCTCAGGGCAGTAAGGAAACAGGGCAGCGGCATGCATTTCGACAGGATCATACAAGAAGTACTGCGCACCTACGATTTGTCGGAGGCTATAAGCCAGCGTCCTTCTCTGCTTTACAAGCTTATGTCTATTGCCCGAAGCGCTATACTTGCCCGTAAAGATTTTCTCTCGTTTGAACCTTACATCATTAGCAAGTATAAAGAGGCAGAACAAGGGCATGGGTTTAAAAAAGCACACCAGTACTATAAAATAAGCCTGCTATACATGATCGCGCATGTGCTTTACCGCAATAAAAAGTTTGAACAATCGGTACATTACCTGCAGCAACTACACGCTTGCATGGCTACAGAGGGTAAAAGTCATGCAGCCCTTTTTATGCCGCGCTATACTTTTCTGATGGTTGCAAACCAGGTATTCTTAAACCGCAACGACGATGCTATTAAGCTTATGGAACACTTGCTCGGCAACAATAAGATTAACCTTAGCACCAAAGACCAGTTAACGGCACAGCTTGGCCTTAGCTTTAATTATTTTGCAGGTGGCGCTTACAGCAAAGCAAACCGTTTGCTGCTATCTATTAAACGGTCAGATAAATGGTGCGAAGAGAAAATGGGGCGGGAGTGGGTGCTTAAAAAGAAGCTGGGTGAACTTATACTACAGTACGAGCTCGGCAACGAAGACCTGGTGCAAAACAAACTGCGCGCCCTCGAGCGCGCTTACAAAGACCTTTGGGACGAGCCGATGTACCGCAATGTGAAACACTACCTGGAGCTTATCAGGCTTTTGCTGGAGCACCCGGAGCAGGTTTCCAAACCCGCTTTTGTGCAGCTTGTAGATAACACACTGGAGTTTACCACCTTTAAGCAAACTGACCTGGCGGCTATGAGTTTTTATGCCTGGCTCAAATCTAAAATGCTGCAAAAGCCTTACTATGATGTGCTGATGGAGCTAACAAAGAGTGCTTATGAAGAGCAGGCTCAATCTGACTCACTATAGGCTTACCCGTAGCCTCATTTAAAATAGCACTAAATATTTAACCTTATACTTTAGATTACTGTAAAACGCATTTAAAGCAGCTATTACAAAATTCATGTTATGGCCAGACCATCCTTCTTAATATCTAGGTACAATAGTTTTAAATTTGCCTTTAAAGGGCTAGCAGCCGTATTTCGATCAGAGCCTAACATGCACCTGCACGTTATAGCCAGCATCGTAGTAGCAGTAATGGCTTATAGGTTTGAGGTTACCCGCACTGAGTGGTGCATCCTTATCTTCTGCATTGGTCTTGTATGGATGGCCGAAACATTTAATACTGCCCTGGAGACGCTAACCAACCTGGTATCGCCTGAGCATAACCTGTTGGCAGGTAAAACAAAAGACTTGGCTGCCGGAGCTGTGCTGCTGGCGTCTATGACGGCAGCAATCGTAGGCTTAATTATTTTTATACCGTATTGGATAGTATACTTTAATGTTTACTAAGGTCTCGTTTATTACCTTTGCGCCTTCATTATAACACATAAGCCTTATGGGCCATACGAAATTACAGGTGTTTATACTTTTAGCGATGCTAACAGGTGTTTTACTGTCCTGCATGCCGGGTGTTTCGCCGCAGATATCAGATGTCGAAGTTGCCAACGCACAGGCTGCTCCCTGGTTAAACCAACTGATACAGGAAATGCAGGACGCCGAAACTGCTAACCCTCCCGCTAAAATTTACCGATACACTTATAAAGACCAGGAAGTTTTTTATCTGACAGGCCGTTGCTGCGATATACCCAGCAAACTTTATGATAAGAACGGAAACATAATATGTGAGCCTGACGGAGGTATAACAGGCAAAGGCGATGGCCGCTGCACAGACTTTTTTGAGAAACGGTCTGATGAGACCTTAATTTGGGAAGATAAAAGAGAACAGAAGTAACATGACAGGAAACGACGTATTAAAAAATCTATCAGAATATAACATCTGGGCAAATCAGACCATGCTGGATGTTTTCAGCAAGCTGCCACAGGTGCCAAACAATTCGCTGCGCTTGTTTAGCCATGCCTTAAACGCACAAGCCATCTGGATTGCACGCATCACCGGCACGCAGAGCCCGGTTAAAGTATGGCAAGAACATAACCTGGAAGAACTGAAGGCATTGCACAAAAATGCTTCGTATAAGATCGCTGAGCTTGTTGCCAACGCCGACGAAGCCGAGTTTAACCGCCTGATAGATTACACCAACAGCCAGGGCAACAAGTATAGCACCCGCGTGCTCGACATCCTGACACACGCTTTTAACCACGCTACATACCACAGAGCTCAAGTAGCCACAGACCTGCGCAAAAACGGCTACACGCCACCTAACACAGACTATGTGACCTATGTGCGTGAGTTGATGGGGCAGGTGTTCTAATTTTTGACAAAGGAATCTTTTGACAAAAGACCATTAGACAAAGAATTATTTGAAAAAGGAGAAGGACTTTATTAAAGGTTCTACCCGTATGTTTTCTATCTAACGGTGCTTTGTCACAAAGTATAGATCGTTATACTTTCAAATTCTAAGTAGACAACTGAAACAAAAAAGGAGCTTCCCGATAAGAGAAGCTCCTTTTTTAATTATGTCCTATTGTCTAATAGTCTTTTGTCACGTATTCAAACAACTACTCCAGCACTACCGTACCCAAGTCTTTAATCTGATCCTGCGAAATGCTTACATTCTCAACAGTCTTGTTGTGTGCGTCTCCTTCTGTGTAGAACTTAACAGTATAAGTACCCGCTGGCACACCTTTAATTAAGAAGTCGCCGGCATCGTTGGCAAAACCGCCAATAGTATCGTTGGCAGCAGAGATAACGTAAACACCTGGTTTATACTCTGCTGGAGTAACTTTACCTTTAATACCGCCTGCTACAGCCTGGGTAATAGTACGCACTACAGGTTTCAGGTTATACTGTCCGTTACCTCTGGCCACAATAGATTTAGCAGCATCAAAGTCCAGCAGCAGCACATAGGTTACATCACTTTCCAGATCGGCATTGATCTGTAGTTTAACGCCAGATGTTTGTCCGCTTGGTGTTTTAAGTCTTTTAACCTCACCATTCTTTAACTTAAGCGAGTTATTGTTACCAAGTATAAGCCTGATCTGGGAAATACGGCCAGCTGGCAGCGTAGAGCTGGCAAGCAGGGTATCGCGGCCATTTGCAAAGTCAAGCAGGTTGTATACGCCAGGGTTGATCTCATCCAGCGTGATCCAACCCGACTCATCTCCGTCAGTTTCTTTGTGTACCTGAACAGACTTGATATCTACATTTACTTCGTCATAATCTCCGGGTGCATCTGTCATGCGAACTTGCATTTTAGCGGTACCGGTATCGTCGTTGTTGCTATCGCAGGCGCTGAACCACACAAGGCCGCTCAGCAGTAGCGGAAGAAAAAATTTCTTTTTCATAAGAATTGTACGTTTAAGTTATGTGCCAAATATCTGGCATCAACATGAAGGCAAGATGAAGAATTAAGAATTGCTTTATTTTTATTTAATTAAAGTATACTTCCTCTTTATGCGTCTGCATGTCTAAAATGTATCAACGGAGAAAGTTGCACGAAATTACGTACCGTACTAAAAGAAAGATGCCAGAAACTGGAGTTCCTGGCATCTTTCCTTGAATCAAACAAATTAAAATTGCTGAATTCCTATACTTGGCTTATAATTGTACTCTTATATTAAGTACCTGACTTTGTTGTATCAGGTTTAACAGGCTGTGGCTGGGGTTTTGCTTTCGGTTTAAGGAAATCGCCGATCTTATCTGTGGCCTGCTTTTTAATATTTTGCTCTGCTTCTTTCCGCTTTTTCTCAAGTTCTTCACGTGCCTTTTGCTCAGCCTCCAGCTTACGTCTGTTCAGTTCGTTCTGTACACTGTCCTGAAGCTGCTGCTTGCGTTGCTCTAATTGAAGCTTGGCATCGTCAACCTTACTTTGTACAGCGGCTTTAACCACATCTTTAGCCTGCTCTTTTACAGAGCCTCCTGCCAGTGCTACTTTCGGGTTTGAGAGAGTACCGCCGACATTCAGGTTAAGTGTAACGCGCTCTGATGTTGCCAGTGCATTATTGCCCAGCACACTTGCCAGGCGGGTATTCAGTTCGCGCCCAACTTTGCCTGCCGGCACATTTAAGGCCGTAATGTAATCTATCTCCCCATCTATGTTGTTAGATCCGCCTACGGTCATCTCAATATTCCCTATTTTCATGTCAAAAGGCCTAATTACAAGGCTACCGTCGATAATCTGGGCATCGATTTTTTTGTTCTCTACAACAAAGCTCCTTAACTCTTCGAAGCGTGTTAGCTCACTTATCTTATTTACTATAGGCACATCGCGCACGGCTGCTTTAATTACATTTATCACACCACTACCATCCATCGTTTTAAAGATAGGCGTCATGTCCTGACCAATTTCTCCGGCAAAGGCAAAGCTGGTATTAAACTTACCCTCCAGCAGTTTAGCAATTGGAGCAATAGCCTGTATTGTGTTAAATGTATTGAAAGCCTCTTTAAAGCCCAGGTTCTGTATATCAAGCTTCATGTCGAACAAAGGCTTTTGCAGGTTCTGGGTGTTATAGCTGCCTCCTACAGCAAAACTA
Source organism: Pontibacter aydingkolensis (assembly GCF_019443125.1). Taxonomy (GTDB): domain Bacteria; phylum Bacteroidota; class Bacteroidia; order Cytophagales; family Hymenobacteraceae; genus Pontibacter; species Pontibacter aydingkolensis. The sequence continues at coordinate 491,907 of NZ_JAHYXK010000002.1, read as the reverse complement.
CCGCCCAGGGTATTAAAGGTAACTTTGTTAAGCTTTGCGATCTTATCCTTTACCTGCACTTGCCCGCTTACATTATTCAGCTTCATGTTAGAGTATAAAACCTGCTTGGCATCAATATTAAGCGCCATATCCAGGTTGCCCGGCACCTCTACTACGCCTTCAGTTGGCTGGTCAGCAGGAGTACCAGCTTCATCTACCATCCACTCGTTTACATCAAATGTGTTAGAGCTGATGTTAAAATTACCACGCAACGACTGGTTATCAGAAAGGGCATAGCCCAGGTAGTTAGACACAGAGCCGTTTGCCTGGAAATCGCTTTTGCCAAGGTTACCGGCCATGTTCTGCAGGCTAATGCGTTCTTTATTAAATGTAGCGTTAGCCTTACTAATCTTTATACCCTGTGGCAGACCGGTGCTTACATAGCTCAGGTTGTTGATGCCCATAGTACCGTTGGCCGTTACATTGTTATACTTTTCAGCCTCAATATCGCTTAGCTTGCCTTTTGCGGCCACATCGGCTGTAATCCTTCCCGATACGGTCATACCTTCCTGTGGAAAGATCTTGGTAAGTTTAGCCAGGTCAAGTATACCTTTAATGCGTCCGTCAAAGGCTGGCTTGTCAATACCCTGTATCAGCATGTTGCCTTCCAGTGGCTCTCCGTCCAGGGTCATGTTAAAGCGCTGTACATTAATGCGAGTATCGTCGGTGTTGCCAGTAGTGTTGCGGATATTGGTTACCATGTTCAGGTTCTGGATCGGGGCCGGAAAGTCTTTGGACTTGATGTAACCGTTGGTCATGTTCAGGTCTGCGTCTATTACCGGCATACTTTTATCAGAATAAGTACCTTTAGCGTCAGCATCTACTTTAAGCAAACCGCGCAGCGTCATGCCTTCTACCGGGAAAACCTTCGTCATTTCGGCCAGGTCTATGTTTGCTTTTACGTTGCCGTCAATCTGCATTACCTCCAGGCCTTTTACCGAAACGCGTGCATCTACAGGGTTTTTACCCAGGTCCATGTGAAATTTACGGATATCGATGTTGGTATTTTGTGGGGTGCCATCGGTACTTACCACACTCACATCAGCGTTTACATTGCGAGCAGCCTCTGGCAGGTCAGGGTATTTGAACATACCGTCAATCACTTTCAGATTTATGCCATAGCCCGGCATCAGCGTGTCTATCATGCGGCCCTTAAAGAATCCGTCGAAGCTCAGCTTGCCTTCTGTTTTAAGGTCTTTAAACTCTTCGGTATACATGCCAGGCACCACCGACAATACGTTTCTGAAATCTGTTTCTGTGGCGCTGAAGGTCAGGTCAAAATCAATTGCTTCGTCCGGCATCAGGATAGTACCGTCAAACTTAAAAGGAAACTCGTTTATGCGGATGTTATTCTCTTTAAAAGTATAAAGGTATTTATTCAGGTCCATGGCCATGGTTACGTCAGCATCCAGTTTGGCATTTTCGATGTAGTTAGCGCCATCATAGGTCATGGTGAAGCGTTCGGCAGTAGTATTGGAGTTCATGTCAAACACATCCTTCTCAAAATCGCCGGAACCGGAGTGGTTTACCCCATAAAGCGCCACACCAAATGGAATGCTTAGGTCGTCGTAGAAGAGGGTACCATTGTCTACTTTCCATCCTTTGATCGCCATACTAAAATCAGAGGCAGTGGTATCGGTTTCGGTAACTGCGGTATCCGGAATAAAGATATCCCAGTTTGCTTTTCCGCTTTTTAGCACAATAAGCCGTATAACCGGCTCGTCTAAAGTAATAGAGTTTACCTTTAACTCGTCGCCGGAGATAACGCTTCCCAGGTTAAGCCCCATTCTGAATGAAGGGATTCTTGCCAGTGTGTCTGTCTGGAAAGAGTCCTTGCCAATTATTGACAGGTTCTCGACACCAAGTGACAGGTTCGGGAAATCGCGGAAAAGGGATAGGCTAACATCATCTGTTTCGTAAACAACGGTGGCATTGATATTCTTTGCTATCTCTTGGTCGAGGGCTTGTTTAATTTTATCTTTGAAAAGAACGGGCACAAGTGCTGTCAAAGCAAGTAATATCGCCAAAAAGATAAAAAAACCTATAACTACTTTTTTCATATGAGGTTGGGTGAATACTATTAAATCAGCTATTTAAAGCGAAACTATATATTTAATGCCAAAACCGTGCTAAATATTGCCTCCATATTTATAAAGTATACTGAGTTAAGTAACCTTATGGTTTTAGCAAAAAAGCTATGCGATTAAAAAAGGGATTCTGCAGCGTTATTATACTTTGCCTTTACTGCCTTACAGCTTTGGCGCAGGAATCTCATTTTACGCAGCAGTATGCCAACAGATTATCTTTAAACCCCGCTTTTGCCGGCCTTAACCACAACTGGAGTGCCTCTTTGTCGCACCGCAACCAATGGCCAGCCCTTAATGGGTCTTTTATCACCAACCAGTTTACGGCCGATTACAGGCTCGGAAATTCAAAAAGTGCAATAAACCTGGCAGTGCAGCAGGACCGTGCCGGTATCGGAGGACTTCAAAAACTACAGGCAACCGCAGGCTATGCCCACCACACTGCTTTAACTGAAAAATGGGCTATAGCAGCGGGTTTGCAGGTAAGCATCGCATCGCTCAGGGTTAACTTTGATAATTTAGTTTTTGGCGACCAACTATCTGATAATGGGCAGATTGCGGTCACCTCTGCCGAGGCTGCCAAATTTGAACCCAACAGTTATTTAAGTTTTACCGTAGGGGGGTTGGTATACTCTGATCAGTTTTGGGTGGGGCTAAAAGTGGCAAACCTTAATAAGCCCGCCTATGGCTTTGAGAATGAGACTAGATTACCTATTGGCTATGTAGTAAACACCGGATATAAATTCTATGCGAGGTCTTATGTAGAGCAAGGGCGCCTTTTCGAGCTAAGCTTTACACCATCAGCCACTTATATTCATCAGAATAATTTTAATCGTGCTGATTTTGGTTTACATACTATATATACGCCGCTTACGTTAGGTATAATATATAAAGGCATTCCGGTTACATCTGGAACTAACCAAGACCAAGCCTTGTCCGTAATAGCAGGATTGCAAATAGAAACCTTAAAAATTGGCTTTAGCCACGATATCGGGCTAAGTGGCATTAGTAGGCAGGCAGGAGGGGCTAATGAGATTTCTCTTGTTTTTGAACAACTTGAAATTGATAAATTGTTTGGAAGCCGCTCAGGACGCAAAATTAACAGACGCATTCCTTGTCCGGCATTCTAATTTTATTTATAATTGCACCTTAATTTACGTTAAAAGAACCTTATATTAATTGGATACTATTTTATGAAGTTTGCAAAGTATCTATCGGCTGCAGTATTGGGAGGTTTACTCCTGACAGCTTGCTCTAAAGGAGGCCAGCCTACTAGCAGAAACCCTGGTGACTACAGTACCGCTACCGGTATTGAGTATGGAGAGGATGAAAAATCTTTCCAGGTGAACGATTATGCTGATATTGAGGGAGGCCCAGGACTGATCTTTATTGAAGGTGGCCGCACCGTATTAGGTTCTATGGAAGAAGATGTAGCCATGACACGCGACAACGTGGAGCGCACGGTCACTGTAGCTTCTTTCTTTATGGACGAAACCGAAGTGGCTAACATTCACTGGCTGGAGTACCTGCACTACTTAAAGCAAGACTCTTTGCCTGAAGTATACACGGCTGCTTTACCAGATACCACAGTTTGGTCTCGCCAACTGTCTTTCAATGACCCTTACGTAACGTATTACCTGCGTTACCCTGGTTTCCGTTTCTTCCCGGTAGTTGGCGTTAGCTGGTTACAGGCTAATGATTATGCTATCTGGCGCACAGCTAAGGTTAACGAAAACCTGGCAAAAGAAGCAGAAGGTGGCGGCGGTCGTAGAGGCCTGTTTGGCCGTAGAGGTGGCAGCGCCGAACCTGTAGAAGGTAGCAAGCCATCTATTGAGTCTGGCTATGTATTGCCGAACTACCGCCTACCAACAGAGGCTGAGTGGGAATATGCGGCTCAGGCTATGATTGGTACTCAGTACTCTGAAGACGAAAACCAGAATAACCGCAGACTTTATCCTTGGGATGGCCACCAGGTACGTAACCCGTACGGCCGTGAAATGGGTAAATTCCTGGCTAACTTTAAGCGTGGCCGTGGTGACTATGCTGGTATTGCAGGTGCCCTGAACGACGGTGCCATGATCACAGACTATATCTATAGCTACCCTCCAAACGACTTTGGCTTGTACAACATGGCCGGAAACGTGAACGAGTGGGTACAGGACACATACCGTCCGCTTTCGTTTGAGGACGTAGAAGACCTTAACCCATTCCGTCGTGACGGTTACCTGGATGAGAAAGAGAACTATGACTCTAGCGAAGGTTTCCACTCACTTATTACGGATGAAGTGAAGGTTTACAAAGGTGGTTCATGGAAAGATGTGGCTTACTGGTTATCTCCTGGTACACGTCGTTTTATGACACAGGATTCATCTACTGCAACAATCGGTTTCCGTTGCGCGATGATCAACGCCGGATCTAACAGATAAGTAAACGATTCTTTTAAATATTAGAAGAGCCTGAGGTAAAACCTCAGGCTTTTTTTATTTTATACTTTCTGTACTTTTATACTTTACTCAAAAGCTATACCTATGAGGCCATATATACTTGCAGAATCTAACTGGAAAGCTATTAAAGAGCAGGAGGTAGAATTAGCTATACTTCCATGGGGGGCTACAGAAGCCCATAACTATCATTTACCTTATGGCACCGATATTTACGAAGCTGAAAGTATAGCCGCAGAAGCAGGCAGGATAGCCTGGGAAAAAGGAGCAAAAATAACAGTGCTACCTGTTATACCTTTTGGCGTAAATACTGGCCAGGCTGATATAAAATTCGACATTAACCTGAACCCGAGCACACAGCTAGCCATCGTACGTGATATAGTAGAAGTACTGAACAGGCAAGGCATCAAAAAGCTGCTCATCGTAAACAGCCACGGCGGCAACGATTTTAAGCCTATACTACGCGAATTAGGTCTGCGTTTCCCAGAGATGCTTCTCGTAAGCAGCAACTGGTTTCAGCTACCCGACAAACATTTATACTTTGATGAAAAAGGCGACCACGCCGACGAAATGGAAACAAGCCTTATACTTCATTTAAAGCCTGAACTGGTTCTGCCATTAGAAGAGGCAGGAGAGGGCAAAGAAAGAAAATCTAAGATACAGGGAATAAGAGAAGGATGGGCCTGGTCGGAAAGGCAATGGTCTATGGTAACAGAAGATACTGGTATTGGGAACCCTAAAGCTGCTACAAAAGATAAAGGAGAGAGATTCTTTAAAGTAGTTACTGAGAAGATGGCGGAGCTATATTTGCAGTTGGCTGAAGTGAATATTAAGGAGAGGTATGAGTAGTTAAGTGCTATAGTGTGTACTTTATCAGCGGTTTCGCATAATCCATCTGTCCCTCCTTATCCAAGGCGGGGAATTTTGCTACTACTTTAGCAAAAGTATAAACTCTGTTGTTGCCACTTAGCCTCCCTTCAACCAAGATCCTTCACAGGATGACAAAAAAAGAGAAGTAAGTAGCTATGGTGATGGCGGTTGAAGCAGTAATAAAAACTCCCCGCCTTGGACTAGTGAGAACGGGAGTTCGAAACTAGCGAGCGTAGCTCTGAGAGGCTAGGGGTGGTTGGACCTCATGTTACTGAACTAACAATCCGGCCGTTTAGCAACTAAACCTACTTCTTCACCTTAAAGGCACGTAGTTCATCGTCTATTTTCTGATTCCAGCGTGCCTGCTCCAGTTGCTTAGTTCCGTGGGCAGTTTCTCTGTCATACTGTTCCTGCAGGCGGTTCATCTCCCTGAACGACTCAATATACTTATACTGCATGATGCTGTTGTAGTCACCTATGGTAAGGCTATCAGGATGCAGCTTTTGCTTGAAACGCTCTGCTACCAGTTTTACGATATCAAAATGGCGTTGCTCGTGGTTCAAAGTATAAGCATCACGAGCAGCAGCTTTAGCCCACGAAGCGCTTTTAACTACAAACACCTTCATAGTCAGGTTTAAATGTATGACCCCGTTCTTTACCTCATTTCTTCCTTCATAAGCAAAACCCGGGTAAACAGCTGCGGCATAACGGCTCTCCTTAGTAGGGTTGGCCAGAAAATCCATCCATTTCAGGGGCCTGCTCAAAGTATAAAATACTGTGTCGTCTTTTCTGTCAGTAGTATAATCGGTAAAACTAACCTTTAGGCTTTTTGCCAGTAGCTCACTTCTGTTAGCTTCCTGGTTCATCCAACCGTCAAAGTAGCGCAGCGATTCTGTTATCACCTGCCGGATAGACGGCTCCACCACATCTTGCTGACTTGCAGGGCGATTATACTTTATGCCTCCCTGATGATCCATTAGCGGCACCTCCTCTCCATCGCGTAAGTAACTAAACATAACATGAGAAACTACACGGCCTTCCACGCGGCCTTTTGCCGGAGCAGATTCTGTTACATTTAACTCCTTTAAGTGCATAACCACCGGACGCAGCTTTGTGTTGTGCGGCAGGTTCTTGCGCAGGTATTGCTGTAGAGCCACCTGGGTTCCACCTTTAAGGTCTACAGGAACGGCTTTGGTAGGCATTGCAGCGCCAACGGGTGCCGGAAAAAGATAGGCTATGGCTTTTTTGTTCTGCCGTTCGTCTATTACATTGGCAATAAAGAATTCTTTTGGCGCAATTGGTAAAGGCTTTTCTTTTAAAATAATGGGTTCTGTACTGGCAACCGGAGGGCCGGCTGCCCACATACTAATAATCACCAGCAACACAAGTGCCCACAGCGCCGCCCTTCGATAAGCTTTGCCTCTCAGGTGGTTGCTCTTAAAATTATTTCGAAATTTCATTTGAGATTCAATAGAAATAGCTGCCTGTTGAGAAACTTTATGAGAAACATCAAATCAGTATAATTCAGTTCTATTTGCATGATAGTACCCATTTAAGCTGCTGCTATAGTAACTACGCTTACTTCTGTAGCGCCTGCTGCCAGTAAAGCTGCTGCACAAGCTTCCAATGTGGCTCCTGTGGTCATTACATCATCTGCCAAAAGTATGCGCTTGCCTTGCACACTATCCGGATGTTTCACCTGAAATACCTGCTCCACATTATACCAACGGTCCAGCCTGTTCTTTCGTGTCTGAGTGCCAGTGTCTAATGTACGCATCAAAGCATCGGCTTTAAATGGTAGTTGCATACTTTCAGATAAACCCTTACTAAAGCAGTCCGACTGATTATAGCCACGGCGGCGCAGTTTATACTTGTGCAGGGGTACAGGTACTACCAGGTCGAATTGTTCGTGATAGTGGTGATCGGAGAGGAGAGAGCCGTAACGCTTGCCCAGGTGCTCGCCTAGTTCTTTGGCTCCTTTATACTTTAGCTTATGCAAAATGCGCTGCACCCGGCCTTTGGGCATAAATAACAAGTACGAAAATGCATAACGCACCTGCACTTTACCCCAGAATCGCCGCTGCAGCGGATTTAGTTCTGTAGCACCGTGTAGATGGTAATCGGTATAGGGTAGTTTGATATTACAACCTGTACAAATATACTTTTCGCCACGCGCCATAGCTCCGTCGCAGGCATAACAACTCTCTGGGAATAAAAGCGAAAGCAGGTCTTCAAACATTGTATGGCCACATTGGTTTAAGGTAATCTGAGTAATTTCTAGTAACTTTATACTTATATTTTTACCTGCTTTTACAGCAATAGAACATACAACAATGAGCTTAGTAGAAGAATTCAATGACTACCGCACGCGCATGAATGAGCGCATCATGTCTTACGACAATAAAGTGATCAAACGTTTCTTTAACCTCGACACCAACACCTATATGGCCGGTGCCCTCGACGTAAAAACAAAAGAAATGCTGGGTTTGGTTGCTTCTATGGTACTGCGCTGCGACGACTGCATTAAATACCATGTAGAAAAGTGTTACCAGGAAGGTTTAACTGATGAGGAGATCATGGAGGTATTTTCTATCGCCAACCTGGTAGGCGGTTCCATCGTTATCCCGCATTTCCGCCGTGCCTTAGAGTACTGGGAAGAATTAAAGCAGAGAGGATCTGCTGAATAAATCATTGCTGATTGTTAATTTTTGATTGTTAAAATTCCAGCAATCAAAAATTAACAATCAGCAATTCAACAATCAAGAAATGTACGACTCCGATAATTTAGAACATAACTGGACGCAGCTTCGGGCCGACCTGATGAAACGCTTTGGGAAGAAGCCGGACATGAACGCTATACTTTTTCTGATAGGTATACAGGAACTGGGCATGGGCATTCGGGAGTTTACCAAAGAGGAGAAGCAGGATCTGATGCACATTGCCACCTGCCGTGTTTTCAGCCAGTCGGGTTACTACGAGTTTACCGGCCGCGACGAAGAGGGCTGGCCCCATTACAAGGCTATTAAAACCATTCCGTTTGCTAACCTGCGAGAGCAGGAAAACATGCTTAAATGGCACGTAATCGAATATTTTAACAGATCTGAGGAAGCTTAAATTTTAACGTATCTCGTAGCAGGTATCAGGTAGCACGACTTTCAGCTATACTTACTATGAAGTATAAAATTTTCAATCTTGTACTTATATCCTCGCTGCTTTTTCTTACCAAAGATACTGGCAAAAGAAAAAGTCGTGCTACTTAATACGTGCTACGAGATACGCAATTCCATATTCACCCATGAAAATTATTACCTATAATGTTAACGGTATTCGTGCTGCGCTTACTAAAGGCTTTGATACTTGGCTTAAGGCTGCCAACCCTGATGTGCTTTGCCTACAAGAGATAAAAGCCGATGAATCTAAATTTGACAAAGCAAGGTTTGAGGACCTCGGCTACCATGTATACATTCATCCGGCAGTAAAAAAAGGCTATAGTGGTGTGGCCATACTTTCTAAAGAGAAGCCAAAGCACGTAGAGGTAGGCTGCGGCATAGAATGCTACGATGTAGAAGGCCGTGTTTTGCGCGCAGACTATGGCGATGTTTCTGTAATGAGCGTATATATGCCTTCCGGGTCTAGTGGGGAGGAGCGTCAGAATTTTAAATTCCAGTGGATGGATTATTTCTATGGCTACATCGGAGACCTAAAATCTACAGTTCCGGGTTTAATCGTTAGCGGCGATTACAACATCTGCCATCAGGCTATAGATATACATAATCCAAAGTCAAATGCCAACAGCTCAGGTTTCTTACCGGAAGAACGCACCTGGATGGGTAAACTGATCGAGAGTGGATTTGTTGACTCGTTCAGACACTTTAACGAAGAACCGCACAATTATACCTGGTGGAGTTACAGGGCAGGGGCACGCAACAAAAATCTTGGCTGGCGTATTGATTACAATATGGCTACCGAAAACATGCGTCACCGTTTAAAACGCGCTGCCATACTTACAGAAGCTAAACACTCTGATCATTGCCCTGTACTGCTTGAAATTGATTAAAGCCGTATACTAAAATACGATTAATTAAAGTTTATACTTTAAGGGTCAGTCAAATAACTTCATGTATTATATTACAGGGAGTTAAGCACCTTTTGTTAATCCATTACTATAGCAAATGAAGTAATTCGTAAAGAGTACCACATGAAACATAACGATGCGCTAGATTTACTGCTGCATCAGCTGCAGGAGTTCAAACAGAAGTTCTACCTTAACATGCTTTTGAGGGGTAGCATTTTTGCTGTTGGGCTCCTGTTGTCTATTTACATCGTTTACAGTTTGCTGGAGTATATGTTTTACTTCCCGCAGTATGTGCGTGGTTTCCTGCTGTTCTCTTTTATTGCGGTAGTTATATATGTGTTGGTCCGCTGGATCGTTTTGCCAATATCAGCACTAGCCAACCTTAAAAAAGCCCTTACCGACGAACAGGCTGCTCTTCGTGTAGGCTCTCATTATCCTGAAATAAAAGATAAGTTACTCAACGCCATCCAGTTAAAGAACCTAGATCGCACCAACGAGCTTATTGCTGCCAGTATTGAGCAGCGTTCCGGCCAGTTGCTTCCTTTTAAGTTTAAAGAAGCTGTAACCTACCGCGAAAATAAACCGCTTTTAAAGTATGTGGCCTTACCAGCCATTGTTGCTTTGCTTATTGTGCTGGTATATCCCACTATATTTGTACAGGGCACCGAACGCATTATCAACTATAAGCGCTACTATGCCCCGCTGGCTCCTTTTCAGTTTGTGGTAAAAAACGATAAACTACAGACTTATAGAGGAGAAGACTTTGAACTTAAAGTTAATGTAGAAGGGCAAACTGTTCCAAATGAAGTATACATCAACTATAGTGGCCGCCGCCAAAAGCTTACTCAAAGCGCTGATGGCAGTTATTCGTATACATTTAAGCAGCCGCAAAGAAGTATAGACTTTCAGTTAGAAGGCTCAGGTTTTATGTCTGATGAGTATGCACTCGAATTGCTCTCCCGACCAAACCTCAAAGACTTTTACCTGGAGGTAGAATACCCGGCTTACCTTAAACGCAAACCAGAGTATGTCCAGAATACCGGTAATGCCACTGTTCCGGAGGGCAGCACCATTCGCTGGAACTTTAAAGCCACTGAAACCGAAAGTATAAACCTTACTTTTGAGCAGCCTGCCCAAAGTATAAATGCTAATAAAAACGGCGATTCATTTACAGCCAGCAAAAAGTTTAGTCAGGACCAGAACTATAGTATAAAACTGCAAAATGCTCACAGCACTAACAAAGAGCAAATCACTTACCAGATCAATACCATTCCGGACCGGTTGCCACAGATCAGCCTGGAGCAATACCAGGACACGGCTCTTTACAGATTTATGGTGCTTGGCGGCGATGTATCTGACGACTATGGCTTAACCCGCCTTTCGCTTACATACCGCATTAGCAACACTAAAAATCCTCAGGCAAATTATAAAAGTGTAAACCTGCCGCTAAGTGCTAACCAACTCATCCAGACTTACTACTACCAGTGGAATACCGCTGACTTAAACCTGCAACCCGGCGATAAAGTAGAGTATTTTATGCAGGTATGGGATAACGACGGCATTAACGGTCCGAAAAGCGCACGTACCCGCATGTTTGAGTTAAAAATACCTGACAAGCGCGATCTTCAGAAAGAACTCGACACCAACTCTCAATCTATTGCCAGCCAGCTAAGTAAAACGCTTGAAAAGGCCAACCAGTTAGAGAAAGACCTCTCAAAATCTGAGGAGAAGATGAAGACAAAGCGCGACCTTAACTGGCAGGACAAAAAACAATTGGAGGACCTGATAGAGAAGAAGAAACAACTCGAGCAGGACATTTCGTCTATGAAACAATTGTTTGAGGAGCTGAACAAAAAGCAAAATATGCTTAGCGAGCAGGATAAGCAACTGGCCCAAAAGGCGCAGGAACTTCAAAAGCTGATGGAAGACCTGTTGGACCCGGAAACCAAGAAGCTTTATGAGGAACTAGAGAAGTTATTAGAGCAGCAGCGTCCTAACGATACCGAACTTCAGAAGCTGTTAAGTAAACTTGATAACCGTGAACGTAACCTGGAGCGTGAACTGGAACGCGCCTTGGAGCTTTTCAAGCAACTGCAGTTTGAGCAAAAGCTGGATAACGTAACCGACAAGTTGGAAGAAATGGCCAAAGAGCAGAAGCAACTCGCCGATAAAACCCAGCAGAAGCAGGAAGAGAACAAACAGTTGCAGGAACAGCAGAAAGAGTTGCAGCAGGACTTTGAGGAAGTAAAAAAGCAGATGGAAGAGCTCAAGGACCTTAATGATAAGCTGGAGAATCCTAACCAACTAGACGAACAGCAACAGCAGCAGGACCAGCAAAGTATAGAGCAGGACATGCAGCAAAGCCAGGAGCAACTACAGAAGAACCAGAACAAAAAAGCCAGCGACTCACAGCAGAAGGCAGGGCAGAAGATGGAGCAGATGGCCCAGCAAATGGAGCAGATGAAAAGCCAGATGGGTATGCAGGGCATGCAGCAGAACCTCGATCACCTCCGCGACATCCTGGAAAACCTCATCAAGCTTTCCTTTGACCAAGAAGACCTAATGAAGCAGTTCCGTGGCGTCAACCAAAGTGATCCCCGTTTTATAGCACTGTCACAGCAGCAGCTTAACTTGCGCGATAATGCTAAGATTATAGAAGACAGTTTGTTTTCGCTTGCTAATAAGGTGTTTCAGATACAGTCGTTTGTTACCCGTGAGGTAGCTGCCATGAACCAAAGTATGGATAATAGTATGCAGGAACTCCGTGATCGTAACCTGGGACGCGCCACAGCACAGCAGCAATTAGCCATGACAAGTATGAACAACCTAGCCCTGATGCTGAACGATGCACTGAAACAAATGCAGCAGGCCATGCAGCAAATGCAGGGCAACATGGCTGGAAAACAGAAAGGAAATAAGCCGCAACCCGGAAATTTAGGTGATCTTCAGCAACAATTGAATAAAAAAATCGAAGATTTGAAAAAAGGTGGCAAAACAGGTAAGGCACTTTCTGAAGAATTAGCTAAATTGGCTGCTGAGCAGGAGGCTCTCCGAAACGCACTTAAAGAACTTGAAAAACAAGGCCAAAAGCCAGGCGAAAAAGGAAAGAACGGCGAAATGGGAAATTTGAGTAAGATGATGGAACAAAGCGAAACTGATCTCGTTAATAAACGTTTGACCGAACAAACCATCATGCGCCAACGAGAAATACTTACTCGACTTCTTGAAGCTGAGAAATCAGCAAGAGAGCGTGAATTGGATAATAAGCGCGAAGCAAAGACGGCTCAGGATGTAAACAGAAAAGTGCCACCTTCGTTCGAGAAATATTTAAAAGCAAAAGAAAAGCAGACAGAATTACTTAAAACTATTCCACCTGCTCTTTCACCATATTATAAACAGAAGGTAAACGAATACTTTCAGAATATAAGTAATAATTAAGCACCTATTTTACACTTAACGATTAATATGAATCAGGTTAAAATTCAGATTCCTTCTCTAATCGAAAACATCAGAGTGGTTGAAAGTTTTATTGACAACTCTAAAGATGAATTCGAGTTTGAAGATGACATTTATGGTAACATCATGGTTGCCGTTACAGAATCTGTAAACAATGCCATCCGTCACGGGAACAAATTCGATAAGGATAAAAACGTATATCTTACGCTTCAGGTAGACCATAATCAACTTACATTTGAGGTAGAGGACGAAGGTCCTGGCTTTGACTATGAGAACCTTCCTGACCCTACCTCTCCGGAGAATCTTGAAAACCCGGGAGGCCGCGGTATTTTCTTGATGCGTAATCTTTGTGACCAGGTAAACTTCGAAGAGAACGGCAAGAAAGTACAGTTAGTCTTTAACATCATACCATCTCAGAATGGATCTTCCAATTGAGTTTTTTAGCGAAGGCATAGAGTTCGAGCTAAAAAACCCAAATCAAGTTGCAGAGTGGATCAATGATGTAATCGAACAACACGAGCAGGAACTAGTAAACCTGACTTATGTTTTCTGCTCTGATGAATACCTTCACGAGATCAACGTATCCTATTTAGACCACGATACGCTAACTGATATTATCACCTTTGATAATGCCGACGAAGAAGGCATCATTGAAGGTGATATTTTTATTAGCATAGATCGCATTAAGGACAACGCAAAAGATTTGGGCACCACTTTTGAAGATGAATTGCACCGGGTGATCATCCATGGTGTACTTCATTTACTTGGCTTTAAGGATAAAACCGAAGAGCAAGAGGCGCTTATGCGAAAACAAGAAGATTCTTCCTTATCTTTGCGAAAATTTAAATCGTAAAAAAGGAATTACCAACCTCCAGATGATGTTTCACGTGAAACATCTCTAAATCCAGAAATACATGTTTCCAGAATACGACGTAATTGTAGTTGGGGCCGGCCATGCAGGTTGCGAAGCAGCAGCAGCGGCGGCAAAAATGGGTTCGAAAGTCCTGTTGGCAACTATGAACATGAATACCATTGCTCAAATGTCGTGCAACCCGGCAATGGGTGGTGTAGCAAAAGGACAGATAGTACGCGAAGTTGATGCTTTGGGTGGTATGAGCGGTATTATTACTGACCAGACCATGATCCAGTTTAGAATGCTAAACAAATCAAAAGGCCCTGCAATGTGGAGCCCACGTGCTCAAAGTGACCGCATGCGATTTGCAGAGGCATGGCGCTTAACATTGGAACAGACAGCCAACGTAGACTTTTGGCAAGAGATGATTTCTGGTATAGAAGTAGCGGACGGCAAAGCAGTAGGAGTGCTCACCAATCTGGGGATAACTATACGTGGAAAGGCCGTAGTTTTAACTAACGGCACGTTTTTGAATGGCATTATCCACATTGGCGAGAGGCAACTAGGGGGTGGAAGAGCAGGAGAAAAATCTGCTAAAGGCATAACCGAACAATTGATAGAACTGGGCTTTGAAGTTGGCCGTATGAAGACCGGAACTCCTCCACGTGTGGATGGACGTAGCCTGGACTACAGCAAAATGGAGGAGCAGTTCGGTGATGAGAATCCATCTAAGTTTTCTTATACAGATACAGAACCACTTTCACAGCAACGCAGCTGCTACATTACTTATACGAACTCTGAGGTACACGAGATATTAAAGACAGGCTTTGAAAAATCGCCGATGTTCCAAGGGCGTATTCAGGGCTTGGGCCCACGTTATTGCCCAAGTATAGAAGACAAGATCAATCGATTTGCTGATCGTGACCGCCACCAGATATTCGTGGAGCCGGAAGGATGGAACACGGTGGAAGTATATGTAAATGGTTTCTCTAGCTCATTGCCGGAAGATGTGCAGTTTAAAGCTCTGCGTAAGATAGTGGGATTCGAGAATGCAAAGATGTTCCGACCAGGGTACGCTATAGAGTATGACTTCTTCCCACCAACACAGCTAAACCTGACACTGGAAACAAAGCTGGTAAACAATCTATACTTTGCCGGCCAGATAAATGGTACAACCGGTTATGAAGAAGCAGCGTGCCAGGGACTAATGGCTGGTATAAACGCGCACAATAAAGTGCATGGCAAAAAGCCATTCGTATTAAAGCGTTCTGAAGCATACATTGGTGTGTTGATTGATGACCTGGTTAACAAAGGTACAGATGAGCCTTACCGCATGTTCACTTCGCGTGCCGAGCACCGCATCCTATTACGCCAGGATAACGCAGATATCCGTCTAACCAAACTAGGATATGAACTCGGATTAGCCGATGAATCTCGTTTGAAAGCTGTAGATAAGAAGATAGAAGAGACAGGTGAAATCATTGCTTATTTAAATAACAAGCCGATTGAGCCAGGAGATATCAACAGTAAACTGGAAGAGTTAGGTTCTGCTCCGATAGTAGAAAAACAGCGTGCCGGGCAATTGATAAAAAGACCGAACGTTGAGATAGAGCATATCGCCGAAGCCATACCAGCAGTAGCAGATTATCTGAGCAAGTTTAAAAAAGAAAGTGTGGAACAGGCAGGTATTGCCGTTAAGTATGAAAGCTACATTGAGAAAGAGTATGTGATGGCTAATAAGATGGGAGAGCTTGAGAACTATAGTATCAAAGGCAAAATAAATTACCGTGATATACCGGCACTATCTGCAGAGGCTAAAGAAAAACTACTGAAGGTACAACCGGAAACAATTGGCCAAGCCTCCAGAATAAGCGGAGTGTCGCCAGCTGATATTTCTGTTTTAATGGTATACTTAGGAAAATAAATGAGCTACGAAAGACTGAAGCAATGCCCTGTTTGCGGCAAAGAGGATTTCAAAAACTTTTTGGTAGTAACAGATAACTCAGTTTCAAAGGAAAGCTTTGTAATTGTGGAATGTGAGAATTGCTCTTTCAAGTTTACCAACCCAAGGCCAGACGCTGAAAGTATTGGTAACTATTACGAATCCGAGGATTACATATCGCATAGCAACACCAAGACTGGAATTATAAACAAGGCCTACCATGTAGTACGCTCTATAACCACCAAGCAAAAGGTAGAGCTTATCAACAGGTACGCACCGGCAAAAGGAACAATACTTGACTATGGCTGTGGCACCGGAGTCTTTCTATCTGCCTGCAAAAAAGACGGGTGGGAAATAAGAGGTATAGAACCAAGCACCAAAGCCAGGGAGATTGCATCTAAGGAAACAGGAGAACTCATAGCTTCTAACATAAGCGAACTGGAAGGCGAGAAATTTGAGATCATAACCTTGTGGCATGTACTCGAGCACATCCATACTTTGAACGAGACCATGAGCCAGCTGGTAGACATGTTACAAGAAGAAGGTACTCTGATTATTGCTGTACCCAATGCAGACTCACACGATGCCCAACTTTATAAAGAAAATTGGGCCGCCTATGATGTACCGCGCCACTTGTATCATTTTTCACAGGCAACAATGAAGCGCTTCATGAAAAAGCATAAGATGGTGCTCGAAGAAGTTCTTCCTATGAAGTTCGACGCATACTATGTAAGCATGTTAAGCGAAAAGCATAAAGCAGGCAAAACCAAAATGCTGAACAGTGTAATGAACGGATACAAATCGAATAGTTATGCAGAGAAAAATGGGAATGACTACTCGAGCCTGATATTTGTAGCTCGCAAAAAATAAAGTATAAAACCAGAGAAAAGTAAAGAAGGGCAAGCGAAAGTTTGCCTCTTTTACTTTAAAAAGAACCTACAATAAATGAAGCTAACGCAGATTATTCTGATCTTATCCACAACCTTTATCGCGGTATCATGTGCCAGTGTAAGTGCTCCTGAAGGTGGCGAACGTGATCAGACTCCACCAACCTTACAAAGCAGCAATCCTAAAGATCAGGAGTTAAATGTAAGAACACAGACCATTACATTAACCTTTGATGAAGAGGTCCAACAAAATAAACTCAACACTGAGCTCCTGATTACACCCAATACGGATAATAAGTATAAACTGAAAACAAACCGGAACGTAATGAGCCTTGAGTTTGAAAAGCCGTTTCTGGATAACACTACTTATACTTTCAATTTCAGGGAGGGGGTTACAGATATAACGGAAAAGAACAAGGCTGCAAACCTTAGACTATCCTTCAGCACAGGCAGCTTTATTGATTCAAGCAAAGTATCCGGAACAGTAGTTGACCTGTTTACGCAACAACCGCAGAAAGGAGTAATAGTGGCATTGTATCCAACAAGAGACACACTAAGCATTCGAAAAAACAAACCATACTACCAAACACAGACAGATGATGCAGGAAAGTATGAATTGACAAACGTAAAAGAAGGGGACTACAGAATTTATGCATTGGCAGATAAAAACAATAATGCATTCTACGACAATGAAGATGAAAAAATAGCTTACCTCGCGCAGCCAATTAATATAACAGCAACTACAGAACCGGTAACATTGGAGTTGATAAAAATAGACACAAAGAAGCCAATTCTGCTCCGTAGAGAATTTTATACTGATCGGTTCACAGGTAATTATAACGAAGGAATTAGGACATTTAGAGCAAACCCGGTTCAGGCACCGACACAAAAGCTTAACTATAAAATATTAACAGACGGCAAAGCTGTAGACCTGTTTAAAACTCAGAATTACACCGGTGGAAAAACTATACTTACAGCTGTAGATAGCGCAGGTAATATAACCGCTGATACAGTTGATATTAAGTTTGAAGGCAAAAGAGCAAGCCGCATAAAGGGAGCACAACTAAAAGTTACCAACACAAGAAACAGCCAGAATTACGCAGCCGGATCAGAGGTGACGCTGGAGTTAGAAACACCTGTTACTATAACAGGAAAGGAACCGGTAAGCATACTTTCAGACACAATAGTCGCAGCAAAAATAAGGTATCCAGAAGAGTTGGCATTAGATTCAACGAGAACTGAAATGCGTTTAAGAATACCAAAACTGAAAGGACAAACCAGGAATATATCGATAGTAATAGACAGTACATCAGTAAGGCCACTGGAAGGTGCACCTTTGAGCTTTTCACGAATACCGTTAACATTAGCAGAGAGTGGAGGAGTAGGGAGTGTAAGAGGAACGGTAAGCACAAAGTATACTTCATATAGCATACAACTGATAACACAAGACTATAAGGTGGTACAAGAAGTTAATAATACCAAAGCCTTCCAATTCAAAAACATTACACCAGGCACTTACAGGATTAGAGTTTTGATTGATGAAAACAATAATGGTAAATGGGATGCTGGTGATCCTGAGTTTAAAAGACAGCCTGAGAAAGTATACCTCTACAACAAGACCCTGGATGTAAGAGCTAACTGGGAAATGGAAGGAGAGAAGCTGGAGTTCTAAATCAGAAATAAGATATTGCAAAAGGGGAGCCGATTGAGCTCCCCTTTTTTATTTCAATCACTATTGAAAGTCCTAAAGTATAAAAAGCTGTTTTGATCAACGCTGGAAGCTAAAGGAGAATTCTCAGTTTCTACCAAAGATCCTTTTGAGTGACATAGTAATAGTATAGCGTGAAAAAGGGAATAAGCCAGGTTCAGAAAATACCCTTTAAAGCTCAGTCAAAAAAATTAAAAAGCCATTACAGTGATGCTTTAAGCAAACAGAAAAACTGACAAAAATAAATAGATCTGCAACAGTTAAAGAGAAGCTTGTAAAAAACTGCAGAAGATAGAGCTTCGGCAGTAATAAAAGTATAAAGCGTAAAATCTTATTATTCTACTTATTATGAGTACATGATTCACCAGTAAGTATAATCCTCTGAACTATAAATACCGGAGCATGTCCCATGGATTAATGAAAAGTCCTAAACCTCAATGTACAACTCAAAAGGAATACAACAGTTCAGGGCATGAGCTATATAGTTAATATGAAAATAGCATGACTCAAATTGTTCAATAAGAATTTGAGGTATACAGCATTTGCATATCACTTCTTTTCTGGAATAAATTCTAAAAGAAACTGTATAAATATTGGCTCTTGCAGAGCACTTAAATACCTATGGTATAAGTCCACAATAATGTGGGAATAACTGTGGACAAACGTGGGAAACGTAGGAACAACTTTACACACTATAGAGTAAGGGTAGGTAAGAACTCCCAAAAACAGACCAAAAAGTGGATTAGGGTGTACAAGTAGGTCCCATGAAATGCATTATCCACGTAAATGAGAAGTGTTTAAAAAGAAATACACAAAAAGTGGTAAAAAGTGGAAAACAGATTTAATGATTTGACATTCAAGTAAAAGAAGCAGTAGCCAATGTGGAAGAGTTGGTGAAAAGAATTGCACGTGTAAACAAGTTATACGTACTTCTCAAAAATGAGAAAACTTATCAACTTATAAACACAGCAAATAACAAAAGAAGATTTATTTAAAAATTCATCTTATAAAAAGTTATTAGGTTATGAATGATGTGGAAAGGTGGAAAGAGAACACAAAAAAGAGAATCAAGAAAAGTAAGAGACACAAAAGTGTAAAATAAAATTTCTATATCTTTAAAGCATATACAAACGACACAACAAAACATATGAAGCTATTGATGAACCTGACATTACCCTTTGAAGAACCAGTACTGATTTTTACACTGGTCCTTTTGGTAATACTGGTAGTACCTATTATGCTAAAGAAATTTAATATACCAGGCATAGTAGGACTAATAGTAGCAGGGGTAATAATGGGTCCGAACGGATTTCATATCCTTGAGAGAGATGCCAGTATTGTATTGTTCGGAACAGTGGGTTTGTTATACATCATGTTCCAGGCAGGACTGGAGATAGACATGATCGACTTTAAAAGATATAAAGTTCGAAGTGTGGTATTTGGAACATTGACGTTTATTATTCCTATAACCGTTGGTACATTAGTTTTCTTATACCTGCATGATTACGATATAAAGCCGGCTATACTATTGGCAAGTATGTTTGCGCCACATACGTTACTAGCATATCCGATCATAAGTCGATTGGGCTTAAGTAAAAACGAAGCAGTAACCATAACAATTGGCGGAACGCTGATAACAGATACAGCTGTGTTATTTGTGCTGGCCATCATCATAAACTCAACAAAAGGAACCACGGATGCAGTGTTCTGGATTGTAATGGTTTTAAAAATGATAGCATTTGTGGGTGTGGTGCTATGGCTATTTCCACAAATTGCAAAATGGATGTTTAAGCAACTTGAAAGCGAAAAGGGAGCTCAATACTTATTTGTTTTAACAGTCATATTTGCTGCAGCATTTTTATCAGAACTAGCCGGTATGGAGGCTATTATTGGTGCGTTTCTGGCTGGTTTAGCACTTAACCCGCTTATACCGCATACATCGCCATTGATGAACAGGATAGAATTTGTGGGCAACAACATATTTATACCTTTCTTCCTGATCAGTACAGGTATGCTGGTAGATCTGAAGACATTGTTCACAGACACCAATGCCATGTTGATAGCTGCTACTATAATTGTGTTATCGCCATTAACAAAATATGCAGCAGCTTTTTTTACACAAAAAGTATTCGGATTTAGCCTGTTGCAGCGCAACCTGATATTCGGGTTGAGTAGTGCGCATGCAGCAGCTACACTTGCAGTGGTTTTGGCAGGATATGAGATAGGTTTGTTAGGAGAGAGCGCACTTAACGGAGCAGTAGTGTTAATCCTGTCTTCAAGTTTGGTTAGCTCATTATCTACAGAAAAAGTAGGCAAAAAGCTGGCTATACTGGAAAGCAGAAGAAAACCAGATCTCAGCCAGAAGCCAGATAAAATACTAGTACCGATAGGAAATCCGAAAACGATAGAAAGGCTTTTAGACCTGGCAGTAATGCTGAAGAACCCGCTACATAAAGCTCCTATATATCCTTTAGCTGTAGTAATTGATAACGAACATGCCGAAGAGGAAATTTATAAAAAGAATAAAATGCTGCAGGAGGCTATTACACACGCCTCGGCAACGGACAACGACGTACAACTGGTTTCTAAGATCGATGTAAACGTAGCTAGCGGTATACTGAGGGCCATTAAAGAACTGATGATTACCGAAGTGATATTGGGATGGAATGCTAAAATAACCACAAGCAATAGAATATTTGGTTCTGTATTGGATAACCTGCTCAGCAATACAGATGAGATGATTCTGGTGTGCAAGCTTATTCAACCATTAAACACTACAGGAAGGCTGGTAGTGATAGTGCCTACAAATGCAGAATTGGAAAGAGGCTTTTTAAGATGGATCAGAGCTGTTAAACTGTTGTCAACGCAGTTAGGTGCACCAATTATCTTCAGAGCTCGCAGAAGAACCCTGAACAAGCTAAAACAAGCTGTTAACAGCAGTAAGCCAGCAGTAGAAGCTACTTACCAGCAATACACAAGCCTGAACGAGATAGCTAACATGAAGTCAGAACTGAAAAAAGATGACATGGTAGTGGTGATCTCGGCAAGAAAGAAAACAATATCTTACAACAGTAATATGGATTATGTGCCGCGGGTACTATCAAAAGACTACAAGGAAAACAGTTTTATCGTAGTATACCCTGAGCAGTACTCCGAGCACCAGACTGTGCCGGTAAAACAAGCATCCATGGCATATGAAGAAAAAGAAATCTAAACCATTTGATTACGACCAGGATTTCGAAAAAACAGATTTCAGAAAGCACCCGGAAAGGTATAGCGTAGGGAAGGGAGAGCAGGGCGTATTATTGGTAGAGCCATACAAATCTGAAATACTACCCTACTGGCGCTTTAAAAATCCGGAAGTTGCCAAAGAATCATCAGAGAAGATATACGAGCTTTTTCTGGATTACCTGGCTCAAGAAGATTTCGTAGGTGCGGACATGGCGCGCAAGTACCTGCAGATGGGCTATACAAGGGCAAGGCGCTACGCAAACCACAAAAGCGGGAAGAAGTATGACGGGCCGGTTCCGGACGACAAGAAGGGCCAAAGCGGCGCACATGGAAGAGAGCAGTTGCCACAGGACCCGGATCCGGTAAAAGCAAAGTCAGCTGAGATCTTTAAAGAGAAGTGGGATCAGGCAAAACAAAATGAGGACTATCTGCAACTGATGGAAAAATTTAAAGCCAAATACAGCGCATAAAGCAACATATCAGCAGTAAAGTATAACCACAGAATTAGTTAATCACGTATCTTTGCTAAAAATAATTTCAGTTAAAAATGATCAACAAAGACATCAGGTTAGGAAAAGGACTTGGTAAGATCAAGTTCGGCCTGACAATGGAAGAAGTAGAGGAGTTGATAGGCGAGCCGGAGGAAGTAGAAGAATCCGATGAGGAGGATGAGTTTGAGCACGAAGCCTGGAACTACTGGGAAGACGGTTACTCGCTATACTTCGATAAAGAAGATGATTACAAGCTAAGCTGCATCGAAACAGCTAACCGCGAAGTACAGCTTTGGGGAGAGCGCATTTTCGAAATGAGCAAAGACCAGATCGTCCGTTTATTTGCAGACAACAACATTTCCAATCCGGAGGAGGAAGAAGCTGAGACAGGCGAAACCCGCTTATCTTTCGAAAAGGAAATGATTGATTTATACTTTGACGAAGACCAGCTGATTGCCGTAAACTTTGGGGTATTTATAAATGACAACCTGGAAGTAATGTGGCCCGAAAAATAACAAGTATAGCTAAGACATAAACATACAGCCCCGGCTTTTAAAGAAGTCGGGGCTGTATGTTTTTATACTTTGGTTGATCAAAAAAAGAAGTGTAGCTTATGAAAAACAAACCATCAAACAGCTTCAAAGCAGCATATAGTTGGCATTGTTCATTTTAATAAACAAGCAGTAAACAAAAAAGCCCGGACGAAGCCGGGCTTTTTTGTATGTCAGGAAACAGGATCTTATTCAAAGAAGAAGTCCATCAGTTCCTGCTGTATAACCGGGTTGATTGCTACAGCAAGTATAATAGAGATAATCAAACCTATGGTAACAGAGAGAATGTCTTTACCGATAAGTCCGAAAGTTTTACCGAACTTAACAGAGCTATCATGTGCGCGCAAACGCATGCCCAACTCACGGCCAGCCAGCAAACCAATAAACACCCAGGTAGTACTCATAGGGATATTGTTTATTTCTTTGAAGTAATAAAGAATAACGGCATACACTAAATCAATAATAGTGGCACTTCTTACGTCGCGTACTTCAGATTTCTCATTGATGATATGCTGGATCTTTTCGCCGCGTTGGTAAAACATATAACCAAGCCCAAGGAAAATAAAGCCAGCAAAAGCGGCAAATTCCCAAACACCAAGCTGGCGAGGCAGGTAAACTGCTACGTTGGCCAGGTCCTGTGCAAGCCAGGTATGCCACAAAAAGCCACTAATTACCCACTGTGCTACTATCCAGGAGCCATGTGCCTGCCCTTTGATGAATTTCTTTATTACCTTACTAAGAATAACATAGATGATGAAAGCAGACACAAAAGCAGCTACATAGCCCATTAAACTTTTGCTAACCATGCTTATAATCGCCCCAGAGCTTACCGTAAACACACTAAGGAGCATGAACGTAGTAGAAACCGGAATTTTAAAGCGAGTTAAAAGCAACAGCACGATAGGAGCAGCCAACTGCAGGTACACAAAGCTGTCTACGTTCTGGTCGAAACCTTTGGAAGAAAGGCGCTGATACGTTACGTCGCCGTTGAATACATACCAACTGTAAAATACAGTACCCAGGAAAATAGCACCCATAAAAAGCCACTGCCAGTACCATTTTTTATCTTCGTTAGACACGATAAAGGTACCGATGGTCTGAATACTATCGTTGGCGATAGCAGAGTAACCGGCAAAAGCAAAACC
Organism: Pontibacter aydingkolensis; assembly: GCF_019443125.1. Lineage (GTDB taxonomy): Bacteria > Bacteroidota > Bacteroidia > Cytophagales > Hymenobacteraceae > Pontibacter > Pontibacter aydingkolensis. Next base: position 468,134 of record NZ_JAHYXK010000002.1, on the reverse strand, counting down.
CACCCACATGGCTATTGAAGCATAAGGATATACAAGGCCGGCAAGTATAAGCGCAAATGCAATGAAGTATAAGAATTTCTTCTCTTTCTGGAAGATGATGTCTACAGTGCTGTAGCGCTTTCTGAACTTATAAGGCTGAATAGGTACAACTGGCTTTTTACCTTTTTTTGTCTTAGGCATTTAAGTAAAAGTTGGATGAGAAATCAAAAACTGTGCAAGTTACCTCAAAAACTTTCGAACGCGCCCAAACCTTATATTAAGAAATTGTTAACACAGCTGATTTTAGATCTGTATGTGCTCCAAATAAAGGAAATAAGGTAACTGAAGTATAAATTAGAAAGTATAAATGCCTCTGCTTAAAATCTGTAAACACATAATGGCATTATAAAACTCTAATAAGCTATCTTTGCAGCATGGCGACACAAGAAAAAGCTACTGTGGAAAACGCACAGTTAAAAGATATTATCTCCCACGCAAAGGAGTATGGTTTTGTATTCTCTTCCAGCGATATCTACGATGGCCTGCAGGCTGTTTACGATTATGGCCAGATGGGTGTAGAACTGAAGAACAACATCAAAAACCTGTGGTGGAAATGCATGACGCAGCTGAACCAGAACGTAGTTGGTTTGGACGCTGCCATCTTTATGCACCCGCTGGTTTGGAAAGCATCCGGACACGTAGACAGCTTTAACGATCCGATGATCGATAACAAAGACTCGAAGAAACGCTACCGTGCCGATGTGCTGATAGAAGATAAAGCCGCCCAGTACGAGGCAGAGGGAAGGGTAGAAGAAGCCGGTGCCTTACTAGCTGAAATGGGTAAGTTGCTGGAAGACGAAAACCTGGATGGCGTTCGTGAATTGATCATCAGCGAAGGCATCAAATGCCCGATCTCTGGTACAGCTAACTGGACAGATGTACGCCAGTTTAACTTGATGTTCTCTACGCAGGTTGGTTCTGTAGCCGAAGAATCTCAGACAATTTACCTGCGCCCTGAAACAGCGCAGGGTATTTTCGTGAACTTCCTGAACGTGCAGAAGACAGGCCGCATGAAAGTGCCATTCGGTATTGCTCAGATCGGTAAAGCTTTCCGTAACGAGATTGTGGCGCGCCAGTTCATCTTTAGAATGCGTGAGTTTGAGCAAATGGAGATGCAATTCTTTGTTCGCCCTGGCACGGAGATGGAGTGGTACGAAAAATGGAAGGAAGCACGTAAGGCATGGCATTTAGCCATTGGTATTCCGGCAGAAAGCCTGCGTTACCACGACCACGAAAAGCTGGCCCACTATGCCAACGCTGCTGTAGATATCGAGTACCGTTTCCCGTTTGGTTTTAAAGAAGTAGAAGGCATTCACTCCCGTACCGATTTTGACCTGACCCAGCACCAAGAGTTGAGCCGCAAGAAAATGCAGTACTTCGACAACGACCTGAACGAAGAAGGCAAACCATACGGTAATTACATTCCTTACGTGATCGAAACATCAGCCGGAGCAGACCGCCTGTTCCTGATGACGCTTTGCAATGCCTACACAGAAGAGGAGATCGTGGAAGGTGACAGCACTAAATCGCGAACGTTCCTGAAGTTCCACCCGGCTTTGGCTCCGGTAAAGGCAGCTATACTTCCGCTTACCAAAAAAGACGGCCTGCCAGAGAAAGCAACTGAGATCTTCGACTCGTTGAAGTATGATTTCAACATGATTTATGAAGAGCGCGACAGCATCGGTAAACGCTACACCCGCCAGGACCTGATCGGTACACCGTTCTGTATCGCCGTAGACCACCAGACGCTGGAGGATAATACCGTTACCGTTCGTGACCGCGACAGCCGTGAGCAGGTGCGTATGCCAATCAGCGAATTGCACAATTACATAAACAAAGCTGTTAGCTTTAAGAGCATCTTCGAGAAGCTGGCTTAAGTATAAAAGTATAAAGTATAAGAGAGGCAGTATGGGGAACCATGCTGCCTTTTTTTGTTTAAATGATACAAACCTTCGCTTTAAATTTTCCTCAAAGGTGAGTCTTATAATATTGCCTGAATACTTTCATAAGCAATGGAGAAGGCGATTTATTGCAGATTATCCACATGTAAAAAGTAAAGCCAAGGATATAAGCAAAATGCATAATCGGAAATTTTTTGTAGTTTAAAGGATTCAACAACATTTCCGGGAATGCGAATTACCAAACTCTTATTGTGCCTTTTTGCCTTGCTGGTATTCAGCCAGGGCTTTGCACAAGAAAATACTGTAACTGCCCAGGAGCAGCCAATACCATCCATACAAGGAGCACCAGTTATACTTGACCGCGATACTTTATTATATGTTTATAATCCGGTTGGCTCGTTCAGTAAAGAAGAACGCGCTGCAGCCATAAGCAGAAGAGTAAAAGAACTGGCCGGTGAACACCTCTTTTCTGAAGACTCTGTAAATGTAGTGGACCATGTGCTTACCACTGATATTACATACCTGGACAGGGTAATTATAAGCGTAACAGAAGCCGATGCGACATTTGCCGAAAGGCCCCGCGAAGAACTGGCAGAACTGTATGCCGCTAAAATAAGGACTTCAGTTTCCGAATCTGCAAAGCAGAACAGCTTGCGTACCATTGCTCTGGAAATAGGTTTAGCTATCTTGGTACTCATTATCTTCTACTTCTTGATGAAGTATGTGAACCGGTTGTTTCAGTACCTCTTCCAAAAAGTAGAAGAGCAGCAAGGCAAGCGATTAAAAGGCCTGAAGGTAAAGAACTACGAAATGCTCACGCCGGAGCGCGAAGCTGCAGTTTTATTGGCAGTTGTAAAGTTCATAAAGGTAGTTACCGTATTCATACTTTTCTACATCCTTTTGCCAGTGCTGTTCAGCATCTTCCCCTGGACGCAGGGCTACGCCGAAACATTACTTTCATATATCATCAGTCCGCTTAGCCAGATCGTGTTCGGGTTGGTAAACTACATCCCCAACCTGCTTACCATACTGGTAATTGTAGTAGTAACGCATTATGTAGTAAAGTTCCTGCGCTTCCTGGCAAACGAAGTGGAAGAGGGTAAATTGGAGGTTCCTGGCTTTTACAAAGACTGGGCTAAGCCAACTTATAACATCGTACGCTTTCTGCTTTATGCTTTTATGTTCGTGGTGATCTGGCCATACTTGCCTGGATCAGATTCAGCAGTTTTCCAGGGCGTATCGGTTTTCCTGGGTATACTTTTCTCGCTGGGTTCGTCGTCGGCCATTGCCAATATGGTAGCAGGTTTGGTGCTTACCTATATGCGTTCTTTTAAGATAGGAGACCGAATTAAAATAGGGGATATAACAGGGGATGTGCTGGAAAAAACGTTGCTCGTTACTAGGGTGCGAACCACAAAGAACGAAGACATTACCATTCCCAACGCTATGATCCTTAATAACCATACTACTAACTTTACAACCTGCAGCGAGCAAAGCGAGAAAGGTTTGGTGCTGCATACTACAGTTACCATCGGGTATGATGTGCCATGGCCAAAAGTACACCAGGCTTTAATAGACGCTGCCCTGGCCTGTTCTAACATCGAAAAAACGCCAAGCCCGTTTGTGCTGCAAACCAGCCTGGAAGATTTTTACGTCGCTTACCAGCTAAATGCCTATACTTTTAAAGCAGGTAACATGTCTCAGATCTACTCCGATATCCACCAGAACATACAGGACAAGTTTAATGAAGCTGGTATTGAAATACTATCGCCACACTATCGGGCACAGCGCGATGGCAATACAGTAACCATACCTGCACACTACCTGCCACAAGACTATCAAGCACCTTCATTTAGAGTCGAGCAGATCCGACAGAAAGTGCAAAAAGATGCTATTATGTCCGAAAGTGTATAACTTATGTAAAATATAGTTAAACCTATACTTGCTCATATTTGGGTATCTTATCAGGTGGGTTACATGTGAATAAAATGGGTAAATATTCGATAAAAGGAAATTACACAAGTTTTGCAAAGCAGTTATTCACAGAGGTTGGTAGGAAAAACAGGTGCTCAGGAATATTAAAATTTATGCGTAATTGAACGAGCAAAAGCTGTTGAAAGCTGTAGGTAAAATAGCTATGATAAGGTCAGAAATAATATTATTGAATTCTTTTCAACAGCCTGTAACGTCATTGTTTTGATGATTAACTAAAACAAAAGCAAGGTTGGCAAATTGATAAAACTGCGCATAAACAGCCATTCGTATGTATAGGTGAAACCAACGCAAATTAGAAATGGCTAATTCATCAAAATCAAATAGCAGTAACAGTTTAAAAGATAATAATCCGTGCTGGAAAGGCTATGAGGCTGTAGGAACAAAGAAGAAAGATGGCAAAGAAGTACCAAACTGTGTTCCTAAAAACAAGTCATCCAATTCTAAATCTTCTACGAGTAAAAGCTAAAGTATAAACAACTGGAAGTGGAGCAGCTCCGATGTTCAGGTGCTGCTCCTTTTGCTTTGTAGCCCCTTCAAAGTCTGCAGTTTCCGGCAAGGTTTATACTTTCTAAGCCACATGGCAAACCAAAATTGCCTACCTTTGCCGAATTGTAGCAGATCATGTGGAATAAGATTGCCATTTTTATAATTAAAAACAGGTTAAGGCTGCTTATCGTCTTAGCCATGCTTACTGCATTTATGGCCTATAAAGCCAAAGATGCAGAAATGTCTTACGATTTTGCCAATGTCGTGTCGCAGGACGACGTGGACATGCAGTACTTCCAGCGCTTTAAGCAAACCTTCGGCGAGGATGGCAACATTCTGGTGGTGGGCATGCAGGACAATAAAGTATATAAGCTCGAGAATTTTAAGGAGCTAAAGGCTTTATCGGAGCATCTGGCGCAGGTAGAAGGAGTGAAGGCTGTAATCTCGTTACCAAACCTGGTACAAGTTGTAAAAGATACTGCAGAACGTAAATTCACTACTTCCCAGATCTTTGATGCCTTCCCGGGAACACAGCCACAGCTAGATAGCCTCCTGAAAGTAGTGCGCAACCAGGGATTCTACGACGGCCAGATCATCAACGATAAAACAGGAGCCACACTGATTGCCATTACCGTTGAGCCGGAGTTTCTGAACTCGGCCCGTCGCGGTGAGGTAATGGACAACATAACGGAGCATACAGAGACCTTTTCTAAAAGTACAGGTATAAAACTGCACTACGCTGGTCTGCCTTTTGTGCGTGCTGTGATGACGACCAAAGTAGCAGCCGAGATGAAAATGTTCCTGCTGCTGGCTTTGTTAGTAACAGGCGTTACGCTGTTTATCTTTTTCAGGTCCTTATACGCTGTGCTGTTCCCACTGCTGATGATCAGCATTGTGGTGGTGTGGGTGCTGGGAACGCTGTCCTTGCTCGGCTACAAGATATCCCTACTCACGGGGCTTATACCTGCCATATTGGTGGTGATAGGTATACCAAACTCTACTTACCTGCTTACGCGCTACCATTACGATTACCGCAAGCATGGTAACAAGATACTAGCGCTTTCAAGAGTCATCAGCAAGATAGGAGTGGTAAACCTGGTAACAAACACAACCACAGCCATTGGTTTTGTAGTGTTTACTTTTACGCAGGTAGCCATACTTTACGAATTTGGCGTGGTGGCTGGTATTAACATCTTTGTCACGTTCATCATCAGCATTGTACTGATACCGGTGGTGTTCTCTTACTTACCGCCGCCAACAGCAAGGCAACTGCGCCACCTCAACGCAAAGCCACTAAATAAGCTACTAGAATTCATCGACTACATTGTACACGAGAAGCGGCACTTGGTATACTTCTTTACCATTTTAACTTTAGTACTTTCGTTGTGGGGTATTTATAAGGTAAAGACTGTTTCCTATATGGTAGACGATTTGCCGGAAGAAAGCAGCGTAAATGCCGATCTTGCCTTTTTCGAGAACCACTTTAACGGGGTAATGCCGCTGGAGATTATTGTAGACACCGGCGTAAAGCAGGGTGTGATGCGACTGCCAAACCTGGGTAAGCTAAACCAACTGGAGAACTTCCTGCGTACGCAACCTATACTTTCAGCACCTATTTCCGTTGTAGGTTTGGTAAAAACAGCTACACAGGCATTTTACGGCGGCGATCCGGGTTCTTACCGTTTACCAGACAATACAGAGCGTAACTTTATTTTCAGCTACCTGGCCAAGCAAGGCGAAGGGGCTAACCAACGACTGCTCCGTTCATTTGTAGACAGCACCGGTCAACAGGCACGCATCTCGCTTAAAGTTGCTGATGCCGGGTCAAGGGTACTAGATACTTTGATCATCAATAAAATTAAACCGGAGTTGCACGAGATCTATGGCGGAGAGGGCGTAACAGTGGAAGAGGCAGGCAATACCATGACCTTTACCCGTGACGACTCCGGTGCCCAAACTACCGTTAGCCTTACCGGTACTACACTGCTTTTCATCAAGGGCAACGAGTACCTTATCAACAACCTGCGTAGTAGCCTTATACTTGCTTTTGTGTTGGTAACTATTGTGATCGCCTTGTTGTTTAAGTCGGTAAGGGTAGTGGTTATTTCGCTGATACCGAACATGATACCACTACTAATTGCAGGTGGACTGATGGGCTTTTTCAACATACCACTGAAGCCAAGTACAGCCCTCATCTTCAGCATTGCGTTAGGTATAGCCATCGACGACTCTATTCATTTTCTGGCAAAGTATAGAAGTGAGTTGCTGTCGAATGGCTTTAACATCAGCAGGGCCATTACTACTAGTTTAACAGAGGCTGGTACAAGTATGATCTATACTTCTATCATTCTGTTCTTTGGCTTTGTGATATTCGCTTTCTCTGAGTTTGGCGGTACAAAGGCGCTTGGTGTGCTGATGTCGGTAAGTTTACTGATTGCATTATTCACAAACCTGATTATATTGCCAACTTTGCTGATGAGCTTTGACAGCGGTAAGTATGAACGAGACCCATATGCCCTGATAGAGCACTACGACGAGTATTACCTGGAGCACGACGACGAAGAGTTGGACCTGAATCAGCTTAAAATAAAATTTGAAGAAGAAATTCTGGAAGAAGATAAAAACCTGTAAACGGTGAAGTACAACGAGTATAAAAATCTGAATTACGCCAAAGTAGGCGAGGATGTACTGGAGTTCTGGAAGAAGAACAACATCTTTGAAAGATCGGTAGCTACCCGTGAGGGCAACAAGCCGTTCGTATTTTATGAAGGTCCGCCGTCAGCGAACGGTACGCCGGGTATACATCACGTAATGGCACGTGCCGTGAAAGATATATTCTGCCGCTACAAAACCCTGAAAGGGTTCCACGTGAACCGTAAAGGTGGTTGGGATACCCACGGCTTACCGGTAGAACTTCAGGTAGAGAAAGAACTTGGCATTACTAAAGAGGATATCGGCAAGAAGATCACAGTAGAGGAGTACAACCAGCGCTGCCGCGAAACAGTAATGCGTTTCAAAGGCCAATGGGACGACCTGACTGAGAAGATGGGTTATTGGGTAGACCTGAACAACCCGTACATTACTTTTGAGAGAGAGTACATCGAATCTTGCTGGGCCCTGCTGAAGCGCCTGTACGACAAAGGCTACCTGTACAAAGGCTATACTATACAGCCATACTCTCCGGCGGCAGGCACAGGCTTAAGTTCGCATGAGCTCAACCAGCCGGGTTGCTACAAAATGGTAAAGGACACCACCATTGTAGCGCAGTTTGCCGTGAAGCGCATCACCCGCAACATGTTCCTGTTCGAGCGTGAAGATGAGAATGTGTCTATACTTGCCTGGACAACTACGCCTTGGACACTACCGGGCAACACTGCGCTGGCAGTAGGCAAAAACATCAAGTATGTAAAAGTACAGACCTACAATCAATACACGTACGAGCCGATCTCGGTTATACTTGCAAAAGATCTGGTAAGCCGCTACTTCAACCCGAAAGCAGCTGATATTCCGTTGGTAGAGTATAATTCTGGTGATAAGCTGATCCCATACAAAATAGTAGAGCAGTTTGACGGCAGCGACCTGGCAGGTGTGGAATATCACCAACTGATGCCATACGTAACGCCAGACAAGCCTGCTTTCCGTGTGATCATTGGTGATTATGTAACCACTGAAGACGGTACCGGTATCGTGCATATTTCGCCAACCTTCGGTGCAGACGACTTTAGGGTAGCTGCACAGAACGACATTCCGGCGCTTCTTATCACTGATGAGACTGGCAAGCAGGTTCCGATCGTGGATAGACAAGGCCGCTTTGTTGATGAGATCACTGACTTTGCCGGCATGTACGTGAAGAACTATGCCAAGGAAGATGAGTCATCTCCGGAGTATAGACCAACGGACGTAAAAATTGCCATAAAGCTGAAAGAAGAAGGCAAAGCATTTAAAGTAGAGAAATACGAGCACACCTATCCACATTGCTGGAGAACCGATATGCCAGTTTTATACTATCCGCTGGATAGCTGGTTTATCAAAACCACTGCAGTTAAGGACAGATTGATCGAACTGAACAAAACCATTAACTGGAAACCGGAATCTACAGGCACAGGCCGTTTTGGTAACTGGCTGGAGAATCTGGTAGACTGGAACCTGTCGCGTTCGCGTTACTGGGGTACACCACTGCCTATCTGGAGAACAGAAGATGGCGAGGAAGAGATCTGCATCGGTTCTGTAGTAGAATTGACTTCAGAAATCGAAAAAGCAGTGAAAGCCGGTGTGATGGAGCACTTCATTGAAGTGCCGGACCTGCACCGCCCTTATGTGGACAACATCGTGCTGGTTAGCAAGTCGGGTAAGCCAATGTACAGAGAGACAGACCTTATTGATGTTTGGTTCGACTCTGGCGCCATGCCTTATGCACAGTGGCACTACCCACTCGAGAACAAGGAAATCTTTGAGCAGAACTTCCCGGCCGACTTTATTGCTGAAGGTGTAGACCAGACGCGTGGTTGGTTCTTTACGCTGCACGCCCTGGCTGTAATGCTGGAGGATAGCGTGGCTTACAAAAATGTGATTGCCAATGGCCTGGTGCTGGATAAGGATGGCAATAAGATGAGCAAGCGCCTTGGGAACGCTATCGATCCGTTCGAGATGATCGGTGCCTATGGTCCGGATGCCGTGCGCTGGTACATGATTGCCAATGCGCCACCTTGGGACAACCTGAAGTTTAACCCGGAAGGTGTAGTAGAGACGCAGCGCCGCTTCTTCGGCACGTTACAGAACACGTACTCGTTCTTCGCGCTGTATGCTAACTTGGATAAGTTCACATACGCTGAGGCTGATGTACCGATGGCACAGCGCACCGAGTCGGATCGCTGGATCATCTCTAAGCTGAACACGCTGGTAAGCATTGTTGATGCAAATTACGAAGACTACGACCCAACCCGTGCAGCACGTGCTATACAGGATTTTGTGGTAGATGACCTGAGTAACTGGTATGTGCGTCTGAACCGAAAGCGTTTCTGGAAAGGCGAGTACAACACCGATAAGATCGCAGCTTACCAGACACTTTATACTTGCCTTGAGACTATCGCCAAAATCGCAGCCCCGATTGCACCATTCTACATGGAGCAGTTGTACCGCGACCTGAACGGCGTAAGCAACAAGCATAAAGAGGATTCTGTACATCTGGCGTACTATCCTGAGGTAGAGAATACCTATATCGACAAGGATTTGGAAGAGCGTATGGAACTGGCGCAAACGGTATCGTCGCTGGTACACTCGCTGCGCAAAAAGCACATGATCAAAGTGCGTCAGCCGTTGCAGCGTATCCTTATACCAGTGCTGAACGACAGGATGAAGCACCAGATAGAAGCCGTTGCCGACCTGATCATGAGCGAGGTGAACGTGAAGACGATCGAGTACATTGACGACACTTCGGGCATCCTGGTGAAGAAGATCAAGCCTAACTTTAAGAAACTGGGCCAGGTTTTCGGACCTAAGATGAAACTGGTAGCCGCCGCCGTGCAGCAAATGGATCAGAATGATATCGCGCACCTGGAACGTGAAGGCGGTTTTGAGATTATGCTTGCCGACGACGAAACAGCTGTACTTACGCCGGATGATGTAGAGATATCTTCTGAGGACATACCGGGTTGGTTGGTAGCCAGCGAAGGTAAACTTACAGTTGCCCTGGACATTACTATCACCGAAGAACTGAAGCAGGAAGGTATTGCCCGTGACCTGGTTAACAGAATTCAAAACCTGCGTAAAGACAGCAACCTGGAGGTGCAGGATAAGATCCATATCTACATGCAACGTGCTGCTGAGGAGGTGAATCAGGCGGTAATGAACTACAGCGCCTACATCTGTGCCGAAACACAGGCCCTGACGCTGGATATTGTAGAAGAGCTAACCAGCCCTACTACGTTGGATATTGATGATTACACCGTTCTGATAAACATCCAGACAAACGGTAAAGCGGCCATTTAAGTAAAAGCATCGGGTAAGTTTATTAGCTAACCCGATGCTTTTATACTTTTAAGTATATTGCAGCAGCTTAAAGCGAAGTATAAAGTCGTGCTACTTGATTTGATCAGAAGCTGGCAAAAGAACAAATATGAAATACTGGAAATATTACATGGCGGCGCTTGCCGTGATCATCATTGATCAGGTTGTGAAGCTAATCGTGCATTATAACATGGAAATGGGCCTGCCAGGCGAAATACACCTGATCGGCGATTGGCTGAAACTACACTACACCCTAAACCCTGGTATGGCTTTCGGTGTGGAGTTGGGCTCTGAGTATGGTAAGCTTATACTTACACTGTTCCGTATGGTTGCCATGCTTGGTATAGGGTACTACCTATACTACTTGGTAAAGCATATAGCTCCGAAAGGCCTTATCTGGTGTATCTCACTTATACTTGGCGGCGCCATCGGTAACCTTATCGACAGTACGTTTTACGGCGTGTGGTTTGATAATGCTCCTTATGGCTCTTCAACGCCATGGTTCCATGGACAGGTAATCGATATGTTCTACATTGATATCTGGGAGGGTATAGTGCCGAACTGGATTCCGTTCTTCGGAGGTAAACCCATGTCGCTGTGGCCCATCTTCAACGTAGCCGACTCTGCTATTTTTATCGGTGTGCTACTGATTCTGTTTAACCAGAAGCGCTTCTTCGGAGAACACGAAGAGCCTGAGCATAAAACCACTACTATTGAACAAGAGCAAGGACTGTAATCAAAAGTATAAAGTATAAAAACGGGGCTGTTCCATGTGGAGCAGCCCCGTTTTGTTTTGTAGTTTTAGATGAAAAGTCCCCCTTTGAAGGAGTAAAGCTGTTTTATTATATAATTATTATGGCGTGAGCGTCTTCGCTCGTGACTGGCTATAGCTTGGGCCTCTGGCCCAGTCGAGTTACAAACTCGACACTATAGTAAGCCACAAGTTGAAAACTTGCGGCAGAAATAAATAGAATGGAATGACTCTGACACTTCAAAGGAAGACTTAACTGTTACTTACAATTTTTGAAATGTACACGATCAAAAGCTTTTTATCAGGTATATTTTTCCCAACTTCATTCACTACATCCCAATAAAACTCTTACTTTTACCAATAGCCAAAACCCAATTCTCCCTTGCTTATACCAACTCCCATACTTAAAGTCATAGGGTTAGAAACCACTTTCTCCACGAACCGCAGCACTACCAAAGCTGTAGATAAGATATCGTTTGAAGTATACCCCGGCGAAACGGTGGCTATAGTAGGAGAGTCTGGTTCAGGTAAGTCGGTAACGGCTTTATCAGTGATGAGGCTTATTAACACACCGCCGGGCAGAATAGTAGGAGGGAAGGCTATTTTCCAATCGGAGAAGTTCGGAGAGGTAGACCTGCTCTCTTTGCAGGAAAAGCAGATGCAGCAAATACGCGGCAACAAGATAAGTATGATTTTTCAGGAGCCGATGTCGTCACTGAACCCGGTTTATACTTGTGGAAAACAAGTAGCAGAAGCTCTATTGTTGCATACTGATATTTCGAAAAAAGAGGCCAAAGAACGCACCATTCAGCTTTTTGAGAAGGCAAAACTCCCGCGCCCTGAGAAAATTTTCGATGCTTATCCACATGAAATATCGGGAGGGCAGAAGCAGCGCGTAATGATTGCCATGGCCATGGCCTGCGAACCAAGTATACTTATCGCCGACGAGCCAACCACCGCCCTTGATGTGACGGTGCAGGCACGAATGTTGCAGCTGATTGATGAACTGCGTGTAAAGGAGAATACCGCTGTACTGTTCATTACTCACGATTTAAGCGTAGTAGCTGAAATTGCCGACAGAATACTGGTCATGTATAAGGGCCAGTTGGTAGAGCAGGGCAAGGTGATGGATATCTTCACAAATCCGCAGCATCCCTATACCAAAGGCCTGTTGGCTTGTCGTCCAAAGCTTTCTGCCAAGCCACGATCCATACTTCCAACGGTAACAGACTTCATGCTGGAAGATGCGGATGGCAATATTATCGAAAGGAAAAAAGAAGTATACACTCCCTCTCTGGCAGATGTGATAAACGAGTATTTAGACACCAGTACCGATATCAAACATCAACAGGAAAATAAACAAAAGCCACCTTTGCTGCAGGTGGAGAACCTGAAAGTATATTTCCCGATCAAAAAGGGATTCTTTGGTCACACTACCGATTATGTAAAAGCTGTAGATGGCGTTAGTTTTACAGTTATGCCCGGCGAAACTATCGGCCTGGTAGGAGAGTCCGGCTGTGGAAAAACAACGTTGGGCCGCGCGCTGCTCAGGCTGGTAGAACCAACAGAAGGAAGTATAAGCTTCAACGGCCTCGATATTGCCGATCTCACTTCTGAAGAACTCCGCAAAAGCCGTCGCGATTTTCAGATGATCTTCCAGGACCCTTATGCCTCGCTTAACCCGATGCATACAATAGGCGATGCCATTATGGAGCCAATGCGTGTGCACAAACTCTACAATAATGATAAGGAACGCAAAGCTAAATCCATGGAACTGCTTGAAAAAGTAGGACTTCTGCCGGAGCACTTTCAGCGTTATCCACATGAGTTCTCTGGTGGGCAGCAGCAACGCATTTGCATTGCCCGTACCTTAGCCTTGCAGCCAAAGTGCATCATCTGCGACGAATCGGTGTCGGCGCTGGATGTGTCGGTGCAGGCGCAGGTGCTTAATTTGCTCAACAAGCTCAAACACGAATTCCAGATCACCTACATCTTTATCACCCACGATCTTTCGGTAGCCAAGTATTTGTCGGACAGGATTATGGTAATGAACAATGGCCAGATAGTAGAAAGCGGCACTCCTGAGCAAATATACCGCAACCCAAAACAGGAGTACACCCGCGCGCTGATCAGTGCTATCCCGAAAGGAGAGCTGGAGGATATTATAAAGGCGCAGGAGAAGCGGGAAGGCATGCGTGCTGGGATATTGGGCCAGAATTTACATTAAATATAGAGACGCAATATTTTACGTCTCCGTTACTGCAATCAATTGACCAATTGCGCAATCAGTTCCTGTTTTTTTTTTCGCTTTGTCTGGCCTCTTTCAGGACCTCCTTCATTTCTTCGCCAATGGCTAATTCCAGGGCAAATAACGGAACCATATCAAAGCGTACATTTTCCGGTATATCTAGCTGCATAAGTACGTCGCGGTAAATAGTGGCAGTATATAGGTCGTTCTTCTCCAGAAAGTACTCGCACATCATGGTGTTAAAGTTTACCAATTCCGATATGTGAAAGGTGTCCCGGCTTGGATAGATAGAGGCAAGGTCATAACTGTTGTTAAATATTGATGGTATATCATCAAGCTGGCCCCGGTCCATCAGCAACTCAGCATACTTTATTTTGGCAAACAGATAATCCGGAAATTTACGGTATTGACTTTCTATTACTTCGTCAGCCTTATCTAAGTCACCCTGCGCCTCATATATCGAAACCAGATGGTTGTAAAAGACAGGATTCTCCGGCCAACGCTCTATGCTTTTTTTTAACCTGCCTTCCTGCTCCTTAAACTGTTTCTCACCCAGCTTTTTGCCCTGAAATTTGATTACGAATGAAGTGGTTTCCTCTATTTCTTCGGGTGTTTTATTGTAAGACAGGTTTTTAAGAGGTTCGTAGGTGATGTTCATACTATGGTGCTGCTTATCTTTTGTAAGCATTTTAACAGCCTCAGTAGGTTTCGCAGCTACTTTATTATACATAAAATCCGCTACTTCCAGATATTTGCTCAGTTTCTCAGGCTCTGTCTTGTCAATAAACTCTTCCCAGTCCTCTTTTTCCCAATCCTCAGGGTGAAGGAGATCTTCCTCTTTATCATCGAGCTCACGCAGGCCTTGTACCACATCGTAATTTCCGGGGCCGGCATACTTTTCTAACTGCCTGATATAATAGGAGCCTCTGGGATCATCAGGCCTCATCATTAAAAAAGGTTTTCCGTTTCTGCCGAACTCCAGTTCTATCAGTGGAATTTCCTCGGTGTCTTCTTCAAGTAAATGCTGTGTAATCCTGAATTCCGGATGTGGTTCGATACCATGCTCCTGGGCATAGGCAATAGCGCCGTATATAATGTTGTGGGCTAGTTCATAGGTACATTCTTCCAGCTCAATGGGTGCGCCGGCCATACGTAGCTCAAAATCATACTCTGGGATGTTAAAAATATAAAAAGTGTCTTTTAGTCCGGCACAGAAAAGGTCAACCAGGTATATACCTATGGTTACATGCCCATTTGCGTGTTGCCTGATTATATAAACATCTGCTATTCCGTCTTCTTCCCAGCCTACATTAATCAGGCATTTATAAACGGGAAGTTTTCTGGCACGATCACTTATCAAATAGTTTTTGTCGCTTATTGGAGCCTTGATAACAGCAGCTTTTTTCTTTTTCTTAGACATACAGGAATCAGGTGGCATTAGATGGAATGTATATCAGATAATTACGGCTTTATTTGGCGCTTTGATAAGCAATGTATTAAAATTATTTAAGATGCTCAGTATAAGCAAGAAAGCTAATTTTTTAGACTCTTTTAAGTATAAGATTTTCTGGCGGTTGGTTTGCCAAAGTATAAGTTTTGTAGCCTCAGGCATTCCTCGGAAAGGTCGCGACATGTCCCTACAAGTTACCTCACCCTCTTAAAAAAGGCATTTGCTTTCACCTTGATGCCACCATAGCAAGAGATGAAACTACAGGTAAGTAATGCTAACGAAAAACAGTAGTTGGAGAGGAACCCAAAAAGTATAAAGTAGCGGCACCGAAAGTACATCTATCCCTATAATCCCATCAACAACCCTTCATATATAGAAAATTCTATATAAATTGACATCAAATAACTATATCCTTTATCCAAAGCGCCCTTTGTGGCGTATAGTAGTTTTAAACTATTAAGGTTAAAGATTGTAAATGGAAGCGGTGGCTGTATTGGCTGCCCCCATATCGACGAAGATACATGAGAAGTAAAGACAGTAGCAAAAGAGGCGGCAGAGACAAAGATAGCCGCAGCGACAGAGGCAACTCCCGCAGAGGAGATTCATCAGGCAGCAGAGGCTCATCAGCAAGAGGAGAATCATCCAGAAAAGAAAAAAACCGCGAAAGAGAGCGCAAATCAGCTAAGGGCATTGTGCTGGAGTCTTTTTCCAACAGCCCTGACACGGTGTTTACCATGCGCCAGATTTTCCGCAGACTAGGCGTAGTTGATAAAAAAGGACGAGAAACAGTTACCGATATTTTAAAGACCTTAACACGCGAAAACAGGCTGTTGCTGATTGACGGCGACAAATACCAACTGAACCTGCGCGTTAATATTATTACAGGCCGTGTAGACCTGGCTAACAGCAAGTATGCCTACATTGTGTCGGAAGAGACCGATGAAGATGTGCGTGTATTCAGAGAGCACCTGAAGTATGCAATGGACGGTGACCTGGTGAAGGTAGAAGTGCTGCCAACCATGCAGGGAGGCCGGGCCGAAGGTATTGTAGTAGAAGTACTGGAGCGAAGCCGAACTGAGGTGGTGGGTATTATGCAGCTTTCTAAGAATTTCGGTTTTGTAGTACCCGATTTTAAGAAGCTATACTTTGATATTTTTGTTGGAGAGCGTGGCCTGAATGAGGCAGAGCATGGCGACAAAGTATTGGTTAAAATAGTAGAGTGGCCAAAAGACCCGGGTAAAAACCCAACCGGTGAGGTTATTCGTGTATTTGGCCCGGCCGGCGAGAACGAAGCCGAGATCCATTCAATTATGGCTGAGTTTGGCTTGCCATTCGAGTTTCCGGAAACAGTGGAAGAAGAGGCTGAGTCTATTTCAGATAAAATTACAGCCAGTGAGATTGCCAAACGCCGCGACTTCAGAGATATTACCACCTTTACCATAGACCCTGCAGACGCCAAAGACTTTGACGATGCCCTGTCAATACAAAAGCTGGAGAATGGCAACTGGGAAATAGGCGTGCATATTGCAGACGTTACGCATTATGTGCACCCACGAAGTATACTGGAGAAAGAAGCTTTCCACAGAGCTACTTCGGTTTACCTTGTGGATAGAACCATCCCGATGTTGCCGGAGCGCCTGTCTAATGGCCTTTGCTCGCTCAGGCCAAACGAAGAAAAGCTGACTTTCTCGGCGGTGTTTGAGCTAGATGATAACGGCAAACTTTACAATGAGTGGTTTGGCCGCACCGTAATTTATTCTGACAGACGCTTTGCTTACGAAGAAGCTCAGGAACGCATCGAAACCGGCGAAGGCGACTTTGCAGAAGAGATCAACATCCTTAACGGCATCGCTAAAAAGCTTCAGGAAAAGCGCTTTAAGAATGGTGCCATCAGTTTCGAGACTACTGAAGTTAAGTTTAAACTAGACGAGAACGGAAAGCCGCTGTCTGTTTATGTAAAAGAGCGCAAGGATGCCCACAAGCTGATTGAAGAATTCATGCTGCTGGCTAACAAAAAGGTGGCCGAGTTTGTATACAACATGGGCAAGGGTAAAAAGCGCCCGACCATGGTATACCGTACCCACGGCTCCCCTGACCCGGATAAGCTAAGCACTTTCTCGTTGTTTGCCCGCAAGTTTGGTTATGCTGTAGATCCGGATGGCGATATTTCGAAAGAGCTTAACAACCTGACCGAAGAGATTGAAGGCAAGCCGGAGCAGAGTGTACTGCAGAACCTGGCTATCCGTACCATGGCCAAGGCAAAGTATAGCACCGAGCCGGAAGGTCACTTTGGACTAGCATTTGCGCATTACTCGCACTTTACCTCACCAATTCGTCGCTACCCCGATATGATGGCACACCGCCTGATGCAGCATTACCTCGACGGCGAGAAATCACCTGAAAAAGAAGAGTATGAAGCCCGTTGCCAACATTCTTCTGAGATGGAAAAACGCGCCGCTGATGCCGAGCGTGCCTCTATTAAGTATAAGCAGGTAGAGTTTATGAAGGACACTATAGGCAACGAATACAAAGGTATTGTGTCTGGTGTCACAGAATGGGGTATATTTGTGGAGATCGAAGAGAACAAGTGCGAGGGCATGGTGCGTCTATCTGACCTGAACGACGATTACTATGAGCTGGACGCAAACAACTACCGCATCATCGGCCGCCAGAACAAGCGCATTATATCGTTTGGCGATGAGGTGCTGGTAGAAGTAAAAAGCGCTAACCTGGCTGACCGTACTATCGATCTGGAACTGGTAAAAACACTAAAAACACACTAAGCACCCTGTGGATATCAACATCCTTTCAGAAAAGATCCATCATACTTTATCAACATTGCGCTACGGCGAAAACCCGCCAGAGCTATATGAACCTATCCGGTACATTATGGCACTGGGGGGTAAGCGCATTCGTCCGCTGCTGGTGCTACTGTCGGCCAAAATGTATGATAATGATATTGAGAAGGCACTTTTGCCTGCAGCGGCAGTAGAGGTTTTCCACAACTTTACACTGATGCACGACGACATTATGGACAAGGCCCCATTGCGGCGCGGACAGGAAACCGTGCACGAAAAATGGAATGCCAACACGGCTATACTTAGCGGCGATGTGATGTTGGTGCGTGCTTACGAACTGTTACTAAACGTTGAGCAGGACAAGCTGGCGCGGGTACTCAAAATGTTTAGCTGCACCGCCGCCGAAGTATGCGAAGGCCAGCAACTGGACATGAATTTTGAGAACCGCACGCAGGTAAGTATACAGGAGTATATCCACATGATCACGCTGAAAACGGCCGTACTACTAGGCTTTAGCCTGGAGTTGGGTGCCATACTTCAGGGAGCACCAGATGAAGATGCAGAAAACCTGAGACTATTTGGTAACAACGTAGGCATAGCTTTCCAGCTGCGCGACGATTTGCTGGATGTATACGGTGATAAAGACAAGTTTGGAAAACAGGTTGGAGGAGATATACTTTCAGACAAAAAAACGTTCCTGATGCTGACGGCGCTAGAGGAGGCAAACGAACAGCAGCGCCAAACCATTATTGGCTGGCGCGATAAAACCGACGAAAGTATAGCAGCCGAAAAAGTACAGGCAATTACCGGAGTATACGATCAACTGAATATCCGGCACCAAACGGAGCAGCACATTGACCTATACTTCCAGAAGGCCCTGCACCACTTAGACACCATTGCCCTGCCTGAAGAAAATAAAGCAACCCTGCGTGGCCTTGCCCTGCAGCTAATGGAACGGGACCGGTGATTAAAGGGATTAGGATTGATTTTTAGGATTTCTTAATCTTGTTTAATCCATCTAATCCCTTTAATCTGTGGTCCTCATTCATAAATATTAATTTGTAATTCATAATTCTCCCATGAGCGTTACCCTTATACTTATCGTTATTACAGTTGCTATCTCGCTTTACGCCTGGCAAAACGATAGCCTGATGCATAAATGGATCTTTCAGCCCTACGCTGTACAGCGCGATAACTCGTGGTATCGTTTTATAACCTCCGGGTTTCTGCACGCTGATTATACCCACCTGTTTTTTAACATGTTCACGTTCTACTTTTTTGGTGGTGCAGTAGAGCAGACATTCCAGGTGATATTTGGGCCAACTACAGGTATACTTTTATACTTGCTGGTGTATCTTGGTGGCATTATTGTTTCGGATATTCCTACATTTATCAAGCATCGCAACGATCCGCCTTACCGTGCACTGGGTGCTTCTGGTGGAGTAGCCTCGGTGGTCTTTGCAAGTATACTTTTCTACCCAACACAGGATATCTGCCTCTACGCTATACTTTGTATACCTGGCTTTATACTTGGGGTGCTATATCTTGTCTATTCATACTTCTCAGGTAAAAAGATGGGAGATAACATTAATCACGATGCCCACTTTTACGGTGCAGTTTACGGGTTTGTACTTAGCCTTATCCTGGTGCCGCAGGCATTGCCTAATTTCTTTTCAGAGATTGCTGGCTGGCGCATGTTTTAGGGCTATATAGTAAATACATGCCTTGTTATGTGGCTATTGGTAAGCTAGCTGCGTATACAGTGCTATAACAAGCACTTGTACCCGTGGAAGCCATTTATAGATATACCCTTCTTAAATTTACCTTAGTAGCCTTACTCTACCTTGCTGTGCTTCAGGTTGAGGCACGGCAGCTTGCATTTGTGCCCCAGGAGCGCACCTCTATGTTGCAATACCTGATAGAAACTGAACCTGTATTAGGCGAGCTTATAGCCAAGTCAGGATTGGCGCCTACTTTATCCGGCGATGCTGTTTATACTTTTCTGGTACCCTCAGACGCTGATTTGAACAACCTTAAAAATGAGCCGCCGCAGCGTGTACGTGCCATACTTTCTGGGCATATACTAAAAGGTAGATATCTGGAGAATGATTTGAAGGACGGTGCCACTATAGAAACTCTGGCTGGTACCAAAGTGACGATATGCCGCAAAAAAGACCATACGTTAGTAAGCGGATCGCGTATTGTGGCTGCCAACACCGAAGTAAAGAATGGCATTATTCACAAGCTATCCAGTTCAATTAAATTTTAAAAGTATCCTACTTCCATACTTTCTTTACTAATCACTGATAGTTCAATTTATACTTTGCATAGTGTAAGGCATAACTGGCTTATGCACGTATTAGTACAAAGCCACATGTCGCAGACTAATCAACATACAACCCTTAAGCCTATAACAGTTGTTGCTAAAACAGACTGTTACGAACTGCTGTTTAATGCAGAAACCAACAGAATTTACTTTACTATTTTAGGATTCTGGAAGAACGGAGATGTAGTTCCGGATTTACTTTCAGATCTGAATAAAGCTCTGGCAATAACGCAAAAAGGGTTTACATTACTGGCAGACCTGTCTGCTATGGTTACACATCCTCAACAACTTAATTCACTGCATATCCAGTTGCAAAAAAATATTTCTGATGCTGGCCTGTCTTGCGGGGCCTATGTTGAACCTACCGATAAAATTGCAAATTTTCAGATAGAGCAGACGATAAAGACCAGTCAGATCAACTTAAAACGCTTTGGCTCTTTACATGAAGCTGAAGAGTGGTTGAACTAGGTTTCGGGAAAATAAGATTTGTGTAATTGAATAAAAAAGTATAGCTTTTCTGGTAAACAAACGTATGCCTGCATATAAATAACAGTATATAATCTGCTGTTTATCATATTAATACAAGCGCTGTAAGGTTTTTTGCACCCCTTACAATTGCCTGATACTGCACCTATGACATATGAAATTGCCATAGTATTGGGTATTATCATGATCGCAGTTATACTTTTTGTAACTGAGCGATTATCTATTGATACTGTTGCTATTCTAACAATGGTGCTGTTTATGGTAACCGGCACGCTAACACCTGCTGAAGGTATAGCAGGTTTCAGTAACCCTGCTACTTTAACGGTTGCCGCGATGTTCGTCATCAGTTCAGCCATCTTTAAATCCGGGGCGTTAAGCAGTGTGGGTGTAGGGCTAACGCGTATAGGCCGTAAAAACTATCTGCTCTGCCTGCTCTCGGTAATGCTAATTGCAGGCAGTCTTTCGGCTTTTATTAACGATACAGCTGTAGTGGCACTACTTATGCCTGTTGTGATACAGGTAAGCCACGACATTAAGGTAAGTCCTGCCAAACTTCTGATTCCCTTATCATTTGGAGCCTTAATGGGTGGCGTTTGCACCCTTATCGGTACCTCTACTAATATATTAGTTAGCGGTATAGCCGAAACACAGGGAGAGGAACCACTGCAGATGTTTGAGTTTACAAAGGCAGGGGTGTGGTTCTTGCTGATAGGTATAGTTTATATGTTTTTTATTGGCAGGCACCTGTTGCCAAGCAGGGTAGTAAACAAAGACCTGACCGAAACCTTTCATTTAGGCGACTATGTAACCGAAATCGTGCTTTTACCTGAGTCGGCAGCAGTTGGGGTGCCGCTGGCACAGGCAACCATGGTAAAAGACCTGGATATAGAAGTAATGCAGGTAACACGCCAGAAAGAAAAGATACAGGTATTTCCATCTCTTATTCTGCATGCCAACGATATACTTAAAGTGCGCTGCAATGTAGATAAACTGAAACTGCTGAAAGAGGAAAAAGGAATACTACTAAAGTCGGAGCGCAAATTTAAAGACCAGGATCTGCGCTTGAACGACAGCAAGTTTTATGAGGCTATTGTGCCTCCCAACTCATATCTGGAAGGCAAGTCGCTCAAGCAACTTGATTTCAGGACATACAACCACGGAGCGTCTGTGCTGGCTATACGTCACCGCAACGAAATCCTGCACGAAAAATTAACCCATGTAAAACTATCTGCGGGCGATGTGCTTCTAATAGCTGCCAATGAGTTTCAGTCCTCCAAACTCAGGCAAAACGAAGACTTACTGCTTATTTCCCAGACGGAGCATAGCCATTATAACTACAGCAAGATTATACCTGTTATGATAATAAGTGTATTAGTAGTTGCTACGGCGGCAATGGGGGTAACCTCTATTGTTGTTAGTGCACTTACTGGTGTTGTACTGCTTATACTTTTTAAATGTATCCGGGTAGATGAAGTATATAAGGCCATTGATTGGAAAGTGATCTTTATGTTGGCTGGGGTACTCTCGATGGGTGCAGCGCTGGAGAAAACAGGCGCGGCTAAATTATTAGCCGATTACCTGATCTATGGAGTAGGAGAGTATGGACCACATGCACTTCTTTCTGTGATCTTCTTTATCACGTTCATGTCTACAAACTTTATGTCGAACAACGCAACAGCTGCTTTACTGGCACCTATTGCCATTGTAACGGCACAGGAACTAGGAGTGAGCACTAAACCATTTATTATGGCTGTAGCCTATGCTGCCTCCCTTAGCTTTATGACGCCTATGGGCTATCAGACTAACACTATGATCTACGGCCCGGGCAACTACCGCTTTTCCGATTACCTTAAAGTTGGTACCCCGTTAAACATTCTCTTCTGGATTTTGGCCTCGCTTATCATTCCATTTTTCTTCCCATTTTAGAAGTGTTCCACGTGGAGGAAGGAATCATCAATTTATGATAAATGAGTAGGGGTATTTTAGAAGATGGTATGATAACTCGTGTGATATGCTTGCTAGTTAGCTTACTCATAGCTGCACCTTCTTTGCTTGCTCAAAATAAGCAGGTAACACATCAGCAGCTAATCTGGCTTGGATACCACAACACAGTAGAATGGCATAGCGGATGGTCTGTTAATTCTGAAATTGAGGAGAGAAGGTACTTTAACCCTGATAAACAACACCAGTTTTTAGTTAGAAGCCAGTTAAAATATACTTTAGGAGCGAGTTGGAGTGTAGCAGCAGGCTTGGCGTATTTTCTGCAGAGCCCGCAAAACCCAAAGGCCACAGAAACATTGGTTGTGCCAGAACTGAGGCCTCATCTTCAACTCGACTATAGGCAGCAAATTCACAAACTCACCATTACCCACCGCTACAGGGCAGAAAAACGGTTTTTCAGGAATGTAGTAAACGAGGAACTTACCAAAGGTTATAATTCAAACTACCGCTTCAGGTACCGCATTGGGTTAGAGCTCCCGGTGGCCAACATCAAGCAACAACCTTTAAAACTGAAGATAAACGATGAGATAATGTTTAATGCTGGCAAAAGAATAGCTAACAACAGCTTTGACCAAAACAGAATCTACGGTGGACTAAATTATACTTTAAACCAACAGGTAACAGTTGAAGCAGGATACTTAAAATGGTTTCAACAGAGAGCCTCAGGATTTGAGTACTACGACAGAGACATTGTGCGGCTGGTAGTAACTCATAACATAAGTGTTAAGAGTAAAAAGAACGAAGATAATTAGCAAAGTTATATCCTACAAATATCCTCTGGCTTGCAACTTAAACAATTCTGCATACTTTCCGTTCTGTGCCAGCAGCTCTTCATGCGAACCCAGTTCTTTTAGCTGCCCCTGCTCCAGGAACAGGATTCTATCAGCCATACGAACAGTAGAGAAGCGGTGAGAGATAAGCACAGCGGTTTTGCCCTCTATAAGCTCAGAGAAACGAACAAATACCTCATGCTCGGCGCGTGCATCCAGGGCAGAGGTTGGCTCGTCGAGTATAAGCAGTTGGGCATCTCGCATGTAGGCGCGGGCCAGGGCAACTTTCTGCCACTCGCCCCCTGATAGTTCCACACCTTTGTTAAAGCGTTTGCCTAACACCTGCTCATACTTGTCGGGGAGGCGTTGTATTACAGGGTCGGCAAGGCTTTTATAAGCTGAGCTCTGGATACGATCATGGTCTTGTATATTGCTGATCTGGCCAATGGCAATATTGTCCGAAGCCGTCATCTGGAAACGCACGTAGTCCTGGAAAATAATGCCTACCTGGTGGCGCAAATCATTTAAATCATACTCACGTAAATCTTTTCCATCTAAAAGTATACGGCCTTCGGTGGGTTCGTAAAGCCTTGCCAGCAGTTTAACCAGTGTGGTTTTGCCTGCACCATTCTCACCTACCAAAGCCAGTTTTTCGCCAGCTCTTAAATGAAAAGATAAATGCCGTACGGCCCATCTTTCGCTGTTATGGTACTTAAAACCGACATCCTCAAAGGTAAAACCCTGTTGTATAGGCCGTGGAATTGTTAGGGGATTGGTTGGGGGTGTTATCTGTGGCCGCAGTTCCAGAAAATCAAACAGGTCCTGCAAGTATAAAGCACTCTCCGCAATCTGTGAGAAACGCGTCATAATGCCTTGCAAAAGACCGCGCATGCTGTTAAAAGAACCGGCCAAAAAAGTAAGCGTACCAACCGTTATTACACCGGCCACCGTCTGGAAAAGTATAAATACATAAGCGCCGTAGTATGCCAGTGCGCCAAGCGAAGAAAGTATACTTCCCCACACAGCCCTCTTGAGTGTAATGCTTTTGTTCAGATTATAATAACGGTCAGATAGCAGCTTAAACCGGCTAGACAGGAAACCCGACAGGTTAAAGGTTTTGATCTCTTTGGCTGTTTCGTCGGAGGCGCCTATGTAACGCAGGTAATCCAGTTCGCGGCGCTCCGGGGTCCAGGACCGGGATAGGGAGTAGGACCGTTCGTTAAAATGCGTCTCGCCCAGGAAAGACGGGATTACAGCCACTAAAAGTATAAGTATAAGCCAGGGGTTAAAAGCGATCAATCCAACTGCCAGAAAGCCTATCGTCACCATATCCTGCAGTTGCGACAGCACCTGCGACATCAGCACCACCCTCGACACCGTTTGCCGCCGTGCCCGCTCCAGCTTATCGTAAAAAGTAGCATCCTCGAACTGCGCCAGGTCCAGGGTGGCGGCATGTTCTATTAAAGCTACAGAGGTGCGGTTAGAGAAAAGGTCTCCTAGCAGGCTATCGAGTAGCGTAATGCCGCGGTTAATGATATCTGAAAGTATAGCAAGGCCCAGTTCGACTGCCACCAGTATCCAAAGGTAGTTAAGGTCACGCTCACCGGTAATAGCTATCAGCCTGATTACTTCATCTATGATCAGTTTGCCTATATACAGCATAGCCAGCGGCAACGACGACTTTACTAAACGCAGCAGCAGATTGCCAATGGTCATGCTCTTGCTTGTGTCCCAGATCAGCCGGAAAAACTTGGGCAGATTTTTAAGGGCTCCCATCTGTTCTCTAAAGCTTTTCTTGTCGCCGCTTGCCGGGGTTGCTGCTCTTGTTCCTTTACTTTGTTCACGCATACTTATACTTTAAACGCCGCTGCAGTTGATTTGGCTATACCTATACCGGCTTGTATGGATTATGCTTTGCTTGTTTTTAATAAGTAAAGCCGGAAAATAAAGTACAGATATAGATTGTTTCAGCCACTTATGTAATTTTAGAGGATGAAAACACTTTACGCATACCTGTTTACAGCTCTTATATTGTTTGTTTACAACATGGCAACGGCCCAGGGTAAGATTAATTTTGTTGATAAGTATAGCCGCTCTGTACCTGCACCTGAGGCTTTGTATTTTGAAGAAGTTATAGAGAATCCGGATGGCAGCGGCAGCCGAACCCGCTACCTTATGGCGGATAGCTCAAAAGTAAGTCAACACACTTATAGCAACCTTAAAGGCGGCGAGCACAAAACCGGAATTTTAGATGGCCCACACACGGAGTGGCACCGAAGTGGGACTCTAAAAACGCAACAAAACTATAGCAACGGAGACCTATCGGGTATTTCACAAGTTTGGTATGAGAGCGGTAAATTATGCCTGAGCGAGAAGTATGTAAAAGGAGAATTGCAAGACACATTGATTGCATACTTCGAAACAGGCACTGTGCGGCGAAGAGAAATCTACAATAAAGGCGAAATGGTTTCCGGGAAAGTATACAATGAATCTGGCCAGGAGAAGGCCTATTTCCCGAGATATCAGTTCCCGGTTTTTCCAGGCGGGGAAGATGCCATGTTAAGGCACCTGTCCAGTAACATTAAATATCCCAAAGCTACCCGCAAAGCAAAAGTCCAAGGGCTTGTAGTAATTGTTTTTGATGTTGATACCAATGGCAACCTAGGTGAGCACACCGTTTTAAAGAATCTACATCCGGACGCAGATGCAGAGGCATTACGAGTTATAAAAACCATGCCTGTCTGGAAGCCAGGATTGCTGGAAGGAGAACCAGTGCCTGTGCGCTATACTTTACCTATCAGGTTTACAATAAATTAATAAGAAAACCCAGGGTGCTGAAATAGCATCATCCTTAACAAGCCTAACATTATGATCAAACTTAAATTACCCTTATTTGCCTTTTGCTTTCTGTTATACTTGCCAACTATGGCACAGGTAAAACACGTGCTGTACTACGACGAAGACATGGTGCAGGTAGATAGCAAAGAAGCGGCAAAGTTTGTAGAACTGATAGAGCGTGAAAATAATGAGGCCTTAAATGGGACTATCAGTCTTTACAAAGCCTCCGCAGACTCTGCAATGTTACTCAGGAGAGCCTATTATACCTCTGTATTCCATCCCCGAAAGATACATGGGCAGTTGCTCTCATACTACCCAAACGGTAAAAGAAAGGGTGTGCAGACGTACCAGGACGGGATGCTGCATGGCCTGGACATGGAGTGGCATGACAACGACAGTTTAAGGCACAGCATTGGTTACAAACAAGGCAAGTTAGACGGAGAGTTTAAGGCATATTATAAAACCGGGAAGCTAAAACGGAAGGAACGGTATAAAGAGGGAGAGCAGCAGTATGGCAAATGTTACGCAGAGGATGGTTCTGAAGTAGCCTTTGTACCTTATCGTGAGATGCCTGAGTTTCGGGGCGGTGAACGGGCCATGTTACAGTACCTGGCGCAAAATGTTCGCTATCCTGTCTCCAGCCAGCGCAACGGAGAAAGCGGTGTGGTGGTGATAAATTTTGTTGTAAACAAACACGGTGGTATAAGCAAACTGCGGGTAGTCAATAGCATAAGCAGAGACCTGGATAACGAAGCCCTGCGTGTAGTAAGTAAAATGTCTGGCTGGAAACCAGGTACTTTTGAAGGAGAAAAGATAGATGTGCTATACACGCTGCCAGTTAGGTTTACAATAAGATAGAACTAATAACAATCTAACTATGAAAAAATTGCTGTTTACATTAATTTTAGGCTGCACGTTGGCCTATACTTCGCTTGCCCAAACCACTGTGCCGCAGGCCGATGTAGCTACCGTAGAGGCCATTGTTAACGCAGGACTAAAAATTATATCAGGGCCCAAAGACCAGCCACGTGATATGGAAAAGTTTAAAGCCCTGTTTTTGCCTGGTGCCCAGATGGGCGGCGTATTTTTTAAAGGCGACAGCAGTTTTGTGCGCATTACTACTGTAGAGAATTTTGCGGACAAGAATGGGCCAGCCTATGCTAAAATGGGATTTTATGAAAACCAAATCAGCCTGAAAGTTGAGCAGTTCGGTAACATCGCCACCGCTTTCCAGGCGTATGAAACGCGTTACGGCAAAGATGGCAAAGTAGAGGATCGGGGCATAAATACGTATCAGTTGGTGTTCGACAAAGGCCGCTGGTGGATTGCCAGCCTGCTGTTTACACCTGAAAATGTAAAGCATCCGCTCCCTAAAAAGTATCTGAAATAGTCGGATTGCAGTACTAAAAGTATGACCCGTTATTTACTGTACTTCCTGACAGGCTTTGCGCATGCCCTCGTGATATTGATTTACAGAGGCTATATGGGGATAAATCCTACCATTTACTCTACTGTAGCTCTTGTTAGCGGCATCGTACTTTTTAGTATAGTTTCGTGGCTAAAGTTTTACCTGGAGCGGATTGGTGCCATAATGGCTCTGCTGTGTGTGCTCGCCATTGTACCCTGGGCCATAGATGCAGGCCGAAAAGTGCTGGCTTATGATGCTTTTCTGAGTGGTGTGCTGATAATTACGCAGGGTGTGCTGCTGTTCTTTTTACTGGCCACCTTTATTACAAGTATGCGCTATGTACTCAGCCGGGGCCCCTGGCTAACAGGCACAACAACTCCGGGCCCGGTTGCTAAAGTAATTTTCTCGGCTATACCCATCGCTATTATTGTTTTCTGGTTGCTGATCATGGGTAAGATTCAGTAGAAACTAAAGTATAAAGTATACAAAGCAGCAGCGCCCGGCCAAAGGTCGGGCGCTGCTGCTATATGTCTAACTTAAAATTTTTGAGAGGTATACCCCTCTATATTAACGAGAAAAGCCCTGCCGAAGACGACGGGGCTTTTTCTCACCTTAAAACAAACTAAACTAATCTAAACTTTAACTAACCTTATCTTTAGTAATATTAACTTCTAACCTGTAACTGCAGCCTCTAAAGTATACTTTAAGCAAGCCTTTTCGCAGTGTAAATAATCTGGACGCAGAAAAAAGTTTATCTAATACTTGCAAG
The DNA here is from genome assembly GCF_019443125.1 of Pontibacter aydingkolensis. GTDB lineage: Bacteria > Bacteroidota > Bacteroidia > Cytophagales > Hymenobacteraceae > Pontibacter > Pontibacter aydingkolensis. The sequence goes on along the minus strand of NZ_JAHYXK010000002.1, from coordinate 439,862 downwards.
TCTGAAAACTTGTCTATATATTAGCTTTCCGTAATACCGTCCCTCTCAATTCGGGTGCAAAATTAGGAGTTTGTTTTCTTCTTGCAAACAAAGCCGTGAAATTTTTTTAAAAAATTTCTGGGAATCCTATTTTTAAAATACAACCAGCTGTAAATCAGTAAGATAAAAAATAAATTTTTTTTAATTTTTTTTGACTGAATCCGGTTAAAAAGTATAAATCTGGAACATAACACAGGCTTGATATAAAAACGTCATGTGTTATCAGGGTAATTTAGTATGAAACAGAAAAGGCTGAAGCTTACAGGTGGTTCCTGCAGACTTCAGCCTTTTCTATTTATGTAAAAAAATCGAGATCTTAGATCATGGCTACAGTCTTATTATCGATCTGGGTGCCGTAGGTTTTTTTGTAATGCATCTTGCGTTCCAGTGCCGCAATAACAGGCTCCGAAAAATCAACGCCTTCCAGTTCGCTGGCTGTTGGCAAAGCACCGGGGCTAAAAACGTTTATTTCCATCAGCTTATTGCCCACAATATCCAACCCAACTAAGAACATACCGTCCTGTATCAGTTTCGGCTTCACAAGTTCTACCAGGTCCAGCATGCGCTGGTCTACTTTGGCGGCAACCGCCGAGCCGCCGGCATGTATATTGCTGCGGATGTCGTCGGCGCTGTTTACGCGGCGTATGGCGCAGTATTTCCCTTTATGCTGCAATGCCTCGCCGTTCATCACAAACAAGCGTACATCACCTTCTGTAGCCTCTGGCAGGTATTCCTGTGCTATTACGTACCCATCGCGGCTAATGGCCTCCACAATCTGGTTCAGGTTGGTAGAGTCTTTCTTCTTTACCATAAACACACCTGAGCCGCCTGAGCCCTGTAGTGGCTTAAGTATAATATTATTTTTCTGCTCGTTAAAGAACTGCTTAATCTCTTCTTTGTCGCGGGTAATGAGGGTACGCGGCCTTACTGCCTCCGGAAAGTGCTGGAAGTACATCTTGTTCACCGCATCTGATAGCGAGGTAGGGTCGTTGAGCACAATAACACCATGGCGCATCGCCAGCTGTCCGAAAATAATACCGGCATTCTGTGCCCAGGATCGTCCTTCCGGCTCCGACGACGGGTCATTTCGTAGCATCAGCACATCAAGTTCACGCGCTGTTACTTTAACTCTTTGGGCCTTGTCGCTGTGTATGTAATCGATATATGTGGATGGAGATTTATACTTGTGATTTTGGTCTGCGCATAAGGCATTGGCGCCCATATAACCATCGGGGTAATAAGCCAAATCGCCTACGCCCATCAGGTAAACGGTGTGGCCGGCATTGTGCAGGCGCTGAGCTAAGAATATGGTGGTATAAACTGCCTTTTCAGTTTCTATGTTGTTTACTACAAATCCTACTGTCATGTGGGTGCTTTATATGTTGTTGGATGATGTGGCTGGAAGATTATAGTAAGTTAAATACTGAAATACCGGTTTTTAGTTGTTCCAGCTTTGGTTTGATGCTGTCGTCCTGCAAATAGCGGGGCTTTAAGGGCACTGGGCGCAGCACTTTACGGTAAATCAGTTCCTGAACAATGGGTATGTAGTCCTGCCTTATCTTGCCGATAAGCAGCGGCTCCAATTCATGCCCTTGCTTCAGGTAATCGAGCAGGTGCACCAGGCCGCGCAGGTACACAGCATCTTTTGTTAGGCCGCCGCCGCGGTGCACGCGCATGGTCACGTCCCAGGCAGTTTCATGAGTAAAGTTATACTTGTCCTTCAGTCGCCAGAAATTCTCTGAAAAGGTACTGCCCTTGGTAAGGTGGTGCACTGCAATTACCCGCGCTGCCAGTATGCGCATCCGGTCCTGGTCCAGGCCGCCCACCAGCCACTCGCTAAGAACAGCCATACCTTCCTGTAGCTCTTCGTAGCCGGGGCTGCCAATGTATAGCTGTTGCAGGGGTTGCGCCTTTCCGTTAAAGTACGTGAGTATGTGCGTGCCTACCTCATGTTGTATTAATGCCTGTGCCCTGCTGCGCGGTATTTTAGCATCTGTACCCACATTCAGCCTTCCTTCCGACACGATCAGGCCAATAATATCATCGCGTACATCAACGCCTGAGTTTACTCCGGGATGCTGTTGCTTGAGGTAAGCTATTTCCTGCTCGGCCAGGGCAGCAAATTCTGGCACAGGTATAAGCTCGGCATCCGGGTCGCGGGTAGGTTCGGGTATGGCGGCTAGTATACCTTCTGCCACTTTCAAAAGCTGGCTATCCACGCCACCGTACAATTGCATGCTGCTGTACAGAAAATCAGGCTTGCCACGGTCCGACAACATGGTGATCATTTTATCGAGTTCATGGCGTTTGTCCCGGAACAGGTAGGCCAGCGTAGGGTCGTCTACTTTCTCGATGGAGATATTGTAAAGTTCGCGCTTTAGCTTGTCGGTATCTACGGGCATTAAGCGGTAATGAAAGGTAGGCGCTTTTTCGTACTTACTTTTTTTAAATTCCTCCCACGCCTCGTTATTGTTTACCGGCGTTACCAATAGCAGAAACCGGAACTGATCGCTTATACTTGTCAGCTGTTTATCGATGCGCCAAACCACACGGTTTACGGCTCGCCTGCCCAGCGCCTGGAAATGCACCGGTTTCTGGGTGCCCTGCACCTGCATAAAATCAAAAGCCGTCTTTTTAATTGCGTCTGCTATCTTCTGGCGTAGCGTGCGTTGCAAGAGTGGGTAAATAGCGCCGGTTAAAGCGTTTTTGTAAACCGGTTTCAGTTCAATGCCAAGTATAAGCACAGCATGCTTTTTCAGTTCATCCTCAGGCATAAGGCAGAGAGGCTCCTGCAACAACTTTTCGTTAGATACAGTTTTTACAGAACTATGAATCCCACTTACTTTAATACTCTCCAGTTCATCCTTTAGCACTTTTACAGTAGCCGGCAGCTGCTTTTCGGGGCCGAGTATGTTAAACATGGGAGCCTCTTTTTCGTGTGAGGCCATTAGCTCAATTATTAAAAAGGCGCCGAACTCATCGGCCATAGCTTTGGCTATACTTTGCACCAGCGGCCTTACCTGATGGTTGCACTCGTGGCTGGATATGATATATGAGGCAGTGGCTTTTACAAAATCAGCTGTGGCGTAGTCGGGTTCTCCTTCCGGATGCCGGAAAAGTATAAGAAAGGGCAGGGGCCGGTCTATGTACACCAGTCCGCCGTCGGGCAGGCGCCGGTGCACCTGTTTGCCGCGCTGCAGGCTTTTGGTAACTCTCCGGATAAAACTGTCGGTTATACTTTCGATCATGGCTATTTATGGTTCAGGTGCAGATTTATACTTTGATGAAGTATGGACCCACACCGCTGGCGCAAGCTTGCTGCTCATGCCTTTTTAACTGTCACGCAACTAAGGAAACTAAACTGCTATTTCATGACAATGGCTGTTGTCCGTGTAATGGGAGTATGCTGTTTCATAGCCAGACGCAAAGTATTGCGTCTCTACATTTTCAATAACCATTAAACAATTAACAATCAGCAATTAACAATCAAACTACAGCACACCGCATACTTCGTGCATGGCAGTTAATACAGGTTTAGTAGTTTGTTCCAGAGCTTTTTTTATTTCTTGTACTTGGGTATGGTCAGGTTGTCCGGTCCATTCGTCCATAAAGAATTTTTTAAACTCGATGCTCATCACGCAGGCGCTGTCGCCGAAGTTGTCGTGTATCCAGCGCATAAAGTGCCCGCCCTCAAACTTTACGTTCTCACGCACATCCAGGTGGCGGCCATGATAATCATAACTCTGCAGCGACTTGGTAAAGGCATCTACCACAGGAGCCCATTTTTGCCGGTTCATGTTGCCGGTGCCAATGTTTACCTCCGGGTTCTGTTGCGGGTCTGCCTCTGGGCCGTTGGCGCCTTCGCGCTTATGGTTATAACTGTGCATATCATACACAACAAAACAACCGTGTCGCTTCTGAATCTCTGTTAAAAACTGCTTTACATCGGCATAAAACCTGTCGTAATGGGCCAGCGACTCTTCTGCGAACTCATGGGCCAGTTCTCCTTTCCATACATTCAGGCCCCAGGCATCTTCTGGTTTTCGATAAATGGCTTTGTTACGGGGCCGATTCAGGTCCAGTTCAAAGCGGGAGTTGTGGCCTATTAGCTGGTTATCGGTTATCTCTACCCATTGGTCTGTATAAGGATCTTCTTCGCGCAGGCGCTCCTCAGCGGCCAGTGCAAACAGGTTACTGATGTTGTGGCGTACCTCGTGTCCACTATGAATGGCTGTGGCAATTAATGGGCTATCGCCACGCTTAATGGTATAGTATGCTGTATCTACTTTGGTGTGTATCATAGCTGTAATATTTGCTTAGGATGTACCTTTTTCAGGCCTTGAAGGTTATCGTAAGGCATGTTTGCTGAATTTATTTTGCACATGTATAAGACTTGGATATTTTTGTTTACGTCAGTTGGTCGGTATGTAGAATAAAAGGAACTAGCACACCAAAACAGCAGAAGGCTAAACACGCAAGTAACCAGCATTATTAAGTGCGGGAGAGATGTACAGCGTATTTAATTGATACCCAAAAGCAATTGGTCCGTAGTATAAATTAAAATACCAGCGATTTTGCCTAGAACAGAACAGACTAAAATATGCCCGGCCTGTGGTGCAACAGTACCAGAAGCAGCAACGCAATGCCCTGCTTGTGGCGAACCATTGGCTCCCGTAGAAAAGCGTGCCTGGTATAAAACCCTGACTCCCACGGAAATCTTTCTGCTTATACTGGGCAGTATTATGCTGATGATTGGTTTGGTGGCGGTGTAGGTAATGCGCTGATAAACATACCCGTGTATTAAGTATGAAGACACTCAGGCACCCAATATTTCTGGCCAGTTTGCTACTGTTTTGCCTGAATCAGGTGTTAGAGTTACTGCATATTTACATATGGCCGCTGCACACGCACCTCGACGACCTGCTTTGCATGCCAGTTATACTAACGCTTATACTTGCGGCAGAACGTTTATACTTCCGGAATCCATACTTTGTATTGCCCAGGCATTATATCGTGGTCTCGGTACTGCTGTTCAGTATTGTGTTCGAAGGGATATTACCATTACTTGCAGCCAAGTATACTGCTGATGCCTGGGATATTGTAGCTTATGTGGTAGGGGCACTTATCTTCCATAAAAATATAAACCGGAGCATGCCGGCCCAAAGTATAGAGGCGGTAAAGTAATTTTCTCCTGGTATTGCTTCTTTTAAAACAGACTTGCCAATTACAGCCTGTAAGTTAATTACAATTTTCGCTTCAGAAATTTTAAGAGGTTAAAGCAACCTTTGGTAAAACCGCGCATCTTTAGTTCGAAAGCAGTCTGAAAAGAGCTTATCAAACTAACCATGCAAATAAAATACTTTTACTATGAACATCCTGAAATTTTACGCAACATCCCTAACCCTAATGCTTATGCTGGTTAGCCAGCCGTTACTAGCCCAGCAACTAAGAGGCAATGGCAACATGCAAACCCAGGACAGAAAAGCAGCTGGCTTTACCGGCATTGATGTAAGTGGAGGTTTTTCGGTAGAGATAACGCAGGGCAGCAACGAGGGCGTGCGACTGGAAGCAGAGGAGAACCTGCTCGACAATATTAAAACTGAAGTTAGAAACGGCGTGCTCCGCATTTATAATGATAAAAGCCTTAGTACTTCAAAAGGTATGAAGGCCTATATAACCGTTAAGGAGTTGAATAAAATAGACATTAGCGGTGGTGTGAAAGTAGTAGGCAAATCAACCTTTAAAACCAATGCCATGACGCTGGATATGAGCGGAGGCTCTAAAGTTATGTTAGCTGTAGAGGCAAAGCAGATTAAGGCTGATATGAGCGGGGCCAGCAAAGTAGAACTTAAAGGAAAAACTGATAACCTGACAATGGAAATGTCCGGCGCATCGCAGGTAGATGCCTCAGAGTTGGCAGCAAATGATGTAAAAATAGGAGCCAGCGGCGCGAGCAAGGTTAAAGTGCACGCTGATAAAACGCTGCATATAGATGCCTCCGGCGCTTCGGCGGTATATTACAAAGGCACGCCAAGTATAACTTCAGAAACTTCTGCAGCGGCTAGGATTTCGAGATTGTAAAGAGAATACAACCACATACCCTGAAAAAGCAGCCCTATTTTAGAGCTGCTTTTTTGTTTACTGTTGCTGTTGTAATAAGTCTAAAGTATGGCTCAGAGCTGTTTTATCGCCCCATGGGCCGTGGCTGGATACAACCACGTTTGCTTTCGGAAAACGTTGCTGCACATTCCGGGTGGCCGTTGGCCAGTTACCCAGATCGGCATCGCCGGTATAACCCAAGGTGTTTGTTTGCAGGTCCTTTACCAGGCAGCCGCCTAACAGGATCTTTTGCTGTGGCAAGTATACCACCACGTTATCCAAAGTATGGCCACCGCCTGGATAATATACCTCAAACCGCTGCCCGCCGACTGTAAACGTTGTATCTGTTGCGAAAGTAATATCGGGTGTGCCCTTGCCATTTTCAACGGCAAGTATGGCTGTAAGTTTAGAAGTAACCACCGGCACTCCCTGCTGCTGCATGGCTGCCATGCCTCCTATTTTGTCTTCGTGCCAGTGGGTGGGCACGCATACTTAGTTACCTTTATCTCCTGATTTTGTGCCCGCAAAGTATAGGCAGGCAACACGAACAACAGGCAAATTATAACGGATTGCAATCGCTTAATCATCATGTTTACTTAGCGCATTGGAACGGGCAATACCGGCAAACTGGCGTGGCCTTCAGCATCTACAGACTGCACGGCAAAAAAGTAATTGTCTTTAGAGTATGGCAGCGTGGCCTTAGTGTCGGTAACATAGAACTTCTTTTCCCAGTTTGAGGCATGCGTTGGGCGCATTAATACATAATAACCAGCTGGCTTTTGTCCTTTTGCTGGCGCTTCCCACTTCAGGTCTGTATTATTAGTAAGGCCAGAGGTAATAACACCTACTTTCTGAGGTGCAGCCGGTGCCCAGGCCAAGCTGGCCATACTTGCCAGGTTAACGCCGGCATTTTTGCGCAGGTACTCAAAGTCCATAAACTCGGGCAGGTCGCCGTACTGTTTGCCGTTCTCTTTGCGCACGTCCTGGTGCTGGTGGTCAAAGTCCTCGTTCATCTCGCTCATGCGCACCGCCGAAAAGCCCTGGCGGTTAAATGGCGTGTGGTCGCCGCCACGCAAAAAGCGGTCAGCGCGGTGTACTAGTATAACATCGATCTGGTCTACATACTTTTCGCCAACGGTTTCCATGTAGCGGGCCAGGTTACGGCTAGGGCTGTCGTTCTCTGCACCAAGTGTTCTGCGCAGGCGTGCCTCCTGTTCTGTTTCGCTGGCCGGAGTGCCTTCGCTAAAAATGCGTACTCTGGAGTTATCGTGAATGCCGGTCTCGGCAGAGTAAGAGTTGCCCACAATGTCGTTGTTCTGCATGGCCACCAGATTCCAGCCTTCTTTCTTGGCGCGCTCTGCCAGGTGCGTAGAGCCGTACAGCCCTTGTTCTTCACCCTGAAAAGCCACGAACATCAGCGTAGCCGGGAATTTTTTAGAGGCCATAATGCGGGCCATCTCCATTACAATGGCAACACCTGATGCATCGTCGTTAGCGCCAGGGGACTTGCTCTTGGCGTCCATCACATCGGTTGCTCTGGAGTCAAGGTGGCCGCCTACTATAATCACACGGTCATCGGTAGGGTCGGTGCCCTTAAGTATGGCAATAACGTTCGCCATTTCGGTATCCTGCGGCACACGGCGTCCGTCGGCTTTTACTACAAACTTATCCATCTCCACGGTCATGCGGCCACCGGAAGCCTGGGCATACTTCTCAAATTCTGACTTTACCCATTCGCGGGCCGCGCCAATGCCTTCTTTTTTACTGGTAGTTGTGCTTAACGTATGGCGTGTGCCGAAGCTTACCATTTTGCGCACCAGTTCTTCCAGGTTTTTAGCAGAGATCTGGTTTACCATCTGCTTTATCTCATCGTCCTGGCGCACTACTTCCTGAGCTATACTTTGCGAAGGGGTGATAAAGTATGATCCTGCCAGCACAGCCACCGCCAGCAGTTTGGTTAGGTTAAATTTTAAGGTCATGTTAGTTTAGGTATGTGTATGAACTCTAAAGTTAAACAAGAATCTGCAAAAATCATTGTTTTGACGTTGATAGGATTGTTTTGTGCTGCAGTTATTAGGTATTATACTTGCTGATCTTCTCTTCGCTGTGGTTTTTACTACTGCTGGCGTTTTTCTGCCTTTATATCGAGCAGCTGCTGTTCCTCAGTCTTGTTTGCCTATACTTTCATCTTTGGCTTTGGTGTGCTCAAGGCCGCAAGGCCTCGTTCTCGGGCATCGCGCTGCTGGGGGTAGGGGCCCTCTTCTCGCTTCCTGCACTCGTGCCTCGTGCTGCCTCGCTTGCGCTTGTCACCGGAACCTCTCGAGGCGCTCTTTATCGAGGGCCCCTTCCCCCACCCAAGGACTGGAAAGGACACTTCTTCGCCGGCGGCTGTTGCAATTGGTAGCTAAGTATAAATTCTGATTTGTAGGGAGAGGTCGCGACCTGTCCGAGGAATGGCTGAGGCTATGAAACTTATAATGCTACAAAAGCAGTGGCCAATTCCCCTCTTGAGAGGGGTAGGAGTGTGTTAATCGTCTATGCTGGGAGGTCCGAGTCAGAAGGCCAGCTTACAACGCTCATCCCGCAGTAAGTATAACTCCTCATCCACGCTAAGTATACTTTTGGTATTGAAGAACTCCATCTGGTAGCGTTGCGAAAACTCTTTGCGTTTGATAGCTTCCAGGAAACGGCGGGCATCGTCACGGGATTCAAGTATAAGGCCGGGTACTTTGGTTAAGCTTCCTTCATCATCTTTAGCAACCATCGTAAAGTAAGAGGTGTTAGTGTGCTTAACAATACCGGTTTTCACATTTTCTGCTGTAACCCTGATGCCTACCATCAAAGACGTGTTACCTACATAGTTAACGGATGCCTTCAGCGATACCAATTCGCCAACCTCTACAGGCTGCAGAAAATTAACGCCATCCACAGATACGGTTACGCAGTAGTTGCCGGCATGCTTGGCCGAACAGGCATAGGCAACTTTGTCCATTAACGAAAGCAGAATGCCACCATGTATTTTACCTCCGAAGTTGGCGTAGCTCGGGATCATGAGCTCAGTGAGGGTGGTTTGGGAGTAGGATACAGGTCTGAATGCAGGTGTGGTCATGGTTAACTGATTTATACTTTGACCCAAGTATACGGAGAGAACTTTAATTTTGTCTAAACCACAGATTAATGAGGATTTGTAGGATTGGCGGGATTCACCAGTAAGCGTAATTCACTTCTGGGGATAGGTGTCCTCTTAAAAGGGAGGGGCTTAGGTTTATTTATACTTTTGCTTTATCGTAATACACTCACAGGTCTCCTGGACGCTGTGAGGTCCGAATCCTGATTCTGACAGAATAAAAAAGATGCGCGATATTGCATCTCAATGTAATCAATCAAATCCCACAAATCGGTATTAATCTGCGGTTAAGACTATAAAAACACCACATCTTTTACCACGTTGCTGCCAGCCTCTATGTTCAGCATCTCAATTACCTTGCTTTTAGACATGTTAAGTTCGTGCTTAAGTGGGGCAGAGGTAAGGCGCACAAACAGCTTTCCGTCCTTAAAGTATAGCTGCTGCGTTTTCATGGCAATGGGCTTGCCCATAATTTTCTCCCAGTTCTGCACCAGCTGTACTTCGCCCAGTTTACCGTCCAGCCTGTAAGCTTTCATCAGCGCTTTCAGGCTGTCTCCAATCGGCTGGATGTCCGCTTTTCGTCTGTCAATCTCTTCTTTCTTCTTGTAGTAGCGCACGGGTGGGGAGTTATAGATTAGTAATGGTGAATAATGAATTAGTAATTTGCCTGTCTATTTATATTGCTTCGGCTGCTCTCTTGGATTTGGAATCAGAAAGAGTTTGAGCAAAGTTAGGAGATAAAGAACGCTTAAAGTTCAAATCTTTAAATTTCTGAGGTAATAATCAGGTGAGATTATTTGACATCAGGAGGAAAGCCTCTGGTGTTCTACTTAACTACTTTTACAATATACTCCTCTTTGCTGTCTATTTTCTCTGTATTTAAGCCCCCTCTTGAGATGGAAGGTATGGCTAAGAAGACATCTTTATTTGTATCGTTCAAGCCGAAGGTGTAGGAGATTTGTGAATGCCTGGCATATTGCTGCGGCTTTAAGCAATTGTAGAAGTTACTCTTCTCAGCAATTTTCAATGAGTATACTCCTGTAGAAAGTAGCACGATGCCCACTTTAAAACGGTAATCAGATTGGTTACACCCATATGAGGCTATGATATGAGTCGCTCTCTCATAATTCTGTGTTTTCTTCAACAGGGCTTGATGTTACTACTTTGCAAAAGCCTTCAGGTCGGGTATAAACTTGGTACAAAGCTGAATAGGACAGCTCAATTGGAAGAGAAACAGAATCAACTAAAACTTCCCGACCTGACTTAGAATCGAACAGGTGCTTATCATTTATGTTTGTCTCAATCCAGATAGTATCACCTATACTATAGGTTTTTTTGAAAGGGTTTAAGCTTAGCGTTTCTTTGAAAATTTGTGCTGGTTCAGGTTCTGGCAAGTAATCATCGCCACATTGAAAACCCATTGTTAAGCATATCACAACTGCGAATAACAAGTAACTGTATTTCTTCATGACGCTTCGCCCTAAAAGTTGCAAGTTAGAATTTATACTTTAACGTATTATTAATAAATCAGGCCACAACAGTTTAGTAATCAGCAATTAAGCAATTTGTCTAACTACTCCCTCTCTTACCTCAAATCTACGGATACTTTCCGAAAGCCCTTCAAGTATTTTATCTGTCCTGTCCAGATGGGTATCAGTTAAAAAGATTTGCCCGAAAGTATGGGCGGCCACCATCTGCATGAGTTTGGTAATGCGTTTCTCGTCGAGGCGGTCAAAGATATCGTCGAGCAGGAGCAGGGGCTTGTGGTGCTGGCGCTGGTCCATTACCTCAAAGTGAGCCAGCTTTAGGGCTATAACATAGCTTTTCTGCTGGCCCTGCGATCCGAAGCTTTTCACCGGGTTGCCATCCATCAGAAACACGAAATCATCTTTGTGCGGACCTACGGTAGTGCGTTGCAAAGCCAGGTCTTTGCGTTCGGCCTGGTGCAGCAACTGGGCAAAATCAGAGCCTGATAATTGGCTTTTATAGGTAAGCGTAACAGTTTCGGAGCTGTCGGAGATGTGGCGGTAATGCTTCTGGAAAACAGGCACAAACTCCCCTAAGAACTTTTCGCGCTCCTGCGTTAGCTGCTCGGCAAAAGGTATAAGCTGCTCGTTCAATATCTGCAGGTAGTCACGGTCGTAGTAATTTCGATCAGCAAACTGCTTAAGCAGCGAGTTGCGCTGTTTAAGTATGTAATTATACTGTATCAGCTGCTCCAGGTAAGAATGGTTTAGCTGCGAAATAAGGCTGTCGAAGTACTTACGGCGCTCTTCGCTGCCCTCGCGTATCAGATCGGTGTCGTAAGGCGAGATAAGCACCACCGGAAACTGGCCAATGTGGTCACTTATCTTTTCGTAAAGTACTTTATTATGTGTAACAGCCTTTTTCTGGCCCTGTTTCATGCTAACTTGCACGGTGTGCTTGGCACCTTCAACTTCAAAACGGCCCTTCACCATAAAAAAATCCTCGCCCTGTTTAATACTTTGTACCTCGGTGCCCGGAAAAGCGCTTTTGGTCATAGAGAGGTAATGGATGGCATCGAGCAGGTTTGTTTTTCCGCTGCCGTTGTCGCCGATAAAGCAATTAATATGCTCCGTAAAGGCCAGTGAGGCCTCTTCGTAGTTTTTAAAGAACAGTAAACTAAGATTTTCGAGGAGCATTTTTTCTACTTTGAATTCTTTTTCCTTAATTTCGCAAGCTAAACCCGTTATGGGCCTGATTGCCCGCTTGTTTCAGGTGCTTTTCAGCCTGAACATGCAACGGATAAAACCCAGATTAGATTTTTACCCATGGCTGCTACGAAAGATAAGGCAAAAGCGAAGTCGGCGAAAGCAAAGGTACAGGCTGAGCCAAAGTTTTCAAAAGAAACATACATGTGGTGGTTTGAGAACATGAAACTCATCCGCCGCTTCGAAGAAAAAACAGGCCAGTTGTATGGCCAGCAAAAAATAAAAGGTTTTTGCCACCTCTACATTGGCCAGGAGGCTTGTGTGGCTGGTGCTGTAACTGCGCTTACCAAGGATGATAAGTGGATTACCGCTTACCGCGACCATGCACACCCGCTTGCCTTAGGCACAGACCCAGGTGCTGTAATGGCCGAGATGTTTGCTAAAGCTACTGGTTGCTCTAAGGGCAAAGGCGGTTCTATGCACATGTTCGATAAGAACGTGAACTTTGTAGGTGGCCACGGTATTGTTGGTGGTCAGGTGCCACTTGGTGCAGGTCTTGCCTTTGCTGAGAAGTATAACAACACAGGTAACCTTTGCATTTGCTACATGGGTGACGGTGCTGTGCGTCAGGGTGCTTTCCACGAGGCCCTGAATATGGCCATGACCTGGAAACTGCCTGTGATCTTCGTGATCGAGAACAACGGTTACGCTATGGGTACATCTGTAACGCGTACATCAAACGTGCAGGACCTGTACAAACTAGGTTCTGCGTACGATATGCCTTCTTTCCCGGTAGATGCCATGAGCGTGGAAAACGTACACAATGCTGTAGCAGAGGCTGCTGAGCGTGCACGTGCCGGCGAAGGACCAACATTGCTTGAGTTCAGAACATACCGCTACAAAGGCCACTCCATGTCTGACCCTGCCAAGTATAGAACCAAAGAAGAGCTGGAAGACTATAAAGGCCGCGACTCTATAGAGTCTGTAGCAGCTACTATCCTTAAGAATAACTGGGCTACGGAAGAAGAATTAGAGCAGATTGATGAGAAGATAAAGCAGCGTGTGGCAGAAGCCGTTAAGTTTGCTGAGGAATCCCCTTATCCGGATCCGTCTGAGCTTTACACGGATATCTACGTGGAGCCGGATTATCCATACATCATGGACTAATTAGAAGTGTAAAAAACTACAAATCAGGAATTAAAAGTTAGGAATTGGTTGTTGCCCTGTTAATAAGATTGGTGCAAATCATTTTTAATTTTTACATTTGAATTTATAATTCAATTTAAATCAATGGCTAAAGAAACAGTTAAGAACCACAGCGAGTTTGAGGAGCTGGTAGAAAATCCGGATGCGTTGGCAGAGCGCTTGTCGCAATCAGAGGATTTCGTGAAGAAAAACAAAACGAAGTTACTCGTTGCGTTTACAACAATCGCTGCTATTGTTGTGGCAGGTTTCTTATGGTATAACTACAAGTCTACACGTAGCACAGAGGGGCATAATGCAATGTTCCAGGCCGTTTATTACTTCGAGCAGGACTCTCTGAACAAAGCCCTTAACGGAGACGGTCAGTACCTTGGTTTGTTAGCTATTGCTGATCAATACGATGGAACTGACGCCGGTAACCTGGCCAATTTCTATGCGGGCGTGGCTTTGCTAAAGCAGGGTAAATTTGCAGAGGCCCAGGAGTATCTGGAGGATTTTAGCGCTGATGATTACCTATTGCAGGCACGTGCTTACAGCCTTACTGGCGATGCGCTGCTGGAGCAGGGAAAAAGCAAAGAGGCTGCTGATATGTACATGAAAGCTGCAAATTATAACGCTAACGAGCATTTCTCGCCACAGTACCTGATGAAAGCCGGCATTGCTTACGAGGCTGATAATAACTTCTCTGCAGCTGCAGAGGCTTATGATAAGATCATCACAGATTTTGTTGCTTCTAAAGAAGTATCTGAAGCTAAAAAGTATAAAGCCCGCGCCGAAGCACTGGCCGGCAATAACTAAAGTATAAAAAGGCTATGCTAAAAAAGCGCTTTTGTCTTATCGGCAAAAGCGCTTTTTTATTAGCACTTGCCAGCCAGGAAGTATAAAACAAGCAAAGTATCAAAGTGAGTGTTATACTAACCGTAAAACACGAATAACTAACAACCATTAACGATCAACCAGTTAAAGTATGGCTACATCTCTAAAGAACCTGAGCGATTATAAAAAAGAGAACTTTAAAGACATCTCTGATAAAACCATTGGAATTGCAGTAGCTGAGTGGCACGACGATATAACAAGTGTATTATGCCAGGGTGCTGTAGACACGCTGCTAAAGCATGGTGCTAAAAAGGAAAACATTTACATAAATACCGTTCCGGGTAGCTTCGAACTTACCTTAGGAGCTCAGTTTTTGGCGATGCAGGAGGAAATAGATGCTGTAATTTGTATTGGTGTTGTAATCAAAGGCGATACTAAACACGATGATTATATTAACCATGCAGTGGCAAATGGCTTAACCAACGTATCCTTAAAGTTTAACAAGCCGGTAGCTTTCGGTTTAGTTACTACCAACAACCTGGAGCAGGCTTTAGACAGAGCAGGCGGTAAGCACGGTAATAAAGGTGTAGAGGCGGCCGCTGCAGTAATTGGTATGCTTAGCTTTTAAGATTTGCAAAAGTATAAATCAAGTATAAATAAAAACGAGGCGGCTTACTAAAGCCGCCTCGTTTCGTAAGTATGATCGGTTCTGTTTTTAGAACTTGATACCAAAAGCTATACCTGTGCGGATACCAAAACCACCGAATGCACCAGTATCAAAAGCATCTTCTTCGCCGCTTTCTACTTTTATGCTTCCAGCGTTGTAGTTAGGACCAAAGAAAGTATCCAGGACAAAGCGATCTGCAAACACCCACTGGTTACCAACTAGCAAACCACCACCAAAAGTCTTAAATGTTGCTTTATCTGCATGGTCACTAAAGCCTTCGTGCTCAGCAGTCATGTTAAACGACTGGTAACGCATAAACGGAGCAATATAAAATCCTTGTGGAGCTTCTTTCGACTTAGAAAGATATTTCCTGAATTCCGGCGTAATGCCATAACCACTGAATTTAGTGTCTTCTATACTAAAGCCAGTATAAAATACACCCAGCTGAATACTTTTGTCTTCAGCAATAGTACGCTCATAAAATACAGAACCAGTACGAACAATTGGGCTAAGTACGTTGATCTTCACAACATTACTTTGTGCCTGTACAGCACCCATTGAGATGGCAAATGCTGCCACAACTAAAAATAAGATTCGCTTCATAGCAGAAATAAATAATAAAAAGTTGGATAAACATTAATTATAAACTGAACAAATATATACGTTTGTATATATATAACATGAAGCGTATATAAATTTATTTTTATAAGTTATAACATTAAAGCACGGTTCTTGATAAACCAGTTAAAAACGTCCAATTCTCGCAAAATATAGAATAAAATTAATGGGGTGCCATTAATTTTTGGTTATCCATAGTATATTAAATTGTTTAATCTTATTTTTGCACGAATTTTAGCAAAGATGCTAATAAACAGATGCTTGTGAGGAGCACAGGCTAATAAAGCGTATAGAAGGCTTGGGTTTGTACTAGTGTAAGATTGATATTGAAATACATCACTGCTAAAAAGGGGAATTAATAAGCTAAATATTGAGTTAAAGATATACAGTTCTAAAAAGACAAAATGAACACAAACGAAGAAAAGCAGCGCTATTCGCGCGAGGAGTTAGCAGAGTTTGAAAGCATTATTGAAGAGAAGCTGACTAATGCCCGCAAAGAAGTAACCTTTATAAAGGAGACTCTTAGCCGCCGTAACGATTCAGGAACAGATAACACAGCATCTCCTACAAAAGTGTTGGAAGATGGTGCTGATACTGCCGAGAAGGAAAGCTTAAACCAGCTTGCTTCACGCCAGATGAAGTTTATCCAGCAGTTAGAGAACGCACTGATACGTATTAAAAACGGCACTTATGGTGTTTGCATTGTAACTGGCAAACTTATCCCGAAAGAGAGATTGCGCGCAGTACCGCATACACAGCACTCCATTGAGGCTAAACTACAGCGTAACGACTAGTACTTTTACAATTTGAATATCCTGCAAAACCATATTCAGGCCCTGGTATTTTGTGCCCAGTCACCGATAAGCATCGAAGAAATTCAGCGTTGCTTACAGGAGTCTATGGGCTTGGAAGAGGTATTGGTAAGTGATGTGCTCGAGGCTGTTGAGGCCATAAATGAGCAGCTTAACGAGACCGGCTTTGCTTTCCAAATCTATGCGATCGGGGGCGGTTACCAGTTTCTTACAAAGCCGCAATATCAGGATACGGTAAGTACTTATCTAAAGCAGAAATCAAAGAAAAAGTTGTCAGCGTCTTCTCTGGAGACGCTGGCAATAGTTGCCTATAAACAGCCGATAACAAGATCACAGGTAGAGCAAATCCGTGGCGTAGGCTGCGACTATGCAATACACAAGCTTCTCGAGAAAGAGCTGATCGAGATCAAAGGCAAAGCCGACACCATTGGGCGCCCTGTACTTTATGGCACCTCCCAGAAATTCATGGATTACTTCGGCATCAACCACATCAAAGACCTCCCGCAACTAAAAGACTTCGCCACAGAAGAAAACATGATTGGCGAAACAGCCGACTAGGCTACACCCTTATTGAACTATAAATAGAGATTTTCTATTAATACTGCACATAATGAAGGTACAGTAGCGATACTGCATCGATAAAAACAATACAATGGCAAGAGAAAACGAAAGACCTGCCCGCGATAACGCCGGCAGAAGAGATGGCTCTGACAGAAACCGTTCTGACAGACCAAATAACGACCGTGAAGGCAAAAAAATCTTTAACAGAAGAGATAAGAACGATAGGCCTGAAGGTGGAGAACGTGGCGAACGCCGCAGCTTTAACCCCGACAGGCGAGATAACGATAGAAGGGATAACCGCGGAGCCGAAGGCCGTTCATACAATAACGACCGCCGCGAAGGTGGTGAGCGCCGTTCTTTTGGAGATAAGAGAGAGAGTGGTGAAAGAGGTGAGCGTCGCTCGTTTGGGTCTGATAGGAGAGAAGGCGGCGAAAGACGCTCTTTCAACTCTGACAGACCAAGACGCGAGGACGGAGAACGCCGCAACTATGGCAACGACAGAAGAGAAGGCGGCGAACGCAGATCTTTTGGCGGAGACAGACGCGAAGGCGGAGAGAATCGCGAAAGACGTCCATCTGAAGGGAACCGTGTAAAACGCTACGATCGTGCAAACGAGGGTGGCGAACGCAAGTCATTTAACTCAGATAGGCCAGCCAGAAGAGATGACCGCGGCGGCGAAAGAAGAGAGGGTGGAGACCGCCGTTCTTTCAGCAGCGATCGTCCGCGCCGTGAAGATGGTGAGAAAAGATCATTTAGTAACGACAGAAGAGAAAGTGGCGAAAGAGGCGAACGCAAATCTTTTGGCAATGACAGGAGAGAAGGCAGCGACCGTCGCAGCTTTAACTCAGACAGGCCAAGAAGAGAAGACGGAGAACGCCGTTCTTTTAACAACGATAGACCAAAACGTGAGGATGGCGAGCGTCGTTCATTTAGCAACGACAGCCCACGCCGCGAAGGTGGAGAACGCCGTAGCTTTGATGGCAACAAAAAACCATACAGAGAGAACAGAGAAGAAAGATTAGGCAAACAGGCACCAAGCCGCGACCGTTTTAACGACCGTAAAGAAGGCGAAGACCAGGAAGCTCCTAACTATAATCTGAGCCGATATAAAGACAACCCACGCATCAAAAAAACGAACCGAAAAGAGGATGAGGATGGCACTATTCGTCTGAACCGCTTTATCGCCAATGCAGGTGTTTGTTCGCGCCGCGAAGCTGATAGCTTAATTGAGGCTGGTGAGATTAAAGTAAACGGCGAGGTGATCACGGAGATGGGATACAAGGTACAGCTAACAGACAATGTGCAGTATGGCAAGAAGATCCTTAACCGTGAAAAACTGGTGTACGTGTTGCTAAACAAGCCAAAGGACTTTATCACGACCACTGAAGACCCTGAAGGCCGCAAGACGGTGATGGACCTGGTAGCGAATGCTTCTAAAGAGCGCATTTTCCCGGTTGGCCGCCTGGACCGCAACACAACTGGCCTACTGCTATTCACCAATGATGGTGAGCTGGCCCAAAAGCTGACGCATCCATCAAACGATATCAAGAAAATTTACCAGGTAGAGCTGGATAAGCCAATCACCAAAGCAGATTTTCAGAAGATAGCGGAAGGAGTGGAGCTGGAAGACGGCAAAGCAGTTGTGGATGATGTGGCCATATTAGGAGAATCAAATCACTTTCTGGGTATAGAGATACATATTGGCCGTAACCGCATTGTGCGCAGAATTTTTGAACACCTGGGCTATGATGTAGTTACCCTGGACCGTGTGCAGTATGCCGGCCTTACCAAAAAAGACCTGCCGCGCGGCAACTGGCGTTTCTTATCTGAAAAAGAGGTAGTAAGGCTAAAATACTTTATGTAACATATGCGCAACGTCGCTATAGACATAGGAAACACGGGCACCAAATATGGTATCTTTGAAAAGGATGCCTTGGTAAAGCAGGGTTATTTTACCGGGCATGAATTGCCGCAGGAGCTGCAGAACCAAAAATTTGACCATGCCATTGTTGCCTCTGTTGCGGCGGGCACGCAAAGTATAGCAGCAGGGCTGTCTGTATCAGGAAGCATTATAGAGCTTTCTGAGCAGACAGCCCTGCCTGTTTTTAACAAGTATAAAACCCCGCAAACCCTGGGCGCAGATAGAATTGCCGCCGCAGTTGGGGTTAATTACCTGTTTCCGAGGCACAACTGTTTAATATTTGATGCCGGCACCTGCATTACCCACGACTTTGTCGACAAAAACGGGAACTACCTTGGAGGAGGAATTTCGCTGGGCTTGAACATGAAATTTAAGGCATTGCATACTTTTACAAAGCGCCTGCCGTTAGTAGAGCGAACTGAAAATGAGTACCCGCTTACCGGGCAGTCAACGCAGGAGTCTATACTTAGTGGGGTGCTTGCTGGAACCGTGGCCGAACTCAATGGCTTTATTCAGGCTTATTCAGAAAAAGCGAAAGATCTGGTGGTTATACTTTGCGGAGGAGACGCAGGATTTTTTGAAAGTAAATTAAAAGGACGCATCTTTGTAATTCCTGAGTTAGTTTTAATCGGGCTTCACAGAATATTAGCACATAATGTATAAATCACTCCGAGTACTGATAGGCTTTGCCATACTATGCCTGGCACATGCCGCACAGGCGCAAAATATTGGCAACACCCCGTACTCTCGCTATGGCTTAGGGGAATATAACTACAACCTTGGCAACGTACGCAACGCAGGCATGGCCGGCGTAGGTATAAGTGCAGGTAATAGCTTTCAGGCCAATACTGCTAACCCAGCACTGTTGTACTATAATAGTATAACAGTATTTGATATGGGTGTGGCAGGTCAGTTAAAAACCATCAAAAATTCTGCTGAAAAGCAAACTGACGGTAATGCTAACCTTTACAACTTAACGCTGGCAGTACCGGTATCGAAGCGCTGGAGCTCTGCAATTGGTTTAAGGCCATATAGCGTTGTTAACTACGAGGCCAGAACAACATCAAGCCTGCCAAGTAATCCACGTGCTACCATACAGCAGCAGTATTTGGGCGAAGGCGGCATTTCAGAGGCATACTTTTCGCACGGCGTTAAAATTGCTGACGGCCTTACAATAGGTGGTAGTGCATCTTATTTGTTTGGGGCTATCACAAAAGAGTCCGCTTCGGTAGTGCAGGATGATTCGTTGGCTGCTATTGGCAGCGAGAAAGTGGTGTACAACGAACGCATACGCTACGAGAATTTTATATTTAGAGCCGGTGCGAATTACCGCAAGCAAATTAAAGATAAATCTTACCTAAGTGCGGGCGCAGTTTATAGCTTTGGCACTGATTTGGATGCAACGCGCAGGTCATCTTATGAGCGTAGAACACTATCAGACAACATATTGGACGATAACATATTGCCTGACAGCTCAGAAAGCAGCGTAAATCTGCCGCCAAGCCTTCATGCCGGATTAACATTCGACAACGGAAAAAACCTGACTATCGGGGCTGATTTCTACAGCCAGAAGTGGTCAGAGTTCAGAAACTTTTCCGGGGAAAGTGAATTGGGAGACAGCTATCGTGTGGCACTTGGAGGTGAATACACCCCTAATGCAAACTCAATAGATAACTTTTTTGCCCGCGTTACCTACCGGGCCGGTGTCTATTACGGAGACACGCCATACAGTGCCAGAGGCGAGTCTATTAAAGACAAGGGTATAACAACAGGCTTTACAATGCCATTGGGCCGCTCCACAATCTACGATCTATACCAACTGAATGCTGCCTTTGGATACGGAAGCCGCGGCACCACAGACAATAACCTTATCAAGGAAAACTATTTCCAGTTTAGCGTTGGCTTTACCGTAAACAGCAGGTGGTTTATTAAGCGCCGCATAGATTAGCCATCGTTACAAAGTATAAATGAAAAGGCCGTTCTTGAAGCGGCCTTTTTTGTAATATGCCTGTTAAAGAGGCTGTTTGTGAACTGAGAATTATAAATTTTGTTATTTTCACGAAAACCGACGATAAAGTATAACATGCGCAATGCATACATATTAGGGTTACTGGCACTTATTGTAAGTACGGCTTTTAGCTGTACCGATGAGTTACAGGACCCTGACAAAGAACTGAAATACACCGGTCCCCTGATCGAGAACAAGGACGTGGTAACACTTTATTCCGACTCAGCCAAATTGCTGGTTAAGCTGCAAGCGCCGCTGCAGCAGGAGTTTGAAAACGGTGATGGCGTGTTCCCGGAAGGGCTATATGTAGAGTTCTTCGAAAAGCCAGGGCAAATGACATCAACATTAAAGGCAAATTACGCCAAACAGGACCGTAATAAGGATATTTACCTGGCCAGAGGCAATGTAGTGGTAAATAACTTGCAAAAACAGGAAAAGCTGGAGACAGAAGAACTGTACTGGAATAAAAATAAGCAGGAAATTTATACAGACAAGTTTGTAAAGATTACCACAGCTGAAGAAATAATTACAGGGAAAGGACTGCGTGCCAATCAGGATTTCTCGAGATACTCCATTACAAAAGTGACAGGCACATTTAGCTTAAAAGAAGAGTAATGAACCCTAAATTGTTAAATACTATTTTACTGTCGCTCGCTTTTGTGGCTATGGTTATAGGTGTGCACCGCAGTATAGAGGAGGGTGACGCCGCCGGCAATTACTGGATTTTTATGATTGTGCTGGTGTTGTACATGTTGTACCGCTACCGGCGCAATAAAAGCGAAGACGCCGAAAAATAACTTAAATCATGATAGACCCCAGTCAGATCGTTTTGCTGTTTGCCGCCTTGGTTTTCTCTGCCTTTTTTTCGGGTATAGAAATGGCCTTTGTGGCAGCCAACAAGATTCAGATCGAGCTCAGCGAAAAGAATGGTGTACTGTCTGGGCGCATACTTTGGTATTTGTTGCAGCGCCCATCACGGTTTTTAGGCACGGCATTAATCGGCAATACCCTTGCGCTGGTGCTGTACGGCTTTGCAATAGCCGGAATACTAAACACGCTGCTTTTGGTATACTTACCCCAGCCATTTCAGTTTAATTTACTTATACTGCTTATCCAGATTATTATTGCGTCAGTAGTGGTTTTGCTTACTGCCGAGTTTTTGCCACGGAGTTTAGCAGCCATAAATCCTAACCGTTTGCTGCAGGTTTTGGCGGTTCCGATACTTGTACTCTATTACATGTTATACCCTGTGGTTTACCTGATTGTAAGCCTGAGTAAACTGGTGGCCGAAAAACTTTTCAGGATTGAGTTCTCAGAAGAAAAGCCTGTGTTTGGCTTTACAGACCTGAATGCATACATCAAAAACCACCTCTACCACCCGGAGCAGGAAAACGCACCCGAGGTAGATCCCCAGATATTCCATAACGCACTTGAGTTTAAAACGGTGAAAGTGCGCGAGTGCATGGTACCACGTACCGAGATAGAGGCTGTAGAGATAGGGGATACTCTTGAAACGCTACGCCAGACATTTGTGCAAACGGGACATTCCAAAATTCTGGTCTATAAGGATACTATTGATAATATAGTAGGGTACTGCCACCAACTGGATATGTTTAAGCGCCCGCAAAGCGTGGCTGAAATAATTTCGCAGGTAAGTATGGTGCCCGAAAGTATGCTGGCCAGCGAGCTTTTTGTAAAATTTGTTTCAGAACATCGCAGTGTAGCCGTGGTGATAGATGAGTTTGGAGGCACTTCAGGCATTGTGACAGTAGAAGACGTGATAGAAGAGATATTCGGGGAAATAGAAGACGAGTTTGATATTAATGATGAGCTGCTGGAACAGGTAATTGCAGAAGAGGGATTATACTTATTGAGTGCGCGGCACGAAATAGATTACCTGAACGAGAAGTATGACCTGAACCTGCCTGAAGGCGATTATGAAACACTTGGAGGTCTTATTTTCTCTGTTTTCGGCGAAATACCAACACCTGGTGATGAAATAGAAGTAGCGCCTTTTCTTATCACAGTACTCTCCATGGACGATAACCGCATCAACGCTGTGAAGCTGATTAAAAAATCAGATTATCAGGTAGATGCAGAATAATAAGCCTGAACACATAAAATTTTTGAATTTTAACACGATTAACCTTATTTTGCACAATCCTTTTATAAGTTAAATAAAGAATGGCATTAATTAATAAGATTAGAGAGAAGTCTGGTTGGGCTGTAGGAGCCATTGCCATAGGGCTTGGTATATTTGTAGTAGGCGGTGACCTGTTAGGGCCAAACTCAAGGCTAATGGGTAACGATGCAACAGTTATCGGTGAAATCGGAGGGGAAGAAGTAGGATACGATGAGTTTGATGCGGCTTTCCAGCAACTTAAAGTAAACTATGAAAACCAGGTAGGCCGTGCAGCCACTGAAAACGAAATGGCTATGCTGCGTGAGCAGGCATGGAACCAGCTGATCTTTAAGATTGCCTTAGAGAAAGAGTACGATCGTTTAGGAATAGAAGTAACTGACGAAGAACTGGCAGACATGGTGCAGGGTAACAACATTCACCCGGCTGTGCAACAGGCTTTCGTTAATCCGCAAACAGGTCTGTTCGACCAGAGCCAGGTAGTACAGTACCTGCAAAACCTCGATCAGATGGGCCCTGAGGCGCGTCCTATGTGGACTAACTTCGAGCAGGGCATCATTGCAGACCGCATTGCGACAAAGTATAATAATCTGCTTGCTAAGTCAGTATACATAACGGATGCAGAAGCTAAGCACTTTTATAAAGCCCAGAATGCATCAGCAAGTTTAAAAGTGCTGTTTGTGCCTTACGCTACAATGGCAGACTCTGCTGTTACTGTATCTGATGCAAAACTTAAAGAGTATTACGAGCGCAACAAAGAGCTTTATAAAGTAGAAGATGGCCGTTCAGTAGAGTATGTTGTAATAGATGTAAACGCATCCAGAGAAGACAGCACATACTATCAGCAGGAGATCAGCACACTTGCACAGCAATTTGCAAACGCAACAAACGATTCTGCTTTTGTTTACACAAACTCAGACCAACCTTTTGACGGCACCTACCAAACGCCTGGCAACCTGCCAGAGGAACTGCGCAAGCAACTGCCATTACAGGAAGGTAAAGTATATGGCCCATATACTCAAAATGGCACAATGGCGCTTTTCAAAGTAATGGATGCCAAAGAAAGTGCTACAAGCGCTGTAAGAGCAAGCCATATCTTGATCAGACCTGAAGGTGATACACCAGAGGCAAAAGCAGCTGCCAAAACAAAAGCGCAGGATGTTCTAAACCAGATCAAAGGCGGGGCAGACTTTGCACAGATGGCTTCTCAGTACGGTAGCGATGGAACTGCCTCTGTAGGCGGTGATTTGGGTTGGTTTGAAGAAGGCCGTATGGTTGGTCCTTTTGACAAAGCCGTGTTTGGTCATGCAGGAGCTGGTTTACTGCCAAACCTGGTAGAAACCGAGTATGGCTACCACATTGTAAAAGTAACAGAGCCTAAAACAAAGCAGCAGTATAAAATTGCCGCTGTACAGCGCTCAGTAGAGGCCAGCGAAACAACCCGCGACGTAGCCTACGCTATTGCAGATGAGTTATCTGGCACAAGCGGCAGCGCAGAAGAGTTCAGAGAAAATGTTGCTAAAAATAAGTCTTTGGTTAAAGAAGAAGCCAAGGAGATCGGTAAAAACCAGATAATGGTAAATAACCTGAACAATTCGCGCGAACTGGTACGTTGGGCTTACGCTAATGACACTGAAATAGGCGATGTGTCTAAGGTGTTCGAGATAGAAGACAAGTTTGTTGTGGCAACACTTACTGGCAAGCGTGAAAAAGGCTATGCTAAAATAGAAGACATTAAAGAAGAGCTAACGGCAGCCGTACGCAACCAAGTTAAAGCTGAGCAGATCATTGAGAAGCTAAAAGGCCAGAAAGGCTCGTTAGACCAGATTGCTGCTAGCTACGGACCAAATGCCATGGTTAAAACTGCCGATAACGTAACACTTGCTTCTACTGCCATACCGGGGTTCGGTGTTGAGCCGGTTGCTATCGGCAAGGCGTTTGGTATGAAGCAGGGTTCCCGCTCAGCCCCTATCGAAGGACAGAACGGTGTATTGATCGTTGAACTGGTTAACCTGGATCAGGCTCCTGAAATCAATGACTTTAGTAACGTAAAAGAGCAACTGCGTACATCGCGTGCAGGCAACGTGCAAAGCAAAGCCTTCGAAGCCATCAAAGACAAAGCTGATATTAAGGATAACCGCGTTAAATTCTTCTAGAATCTAGCAAAGTATAAATTCAAAAAAAGCCACTCCCACAAAGGGTGGCTTTTTTTGTTGTATACCCGTACCTTCAATTTATCCGCAGCGCTTTAATATCAAAGCCCGCTTAACTTACGTTTTAAGTATATTATGCCAGCTAAACCATTTCGTATTTTATTTAGCGCTATACTGCTGCTTCTTGTAACGCTTACAGCCTCAGCCCAAAACCAGGAGCTGCAGCTGGCACGCGAGTACTACAGCAAAGGCGATTATGCAAAGGCAGAAGAACTATACAGTAAACTGGTAGAACAGCCCAGATTGTTCCAGGCGGTTTACCCCGACTACCTGAAAGTGTTGCTGGCACAGCGAAACTACAAGGAAGCCGAAAAACTGGTGAAGAAGACCATAAAGCGATACCCGGATATCCCCAACTACCAGGTAGATCTGGGTAAGGTATACCAGGCTTCAGGCGATAAGGCTACCGCTGAAAAATATTATGATAAAATGCTGGAGCAGCTAAAGCCTGAGCAGGTAATAAGCCTGGCAAGCGCCTTTATGCAAAGCGACCTGTTTGATTATGCCGAGAAAACATACTTGCGTGGCCGTGTGCTCAGTGAAAACCCACTGGAGTTTAACAGGCCGCTTATTGCGCTTTACGCTTATCGCCAGAAAAATACCAGCCTGATACCTGAGATACTGAACCTGCTGCAAGCCGACGATAATGAACTGGGGTATGTGCAGAACATGCTGCAGAACAGTATGCGCGAAGAAAAAAACCTGGATGAACTGGAGAAAGAGCTGATACTGCGGGTGCAGCAAAACCCCGATAAGCTGGCATACAACGAACTTTTGATCTGGCTTTACATTCAGCGAAAAGATTTTTATGCGGCTTTGATGCAGGCCAGGGCTGTAGATAAGCGCACGCGCAGTGGTGGTACTCGTGTTATGGAGCTTGGTGCCATCAGCTTGAAGAACGATGATTACGAGGGCGCCATTGAGGCCTACGATTACATTGTAAAAGAATACCCGGAAGGGCCATACTACCTGATAGCACGACAGCGACTGATAAATGCGCGGGAAGAGCAGATACAGAATACATTTCCTGTGGATAAGGATAAGATAAGGGCACTTATAACCGACTACGAGGCTTTACTAAATGAGGTAGGCAGATCTGCCCAAACAGTAGAAGTATTGCAGCACATGGCCGGCTTGTATGCATTTTATTTAGACGACAGGGAAAAAGCCATTGCCCTGTTGCAGGAAGCGATAGACATGCCGCGCGCCAATCCGGATTTTGTAGCCAATAGCAAACTAACCTTAGGAGACATTTATCTGCTAAAAGGCGAGCCTTGGGAAAGTACATTGCTGTACTCGCAGGTAGAAAAAACGCACAAAGAAACCCCCATAGGGCATGAGGCCAAACTGAGAAACGCCAGGCTAAACTACTACAAAGGCGATTTTGAACTGGCCCAGGCGCACTTGGATATACTGAAACTGGCTACCAGTCGCGAAATTGCCAACGATGCCATGGACCTGAGCCTGCTTATAACAGACAACACCGGTCTCGATACCTCTACGGTAGCTATGGAAGAGTATGCGGCCATTGATCTGCTGGTGTTTCAGAACAAATTGGCAGAGGCTATTACAGCACTTGATACTATGCTGAAAAAATACCCGGGCCATAGCCTTACAGATGAGATATACTTTCAGAAGGCAAATATTTACGAACGTATGGGGCAGTTTGAGCAGGCCGTAGAAAGCCTGAGCAAAATCGTTAGCAACCCGCAATATGATATTCTGAGTGATGATGCCTTATACAGGATGGCCTATATTTATGAAGAGAATCTGAAAGACAAGGAGAGGGCACAGGAACTCTACAACGATCTGTTAAAAAAGCACCAGGGGAGCATCTACATAGCAGAGGCCCGTAAACGCTTTCGAAAACTGCGAGGCGATAGTATAAATTAGTAAGGCTAGTCTCCGAAGAAAATAACAAGTATAAGTATAAAGATGATGAAGAAGCCATACATCACCAGGTCCAGCGAATAATTTTTATACTTTTCGAAAATCTCTCTGAATCGTTTCACGGATTATCCTGTTGTACTTCTGTGGCAAAGATACGACTTTTTACAGGGAAGCCGAACCGCAGCAGGTAAGCATGGCCTTAAAATACCCCTTAAATTAGCTACCTTTGCAACAGATTAAATGTAGTGTAGCAGAAGCATATGGAGAAAAGGTGGGTATATAACCAGGAGGCGCCAGCCGATGTAGTGGATAGTCTTGCGGAAAGCCTCAAGATAAGCCCAAAACTTGCCTCTATACTTTGCCAGCGCAGCATCTGCACTTACGACGAAGCCAAGCATTTTTTCCGACCATCGCTGTCCGACCTTCATGACCCGTTCCTGATGAAGGACATGGATTTGGCTGTTGACAGAATGAATGAGGCCCTGCACCGCAATGAAAAGATACTGGTGTATGGAGATTACGATGTAGACGGCACTACCTCGGTAGCCTTGATGTATGGCTTCCTGCGCAACTATACTTCCAACGTTGATTTTTACATTCCGGACAGGTACAAAGAAGGCTACGGCGTTTCTTCGCAGGGTATAGATTACGCCGCTGAAAATGGCTTTGGCCTGATCATAAGCCTCGACTGCGGTATAAAGTCGGCTGACAAGGTTGCTTATGCTTCTGAGAAAGGCATCGACTTTATTATCTGTGACCACCACTTACCCGACGAAGACATACCAAAGGCTGTTGCCGTACTCGACCCAAAACAGATTGATTGCCCTTATCCATACAAAGAACTGTCGGGTTGTGGTGTTGGTTTTAAATTGCTGCAGGCATTCTGTTTTCAGAACGATATAGACCAGGAGGAAGTATACAAGCTGCTTGATTTGCTGGTAGTAAGTATAGCCTCTGATATTGTGCCTATAACCGGGGAGAACCGCATACTTGCCTATTATGGTTTACGCCACCTGAACGGCCCGCAACCTTTGCGACCAGGATTGGATGCCCTGAAGGAGCTGGCAGGTATAACCAGTGAGATGGACATTACGAGCATTGTGTTTGGCTTTGCACCTCGTATCAACGCAGCTGGCCGCATGGGCGATGCAAAGAACTCAGTACGCATGCTGCTGGCCCAGACAAAGGAAGAAGCCTTTAAAATGGCCGACATCATAAACGAGTCTAATAAAGCACGCCGGGACAAAGACAGCAACATTACCAAAGAGGCGCTGCAGATGATAGAGGAAGACGATTTTCTGCGCAGCGCCAGTTCCACCGTTTTGTTTAAAGACTCCTGGCACAAAGGCGTGATTGGAATTGTAGCCTCGCGCTGTATTGAGAAGTATTACCGTCCAACTATTATACTTACCCAGTCTAATGGTAAGGCGTCTGGTTCTGCTCGTTCTGTGCATGGCTTTAATGTGCATAGTGCCATCGAAAGTTGCTCCGACTTACTGGAGCAATTTGGCGGGCATATGTATGCAGCAGGCTTAACCCTGCCTGTAGAGAATATCCCGGCCTTTAGAGAGCGTTTCGAGAAAGTAGTGACTGATACCATTACTGAGGAGCAGAAGATACCGCAGATAGAGATAGACGGCAAAATAGAATTAAAGCAGATTACCCGTAACTTCTACAACATTGTGCGGCAGATGGAGCCCTTTGGGCCCGGTAACATGAGACCTACTTTTGTTTCAGAGTGTGTGTATGATACCGGTAGTGTACGTATTGTAGGCGATTCGCACTTGAAACTACGCCTTACACAAGATGGTTTTTATAGTATAGATGCGATCGGTTTTGGTCTTAGCGATTACTATCACAAAATATCAAAAGGCATTCCGTTTGACGTGTGTTACACAGTTGAGGAAAATATTTACCGGGGCGTAATTACCCTGCAACTCCGCATAAAAGACATACGCTTAAAATAAAAAAAGGCTCCCGTTAAAGGAGCCTTCTTCGTTTTAACCTAATATATGTTGTTCCAATCTATGGCTTTGGATACATGTGTTTTAGCTGCTGCAGCGGGCTTTCCTGTGCCACTACATTATCCTGAAGGCAGAGCTGGGCAAGCGTTTCAAAATCACCGGCAAAGAAATTGATGTCTACGGCTGCATTTATTCCAGAAACACTTCCTTTATCAGTATACTGCCAGAACATCCAGCTGTCGGTGTGGTGAATTTCAGGCTTGTTGTCGCTGTAGCGTGCTATCCAGAACAGGTACTCAGAGAAATGGCCTTTCAGGTGGCGGCGGTAAAAGCTCTGGCCAGTATAAATAATTGGTTTTACGCCATAATGTGCTGTAACCGCCTCCAGCCACACTTTTATACTTTTCCGCATTTCCTCGCTGCTGATCTTTGCGTCTGTAACCTCAATATCAAGTACAGGGGGCAGATCGCCAGGCTCCAGTGTTACAGTGCTTAAAAAAAGATCTATCTGGCCTTGAATAGGAGCTTCCGGCTTAAAGAAATGATATGCACCGCGCTTAATACCGTGGCGTTTGGTCTCTTCCCAGTTGCGGGCAAAGTATGGGTCTAATCTAAAATCGCCTTGGGTAGCCTTCACAAAAGCAAACGAAACATCCGATTCCTTAACTAATGACCAATCAACCTCTTTTTGCCAACGAGAAACATCTATGCCTTTTAAAGATGATGTGGTAGTGGTTGTAGTAGTAGCTTTAGGCTCGTTGTTGTCGGGCAAAGATGGGTTTGCAGGTGTTAATGTAAAGCTGGAAGCCAGTAGCAAGCCGGAAACTAATAGCTTGTGACTAGTTGAAACAAGTAAAGAAAAAATCATAAAGGCAGTTGTAAAGTAAAGCGAGATATTAAATTATGTATTAATCAGATACCTGTCAACACCTTATTATAAGGTTTATATACTTTATTAATTAAATTTAAATAGCAAAAGTTCAATATTTTGCATTTTGTGTAACATGAAAACAGTATAAGCGTGCACGTTGCAGGATGCAGCCTTTATGCGTAATTTAGCACCGATGATACTGAGAGCAGAACACCTGATAAAAAAGTATAAGTCTCGCCTTGTAGTAAACGATGTGAGCGTAGAGGTAAACCAGGGAGAGATCGTGGGTTTACTGGGGCCAAACGGTGCCGGGAAAACTACTTCTTTTTACATGATAGTGGGGCTTGTAAAGCCAAACAAAGGTAAAATATATCTGAATGATGAGGATATAACCGACCTGCCTATGTACCAGCGGGCCAAGCGCGGAGTGGGCTACCTGGCACAGGAGGCTTCAGTGTTCAGACAGCTCACAGTAGAAGAAAACATCCTGTCGGTGCTTGAAATGACCAACCTGCCAAAGCAGGCACAGCGAGAAAAAGTAGAGGAGCTGCTGGAGGAGTTCTCGCTGACGCATGTGCGTAAAAATAAAGGCATTGTACTATCAGGAGGTGAGCGTCGCCGCACTGAAATTGCCCGCGCCCTGGCCGTGGATCCTAAATTCGTGCTATTAGATGAGCCTTTTGCCGGTGTGGACCCAATCGCTGTGGAAGAGATTCAAAGTATAGTTGCCAAGCTAAAGAACAAAAATATCGGTATCCTGATTACCGACCACAACGTAAACGAAACCCTGTCTATTACAGACCGTGCATACTTGCTGTTCGAAGGTAAAATTCTGAAAGCAGGAACCGCAGAAGAACTAGCCGCTGACGAGCAGGTACGCCGCGTATACCTGGGTAAACATTTCGAGCTAAAAAGAAAGATTTAGTCTTTAATAGGTATATTACAAGGCTAAAGTATGCACGCTCAGAAGTAGACAAAGCAGTTTAATCACTTAGCCAAACCACATTGGAAATCATCAACTCGATAGTAACCTGGGTAATGAAGAAGCGGATTCATGACATTGATCTGTTTCGGAAATATCCGCATGAAGTACAGCAGGAGTTATTTCAGGACCTGATCAGTACAGCGAAAGGCACTGAATGGGGCAAGAAGTATGGTTATAGTGACGGCCTTTCTGTGCGGGAGTTTCAGGAGCGGGTGCCGGTATGTACTTACGAAGAGCTATACCCGTACATTGAGCGCGTGATGAAAGGCGAGCAGAACCTGCTGTGGCCGAGTAAGATTGAGTGGTTTGCCAAATCATCGGGTACTACAAATGCCCGTAGCAAGTTTATACCCGTAAGTCCGGAGAGTTTGGAAGATTGCCATTATAAAGGTGGTAAAGACATGCTCTCTATCTACGTTAAT
Organism: Pontibacter aydingkolensis; assembly: GCF_019443125.1. Classification (GTDB taxonomy): domain Bacteria; phylum Bacteroidota; class Bacteroidia; order Cytophagales; family Hymenobacteraceae; genus Pontibacter; species Pontibacter aydingkolensis. The sequence goes on along the minus strand of NZ_JAHYXK010000002.1, from coordinate 408,834 downwards.
CTGTTCCCGGAAACGAAGTTATTTACTGGCAAAGGCCTTTCTATTGGCGGAAGCCACCGGCCAAGTGAGCTAAATGCTAAAGTATCCTGTGGTGATGTATCGGCGGTAATTATGCAGAACCTGCCTATCTGGGCTGAGGCCATGCGTACTCCGCCGCTTAAAGTGGCCCTGATGGATAAGTGGGAGGATAAGATAGAGAAAATGGTGGAGCTAACCGTGCAGGAGAATGTAACCAGCCTGAGCGGAGTACCCACATGGACCTATGTGCTACTGAAACGCATACTTGAAGTTACCGGCAAGAATAACATACTGGAAGTATGGCCAAACCTGGAGCTGTTTACACATGGAGCTGTAGCATTCGGGCCTTATCGCCAACTGTTCAGGGAAATTATCCCTTCTGATAAAATGAATTACCTGGAAGTATACAATGCTTCGGAAGGGTTTTTTGGGATACAGGATCAGGCAGGCACAGAAGACGAAATGCTGCTGATGCTGGACTACGGTGTATACTACGAGTTTATTCCCATGGACCAGTTTGAGGAAGAAAATCCTAAAACGCTGACACTGGACCAGGTGGAACTGGGTAAAAACTACGCCCTAGTTATTTCTACGAATGCCGGATTGTGGCGTTATAAAATTGGCGATACCATCCGATTTACTAACCTAAGTCCGTACCGCATTAAAATATCAGGCCGCACCAAGCATTTCATAAATGCCTTTGGCGAAGAGGTGATTGTAGAAAATGCGGAAACAGCCATAACCAAAGCCTGCAAGGTAACAGATGCAATTATTTCTAATTTCACGGCTGCCCCTATTTACATGGAAAGCGGCAAACGCGGCGGCCACGAATGGCTGATTGAGTTTGAAAAAGAGCCAAATAATGTATCGCAGTTCACCAAAGTGTTGGACGAAACGTTGCGGGAAGTAAACTCCGACTACGACGCTAAACGCCAGAACGAAATCGCCCTGCAGGAGCCTATTGTACATGTTGCTCCGGAAGGTACTTTTATGAACTGGCTGCGCGATAAAAATAAGCTGGGAGGGCAGAATAAAATACCTCGCCTCAGTAACGACCGCGAGTACCTGGAGGAGATGATGCAGTATGTGGTGGTTGACCGATGATTTAAGGGATTAAGCGCAGATTAAAGAGATTTTACTCATAATGCCTCTGCCGCAAGCTTAGCGGAAGCGTAAATGTGGCTATACATAAAGCCTGTCTGTAAATGGCTTTCTGCGAGAGCATAAAAATATACTCTGTGAGATTTATACTTTGTGAATTCCCCTCTGGGGGTAGGGGCCCTCGAAAAAGAGAGAGGCAGGGGTGTGTTAATCATCATGCGGTAATCGTCAATTGCCAAAGTATAAAGTATAGCTCAGGCCATCGCAGCCCTTGCTTTTTCAAAGCAAATCGATTGAAAACTGCTGCCATACTTAGCCACATCTACGCTTCCACTAAACCTGCGGCAGAATTAATGACATTAAATTAAAGGATAAATGTAAATCCCCGGCAATTTATACTTGCCGGGGATTTACATTTTAAAGTATAACTTAAAAGCCTTTAACTTACAGATATCGGAGGTTATTAATCGCGGCATACAAACCTAATCCAAGGAATAACAGCAAGAGAACGTTTGCAACAACCGGTATTTTCTTGTCCTTAATCTCTTTGTAGCGGACAATATTGAGTGTCACGAGCCCTAAAAGTATAAGGTTGACAATAGTTAACACCTTGTTAACGGTGCGCCATATATCCCTGATTTCTGCGGTCATCACTTTATTTTGTTTGTCTGTAGGTTATAGTATTACACTAATATACAGCCAATTTATAATTCTCTAACTTATAATTAAAAGCGCAGCAGCCTCACTATTCCATAAAGCTACTGAACATGCCGCCTTCTTTTTTAGCGTTTTCCCCGCGTGGCATCAGCGCCTCAATCAGCTTCTTAACAGGCATCGACTGTAGCCATACTTTGCCTGTACCGCGTAAAGTTGCCAGAAATAAACCTTCTCCACCAAATATCATCGACTTTAAACCGCCTGCGCGCTGCACACTGAAATCTATACCTTCCTCAAAAGCAACTACACAACCGGTATCTACACGCAGGGTTTCGTTATTTAGCTGCTTTTCTACCACAGTACCGCCGGCATGTATAAATGCCCTGCCATCGCCCTGTAAACGCTGAAGTATAAAACCCTCACCTCCAAAAAATCCGGAGCCCAGGCGCTGGTTAAAATGGATGCTGAGCTTAGTGCCCAAGGCTGCCGCCAGAAACGCATCTTTCTGGGCTATCAGGGAGTTGTTTCGGGTAGTGCTCAGGTCTATCGGAAGTATGGTGCCTGGGTAGGGAGCTGAGAAAGCTACATGGCTTTTACCGTGGCCGCGGTGGGTAAAGTGGGTCATAAAAAGTGACTCGCCAGTAATCAGGCGGCTGCCTGCCGATACCAGTTTTCCCAAAAAGCCCTGGCTGGGGTTAGAGCCATCTCCCATCTTGGTTTCGAAATCGATGCCTTCTTCCATGTACACCATAGCGCCGGCTTCGGCAATTACGGTTTCGTTTGTGTCCAGCTCAATCTCCAGCACCTGAATATCGTTGCCAAAAATCTTGTAATCTATCTCGTGCGAGTTTCTCATAGTTGTTTGGGTTAGGTTGATGATAGTAGAAAGTTAGCTTATTATTCTAAAAAGGTAAAGGGTGAAAGGCAAAACTATAGTTTACTGCTTTGCCTTTCACCCTTTACAACCAATCAAAATTAATACTTATACTTTAATCGACTTCCTCATCGTCATCATCACCTTTTTTACGACGAACTTTTGGCAAGTCTTTATCATCATCATCAGAAACCGAACTAGTGCCGCGCACAAAGTCCTCGTCGGTTTCTTCTACCTCTTCGCCTTCCTCTACATGGTATTCTTCTTCTTCAGCGCGCTTTGCTTTTTCGGCTGCATCGCGTTTCAGTAGCTTTTTGTCGTCTACGTTCTTGTTTAAGAACTCATTTATGCGGTCTATGCTATAGTTTGACTTAATTTCGCCGTGCTCGTTTACTTTTATCTCAAACCCTTCGAGGTCTTTGTGCACCCGCGACTTTTTCTTGCTGCTTTTGCCTTCTTTCTTATTTTTAGCCATGATCTTCTGGTTTATACTTACTGATGTATAAGCGAAGAAGGAATAATTTGTTACAATACAGCTTAAAGTGGCGGAAATAAAAAAGGCCAGCCCCATAAGGCCGGCCTTTCTATATGTTATAATTTGCTATACTTAAGCCGTAGCGTACTGGCTTAGTTTTGCAATGGCAGTTTCAATGCGGGTAGCTGTTTCTTCGCGGCCAATCACTTCAATAATCTGCATCAGGTCAGGGCCAGCTTCTGCACCGGTTACAGCTAGGCGCAGCGCCTGCATAACCTGTCCAATCTTCATGCCGTGGCGTTCAAGTATGGCAATCAGTAAGTCCTTAACAGTATCAGCATTGAAGTTATCCAGCGAAGAAAGCTCGTTCTTGAAATCCTCGAAAACGGCTACAGACTGGCTATTCCACTTCTTAGAGGCTACTTTTTCGCTATACTCTGTTGGAGCCACAAAGAAATACTCTGCTTCTTTCCAGAAATCCTGCGGGAAGCTTACACGCTCTTTCATCAGGCCTGCAATTTTTTCTGCTTTTTCCGGAGTTGTGGTGATACCGTGATCTTCCAGAGCCTTTATCAGGTAACCGGCCAGTTCGCTGTCTGGCTTGGCACGCAGGTATTGCTCGTTAAACCAACGTGCTTTCTGGATATCGAAACGAGTCCCTGACTTACCGATACGCTCCACAGTAAACTCCTGGATCAATTCATCCATAGAGAAAATCTCCTGCTGCGTGCCCGGGTTCCAACCTAAAAAGGCAAGGAAGTTAGTAAAGGCCTCAGGCAGATAGCCGCTCTCACGGTAGCCAGAAGACACTTCGTTTGTAAATGGATCCTGCCAACGTAGTGGGAATACCGGGAAGCCCAGTTTATCACCGTCGCGCTTGCTTAATTTACCGTTTCCGTCTGGCTTCAGCAGCAGTGGCAGGTGTGCAAACTCAGGCATAGTATCTTCCCAGCCCAGGTAGCGGTACAGCAACACGTGCAGCGGCGCAGACGGCAACCACTCCTCACCACGTATCACGTGCGTGATCTTCATCAGGTGGTCGTCTACTATGTTGGCCAGGTGGTACGTTGGCATACCATCCGACTTCATCAATACTTTATCATCAATGGCAGAAGAGTGTACCATTACCCAGCCACGGATCAGGTCTTTTAAACGTACTTCTTCTTTGCGCGGTACTTTTAAGCGGATCACGTAAGGGTCACCGGACTCCAGGCGCCTTTTCACTTCATCCTCTGGCAGGGTAAGTGAGTTTTTCATGGTGGCGCGTGTAATGGCGTTGTACTGTGGCGTAGCTACCTTGGCAGCCTTTAAACGCTCACGCATTTCATCCAGCTCCTCAGCAGTATCAAAGGCATAGTAAGCATGGCCGCTCTCTACCAGTTGCAGCGCATACTGCATGTACATTGGCTTGCGCTCCGACTGGCGGTAAGGCGCGTAAGGGCCGCCGTTCCATGGGCTTTCATCCAGCTCAATGCCGCACCACTCCAGCGACTCACGTATGTAATCTTCGGCACCAGGCACAAAACGGTTCTGGTCTGTGTCTTCGATGCGCAGAATCATTTTACCGCCTGTTTTACGGGCAAGCAAAAAGTTGTAAAGGGCAGTGCGCACACCACCGATATGGAGAGGCCCTGTCGGGCTTGGGGCAAAGCGTACTCTAACTTCTCTTTCCATGTATGGTTGTTGTATTCAAATCAATTGAGGTGCAAAGGTACAAAATAAACTACGGTTTCGGTAACGTGAAGCACAGTGTGTGTAGCAAAGTATAAATAACAGTTACAGCTGACTGTTGTTCCCATAGGATAAACATAATCAGCTAATTGCGTATTGGCTTAATAGAAGTATACAATTTGCCTGTTATGCCGCGGAAAAGATTACTGATGTCGTGGGGATTACTAAAAGAAACCTGGCTGGAATTTCTGGATAATAACTCTTTTCAGAAAGGTGCGGCATTGGCTTACTATACTATCTTTGCGCTTCCCCCTATGCTTATCATCATCATCAGCGCAGCAGGTTATTTTTTTGGAGAGCAGGCTGTGTCCGGGGAGATATACTTCCACATTAAGGAGTTGATTGGTTCGGAGGGTGCTTACTCAGTGCAGAAAATGGTGGAGAACGTTAACGAGTTTGGTGCTTTTAACCTGGCTGCCATTATCGGTGGTGTGGCTTTGTTTATCGCAGCTACAGGTGTGTTTATTTCGCTACAGGATTCCCTTAATGAGATATGGCATGTAAAGCCTGTGCCCAAGCGCGGTTATCTGAAGCTAATCCTGGATAGGTTTCTTTCTTTCGGGATGATACTGTTTATTGCCATCATCCTGCTGTTGTCGCTGTTGGCAAATACTATTCTGGTGGCTATCGGTGATTTTCTGACGGCCCGCTTTTCAGGTTGGATCGTGTATGTGCTGCATGGGGCAAATTTTTTATCGGCTTTTCTGCTGATGTCTTTCCTTTTTGCCTGTATCTATAAGTTTTTGCCTGACGCAAAGATTAAGTGGCGCGATGTGGGAGTAGGTGCCTTTGTTACTTCCCTGTTGTTTGTTTTATTCAGAGGACTGATCGGATTCTATTTAGGCAAAAATAACATAGGTTCGGTATATGGGGCAGCGGGTTCTGTAGTGATTATACTTACGTGGGTCTTCTTTACATCTCAGATTATCTTCTTCGGGGCCGTTTTCACGTTTGTGTACTCCCGAAAGTATGGCTTTAATATTTACCCCGCCGACTATGCCGTGCGCGTAATAAGGCAGGAGGTAGAGGTGGGCAACTCCGCGGTAAATGCCGAACCTGGCAAGCATGATAAAGAAGTATACGGAGAACTGGAAGAGGAGGAAGCGCCTTCGGTTACTGACGAGGGAGAAAAGGCAGAGGGAGCGAATATTTAGAATTTGGGAGTTAGAGAGTTTGGAAAGTATAACATTATACTTTTAGATATTTTATTACAACTTGACACAAGTTATTCTTTTCTTGTTTCTGATGTTCCTCAGTTTTGCTTGCCTATTGTTTCATCTCAGGCATTGATGTGCTCAAGGCCGCAAGGCCTCGTCCTCGGGCATCGCGCTGTCTATTGAAGCTGCTACTCGCTCCGCTGCGGGCTGGCCTAGTGGGCACAGCAACAATAGAAGGCGCTCAACCTAAGGACTGGGATGGACACTTCTTCGCCAGCGACTGTTGCAATTTGGAATAAAGTATAAAGTTTGATTTGTAGGGACAGGTCGCGACCTGTCCGAGGAATGGCATCAGCAATGGAGCTTGAGCCTTAGCTAAAACAACGGCAGAAAGTCCCCCTTTGAAAGGGGATGTATATACTCTGACTAAAGCAACAACAGGCACCCCCTATAGATAAGGATGGGGGAGGGCCAAGGCCAAGGAGACAGGCTTTACTTAAGTGATAAAGTATAAAAACACAAAAGACAAAGAAGCCATACTTAACTCCTTTGTCTTTTGTAAAAAAACTCCTTCGTCTAAAAACCTATTTCGTAGCGATGCAAGAGATCTCCACATTCACATCTTTAGGCAGGCGGCTAACCTCAACTGTTTCGCGGGCGGGAGGGTTGCTGGTGAAGTAGCTTCCGTATGTCTCGTTTATCTTGCCAAAGTTGTTCAGGTCTTTTACAAAGATCGAGCACTTAAGCACGTTGCTGAAATCCATGCCGGCCTCTGAAAGTATAGCCTTTAGGTTCTGCATAACTTTGTGAGTTTCGTTCTCGATGCTGTCGTTGGTCAGGTTGCCGCTTTCTGCATCCAAGGCTATCTGGCCAGATACATAAAGTATACCGTTTGCTAACGTTGCCTGACTGTATGGGCCAATCGGAGCTGGTGCTTTTGTAGAGTTGATGATGGTATGTGCCATAATAAGATTCGTTTAAATGTGTATCTTTACCATCAAAAGTACAGAAATATGCACATAGTTGTTTTGTCTGGCCCGGAAATGGCCACCGAATTCAAGCAAAAGTTTCCGGAAGAGAAAGAAGGTATAAGCTACACCTTTATGCATACCCATACTTTGGTGGATGAGCAATTAAAGCCTACCGATGTAGTGTTTGATTTTCTGTTACATGAGCAACCTGAACGACTGGCAATGTATGCTCCGGATCAGGTTGTGTTCTGTAATGCAGTTACTATTCAGTTAGCGGCTTTAGTGCATCAGGCAGAGTTGGAGATGCCATGTACATTGATAGGTTTCAACGGCCTGCCAACACTCTTTAATCGTTCGGTGCTGGAGGTAAGTCTGCTGCGGAAGCAGGACGAGCCAAAGCTGAAGGAAGCATGCGAAACACTCGGTACAGAATACCTTCTTGTAGATGATCGAGTAGGTATGGTGACACCGCGTATGATCTGTATGATCATTAATGAAGCCTTTTATACGTTGCAGGAGAAAACAGCCGGCGTTCAGGATATTGATCTGGGCATGAAGCTGGGTACAAATTATCCGAAGGGGCCTTTTGAATGGGCCAGCCAGATTGGAATTGCCAATGTGTATAAAGTACTGCAGGCTGTTTACGAGGATACGAAAGAAGAAAGGTATAAAATCTGCCCCTTGCTTAAAACAACATATTTGAAAGTTGAGGAAGTAGCATAAACTACAGAGAAATAAAAAAGGGAGCCATTTGGCTCCCTTTTCTTTTATACATATCAGCTATTACTCTACTGTAACAGACTTTGCCAGGTTACGTGGCTGATCTACGTTACAACCGCGCATTACTGCAATATGGTACGATAGCAACTGCAATGGAATAACAGACAGAAGCGGCATCAGGTGCTCACTTGTTTCTGGTATCTCAATCACATAGTCGGCCATAGAAGGAATTGTGGTATCGCCCTCGGTTACAATAGCAATTACCTTACCCTTACGGGCTTTTACCTCCTGCACATTCGATACAATTTTATCGTAAGAGCTGTCTTTTGTGGCAATTACCACAACCGGCATCTGCTCATCGATCAATGCAATCGGGCCGTGCTTCATTTCTGCGGCAGGGTAGCCTTCAGCGTGTATATAAGATATCTCTTTTAATTTAAGAGCTCCCTCTAGTGCAACCGGGAAGTTATACCCACGGCCCAGATACAAGAAGTTGGTAGCATCTTTAAATATCTCAGATATCTCTACAATTTGATTATCCAGCTTAAGGGCCTTTTCAACTTTAGCAGGTATACTTTCCAACTCTGCCATCAACTGGTGTAACTTGGTGGTTTCTAAAGTGCCGCGCTTTGTGCCAAGTATCATTGCAATAAGCGTAAGCACTGTAACCTGCGCTGTAAAGGCTTTTGTACTTGCTACTCCAATCTCAGGACCAGCGTGGGTATAGGCGCCCGCATCAGTAGCACGTGCAATAGAAGAACCTACTACATTACAGATGCCAAAAATTGTAGCGCCCTTAGACTTTGCAAGTTCTAATGCAGCCAAAGTATCTGCTGTTTCACCTGACTGCGAGATTGCAACAACAATATCTTTTTCTGTTATGATCGGGTTACGGTAACGGAATTCAGAAGCATACTCTACCTCAACCGGAATGCGGGCCAGGTCTTCAATCAGATACTCAGCTACAAGGCCGGCATGCCACGATGTACCACATGCTACAATTATAATACGATCAGCATTAGCAAACTTATTTTCATACTCACGCACGCCGCTCATCATCATGTGATTGCTTTCTGCAACCAGACGGCCACGCATGCTGTCAAGTATAGAGCGAGGCTGCTCGTAAATCTCTTTCAGCATAAAGTGCTCGTATCCGCCCTTTTCGATAGACTCAAGCTCCATCTCCAGGCGTTGCACATAAGGTGTTTGTTTTACGTCCTCTTTTGTGCGTATTTCCAGTTCACCATCCTTAATAACTACCAGCTCATAATCGTTTACATAGATCACATCGTTGGTGTATTCAATAATTGGGGTGGCATCAGAGGCTAAAAAATACTCTCCCTTACCTACGCCCACTACCAATGGGCTACCTTTTCTGGCTGCTATAAGCTGGTTAGGGCTATCTTTAGCTAGAACAACAATAGCATAAGCTCCTACAACTTCATGCATAGCCAGGCGCACTGCCTCTGGCATAGTGCAGTTGTTGTTCACTCTGATATCCTCAATCAGGTTTATAAAAACCTCAGAGTCTGTATCCGATTTAAAAGTATGGCCTTTCTCCTGTAGCAGGGTTTTAAGCGCTGCATAGTTCTCAATAATACCGTTGTGGATTATAGCGATATTGCCGGAGCTGGAATAGTGGGGATGCGCATTTTTGTCATTCGGCTCGCCGTGCGTAGCCCAGCGTGTATGGCCCATGCCAATATTACCATGGGTATCTTTATCGGCTAGGAATTCCTCCAGGTCAGTTACTTTCCCTTTTTTCTTATAAATGCTCAGGTCGCCGTTCATTAAGGCAACTCCGGCACTATCGTACCCGCGGTACTCTAATCTTTTCAGTCCTTTAATTATAACGGGGCAAGCCTCTCTGTGGCCCACGTATGCTACAATTCCACACATGCTCTTTAGATATTTTAAATAAAATAGGTACCCCGTAAAGGTACCTATCAGGATATTAATAAATAAGTTATTTACTTCAATTTTGAATAGTATACTACCAACTGCACCTTGTTATTATCTGTATTCGTGATAATAGTTCTATAAGGTCTGATTTCTGGAGTAATAGAATTGCCGCCTTGTGAAGGAACCACAGTTGCTGTAGCTAACAATAAGCCTGTATTTGGCTTCTTGTCTAGCAGCATTGCCTGGAAGTATGATGTAATATTAAGGGTATACCTGCTGCGCTTAGCGTCATAGAATAGTGCCGCCGGAAAATTAGTGCCGTTTAACTGCCCAACTCCATTTTGTTGTACAGCTATAGCGCTACCGTTCACATCTTTTAAAATGCGGTTTGTACTATTAGTTTGATATGCAACAAGTTGTGGCGGTGCCGGAAGTACAGAAGTAGAGTTTGCCTTTATAGGTAAAATTAACTCAGCACGGTTAATAATAATAGAGCCGGTTGCTTCTTTAAATTTCTGTAGGTATGGCAGTGTAAGCTTAGTAACAAGCTGCGTATTGTTCTGGATGTAACTTTCCTTGCCATTTTCTTCAGTTGCCGGCAGAAAATCTCCAGCCTGGTTTAACGATTCTACTACGGTACCAGCGCGATTGCCTTCAAAGTTTGTGAAGTAGCTAACAGCTGGGCTTTGCGCAAATCTGAAAATGTGCTTCTTCTTGTTAGTGCCGTTCCTGTAGTGCATCACAATTTTAGAACTATCCGCGGCCAGGTTAAGTGCCAGAATACTAGATGGAGCTCCTTCCGGTGCAATAGCCAGACCTTTAAAGAAAGCCTCAAAATTATCCTGCGATTTAAGAGGGCTTTGGCCCGACTGAGCTACGAACTCATCGATCAGGCTTTGCGGAAGCTTGATTTTAACCAGCCTTTTTGCTGCAGTAGAGTCTACATCAAACTGCTTTTTCTTTTCGTAAAGCAAAGGCACCAATGTAGCAGAGCCAAGTGGGGTTGCCTCTTTTGCCAGTGTTGTACTTGTAAAGTAAGACGCTTTTTCCTGGAAGCCTTCCGTTAAACGGAAAACATTGAGTTTCAGGGGCTGAGTTTTGTTGCCGTAGATAAAGCTATAATCCAGTGTCAGCACAAGAGAGTCAACTTGCGGGTTTTCACCGAAGCTAAGATCAGAGCCATTAAGGGCAACTTCTGTATAAGTAGTAGCCTTTAATGTGCCTAATACAGGGTCCGACAAAATGCCTGCTTGAGCAGGAGTAGTCTTAAACGATAGTATAGAGTCGGTTAAAAGTACCGTTCCTGTATTAATAGTAATCGTATCTGTAAAATCTGTGCCTATCTGGTTTTCATCCTGCAGGTCAATTCCAATGTCTGTAGGGTCGTCGCAAGATGCAAGGGTGGCAATAGAAAAGAAGAATAATAGAAATCTTCTAACGGCTGAGTTCATTATACAGGTTGTAGTAAGAGTCTAAAAGGGTATCGTCGGCGCTAACGGTGCTAATGCTTTTGGTTTGCATATAGTCGTTAAACAGCGCGTTTATATTTTCGCTAAAGTTCTCATTTGTCTTGATAACAGAGTCAGCGTACTCCATACCAATTTTAATAAAGCTGTCCAGATCCGTAGACTTTAGATGCTCCTGCATACTTTCGTCAATATCCAGCATTTTAACTTTCTCTAACAGGTCTCCCTCAAACTTATGCTTATAATCGTGGTTGTACACTGTAAACATCGACTTTGAATCCTTAAAAATAGGGTCCTTCTTATAAGTCGATTTCAGGTACATTGGTATTAAGCCTGTCATCCAGTCGTTGCAATGCACAATGTCCGGTGCCCAGCCAAGTTTCTTCACTGTTTCCAGCACGCCCTTGCAGAAGAAGATCGCGCGCTCGTCGTTGTCTTGATGAAACTTGTTGTTCTTGTCAACAAAAACGGACTTTCTGTGAAAATAGTCTTCGTTGTCGATAAAATATACTTGCAGTTTAGCATTCGGAATAGATGCCACCTTGATAATCAGCGGTTTCTCGTCGTCGCCAACAGCAATATTTATACCTGACAGGCGTACTACTTCGTGCAAACGGTTTTTACGCTCGTTTATTAAGCCAAAACGCGGAACAAAAATACGGATCTCCATTCCTCGCTCCTGCATTCCCTGTGGTAACGTTTGTAAAAATTCGGCTACTTTAGTGGTTTGTAAGAAAGGATTAATCTCTGTGGCGGCGTAAAGAATTCGCAATTTTGACATGAATAGTAAGTTAAAAATTAATAAGCAACAGTAATGGGACGTGCAAAATTAGTATTTTTTATTCTAATTTTCAATTTTATGCGTTATAACTTACATTTGCCGGCCTTAACAAGACATACCAGGCATTCAGATTAAATGGAAGTTATAAAGCAGGTTAGCACCATCCGCGAAAAAATGCAGGCCCTGAGGTGTAGCGGCAAGCGTATAGGCTTTGTGCCCACCATGGGAGCATTGCATGAGGGGCACCTGCAGCTGCTTCGCGCTTCTGCCAGAGAAAACGACATAACAGTTTGCAGCATTTTTGTAAACCCCACCCAGTTTAATAACCCAAACGACTATAAACTGTATCCCCGTACTTCAGAGCAGGATATCCGATTACTACAGTCTGTTAACTGCGATTACCTTTTTCTGCCTGATGCACAGGAAGTATACACACAACAGTCGCTTTTGAAGTTTAGTTTCGGAGAGCTGGAGACGGTGATGGAGGGCGAGCACCGTCCGGGGCATTTTAACGGTGTGGCTACTATCGTGAGCAAGCTTTTCCACTACACATTACCCCATAAAGCATACTTTGGTCAAAAAGACCTGCAGCAGGTTGCCATAGTACGGCAATTGGTGCAGGCGCTGAGTTTTGATCTTGAGTTGGTATGTTACCCAACTGTGCGGGAGGAAAGTGGTTTAGCTATGTCGTCGCGGAACGAACGCTTGAGTAGCGAGCAGCGCCAAATTGCGGCGGACTTGTATAAAGCCCTGAAGATGGCAGCAGCCATGTTGCCTGAAAAGCCGGTGCAAAGTGTAAAAAAAGAGGTGGCCGACTATCTGAAAAGTAGAGACCAAATAGAACTGGAGTATTTTGAAGTGGCAGACCCCGCGACACTGCAGCCTGTGCAAGATGTTAAAAATGCAAAAGAAGTAGCGTTATGCCTTGCTGCCCAGGTTGGTCCGGTGCGACTTATCGATAACCTGCTGGTGAATTTAAACGAAGAGTAGGTTGTTGACTAAGGTGTGGAAAGGCTGCTTATACTTTGATAGTTAATCTGCGGGCAATTGTCTAACTTTGCGCTTTATTACAAGATACACCATGTATATTGAGGTTTTAAAATCCAAAATCCACCGTTGTAAGGTAACACAGGCCGAACTGCATTATGTTGGCAGCATCACTATTGACGAAGACCTGATGGACGCCGCAAACGTGGTGGAGAATGAGAAAGTACAGATCGTTAACATCAACAACGGCGAGCGTTTTGAAACTTATGTGATCAAAGGCGAGCGCGGAACCGGCACAGTTTGCTTAAATGGTCCGGCGGCGCGAAAGGTGCAGGTAGGCGATATCGTAATTGTTATTTCTTACTGCAGTATCAAATTCGAAGACGCTAAAACTCACACGCCTACACTAGTTTTCCCGGATCAGCACAACCGCCTGGTGTAAACCCCTCGCATGAAACAGCTGCTCTCTTTTCTGAAATACGCGCTGCTGCTGGGTGTATCCGCATTTCTGATGTGGTATGCACTAAAAGAGCTTGATTTTCAGAAAATGTGGGCCGAGCTGAAGAATACTAACTATGTTTGGATCGGTGTTTCGCTGCTGATGGGTATAGCTGCCTACATGAGCCGTGCTTTCCGGTGGCATATGCAGATAATGCCAACAGGCTATAATCCATCGCTATTGCATACCTATCGTGCTATGATGGTGGGCTACCTGGCCAACCTGGTGCTTCCGCGAATGGGGGAGGTGGTTCGCTGCAGCGTCCTGAAGCGTTCTGATAATGTGCCTGTCAATACAGGATTTGGAACGGTGATCGCTGAGCGTCTGATCGACATGGTCATGCTGCTGCTGGCCATTGGCATCACATTTTTGGTTGAGTTTAACCGTATCCGCGATTTCTTCCTGGGCCTTTTTACAGATAAGTATACCGGTCTGGAGCATGCCATGAACTCTCTTTATTGGGTGTTCTGGGTTTTATTGGGCGCGGCCGCAGTTATACTTTTCATTTTGCTGCGCTACCTTAGCCGCCTGCGTAAGAATGCATACTTTAAAAAAGTGGTTAGCTTTGTAAAAGGTATGCTGAAAGGCGTTTTCAGTATAACTAAGCTCGATAACCAAGTTGCGTTTTGGGGACACACGGTTTTTGTGTGGCTGATGTACTACGGCATGAGTATGGTAGTTTTCTTTGCTTTGCCTGCTACAAGCGATCTTGGTTGGGGAGCTGGTTTATCAGTGTTGGTGATAGGTAGTTTGGGTATGGCCGCGCCGGTACAAGGCGGAATAGGCGTATACCATTTGTTAGTGCAGGCAACATTGCTGCTGTACGGTGTGCCCAAAGAAGCCGGTATGGCTTATGCTTTGCTGGCGCATACTTCACAAACACTTTTGGTCGTTATAATGGGGGTGCTTAGTTTTGTAGCAAGTATGCTGCACCGGCCGCAACACACGATGGCAGAAGAAAACACATCAATCCATGAATTCAAGCGATAAGATATTTACGCTGCCTCAGTTACAGGAGCAGTTAGAAGCATGGCGCGCGCAGGGCCAGAAAATTGTTTTCACGAACGGCTGCTTCGATCTGCTGCACCTAGGCCACGTAGATTACCTTGAAAAAGCACGACAACTTGGCGATAAACTGGTACTCGGGCTTAACACGGATGCATCAATCAGCCGTATAAAAGGGCCAAGCCGTCCGTTACAGGACGAAATGTCACGTGCGCGGGTAATGGCATCTCTTTTGTTTGTGGATGCAGTAGTGCTCTTTAACGACGACACTCCATTAGAACTGATCAAAGCTGTGCAGCCGGATATACTGGTAAAAGGTGATGACTATGCAGTGGAGCAGATCGTGGGCCATGAGGTAGTAGTGGCTAAAGGCGGAAAGGTAAAAACAGTTCCGCTTGTTAAAGGTTACTCTACTACAAACATTGTAAGTAAAATAGAAAATCAAATTAACGAAAATAGATAATTATGATCTGGATAATAATGATTGCCATGATGCTTGCAAGTTGGCTTGTAAGTTGGCGGTTAAAAAGCAAGTTTAAAGAATATTCCCAAACTCCTTTGAGCTCGGGGCTTAGCGGCCGCGAGGTGGCAGAAATGATGCTGCGCGACAATGGCATTACAGATGTAAAAGTAATGTCGGTTGCAGGTCGGTTAACTGACCATTATAACCCAACTGACAAAACTGTTAACCTAAGCGAGTATGTGTACGAAGCGCGTAGCGCCGCCGCAGCAGCTGTAGCAGCCCACGAATGCGGCCACGCCGTGCAACATGCCAAGGCGTATGCATTCCTGAAATTCCGTTCGGCTATGGTGCCAGCATTAAGTATAGCTTCGCGCTACATGCAGTGGATTTTACTTATTGGTATCTTTATGATACAGTCTACGCCTGTGCCTTTGGCGATTGGTGTGGCCTTGTTCGGTTTAACTACTATCTTCAGTTTTGTAACGCTGCCGGTAGAGTTTGATGCCAGTAAGCGTGCATTGGCTTGGATAGATCAGCGCGGTATTGTAACCACACAAGAGCATGGTATGGCAAAGGATGCATTAAAGTGGGCTGCCTTAACCTATGTAGTGGCTGCGCTTGGCTCACTGGCAACGCTGCTTTATTACGTCTCTATACTAATGGGTCGCCGCGACTAAAATGTTAGCAAGAAATATAATATAAGTATAAACGCCGTCTGCACATGTGCAGACGGCGTTTATTATTTAAATAGGCTTATAATAAGTATAGGTAAGCAGATAAAGTATAAAAATAATCGGCTAGCATAACAATTAATGTTATACTGGGTTGATTTAATTGCACTGTATTTCATAGTTTTGTACCCGTAAAATAATTGTTTCAACAGAATCCTTTATATACACAAGTATGAATTTTCAATTAACAGAAGAGCATCTGGCAGTACAGGCTGCTGCACGTGAGTTTGCACAGACAGAGTTGTTGCCGGGCGTTATTGAGCGCGACGAGCACCAGAAATTCCCTGCTGAGCAAATCAAGAAAATGGGCGAGCTTGGCTTTATGGGTATGATGGTAGACCCGAAGTATAACGGCGGCGGCATGGACACCATCTCTTATGTACTGGCCATGGAAGAAATCTCCAAAGTAGATGCTTCTGCTTCTGTTGTAATGTCTGTTAACAACTCGCTAGTTTGCTGGGGCCTGGAGAAGTATGGCACTGAAGAGCAAAAGCAGAAATATTTAACAAAGCTTGCTACAGGTGAGATCATCGGAGCGTTCTGTTTGTCTGAGCCGGAAGCTGGTTCTGATGCAACATCGCAGCGTACCACCGCTGAAGACAAAGGCGATTACTACCTGCTGAACGGCACAAAGAACTGGATCACAAACGGAAGCACAGCATCTGTATACCTGGTAATAGCGCAGACTGATCCTGAGAAGAAGCACCGTGGTATTAACGCCTTGATCGTGGAGCGTGGCATGGAAGGTTTTGAGATAGGCCCCAAAGAAAACAAGCTGGGTATCCGTGGCTCTGATACGCACTCTTTGATGTTTACAGATGTTAAAGTACCAAAAGAGAACCGCATCGGCGAAGACGGCTTCGGCTTTAAGTTCGCGATGTCTACGTTGGCAGGAGGTCGTATCGGTATCGCGTCGCAGGCACTCGGTATTGCTTCTGGCGCTTACGAACTGGCTGTGAAATACTCTAAAGAGCGTAAAGCGTTTGGTGTAGAGATTGCGAAGCACCAGGCTATACAGTTTAAGCTGGCTGACATGGCTACCAACATTGAGGCTGCCCGTCTGCTTTGTCTTCAGGCTGCACATGATAAAGACACGCATTCCGATTATGGTAAGTCTGGCGCTATGGCGAAGCTTTTTGCATCAAAAGTGGCGATGGAAACAACAGTAGAGGCGGTACAAGTTCACGGCGGTTACGGTTTCGTGAAAGAGTACCATGTAGAGCGTTTGATGCGCGATGCAAAAATTACACAAATTTACGAAGGTACTTCTGAGATACAGAAAATAGTAATTTCAAGAGAACTGCTTAAGTGAAAATAGCCTTAAAACATTGTCTCCATGCTGTTTAAGCTAAGAATAGTGTTTCTCTAATTAAAATTTATTTTTTAAATTTATTTTGAATTTTATAAAGATTAATCTTAGCTTTAGGCCATAATTAAAGGGTTTATAGTATAAAAGTTAGTTGGTAACACACATGGAAGATTACAATAAGATTATTGAATCGCTTGGGGTGCGGTTCATTAAAGCAAAGAATCTGGTGTTGCAGCAGCCATTTACGGTTCGCAACGCTTACGATGTAGGCAATAACTTGATCCTGCTTCATAAAGGTAGCATCTTCTTTGGGGACGAAGAGCAAATGGTTGAAGAGGGAGAGCTGTTGTTTATACCTGGTGGCCGCAGCACGAAAGTAGCTTACGGACCTGCCGGGGAAGGAAAGACGATCTCTAACGATGACTTGATCACGAACAAAGAGAAGTTCTTCAAAAATAACAACGATCTTGATCTGATCGGTGATGCAGAGGAGAGCCATAGCTTTGTGAGCTTTGAGGCAAAGGTATTTGACTCGGTTAACTTCTTCGCGTCATTGGATCTGCCGGCATTCCTTATCTCTAACAACAACAAGCTGGCCAATTTGGTTATCAAAGTTGTAGAGGAGAGCATGCAGGAGCTGCCAGGTAAAGAGCGTCTGATCAATATCTACACCGAGAATATCGTGGTAGAGATCGTTCGTCATATCCTGCGCAACAGAATGTTTGTGGAGCAGCTGGCAACAAACAGCACATACTTCAAGGACCCTCGCCTTATAGACCTGTTCAACTACATCAAGGAGAATTTGGGCGGCGATCTGTCTAACAAAGTGCTTTCTAACGTGGCAAACGTGTCTGAGGATTATGTTGGCCAGTACTTTAAAATGCTGACGGGCATTAACCCGCAGGATTACATCGAGTACCAGCGTATGGAGCGTGCTGTGTTCTTACTTAGAACTACTAAGAAGAGCATCCGCGAGATTGGTAAAGAAGTTGGTTACAAAGATACCGCTTACTTCTGCCGTCGCTTTAAGATGATGTTTGGTATACCTGCCGGTAAAATGCGTCGTCGCGAATCAGCGATGAACATCTAAGGCAACGTTATACGAAGCGATAAGATTAGAAACCTCGGCCAAAAAGCCGGGGTTTTTTTCTATGTGATTACCGACTACAATCACATCAGCGCCGGCATCCAATGCAATTTTTGCCTTTGCTGTAGTATCTATACCGCCACCAACAATTACCGGCGCTTCCACGGCCTCACAAACTGCTGCAATCATCTCTGCTGATATAGGTTGTTGCGCTCCGCTGCCCCCATCCAGATACATATACTGCAAACCCAGCATTTCGCCGGCCAGGGCAGTGCAGGCAGCAATGGCTGGCTTATCGTAAGGCAAAGGGGTGGTGCCGCTCATGTAAGAGGCTGTAGTCTGGCGCCCGGTATCAACAAGCATATAGCCCGTAGGGTAAATATCTAACTGACTTGCTTTAAGTATAGGCGCCGAGATAACATGCTGGCCTATCAGGTACTCCGGGTTGCGACCGGATATAAGCGACAATAGTAAAATGCCGTCGGCTTGCTTATCTATGTGCAGGCTGTTGCTCGGGAAAAGTATAACCGGTATATCACTATGCTCTTTTATAAGACGGATAATACCGGTTTGGTTTTGGGAGGTGATCAGGCTGCCTCCTACAAAAAAGAAATCAACCTGATGGGTTTCGCTTAGAGATAGCAAGTTCAGGCAGGAGGCCTCGTTGAGGTTGTCCGGGTCGAGCAGTACAGCAAAATGCTTCCTGCCTGTTTTATGCTTAAGTGGGCGAAGGTTTTTAAACAGCATCCTCTTTTGGAACAATAATCTCAGTTGTCTCTACTACAGTAACCTCTTCTACAGGGGCTGCTGCAATATCGTCATTTTCAGAGATACTATTCAGATGGTCGCTAACCTTTTTCGTGATATACATCATTAATAAAGCCGCCGCTTGCGAGGTGATGACCTTTACCACATTAGAATCCAAAAAGCTTTTAGATTGCTTGTTGGATATGTGGTCTGCCTGGTCTTGCATAGGCTCGTTAAAGAAGCCATAGCCTTCTTGGTGCTGAGAAGCAGCATCGCGCTCTGGCATTACAGGAATGCCAGCCGAATCGTAGGTTCTGGACTGTTTTACTGCTTTCCCTTTTTTAGTTTTTTTTTTATCGCCGCCGCTTACCATGCGCTTCAGCAAGTAGCCAGCTAAAAGCACTCCACCGGCAACAGCCACTTTCTTACCGATTTCCTGGCTTTGTGTCTTAATGTTGTCCACATCGCCCAATAGTGCGTGCCTGTACTCTTCTTTTTGCCGTTCTAAAAAGTCCCGCTCGTTATCAAACAACGGGTTGGTTAGTTCGCTCATATGCTTTTTTCTCTTTTATCAGATTTATAGATCGTGTTATCCAAAGACTTATCGGCCATGTCCTGAAAAACTTTTTTATCCAGGCCAACCACTAGTACTACCAACAGTATAATATAAATAAGCGCTACAATGCCGAAGCCCCAAAATGAGCTGTCAAGCAGGTGATTAAGCAAAAGACCCAAAAAAATACTTACAAAAATAACGCACATCAGCCCAACAAAACCCAGCAGGATAGCATGTATTGTATTTACCAGTGCAGCTTTTAGTTTTTCTTGTATTTCTAATCGTATGATATCTATACGGGTATCAATATAACCCATCAGATTATCGATGAGATTAGTGCTTTTTTCGCGTGTGCCGTTCTCAGGAATAGTCATAGTTTTAAAGTGCTTTTTTGTTGCTTTTACTGTATACGTGGGTAAACTTAAAAATTTACGCCGAGTATAGCCGATTAAAAGTGTAGTACGGAATTTGATGTATATTGTCCGTTTTTAGTTAAATTTAACATCAATCTTTTTTAAGATCCTGTCTGTTTGGAGCGTAACTACTATAGCATTTTAGGCATAAGCCCTACAGCCAC
Source organism: Pontibacter aydingkolensis (assembly GCF_019443125.1). GTDB lineage: Bacteria > Bacteroidota > Bacteroidia > Cytophagales > Hymenobacteraceae > Pontibacter > Pontibacter aydingkolensis. Next base: position 389,020 of record NZ_JAHYXK010000002.1, on the reverse strand, counting down.
CATGCAAGAGGTAAAGGCTGCTTATAAGCGCCTTGCTATAAAATACCACCCTGATAAAAATCAGGGCAATGTGCTGGCTGAGGAAATGTTCAAACAAATAAACGCCGCTTACCAAACCCTCTCTAACCCGAATAAAAGAGCACGTTACGATCTGCGCCTGCAATATATGCGTGAGCGCCAGCGTGTACTGCACCAGCAGCAAGCCTATCAGGCAGACCCGCGCTATTACCAGACACGACCACCAGCCGGCGTTTCGGAGCGTTACTACCGCCCCATTAATCGCGAAAGCTATAAATTCTCCCGCAAAGATTGGTACATAACTATAGCCTTTATAGCAGGGTTGCTTACGTTTAGTCTTCTGCTAAAAGTTGTTATGGACTATGTAACAGGTGAAGATAAGTATAAAACTGCTTTAACCTATATAGCGGATGGAAGATATAGCAGCGCACACCGCCTCTTGTCTGATGCCATACATTTTATGCCTGAAAATGCCGATGCCTACGAAGCCCGCGCCATGATAGAGCTGGATGTCTACGAAAATTACCCGGCAGCCTTGCACGATCTGAACAAGGCACTAAAGCTGCGTGATAGCCCATCAGCGCAGGTGTACTTTATGCGGGGGCGCAGTTATCAGCAATTGGAGCAGTACCAGCAGGCTGAAAAAGACCTGACCAGGGCGCTGGAGCTAAACAAGAATTTGTGGAGTGCCTACCTGGCTCGTGGTGAAGTACGCCTTTTCTTTTTGAGTAAGTATGAAGATGCGATCTCAGATCTTACAGTATATCTTAAAAATAACAAACCCGGCAGCGAAAAGTGGATAGCTGCTCTTACTTACAGGGGCTTTGGTTATTCCAGGCTGAAAGATTTTTATGCTGCAGAGCAAGATTACCGGATGGCATTTGAACTGGATAAGCAAAATGGCCGTGTGCTATACTTGCTGGGCCGTAACGAAGTAGAGCAAATGAAGTCAGACTCGGCGTGCACTCACTTCTACCAGGCTTACCAGTTAGGGTATTCTGCAGCTATTTTTGAGATGCGGATGAACTGCCAGGAAATGTTGCCAAACTAAAATACTATAGCTATCCGGTGTGCATCTTTAATCCGGAATTAAAGTATAAAGCGATTGTTGCTTAGTGCAGCGTTGATGGTTTCGGAACAGGAGCCTGCTAAAACAAAAAACCCTCACCGTTGTTTTAGTGAGGGTTTCCAGTGGTGATGATTGGAATCGAACCAACGACACAAGGATTTTCAGTCCTTTGCTTAAAATGTTGGTTTCAAGCTGAATAAAGCACATTTGCAGGATTCATTTTTAGGGTTCTTAATATTCCGAAGCAGGTTTGCCATACACAGAGTTATACACATAGCTATACATATTTTTAGCATTATGCCGCAGTGGTGTCGCGGGATTCGGCTACACTCGCTAAAAAACAAGCGAGAATATGACCACAAAAGCTTACCTAAGAAAGCCCAACTCCAAAGGGCTTAGCCCCATTTCCATCTGGTACACACATCGGCACAAATGGTTTGCCGTTTCAGTAGGGATTTCTGTAGAACCCGACCACTTTGACAAGGAGACTGGAAGAGTAAAAAGGACACACGACTCTTACAGTCTTATGAATGCTGCTATAGAACAGGTGAAGACGAGATTGATGAATCACGCCTTAAAGCTACTCATCAATGGGGTAGACCCTTCTGTGGAAGCCGTAAGCAAGCTGTATGGAGGCAAAGTCTTGTCTACTGAGTTAGATGCTGTCAATGAGATAAAGCGCGACACACAAGCCCATACGCCCCCAATTACAACTACTAAATTCGACTTCCATAAGATACTCGAAATCTACTCTAAAGGGAATCAGGACATAAGTGTTAACACCACCAAGCAGTACAACCTGCTACGAAACAACCTCCTGAAGTTTGAAGAAAAGAAATCATACCCTTTGAGTTTTGAAGGCATGGACGATGATTTCTTTGAAGCCTATTCTGATTTCTTATTATTCGATTTAGACTACTATAATAACAGTTGGCATAAAAGTGTCGGCCTGCTGAAGGGCTTTCTTAATTGGGCACAGGACAAGCACTCTGTTAGTACAGTCAATCCAAGGTGCAGCAGGTGGAAGTCTTACAATGAAGAGAAAGACATCATTTACCTGAACCTAGAAGAACTAGACAAGCTTTACACTTTTAATTGGGATGATGTCAAAAGGAAGTACGTCGATTTGTTTGTGCTGGCCTGTGATACAGGATTCAGGATTTCCGACTTGTTTAGGAGTCGCCTGTGGCGTTTAGAGGATGGAATGATTTATACCACTACCAAGAAAACAAAAGGCGCTGCGAAAGTCCCAATCACGCCTAGGATAGCAGAAATACTGAAGCGATATGACTCAGACATGCGGGTGGCTTCTGAACAGAAGGCGAACAAGTACATCAAGGAGTGCATTGATGAAATAGGGCTGAATAATGATGTTACCATCTTAAGGTATAAGCGGAAAAAAGAATTTGAATCCGTGCGCAAACGTTGCGACCTGGTTACGTTGCATTGTGGCCGACGGTCATTTATATCCAACTGCTTTGCTAGGGGCTTCACCGAAACCGAGATTCTTGAAATGATAGGTTCAAAAGACTTAAGGACCATGAAGCGCTACCTGAAAATCGAGACTGAGAAGCTTGTAAGCAGGATGGCATCATAATTTGGAATATAGAAATAAAGTTATAGATTAAATAAAGTGACTGACGTATTTATGTTAAAATCGGTTAACTTGCCCAAAATATAGACTTGAAAATGATAGACGAAGAACTAGTATCAATTGATGATGCCGCCAAGATTTTAAATATAACTAGGCAGACGGTTTCTAAATATATAAAGGACAATAAGTTAAATGCTGTTAAATTGAACAAGAATTATAGGATTGCAAGTGCAGACCTAGAAAGCTTCATTAACTCCGGTGCCACCAATCACCCAATAGAAATTCCTGCCAAAAGGAAAGGAAGAAACTGCACATTAGAGTACGAAGGGAAAGTCGCCGAAACGCATGTGCTTGCAACCCCTGCGGCAGGCAGATTAGAATTGGTAAGAAATGAAATTGCGGTAGACTATAACAACTTTTATTTCGGGGACAACTTGAAGGTGCTTCCCCTTCTCTTGGAGAGGTATAGGGGGAGGGTTGATTTAATCTATATTGACCCGCCGTTCGGGACCGGGCAGAATTTTGCTGACATAGATAACGACCATGCTTACAGCGATAAATTAGTTGATAAAGATTTCTTAGAGTTCATCAGGGTTAGGTTGATACTGCTTCGCGAGTTTCTTTCTGAACAGGGCAGTATCTACCTGCACATCGATAAGAAAATCGGGCATTACGTGAAAATAATAATGGATGAAGTCTTCGGTTACAAAAACTTTATCAACGACATCACCCGAATAAAATGTAACCCTAAGAACTTCGCGAGGAATGCTTATGGCAATTACTCAGATATGATACTTTTCTATGCAAAGAATACAGAGAAGGTATTATGGAATGATGTAAAGGAACCACTAAGCGCTGATAAGCTTAAAGAACTTTTCCCTAAGAAGCATAAAATCTATGGGGCATATACGACGCACCCGCTTCATGCACCAGGTGAAACTAAAGACGGTGATTCAGGCCGTGAGTGGATGGGTATGATGCCGCCTAAAGGCAGGCATTGGAGACACAGCAGAGAAGAACTGACCAAGCTGGAAATGCAGGGCCTGATTGAGTGGTCTGACAAAGGCAATCCTAGAAAGATGGTGTTTGCTAAGGACCACGTAGGAAGCAAAGTGCAGGACGTTTGGGAGTTTAAGGATAAGGGCATGTCCTTTGTTACATACCCTACCCAAAAGAATCACGACTTGCTGAAGCGTATAATCTTGAATTCATCGAACCCAAACAGCATTGTCATGGACTGCTTCTCGGGGTCGGGCGGAACCTTGACGGTAGCAGCCGAATTAAAGAGAAAGTGGATTGGTATTGACCAGTCTGAAAAGTCTTTGGAGGTTGTACAAAGCAACCTCCAAAGTAAAAAGATACCTTATAACCTTTACAGATTTGTTGCAAGCCTATAGGCTTGCAACAAAATCCCCTAGTAGAAGTGCACTCATTATGCCGTAAGATGAATCTTTCACCTTTTTGTGCATTTTGTTGTTGGCTTCAATCCAAACTACACCATCTAGAACTGCAATACTAACAGCTTTTATTGCCTTTGCATTATCAACTAAGTTGTAGGCGTCGTTGAACTGTGCATTTTGGTGTCCGCCGAAGTCAGTTAAGAATTTAGACTCACCAATTACGTAGGTATTATCTTTCTTCAGGATAAAGTCCAGTCCCTTCTCAATCTTATAGTTTAGGTGTGTTTCAGCGAATGCAAGCAAAGCTGCATCTGAACCCTGCAAGCCAACTATACCTGTTGTTGAAGCAAGTACACCATGTTCGTCAAGCATCTGTACCCAAGTTTGGGTGTTAAGCCAGTTTCTGAACATAGGACCAATCTGACGGTTAGTCTCTTTTGGCTTGCTGCATTCAGCCATCATTGCATCAAAGCCCATGATGTAAAGACGCTGTGCCAAGCGGTTAATGGTTGCTGGGTTTCTCTTGATAGAAGGTTTGCAGCGTTTCAGATAAGCTACATAGCTGTCTTTTAGCGGGAATAATGGCAATGAAAGCAATTCTGTGATTAAACCTTCAGAGTCCTTTTTGTCAAAAAGGGTTTTTAATTTCTTAACCTTTGCGTCCGCTATCTCCCTCTCAGTTTCGGGATTCATTGGATATATAGCAAGCAGGTTATCCAGGTATCCGTCGGCACCGGCCAGCTTAATGCTTTTATCGACCCAAGGGTTTGTTTTCGTAGTGCTTGATACTACTTGGTTTTTGGTATTTGTCATCTATACAATTTTAAAATTCAACATATCCTTATATAGGAATATTGCTGCAAAATTAAAGAATTGTACAGTGTAATCCAATTAGACTGATTCTAATTAACGCTGGCGTAAAATGAGTTGACGATTATTCGATGATTAGGGCTTCTGTACTGCGCCCAGTCTACCGGTAAGTAGTTCATATTAGATTAAAGTACGGACGCGATATGGGTCTCCTGTGGACTCCAAGGGATAAAAAAAGAGGGACTAATTAGTCTCTCTTTCTCATTTGTACCATTCCTGTGTAAATGGCTTCGTGTAAATCGTCTAATGTGATGTGCTGTAGCCTTAAAGTGCCTTTAGCATGCCTTTGAAAGTGTCCTTGTTGGTGTAGGTGCATTATTACATAGTAGAAGTATCTCGGCACTAAGAACTCCCTGTTAACTTTAACACCGTAGTATTCTTTGGAATATTCGTCTGTTGGCTGTCCTACTGTCTTTTCCGCACCTTTTCTTTTAATGTAGAAGTCAGCATCAGGCATACCAAGCCTGATGGTAACCAGCCCCTGAAGCTTGTTCATGGCTAGTCAAGTTGTGGCTTGTGGACTTCGATAAAGGCGTGTAGGGCTAACTCGTAGATGTCTTCATCATTACGGTGGCACCAAACAAAGCATAACTCTAAGATTGATTCTAAGTAGTCCGATTCGTCTAAGGTGAAAGTGATGCCGCCATCTTGGTTCACATAATCATAAAAGGGATTATCAGGATGGAAACTTAAATCAAGGTCATTTATCAGATACACAAAAAAAGCAGAGATGTCTTCCCTGCTGTTGATGCTAAACTCTTTCATCTTCATTAGTATGTGATTAGAAGTTGAAGTGGGTAGCACTTGTCTTGATGAATCTCTATGATGAGTTCTTCAGAAGTGGTGTAGTTGATAACTCTATCGCCTTTGTGGTTAGTGAGGTGCATTAAAGCATTAGCTATTCTGCCTACTTGTTGGGGATTTGGTTTGTGGTGGAGTTCATAGGTGATGTAAATACAGCCTTTGGAGTGATAGCCTACAGTATCAGGGGTTACATCATAAACTCTAGTAACAGCCTTTTCAATTTGTTCAGCGGTAAAGCGTAGCGTTTCTATTGGCTGTTTCATCATTTTAAGAAGGAATTCCTGTTGCTTTTTCATTTGCATTTTTCTAAGTGGTTATTGAATAACTCGAGTATAGCAAGTGCGGAATTCCCATGACATCTTTTTGCTAATTATTTTAGCAAAGGCAATAAAAAAGCCTACCTCTTTTGGAGATAGGCTTTGTAAAGTGGGGGAGGGTAAGTTAAGCTGTTTCTAAAGCAGCTTCTTTAGTAAGCTGAAACTTGTAGTTGCGCATTGCTTTGTAAATGATGATTACGCCACCATCAAAAGAGTCAAAGCTTACTTGTCTGTACTCACCAACTTTCTCACCTAGCCAAGCAGAAAGCACTCTTCCCTGTGTTGCAGCAACGAAAGTAAAACCTGCTTTAACTCTGAACTGAATAATCAAGTCCCTGTTGTCATTGGTAAGGAAAGCTAAATCATATTTCAGTTCAGGATAAGCAGCGAATACATTTTTGAATGTAGCAGCATTTACTTGTGTGGTCGTGATGTTCTTAGCCATTGTCTTATCGTTTATGTGTTTATAATTAAATGATAAGCGAGTGTAAGAGTAACCGACGAAACCGCTGCGGACTTTTGCTAATTATTTTAGAAATATTTTTTTCAGGTATTAAAAAAGCCCCTCGCTAAAGGGGCTTTCTGTTATTCCGTGAAGTACTTTCTTGCTGCTTCTGTTTCTTCTGCTGTTAACTCAGCTTGCACACTTGGGTAATCTCTTGACACTACTAAATTTGCTGTAGAACCTTGTAAAGCTTCAAGTACCATTTTCTTTGTATCTTCTTTAGATGCTGGTATCGGCTGTACTTGTACTTGCTGTACTTGTAAGCGGTGTTGTATTTCCATTACGGCATGATACATCTCTTCAAAAAGGCTTGGTTCATCATTTATATTAACCAGGCGCTTATGAGGGTTGTCTTGAAGATACTCTTCTATAGTAAAGTATTTCTTTCTTTCAGCTTTCTCTTTCTCTATGCGCTTATTGCTTCTGTATTCATCAATCCACATTAGCAAAGGAATTGCTAAGGCAAATGCACCTACTGTAGCTAATGCTACGATTACTAATTCTAAAAATGTGATTTCCATTATTTGTTATCCTCTTCGGATTTTGGCCCCATGTCAGGGGTATTTAATTTAAGTTGTTTGCTTAAAGCTTTCGCTTCTGTTATCAGGAGTTCAGTCTCAATCTCCTTTAGTGTCTCTTCAGGTAACTCGAAGTCTTCACTTGGTTCGATGGTAAACTCTCTCAACTTGCCATCGATTTCTAGTTGTACCTTCATTTCGTTTCATCCTCAGTTACTGCTTTAAATAAGCCATACAATAATGAAAGCTTCACTGAAATCCAGAATAGAGTAGGGTTGTAGTTATAGAAGTCCTTGTAGACAAAGTAAAGCCCAATTAAACAGGCTATTGCTATGATAAATTTTATTAATGGCATCAAAGTATTGTAGTGATTAGTCTTACTAGGTTTAAAGCAGCTAGTACTGCTACAACCAGGAACACGCGTCCCCAGGTTGTTTTTGTGGCTGTCTGCCAGAGTGTAGGTGTCTTTTTCATTCGTTGTTGTTTTGATTTATACTATATAGTTCGTCCGAAGTCCTGCATTTTGCGTTTTTGAGAATTATTTTCGACTTTTTTTCTATGGACAAGATTAAGCTGAGAGACTACAGGCAGAAAAATGCTACCAGGTTATTTATGATAGGCGGTAAGGTGAGTGAGGATATGTACCCGAAGAAAAAGGAGATTCGCTTGGCAATGGCCGGTAGACCTTTTGAGTTTGTTTATGAAGGACCTGTGTCCAGGGCGAAGCCATTCCAGGTAAAGCTGTGGATTGAACAGGCACCAAAAGAGGATAACTATACAGGGCATGGTTACATGGACTACTTTAACCCAACCAGCAGGTTCGGCCTAGATGTGATGCAATCTTTCGAGTCCGCCTGCAAGTTTTACGAGAAAGAGTTTGGTTACTACCCCCAGCAGATACTTTTGGTGCGAGTATAGATACCAGATGCCTATTGCTTTAAATTTTTTTAGAAATTTTTTTATATTAATATTTTACGATTAGTATAATTATAAAATACATATTTCAAAAAATATAAAATTTAAGAAAGCTGCAAATATGCTTTGTGTAGGCTGATAATGCGGTCTTTTCATAGTCGGACCGTTAAGTTGTATATAATGTATAGGGGCGCTTTAATTGTACTCATGCTAGAATCGAGACCTTTGGAAATGGTGAATTATCTGTCTTACTTTGCCTCCGTTAAGTCGATACGTTGTTTGAAATATTGGAATAGAGAATTGGTGATGGGCGCGCCGTGTCCAGTCGTGAAAGGACACGGATAAAAAGTAAATAATAGACGTAAAAAGATGTTTAACTTTTAAGTAACCGATAATATGGAAGACGAAATACAAGAAGAGTGGTCCGATATTCCTGGTTACGACGGAAAGTACCAGGTGTCGAATTTAGGCAGAGTGAAAAGCCTTAAAGGTAAAAAAGAACGGATTCTGAAACCGCAGCGAACGACAACCTATAATACAGTCAACTTAAGTATCAATGGTAAGCACCAAACCGCCTATGTACATAGAATGGTGGCGGAAGCATTTGTGCCGAATCCAGATAATTTAAAGTTTGTGAGGTTTAATACTGACAACGGAGACTGTCGTGCTAGTAATTTGAAGTGGGCGTATTCTCAGTCGTGGGAAAAGGTGGACTATGAAACTTACATGACGCAACTTGATGAGGACATAGCCAGAATACAGGCCGAAACCAAGAGATATGACGAGAGAATAGCTGTTAATAAACAGACTAGACTATTGCATCAAAAAGCGTTAAAAGAACAAGAGAAGCATGATAAGGCCGAAGCTAAACTACAGCAGAAACTCGACAAAGAAGCTGCTAAAACTGCTGCTAAAAAGGAAAAGCTTCGGCTGGCAGAGTCAGCAAAGCAGATACGTTTAGAACTCGCTAAGAAGAGGGGTAAACTCAAATAGGAGGGACAACTGCGTCCTTTCTATTCCATTAGTAAAACCACACGATTTTACTGGTAAGTGCAAAAAATCTTCGGAAAATCCGAGGAAGGGATAACTATGCCCAATTTTTTAAGAAATCAACCAACCTTTTAACTATTAATAAAATGAACACATTATTACAAACACCAAACACAATTAAGCCATACACTGGCAGAACTATTGAGGTTAAAGTAGACCTAGAAAGCGAATATTATTATAGTCAATGTGAGTATCGACCATTTGACCATACTAAATATCGTAAAGGCTTATCAGTTGAGGTTAACGGAAGAACCTTTGCTTCCTTGAAACACCTTAAAGATTACTCAAATTACCTCCTTACTAATTCTAATAGCGGTAACTGGGTAGGGGTTAGACTTAATAAAATTGCTACAAACCACTTCAAGGGCTTATTCAAATTAGCAAATGTGGAAGTAGATAGTTTTAAAGACCTTGTCTTATGGAAAGCAGAATGGCCTGCAATGCCTAGGCGTATTGGCAGCTGGTCCGGTGTGATGTTTATCAGGGAAAACTTACCCGATATGCAAGTATTTACTGTGGAAGGGCTGATTACTGCAATATCTAACATACTGCACCCTTTCGCGCCGTCAAAGATACAAGGCATGATTCAGCACCTTAAGAGGTGGAGTAATTTGCCCAAGGAGTACACCGAGGAACAAATTCTTCGGGTGATGAAAGGTGAACCTGAAGAAGTTGTTTTCAAGGGCCAAGAAATGTACGATTGGCATGGTGAAAGGGTGGCAAAATACTATCAAGAAAACGGTTACGAGGCAGTTTATGACGGCGAGTTCTTTATGAGTATGAAAAAGAAGTCTTCAGATGTAGACGAACCGCTTCCATTCTAAAAACCAAAACTGACTAATCTGTATGAGGGGATATTGCTGCCGGTGGCCGAGACGCCACAAAAAATAGCATATCCCCTTATACCTTAACTTTAAACTTAACAAGATGAATAATTTAGAAAACGAAATCTGGCGAGATATACCAGGTTTTAATGGACGTTACCAAGTATCAAACTTAGGGCGGGTGAAAAGCCTGAAAAAAGGTAAAGAACTAATCAGAAAGATATACCAAAACAATGTATACCTCTTTAAAGAAAGGAGTATTAATTACAATGTTCCAAGGCTAGTAGCTGATGCGTTTATACCTAACCCCAATAATTTACCAGACATCATTCACATTTCAGGTGATGTAAAAGACAACAGGGCAGAAAACTTGCAAAGAGTTTTATTGCCACCGGTAACCACTTTGCCTGCGCATGCTATTAAAAATCTATTAGGGCCAAAATGGGGAACTACTTCTAAATATAAAGGTGTAACTCATTATCCTCAAAATAATCGATGGTTAACTACGATTAGCGTGTACGTACCAGATGGTAAAAAAGGGTATAAACAAGTTAACAAGAACCTGGGAGTTTACATAAATGAAGAGGATGCTGCCAAAGCGTATGACAACGCTTTAGCTGAACTAGGTTTTAGTCCAGTCAATAGAGTAGCCTAAATCCAAAATTGGGGATTTTGTATGACAGGGCTATGGACACCGCCGTCCCAAACGCCACAAAAAATGACCTTCCGCTTACACTGCCATAACACAGGTCGCACAGGCAGAATTGTACTCTTGCTTTTGTACTTTCTTGATGAGGTGGCTAAAACTGGCCGAAATAGCGCCATATAGTACAAATTAGGGGAATAGTCCTGCCCTGTTACGCCCCATAACTGCCATTATGTTAGGTAGAAACCACATTTACCCGAATAGTACAGTAATATGCGCAGTTATGTGGGTATTGTGCAGTAGTTTGGCTTAAATAGCTGTATTACTAGCAGTTAGGTAGTCGGAATGTAGTGTACATATGAGGAGTTACCCATATGTTCATACGTATTACTATGCCCACATTACTACCAAAATGCTTGTTTAGACGCAACCGGGGCACATTTCTGTAGCTTCGCCGCTGCTGGTGCCCCTGTCTGCGCTACTATATAGGTGGGTTATTGATGGGTTTTATGGATGTTTATCTGAGGTTTTGCACCTATCAATCAGTGTATCGGCATAAGTAATGTAGACATCTAATTACATACTTACTACTCTTTACTCTCCTACATATTCAGTGTATCGGCATAAGTAAGGCAAGCCTTCCTCTTGAGGTAATGAACGCTTATTTATTACTGCTTATCTACAAATAATCTGTAGGGAGAGGGATTCTTGTGCATATATAATGTCATAGTAATTCAGACTTTCTTGTCCTCTTGTGATATAAGAAGCGAATCACTCTCAAAAAATATTACTACCACAATGTTTAACACAGATGAACAACTACAATTCTGCATACCTAGCAATGTAAATGTTAGGCAATTATTAGTTGATGCTGGCAAGAATGTACGCTACATTAACTGCAACATAGACAAGTATCATTGGTTCTTCAATGCTTTGTTTGTGCGTTCCACTCTTAATAAGAAGTATCAGCAGGGCGATTATATTCCGATGAATACTGAACTGATGGTGTCTGTCCTGGGTGCCAGATATGTTGCCGACATCAAGAAGCTATTATCTGACGCTGGCATCATTGAGACTAATGAGGTACTTACAACTGAGGGTGGCAAGCATAATCTTAGGGGCAGGGAATCTATCGGCTACAGGCTGACTGAAGCTTACCAGGTACGGCACGTGAAGGTGTTGGAGGATTCTGACTCTACGTTTATACAGAACCTGAAGCAGGGACCGTCTAATGCTATCAAGAACATGGATTTCGTGACCCGTACCAGCACTTATCACTTAAATGACTTAGGTATCTACAAGGATGATGCGGATGCTTACATTGAGTCCTGGTACGCCCAGAACCTAGCTGTTGAGAATCCTTTGCTTAAGAAGGAACTTGACAAGGACAACAGGAAACGCACTAAGGAAGCTAACCGGCTTAAGAAAGCAGGGAAGCCTACCACGCTGAAGACGAAGACTTACAAGGAGATGCTGGAGGATAAGCGCCAGGCATACTTGCAGCAGGTGGACGCCATTTACAGAAAGGCGTGGTTGCCGATGAGAGACAACAAGGGCAGAAGGCTGCACACTTTCATCTCTAATATGTGGAAGGGTTTGCGCCAGTTTCTGTACTACAAGCCGAATCCTTCTTTGCAGCTGGTTGGACTTGACTGTTCAAACTCGCAGCCGTTTACGCTGGTGAAGATTATACTGGACTACTTCGAGGGTATTGACGAGATGCCAGCCGATGCGGAACACTACATCCACCTGGTTAGCAGCGGCGAGTTGTACAAGTACCTGTGGCTTGAGATGGGCAGGTGCATAGCCGAAGCTGAGTTCCAGGCGTTCAAGACGGACTTATTCGCTTTGGTATTCTACAGTTCAAACCAGTCGGGCTACTTCTCCAGGGAAGCGGAAACTTTCAGGCAGCGCTTCCCGACCGTGTACCAGATTATCATGAGTGAGAAGAAGTACCAGTACCAGCAGCTTAGCGTGGAAATGCAAAGGGTGGAGACAGAAGCGGTGCTTGATGGCGCACTTACTTACCTGTTCCAGAAACACCCTGACACTTTCTTTGCAAGCATCCACGATTCTGTGCTTTGCCCTGATTTTATGCAGGAAGAGGTTAGAGAGGTGATGCTTGCATATTACACTAAAGTGGTTGGCGTTACGCCGCACATCAAACCGGCAGAGAACATCAACACACTGAAGAATGACAACCAGGGAGACGAACTGAGACGCCTTTATGTGGCTTGGTTCTCTTCCATACTGAAAGATGAATTAATGGCAAATGCCGCTTAAAAATTTAAAAAGACAACCAAATGGAAAACCCTAAAGAATTAACAGAAGAGAGATTATTCTACGCCCCTGAAGAGGATGTTAAAATCGTTTACATCGATAAATTCGGTAACACGGAATACGGCCCGTATGATACTTACGAGGACATGATGGAAGCTGAGTTGGAGAGGATAATGGATGAAGACGATGACTAAATAAAAATGAAAACCTGGCGGGATCCCGCCAGGTTTTCAAGACTTTCACTCAGTATCGCAGTATAATATTACGCGAGTCATTGAGAGATTTGCTTTATGTTTCTAACAGGACGGGTTTTTAGATGTGGTAGTCTTTTCCTGTCCTGTTTTTTTCTTTTTTAAACCCTTGCCAAACCCATAATGAGAATAACATTATAGTTATGTATCCGATTGAGAAGAAAGAGAGTGCGTAAGTATAAAATTGTCGTTTAGCGTGCAACGACCAAAGATGGTCGTATTCACCTTTACTCACAGGGTCATTTGGGAAATAATATGACATGAATTGAGTGTCATAATTTTCAAATTTAATTGTGTAATAACTTGTCATTATTAGGAGTGGAATCGCAATGATAAAGAATACTCCAACAATAAGTCTCTTAACCCCTGGATTTACGCCATTGAAGAATAGGCCAATTGCTGATTTAGTCATGGTCAATAACATTATATAAAATATTGTCGAAGTCAAATATACTAATTTGGCAATAACAAATATACAACTATTGCTTTTGCAAATAATATAAGAAACAACTACTTAAGCCTTAATACAACCGCAATCACCGCTAAAAGTATAAGGCCGGTTATCACCAGGTAACGGACTATAATGTCCATTGCCCTTTCAAACCAGGATTCCTTTACTTCCAGTACCACCTTCTCTGTCTTGGTTACAGTCGTGTGCTTCTCCTGAAGCACAACGGTAGTGTCTATCGGTTCGCTGATGGCTTCAATCTCGAAGCTGTTATCATCGGACTTCCTCACCTTGTACTTCACTTTATTACCTTGCTTCTCCGCAAGCACTTCCCCAGGCTTTGCCGCATTAAACTTGCTGTTGAACTCGCTTATATCTTCCTTGCCTTTAGCGGTGTCGCCTTTTATGATGATGTCTACCGGCCTGTTGTATACTACAGTAGTTGAATCAGTAGTGGAATAGCTTTCCTTTACTTTAGCCGTCTTACAGCCAACTGCCAGCATAACCAGCAGCAGCAAAGCAAGCTTACTTAGTTTCCGCTTCATTCTCAGGTTCTCCTTTATTCTCTTCTTTTAGGTGTGGTGTTGTCTTTGATTTGAAGTAGGCTGGTACGATTCTGTCCAGGTCCAAAAGCCATTTTAGATGCTTGTACATCTTCTCTGGTATCAGCTTGGAATCTGCTTGGTGTAGGTTCTCGAATATGCTGAAGAAATAAGTTACCATGAAGCCACCTATCAGAAATTCAGGTAACATCAACCAGGCAATCAGCGGCATCGCCAGAGACATATGGTAGGCGATGGCAATTACAATCATCGTGAAGAAGATGTTAATCAGCATGCGCTGAAAGGTGAAGCTGTTAAAGGTGCCATTCTTGATTGTCTTATAGACACCGCTGGCCCAGTCGAATAGCATTATGACCGCCAGCAGAAGCACTGCCGCTTTGGAAGAGTAGATGAACCCTGCGACCTTTAGTATTACTGAGATAACACCGCCCAGGAAATTAAGGAACGGTGTTTTGAAACCCATCAGGGTAGTGGCGAAATCACCAACTGACATGAACCCGAAAAGGAATTTCCGGTTCTTATTATGTTTGTTCACTTCATAGCTGTTGTTTTTATGTTTGGCTGGGCCAATGGGTATTAAGGTATAACTGGTTGGTCACCCTTTATTATTGGGTTGTGTGTGATGTAGCCGTTGCCGCAGTACACGTCATATTCTTCTACATCAATCTTGTAAACTGGCCGTTTAATCATCAGCACCTCAATTGATGTGATTTCCTCGGTCGTGCCATCGACTTTTACCAGCGCATCACCTACCGCCACATCACGCGATTGCTTGAACCTGTATGCGCCGTCACTGTAAACAAAATGTGCGTGGTCGGCTGTTGATTGTAAAGCACCTGAGTTGAAATCATAGATGCCGACCACCGGAAATTCCTCTATACTTTTGATTTTGGCCGTTACTGGTGCGTGTTGCAGTTCAGCAACGTTCCAGTTCTTCACATATTCCAGTGATTC
Organism: Pontibacter aydingkolensis; assembly: GCF_019443125.1. Lineage (GTDB taxonomy): Bacteria > Bacteroidota > Bacteroidia > Cytophagales > Hymenobacteraceae > Pontibacter > Pontibacter aydingkolensis. The sequence goes on along the minus strand of NZ_JAHYXK010000002.1, from coordinate 373,994 downwards.
ATTGTCCTTATCCAGTGTAGCTATATCATAACTTTCCAGTTCATCACCTACCACCAGATGTTCAATCATCTTTTCTGTTCCATCTGCCATTTTCACCATCGTACCTGCTACCAAACACGTGCCTTCAGATGAACATTGGAAACCGTTTTCCATCTGATAATAACCGCATTGCCCGTCGTGATAATAGTCAATACCTGAATAGTTTGTCCAACTTCCACAATCAGAATGTGAGTAAGTCCCATAAACAGGGCAAGAGTTATGCGTATAACCCCTGAAATCCAACAGTGAATTACCTATAAGATTAGAGTAAGCGAAAAGGTATGTTAAACTGTATGCACCCGAAGCGTAATACTTAAAAATCTCATAGTGTACATCTCGCATAGAAATTGCACCGTAACCTAATCCCATTATTTACTTTCTCCTTTCAGTAGGTTGATTTCATTTTTCAGTTCTTCTATCATCTGCTGTTGTTCCTGTACAGCCTTTGTCAACATCACTGTTATTCTTGAATAGTCAAGTGATAAAGTATCAACACCTACCACGATATTCGGTTCGATGGCTTGCACTTCTTGTGCGATGAATCCTACCTCGTTTTTTGATTCCTTGTCTGTTCTGTCATAAACAGCTGGTTTCAACTGCATCACCTTTGCGATACCAGATTCATATTCTCTGATATTAGTTTTAAGACGCGCATCTGAGTTAGCAGTTACGTTACCAGTAGCAACCACATCGCCTTCTACTCTGATGGATTTGGCGAAATAGAAACCACCCGATTTAGTTGTATTGAAATCAAAGTAAATACCACCGCCAGCGGCAAAAGTACCAACTCCGTTACTTACAGATAAAGTACCTGATGCTGTAATACTTCCACCTGCATTAATATTCCCATGTAATGAGTAATGACCGTATCTGGCATCAAACACGTGTCTGGTTGTATTATCCAATGTACAATGTAAACCTATACCGTTCCAGCTTGCGATTTTGATGTTATGTGCAGCATAAGAAGCAGCATCACCGTTACCTGTCCATACACCACAATTACCATAGGTAGTTGAAGTATCAAAACTTGAAGATTGGAATCTACCATTTGTAGCAACGATACCACCAGCAGGTTTAATGTTGATATTACCACCAGTATAACTTTCTATATCAACGTTGTGATTTGTACTTCTCTTAATTGATAAAAACTGTGCAGTGTCTGAATGCAGGTGTAAACCGCTACCAGTACCTATATTTCTGATGTTCAGGTTCTCATTGAAACTTGCACCACCCGTACCAGTGATAGAAGCTATACTGGTATTATTACTGTTCCATATATCCAACAGGTTAGCAGTTTGTGATGCTGCTGCTTTGATAACCAAACCCTTGACGTCTGCCGCAGGCACAGGCATTACCACCGACATCTCACCCAGTAAACCAACATTTGATAATGCGTTATCAACCACATTACTCATTCTCCTGCCTGCAAGCTGCAAAGCGTTCCAGGACTGTATAACTGATTGACCGGCAGAAACCTCCCTGATGGAGAAACCGTCTGTACCAATTACATAGGAGTGAGACTTCAGTATATTACCAACTGTTGCGCCTTGGGTGAATGTCGCAGAGTTTGCTGATAATACACCTGATACTGTTGTTGCACCTAACGTAGTCGCACCGTTCACCTGAAGTTCAGCCAACTCCACTTTACCTGTTGATGCTGCCCTTTGAACTACTGTTCCTGCAGTCGGCAGAACCGATGGTATGATACCGTCCAGTTTTGTCTTGTCTGTACTTGACATCAGACCGTTTACAGAAGTCGTAGCCACTGATGTTGATGCCTTACCGTTAAGCTGTGTCTGGATTGCTGATGTAACACCTGCTACGTAGCCAAGCTGTGTGGACGTAACCGTTGATGCTGCTAGGTTCCCGGTTGCATCGGAAATAATTGCCCTGGATGCTGTGAAAGTTGGCGATGCGCCACCCGTTGAGATAGTAACGTTGCCGTTCGCATCAGGCAAGTTTCCGTTAACACTTTTAACCATATCGGTATGAGTGTGCGTACTTGCCGCCTTACTGTTTAGCTGTGTCTGAATAGCAGAAGTAACACCTGATACGTATCCCAATTCAGTTGAAGTAACAGCCGAATAGGAAACCTTACCGTTAGCGTCGCTTATCAATGCCCGGTTCGTAGTAAGGTTGTTTGATGTTATGGTAGTGGCTGCACCTGTTATAGTTGCCTGGTAGCCGCTGTGTGAGTGTGTTATGTTAGCCTTGCCGTTTAGCGCATCAGACAAGCCGGTAACGTCGGAGATACTATGTGTATGTACAAGAGACGCCATCTTTGCCACCTCTCTTTGAATTTCGTAGTGTGTATGTGACGAACTCCAAACCGTATTTTCATAGTAGTCATCATCATTGATGCTTGGGATGGTCAGCGAAGCAATTTTCTTCTTCACCCATCCCACGTTTGGAATCAAAACATCATCAGCAGAATCTAATGAATCAAACTCTGATTCGACATTAGTAGAATTATAACAAATGGATTTATTGAATATTAGATGCCCGTTCACATACAACGCTTCATCTGGTATGGAATCTATATCTATGTTGTTTAACCTAACCTTTCTGTTAATGATATTAGTCAATACTTCACGTACCGCAGCAGGTGTTATTTTGCCATTAGTGTTATCATAAATGGCATCTGCCATTAGTTGTAGTAGTGCATCTTTCGTCATTTTAGAGTAATAATTTTTTTCTAAGGTTATTATTGGAATCCATCATGGAATCCATCACTGAATGCACCAACAGGTTTAATACTGTATGAACCACCAGTGGTAATATCTTCTGTGATGTACATTTCACCAGCATATTTAATCTGGTGTCCCAAGTTTAGTTGTGTCTCAAAGGTCAACCCGTTGTTTATCAAGATGTCCATTACATCTTCCATGTTACCAGTCAGCATACAGACTATGTCGAAAACACTCTGTTCCGCTTTTACTCGGTATACTTTAACTGTTGACGGTGTAAGCACCGGTGCGTCGCCATCGCCGTTGCCTGAGTTGATATATGGAAGTGCTACTGGATTGGTAGACACCAAAGATGAACCTGTGGTAATGCGAGTCTTGCCTAGGTGCTTTACTATGTAGTTATCCTGTACACCGTATGTTATGGAAGCGGGTAGGGTAGAATCAAATTCCAGACTGTTCAGCACCAACAAGTCAATAACACCTTCCATTGTCCCGTAGGTGGTGAGTGCTACATCATAGATGGTTTGGTTTGAACTTGTGTTAAATGATTCTTGTGACATCCCATTCGATTTCCATTTTTTCTAAGTCGCCTACTGTTACCTCTTTAACCTTGTAACCGTCCGACTGTAGTTGAATCTGTATTTCGCTTTTCAGTTCCTGCTGCATCCCTGCGGATTTCAGGTAAGACTGCAAGCCTACGCCCACAAAAGGGAATTCCTTGTACCAGCCTTTATGTGAAATCAGAATGTCCCACACGTGCTGGTTATCGGAATCACCGGCAACCAGGTCACCGTTGACTATCGCCAAATCACCGTCTTCGTTCAGTAAAAAATCCTGTGCTTGCATATTAGTATAAATGGGGTTTTAGCGGTGTGTTTAGGAAAGATTGCCTGTCCCTGTACCAGTTTGTGCCGCAGCAGTTCCGGTAGTCGCCACAGTAACCGTCACCGTAGCAGACTTGATGTAGTTGTCAATGATGGTAGCCAACTCCCTTGCGAAATCCTGGTTAGCCTGTTGTGGATTTTCGGTCCTCTTGCTTAGGTCTGTCAACAGGTTCAGTACCTGCATTTCCAGTGTTTGTTTTACCAGTGCCATTACTCTTTTAATAGTTTGTTTAGTCTGGTCTTGAGATTTGTGAAGTCCATCGCATTGATGGGCGTACCAGATGGGCCCATAGCGGTTGTTACCGTCATTCTTCCTATAGCATCAAAGAAGTCAGAAAGGATGGCTTTGAGGGATTCATTCTCTGTCTGGATGGTATACAGTTCGGCAGTCTCAACCATAGACACAAAAGCATTCGTTTCATTCAGGTAGCTTACCAGTACTTTAGAACCCACCTTAGGCGTAACCACAAAGCCTTTGCCTTCACCAGCACTCAGCCTTACATCAAATAATTCCAGGTCTTCCCTCAGCAGTAGCACGTCGCAGGTGTTGCCATTCACAGCAGTTACCTCTGCTATAGAACTGTAGTACTCCTTGTTGTTTGCCAGGCGCTGTATTGCATTCTGTATGTTCATCTATGGGTTAGGATATTTTTTGGGCCAGCGTTACCTGCTGCCTGAAGCCGTTGTTACCGAAAGTGGTCGTAACTGCCTTTACTATGTAAGTGCCGTTTCTCTCAGGGTATTGCCAGTCAACCAGCTTGGCCGCATCGCCGTGTCTGACGCGAGGGTTTCCGAAAGTGGTGAAGTCGCCTTCAAAGCCGCTGTACTTGTACTTGCTGATGCTGTTATCAGCCAGCACTTTCAGGTCTTTCGCAGAAAGGTTATAAGCAAAGATGTCGCGGGACTCTCCGTCTGCGTCGCCTGTCTCATACTCAATCTTCTGGTTCTTGTCGTCAATGCTGGTGGCTTTGATTTTAATCTTTCTGTCCTCAGCTGATAAGTATTCCAGGGAGTCGTCTATAATTTGCTGCTGAAATACGAATTCCTTTTCCAGGCGGTAGCTTGTGGTATTCTTGGTGTTGTAGGCCATGCCCACGTACAATTCACCGTCCCTGAAGAAGCTGTTAATGCCGTAAGTCTTCTTAAGTTCCTCTAACACTTGCACACCCGTAGCCTTCTTGATGATGAACTGGCCTAGCTGTACGTCCATTGTTATATTGACTTTGAATTTCTCGTCAATCTTTTCCATTAAGAAATCAACCAGTTCTTTCAGGCTTACCTTTTTGAAGCTTTTGTTGTAGGTAACTTTCTTGAACAGGTACATCGCATCCTCGCAGACAATCTCAAGTGGTGTTTGCGTACTTACCTTTGTCACATAGCCGGTGAAGGTTTTCTGGTTTTTGAAGTCGTAACCCAGGTTAACTTCCACTTTGTCGCCTATCTTGAAGATGGTGTTGTTGCTGCCCTGGATAATCGGCTTGCCCTGCCACTGGATTTTAGTTGGCATCCTGATGGTACACTTGTCAGTGAAGTTCTCATAACTGGACTCTATCTCTACCTCGGATACATAATTGATTTCATGCTGGCCTATCTTTATCAGATTAGTTAATCGTTTCATTCAACTTGTTAGAGTTTTAATTCCAGCGGTTCGTCGCTTAGTGCGTTGAAGCTGAATAGCTGCGTGTTGGTGTAGCCTTCACGGGATGGGAAAGAGTCTGATGTCACCACCAGGTTGTAGATGCTGAAGAGGGAAAGCAATTCTGATTCTACTTTGATAGCAATAGGGGCATGCAGAATGTTGTTGAGTGTTCTTACTTCCTCGGCAGGAAAGCCTTTGCCTTTAGAAACTATAGCACCGCTGATGGTAACTTCATAATCACCATTAGATATGTATTCCTTCACAGTACCATGCATACCGTTAATGGCAGTCTGTACGATATTCTTTGAAGATGAAATTTCCACAAGCACCGTGTCCAGTAATATTTCATCACCAGGGACTGTTACTTTTTCCCATTTACTGGTTCTTAAATCATACTTTTCAATCTCATAGTCCGGTAGTACCAGCTTCACGGTAGTAATTAGTTGCCTGCCCAGAAAAGCTGAGGTATCGCCAAAAGCTTTCTCATACAGCGCTGGTTTTACATATGCGTTAGCGAAAGTAGTAGTGACCAGTTCCAGCTTGTTTGTCTGTAGTTGCTGGTATGTCTTAGGTAGTTGATAATCTCTTTCCATTCCTGTTAATTATAATTTGCTGACAGGTCGGACACTGCGCCTGTTAATGCTTCCAACACCATCTTCCTGATGTTTTCTTTCGACTCGTTGATGTTGGTGTTGTAGTTCTCGAAGCGTTCAATAAGCTTGTCAATCCTGATGTCGATGGTGGTGCTTTTTGAACCGGAAGCTGAACCGATAGCCGATTCCAGTTTCTTGTCTGCACTGGCAGAAGCAGCCGCCTTTGAAGCTTTTGAATTAGTAGCATCACTTACTTCGTCTGCTATGGTTGAAGTCGATTTCTCGTCTGCCCACATATCAACTGTCATTGGGGCTTCCCAGTCTTTCTTCATCCTGGCTTGTTGTTCGGCTATTTCCTCATTGCTTTTATAGATACCATCACCAATGGAAGCTGCACCTTTTTTAACCTGGTCCCAATCAGTATTGAACACGCCAGCAATCATATCACCTATACCACCAAAGATTTTGGTAGCCATAGTAGCGATGTCCTCGAAAGCATACTTGAAAGTGAGGTAAAGGAATTTAACTGCCTTCTGAATCCATTCTGTTCTCTTGTACCAGTCTGCAAAGGCCTTGATAATCTTAAAGACACTTGTGTAAACTGTAGCAAGGACAGTCGCGAACATTTTGATGATAGGGGATACCAACTTGATTACCGTAGCGATACCATTAAATACAGATTTAAGCATCTCGCTACTATCACCTGTCATGCCCATTTCTTTTCGGATTTGCACGAAGGCGTCTTTGATGGGTTTAAACGCGTCCATCAGTGGCTTGAACATAGAACCAAGCCTTTTCTTATTGGTGTTGATGAAGGTCATTAAAGTATTGCCTGCGTCAACTATAGACCCCATCATTGGAAGCATCATTTCACCTAAGCCTGAACCCAGGTTCTGTACCATACCCATTAATGATGATAGCCTGCCGCCAAAAGTCTTTGACTGCTTCTCCATCAAGTCGCCCCACTTACCGGACTTACCGCCCAGTTCGTCAAATGACTTCTCAAGCATAGCAAAGGAGATTTTACCTTCGCTACCCATCTTTTTAACCTGGTCAGTACTTACACCCATCTGTTTTGCCAGGGACTCATATACCGGAATACCGGCTTCTGTCAGCTGGTTCAGGTCTTCTGCCTGGATAATGCCAGCCAGCTTATTCTTACCGTAAATGGTTACAAGTTCATTGAAGTCTTTGCCAGTTGCAGATGAGATATTTCCCAGCGTGGAAAGTATGGGTTTCAGGTTCTCGGCTTCTATACCGAAAGCCAATAAGGACTGGCCTGCCTTTAGTACTTGTGCGTCGTCAAATGGTGTAGCAATAGCGAACTTCTGTAACTCCTTTATGACAGCGTTGCCTTTCTCAGCAGAACCGGTAAAGGTCTCAAACCTTACCCGCGTCTGTTCCATCTCCATACCCATCTGCCCAACCTTATAGATGGCTGCGCCTAAACCAGCTACTACACCGGCAATAGACAAGCCCATCATACTAAAGCCAGCGCCCAATACATTGACACCTTTAGATGCCGATGCGGTAGTACCTCGCATCCTGCCTACTGAGTTATTCAGTTGCTGAACACTCCTGTTTGCACGCTGCATCGGTGAGGTGAATTTATCTTTGAGTGATATTACATATTCAACTATGTTAGCCATTTACACTGTGTTATTTGACAGTATAAAGGCCCGTTTACAGGTGTGTTTTAAATGAAAAAGGGTAGCTATTTCTAACTACCCTTTCCAAAGCTTAAGATGCCTTGCTTGTCTAATACCCACCTTAATTCCTGCCACAACTCAATAAATTCATCAGGTTCTAAATCGTCTGGATTGATTTTATAATGGAAGCGAATCAACGCCTTTATTTGCCTGAAGTAATCCTTATCACTTAATGTTTGTCCTAATTTTTTTTTATAACGATGTTATAGCTTTCGATATAAGATGATAATATCATTGCCGCCGATGCCAATACTTCCGCATCATTGTTTAACTCGTCTCCTTCTAAGAAGCATTCAAGCACCATAACTTCACCTAATGTAAAGGGGTTGTCAACGCCTTTTGTAAGCATTGTAAACAGCTTCTTTTTCACCTGGACACTTGGCTTCTCAAAATGTGCAAGTAAGGTGTTACCGTTTGTATCGGTTGCTTCAATACTGAATGCTGCATTGATGCCTTCAGGTGTGTCTACTAATTTTGCCGCGTTGAAAGTAACAACTTCCATTAGGCGTGTTGTTGCCGCATAAAGCGCCTCTTCATCAGCAAAAAGATTATCGCCACTTACTAGGTTATTCTTGATGAATTGTTCCGCTAACGGGAAGTAATCATCAGTACCGATAGTAAGGTGTATTTTCTTTCTCTCTTCAATGCTTCCTTTCTTGATGATGGTGTTGTACTCTTTACCGTTGTTGTCTGTAACAGTCAGGGTAAATGTACCTGCTAATTCTTGTGTGTTTTTCATTTCCTGGTATTCCAATTTTATATACCAGTATAAAGGAGAAAGGGAATCCTGTCTTTCAGGATTCCCTTTCTTTGATAGGTGGTGATAATTACCAATCTATATGAGATACTATAAGTTCTAATTCTGTTTCAATCAACGTATCACCCGTCTTGATGTCACGACCGTTAGTCATGAATTCCACGTTTCTAAGCTTGTGAGTAGCCGTACCTGAATTATCAGGTTTTGCATAACTAACTATAATTGAAAACGGCGGTATGTCCTGCAAACGTCTGTTTGGGGCTGCGGCTGTCAATGCTTCAATTTCTGATGCGTGCAAGGTAATAGAAGCTGTTGCTTCGTATGCACCCTGGGAACGCGATACTGGCATGCTGCCTGCACCACGGTTGTTAGTTTTCTCCTGCTTATCTGAATAGTTGATAGCAGAGATACGTGTAACGGGTATGCCAGCTACGATAAAAGTTATCTTTGACCAGCTATACTCTAATCCATTTATTAACATTATTCTGTTCCTCTATTTTGATTTATTTTAGTGCGTAGCCTATGTTTACTACAATCTTTCTGGCAACACCTAGCGGAACAAGGGACAATGAAATCTCCAGTTTAGAAGACGCCAGTACGTTCTGGTCCGGGTTGATAAGAACCGTGAAAGAAGATAGTTCGCCAGCAAATTGAAGTGATTCAAGCGCCTGTGTAGCAAGTAACTCGAACTTAGCTATAGTGTCCTCAGACAGTTTGCCGGCAGATAATGTAAGCGGAGACATCAGTTCAGGCAGTAGCATGGTTCTTACGCCCATGATAGCCTTGTTGATGGTTCTTACATTTTCGATGGTAGAGTAGTCTGAAGTAGCCGCGTCAGATGTCAATGAGTCAGCGAAGTATGTACCAGCGATACCAGTATACTTTCTTGCTACCAGATAACCTTTATCTTTCAGGTCAGACAAAGCAGCGTCAGTTAAAGCGTTTACTTTATCGCCAGTTGCGATAGCAGGTTCTTCCATTTCAATACCGTCAGAAAGGTTGAATTTTCTAATCCAGCCGATGCTTTCAGATACTTTTGCTTTAGAAACTGTACCAAGTGCCAGTCCAACGTTTGCTACGCTAGCAGACTTACCGTCAGAAGCCAGTACAGTAGTTACATAAGGGGCCGTAGCAATAGCTGACGGAAGTGTTGCAGTAGTCAGGGTTGAGAATTTCGCACCATACAGTATAGATACCGGCTTGAATGAAGCATACAAACCTTCTGCGATAGTATTCAGGGTAGTAATCTGTGCTGCAGCGAACACCGAAGCGTCAGCCACAACACCTACTAATTTAATTTCACCATTAGAGTAGTTTACCAGCGAAGTAACTTCAACGAAGTTGTAAGTAGAAGCTGGTACAGCGTTGATGCTGATGTAAAGTTTACCCGAGGTGTTACCTCTAAAGAATTCCTTTACCTGGTAATGAATTGAACCGAAGAGTGCCGAGGTGATACCTAGCGCTTCTGCTTCCGCTACTGAATAGACAATCTTAATTCTTTCAGTAGTAGAGAAGCCAGTTGGCAGTGCAGCAGAATAAAATACTATACCAGCAACACCGTCTGCGCTTTGCAGTCTACGACCCAAACCATTTCCATTCTTTACAAATGTTATATCATTTAATGCCATGATTTATCTGTTTTGTTTTTTGTTTGGTTGTAAAAAAGGCCAACCAATAATTGTAATTGATTGGCCTTGATTACTCTGTTATGTTGCCTGATTAAACAGACTGGACAAGTGCTACAACACCTTTATTGTCAGCGCGAAGCTTAGAGAAACCAGCCCACTGGATGGCACTTAGGATAGAACCGTAGTACACAGGGTTGTTTTCATCATAAAGCATTTCAGTAGCGCCCATAGCTTTTGCTACAGCAGAGGGATGGTATGCAATACAAGCTAGGTTATCGGTACCAACACCAGCAGCACCGAAGTCCTTCGGTGTACCATCGGTCGCATAAACTGCAACAAATGGACGGATGCTGATGTCAAAACCGAATAGCTTCAATACAACACCAGTTTCTAGCGCGTTGTTAGCGAAACCATTGTAAGCAGAATTAAGCATGTTGTCTTGTGCTAGAAGCTGATAGAACATATCAGTCTGCATAATTAGCTTTCTGCCATTCTTTGGCATGCCCTGCTTATCAAGCACTTGGGCAAGCTTCATGATGTCAGCAGTAGTAACTGCTTTACGGTTGGTAGAAACACCTTCAGCAAGTGCCGTGTTAGTAGCAGTACCTGAAGTGGTTACTTTTGTGATAGCACCTTTTGCGTATTCTTTTAGGGCTTCGTTACCCATTCTCTCTGCAAGGGTACGGAAACCTTCACCTAGGATAGACTGACGCTTGTCGTAAGAAATCTGTGCAGTCTCTAGGTCAGTAATTCTTACTGGGCTAATAGTAAACTGGCGAATGTCGTAAGTTAATTCGCTGTCAGTTCTTTGTAGCACACCTGCAGGAAGTACAGTACGGTCAACTTGTATGTCTATTACCGAACCAGCCTGTGGTACGTGTACTGTACGGTTCACGATATAAGCATCGTGGTTAGTTACTGTAGCTAAAAATGGAGAGTCCATTTTTATAGCTTCTTGGATGTCGGCAATCCAAAGTTCTTTGTTTAATGCCATAATTGTTAGCTTCTTTTTTTTGGTTTTTTTGTGTGGCTTTTCACCGCAGCTAACAGTATAAAGGGGTGCTGAAAATTTGTCTTTTTCTTAGTTATGGCATAAGCGCAAATAAAAAAGCCTGACCAGGACGGTCAGGCTTTCCAGCACTTAGGAAAGGAAAATATATAAAATTTGTGCCGGTTATAGGGTAGGGTAAACGCCGTACTCTCTCTTGTACATTTCCTTGAATATCTCTGGCGTTTCGTTCAGTATTCTTTCGAGTTCAGCAGGGTTTTCCTTTTCAAGCTGACGGAAAGTTTTCTCTGTAGGAATTGCATTAGCAGCAGTAGACTTATTCACGATGTCCATGATGTCAACAGATGCCTTGTTTACTACGATGTTATCTAAGGCCTTTTTAGCGCCGTCGAAATCAATCTTGATGAAGTTTACCCAGGTATCTTTTACATCGGCTGTAATCTTACCTGCTTCCAGGGCAGAGTTTATAACAGCCATTTCTTTAGCTTCTTTCTCTGCTTTCAGACGGTTATTTTCTTTCTCAACCAGTTCATTAGCAACTTTTTCCTGTTCAGCAAGCTTTGCCGTAAGTACTTCGTTTGCCTTTGCAAGTTCTTCCAGCTTCGCTTTCAGTTCATCAGCAGACTCTTCAGCTACCGCTTCTTCTTTAGGTTCTTCTACCTTTGCTTCTTCGGGTTCCGCTATTACCTCTTCAGTTACAGCTTCTTCATTTATTACCTCAGGAGTCTCTACAACTACCTCAGCGTTTTCAATTACAGTTTCTTCAACTTTAGGTTCTTCCATTACTTTGATGTCGATTTTATTATAGATGTTCACCAATTCTTCCAGAGAAGTATTTCGGGCATCCTGTGTTATAGTGTGATTTGTCGCTACGATTTCATCCACAAATCCTGCGTCTATGGCTTCCTGTGCCGTGAAGAAAGTTTCCTTTGCCATCAGCTGTTCCATGTAGGATTTGTTGATGCCAGGTCTTGTGTTGAAAATAGCTATCAGTGATTGGTTGAATTTCTCAATCACAGCAGGATTATCTATGCCGCCTACTGAATGTATCATCAGTAAACCGTAATTAACAATCCTTACAGTCTTACCAGCCATTGCAATCACACCTGCCATACTGCCTGCCATACCAGCTATGTAAGTAGTGGTGTTCATTGGAGTAGTAAGCAATGCGTCTACTATGTCGTAACCAGCAAGCACCGAACCGCCGCCAGAGTTGATTCTGATTTCCAGGTTCTCTACTCCCAGTTTTTCCAGGTATTTGATTTCATTCACGAACTGGACAGTATCAACCTCAAGACCAATTGTACCTTTCAGCAGCATTACTGCAGATTCCATTGACTCGTCTATGTGTGTATATCTTAATTCCATATCAGTATAAAGACTTCTCCCAGGTTTGTTTATTGTTCAGCTATGAAGCTTATACCGTCCAAAGTCCACACGCCTGCTTCTGCAGTATACATCATTACCCTACCGTCAGCGGCAACAGTACCAGAAGTATTAATCGTTTTGAATGCCATATCCTGTGATGGTCTGTAACCAGCCGGTAAAGTAAATGAGGTATAACCACCACCAGTAGAAACTGAAATTGACATTTGCCCGCGCAAGAATACGATGCCGTCAGAAGTCTTCTTATACTGTGCAGGTTTTGAACCGGAACCGAAATTGGTAGTACCTGCATTATATGTGGCGTTTTGCCAGGCTTCGTTTGTCTTGGTAAGCTTTGTGTTGATGCTATTCGTCAGCGCAGCTACCTCAGAAGTAATCCGGTTGTTTAAGCTGGTATCTCCGTTGGTTCTGTCTGTTATCTCCTGTGTAATTCTACCATCGACATAAGAAGTGATGCTGTACTTTAAAGTCTTTTCAGGCATCGGGTTAAACTTAATCACGCCGTTACCAGATGTCGAGGTATTGCAGATAGCTTTTCTTTGTGTTATGGTGTCCTTTGAAAAACCGTCTTTGTAGATGCGTGGTGATTTTACAACAGTACCTGCCTTAACATAGCAAGGGAAACTGCCAGTATAACCGTCGAACTTCATCACCTGACTGTCGACGAATACCACACCTGCGCCTATTGCAATATTAAAGCCGTTAAAAGACACATCACAGCCGCTGATAACAAAAGCATCGTTTATGCCTGCGCAAAGTGAGTTTAACGCTTCGTGTAATTCATCCTGAATCATCAGGAAGTCTTCTGATGTAATTGGAACACCGCCTGATGGCAGCGGTGAAATAAATTTCTTATTCATTCATCTGTAATAGTTTTTTTAAGGCCAGTTAGTAGCCTTTCATCAGATAGGTGGTACCGGCTATTTTATACTTCTTCACCGTAGCTTCTATCTGTGGTGCTTTTGTCGCCAGCATCGAAGGGTAGTTTACCACGAAGTCATAATCAGCTTCGTATTCTTCTTCGTTATAGCTGTACATAGGTAATGCTTCATCGACTGTGTACAGGTAAACCGGCTGTTCTTCGTGTGTCCGGTAGAAATAATTATTCTCCAGGTCTGAAGCACCGGCATCAATGTAAACTCTGTTCTGGTAGTTGCCAGCATTGAACAAGTCGTTCAGCAGCTTTGAGAACAACAGCACCTGGGCGTTCCATTTGGTTCTCCTGGTAATATCAGGATAGTAGGTGCCGCTAATCCAGTCATTCAATGCCTGCACTGGTGCCGACAACACTTTTAAGAATGCTACAATAAGCGGCATTCTTTTAGTAGGCGGCAACAGACTTTGAATGATGTTTATAAAATTCAGCTTCTTCATCTTATCCCTCGAATGGTTTCATTGTGATAGTATCATCCAATGTGTAAGAGGTTGTATTCTCGCTTAGTACATAACCTGCATAAGACTCATACACCCTTTCATGCGCTGTAGCGCTGTTAATATCATCCGTGTGCATCCTGCACTTGATTTCAAATATCTGCACATCCTGCACGCCTTCTACTGCCTGTATCGCGTCCTGTAGTTTTGATACATAGACGTTACCGCTGAAGTCGATAGAAGCAAAGTAGCTGTTGATTGCATTTACAACATTCTCTTTTACAGTCTCAGGCAGGAAAGCAGGGTTGTAGTAGATGTCACCGTAAACACTTATTCTGTCAGCGTCCAGCGAAGTAAGTATAAGCTTGGTGCCTGCCATCTTTATCTGGTTCAGGTAAGACCTCAGACCAGACATCTCATTGTCTGTCAGCCTTGTTAAGCCGCCCGTACCGTTATCTTTCGCAACCTTCACCAGTACGTTTCTATTCAGGTTATTCTCTTTTACTGAACACCTGGTGATTATCTTCTTGGTGTCGTCAATGGTATTATATTGTACCGTGTCACCAATAACAGACAAGGTTGAACCGTGCTGGTATTCCAGGGCTTTGCGTTGCAGCCACTTGTTTGTGCCTACGTTGGCCTCTTCCGCTATCTTCTCTAAGTCGACTTTGAACAACTCCCAGGTTCTTTCATGGAAATGGGTAGCCACCGCGAAGCAGTATGCGAACAGTCTATACAAAGCAGTCTTTGAACTGGAATTAAGCGATGCTAACTCAGGTTCAGAATTCTTAGCGTCTAGTATTTGGTTGAAAATTTCTTCTATTGAACGTGCCATTTATACCGTTTTCTTTGACAGTATAAATGGCCTTTCAATCTGTTGTTTTTATTGGTATGGCGCTTCAGTACTCCAGGTGGTACCGTAAATGATGCCGTCATTACCTTTGACGTCTTTAGCGTCGTAATACAGCGGGTACTGTGCTATCAAGTCAGGAGTATCAGGATTGAACACCTGATATTTAAAAGTATTGATTTCGCTTAGCGACAATGCTTTTGACCAGAACTGCACATTACATAAGTTTCCTTCTAATGAACGAGGGTCACCGTCTGAGAACCTGCCCATCCTGAAAGCCCGGTTATGTAGTTCAGCATAACCCTCTTGTGCGTAGCTGGCCTGTTCAACCCCGTCAAAATACCTTCTAATTGTAATACCGTCATAAGTTAAACACAAGTGGTACCATACATCATTCAGCATATATGGTACCGGTGCAGTGTACGTCCTTTGGGTTGGTGTGTTTATACTATAAAATGGCCTGCTACCGTATATTCTCATATACGTTCCGCTAGAGTTTGAAAGGAATATCTGGTCTTTCGCTATGTTCGTCGATTTTACCCAAGCCATCATTGTAAACTGCGCCTGGTTCGGCATTATGTTAGTGGCTGAGATATAATCATTTTCGCCTGTACCGTAGAAGGCGCTGCCTTTTCTTTGCCATAGCAAAGAACTGCCCTTACATACCTTTTGGATGGAATTACTACCCAGTCTTACGTCTTTAACTCCCGCTATCATTGTATGAAGTAGATTGTATTTGCGTCTTTCGTAGCAATAGCGTCGTACTGCGCTTGTGTGCCTACCCACATCTTACTTACCGTCTGAGGTGAACCCGTTGATGTAACTGTACCCGTTGGTAGGGCTGTGGTATCAATATTACCGTAGAACTTTCCGGTGTGGTCTATTCTTGCAACCACATTGCTGCCCTTTATGAACTGGTGCAGGTCCCCTGCATTTGACGTAGAAGTACTTACATTAATTGATTTTGCAGCGACATTCGCCGTAATAGAGGTACTCAACTCAACACCTGTGTCAGTAAAAGCAACACTTGAGTAAAGGTTATTCTTCCTATTTAAAATCTTGTCTACATTCAAGTCGCCGTACACCTCACCGCCGCCTGCAGATAGTGCACCTACAGAATCCCAGGGCGCTGCGCCTGCCGAATACCTGGCACCGAAATGTGTAAGGTACACCCTACCGTTAGCAGGCACTATGAACTCGTTGATGGTGATGCGTATACCAGTAGCGTACAAATAAGAACCTGGATAACCGGCAGCATGCGTAACCCCGTCGTTGTTCCAGCTTAATATAGTAAAGGGGAATGTAGTTGTGTCGTTTGTCCTGTCCAATACAGGCACCCAAGCCTGCGGGCCAGTGCTACCGCCATCAGTATAGCAGTACATCTCAACCTTCCAATTCTTGAAACCGCCTCCGCTGCCGCCGTCCCTCCAACCCAGGAAATAAGGCCTGAAGTCTACAGTGGTAGCGATAGTTGGGAACCCTGTAATCTCTATGACCATCGGGCACTTAGTGTTAGGTTCCAGGAAAGAGTACGCTGCGTTGGTACGGCCATTGAACAGCTGCCCCACCATAGACGAGTTGGTCGGAACCCCGTTTTCCGTCATTGTAACATTGAACCTCTTGTCTGCAAAGCTAAGCCAGTTACTGTGGCCGGAAGACATCAACATACCTCTCGTAAACCCTGCTGCGCTTAAATCTCCGCCTACTGTTACGTTGCTTGTGAAGGTGTTGGCTTCGTTCTTCTTTGCGATGTTAGTAGATAGCCTTGAGTCACTGACAGTACCTGTGGTAAGGTTAGATGCGTTCTTGAAAGCCGTATCCGCCTCAGTCTTGGTGTAGTGGGTAGTAGGCAGGTTGTTTACCGTAGTGAAATGTGTCTTACTCATCCTACCGTCAACTGTAGTCGAAGCCATAGGAACGGAGTTGTTGCCTATGTCAACCCAGGAAGTGCCGTTGTACCTGTAGTCCTTGCCATCGGCGTTGACAGTCACAGTCCAGCCTTGCAGTGGACTTGGGTAGGTTGTGGCAAGCTGTGCGTATGTGTCAACGCTGCCCCGCCAGTCCAGATTAGTTGTGATAGCAATTATCTTGTTGTCAACGTCAGCCTGTGTGTAGTAAATATCGTTGTGGTTGTGGTCTACATCAGCCTTGGAAGAAAGGTCTACATTCTGCAAATCGGTTTTCAATGCGTACTCTGGGTGAGTGTGTACAGTATCAGCCTTCAACGCCAAACCAGTAGACAGTTCGTCGTCTGTAACCAAGTTTGGGTGTATGTGGTCTACATCAGCCTTAGAGGATAAATCAATAGTATTTAAATCCGTTTTAAGTGCATATTCGTCGTGCGTATGATTTACCTCAGAGTACTCGGGGAATGTATAAGTATTGTTTCTATCTAGGTAGAAAACCGTTTCTCCCTGTACTATCTTAGCTGGTTCATCTTGTACCGGAACGATTACCGACTTTTCAGTCTCTGTAATCATCAGGTCTACCATTACTTCTGCTGTGTCAGCAGGTGTCTCAGGCGTCAGGTAGTGTATGAAGTCCATTTTGAATTCAGCAACATACACGTATACATTGGTGAAATTCGTATCAGGTTCTTCGCCCACTCTTTCAAGGGGATAAAAGTTCACTCCGTCTGAATACCTGTTTAGTGCCCTGTTAACATTTTCACGTACAGTAAAGCCGATTTCAGGTGAACTATTATAGTCTTCCGTAACGATATGGAATTTAACAGAAGCTTTACCATACTGGTTTAGATGGTTCTTGTGTCCGTACTCAATATTACTGAACTCAATCAACACTGACGGTAAGTATAGGGTGTCAGAACCTTTCTCCATGTTCTGTACCTGGTTATTGAATAGTCTTACATCTTGCACCTCAGGCACTTTGGTTAGGATGTGCTGTTTCAGCGCTTCATATATTAATTTCATTTAGCGTTTAAAAATTTTGTCAAGTTCTTTCTTGATGATTGATTCCACCTGTTTGTTCAGCTTGTTGGATTCGTAGACCATTTCCCTTTGTGGTAGGGTATCGGTGCCGTTCTGGTGGTATTCCGCGTAAGGCGCTGTAATCGCTATCTTGACTCTCTCAAACCTCTGGGAAGTGATTTTCATGGAGTCTCTGAGGTAGCCTGTTTCCACAAGCATCTTCCGGTTAACCTTTAACTTCCGTTCTTTCCACTTCACAAAGCCGTCTTTATCCGTACCCTGCTTCTGGAACTGTACTTTGAAGAATAGGAGGGAATGCTGTGCTACCTTCGTGGTAACTTCTCTCTTGAATTCACCGCTTAGTTGACTCAGTATCTTGTCGAAATCGAAATCGCCATTCTGTGTTAAGCCTATCATAGCAGTATAAAGGCCACAGTCAGGTGTTGTTTGGGCATAAAAAAAGGCGGTAACTATTACCACCTTTCTTCTGTCATGCTTGTATTCTCCGCGTATTCCTTCAGTAGCTTCACAGTCTCGTCAGGCAGGTCCTGGAAGTAGCTGTGGTACTCTCCGAATATCTGTTGTGTCTTGCCACAATTGAAGTTGAATTCTCCTTTGTAGGTTTCCCGGTTCTTCTCTTTGGATATACCCAGTCTTTTTGCATCTCCTTCTGTTAACTGTCTTACTGTGCAGCGACAATTGAAGCCGTTAGTAGGGTAGTGGGTATTCCACCAGGCGTGGTCAACAGGTAGAATTTTTCTGTCCCACTGCTGGTGCTGGTGGCGTACATTGCCATCGTCCCTTGTGATGTATTGCAGGTAAGGGAATGTCTCTTTCTCCGCATCAATCTTCTGCCAATAAGATACCAATCTCGCTTGTTCTACTGCTGTGTTGTATTCAGCTTTCAGCCAATGACGGTTGTAGTTAAGGGAAATCTTCAGGGCCTCACGTTCAAATTCGTCGTAGTCCTTAATCTTATTCTTACCAACTAGTAAGGCAGCTATGTCGCGTTGCTGCTTGTGTGTCTTGAATAAGCTGAAGATTCTGACGTTCTTCTGCAACGCTTCCACCACTTTTTCATCGCTGCTGTACTTGTAGACGTAATTCTGCTTTACTGCCTTATTCAGGTGGTCGTAGGTGCTGTTGAAAACATTTACATCAAACATTTCAGTAGGCTTGCCCTTCGCTTCAAATATCCGCTTAAACCAGTCAGTAAGTGATGGCATCAGGAATGTAAAGAAGCTGTCGCTGTCATTATCTACTATGTAGCCACTGTAACAGGTATACTCGCCGTTTACAGTGGCGAGTCCTTTTTTACGGTGTCTTCCGGTGCCGCAGTAACTTTTGGTTTGGTGGCTGGTATACCGAATTCATCCAGAATAAAGATGTCAGGCACCTCGTAACCTAGCGTCAGAAGTTTGTCCGTCATCTCAAATTTGTCTTTCAGGGAAACGTGTTCCGTATTGTCAAACTTGAAAGTATAGCCTTTCAGAGGGAAGCCCATTTCAATCATTCGAGGTATCAGCAAATCATTGATGGTGAATTCCACAAAACGTGCATCTGCCTCAATCAGGGTGTAGAAGGTATTCTGGTGTACGTTTGCCTGGGAGTATGAACCGCCTTCATCAGTGGTCATTGTCTGGCCTACGATAGCCTTACTGATAGCAGCGTCCAGGTAAGCCAGGAACTGTTCAAATACTTCGCCTGACTTACCGCTTGATTCGTGAATATCAATACTGTCGTCCTTGTCAAACACGCCATAAGCAGCTGTACCCATATTTTTCAGCATGTTCATCATTTCCCTAGCTGAAGACTGGTTGTTACCCATTTTACCTATTCTGATAGGCACACCAAATAACTCTGTATATTGGGCGAAAGCCGCCATTGCCATTTTCTTGTACAGCAACAAGTCTGCGACTTTCATCAGCAATCCTAAGTCTTTCTTGTCCTTGGTTACCGGAACACACCATAGTCTGGTGCCATCAGCTGTATAGGAAACACCTTCCGTAGCGGAAGGATATTTTACAGCAATGCCGAATTCAGGTTTTACATACCGCCTGTCTACTACCTGTATCTCGGTAAACTTACCGTCTTCCACCGGACCTAGCTGAATAAGCGAGTGCCCGTAGAAAATAGAGTCAAGCGTATGTTCCATGAACTTATAGAACCAGGCAGTCTGGAAAAGCTTTGTCTTATCAAGTTCTTCCTTGCCTGTCTTGACGTTGACCAGTTTAAAGTTTTTGCTTGTTACTTTATTCTTCCTGGAATTGATAACAGATGTAAGGTGTGCATCCGTCAGGATGTTCTCGTAAATGTTGTACAGCAGGTCGCGGGTAGGGTTTATAGTAGATTCAGCCATTGCCAATGCAGACTTCAGCGTAGCCATATCCTGCTTTGACCTGGTAATTGACATCTCATTTATTTTGCCCATCAAATCGGCTTTGCCTGGTTGCGGCTTGCTGAAAAGATTAGTTACCGTACTTTTGAATTGGTTATATATTTCCACTTTTATTTCAAGGATTTTTTAGACTAGTATCTGAACTGTGGTTGCGAACCCCATTGCAGCGATGTAGTTGCGTCGTTCTGCAATAGTGGTAGGTCAGGTATGATTGAACCCCGCATCACCAGCTTAAGCCAGTCAATGGCCTGTTCGTACCTTGCCAGTCTTGCTTCAGGAAGTTGTCTCGGTGCTACTCTCGCGTGTATGTGGTATAGTGCAATGTCTACACAATACATCACTATCTGTGAGTTTCTGGCTTCGCCTACTGTAGAAAAAATGGCAGCTACATCAAACTTAGTTTTCAGGTATGATTGCACCTCCTGTACCGCTGCGAGAACTACCGCGTCAAGCAGTGTTGGATTGTTATCCAGAATCTGGGTTAAGTTCTCTGCCTTAATGGCCGCATCAAAATCGCTTTGGGTTAGAAAAATCATGTTCAGTCTATTCTTTTATAGCAGTATAAATTGAATAGACTGAGTTTGTCTTTTGCTTTAGAAAGCATACCTACTGCTGATTTCGTGGTAGCCCAGTTCGTAAGTAAAGGCCCTTTTGCCTCGCTGGAAGATGTCAAACTCAACTGCAAACAAAACGGTAGTCAGGTAGTCAAAAGCGTCCGAGAAGTGGCCGTAGCGTTCCCAGGACTGGCCTGTGTTACGGTCCTTTACCTTTGACTTGTCCTTACCTGTATTTGATTGCTTCTGGAATGAGAGGTCTTCAATTAGCTTCTTACACTTCTTGTTGATGATGATGTTCAGCCCTTGGTAATTACTTTCAAAGATGGAGTTGATGAAAAGGCCACGCTGCTGTACAGATGGGTGCTTTGACTGAACCCTGTCAATAGGGTAGAACTCTAGCAACTCTTCCTTAATGATGGTATAGTTGTTGAATCCTGCGTTAGTGGTCGTTCCTTGATTCTTACCACTTGGGTCACCGCAGTAAGTTATACCTGCTGTGTGGCCTGAATACCTGCGCTTGAATTCCTGTACTATATGAAGCGTGTTGTTATTCGGGTAGGGTAGGTGTACTTCGTCCACAATCCTGAGTTCTCTGCCATCATCCGAAAGCTGTGAGACCAGTAAAGACACAGAAGGCAGCACGTTAAAGTCCCAGCTAAGGTAGATATGCTTATCCGGGTCATAATCGGCTTCACCATTGTCACGGACGTGCTTGTCTAAGTCAAACTGGTTATAGAAGAGTCCGGATGTGTCTGGCGTGCCCCATTCTCCCAATGCGTATACCTGGTAGTAGTGCTTACTCTTCTTCATCTCCTTTTCAAGCACTTCTCTACTGTCCTTGTCCAGGAAGGCATTGTTAAGGAAGGTGGTTTCTACTAAATCCGCTTTAGGATTTCTTACATCAAAGAAATACTTCTTAATCCACAAGTCTTCTGAGACTGGGTTGAAAGCAAGTATAATCTGCTTGTAGTTCGGGTTCCTGTCACGAAGTCGAAGGTCAAGTTGCATGAAGTCATGTTCATCAATCTCGCTTGCCTCTTCAATCATTATGGAAGAGATACCTTTGATGGACTTCAGGCGTTCAACGTCGTCAAGACCTGCAAACAGGATTTCATTGCCGTTGAAGTTGTCCTTAATTCTTAATGGTTGGGAGTAAAAAGTAAAGCGGTAGTTAAGCCCCATCTCATTGATGTGGGTTTCAATATCTTTGTAGCAGGACTCTTTAAGGGTTGATGCTACTTTTCGTACTACCAGTATGCGTTGCTTCGGTTCACTCAGTACACGGAGTACTATTTTTAAAAATGCCCCGTTTGACTTGCCGCTTGAACCGCCGCCTTTAAGTACCAGGTATCTGGCTTTTGATGTAAGAACTTTAT
Organism: Pontibacter aydingkolensis; assembly: GCF_019443125.1. Lineage (GTDB taxonomy): Bacteria > Bacteroidota > Bacteroidia > Cytophagales > Hymenobacteraceae > Pontibacter > Pontibacter aydingkolensis. Next base: position 352,184 of record NZ_JAHYXK010000002.1, on the reverse strand, counting down.
CTATTACCCATTGGTTAGTTTTGACCGTTATTTGTTTAGTATTTCCCATTCACTATGTGCTGTTTAGCAGTATAAATGGGCTTTGTGGGGATAGTCTATAAACAGGAAAAGGTGGCATTTGCCACCTTCAACTATTCTTCTGTTTCTTCTGGTTTATCGTCGTCTGCAAAAGGGTCTTCACCTGGGTTGTAACCCTTGATGATGATTTTTACAAACTTCAGGTTTTCAGGTATCTCTTTCTTTTCTTCCGTCTTCTTTGAAGCGGCATAAGGTAGTAGGTCCCGGATGATTGCCATCTTTTCCTTCTCTGAAACATCATCAGATTCCAATGCTTCTAAGGCAAGCCGTTTCAGTTTTTTATCAAGGACATCCCGTACATCTTCATTTAGCCCTTTCTTTTTGGTAGTAGCCCCCTTTGGTCGTCCTCCTTTATTTTTCTGAGGTTCTTCTGTTTCTTCTGCCATTACAATTTTCCTTTCTCCATTTTATTTTTCAGTTCCTGTCTAGCCATGTACAGCCTGTTCCTGACCATATGGAAACTGATGCCAAGTATTTTTGCTATCTGCTTATAGCTTTTTTTGTTGAGGTAGTGAAGCAGTACTGGTTCTCGCAGCGGTTCGTCAAGCTGATACACCAGTTTGACTATTTCTTTTGAGTCCTCTAACTCTTCCAGTTCATAGGCTTCTCTGTTGCTGAGTTCTTCACCTTCTGTTAGGAAATCGTCTGTTAATAAACCATCAGAGTAGTCTGATTCATCCGGGTTCAGGTAAAGGTGGACGAACTGGTTGGAATATTTTGTGTCTCTTTTCTGGTGTTCCTGATAGTTGTTTCTTAAAGCGCTATACAAGTAGCCTTTATATTTTTCGGGGCAGTCGTCAACTCTGCCGTACTTCAATATCGCATTGTAACAAGCAAAAAGGGTGTCTTGGTAGAAATCATCAAAGTCTGATGTCAGGTAGCTGTGATGCACTTTAAGCACTTTGTAAATCATGTGCTTCTTGATATTCTTATCCTCTCCGCATATACTTAGGAATTTGTCAGCTTTCTCTTGGTTAGTTAATTCGGTATTCAATTCATAGTGAGGGGAATTTTAGACACGAATAGCATCGTGTTAAAATATATATGTGCCGATTGACTTCCGTTTTTCATCAATCGGCACATTTTTACTTTTTTATGCGCTTAGCTTAAGCTGTTGCTGGAATCTGTTTGCGAAGCCAATAGTCTTGGATAGTATTTTCTTTTTCTGGTTTACCAGAGGAGGGAAGGTGTACATACTATTTAGGTCAGAGTAATGTACTGCGAATCTGTTTCCGTCGTCGCCCCATTTAGCGTTACCCTTACCGTAATTTTTGATGTGTCCCTTGCATAATTCTTCGCCAGTTAACCAGCCTACAAGCACAACTTTCTTGTACTGAAGTGAAATAGCAGCTTTCACATAGTATTTTGTTATTTGATTCTTGTTTTTCTTGTAGCAGTTTTCAATTAGATATTTACTCATTTCAGGATGGTCAATCCAGCAAGATTTAATGTCTACATCCGCGAAATCTTGATTGCCGTCGCCAAACTCAAGCAGTTCCATATTTGGCTGTAAACCTGCTTCTAATCCGTAAGCTAGTTCACCGAAGATGCCTATCATGTGAGACTTGTAATCGTCTTTCAGCCATTCGTGGTGTGGCTTGTTGTTGAAATCCTGAGTAGAATCTTTCACGCAGAATTCTTTGTAGCCTTTGGTACCTAACTTTTTGTTTACTCTTTCTGCGCCTATAAACTGGGCGTATCTCCAATAACCAGAGATGTCTACAAGTATCATCTTGTCAGCGTCAAATACGAAGTCGTCTGTCTTCAGTACTGGTGGTATTACAGCAGGTAAGTTTTCATTTAGGGTTTCGGTTGTTGTAGTGTTGTGGTACATCTTTTTAGTCTCGTACTTTTTTTAGATGTCGCTTTGCAGCAACATTTTATATCATTATGTATTTGACATTATCCTCTCCGTTTGACCATTTGTCTGAATATTTTCAAAATATTTTTAGTGTATCGGCATAATAGAAGAAAGGAGAAGCTAAGAAGGGATTAGTAGAAAGAGTGTATAATAAAGTAAGCGTACATTACTTATGCCGATACACTAAATAAAGGAGGCGAGAAGGATAAGAGATGTAAGCACACATTACTTATGCCGATACACTAATTGAGAGGAGTTTAAGCTAACTATAGTGTAAGAATACCAACCCCTTACTTATGCCGATACACTAATAGACTAACATCATCAGCGCCTTTATACTGTCAAATCTGACAGTGTAAATGAAATTATTTATCAAAAGGAACAAGTACCAGGACAAGCAAACCCTTGGTACAATGGATGTAGTAGATGCACAGAACAAAGTCGTATTCACCTGCTACACGCTAGAATTAGCAGACAAGAACAACCAGCCGCAGGTAAGCTGCATTCCTAAAGGGAAGTATAAAGTAAAGAAAAGAACCAGCAAGAAGTATGGACACCACTTCCACATTCAGGATGTGCAAGCCAGAAGCTACATTTTAATTCATCACGGTAATTATCACACAGATATATTAGGCTGTGTGCTGGTAGGTAAAAGTTTTTTAGACATCAATGGTGATGGCTATAAGGATGTAACTGAAAGTAAAAATACGATGAAGAAGCTGCTGAATTTGCTGCCTGAGGAGTTTGAACTGACTATTATTTAATGAATTAGGCAGAATCTAATAATATAATATTTACTCTGTTGCCATAGAGTAGTTTGCCATACATATTGCTATACACAAAATGGACTAAAACATAAAAAGGCCTCTTACGTTACATAAGAGGCCTTTTTTAATGTCTTACCAGTCCGAAGATATGGTAAAAAGTGGTGATGATTGGAATCGAACCAACGACACAAGGATTTTCAGTCCTTTGCTCTACCAACTGAGCTACATCACCAGCTCTTGTTGTGTCACCCTTTTCCGTAAGGGTATGCAAAAGTAGTAACTAACTTTTAAGTAGCAAACATTCTTGAGAAAAATATTTTAAAAAATTGCCCTTACATACGTTTTTCTCATTATTCTGCTATCTTTATATACCAAATAGTATGTATAACGAATAATTTGCCGTGATAGGAATAGAGAATATTATCTTTTTGATTGTGGCTGCCCTTGGCATTGGCCTGTTTGTGTGGCAGATACGCAAGATCCGGAAAAACGTGTTGCTGGGCCGCGATGTGGAACTGGCAGATAACCCTTCGGAGCGGATTAATAAGACATTGCTGGTGGCATTTGGGCAGCAGAAAATGTTTAAGCGTATGTTGCCAGCCGTACTGCACCTTTTTGTGTACGTGGGCTTTATTGTGATCAACATCGAAGTGCTTGAGATACTGATCGACGGTATTTTCGGTACACACCGTGTACTGGGTTTTGTAGGCCCATTGTATAGTGGCTTGATGGCCCTGAATGAAATACTGGCAGCACTGGTAATTATTGCCTGCGTGATGTTTCTGTGGAGACGTAATGTAACTAAAGTGCCTCGATTAGCGACTGGAGTGGAGATGCGAGCCTGGCCAAAAGTAGATGCCAATATTATTCTGGTTGTAGAGATCGTACTGATGCTGGCGCTGTTCGTGTTTAACATTGCTGACATGAAGCGCGTGTTGCTGGCAGGCGAGGAGGTTGTAGGGCTTTACCCCGTTAGCCAATTCTTTGTGGATATTTTTGGCGAAGACCCTGAGCAGCTTTACATTATTGCTAAAGTAGGATGGTGGTTCCACATATTAGGTATACTTGCCTTTATGAACTATCTGCCAAGCTCCAAGCACTTCCACATCATTATGGCCTTCCCGAATGTGTATTACTCTAAGCTGTTGCCAAAGGGTAAGTTTACGACTAACCCAGCCATTACACACGAGATAAAAGCCATGCTGGACCCAAGCTACCAGCCACCTGCCCCCGAGGTAGACGCAGAGGGCAACCCGGTAATGCAGCGCTTCGGGGCCAAAGACGTGGAAGACCTGACCTGGAAGCAACTGATGGACTCTTATACTTGTACCGAGTGTGGCCGCTGTACTTCTGTATGCCCGGCTAACTTAACAGGCAAACTGCTATCTCCGCGCAAGATCATCATGGATACCCGCGACAGGATGGAGGAGAAAGGGGAGCATCCAGCAATTTTTGCACCTAACCACTATAAAGAATTAGGAGTGGAGCGTGTAGAGACAACCGATGAGAAAACATTGCTTCGTGGCTACATTACTCCGGAGGAACTATGGGCCTGTACCACTTGCAACGCATGCGTTGAATCTTGCCCTGTAAATATAGACCAGGTTTCTACGATCATGGACCTGCGTCGCTACCTGGTGCTTGAAGAGTCTGCCGCGCCAGCCTCACTAAATGCTATGTTCACCAACATCGAAAATAATGGTGCGCCATGGGCATTCCCGGCATCAGATCGCTTTAACTGGGCCGATGAACTGTATGTGCCCTCTAAAAACTAGACAAAAGAATTTTTAGACATAGGACAAAAGACTTCAAGATACAGGACCCAAACAAAAAGTCCTTTGTCAATTGATCCTTTGTCGTTTACAAATAATCAGATGGAAGAGAATAAAAGATTAGTAAAAGTGCCGACCATGGCCGAGATGGCTGCAAATGGCGAGGAACCTGAAGTATTGTTTTGGGTTGGTTGTGCAGGTGCTTTCGACGACCGTTATAAAAGAGTAACACGCGCCTTCGTGCAAATACTGGAGCATGTAGGCGTAAAGTATGCTGTACTTGGCACAGAAGAAAGCTGTACCGGCGACCCGGCGAAGCGTGCCGGTAACGAATTCTTGTTCCAGATGCAGGCGCTTACCAACATTGAGGTATTAAATGCCTATAATGTAAAGACTATCGTTACTGCCTGTCCGCACTGCTTTAACACTATCAAAAACGAGTACCCTGATTTAGGTGGTAATTATGAAGTAATTCATCATTCCACATTTTTGCAGCAGCTGATAAACGAAGGCAGAGTAAAAGTACAGGGAGGTGAAGCCTTTAAAGGCAAGCGCATTACTTTCCATGACTCGTGCTATCTTGGCCGTGCCAACGATATTTACGAGGCCCCGCGCGAAGTACTGGCTGCCCTGGATGCCGACCTTGTAGAAATGAAGCGCAGCCGTGCCAATGGCCTTTGCTGCGGTGCCGGTGGTGCCCAGATGTTTAAAGAGCCTGAGCCGGGTAAAAAAGATGTTAATATAGAGAGAACAGAAGAGGCGCTGGCAACTCTTGGAGCCGGAAACGGTGTTATTGCCACAGCCTGCCCGTTTTGTATGGTTATGATGAACGATGGCGTTAAGAACAAGGAGCAGGAAGAAACCGTAAAGGTTTTTGACATAGCAGAACTTATCGCCCAAGCAGAGGGGCTTAGTAAATAAATTGCAACATTGTTAAATTGCTTAATTGTTGATTTACCAGTAATTGGAGTATACTTTTCGGCTGCCACACAGGATTACACAAAGTATAAGAGCTTGTCTCCTTAAGGAGTCAACATCAGTATCTTATGCTGATCTAACAATTTAACAATCAACAATTCAATAATTAACTATGTATATTCCGTTTGACGAATTGCCGCCGCATGCACGCCTGTGGATTTACCAGGCTAGCAGACCATTAACTGAGGCAGAGCAGACTGAAATAAAACCGCTTTTGCAACGTTTTGCTACTGAGTGGAGTAGTCACGGGAAAGGCCTTCAGGCTTCAGCCAGTTTACTTCACGATCGGTTCCTGGTGTTGGCTAATAATGAAGCCGAGACATCTGCCAGCGGATGCTCTATCGATGCATCTGTTCGCTTTGTGCGGGAGTTGGAGGAGCAGCTGGGAATATCTTTTTTTGATCGCTCTCAGTTAGCTTTTTTAAACAAAGGCGAGGTAGAGACAGTAGCCATGGGCGAACTGAAAAACAAAGTGGCTACTGGCGATATAAACGAGAATACTTTATACTTTGATACCTTAGTAAACAATTATGGAGAGTTACAGCAGGCATGGCCAAAGCCAGCCGGTAGTAGTTGGCTCTCCCGATACTTCTAATCCGGCAACATAACTATACTTGTTCATGCATCAAATGCTACAAATCAAGCCTCTGGCACATCAGCTAAGATTTATTAGTCTGTTTCTGCTGCTTGCCCTGCTGCTCGGCTCATGCGGCTCTGGCAGATACTTAAGCAGAGGCGATAAAAAATTTGGAGAAGAAGAGTATGAGCGTGCTATAGAGTTCTACAAGCAGGGTCTTGGTAAAGCAAATAATCCTGGGGAGGTAAATTACAAAATTGCTGAAGCCTATCGTTTGTCTAACCGCCTGTCTGAGGCTGAGCCATATTATAAGGCTGCTCTGGATGCCAACTTTAAAAGAGAAGATGGCTTTTTTTACTATGGTCTGGCACTAAAAGCCAATGGCAAATACGAAGAAGCGCTTAACCAGTTTGAGGACTACATCAGATTAGGCTCTAACCCACAACTTAAAGCCAGGGCAACCCGCGAAGTCGAGAGTTTTAGTACACTAAGCGATATCCTGCGCAGAGCACCACGTTACGAAATACAAAACCTGGAAGCACTGAATACCGAAGCTTCTGAGTTTGGACCTTACATATTAAACAACGAGCTAGTGTTTTCTTCTACTCGTGGTCCTGGAAAGACCTACATGGGAAACGGCGAAGGCTTTATAAATATTTATGCGACCACACTTACTGATTCTGCTGCAGCGCTTGGCGGTGCAGTTCGAAAGTTTGAGGGTGTTAATATGGAAGGCATCCATGATGCGTTAACAACTTTTACCGACGAGGGCCGCACCATGGTTTTTGCCCGCGGTAACGAAGGCACAAAAAAAGGCCGCCAGAACGTAGACCTGTACATCACGTTTTTCCGCTCAGGCGCCTGGACTGAGCCAAAACTGCTTAACATCAGCGATCCGCGTGCCTGGGATTCTTCTCCGGCTTTCTCTGCAGATGGCAAAACCTTATACTTCTCTTCTAACAGAAAAGGCGGCTTAGGCGGAAACGATATTTATAAATCTACCCTGGATGGTAGCGGCCGTTTTTCCACTCCTGAAAACCTGGGCCCAAGTATAAATACGCCGGGGAACGAGTCGTTTGTTTCTGTTGGTCCGGATGGTACCTTATATATTGCCTCTGATGGTCTTCCGGGGTTAGGCAATCTTGACTTGTTCCGGATAGAAAATGGCGTGCCTGTAAACATGGGCCAGCCTGTAAACTCACCTGGTGATGATTTTGGCCTATTTTTGCAGAACGATAATACCGGCTTTTTTGCCTCTAACCGCGACGGTGGAAAAGGTGGCGATGATTTATACTTTATTGCCAGAACAAAACGCAAAGTGGTTAACTTCTTTGTAGATGGTACCCTGTTTCAGCAGCGCGACGGAGCCCGCCAGCGCACAGCAGTTGGCAGCCATACTGTTGTGCTGCAGGATGAAGCAGGAAACAAGCTCCGAAATACTACTACAGACGCAGAGGGTAAGTTTACTTTTGCTTTGGATACAGCCTCTGCATACTTCCTGATCGCTGAGAAGCCAGGGTTCTTTACGGCCCGCCAGCGCATAACCACAGTGGGTAAAATGCCGGCTCAGGATCAACTTACCGAAGAAGAAAACGAAGTGCGCCTGACAGCAACGCTGGTGCTGAACGAGATTGTAAAAGAGAAACCTATTGTATTGGAGAACATCTTTTACGACTTCGACAAAGCCAATATCAGACCGGATGCAGCCTTAGAACTGGATAAACTGGTACAGGTGCTAAACGACAATCCAAGCATCTCTATAGAACTTAGCTCACACACCGACGTTAGGGGTAGCGATGCCTACAACCAGGACCTGTCACAGCGCCGCGCTGAGTCTGCTGTGGAATACATCATCTCCAAAGGTATAGATCGCTCACGCATTACGGCCAAAGGCTATGGCGAAAGCCGACTGGTAGTTAAAAATGCTACCACAGACGAAGAACATCAGCGAAACCGTCGTACAGAATTTAAAGTAGTGCGTATACAGGAGTAATCAGTGTAGCGCAACAAAGCAAGAGAGCCGCATAAGTTTTATACTTGTGCGGCTTTTTTTGACCGGTGATTAAGGACCACAGATTAAGGGGATTAGATTGATTAAAAGGATTACATCTGCAGTACCAGGTCCAACTACTCCTGCTGTAATACCTCACCCCAGCCCTTTCCTAACAACAGGAAAGGAACCTTGCTATTACTTCTTCAATTGTCTTCACAATAGAAACTTTGTCTCTGTCATCTCTATAACATCTGCCATCAAGTTAACTCAAGCTTTCGGCTCTCTCTGTCATCTTGTAGAGATCTTGGTAGAAGGGAGGTGAAGCGGTAACTACAAAGTATATGGCTAAGTAGCAATATCTGGAGATTCCCCTCTTGAGAGGGGTAGGGGTGTGTTAATACTTAGCAGGCTTTAAAAATAATCTATCAGGAAGACTGCAGTAGAAAAGTAAAAACTCCCCTCCTGGGTTAAGTCAAAGATCCCGGACTTGTTTTGGGAGAGGGGCAGTTGGACACGTTACCGCAGAAATTTATCAAGTATAAATCTCAAACTGCCTTTTTCTTTCCTACTCATACCACTTATCCCATCTGCTTTGTTAAATTTGTAAGCAAATCATCCACCACTATGGAAGAAAACAGATATTTGCGCCGCGGCGTTTCTGCATCCAAGGAAGATGTGCACAACGCCATCAAGAACATCGATAAAGGACTTTTCCCGAAAGCTTTCTGCAAGATCATCCCTGATATACTAACCGGGGATCCCGAGTACTGCGCCCTGATGCACGCCGACGGGGCCGGAACAAAATCATCGCTGGCTTACATGTATTGGAAAGAAACCGGTGACATGAGTGTATGGAAAGGCATTGCCCAGGATGCCGTAGTGATGAATACTGATGATTTGCTTTGTGTGGGAGCCACTGATAATATCCTGCTTTCATCTACCATTGGCCGCAACAAAAACCTGATACCTGGAGAGGTAATAGCTGCTATCATTAACGGCACCGAAGAAGTGTTGCAGATGTTGCGCGATAATGGCGTGGGTATTTACAGCACAGGCGGCGAGACAGCAGATGTTGGCGACCTGGTGCGCACTATTATTGTAGATAGCACCGTAACGGCACGCATGCGTCGCGACAATGTGATCTCGAACCATACGATACAACCCGGCGATGTAATTGTAGGCTTCTCTTCTGCAGGCCGGGCAAAGTATGAAACACAGTATAATGGCGGCATGGGCAGCAACGGCCTTACCTCTGCACGCCACGATGTATTCCATAAATACCTCGCTGCCTCTTATCCCGAAAGCTACGATCCTGAATTGCCCGCAGACCTGGTATATGCCGGCAACTATAGGTTAACCGATGTTGATAAGGAAACAGGGATGGAAGTGGGCAAGCTGGTGCTTTCGCCAACCCGTACCTATGCACCTATTGTAATAGAGATTTTAAAGCAGCACCGCCAGCACATACACGGCATGGTACATTGCAGCGGAGGCGCTCAAACTAAAGTGCTTCACTTTACCGAGAAGGTGCACATCATAAAAGATAACCTGTTCCCGGTGCCGCCGCTGTTCCGCATTATACAGGAGCAAAGCCACACCGACTGGAAAGAGATGTATAAGGTGTTTAACATGGGTCACCGCCTGGAGATCTACCTGCCAGAGCGATACGCCCAGAGCCTGATCGACATTTCTAAATCGTTTGGAGTAGATGCACAGATCATTGGCCGGGTAGAGGCAAGCGAGCACAACGAGCTTACCATTAAAAGCGATAAAGGCGAGTTTTACTACGAAGGGTAGTAAAGTATAAACCTATACTTTTGAGTAGCCACAGGTGCATAGCCTGTGGCTATTTTTTTGCTCATACTATGACAAGAAAAGATATCACCTTTTCCATATAATAGAGAGATGGTATATTGAGTTATACTATATGATAATTATCTGGTTAACATGGGAAAACAAACTTATACTTCCACTCAAAAAAGGCATTGTACTGCACTTGTAGTTATTGCTATTATAGTTTGTTGTGCTTTTAATACTTCAACTTACGCACAACACATGAATAAAGCAGACACCTTAAATAACAGCAGGTTTTATGTTGGTGTAGAGTTTAGCTCGATATACTATAGGATGGTGAAAGATGAAAGAACTGTTTCAGGTGAAATAATACCTGTTGCACATTTCAATTTGGGTTATAGGTTGAGCAAAAGAGTGCAGCTAGAACTTGGGGTAACCTATGGAAGAAACAAGGATAATGTACTTAGAGGGACATATTATGGCTATAATGATACAATCATACATCATTATGAAGGTTGGAAACACAGCGGCATAGCAGTGCCTCTTACTGTAAAGTATACTCCTTTTAATTTAAGCAGGCGCTTAAACTTGCATGCTACTGCTTCTTTGATTCCTGTTTTAGGAGAAGTAAATCAGCAGCTTTCAGAAGTCTATAAAGGAGAGACGAAGATCACTTACGATGCACACGATTCTGGTTTATACTTGCATGCTACCGCAGGCTTACTGTTAAACTATAAACTTAGTAAGAAACTAGAGGCTTATACTAAAGCAAATCTGTTTATTGAGGACCTAAGAATCAAAAATTACTACAGACCAAAATCTCTTTCTTTAGGGCTTAACTATAATCTCTAAAACGCTATCACAGAAACCCACCTCATACTTAGTTCCAAAACTTTGGCACAATAATTGGCTTAGCGGAAGTATAAGGAAAAACCTATACTACCATGAAAAAGCTTCTACTTCCGTTCTTGTTTGTGCTGCTGGCATTACCGGTTTTTGCGCAAACCGCTGTGCTCACCTTTACCGCCGAGCGTGGCGAGGTATTCCATATCAGGCTCGACGACAGAACCATAAATCACACGGCATCAAATTTTGTGCGCATTGCACCGCTAAGGCCGGGCAGGCATTATATAGAGGTGAAAGTGCGAACGCGCCATGGGGTTTACCAGATGGGCCAGCGCATTGTAGTACCAGCCGGCGTAGAAGCTAACTATGCTGTGCGTACTGTAGGCAGAAGCGGCAAAGCCTACCTGCGCCTGATCAGCGAAGTGCCTCTGGCGCCTCCTGTAGTAGTAAGGCCGCTGCCTCGCTACCCAGACCGCTACGACGATTACGACCGTGAGCACCGCTACGAACCCGTGCCACCACGCTACGACAATCGCTATAGTGGCGACTGCCGAAACCTGATGACAGGCCACGAAGTAGACCGCCTGATACAGACCATGCGCAGCCGTGATTTCGAGAGCACCAAACTAAGTATAGCTCGCGATGCCGTGCGTAACGGAAGTATACTTGCCGAAGACCTGAAGCGCGTACTGCAGCAGTTCGATTATGAAACTACGAGAGTAGAATTTGCCAAATACGCCTATGACTACCTCTGCGATAAAGAGCACTTCTACTACATCTACGACTTGTTCAGGTTCGATAGTAGTGTGCAGGAGTTGGAGCGGTATACAGGTAGGAGGTAAATTTTGATTGAGTGAATATGGTTATGCTATCATTTCGAACGCAGTGAGAAATCTGAAATATTACGGGACTGTGAAATGCTCCAGATTTCTCACTGCGTTCGAAATGACAAAGTAGTTTTGTGATATACTTCGATCATAGCTTTATATAAATACAGAAGCCGCTTCAGGACTTGTCCTCAAAGCGGCTTCTGTATTTATGAGCACTAAGCAAATTCACTCAATCACTCATTCAAAATTAACGCAATCTATCTACAGACCTAACCAAGTCCTCGTCGCGTTTAATAAAGCGGTTGGCCAACGCATTTAGCAGTAAGCCCAGCATCGGGAAGTAAAAGCCTGCCTCGTAGGCGCCGTTGTTGTCAGCTTTTACCATTTCTGCACCTACATAGGCAGCAAAATAGAACGATGTGCCAAGTAAGGCAGCCAATACCAACGTATTCAACAGTCCAAGCTTCATCTGGTTCAGGCGGTTTTTAAACTGGAATATCTCGTAAAGTGCAATGGTGGCAGCAGCAATGGCCAGCATGCCGATCGCTATAGCGCTTTTTACAGGCGTACCTTCGGCGGCATCGGCAGGCATATAAGACTTGATATTCCAGGCAGTAAGCACCACTTCTTCGCCGGTAGTGGCATCAGTTTTGGACCAAAGCGGTAAAAACAGCATAACTATCATTGATAGAGCCAGCAGGAACAGAAATACGGATTGAATTCTTTGTATCATAAAGGGGTTAATTTAACTTGCAATGAGATACAAAATTAGACAAAGACAGGTAAAACCAAAACATAGATGAACACAGCATACATAGTTGATATACTTCGCACTCCAGTAGGCAAGTTTGCAGGCACGCTTAGCAGCGTTCGTCCCGACGATATGGCCGCGCTTGTGATGAAAGAAATTATTGCCCGTAACCCCAATTTAGACCCGGCTTTAATAGAGGATGTGGTAATGGGAGCCGCCAACCAGGCCGGCGAAGACAACCGCAATGTAGCGCGAATGGCTTTGCTTTTAGCAGGCTTGCCAATGGAAATAGGTGGCGTAACTGTTAACCGCCTTTGCGCCTCCGGCTTACAGGCCATAATGGATGCATCGAGAGCCATAACTTGCGGCGACGGAGAAGTATACCTGGCAGGTGGTGTAGAAAGTATGACGCGTGCCCCGTTTGTGATGGCAAAAGCTGAAACTGCTTTTTCGCGTACTCCTGAGATTTACGATACCACCATTGGCTGGCGCTTTACAAACCCTGCTTTATCTAAACTGCATTACCCGTTTGGCATGGGCGAGACAGCCGAGAATGTGGCAGAGCGCTACGGCATTTCACGTGAAACCCAAGATGAGTTCGCACACCAGTCTCAGGTAAAGTATAAAGCAGCCGCAGAGGCAGGTAAGTTTAGAGATGAGATCGTGCCGGTACATATCCCGCAGCGCAAAGGCGATGACATTGTTTTCGATACAGACGAGCATCCACGCTTATCTTCTATAGAAAAGCTTGGTGAACTAAAGCCTGCATTCAAAAAAGGAGGCTCTGTAACGGCTGGTAACTCTTCGGGCATCAACGATGGTGCGGCTGTTTCTATCATTGTGAGTGAGGAAATTTTAAAGCGTTATAATTTAACTCCGATGGCGCGTGTGGTGTCAACTGCAATAGCAGGCGTAGACCCGGCCCACATGGGCATGGGACCTGTGCCAGCTACACAAAAAGCGCTGAAGCGTGCCGGCATAAGTATAAACGACATTGGCCTGGCTGAAATTAACGAGGCATTTGCAGCGCAGGCTATTCCATGTGTGCAACAGTTGGACATCAATCCCGACATTGTGAACGTGAACGGAGGTTCTATTGCTATTGGTCACCCCCTTGGTGCCAGCGGTACACGTATTTCTGCTACGCTATTACACGAAATGAAACGCCGCAGCGATGTAAAGTATGGCTTGGCAACTATGTGTGTGGGTGTAGGCCAAGGAGCAGCCATTATCTATGAGAAAGTATAAAATTTTCAGACCTCTCAGCTTCCGAAGTTCCTGCGAGTGTTAAGAAAGAAAAGCTTGCTCTGGAAACAGGGTGAGTTTCCTGCATATTAAGGTAGCTCCGTGAAAACATCTTTAGCCGCCATATATACTTTTGGCACAGGCTTTGCCTATGTGTAATCAGAACAAAACCAATAGCTCATGAAAAAGTTACTGACGATTACATTAATAGCCATAATGACTTTAGGTAGCCAGCTGGCAATGGCTGATGGCCCGGGCAACGGAAAAGGCAAATCAAAAGGTAAGGCCAAAGGCAAGCCATCTTTTGTAGAAGAGAAACACCGCGCCCATGCCGAGTGGAAACGTGAGAAAGAATACGAGAAGGAATATAAAAAGCAGAATAAGCGCTATGAGGATGATCGTGATGACGATGATACCTGGAACAGGCGTCGTGATGAAGATAGGAGACGAAGCGAAGAGCGTAGAAGAGATGATGAACGCTGGGAAAGAACCCGCAGAGATGAAAGCCGCCAGAACCGCCCGATTGACCAGGTAATTCTGGAGGAGGTTCGTAAAGGTAAAACACAGCGTCGTAACTAATACTTTTCCTTTCTATATACATGCTAAACCCGCACATGCCTCAGGCGTGTGCGGGTTTTATTTTATACCTTTGCCGCATGCGGTATTTTTTAGAGATAGCCTACGATGGAGGCCGTTTTCATGGATGGCAGGTGCAACCCAATGCGCTGTCGGTGCAGGAGGTGCTGGAAGACTGCCTTAGTAAAATTCTGCGTGAGCAGATTAACACAACTGGTAGCGGCCGCACCGATACAGGGGTGCATGCCAGTCAGCAGCTTGTGCACTTCGATACGGAGCAGCAGCTGGATCCGCAGCAAGTTGTTTACCGCCTTAATCGTATACTTCCGGATGATATCTCAGCCTATAATTTATACCTGGTAACCGACGAGGCGCATGCCCGCTTCGATGCCTTTGCCCGCACGTATCACTACCACATCACCCTCACCAGAAATCCGTTTAAACGAAATTATGCCTGGTACCAAAGCCGGCCTTTGGATGTTGAGAAGATGAACGAAGCAGCAGCTATACTTTTAAAGTATGAGGATTTTACCACCTTTAGCAAGGTAAAAGGCGACACAAAACATTACCGCTGCAACATGTACGAAGCCGTTTGGCGGCAGGATGACGAGGAACTGGTATTTACGATCAGGGCAAACCGGTTTTTGCGTGGTATGGTGCGTTTGGTTGTGGGGGCTTTGGTTGATGTTGGGCGCGGAAAGCTAACAGTAGAGGCATTTGAGCAGATAATTGCCAGCCAGGACCGCAGCAGAGCCAGCGGAGCCGCTCCGGCAGAGGGTTTATACTTAGCCAAAGTAGAGTACCCGGAGCAAATTTTCAGAGGAAGACCATAGGAGAAATAGTCCCGCCAATATTTCTAATCCTTTTAATCTGCGGTTAAAAATCCTGATCCTAAACCATTAACTTTGCAGCCGGTTAAAAGCAAAGGCACGTACAGAAGAAACGGTGCATTTCGTGCGTTTACAGATTAACCCTAAAAGTTGAAGATTGACTTTGGAAGACAAACCCAAAAATACCGGTAAAGTATTTGATTCGGATATACTGAAGCGGCTGTTCACGTTCGTGAAGCCCTACATCGGTATCTTCTACTTTATCGTTTTCCTTACTTTTGCCTCGGCTATACTTGCCGCGGTGCGCCCTTTTCTGATACAGTATACTGTAGACAACGAGATTCTGCAGAACGACTGGGAAGGCCTGAACAAGATGTTCGTGATACTGGGCGTGTTGCTGGTGGTGCATGCCATTGTGCAGTACCTGCATACCTACTTTGCCGGCTGGCTGGGGCAGCACGTGGTCCGCGATATCCGCATTAAACTTTATCGCCATATCCTGGACCTGCGCCTGAAATTCTTCGACAGAACACCGATTGGCACCTTGGTTACCCGAAATGTTTCAGATGTGGAAACGCTGTCGGATGTGTTTAGTGAGGGATTGGCAGCTATGATCGGCGATATTCTGCAATTGGTGTTTATTGTAGGCTTTATGTTCTACATCGACTGGGAGCTTACGCTGGTAAGCTTGTCTACCTTCCCGATCATGCTCATCAGTACCTATATCTTTAAAGAGAAGATAAAAGACACGTTCCAGGAGGTGCGTACAGCTGTAGCCAAGCTAAACTCGTTTGTGCAGGAGCATATTACAGGCATGAGCATCGTGCAGATCTTCAACAACGAAGACCGTGAGATGGATAAGTTCAAGGAGATCAACAAAGAGCATACCCGCGCTAACATACGTTCTGTTTTATACTACTCGATATACTTTCCGGTAGCTGAAATTATTGGTGCAGCTGGCTTGGGCTTGCTGGTGTGGTACGGTGCGCATGGTGTGATAGACGACGATACTTCGCTGGGTACGCTGATGGCCTTTATACTTTACATCCAGATGTTTTTCCGCCCGATTCGCATGATAGCTGACCGCTTTAACACGCTGCAACTTGGGGTGGTAAGTACAGAACGTCTGATGAAGCTGCTGGATAGCAAAGAGATGATTCCGGATAACGGCAACTATGCTCCGGAGAAAATAAAAGGTAATGTAAAGTTCGAGAACGTATGGTTTGCCTATAACGACGAGGAGTGGGTGCTACGCGATATCTCATTTGATGTAAAGGCCGGCCAAAGTGTGGCTTTTGTAGGGGCTACAGGTGCAGGTAAAACGTCTGTTATAAACTTGCTCAACCGCTTCTACGAGATCAATAAAGGGCATATAATTATAGATGGCCATGACTTGCAGGAGTATGATCTGAGTGTACTGCGCCACCATATTGGGGTAGTTTTACAGGATGTGTTTCTGTTTTCCGGTACTATTGCCGATAACATTACCTTGGGAAACAAAGCCATTACCGAAGACCAGATATGGCATGCTGCTGACCTGGTAGGTGCACGTAAGTTTATAGAACGCCTGCCTGGCGGACTGCACTACAAAGTGATGGAACGCGGAGCGACTTTATCAGTGGGGCAGCGCCAATTGATTTCCTTTGTTCGCGCGATGGTATACAACCCAGAGATCATTATATTGGATGAGGCCACCTCTAGCGTAGACTCCGAAACCGAAGAACTTATACAGTACGCCATAGACCAGCTGATGCACGGCCGTACTTCCATCGTTATTGCGCACCGCCTCTCAACCATCCAAAAGGCAGATAAGATCATTGTGCTGGACAGGGGTGAGCTGAAGGAAATGGGCAACCACGAAGAACTGCTGCAGAAAAACGGCTACTATGCACAGCTGCACCAGATGCAATACAAGAACATGATCGATTTATGAAAAAACTCTTCTACATAATGGCCGGCTTAGGCATCATACTGCTGGTACTTTATACTTACCTGGGCGGCTTTACTGCTCCGGATGTAAAAGTAGCTACCTCTGAAACCATGTATGTGGCAGGC
Source organism: Pontibacter aydingkolensis (assembly GCF_019443125.1). Lineage (GTDB taxonomy): Bacteria > Bacteroidota > Bacteroidia > Cytophagales > Hymenobacteraceae > Pontibacter > Pontibacter aydingkolensis. The sequence goes on along the minus strand of NZ_JAHYXK010000002.1, from coordinate 335,231 downwards.
CAGGCTTATACGGGCTCGGTAGAAGATGAGCAGATGGGTAAGCTTTTTATGCGCGCGGCTGAGGTGCTCGATAAGAAAGAACTGGAAGGTACGCTGGGTAACATTTACTACAACGACCCCGATAAAAGCGGCGACAGTATCAGAGCCTTTATTGGTGTGATCATACCAGACTCTGCGGCTAAGCTCCCGGCAGGTTATGAGTTGCGTACATTGCCAGGCGGCAGGAAAGTGGTTCGCGCCGAAGCTGAGGGCAACATATCACTGCTGCCCCGGAAACTGTATAAAGCCATTTACGACTATGCCGAAGAAGAAAAGCTAAAGCTGGAAGATTTCTATGTAGAGTGGTTTCCGGCACAGGACAGAGGTATTGTAGAAGTACCCATAAAGCAGTAACCAACCATTTTATACTTGCAAGTATAGAATTATACTTTAACTTTGAGCATAGGGCTTAATTACCTGTCTGCCCTTATACAACAGCAAGCAAAGTGGGTAAAAAAGCAGAGGCGAAAAAAGAGCTGATTCTGGAGGCGGCAAAATCAGTGTTTGGCAGGCTGGGCTACAGCAAAGCCACCCTTGATGACATTGCGCATGCCATTGGCCTCAAAAAGCCCACGCTATACTATTATTACAAAAATAAAGAAGTTTTATTTATTGAGGCCTTCTCGCAGGAGTGGAAAGCTAGCCTTTCTAACCTGAAGCGCATTGCAGAAGAAGAACGGAATCCGCATGAGCGCCTGCTGCTCTACATCCGTTCCTCGTTACGTTATTATCAGAAAATTGTAACACAACACACCATCTCCATCAAAGTTCTCATCGAGACGCGCACAGTGTTTCAGGAGTTATTTCGGGAGTCGAGGGCAAAAGAGTCAAATTACTACGCAACGGTAATTAAGGAGGGTATGGCCAACGGCACTTTTCTACCTTGTGAGGCCGAGCGTGTGGGCTACTCTATTATGGTCGTAAAAGACCTTATTCAATTTGAAGAATTTCAGCGTGCCGAGTTTCACCAGCAGGACTACATCGATTTCGAAAAGATTGAACACGATGTGCTGTTTACCGTCAACCTTATACTTAATGGCATTGCTGCCTGATCGATTGCTAATTGTTGGTTGTAATTGTTGGATGTTGGACCGGCGTAAAATAGTATACCTGTTCGTGAAGTTAGTGGGGACAGATCGCGGCCTGTCCGTGCAACAGGCTTTTCAAAGAAATAGAATCTGTTGATTTGGTAATACCTGATTCTGCCAATTTGTTGATACTGCAAGTCCTTGGGCAGGAGGCCTATTCAAAAATTAAGAAAATCTTCTGGAGCGATTGCCCGTGCGCGATTCGGACAAGTCCCGACCTGCCCCTACAATTTCAGCAGGAGTTTGTCGCGTAAATCCATCAGAAGATACAAGCAAACACAATGCCCCAACCATACAAAAGTATAGCCGGGGCTTTGTGTTTATCTATAATTGAGCTGTTACATTATGCTAAGTTATTCCAGCAATCAGCAACTAACAATCAACAATTAATGTGTCGCTTTATACTGGTCTAGCTTTGCTTTTAGCGCCTCAACATCCGGGTGATGGCCTTTGGCTACCTCTGCAGCGTCGAGTTCTATCAGCATGTTCTGCATTTGCTTTAAATAAGCGGCTTTGTCTTTTTTGAGGCAGCCTTTCTGATGGTCGTGGCAGGTGCCATCGGCATTCATCGGCTTAAACATGCTGCCCTCGCCATAAATCAACCATTGTGAATTCAGGTCTTTAAAGTTCTTTACAATTGCTACCAGGTCGTCTAGCAGGTAGTTTTGCCCGGAGATGATATTGGAAAGGGTGGTTTCGTCGCTGCCGGTCATGGATTTTAACTGTTCCATTTCCAGTTCTTTGAGGTTTGTGTAAAACCTGAATCTTTTACCGATTTGCTGTAAGTCGATGGCCATAAGCGCAGATTTTTTAGGTTAGTTTAGATTGCTATACGTTGGTATAACAGAATCTGTACAAAAAAAATCCCGTAAACGTTAAATGCGTGCCAACAGAAACATTGAGGTGGCGAAAGTTAGCAGCCTTAAGGTGAACCTACTCCGACTCTTCTGAGTGCAGTTGCCGCTCGTAGAGCACCTTGTATAGCCCATCCTCGCTTATTAATTGCTCATGGGTACCATGCTGCACAATCTCCCCGTCTTCTAACACCAGAATTCTATCAGCCAGCTTAACCGACGATACCCTGTGCGAAATAATAATAGAAGTACGGTTGGCCATGATGCGGCGCAGGCTGTTAAGTATGGCATTCTCTGTTTTGGTATCTACCGCCGAAAGCGAATCGTCTAGTATAAGTATACTTGGCTCACGCACCAGCGCACGGGCAATAGATACGCGTTGTTTCTGTCCTCCCGATAAGGTAATGCCGCGTTCGCCCAGCTTGGTTTCAAACTTCTCCGGAAAGCGCATGATGTTCTCATACACATCCGCATCTTTCGTCGACTGCACCATCTGATCCTCGGTTATACTTGGCAGGCCAAACCCGATGTTGTTGCTGATGGTGTCGGAAAACAGGAATACATCCTGCGGCACGTAACCAATCTGGCTGCGCAGGCTTTTCAGGTTGTAGTCGCGCACATCAATGCCATCAATCAGAATACGGCCACCAGTAATGTCGTACATGCGCGGCAGCAGGTTGGCAATGGTGCTTTTACCCGAGCCGGTGTTGCCTATAATGGCCAGTGTTTCGCCGTGGTTAATGCCAAATGACACATTTTTGAGTGCCTGGATGTTAGTGTCCGGGTAAACAAAGTCCACGTTCTCGAAGCGGATGTCGCCCAAAATCTCTTTGCTCACGTTTTCACGGGAAACAATGTCGTTTTTAGTGTTCAGAAACTCATTAATGCGGGCCTGCGATGCTGCTGCGCGCTGCACCAGGCTGGCCGTCCAGCCAAGCGAGGTAACCGGCCAGGTAAGCATGTTCACGTAAATGATAAACTCGGCAATGTTACCTGTGGTTATACTTCCGTTGATCACCTCCTGGCCGCCAATGTATACCGTAATAATGGTGCTTAAGCCAACCAGGAACAATACTAGCGGAAAGAAAAGGGAGTTCACGAAGTTCAGCTCAAGTGATTTGTCTTTGTAGGTGTTGCTGGCCGTGGTAAAGTTCTGGTGCGAATCGTTTTCACGCACAAAAGATTTTAGCACCCTAATTCCTGAGAATGCCTCCTGCACAAATGTGGTAATACCCGAAAGGCTCTTTTGTATCTCGTCGGATTTACGCTCGATAATGTTATTTACATAATAAATGCTGATGGCCAGTATAGGCAGTGGTATCAGTGTATACATCGTCAGTTTCACGTTTACCGATAGCATGTACGGGATCACCATCAGGAAAAGCACCACCAGGTTGATACCATACATAATGGCCGGGCCTACATACATGCGCACACGGCTCACGTCTTCGGAAATGCGCGACATCAGGTCGCCGGTGTTGTTTTTGCGATAGAAGCTAAGCGGCAGGCTTTGGTAATGCTCGTAAATCTCGTTCTTCAGGTCATTCTCTATCAGGCGGCTCATCACGATAATGGTCTGGCGCACAAAAAACAGGAACACGCCCCGCAGCAAGGCCATCAAAAGTATAACTACACCATAAACAAGTATGCTATTCGCGAAAATGTCATATACTGTTTCCTGCTGCGCAAAACCTTCGTATAAGCCGTGCAGATTAATGCCCTCTTTTATCAGGTTAAAGGCGTGGCGCACCACCTGGGCAGGCAAAATCTGGAAAAAGTTGGAAATAATGGTAAACACAATGCCCCACAGGAGCCTGTATTTATATTTAAGCAGATATTTATTTAAGTAACGTAGAGATTTCACAGCAAAAAGTTAAGCACAAGGGCTTTTACGTAGACTTACAAAGTACAAATTGAATAAATCAAAAAAAGAATTAATTTTGCAGCACGAAACGGGAAGGGTAACCCGTCTCATTCACACAAAGATAGAATAACCCTTAATCAATTACATAAATGGTCGAATTAAAAGAAGTAGAACTGAAAGACAAGTCAGTCTTTGGTCAGATTTCAGAATACAATCATGAGAAAGTTGTTTTCTGTCATGACCAGGAAACAGGCTTGAAAGCCATCATCGGCATCCACAATACTGTACTTGGCCCTGCTTTGGGTGGTACGCGTATGTGGTCTTATGCTTCTGAGGCAGAGGCGCTTGACGATGTATTGCGTCTTTCTAGAGGTATGACCTATAAGGCTGCTATCTCTGGCCTAAACCTTGGTGGCGGTAAAGCCGTGATCATTGGCGACGCTAAAAAAGATAAGAGTGAAGCTTTGCTTCGCAGATTCGGCCGTTTCGTAAAAAACCTGAACGGAGCTTATATCACAGCTGAAGACGTAGGCATGACTACAAAAGACATGGAGTATATCCGTATGGAAACGGAGCACGTGTCTGGCCTGCCTGAGTCTATGGGCGGTAGCGGAGACCCTTCTCCGGTAACTGCTTACGGTACTTATATGGGTATGAAAGCTGCTGCTAAAAAAGCATTCGGTTCTGACTCACTGGAAGGCAAGAAGATATCTGTACAGGGTGTTGGCCACGTAGGTGGTTACCTGGTAGAGCTTTTAGCTAAAGAAAACGCCCAGATCTTTATCACAGACATCTACGAAGACCGTCTGCAGGAAGTATCTAACAAGTACGGCGCCAAGGTAGTAAGCATGGATGAGATTTATGATCTTGATGTGGATATCTACTCTCCGTGTGCGCTTGGTGGCACCATCAACGATAATACATTAGACAGACTGAAGTGCCAGGTAATTGCAGGCTGCGCGAACAACCAGCTACGCAACGAGAAAGTGCACGGGCCTGCTTTAGTTGATAAAGGCATTGTTTACGCGCCAGACTTCCTGATTAATGCTGGAGGCTTGATCAACGTTTACTCTGAGCTTATCGGTTACAACCGCGAGAGCGCTTATGCACAAACTGAGCGTATCTACGGTTATACGTTGGATATCTTTGAACTTGCTGAGAAAGAAGGCATCCATAACCAGGCTGCTGCTATGAAGATGGCTGAAAAGCGTATTCAGAGCATTGGTAAAATACGTTCTACTTTCTAAGTAACGAAAGTATAGGAATGATACTGTTAAAAACAAAAGTGCTGCATTAACCTGTGGCACTTTTGTTTTACACGGATATAGTTTAAAAGGAACTATAAGCAGGCAGCTTTGCATTTTAGCCTATAGTATACCTGAAGTATAAAGTGTGGCAAAAGCAGGGCCACAAAGTATAAAGTATAAGGTGCCGGTAGGTGCCGCCAGTTTGAAATACATCATCAAAATACGCTCTTTAAAATAAGAATATGCTCAACCGCAGAACACTACGAATCAAGGCGATGCAAGCCATTTATGCCTATCAGCAGGCCGAAGGTTCAGATTATCTGCTGGCGCTGGACCAGATAAGCGAGGAATTTGCCCCAGACCTGAACTCAATGGAAGTGCAGGATAAAAAACTGTTAGAAGGCAAAAAGCAGATCGCGCAGCTCCTGTTCAAGGAATGGTACGAAACACGCCAGTTCGAAACCGAAGAGTCGGACCAGGAGATAACAAGTGCGGTAAACAGAGCCATTGCTTACTACAACAACCTCAAGAACAAAGACTACAAGTACTATGGCAATCAGATGCTGAGTGCAGTAGAGCGTATTTACGACCATTACATCGGCACGCTTCAGATACTGGAGATCATCAACAGCCTGATAGAAGAGGAAGAAGAGAAGAAGGCAAACCGCTTTACGGCAGCCACAGGTCCTGATACAAAACGTTTCCTGAATAACCGCGTGGTGCAGCGCCTGTTGCAAAACGAGTCGTACAGACAGGCTATTATCCGTCGCAACATTAGCTGGGGCTCCGACATCAGCGAAATACGCTCGGTTTATAAGAACGTGTTAAAGCAGGATGAAGCCTTTTTAGCGTACCTTGAACTGCCTGCTCCTACTCTGGAAGAGGACGGAGACATAGTGAAACATATTTTCAAAAACATTATCTTTAAAGAAAAAAACTTACAATCTTTGTTTGAAGAGCAGGATCTAAACTGGGTAGAAAACAAAGCCATTGTAAAGAGCCTGGTAAACAAGACGGTTAAGATCTTTAGCGAGGAAAGCGAAGAAGAACTGGGCCTGTTAGATTTGTCTGCCAACTGGGAAGACGATAAAGCCTTTTTTGAGGAACTATACTTCCAGACGATACAGGAGGATGAGAAGTATGAGGAGATGATTGCGGCCAGCGTTAAAAACTGGGATGTGGAACGCGTGGCTCTGCTCGATAAGATCATACTTAAGATGGCGCTTTGCGAAATGCACATCTTCCGAAGCATTCCTGTAAAGGTTACCATCAACGAGTACATCGAGATTTCGAAGCTTTACAGTACTCCAAAAAGCAAGCAGTTTGTAAACGGCGTATTGGATAAAATGGCGCAGGAGCTTGCTACCAAAGGCGAAATCCGCAAATCAGGCCGCGGCTTGATCGATAATAAGTAAATCGAAGGATTTGAGGTGGCTGGCAAATTAAAAACCCCGTAAAAGGAGAAAATTTGTACCTGTTTATATAACAATATAAGAACTATGAGTAAGAAGACAAGCAACTTACTGGCCTTTGTGTCTGGCGCTGCCGTTGGAGCCGCTGCCGGCATCCTGTTTGCACCCGAAAAAGGTAGAGAAACACGTAGCTGGTTAAGCTATCGTTTAGAGAGATACCGTGATACCCTGTCTGATTTACTGGATCAGCTTATCGCAAAAGAAGATAGCCTGCCATCTACCGCAAAGTCGGAAGGGCAGCGTGTGATACAAGACGCGAAGAACAAAGCCGAGAAACTGCTCGGCGATGTAGATTCATTAATAAACGAAATCAATAGCAGGAAAGAACTATAAGCATGAGACAAGTAACCCTTATTCCTGGAGACGGGATAGGACCTGAAATAACAGAAGCAGTAAAAGCTATTTTTGAAGCTGCCAACGTTCCCGTACAATGGGAAGAAGAAAACGCCGGGCAGACTACTTTTGATTCTATGGGTGAGCTGATACCAGCTACACTGATAGATTCTCTTAACAAGAACCGTGTTGCTTTAAAAGGCCCTATCACCACACCAGTGGGCAAAGGCTTTAAAAGTATAAATGTGCAGCTGCGCCAGATGTTTGACCTATACTCAAACGTAAGGCCGGCCAAAACAACTAAAGGTATCCAGACCCGCTTTGACAATGTAAACTCTGTGCTGTTCCGCGAGAACACCGAAGGTTTGTACTCTGGCCTGGAGATGTTTGATGAGCGCCTGCAGATATCAGATTCTGTGGCCCGTTTAACGCGTGTTGGTTGCCGCAAAATCATCCGTGCAGCCTTTGAGTACGCCAACAAGCACCAGTGCAAAAAAGTAACTGCCGTGCATAAGGCTAACATTCTGAAAAGCGCCGGAGCACTGTTCCTGGACGAGTTTAATACTATTGCAAAGGACTACCCGCACATTCAGGCTGATGACAAGATCATTGACAACATGTGTATGCAGCTGGTAGCTAAGCCAGAGCAGTTTGATGTGATTGTAACAACTAACCTGTTTGGCGATATCCTGTCTGACCTTTGTGCCGGCCTTGTAGGTGGCCTGGGTGTAGTGGCAGGTGCTAACATCGGCGACGAGATGGCTATTTTTGAGGCAGTGCACGGCTCTGCTCCGGACATTGCCGGCAAAGGAATTGCAAACCCTACTGCCTTATTGCGCTCTGCTATCATGATGCTGCATCACCTGGACCTGAAAGAGGAGGGAAATCGTATAGAGGCTGCCCTGGAAGCAACACTTGCAAACCCTGCAGAGTGCACAGGAGACCTTGGCGGTAAGGCCAGCACAATGGAGTTTGCGCAAAACATCATTTCAAAGCTTTAACCCAAAACCCATTTAATATGAAAAAGAATTTGATTTTAGCAGCAAGCTTTGCTGTGGCTATATTTGCCACAAGCTGCGACAATAACGCCGGAAGCGATAACGTTACCGAAACAGAGGCAACAGCAACGGAGGCTACCACAACTGCACCAGTTGTAGAGAACCCTAACGTAGCAGGCGCGGAGGGTGCAGAGGCATCTGAAAACGCAGCTGCTATCACTTTCGCTGAAACTTCTTACGATTTCGGTACTGTGAAGCAGGGCGAAGTAATAGAGCATACTTTTAAGTTTACAAACACAGGTAAGTCTCCCCTTATAATCGAAAGTGCGACTGCAACATGCGGCTGTACTGTACCTAAGTCTCCGGATAAGCCAATTGCTCCGGGAGAGACAGGCGAGATTCAGGTAAACTTTAACAGCACAGGCAAAGTAGGTATGCAGTCGCCGGTGATTACGGTGCGTGCGAACACAGTGCCTAACATTACGCAAGTAACTTTAAAAGGAACAGTAGAGGCCAACAACATACCTACTGCGGGTGCCGATGGTCCTGTAAAAAGAAACTAAGCCCTTAGCTTAAAAGAGAGAATACATAAACATGCAAACTATATTCCTACAAGCCGGATCTCCAGATGGAGGCATGCTGCCACAACTGCTGATGTTCGGCGCGATCATCCTTGTTTTCTATTTCTTCATGATCAGGCCACAGCAAAAGAAAATGCGTGACCAGAAAAAATTTCGTGAAGAACTGACTAAAGGCATGACGGTTATCACCATTGGTGGCCTGCATGGCAAATTAGTTGGCCTGGAAGACGACATAGTGGTAGTTGAGGTTGATAAAGGCGTTAGGCTTACATTCGACAAAACTGCAATTTCGATGGAGGCTACTGCCAAAGCTCAAAAAGTTTAGAAGCGTTGCCGTTTGAGAAAGTCCAAAATATAGTTCTATGGTTTGCGAAGCCATTTAGGCCACAAACAAAGCAATACTGGAGAGTAGTGTTGCTTTGTTTTGTGGCGGCTTCTACCTTTTGGCTGCTTAACGCACTTAACAAAAGCTATTCTACCCAAACAACTTACCCCATAAAGTTTGTTTACAACGAACGTGATCTCGTTCCTATAAAAGCCCTGCCCGAAGAAGTAACCATCAATGTTACAGGCAAAGGCTGGAAGCTGTTGCGCAAATCGCTGCGCGTGGAAATACAACCTGCTGAGATTTATATCCGAAATCTTCCCCGTAACAATTATTTGCTTGGCTCGGCCCTGCGCCCTGCCCTCGTTAATGCCCTTGACGGGTTAGAGCTAAACTTTGTGGTAACCGATACTTTATACTTTAACTTTAATGCTAGAGTATCGCGTACAGTTGCCCTCAAACTAGACCCCTCACAAAAGATAACCGGCGACCGTTATGCTGTGGTTGGGCCGGTTGTTTTAAATCCTGATTCTGTTACATTTACCGGGCCGGCCTCTATGGTAGGGAGCTTACCTAACCCTTTGCTGGTGCGCTTGCCAGAAGGCCAACAGTTAACAGAGGCCACTAAAGTGAAAGTGCCTGTTACTTATAATAACAAGGCGCTGATAAAAGCAAGTGCAAACACTGCAGAGGTAACAATAAACGTAAGAGGCTTAGTGCAGGAAGAACGCCAGATCATACCAGAGATTGTTAATGCACCGGCAGGCAGGGAGATTGCCCTGCGCCCACCTTACGTACTGGTGCGCTACCAACTGTTGGAAGATTCTGCCGTCTATCTTAACAGGGATAATTTTAAAGCCATATTGGATTACAGGCGTTACTCGCGCCGCGACTCTACGCTTATACCTGAGCTGGTGCAAAAACCAATGGGTGTGCGCAACGTAACGCTGTGGCCTGAGCGTGTAAAAGTCTCTCTACAATAACATAAGCATGTTAAAAGTAGGCGTAACTGGCGGCATTGGTGTAGGTAAAACAGTTGTGGCTCGCATGTTTAAAGTGCTAGGCATACCCGTTTATGATTCGGATAGTCGTGCTAAGTGGGTAATGCATAACAATGAAGCGCTGAAAACCGAGTTAATCACTGCCTATGGGGCACAGGTTTTTACCGAACAAGGCCAACTTGACCGTGGCTACCTGGCTTCTGTTGTATTCAATAGCCCTGAGCAACTAAAACGATTAAATAGCCTTGTACACCCGCATGTACGCAACGATTTTGCCAACTGGATAAACTTGCATGCCGATAAGCCATACATTGTAAAAGAGGCTGCCCTCATGTACGAGTCTGAGGCTTGGAAGCAGGTTGATAAAATGATTGCTGTGTATGCTCCTTTGGAGGTAAGGATTAAGCGACTGCTGATGCGTGACACCCACCGTACAGAAGCAGACCTGAAAGCCATTATAGACAGGCAGCTTACAGAAGAAGAGAAAATGGCCCGGGCAGATTTCGTTATCAAAAACGATGACCAGCAAATGGTTATACCGCAGGTGCTGGCGCTGCATGAGCGGTTCCTTGGTCTGGCTCACACATATTAATTCCACAACCCTTTAAAGAACCAATATCCTGCTAATCTAAAATTAGCAAGGTATACTTTTGGTTGTGCCCTGGCGTTTGTAAAGTATAAGTTGCTGGTTTAAATAGCAATTGCAACATTGCAAAAGCAGGAACAGAAAAGTATGGACATAAAAAAAGGACAACTTTTAAGTTGTCCTTTTGTGGGGCGTACTGGATTCGAACCAGTGACCCCCTGCTTGTAAGGCAGGTGCTCTGAACCAGCTGAGCTAACACCCCGTTTTTTCTTTTCGAGACCTTTTGTCCCTGTTTGATGATGCAAATATGGGGGTTATTTTTGATACTGCAAAACATTTGAAAAAAAATTGTTAAAATTTTTTTTCAGCCCTTACTGTCTATTGTACGCATATTATAAGTGGCGTACCTTTAAGTTTTGTAAGGCGCTAAAAATCTGAGCTTTTAACTGGTGAAGAAACAAGTTGTTAAAAAAATGCTATTTTATACTTCTGCAGCAATCATGGCAGCGGCGGGTATTGCATTTGGGTTACTATATACTTACCAAGATAAAATTATCGGGTTATTTGTGTCAGAGGCCAATAAATATATCAACACAAAAGTAGAGGTAGGTCAAATCTCACTGTCACTGTTCGAGAAGTTTCCGGAAGTAGCCGTATCGCTGGATAACGTTAACGTGCACGAAGGTGTAGAAGGTAGCCAGGAATCGCTGGCGCGGGCAGAGAAACTATACTTTACCTTTAGTATCTGGGATGTGCTGCACGGGAAGTATAGCATACAGCAGTTGTACATGGAGCAGGGCGCTATCTATGTAAAAGTATTGCCTGATGGCAGTGTAAATTACATGGTCATCAAAACAGACTCTACCACCGAAGGAGACAAAGATTTTGCCTTTAACCTTAAGCAGATAAACCTGCAGGATGTGGAGGTGCACTACATTGACCAGCAACTAAAGCAAACCTACGAGTTAAGCGCCCACAAACTTGTGGCTGCCATGGGAATAACCAATGAAACAATAGCAGTAGAAACTAACGGTAGGGCTACAATCCATACTATAAAAGTAGGCACCGGCGAATACTTTAAAGGCAAGACAGTCGATTTGGTTTCTGCCTTAGTTATTGATCGCCTTACTAAAACAATCAAGCTGCAACCTTCTACTGTAAAGATCGGAAGTGCGGCCTACGCAGTAAGTGGTGATATCAACTATACAGGACCTACAAATCTGGATCTTAAGCTGGATGGGAAGAATACAGATGTGCAGTCGCTACTGTCGTTGTTGCCGCAAAGTATAAGCCAGGAACTGAACCAGTACAGAAGCGAAGGTGAAGTGTATTTTAACGGCACTGTAAAAGGTAACGTTTCTGCTAAGGAGAACCCAACGATGGCGTTTAATTTTGGGGCCAGAAATGCCTCATTTTACCATCCTGATGCTAAACAACGCATAGATAAGATAAATCTGACAGGTAGTTTTACAAACGGAAATAAACAGAACGCTACCACCTCGGTGCTCGAGCTAAAAGATTTGAGCGGTGTTTTAAATGGGCACCGCTTCAACGGCAATTTCAGGTACAGCAACTTTAACAATCCGTCTGTAGCATTTGATATTAAGGGCAAACTGGATGTCGGCTACGTGCTGGGGCTGGCGAAGCTGGAACAGGTGCGAAGCGGCAGTGGCTTAGCCGATGTTCGCATCGCTTTTAACGGTAACCTGAACGAGTTTAAGGCGCGCCCGGGTAACAGCACCCTGAACACTTCCGGAGATATTACACTGCGTAATGTATCATTGGTTTTGCAGGAGTTGCCACTTCCGCTGAAAGGACTGAGCGGAAACTTTATATTTAAGCGGAACGATGTGGCTGTTTCTGACTTTAAAGGCAGATTAGGCGATTCTGATTTCGTGATTAACGGGATGTTTAAGAATGTGATGGCCTGGCTATTGCTCGATAGGCAACGCTTACTGGTAGAGGCCGATTTCAATAGCAACTACATCAACTGCGATCAGCTCCTGAGCGAACAGCTAAATACACCACAAGCTTCTAGAAAAGGAGATAAAGGCGACTATAAATTTATACTTTCTCCGAACATCGCCTTTGATCTAAGCGCATCTATTAACAGGGTGAAGTTTCGCAGGTTTAATGGCAAGAACATACAAGGTGAGGTAAAGCTGCGTAATCAAGTCGTATCATCGCCTAACATTTCTTTTAATTCAATAGGCGGCAAGTTTGCCGTGCGCGGCAGCCTGGATGCCCGTAACAAAGAACATATAAAGGTTAGCACAGCCACTAAGCTTAAGAACATGAGTGTGGATAGCCTTTTTTATGTGTTTGAGAACTTCCAGCAGAACTTTATCATGGACAGCCACTTGCGGGGGCAGCTTACAGCCGATATTGTTTCTGATTTATACTTTGATAGCCAATTAAACGCTAAAACAGACTTGTTGCAGGCCGAGATTGTAGCGACTGTTCGTAATGGGCAGCTCATAAACTTTGCGCCGATGCAAAAGATGTCTGCCTTCGTAAAACGCGCTGAGCTGGCTAACATGCGATTTGCAGAGCTTCATAACAGCTTTTGGATACAGCAGCGCACCATTTATATTCCGGAGATGGATATCCGCTCCAGCCTCTCAGCGGTGCCGACAGTTTCGATATCCGGGCAGCATACGTTTGACCAGCACATGGATTACAGGATAAAACTGCCCCTGTTCAGTAACCAGCGCCCCGACAAGGATGCCGCTTTTGGTGTTGTGGCCTCAGACCCCGGGGCAGGCAACAGCAGCCTTTTTCTGACCTTAAAGGGCCGCGAGAGCGACTTTAAAATAGCTTATGATGATGAGCGCGTTCGGCAAAAGATCAAAACGGACCTAAAGCAGGAAGGGCAAGAGCTGAAAGATTTGCTGCGCGGCAAAAAACCAAAGGACAAAGAAAAGAAAGTTGAGCTGCAGGAAGGGGAATACTTCGACTTTAATTAAACAAAGTATAGCTACGCCTGTTGTTATAAATCAACAGCATTAAATCTCTGCCTAATTATCCGGCGTCATTTTTGCTAATATACCAAAAGTTATATTTTTCGTTAACATGTTTTTAAAGTGCGTTCACTAGTAAAACATGGTGCTAAAGCGGAAAAGTTATAAAAACATAGTAACTATAGCTGTGCTGGCCCGTTAAACAAACCAAAACTACAAAAAATTAATAAGCGGTTTTTGGGATTTAAGGTTAATGATAATTAAAAGATTACAATTAGTGCTTTAACGGAAAAGGAAGCGACTACTTGTAACTAAAGAAATAAGGGTGAAAAAAAAGCAGGAGCTTCTCCTGCTTTTTTGTTTATAGCTATTTCAGATCAGAATCGGATCCAATGTAGGGCATATCAGGCTGAGAAGGTACTCTAGGCCCGGTTTCTGCTGCCTGACGTTGTAAGTATAGCGTTTGAGTTGGATAGGCGAATTCAGCGCCATGTTTCTCCACTATCTCCACAATCTTATAGGCCACCTCTTCTTTGATCGTTACATACTCTGTCCAGTCCATCGACTCAACAAAGTATAGCACCAATATATTTTTAGAGCTATCGGCAAGTGCCTGAAAGCGGACCACACCGTCTTGGTTGGTGTTAGGGTGCTTGTCTATGTACTGCTGTAACTCCGTTGTAATAGCGCGCAACTGTTCAGATGTAGTGTCGTAGGTTAGGGTAACATCAAAATTTACCCTCCTAAAAGTGCGCAGCGTAAGGTTGTTCAGCGGCTTATCGATCATAAACTTGTTGGGCACCGTAACAAAGGTTTTTTCCAGCGTACGGATACGTGTGCTCCTGAAACCAATTTTTTCAATAGTGCCTGTAATGCCGCCAACCTCTACCAGATCGCCGACAACAAAAGGGTGGTCTAAGAATATAGTAAAAGATGCCAGCAGGTTTTCGAGACTTTCTTTAGCGGCAAATGCCAAAGCCAGACCACCTACACCTAAACCAGCCACCAAGCCAGCCACGTTTACCTCGAACACGGATCCCAGCATAACCAGAAACGCAAAGATAACCACCATCACTTTGGCGAAATCCTTGAAGAAAGGCACTAGTTGGTCATCCAGCTTAGAGGCCGTTTTCTCAGAGCGATACTTAAAGATAAGGCCAACGAAGTCTACAAAGCGCATTACCACCCACGCCAATGCCACGATCACAAATACCTGGTAGGTCCGGAATAGGAATGTTTTCAGGAATGGATCGCTTTTACGCAGCTGGCTAGACTCCAGTGGGTAGTCCAATACCTGGAACGCAAAGTATAAAAACACTAGGAACAGGAGCACCTCTAAAGGCTGTAGCAGCAGGCGCCTGAACTCAGGCAGGTAGTCTTCGTTGGAGAAGCGCTTTACCAGCCTGTACATAATGCCCGATAGCAACCGGGAGAGCACAGTCTTAAAAATAAAGCCAAACAGCAGGATGCCTAGCGCCAGCAGGTACTCCGATACAGTATTGCCCAGGAATTCGTATTGTAAGATCTCTTTCCAGTTTGTCATAATTTATACTTTACAGCAATTGGCTCAGTGCAATTTCGAAGCTGGTTTTGGCGATTTCAGTTTTTTGGCTGTGCTTGGCGTGGGTTTTCTCAAGCGCCGTGCGAATAGTGTTGGATATATCTGTGAAGATCGCCTCGTCGGTGATTTCAACTTCGCTCTCCATTAAGTAAGCAAATACGCGTGCCATGCCGCAGTTAGCAATAAAATCCGGGATAACGGACAGGTTGCGGTCTGCAAACTCGCCGGTAGGGCCAAAGAAGATCTCCGGATCCTGAAAAGGTACGTTAGCGCCGCTGGAAATAACCTCCATACCACTGGCAATCATTTGCTCTACCTGATCGCGCGATACAAGCCTTGATGCTGCTGCAGGTATAAATATCTCGGCAGGAACAGACCAGATGCGGCTGTTTACCTCCTCAAAGGACAAAAGGCCTTCGGGGTTAAGGGCATTGCCCTGGCGGCTAAGGAAAAGGTCTGTTATCTCGTTAAAGGAGAAGCCATTCTCGTTTATCAGGCCGCCGGCTCTGTCTATGATTCCAACTACTCTGGCACCTTTGGATGCAAGGTAATAAGCTGCTGCTGCGCCTACGTTTCCCCATCCCTGTATGATGGCGCGCTTGCCTTCAAACTGGCCACCCCAAATGTCATAGTAATGGCGCACAGCCTCTGCTACGCCAAAGCCAGTGATCATGTCTGCTACTGTGTACTTTCGGGCAGTGGATGGAGAGTAATGCGGGTCTTCTATCACCTTTACAACACCCTGGCGCAATTGCCCTATCTTGTTTATCTTTTGGGGCTCAGTAGCGTTAAAATGGCCGTTAACAATGCCTTCTTGCGGGTGCCACAGGCCATAGTCTTCCGTAATGGGAATTACCTCGTGAATCTCGTCCACGTTCAGGTCTCCGCCTGTGCCGTAGTAGTTCTTAAGCAACGGAATAACGGCTTTATACCAGCGCTCTAGTACGCCGCGCTTGCGTGGGTCGGCAGGGTCAAAGTTAATGCCTGACTTTGCGCCGCCAATGGCAGGGCCTGATACTGTAAATTTTACCTCCATGGTTTTAGCAAGCGACTCTACTTCACGCTTATCAAGGCCTTTTCGCATGCGTGTGCCGCCGCCAGCAGCGCCACCGCGCAGCGAGCTGATCACTACCCAACCTTCAGCCTCCGTTTCAGCATCTTTCCACTCAAACACAATTTCTGGTCTTTTATTTTCAAATTTTTCCAGGAGTTCTTTCATTACCTATAAGGGTTGATTTTACAGTTTGGCAAAGGTACAAAAATAGCGTAGAGGATGCACGCAAAGGGAACTTGCAATAGTTAAATGGAAGAAAGTCAGGCATGGCTACTTTGGATGTGGCCGCAGCTGTTATGTAGATAGGCTGGTATTAACAAAGTATAAACTTAACTGTTATATTATAAAAATTGTATTTAAGCGGTAACAAAATTGTTGGGATTGCGTGTTGTTTAGCTACCAGCCTTTTCAGCTTGTTGATAAATCTAAAATCAAAACATGCTGAAGTACAATAAGTAGTGAGATGTTGGAGTTGTAGTATCCCGGAGAGAGTCAACAAAAGTATATGAATATGTTAATGTATTAGTATTTAGTATATCATATATCCAATTTTTTATTTTTTACGTAAATATAGAATGTGCAATGTTTGTGGCTTTTGTAGAGTTGCAGACTTTACTCGCAACATGATAAGTGTACGTGCACAAAATTATAAAATTGCGCTGATGCTACTCAGCAAAATACTTTAAACGCCGTATATATCTTATTATGAATAAGATCGAAAATGTATGTAGAAACTGTTAGGTATAATATTTAATTATGAAAAGTTTGTTATCAAGAGTCGAATCAAAAAAAATAGATAAGGCAGCTGCTATGCTAAAGGTGTTGGCGCACCCTAAAAGGCTGGCTATAGTCGATTTGTTGGGAAAAGAAGACAAAATGACTGTAACAGAGATATATAAGCACCTGGATTTACCACAGGCTATTGCTTCTCAGCACCTTATCACACTGAAGGACAAGGGAGTTTTGTCCTCATTTAAAGTAGGAACCAAGATTTACTACTCACTTGCCATCCCTAAGCTAATTGATGTTATAGATTGTCTCGAAGAATGTTGTATAGACATTTAATAAATGAGCCACTGAGGGTGGCATGTAGCGCAATTTATAATTGTAGAAAAGCCTAAGGTCTTTGTAAATTCTTCTAAACAGAAGCTTACGGGGACCTTAGGCTTTTTTATTCACTAAGAAAAGTATACTGTTTACTTAATTTTAGTGCTTTACCTCTTCAGACTGCTTTTCAAGATCAAACAGGTCATTCAGTACATCAATCAGTGTTTCGGCTTCGCCTCTCTTGCAGGCTGCTTTTAGCTGTAACACAGGAAGCTTTATGATCTTCTGCATGATTGATTTTGTGATATTGTCCAGACGCTTGGTTTCCTCAGGGCCCATCTTCTTCAGATAACGCGCCATTTCTTCCTGGCGGATTGTTTCCAGAGCATTCTTTAAGCGATTGATGGTAGGAGACACAATCATCTCTTTAGACCAATCGTTGAACTGCTCAATAGACTCTGTGATGATCTGCTTTACCTTCGGGACAGAATTGATGCGACGCTGAAGTGCTTCTGAAGCTTTGTTTTGGATGGTATCGATATTATACACCAGTACACCCGGTATACTTTCCAGATCGGCTTCTACGCTGCGTGGCACGGCAAGGTCGATAAAGAACTTGTAAGTTAGTATATCCAGTCGCTTAACCACTTCTTTTGTAAAGAAAGGTGTTTCGCGGGCAACCGACGAGATAATAACATCAGCCTCTTTCAGGCCCTGCACCATATTCTCAAACGGAAGTACTTCTAAGTCACACTCTGCTGCCAGCGCCTCGGCTTTAGCCTGGGTACGGTTCGTGATCTTAATATTTTTGAAACCCGTATCTTTCAAGTTTCGGCATACATCTGCGCCAATCTCTCCCAGGCCCACCACAAGTATACTTGGCTCTGTAATGTCAGTAGTTAATTCCTCGATCAACTCAATGGCTGCATAAGATGTAGAGGCGGCGCCATCGCGGAAAGAGGTTTCCTGCACAACACGCTTGTTAGTAAAGAAGATGGTGTGCATCAGGCGGTGCAGAAACGGGCCGGCCGTATCATTGTCAGCAGACCACTGGTAAGCCACTTTTACCTGATTTGAAATCTGCATATCGCCTACTACCTGCGACTCAAGCCCCATCGAAACATCAAACAGATGCTGAACCGCATCGTTATGCTCATTTAGTACAGTAAAATAATCAAGATATTTGGAGATATTATCAATGCCTTTGGTAATGCCAAGCAGCTTTACAATCTGTGTGCTATAGTCGGTATCGGCATTGTAATATACTTCGGTGCGGTTACAGGTAGAAAGAACCAGCACGTCAGAAGCCTGAATAAAGCTTTTTAGCGTCTGGAGAAATTGCCTGCAGGAGGTCTCATCTAAGGCGATCAGTTCCCTGATATCCAGCGGTGCTTTCTTATAAGACAGGCTGATCGCTTTAAAATTCTGAAGCATAATAACGTGTGTTCTACTAAAGTGCAAATTTACGTTTCAAATTTTTAAAATGAAACTTACTTGCCCTTAATGTTTAATTTATACTAATTTCAAATAAATTTCGTGTACACTGCATGATTCCCATTTACTCTCAGAAGAACAGGATTAAGCTTATTGTTGTTATCATAGCCCTTATTATTGGTGCTGCCACTATTACGTATACAAACGTGCTGGTGAGCAAACTATCTGAAAGAGAGCAGGAGCTGGTGCAGCTTTATGCCAAAGGCCTCCGGTACATGATCAATGCCCCCAGCGATGACAACATCGTTTTTATCGAGGAAGAGATCCTGTCAGCAAACACAACTGTGCCTGTTATCTTAACAGATGAATACGAGAACATTCTCGATTCTAAGAACATAGATTTACCCAAAAACATTTCAGAGGAACGAAAAGCGGAGTTGCTGCAGCGCGAAATAGAAAAAATGCGCGAACAACATCCTCCAATTGTGGTGCCGTGGGCCGAGGGGTCCGAAAACTATGTGTTTTACAAAGACTCTGCGTTACTCTCGCAGCTGCGTTACTACCCTTATGTGCAGCTGATCGTAATAGCCTGTTTTGCGCTGATGGCATACTTTGCATTTAGTTACTCGCGCCGCGCAGAGCAGAACAGGGTATGGGTTGGCCTGGCAAAAGAAACGGCTCACCAGTTGGGTACGCCACTCTCATCGCTGATGGCCTGGTATGAGTACATAAAAGCCAGCCCAAAATTTGAGAACGAGCCTATTGTTGAGGAATTAGGCAAAGACGTACGGCGACTGGAGATCATTACAGAGCGTTTCTCTAATGTCGGTTCGGTGCCGCTGCTTCGCGATGAGAATATACTTCAGGTAACGCAGAATGCCATCAGTTACCTGCAAAACCGTATTTCCCGAAAAGTGGTGTTTACTATAAACTCGGGTTTCTCTCCGGATATAACCGCAAAAGTAAATGTGTCACTGTTTGATTGGGTAATAGAAAATATCTGCAAAAATGCTGTGGATGCCATGGAAGGCCGCGGAAGTATAACCATAAATATGGTGCTGCTGGGTAAAAGTAGTATAGCCGTAGATATAACCGACACCGGCAAAGGCATACCAAAAAGCAAGATGGCATCAGTTTTTCTGCCGGGCTACACTACCAAAAGGCGCGGTTGGGGCCTAGGGCTGGCGCTGGCAAAACGCATTATAGATAATTATCACCAAGGCAAGCTGTTTGTAAAATGGTCGGAGGTTGGCAAAGGCACTACTTTCCGGATTGTGCTGAACAGGTAATGGTTGAATTACTAAATTGTAAATCAGGATTGGCAAGTTGATAAAAAAATTTACAGGATTATTAAAGCAGGCGAATTCTATAAATCACAATTCATCTGTACTTAGACAGAAATCATCATAAATCATTAAGATTTCCTTAATCACCGGTCTGTGGAAGTTATAAAGTATACTTCGGAGTATAAAAAAGTATGGGATGCATTTGTGGCAGGCTCCAAGAATGCTACGTTCCTGTGCTTTCGCGATTACATGGAGTATCATGCAGATAGATTTGTTGACCACTCACTGCTATTTTACCGCAAAGGCAAACTGGTTGCGCTGCTACCGGCCAATGAGAAAGGCACTGATATTAACTCGCATGGCGGCCTGACATACGGAGGCCTACTGACGGATACAAGTATGAAATCGAAGACAATGCTACAAGTGTTTGAAGCGATGATTTTATACTTCCAGCAGCAAGGGTTTAAAAGTATAAAGTATAAAACCATACCGCACATTTACCATCAGGTACCAGCCCAGGAAGATCTGTATTCCCTGTTTAAGTATAATGCCATACTTTACAGACGTGATGTTTTATCTGTTATAGAGCAGGCTAACCCTGTAAAGTACAGCAGAACCCGCCGATGGGAGGTGAAGGCAGCCGAAGCATTTGGCTGGAGCCTAAAACCCTCTCACGACTTCAGAGCGTTTATGTGCATGGAGGTGCAACTGCTTAAAGAGAAGTATAACGCCAGCCCTGTGCATACTTTAGAGGAGATAACATTGTTGGCAAAGCTTTTTCCGGATAATATAAAGCTGTTTACTGCCGATAAAGAAGGTGAGATTGGTGCAGGTATCATTATTTATGAGACAGCCACTGTAGCGCATTGCCAATATATCGGCTCTTCAGAGTTTGGCCGTGCAAACGGAGCCCTGGATGCTCTGCTGCATTACCTGATTAACCATGTGTACGGATCTAAAATGTACTTTGACTTAGGCGCCTCTATGGATGAGCGGCATCCTGTTGGCTTTAACACCACACTAATTGCAAACAAGGAAAGCTATGGAGGCCGGGCAGTTATGCATGACTTTTATACCATAGTATTGTAAAGACAAAAGGCCCAACCTAAATGGTGAGCCTTCTGCTTATGTGTTTACATTTTGTACTTACACTTCCAAGTTTGCCTGAGCCGGTTTGTGCTGCACAGTTTCAGTTTCTGCTCCGGTAATGTTTTTCTTTCCTATAAGTCGTATCAGTCCCCAAAGTATAGCAGCGCCAATAATGTATACCAGTAGCCAATGTACTCCCCAGCTAGACAGGTTGGTACATACCAGGTTTGCCACTAATGCTACAGTAATAGCGTAAGGCAGCTGTGTTTTTACGTGATCTATGTGGTTGCAGCCGGAGGCAAGTGAACTAAGTATGGTTGTATCGGAAATCGGAGAGCAGTGGTCGCCGAAAACAGCGCCTGCCAGCACTACTGATATCACATTGTACATAATTGGCATAGTCTCTTCCACGCTAAGCCCCTGCGCCTGGCTTACATACCATGCCGCAGGCATCATAAGCGGGTAAAGTATAGCCATGGTTCCCCAGCTAGACCCCGTAGAGAAAGCAATCACAGCAGCCAGGAAGAAAGTTATCTCAGGCAGAAAGTATGGCGAAATATTGCCGGAGAAAAGTGAGGTAAGGTACTCGGCAGTGTAAAGCTGCTTTGTAACCGCCGCCAGCGACCACGCCAGCACAAGTATAAGTATGGCAGGCAACATAGTTTTAAAACCTACCAATAAAGACTCCATGGTTTCAGAAAGGCTCATGATGCGCTGGCTGATCGTAAGTATAACTGCTGCCAGAACACCGCTAAGCGAGGCCCAGATAAGTGCTGTATAGGAATTAGAGTCACCGATGGTAATAGAAAGCTTTCGCATAAATCCGATGGTGGTGTCTTCCCATACTTCAGGGTTGTAACCTGTATACAATAAACCAGCCAGTGTTCCCAAAATTACAACCAGTACAGGAACAAGCGCATTTATAGAACGGGTGCGTGATGTATCAACTGGCTCGAACTCACTCATTTCCTGCTGTTGTTTTTCCTGGCCTTTGCGATCCAGGCTGGCTGCTGTTAATGCGCCTGTTTCACGTGCCCTTACTTCGGCATGATGCATCCCGCCATAGTCGCGGTTCATCAGGATAAGCATCAGTATAAATACCAAAGTAAGAACCGGGTAGTAGGCATACTCCAGCGAGTGAAAGAAAAGCGAGTAGGCTCCCTCTTGTATTCCAAGCGAAGTGGCAGCATCTTTTATATAACCAAGTTCAGCTCCTATCCAGGTAGTAACAAAAGCTATAGCAGCTACCGGCGCTGCAGTGCTATCAACCAGGTAGGCCAGTTTTTCGCGGGATATGCGGTGCTTGTCTGTAACGGGGCGCATGGTGTTACCCACAATAAGGGTATTGGCGTAATCGTCGAAAAAAATGGCAATGCCCAGAAACCAGGTTACCAGCTGCGAACTTTTAGCCGACTGCGCATACCTCGACAGTACATTTACCACCCCTGCCATTCCGCCGTTTTTAGATATCACAGCTACCATTCCGCCAATCAGCATCGAGAATATAATCACTGATACGTGATCACTATCGGTAAGCGCCTCCATCAGGTATGTGTCGCCAACAGCTAGCAGGCCGGTAAACATTGATTTTAGTGAAAGACCATATACTACAAAGCCGCCAATCCATATACCTGCAAAAAGGGCTAACAGAACCTCTCTAAAAATAAGTGCCAGTACAATGGCAATTAGCGGTGGAAGTATAGACAGCCACATTGGGATTTCCGCCATCCCTTGGGTAGAGTCATCTCCGGTGCGGTAAAGGCGTGCGATGGTGCGAGTGCCCAGATTTGCAGTTACCTGCACCAATTTTGCTTCCTCAGAAAGCGAAAAATTAGCTTCGCCTTCTGTGAAACTTATCTCCTGTAGTTTACCATTAATTCTCAGCGATAAAGGGCCGCTATATTTTATCAGGTTACCGACACTATTGGTTGTATTCAGGGTAAAAGCAGTATCGTTAACTGCTTGCAGCTTCAGTTCTTCAATGGCTTCTTTACCATTTGTGACTTCCTGAGCTTTAAGTTGATAGGAGAACAGGAGTAAAAATGAAAGACTTAAAAGCGCTTTAGTAAACTTCATTTACAAGTGAATTCGGATGTTACAACCCCTTAAGTAACTAAAAATTTTCGACATTCAGAAAAACAGTGTGCTGATAGACTATAGGAGTGAGTGGTGTTAAAAGAATTTAATAGAAGAGCTCTAACTCATTTTGAGTTGTTAAAATGCAAATGTGTATTAGTGGGTTATAATGCAATATTAAAACATTAACCATTTTTAATTATAAAACTTAATATTTAATATGAAAATAATATAGCAAAAAACATATACTTGTTATGTTTTTTGTGTATATCTAACTTTGCAGTAGACAGAAGTTATAAAATGTACTATTGGCGAATTTTATTTTTTTTTTTTGCTAAGTAATATAGCTCAAATAATTTCTGAAGAGCATTTCTTTAAGTAAATTCATAAGAGAATGATAATCTTCCTATATACGCTTTAAACATACTTTAGGGAGATAGCATAACTAATCTTTATTACAATACTGGTTGTAAGTATTCAAATATGAAATATTGTTTATTGGACATTGGGCAATTTGTGTCATTAAAATAATTCAATTACAATAAGATTAGATGGTTATAATGCCTTTAAGAGTTTTGCAAAATATTAATAAAAATCAAGTTTATTTAATTTAGTCTGATTGTTGCTTATGAGAGTTTCTACTTATCTCAGAAAATTCAGTTTATGCTTTTTGATGTTAGTTCTGCTTTCACTAACGTTAGCAACACAAGTTATAGCACAAGCAGTAAACTGGACAGGGGTCACAAGTTCTGATTGGTTTGCAGGTGCTAACTGGAGCACAGGAACTGTGCCAGGTGCTACTTCAGATGTGATCATAGGCGGTACGGGCTTTACTGGTGCCAATCAACCAAGAATTGACGGCTCAACAGCCGTTACAATTAAATCACTCACACTAAAGAACACAAGTGTGGGAGGCACCAAAATAGGTAGCCTTTTTATTAGTAATGACCAGAACGTGATTATAAATGGTGCATTGAATATCGAGTCAGGCGCCACCTTAGAAAATAATGGTACAAACCTAAGTATTGGCGGCAACTGGACAAATGATGGCATTTATGTAGAAAGTACCAACTACAAAAATAATGGCGCCAGAGGAAGGTATTTCCCATCAGTAACTCTTTCTGGGTCAGGAGTGACATTTGGCGGAAGTACTGCATCAGCCATTAGCCATTTATTAATTGCTGGATCTGTGTCATTGGCTAGTGATTTAAACATAAGGCCTTTGGAGTTGCCTTCAAGTGTACACAAGAATATAATAAGCACCTCTGATTTAAAAGTTAGTGGGACATTAAATCCTTCAGCGTACAAGGTTATATGGTTACCAGATTCCAAAAATTATCCCGGTGATTTTGTAGTTGAGCCTAGTGGTACCATTAAGGTAATGGCAACAACTTATGCTGGTAATTATGGGAAGCAGCCTACTACAATGTACACAACTAGCACAGTTGACTATGCCGCCACATCAGGAACTCAGACAGTACTAGCCAGGGAATATGGTATTCTTAAAACAAGTGGTGGTGGTATTAAAGAACTTGAAGGAAATACAACAGTGTCCAGCATTGATGCAGCGACACAGTTAATTGTAGAAGCCGGCATACTGGACTTGAAAACTTTTACGCTAAATCGTACTAGTAGTGGAACATCTGTAGCAGGTGGTACTTTAACTGTGGCAAATGGTGCCACACTTAGGATAGGCGGTACAAACACTTTCCCAACAGGTTATCAGACACGAAATTTAGGAAGCACCAGTACAGTAGAGTACTACGGCAGCAACCAAGTAGTGTCTAATGAGCTCTATGGTAATCTGCATCTTACTAGTTTGGCAGCAAGTTCTAAAACAATGCCAAGTACAGCGATGACTGTAGCCGGTAACTTTATAGGGAGCGGATTTGCTTCTTTTACAGCCTTAGCAAACATCAATGTGATTGGAAATGTTAGGCTGATTGGTTCGTCGTCTTTTAACGGTGGTTCTAATTTGACACATACTGTTGCAGGTAACTGGAGAAACAATGCTGATTTTACAGGCAATACCAGTACAGTCGTAATGACAGGTACATCCAAAACGATAAATAGAACTGTTGGTATCTCCGGGGCACAGAAGAATGAGTTTTATAATTTGTCCATAACTGGTTCTGATGTAAAAATAGATACATTAGCTACTCCAACCCTTGCAATCAACGGCAATTTAAGTACATCCGGTGCTGGTTCGTTCACTCAAAGTACTGGTAGCCTCACAATGGCAGGTGCAGGATCAATAAGTGGTACAGGTATTACGCTTAATAACTTTATTGCAAATGGTACGACAACAACCACTACATCTTTTACTGTAAACGGTGATTTTACAACTAATAGTAGCAGATCCTTTGTTGCCACCGGGGGTACTGTTACAATGGGTGGTGCTAGTAAAAGCATTAATAATAATGGTACTACTACATTCTTTGGTCTTCGAATTTTTAATGCAGTAAATCAAACGAATACATCCTCAAGCTTCAACATCAACTCAGATTTAAGTGGGAATGGCTTAACAGCGACAGGCGGCACTGTAACTTTTGGCGGGGCTACAGCCACTTTTGCAGGTACACACAATCTCCATAATGTAAGTGTCACTGGATCTGATCGGCGTATGGTGGCAAATGCAAATATGGGTATAGCAGGAGCTTTAGGAGTAACAGGTACACTAAATGTAACAGCGAATATACCTAACACCATTACTTACAACGGCGGTGCTGCGCAGACCATTCTACCAGGGGTATATCATAATCTAGTATTAAGCGGTGCAGGTGCAAAGTCTACTGCAGGAAACGTTACTGCAAATGGTAATTTAACGATTAATATAGGGGCCTCTTTTTCTGCGGGTAGCCATGCAACAACAATAAATGGCAACTGGACAAACAGCGGTACATTTACTGCCGGAACCAGCAACGTTACTTTTGCAGGAGCGGCCAACTCAACTATAACCGGAGCTACTACATTTAATACACTAACAGTTAACAAAACTGTAGTTTCTAACTATATTTCGCTTGAGCACGCAGTGACAACAGGTACGCTTTCCTTAACATCAGGCTCCTTGAGAACTGGCTCCTCTAAAGTTACCGTTACATCTGATAGAAGCGGAACAGGTTGGGTAGTTGGTACTATGACAAGAGTTGTTAGCGCGGGTTATGTGGCCGGTACACCTTATGTCTTTAACGGGCCTGAGGCGAAAATTACTTTAGGTACAGTATCAGGCATAACAGAGGTTACAATGACAACTGGTATAGGTGCTGCAACCAACATACAGGGTGGTGCCGCAATAAACAGGCTATATCAGATAACTATACCAGCAGGAGGAACTTACACTAACGCAACTTTACAACTTCAGTATGAGGAATCAGAGCTTAACGGTAACAGTGAATCGCGATTAGGCTTATTTAATGCTACTGCCAGTTCAGGTCCTTGGACTTCAATCGGTCGTAGTGGAGGGAGCGAACTAAATAATTTTGCCTTTGCTAACAATCAAAACGACGTCAGTGGTTACTGGACACTTGCTGAGATACCAAATGTGCATCAGTGGGTTGGTGGTACAAGTATAGCTTGGGAAACAGGGTCTAACTGGAGAGTGCTTAAATCAGATGGATCAGTTATACAACCAGGCACAGAAAGTATACCTCCTACACCTTCAGATATTGCAGAGCTTGGCGGTGTCATTCCTAACAATCAGCCAACTATCAGCTCAGCAGTTTCAATTAAAGGTTTACAATTCAAAGATGCATCAGGTATTACGCTGACGCTTGCTTCAGGCTCTTTGAGTATGGTTGGTAACTTAGCTGCAACAGGTACAGGAAATGTGCAGCATACTGTCGCAACAAACGTAAGCAATGTATCGGTTGGCGGCAACCTGATCCTTAATGAAGGAAGCAATTCAATTAATCTTGTAAAGACTACAGGTGGTGAAATTGCTGTGGCAGGTGCTGTTAACCAAAGTGCCGGAAGTATAACTTTAGGCAACGGTATTTTGAAAATTGGCAGTGACTATAACTATACAGGTGGTGCTTTCGCGCCCGGTACAGGTACAGTAGAATATAATGGTGCAGGTTCACAATGTATAGCACCCTTAAACTATCATAGTTTAATTGTAAGCAAAGCTACTGGTGTTGCTACGCTTACAGCCCCTTCTGCACTCTCTTTTAGTGGTAACCTTACGCACAGCGGAGCCGGAGCTTTAGTATTACAGGCAGCAGATTTAACAGTAACCGGAAATGTTAATCAAAGTGCTGGTTCAATAGATGCCGGAAGTTCTAACCTAAAGATATCAGGTAATTGGATAAGGTCTGGAGGAGTGTTTACTCCAAACACAAGTACAGTTATTTTTATAGGGGGGGCAGCAACTACGGTAGCCGCAACAACTTTCAATAATTTAACTGTAAATAAAGGAGCAGCTTTAACTACAGCCGGCAGTACTGTTATAAACGGAGGCTTAACCGTTCAGGCTGGAACGTTTGTTATTGAAGAAGCACATACTGTAAATAGAAGTGCAGTGGGCGGTACATTTACAGTAGCCGACAATGCTATACTAGAACTAAGAGGGGCCTCTAACTTCCCTGCTAATTTCAATACAAGCAATCTTGCTGCATCTAGTACAGTACACTACAGTGGCTCAGTGGCTCAATTTGTTGCACCGGTAACATATGGCAAGCTAACTTTCTCTAACGGAGGGGCTAGTGCCAAGACATTAACAGGAGCAGCAAAGGCAGTAGGAGACATACTTGTTAATTCGGGTGCTACATTTAATGTAAATTCACAAACCCTAACTATAAATGGAAACTTTACCAGCCTCGGCTCTTTTGTGCCTGGAGCTTATGCTGCGCCAACTCCACCGAACGGTACGCTTATTTTAGCGCCAACTGGAGGTGTTACTAAAACAATTGCAGGCGCGAACCTTTCCGTTAACAACATGATCGTTAGTGTGGGCGCTATGTATGCGTTAGGTAGTGATTTTACTATCAATGGTAACATAGACATAACAGGAGATGGGAACGTGTTTTTGAAGCCTAACGAACCCAATCCTGCTAACAGAGATTTTAACTATGCAGGAGTTCCTCTAAATGGATATTTAGTTGCTCCAGGTATAAATGTTAGTGTAGCAGGCGACTTCAGAAATTCAGGTATGTTGTTTAGCGATGGACTAGCAAAATTCTTAGGAAATCGTCAGCAAACTATTCAATTACTTGCACCTATCATACCTTATAATAACAATGCGCCTAAAGTTGAATTTGCTGGCACGGTTTCCCCAATTCTAAGTTCTTCCCGATCTCCTGAGTTTGCGGACGTAACGATAAGTAACACTGGGAGTGAGGGTGTTAAAACAAGTGTGGGTTGGGGTGTTGCAGGTAAATTTATAGTAATGCCAAATGCAACCTTTGATGGAGGTTCAAATACACATAAATTTTATTCAGCTGTGGTGAATCATGGTACTATAAAAAGCGCTGGCTTAATAGATTTTACCACACCATATCCTTTTGCTGCTGCGCCGCCTGCCCATCCTTTTGTGTTTGGACAATTTGAAAGCACAGGAACTCTAAAATTTGGAGGGTCAGGGCAAGTATTGCTAGCAGGCAGTATACCACCAGTATTAAATAACCTAGTTATATCAAATACAAAAGGACTAACAACTACAACTTTAGATGCTGGTTATGTTCTAAGCTTTACAGACTGGAACATCAATGGTAACTTAGTTATAGAAAGTGCGGGTCTTTTGAATGCAATACCTCAGACAGCTTCGACGCTAGGTACAAACTTCTTTATTAAAGGAAATTTAACTAACAATGGTAGTGTAGTAAGTTTAATTCCAGGTGCGGCTACACCAACACCTTTTGGAATAGGCGCTAATTTTACTTTCAACGGAACTGACTCTGAGATTAGTGGTACAGGTACAACTATGTTGGGTAATTTAATTTCTGCTGTTAATTCGAAGCTGACGATAAATAAAAACATCAACGTCTATGGCAACCTCGCGCACAACGGCAACAGCTTTAATGCAGGTGAGTCATACATTACTTTTATAGGCGCTGGGCCGTCTGTAATTTCAGCACCAGCAAATATGGCTGCAACACCCGAAGTGCCACTTGAGCTATCCAATTTAACAGTAGCTAAAGACGCACAGACCTTGCCAGTAAATGTTAAAACAGACCTGAGCAAAGTTTTGAATGTAACAGTTCAGCGAGGTTTACTTGATTTAGAAACAAGCACTGTTACAGCTTACCCTGATATAGTGGCAGATGGTACAACTACAGTTGTTACATCAACTGTTGCAGCAGCGGCAGGCGCTACCATAAAAGTAGGAGGCACAAATACATTGCCAGATGCCGATGTTACAAGTCTTGAAGCAACTAGTACGGTAGAATACTACGGAACTGATCAGCAGATAAGAAGTGTGCAGTACGGTAACTTAACATTAAAAAATTCCGGTGCTGCTACTTTTGATCCTGAGACAGCCTTAATTGCAGGTGATTTTGTTGTTGCTGGTGGAGTAGGGCAATCAGTAATAACTCCGGAAACTGTGAACTTTAATGGTGACAGGGCCCAAACAATTGCTGCTATTAACTATCAAAATTTAACATTAAGCACAAATAATGTAAAAACATTTGCAACAGGTACTGTTGGTGTATCCGGTAGTTTAACAACAGCCGGAACTGCAACGGCTAATGCCAGAGCTAACAGTACAACAGTCAACTACAACGGTATAACCCAAAGCGTTTTGCCTATAAACTACCATGGCCTTGCCTTGAGCAATGCAGGTACAAAAACTTTTTCAGGTACTACAGGCGTTGCCGGAAACTTTACTACAGCCGGAACAGCAACCGCAGACTTAACTTCTAATGTAACGACTTTAGATTTTAACGGCACAGGTGCGCAAACAATGGCCGGAGTAAACTACAACAACATCTTAGTATCGGCAGGTGGTACCAAGACTTTAACAGGCGATGCAAATGTTGCACAAGAGCTAAAGCTTACCAACGGCACCATCAGCACAGGGAGTAATCGTTTTATCCTTGGCACCTCGGCCACGCTCGTAGAAAGCGCAGCTGGCTATGTAACAGGCTTTGTGGAGACGCAGCGCGAGATGACAACGGCGATGGAGTCTTTTGGGGGCCTAGGCATCTCCATCACGCCAATGGTTGCGCCCGGCACAGTGGGGGTGGTTAGGGAAACGGGTCGGGCCATTACAGCCGCAGGCAATGAGAGCGTGTTACGCAACTACTCGTTTGCTGCCTCCGGCACCAACACTGACCTGAATGCCACGGTCTCCTTCAGCTATTTTGCCCATGAGACGAACGGGCTAGACGTGAGTGCCCTGCAGCTGGCCACCTCTTCGGACGGAACAAGCTGGAGGATGCATGGGACCTCGGTGTCGAGCCCGGAGAGGAGCCTGGTGGGCGCAAACACTGTGCACAGCCTAACCCGCATGACGCTGGGCAGCTCTGTCACGCCGTTGCCTGTAGAGCTAAAGTACCTGCGCGCGGAGAAACAAGGCCAGCACGCCGTGATAACCTGGGAAACGGCCCGTGAGGAGAACAGCAGGGGCTTTGAGGTGGAGGTGTCGCTGGACGGGGTGAACTACAGAGCGCTTGGCTTCGTGGGTAGCGGCGCCCCGGCTCTGAGGGCCGGCTCGCTCTATGCTTACACAGACAGAGAGAAAGGCAAGGAGGGGGCACGCTACTATCGCCTAAAGCAGCTGGACCTGGATGGGAAACACACTTACTACGGGCCGCGTGCGTTAACCTTTGAAAGAGAAAGTGCTTTAAATGCCATTGCTTACCCTAACCCATTCCAGGCTACTATGGAGGTAAGCTTTTATGCCGAGAATTCTGGAACCGCAAAAGGTATACTTTACACGGTAGCAGGAAGGGTAGTACATGAAGATGCTATACCAGTCGTATCCGGGGTAAACAACCATAAGCTAAACGCAAGTCTGCAAAACCTTAACGCTGGCATGTACTTGTTTATAATCGAACTAGATGGTAAAAAGCAAAGTATAAAAGTAATAAGGGAATAAATATTCTACATTTTAAAAAAGAGGGTACCTGCTTACAGGCGCCCTCTTTTTTTGTGCCTGCTATATCTATTGAGGAAGAGACTAAAGCCAAGCTGATTGGGCCAAATATAAATTAAGCATGATAGCTAGTGCTCTTTATCTTATGATATACCCTAGCTACTATTTGCGAGGTCAAAACGAGATTATTTTAAAGGTTTGAAAACAAGCCTTATAAGACTTGCTGTTATTAGTTTAAAATAAAAATTGACTTATACTAAGATCAAGTTGCTGTTGCAACATTGTGGCATACTATTGTTTGTATTAGTTATAAAAATGCATAAATAAGTGCAACACACTTATTTGATATAAAAGTAAATTCATATATATTTATCTCAAGTTTCAAAAATGGCTTATTTGCTCTCGTAGTTATCAATTTTTAATCGTGCCAAATAGTAAAATATTTTACTTGATTGTTTATAAACTATATAATGGTACAATTATAAAGGTATCGTATCTGCCATCCAGTTCAATTTTAGCTCTAAGTATTACAGGTTTTGCATTTCTCCAAGTGGAGGACGTGAGTATCGAGTTACCAACTAATTAGTTTGTCTGATAAATGTCCGCTTATGAGTATTTCTACCCTCCTAAGGAAAGTTCGACAATATACTTTCGTGTTGCTTTTATTAATGGCATTGCCAATCTGTGTAGTGCAGGCACAAACCACTACAAGTTGGATTGGCAGTACTAATAATAACGATTGGGCTACAGCTTCTAATTGGTCTAACGGTGTGCCAAATGCAACCAAGCATGTTATAGTTGGCGATGCAGCCTTCACAGGTAAAACGCTTCCCGAAGTAGACGAGATCTCACTAGCTGAATGCTTAACGCTTACTGTAGGCGGTGGTACCAAGGCTGCAAAAGTTCTGGTTTCGACGGACAAGGGGCTTGCTGTGCGCGGTAATGTAACCATTTTAGCTAATGGTGAGATAGAAAATGAAGGTTCTGATATACTTGTGGAGGGTAATTGGACTAATAATAATATCTACCTTGAGACCATATACACGAAAGGGAAATCGACAAGAGCACAAAGTGTCAAAAATCCTACGCTAACCTTTTCTGGCATTGGAAAAATTATCGGGGGAACAAGTACCAATAACTTTAATAATTTAACGGTTTCAGGAAGCATTCAACTAGCCTCAGGGATTAATATGATTTCGCTTACAACAACCAACAATTCGATTAATGTGCAACCGACGCTAACAATAAACGGCACCTTGGATCCGGGAGCACATCTTGTAAGCATGCCTGGGAGTACAACGTTTGTAATTGGTGCCGGTGGTACTGCATTCGTAAAAGCTACTACGCTAGTTAATGGTTCTTCATTCTATGCTAATTACGCCATCAAGCCCACCACAATGTACACCAACAGTACTATCAATTATGCTGGTAATGATCAGGTAATAGAAAGTGCCATTACCTATGGCATAATCCGGGTTAGCGGCAATGGCACCAAAACCCTAAATGGGAATAGTGTTGTTTTTGGTGCACAGGGCACCCAACTTGCAGTAGATGCAGGTACACTTGACCTGGGAACCTACACTTTCGACAGAGTTTCCAGCCCGGGTGGTTTACTAACTATAGCGCCCGGAGCAACTCTACGCATTGGAGGGACAAATACCTTCCCTGCCAACTTTGTAACATACACACTAGACCCAAACAGCACAGTAGAATACTATGGCACCAACCAGACAGTGGCAAACCACACGTATGGGCACTTAATACTCAGCACTTCCGGAACTAAAACAATGCCAACAACTGCCATGACAGTTGCCGGTAATTTTACCAGTACAGGAGCTGTAAGCTATACAGCAGGTGCGGCTTTAAATATAGGCGGTAATGTAACAATTGGTTCAGGCACTACCTTTAACGGCGGAAGCGCTACGCATACTGTTGCCGGTAATTGGGCAGCTAATGGGACTTTTGTTGGCAACACCAGCACCGTAACAATGACGGGCAACAGCAGAACCATATCCAGCACGGCGGGTACAACAGAGTTTAACAATCTTACCTTAAACGGAGCGGGTACAAGTATAACTGTGCCGACGTTGACCGTACGCGGAAACATAACCGCGCCCGGCGGACTAAATCAGGTAGCTGATGGTACCATTACCATGCAAAACAGTAGCAGCAAATCCATTAATGGCTCTAATATAAATTTCCAGAACCTGGTTATAGATGGTATTGTAACAGCTGGCTCTGGCTTTTCTGTAAACGGCCATTTTACAGCAAACGCAGGTAAGTCTTTTACAGCAAGTGCAGGTACAGTAATTATGTCGGGAGCAAGCAAGACGATAGCCGGAGCAGGCAGTATGAACTTCTGGGGGCTTAGAATTTCCAACGCCACCTCAACTACGAGCTCTCTTACCATTAACTCCTCGCTTGCCGGAGCTAGTGCCTTGGTGGCGACAGCGGGTATAGTAAGCTTTGGCGGTACCTCTACTTTCGGAGATACCCATTACCTGTACAATGCAGCTGTTACGGGCACAAAGATGCAGATGCTTAGCGGTTCGCACATGTACATTGCAGGTGCCATGACTAAAACAGGAAGCTCCACTTTTGATGTGAGCACTACCATACCAAGCTACGTGTACTACAATAGTATAAACCCACAAAACGTATTATCCACCAACTACCACCATCTAGTGCTCTCAAACACAGGCGCTAAAACGGCTGGCGGGGCAGTAACTGTGAACGGCGATATCACGCTGGCAACAGGCACCACCTTTCATGCTGGAGCCTTTGTTCATACGGTATCCGGTAACTGGATTAACAACGGTACCTTTAACCACGACAACGGCACCGTATCTTTTGCAGGAGGAGCCAACTCAAGTATAACCGGCGCCACCACTTTCCACACATTGGCGCTAAATAAGACAAGCTCAAGCCAAACAGTTACACTCAATAATGAGGTAACAGCTACAAACCTGCAAATGATAAACGGTGATGTTATAACAGGCAGTAGTAAGGTAACGCTTCTGAGTAATCGAACTGGTAACGGTTGGGTAGTCGGTACTTTAACCAGAAGCCATGCCTTTGTTGATGGCACAGCTTATGCCTTTAACGGGCCATATGCACAGCTTTACTTTGCGGCACCGTTGGATATTAATGAGGTTACGGTAGTGTCAACTTCTCAAAGTATAAACGATTTTACTATCGGTACCCCTATTAACAGAAAGTATACCATTAGTATACCATCCGGAACCTATGAAAGTGTTAACCTGCAATTGCAGTACCGTGATGCTGAACTGAATGGCAACGACGAAAGCGCACTCAAGCTTTATCACTACGATACAGGTCTGGCTAAATGGAGAACCTACGGCAGAACGAGCCTCAATAGCACCGAGAACTGGGTGAGCAGAACAAGCTTAGCCAGTATAGAAGGCGACTGGACCATGTCGTCGAGTCCGAGCATTTATACCTGGGTGGGAGGAACCAACACGGCATGGGAGGAAGTCAGCAACTGGTTTGATGTAACGGATGGTGTGGCAATGGCTGCTACTTCTACACCGTTAAACAGCGATATAGCTATATTTGGGGAAGTAGTTCCGGCAAACCATCCTGAAATTAATTCGTCAGTAAGTATTAATAGCCTGCAGTTTAAAGGTGTAGGTAAAACAGATCTGAACCTGACAAGCGGCTCGCTTAGCGTTACAAATAACCTAACAGCAGTTGGGGCAGGTAGTAGTATTGTGCATGCGCTGTCAACAAACGGCAACAGCCTGACTGTAGGCGGTAATTTGGTTTTGAACGACGGCAGCACAGGTAACAGCATAGCTCTTTCAAGTTCATCGGGTAGTATCGTAGTTGCCGGAAATATAGAGCATCTTACGGAGGCAAGCATAGCCTTAGGCAGCGGCAACCTGACAATTGGGGGTAACTACAACTACACCTCTGGCGCAAGCTTTACTGCGGGCACAAGTACGGTAACTTACAATGGCACAGGTGCACAAACTGTGGCTGCAGTAGCCTATCATCACCTCACCATCAACAAACCCAACACTTCTACTGCCACCTATACTTCAGGAACAGCACAAACCATGGCCGGTAACCTGACGGTCAGTGGATCAGGCAGCCTGTCACTTTCTGTTCCTTCGCTGGATATCGCTGGAGGAGTAAGTGTAACAGGCGGTACGCTGGTGGCTAACAGTTCACCTATCGACCTGAAAGGAAACTGGGCTACGGCTACTACGGCCTCTTTTTTGCCGGGCACCAGCACCGTTACCTTCTCCGGGGGGGCAGCACAAACAGTATCGGCTACTACGTTCAACAACCTTACTGTTAACAAGACATCAACCTTAACCACTACCGGTAACCTGGCCCTAAACGGAAACTTGGATGTGCAGAGCGGAACGCTGGTGATGAATGGTCATACGGTAAACAGTAGCACAACAGGCAGAACACTACAACTTGCAGACGGAGCTACCATACTTACGAGAGGTACAGTAGGCTTCCCGACTAACTTTACCACCAATACACTAGGTGTGAACAGTACTGTAATTTATGATGCCGGGTCCTCGTCTATTGCGCCTGTTACCTATGGGTACTTAACGGTACAGGGCAGCGGCACCAAATCGCTACAGGGTAACACGCAGGTTGCCAACAATATGTTAATAGATGCGGGTGCAGCAATTGGTGGAAATACACTTGCCAATCTTACACTCGCCGCTAATCTGCAAAACGACGGTACCCTAAATACAGTACGCACGAACCTGTTATTTACAGGGGTTGGCGTACAGTTGAACGGCAATG
Organism: Pontibacter aydingkolensis; assembly: GCF_019443125.1. Lineage (GTDB taxonomy): Bacteria > Bacteroidota > Bacteroidia > Cytophagales > Hymenobacteraceae > Pontibacter > Pontibacter aydingkolensis. The sequence goes on along the minus strand of NZ_JAHYXK010000002.1, from coordinate 299,513 downwards.
GCAGCACAACCATCGATGATTTAACCGTAAACGCCGGAGCAAGTCTGATAATCAATAAAAACGTGAGGCTGGAAGGTAGCCTGACTAACAATGGCGCATCGCTTGACGCGACTTCGGCTGAACTTGATTTTATAGGTGCAGACGCGGCAAGTATAACATCGACAAGTACACCTATCAGCATTGGCAATTTAAAAATCACCAAGTCGAATGCTGCGGTTACGTTAGGGGCTGATGTGGTTTCTTTGCAGGCTCTGAATATTAATGGCGGAACGTTTGATATGGGCAGCAGAACGATAACCAAAGCAGCCACCACAACAAACACAAGCCTTACTGTTGCGGCCGGTGCCACGCTTAAGGTTGGAGGAACTAACACGTTACCTGTTCTGGATAATTATACTTTTAACCAGACCAGCAACATGGTGTACAACGGCGGCGCTCAAACAGTTAAAGCAGTAAATTACGGAAACCTGTCTCTTGAAAATGCCGGAACAAAAACATTAGAGGCAGGCACTACCGGAGTGGCCGGATCTTATACTTTAGCAGGCAGCGCCAGTGCAGATATGCTTGTAAACAATAGCATACTAAACTTTAACGGTACAGGAGCGCAGTCTATACCTGGTTTATACTATAATAGCATTCTCGTTTCGGGGGGCAGTGAGAAAACCTTGGCAGCGAATGCAACTGTTGCAAACGAACTAAGGCTGACAAATGGCACTGTACTAACAGGCACGAACAAATTTATACTTGGCAATACAGCCAGAGTTGTAGAGGACGAGAATAACTATGTTACCGGGCTCGTAGAGGCGCAACGTTTGTTAGGTACAGAGCTGGAGACTTTCGGAGACATTGGCCTTTCAATTGACTCAGATATAGCATCGGGCATGGTAACTGTTATCCGTGAGACAGGCGCGGTAGTTGGCCTGAACAGCAACAGCGCAAAGCGCAACTTCAGGATTTTGCCAGCCGGCACCAACGAAAACCTGAATGCCACGATCACGCTCTCATACTTCCTGCACGAAATAGGCAGCATCCAGGAAGGTAACCTGAGTGTTTATAGCACTACGGATGATGTGCTTTGGTACCTGCAGCCAGAGGAAAATACTACGCGCAACTCAACCCGTAAAACTGTGGCCTTAACTGGTGTAAACAGCCTGACCCGCATTACCCTCGGGGACCGTATGAGCCCGTTGCCTGTAGACCTGGGTTATTTTAAAGCTGAGAAAAAAGGCCAGAATGCCATACTAACCTGGACAACAACAAACGAAGATGATAATAAGGGCTTTGAAGTAGAGGTGTCTACGGACGGACAAAGGTATCGTAAGATCGGGTTTGTTAGCAAAGGTACTGGTACCTCCAGGGTAGCTATACTTTATACTTTTACAGATAAAGAGCCAGGCAAGCAAGGAACCCGATATTATCGCCTAAGGCAGGTTGACTTTGACGGTCGTATGAGATACTATGGTCCGCGTGCATTAACGTTCGATAAAGAGACAGGCCTTGCTGTTACAGCTTATCCCAACCCATTTCAGACTCTGGTAAGTTTAAGTATACCGGCAGAAGCAGGAGGAACGGCCAGGATCAGACTATATGATACAGCCGGGAAAGTGCTGCTGGAGCAAACTAGAAGTATAGAATCAGGCACAAATAACCTTGTGTTGGATACTGCAGGCAAAACGATTTCGGCGGGCATGTATGTGGTAACGGTAGAAACCGGTGGCCAATTGCAGCGCCTGAAACTCATGAAAGAATAAAAAGAACCCTATAATTCCTGATACCTAACTATAAAACCCTATTCACCCTTAATGCAAACAGCCCCTGCAAATATTGCAGGGGCTGTTTTTATATAAGCTAAACTTAATGAATTAGTGTTTTACGACAATTTTACGGTTAAGTACTTTGCCGTTAGTGTGTATCTGTAGAATATAAACGCCGGTTGGCAGGTTGTGCAGGCTTACCTGCTCTTCATGAGTACCAGCAACTCTGCTCTGTGTGTTCTCATAAAGTACCTTGCCAATACTGTTTACAAGTACAAGCTTCACCTTTTCTGTTTTGTTTACGGTAAAACCTATAGTAAACCTGCCTGTGTTAGGGTTAGGATAAACCTGTACGCCGTTAACAGCTTCGCTCTCTTTTGCAAGTGCTGTGATATTTACTGTTACCTCATCAGACATTACAGATACGCACTGGCTGGCGCTAATTACTATAACACTATAGTTGCCAGATTTTGTTACTGTAAGTGTTTGCGATGTAGCACCTGAGATGGCAACTCCATTCAGATACCACTGGTTACCACTGACAGCACTTGACGCAAGCAGATGGCCGTTGTGTACTATGGCAGGCTTGGTTGGTATCTCGTTAGCCTGTACAACAGTTGCCTGAGAAGTTGCAGAGCAACCTTTAGCGTTTGTAACAGTTACGGTGTAACTGCCTGATCCAGTTACTGTAATTGAGCGCGTAGTAGCACCGTTAGACCACAGGTAGCTGGTGCCTTCTGTTGCAGCCAGCGTTACACTTCCGCCCTGGCAGAAAGTAGTAGGGCCATCAGCTGTAATAGCGGCTGTAGGTAGCTCATTTACAGTTACAGTAGTTGCTGCAGACGTAACAGAGCAGTTGCCTGTGCCTGTTACAGTAACAGTATAATCACCGGCTTCCATAACATTTATAGCTTGCGTGGTAGCGCCGTTAGACCATAAATAAGTATAGTCAGTGCCGGCCGGAGCAGACAGTGTTACAGAGCCGCCCTGGCAGAAAGTGGTAGCACCCGAAGCTGTGATGGTAGCTATAGGGAGTCCATTAACTTTTACCGTTACTACATTTGTGTAAGCCTCGCTACAAACACTGTTCTTCACCAAAGCACGGTATCTGGTAGAGTTGGTTAAGTTGCTGAACTCCAGAGAGGCAGCAGTTTGTGTGATAATTGTCCAGTTCGTGCCATCTGTAGATTGCTCCCACTGCACAATAGCACCTGTGTGGCCTGCCAGCGCAAGAGTTCCTACATTTGTGCCGGTGCAAACCTCGGCTGTAGAGGCGGTTAATGTGCCTGCAACTGTAGCTGGAGTTACTGTAATTGTAACTGGCTGTGTGGTTGTAGGATCACAGGTTCCGCTCTGTACTACTGCGCGGTAGCTTGTTGTAGCCGTCAGGTTCTCGAAAGGTATAGATGTTGCGGTGCTGGTTATTGTTGTCCAGTTTGTGCCATCTAAAGAGCTTTCCCAGTTAACTACATTTCCAGTGTTACCGCTAAGCATAACGGTACCGCTGTTGTTGCCTGAGCAAACTTCTATTGCAGAGGTTGTAAGCGTGCCCGCAACTGTAGTTGGAGATACAGTAACAGGAGCCTCTACTCTGGCTGCTGTCTGGCAACTGGAGGCGCTTACCTGCCACTCGTACAAGAAGTAGTAGAAGCTTGATGGTACCGACTGGTTATTGCCTGTTATGCTGGCAATACCTGCTAAAGTATAAGGATATGGAGCAGAGTTCGTAGAGTTGTTTCTGTAAGCTGTTGCTCCGCCTCCAAACGCAGAAACCTGGATGCCATAGTTATTGCCAGCAGCAGGAATAATAAGACCCAGATCATACTCTTTAACTCCAGAAGTTACATTGATGGTAACACTAGAGATAATAGTATTGCTTAAATCCTTGTCAGTTATAACCACTGTCATAGTTCCGGCTGTTGCAACATTTAAAGTAGCTTTTTCAAGTACAAAAGGCACTGAGGCATTAAAGTACATGCGGCCACCTGTAAAGTTAGAAGCGCCGCCTCCTGAGCTGTGGTTAGTAGAGCCTAGCTTGCCTTTTGTCTCGTTACTTGCAGCTACATAGTAGTTTCTGCTCTGCGTTAAGTTTGGTGTAGTATAGCTGTTGCCAACCTGGAGTAACTTGCCTCCTGTTTCAGCATCAAACCAGAATAGTTTACCTGATGTAGCCTGTGCTGTTAGAGTTGCATTACTACCCTGGCATGTAGTTGCCGGTGCCGCTGTAATTTGCGGTGCCTCATTGTTGATGACAACTGGTGCAGATGCAATAGGGGCGCCACAAGAAGAACTCAGTTCAACCGTATAAGAGCCATTGCTTGTAGCTGCATACGTAGCTGAGGTAGCGCTTTCTAACTGGCTGCCATTTTTATACCACTGGTAAGTATAGCTGCTGTGTGTCGTACTGGTAACAGCGCGCAATGTCTGTGTAAAGCCTTCTCCCAAACACATAGATAAGTTAACATCCTGGGTAATTGCAATTGACGCAGGAGGAAGCGGGTTAACAGTTACCGCTACAGCTTCCGAAAGCTTCGGGCATCCACGTTCAGAAGTAACGTTTACAGTATAGTTGCCAGAAGTTGTAGCCTCGTAAGTAGCTCCGTTTGCGTTTGCAATGGTAGTCCCGTTTTTATACCATGTATAGCTTAATCCCTCGCCTGTATTAGCCTGTAGCAGTACAGAGCTTCCCGTACAAATGGTAGTTGCAGAGGCAGGTGTGATGAGGGCAACAGTTTCAGGGCTTTGTGTTACAGGAACAGCTACTCTTGAACTAGGACATCCCATCGCCTTGATGTTCATGTCGAAGAAGTAGTAATAGAAGTTAAGTGGCGTCCCAGTGGCTGTATTACTTGTAATAGACATTACGTTAGCAATGCTAAACGGATAGCCGGATACTCCAGCATTGCTTCTGTAAATAGTAGCGCCATTCTCGAAGCTGACAGAAATTCGGTAATTGCCTGCAGCAGGGAAGGTAAGATTAAGCGGGTATACTGCTCCTCCGTCTGCAGGATCATCTTCAGTGCCAACAGCAGTTCGTGTGTTGGTTACATCCAGGGTTGTGCTGGATATAGGGGCTCCTGCAAGCGTCTCTACCGAGAATGTAATTCTTCCTGGGCTGCCTATATAAAGTCTGGCGCTTTCAAGTACAAACGGGGCATGTGCTGTAACAAGTACAGAAGGGGAGTATTGGCCGTAGCCACCCCCTGTAAATGCGCCTTTCGTAGCCGGGCCAACTTTTCCGCTAAAGTCATTGAATGCGGCATAGTATGTATTGCCAGCCGGAGGAGTAGTTGTTAAAACATTGTTGCCAACGGCCATCAGGTTTCCGCCTGTTTCAGCATCGTACCAGTAAATAGTGCCTTCTCCTGACCCTTTTAAGGCAACAGGCGAAGTTCCGCAGGTAGTGGCTGTTGCAACTGGAGCAGTAAGTATAGCACTTGCCTGAAGTATGTCTGTCCGCTGGTTATTGCTCTGGTATTGATCATCGGCTAATGTTACCTGGCTGGTTACAGTATACGTTTTGCCTGCTTCTACAGCGAATGTACCAGGTAAAATAATACGTGCCTCGCTGTAAGCCGCTAAAGTGCCTGTATAAACGGTGTTAAAGCTGGCAACAGTTGCCCCTTCGCTTGTAACAGTAACGTTTACAGGTAAATTGCTTTGTGCCTCTGATGCATAGTTGCGTATAAGCACCGAAACCGGCTGCGCCGGGTTAGCACAAAGGTTCTGTGTCGGAAAAAGTAATGAAGCTACACCGATGTCTTTAGTAGGGTTGGTAAACTGTAACAGGTAATCCTGAGTTTCGCCCTTTGCATAGCTGCCACAAGAGCCTACAGCATTAGCGTTATTGGTTTCTACTAATACAACGCGTAGTCTTGTTTGTGTGTTTACAGCCACAGACTGAGGTACTGTAACATTCGTATTGAATATGCCTGATGAACTCATGACAGGAGTGGTAGCAACTAACTCACCTGCATCATCAAAGCTGCCGTTACCGTTCCAGTCGATATAAACTTTAGCAATCTTGTCGTAGTCGGCGTCGCATGTTCCCAGCGTTAAAGACAAAGGCAGTGTTTGGCCGACTTGTGCTGTAGCAATCAGGTTAGTGAAGTTAGAGTAAGTGGCACAGGCAGTTGTAGTGTTGTTTATACCTCCGAAACTAAAGGCGGAAATCTTAGAGTCAGTATCTGAAATCGCTCCGGATGCACAATATTCTGCACCGCCAGCACCGCTTACAAGCAGCGAGTAAGCTTGCGGACCTCTGCTTAAAGTACCTTTGTGGCTAACAGTGATAGTATAAGTTTCGCCTGGTACTGCATTTGCAATATATACCTGCTCCACATTATCACGGATGTTATCGCCAAAGCCTGCCGGGTTTGCCGGGTTGTTAGGGTCAAGTATCCAAGGCAGGTAAGTTGCCAAGCCCTTGCCGACTCTTATATCCAGGTCATTTATAAGGCGCGGAGAACGGTTATTAAGCGTGCTAGCTGCAATAGGCAATACTACGCCTTCAACGTCTGTCCAGGAGATGGTAACCACCAACGGGCCTTTGCCTGAAGCGGTAACTGTAAAAGTATAAGTTTGACCCTGATCAAGGTTGCGTTCCTGCAGCACATAGTTGCCATCAGCGTTGGTAATTGCGTTGGCAGCCCGTTCAGTGTTTAATAAACCCCAGCCATAAATATAGTCAGGGCCAGTATTGCCGGCTTCATCTGCTGTGTGTATGGCAAGTCCTTTAAGTGTGGCAGCACGCATAAACATGCCGTACTTATTATAGTAATGCTCCTGAAGCAGGTTAAGGGATCCCGATACGTTAGGGGCCGCCATCGAAGTACCGTTATAAGAAGAGTATGCGTCGTTAGCTGTGCCTACAGGAGACATAACTGCCACACCATTGCCTACAACATCCGGTTTTATACGGCCATCGTCAGTCGGACCATAGCTGCTGAAAGTAGATATTCTCACATCTTCTTTGCGCTGCCAGCCATTTGGAATAGGTTCTACGGCACCAACTGTTAAGATATTTTTAGCAGTGCCATAAGTTGAGATAATATCATAGCTGTTGTTGCTGCTGATACCTGCCTGGCGTTGCGGCTCAAGTACCCATGCACTAGAGGCGTTCAGTTTCCAGTAAGGCTGGCCTAAGGCAGGGCCTGTCTGGTTACGGTTGTTACCAGCCGATTTAACGATCAGGTAAAACGGTGCATTGTAGGCTATCTTATCAAAATCCTGGGCTGTAGTATTATAATATCCAAAATTATAATCTTCGGTAGCACTTACGTTTGGATTGGCACGAAGCTCCCAGAATGGGTTTGACGTGGTTCCGGCGCGGGAGGTGTTATAATACCAACCTGTAATAGTACCGTAGGAATGGTTAGAGACTAACAGGCCCGCTGCTGCATCCATCATTTCTGCTACATCATTACTGAAGTCCCAGCCTTGTATGTTTGGGGCACCAAAAGACATGCCTTTTGCCAGTGGGTTTACTCCTTTGGCCATCATAGTACCAGCTACGTGAGTGGCGTGGTCGCTTATAGCAGTCGAGTTGTCGCGGTTAACTGTTCTGCCAGTTAGCTCCTGATGCGTGCCACGAATAAGGCCACCATCCCAAACACCCAATTTACCACTCAAAGCAGGGTTGCTTCCGCTCAGGTTTAAACCTGTAGAGCCACCTGCCCAAAGCTGGTCGGTTTTAACTGATGCAGCTGCACGTGTGTTGTTCTCTGTCACATAATAGATCGGAAACCCCAGTGCATCAACTCCTTCAAGCGACATTACCTGGCCGTCTTTATTTACTTGGCGTATAGCCCAGTTCTTTTGCTTAGCAAGATCAAGCGCACGCTGCTTGTTGGCTGTGTAAGCCATGCGTGACTCATTTGAAAGTTTCTTTAGCTGCGCGGTATTGGTAACTTTAGATATCTCCCTTTCTGCTTTTGCACGATTACTGCTCATATTTGGCGTCTGTGCATAAACAGATGTGGCGGCCATCCACAGGATAGTCGCTGACAATGTTAAAAATCTTTTTTTCATTAGTGCGCCAGCTTAAGAGGTGTAGGATTGACAAACGCGCACATGTTGTGCTAAAGGAAAAAATTGTGTAGAGCATGTGCTGCTGATGCGACATTGCCATACTACAGCATACAAGTCCCCCAGACCTGTACAGCAGTAAAGGTTTTGCATAAATAGGTTAGTTAAGTAGATAGATTAGACTAATTTTTGCTCAAATTAAATTTGGCGCTCTAAATTTAGTGCAAGAATTTGCTAATGCAAGTGGTTTTCCTGAAAATAGTTGTATTTGATTATCAGCCATTTATGATGTGATAACATTAAATGTACATGAACTGTATTTTGTGTTGTACAACTGTCTGGCTAATTCTTGAAGCGAATAAAAGGCTTATCTTGTTGTGATACAATGAAATATGAATTTATGTTGAGTAACTGAACAGGTGGGTATCAACAACAGAGGGGCGGCTGTTTTAAAACAGCCGCCCCTCTGTTGTTAAGTGTCGTGAAGTTTACTTTGCCCGGTTTACAATAAACACGCCAACAAGTATAACTATCATGCCCAGGTAGTGCCATAACTGAATGGCTTCGCCGTCAAGCACGCCCCACATGAGCGCAACTATCGGAATAAGGTATGTAGAGGAACTGGCAAACAGCGTGGTAGAGATATGGATAAGCTTATTAAAGAGCACCAGTCCAACAGCAGTGCTGAATATGGCAAGCAGGGCAATATACATAAGTGCTTCCCAGGCACCAGGCGTATGTTGCAGCTTACCAACCACATCAGTGGTAAATAAATAGGCTATAGCAAACGGTGCAACGGTAAGCAAGGCCATGCTCGACATTCCCAGAGGCTTCATGCCTTGCAGGCGGTGCTTAATAATGTTTACACTACCACCGTAACACACAGTGGCTACCACAATATAAAGGCCATAGTACTTGTTATCCATGTCGGCGCTGCCATTGCCAGAGAAGATAAGTATGGCTGTGCCCACAATGCCAACAACAATACCAAGCATGCGCAACCAGGTAATAGACTGGCTGAAAAACATGGCACCAACAAGTAGAGTGAACAGGGCAGTAAGCGAATTAAGCACACCAGCCAGGCCGCTTGCCAGGCGGGTCTCGGCATAGGCAAACAGGAACGCAGGCAAGAGGTTTCCTAAGATGCCACTTCCAGCTAAATATTTCCAGCGATGCGGCTCTACCTTACGCAGGTGCATTACGGCAAAAGGAGATAACGTAAGAAAAGCAATGGCAATACGCAGTGCGCCCAACTCATCCGAAGAAAAAACCACCAGTCCCTTTTTGATCAGAATAAAGGAAGTGCCCCAGATAAGCGCAAGTATAATGATTAGAAACCAAGCTAAAGCAGGCGTGGCTGTGGCAGTTTCTTGTTTAGTTTGTGTTGCAGTTTTGATGGTATAAAAATTAAAAGTGTGCGCTTATTGAGCATTGCAAAAGTAAAGAGTCTGATTATCAAATTAACCTGTATATACTTTAGCATTTAAAGTTTTTACTACCTGCTACAGCAGGATACTTGTACCGGGACGCTTTATACAATGCTGTTATACTTTATGGATACAATTTTCTAAAACAGTGTTACCTTTTCCAACCTGATTCTTGCTGAGTGTGCTCTGCCTGAAAAGTCTTTAAAGTATAAAGACGCAAAATATTGCGCCTTTACATCTCTACCTCTTTAACTTTCTAATTCTTTACTTTACTAGGCTTCTTCGTAAGCCATCGTGCTGGCAATCTCGTCCAGGGTGTCGTAAATTTCCTGGATATCCTCAGACTGAACCAGTCTCATGCGCAGCGGCTTAAAGTGCGGCAAGCCACGGAAGTAGTTGGTGTAATGGCGGCGCATTTCAAAGATCCCCAGTTTGTCGCCTTTCCACTCTAAAGAATGCGTAAAGTGCTGACGGCATACTTCTACACGTTCTTCTAAAGTTGGGCCAGGTAACGTTTCACCGGTTGCCATGTAGTGCTTTATCTCATTAAAGATCCAGGGATAGCCTATACTTGCACGGCCAATCATAATGCCGTCTATGCCATACTTGTTGCGGTACTCCAGGGCTTTATGCGGAGTATCGATGTCGCCGTTACCGAAGATCGGGATCTTCATGCGAGGGTTATTCTTAACTTCTCCTATCAAGGTCCAGTCGGCTTCGCCTTTATACATTTGCACGCGTGTGCGGCCATGTATACTTAGTGCCTGTATGCCAATATCCTGCAATCTTTCTGCAGTCTCTACAATATACTTGGTGCTCTCGTCCCAGCCTAAACGGGTCTTAACGGTAACCGGTAAGTTCGTTGCTTTTACGATTTCCTCGGTCATCTTCACCATTTTAGGGATATCACGCAGCAGCGCAGCGCCGGCACCTTTACAGGCTACATTCTTTACAGGGCAACCGTAGTTAATATCTATCAGATCAGGACCTGCCTGCGACGATACAATAGCTGCTTCGCGCATTGAATCGATATCGGAGCCAAAAATCTGAATGCCTATAGGGCGCTCATAATCAAAGATATCCAGCTTCTGCACGCTCTTGGCTGCATCGCGTATCAAACCCTCCGAAGATATAAACTCCGTATACATCAAATCTGCGCCATTAGCCTTACACACCTTACGGAACGGCGGATCACTCACGTCCTCCATCGGTGCCAGCAACAGCGGGAACTCACCCAACTCTATGTTCGCTATCTTTACCAAAGCAAAATCTAATTTTTCGCGTAAATTTACGTCAATTAAACCTAAACTTTAGTATGAAAGGTTTCATCTCCAAAGATCTGCACCCATTTTGGGTAATATTATTGCTGCTGGCATTTATGACGGCGGGTATGTTTGTTGCTTATTTTGTGTTCAGCATACTCGTTACATGGGTCTTTGGCATAAGTATACTTGAGTTTGCCACCATTGCCGAAAACCCGGCTACACACCCCAGTGGCGCTAACATTATGCTGCTGATGCAAGGAGTGCTGCAGTTTTTTTCTTTTGTAGTAGCCCCGCTGTTCCTGCTGAAGTCTTTTGGCTATAACCTGGATACATACTTAAACTGGAAAGTAAAACCGTCGGTCCTGCTTTTGCTGCTAAGCGGTATTCTGATTGTGGTGCTGATGCCGGCCAACTCATTGGTAATTGACTGGAACGCGAAGCTGGAACTGCCGGAATTTATGAGAGGCTTTGGAGAGTGGGCGAGAGCCAAGGAAGATGAGATGGCAGAACTCACCAAGCTTATTGCTGATTTTAGCACTGTACAGAAGCTGTTAGTTGGAATTATAGTGGTGGCGGTTATACCTGCCATCGGCGAAGAGCTTGTATTCAGGGGCGTGCTACAGCGCCAGTTGCACCGCTGGACTAACAACACGCATGTAGCCATTTGGGTTGCTGCAATCGTTTTTGCGGCTATACACATCCAGTTTTTTGGCTTTATCCCGCGTATGGTGCTGGGCGCGATGTTCGGGTATTTATACTTCTGGTCGGGTCGTATTATTGTGCCTATAATAGCACACTTTGTAAACAACGGCTTTACGGTATTTTTGCTATACTTGCAGCAAACCGGCAAAATAGACTTTGATGTGGAAAGCACAGAGGCTATGCCATGGATATGGGTTCTTATTTCGCTGGCTTTAACGGCTGGAGTGCTGTATTATTTGTATCTGCAGTTTTCGCCGCTTCCGGTGCGCCAGGAAAGTATAGCCGAAGCTGAGTCCGGGATTCGGACAGAAGAGGAAGAAGAATACTAACCGGCTGCGGCCAATCTTACGAAAACATAAATTTACAGGCGATAAGCCGAACAAACCCTTACATGAGAGATAAATTATCTACACTCAGCAACTTAAGCCAGAGAATAATAGTGGGAGTGCTGGGTGCAGCCATCTTTGTAGGAAGTATACTTATCGGCGAGTGGACATATTTCCTGGTGTTTCTGGGGCTCACACTGCTGGGCATCGCGGAGTTTTACAGACTAGTACAAGTGCAGGGTATCATGCCACATCGTGGGGCAGGGATAACACTGGGCGCTGTTTTTTTTGTTTCGGTTTTTCTGGTGGAGAAGGGGGTAATGGAGGTGGAGCTTCTCTTTTTGTCTATTCCGCTGGTCTTTATATTGTTTATTCTGGAGATGTACCGTAAACACCCTCAGCCTTTTACCAACATTGCCTTTACGCTGATGGGGGCTGCCTATATAGCCGGGCCGTTTGGGCTGCTGCACACACTGGCTTATGTAGATGATGAATATAGCTGGCAACCCATACTTGGCCTTATGCTGCTTATCTGGGCCTCCGACACAGGCGCCTACATTGCCGGGAAAAATTTTGGCAAGCACAAGCTTTTTGAACGCATCTCGCCGGGTAAAACCTGGGAGGGTTGGATAGGGGGAACACTGCTGGCAGTTGCGGTTGGATATGTACTCTCGATCTTCTTTACTGACCTGGTAACCTACCAATGGATAGGCGTTGCCTTGATTGTTGCCGTATTCGGTGTTCTGGGCGATTTAACGGAATCTTTACTAAAGCGCAGCCTGGGGGTGAAAGACTCCGGAACGCTGCTTCCCGGCCATGGTGGCATACTCGACCGCTTCGATAGCCTGCTGATGGCTATCCCGTTTATAGTGACATTCCTTAAAATCTTCTAAAATATTTTTCGTTTATCTGCTTGGGGTTGTAAGTATAATTCTCAACTTTACTGCCATAAACTCATTAATCAACGCTAAACTTTTATAGTAGATTATGTTATATAAAGAGCCTGCACCGATCAAGGATAGGGAAAATCCTTTCGAGTCGATGATGTCGCGCTTCAATATTGCTGCTGAGGTGCTGGGGCTTGACGAAGAAACATACAATGTTTTAAAGTCGCCTACACGTCAGGTAATCGTTAACGTGCCTGTTACGATGGATGATGGCAAAGTGCGTGTGTTTGAGGGATACCGTGTAGTGCACTCTACTATTCTGGGCCCGTCTAAAGGTGGTATCCGTTATGCACCAGATGTGTTCCTGGATGAAGTAAAGGCCCTTGCTGCCTGGATGACCTGGAAATGTGCTGTAGTAGACATTCCTTATGGTGGTGCCAAAGGTGGTATCATCTGCGACCCATACTCTATGTCTGCTGGTGAGATTGAGCGCTTAACAAGAGCTTATACACAGTCATTGGTAGATATTTTCGGACCAGACCGCGATATTCCAGCTCCGGATATGGGCACTGGCCCGCGCGAAATGGCCTGGTTAATGGACGAATACTCTAAAACCAAAGGCTCTACAGAGCATGCGGTGGTAACGGGTAAGCCACTTGTTTTGGGTGGTTCACTGGGCCGCGTAGAGGCAACTGGCCGCGGTGTTATGGTATCGGCGATGGCTGCTATGGAGAAACTGGGTATGGATCCGTCTAACTCTACTGCTGTAGTGCAAGGCTTTGGCAATGTAGGCTCATGGGCTGCCAAACTGATGGCTGAGCGTGGCGTGAAGATATTAGGCGTGAGTGATGTAAGCGGTGCTTACTGGAACGACAACGGTATCGACATTGAAGAAGCCATTGAGTACAAGAACGGTAACAACGGCCGCCTGGAAGGATTTAAAGGCGCTGAGCAAATGGATCCGGACGAACTGCTAACAACTAAAGTAGATGTGCTGGTACCAGCTGCCGTAGAAGACGTTATCACAATCCATAATGTTGATAAAATACAGGCCAAGTTAATTGTAGAGGGTGCAAACGGACCAACTTCTTACAAAGCCGACAAAATTATCAATGAGAAAGGCATTATGGTTGTGCCGGATATCTTGGCAAACTCTGGTGGCGTTACGGTGTCATACTTTGAGTGGGTGCAGAACCGCATGGGCTTTAAGTGGACGCTGGATCGCGTAAATGAGCGTGCTGAGCGTATTATGAATGAATCTTTTGAGCGTGTTTACGCTGCTTCGCAGAAGTATAACGTACCAATGCGTATTGCTGCTTATATTGTGGCTATTGATAAAGTTGCCATGACGTACAAGTATCGCGGTGGCTTCTAAGAGAAGTTTTTTATAAGAAAATTCAAAAGTTTATATAATTTTGAAGCAGGATAATAGCCCATCCACTAAACCGGATGGGCTATTATAAGTTATAAAGTACCTGCGGATAACTCAAACACGAATGAAAATTCATAAAGAAGGACGAAGAATTCTATTTTTTACATTGTTGATCTTGGTAGTGCTAAACCTACTGCTCTACAACTTCAACCCTGAAAACAATACCTTTAACAGAATTTTCTCCGGTGTTTCCGTAGTCCTTTTTCTGCTCATACTACAGTTTTTCCGTAGCCCTTACCGCACGTTGCTGCTGCACGAAGATTTAATTATAGCTCCTGCCGATGGTAAGGTAGTGGTAATTGAAGAGGTAGAAGAGCCGGAGTATTTTAAGGACAAGCGCAAGCAGATCTCTATTTTCATGTCGCCGATAAACGTGCACATTACACGCAACCCGGTTTCAGGCATCGTAAAGTATTTTAAATACCATCCGGGCAATTACTTTGTAGCCTGGCACCCAAAATCAAGCACCCAAAATGAGCGCACTACCGTTGTAGTGGAGTCTACGGCCGGCCCTGAGGTACTTTTCCGTCAGATTGCCGGAGCTATGGCACGCCGCATTGTGTGGTATGTAAGCGAGGGCGACGAGGTAAGCCAGGGCGAAGAGTTCGGTTTTATCAAGTTTGGCTCGCGCGTGGATATTTTCGTGCCACTGGATACAGAGATTAAAGCAGAACTAGGCCAGAAAACAAAAGGCGGACAAACAGTGATTGCACAGCTGAAGACGCCACCGCCAACATTGTTTGGATAGACTACTTTTGATAAAGGACTATTTGACAAAAGACAAAAGAAATAATAAAAAGGCCGCCGCAAGTATAAATTGCAGCGGCCTTTCTGTTTGTCAGAACTAGGATTAATAGGATTTCTCCTCATGCCGCAAGTTTGAGCGCAGCGGTAACTTGTGGCTATACATGATGGCAAGTTTTCAACTTGCTTTCTGCGTAAGCAGAAAAATGTACATTGTGCAGTTTATACTTTATTGCCTGTTACCAAGTATAAAGTATAGCTCAGGCCATCGTAGCCCTTGCTTTTTCAAAGCAAAGCAGTTGAAAACTGCTGCCATATTTAACCACAAGTTGCGCTACGCTAAACTCGCGGCAGGAACCCAATCCAATAAGGAATAACGATCAACCAATAACGAACCTAATACCAGCTAGCAACCAACTGCATCAGCTGCTCCAGGTACTTCTTATCAACTTCGTCGAAGTCGTTTAGTTTATCGCTATCCACGTCCAGTACCAGTTTTACTTCTCCATCTTTTATCACTGGCACCACAATCTCTGATTTAGAGTCGCTGCTGCAGGCAATGTGGCCCGGAAAAGCCTCAACATCTGGTACAAGTATAGTTTGCTGCTGTGTGTAGCTGGCACCGCAAACGCCTTTGTGGTAAGGTATGCGCGTGCAGGCAATTGGCCCCTGAAACGGCCCCAGCACCAGTTGGCCCTCTTTGTTAAAGTATACGCCAACCCAGAAAAAGCCGAAGCCTTGCTTTAAGGCTGCTACTAAGTTGGAGATGTTGGCAATAAGATCGGTTTCGCCGGTTACAAGTGCCTCTATCTGCGGAAGCAACGTTTTATACTTTTCCTCTTTGCTGAGGCTCTGGTCTACTAAAAGTGATTCGGCCATGTTTTAATTGTAAATGAGTGTTTGAGTGAATGACTGAATATTTGATTGTTAATTTGCTAAATGTTGATGTAGTTGTTTCTACAAACTAATAACTAATTCCGGTAGTGCAACAAATGGTCCGGGCCTAAAGTTTGGATATCGTGCAACTGGCCGTAAATCATACTAGGCGCTTTAATGCCTTCTCCTAAGTTCTTGTACTTGCTCTTAAAAACCATAGCCTCGTCCCAGAGATTAGCCTGCAGCAGGCTCTCCAGAAGAAAAGTGCCGCCTTCCACCATAACAGAAAGTATATTGCGCCTATGTAAGTCCTGCATGATCTGTGGCAGCAAAGGCTCCTGCTCGTGCAGCTGCACAAAGTATAAGTTCTCTTGCTCTTCCTGACGTACAAAATTATAGACTACGGTAGGCTGACTTTTGTCAAACAGGTGCAGGTGCTTAGGTAGTTGCAGTTTTTTGTCTATTAAAATGCGTAGCGGGTTTTGGCCGCTCCACATGCGTGTGTTCAGGCGTGGGTTATCGTAAAGCGCTGTGCGGCTGCCTACCATAATAGCCTGCTCTTCTGAGCGCCACTTGTGCACCAGCCTTTGCGCCAGTTTTCCGCTTATCTGTTCCTGTTTGTAATCGACTCCGGCTATAAAACCATCAACAGACTCAGCCCACTTCAAAAGTATAAATGGCCGCTTTTTGCTGTGGAAGGTAAAGAAGCGTTTATTAAGTTCCAGCCCTTGCTTCTCCAGTACACCCACTTTAACCTGTGCGCCGGCATCGAACAGTTTTTTAATGCCACGTCCGGCCACTAGTGGGTTAGAATCGGTGTTGCAGATGACCACGTCCTTTACTCCGTGGCTGATTAACAAATCGGCACAAGGAGGTGTTTTGCCGAAGTGGGAACAGGGCTCCAGTGTTACGTATACTTTACTCAAGGGCAGATGGCTTTTATCTTTTACAGCGGCTACAGCGTTTACCTCTGCATGAGGTCCGCCATACTGCTGGTGCCACCCTTCCCCAATTATCTGCCCATCGTGCACGATCACACAGCCAACCATCGGGTTAGGGCTTGTATAGCCACTGCCCAGCCTGGCAAGTTCTAAAGCACGCTGCATGTACAGTTCGTCGGACATCGTTTGAGTTAGAGAGTTAAAGGGTTTTTGAGTTAATAAAAAATAAAGAGTCAAAGTGTAAAGTAATCCCTGTTGCACATCAGCACGTAATTCTTAATTCAGAATTTATCATTCATAATTCCCAATAACCTACTTTTGCAAAGATACCTAAATCTGAAATAAAGCAAGTATAACCGTGGCTACAGTACAGCAAACCCAGCAGCACATCAGGCAAAGTATACAGGAGGCTTACCCGGAGCCCGAAGCAGGGGCAATTGCGCAACGGCTGTTGCAGCACGTACTCCGGAAATCGAGGCTGGAGCTTAGCCTGAAACAGCAGGAGCTGATAACGACAGAGCAAGAGGCAATTATCAAGAAAGCTATTAAACGCCTGCAACAGCATGAACCAATACAGTATGTGATGGAGGAGGCGCATTTCTATGGATTGGATTTGTTTGTGGATAAGCGTGTACTCATACCCAGGCCTGAAACAGAAGAACTGGTTGACCTGGTAGTGAAAGAGCATCAAGGTCAAAAAGGACTACATATACTGGATATCTGTGCCGGGAGCGGCTGTATTCCGATTGCGCTGGCTGCTAACCTGAACACGGGAAAAGTATACGGGCTGGAAGTGTCTGACGGAGCGCTGGAAGTAGCTGAAATTAACGCTACAAGGTATAACCTGCCTATCCGCTGGCTGCATCAAGATGTGTTTGAGCCGGTGCAAAGTATAGCCTCTGCATCACTAGATATCATCACCAGTAATCCGCCTTATGTACTGGAGCTTGAAAAGGAGCAAATGCGTGAAAACGTACTGGAATATGAGCCGCATCTGGCACTTTTCGTGCTGAACACCGATCCGCTTAAATACTACAAACGCATAGCCATACTTGCCTATGAACTGCTTAAAGCTGGTGGTAAATTATACTTTGAAATAAACGAAAAGTATGGGCAAGAGGTAAAGCAACTGCTTTTAGATAGCGGCTTTGGTAGTGCACAGGTGGTGCAGGATCTGTATGGCAAAGAACGGATTGTAAAAGCTGTAAAGTAGTAGGGCCTGATTTATACTATAAACTTGTATCTTTGTCAGCGTAAAGCTAATAGATAGTTATACTTCAAGCTTTTCAGATACTAGCAGTAACAAGCAGCAATGGACCATTTTGCACACGAATCGGCGGTGATAGATGAAGGGGCCCTTATTGGCAGAGGTACCAGTATCTGGCACTTTTCGCACCTGATGCCGGGCTGCCGGATAGGGGATAACTGCAATATCGGGCAAAATGTGGTGGTGTCGCCGGATGTGGTGCTGGGCAATAACGTGAAGGTGCAGAATAATGTTTCTGTTTATACCGGCGTTATCTGCGAGGATGATGTTTTCCTGGGGCCATCGATGGTGTTTACCAATGTAATTAACCCGCGTAGCTTTGTTAACCGGAAGAGCGAGTTTAAAAATACACTGGTGCGCAAAGGAGCAAGTATAGGCGCTAATGCAACAGTTGTTTGCGGCGTGGAGATAGGCCAATATGCGATGGTGGGAGCAGGCTCAGTTGTTACAAAAGATGTACCCGCTTTTGCCTTAGTGTATGGTGTGCCGGCGGTGCAGCATGGGTGGGTAAGCCGTTACGGGCAAAAGCTGGAGTTTAACCAAACAGGCGAGGCTACATGCCCTGAAACCGGCGAAGTATACCTACTACAGCATAGTGAATGCATTTTAAGATCAGAACCAGTAAATAAATAGCAGAACAAACTTTAAGATTTTGGCAAAAGAAAAAATACTTGTAACCGGTGGCGCGGGCTACATTGGCTCACATACTGTTGTAGAATTAGTAGAGGCCAGTTACGAACCAATTATTGTTGATAACTTCTCTAACTCAGAGGAGAGTGCCCTGAAAGGAATTGAGTCTATACTTGGCCGTGAAGTAGTGTGCCACAGAATAGACTGTAATGATGCAAACGCCCTACGCGGTGTATTTGAGCAGGAGCAGGACATTAAAGGGGTTATCCATTTCGCTGCTTATAAAGCTGTTGGCGAGTCGGTGGCGGAGCCGCTGAAGTATTACCAGAACAACGTAGGCTCTTTGGTAACGCTGCTGCAGGTAATGGAGGAGCGCAAAGTATACAACCTGGTGTTTTCTTCGTCGTGCACGGTGTATGGTATTCCGGATAAGCTACCTGTTACAGAACAAACTCCTGTGCAGAAAGCAAATTCTCCGTACGGCAACACTAAGAAAATGTGCGAAGAGATTCTGACGGATCTGGCAACCAGCGGGAGCAATGTTAAAAGTATAGCCCTGCGTTATTTCAACCCGATTGGAGCACACCCATCTGCTAAAATAGGCGAGTTGCCGCTTGGGGTACCTAATAACCTGGTGCCCTTTATCACACAGACAGCAGCCGGTATCAGAGAGCAGTTAACCATCTTCGGTAACGATTATGATACAGCGGACGGAACATGCATTCGCGATTACATACATGTGGTAGACTTAGCTAAGGCACACGTTACGGCAGTGGCAAGATTGCTGGAGGGTAAAGCTGAAAGTATAGAATTCTATAATGTGGGAACAGGCACCGGGAACACCGTACTAGAGGCTGTACAGGCATTCGAGAAAGCAACCGGCGAAAAGCTGAACTATAAAATAGGCCCGCGCCGCGTAGGTGATGTGCCAAAAATATATGCCGATGTAACCAGGGCAACCGAGGTACTGGGCTTTAGAACAACCAGCACACTGGAAGAGGCCATGAAAAGCGCCTGGGACTGGCAATTATCCCTTCAAAAAGAACCAGCAAAAGTATAGCTATGAAGATATTGATTACTGGCGGCGCCGGCTTTATCGGCTCGCATGTGGTGCGCCTGTTCGTTACCAAATACCCCAACTACCGGATCTACAACCTCGACAAGCTGACCTACGCCGGCAACCTGGCCAACCTGACTGACATCGAGGAGAGGGAGAACTATACTTTCCTGAAAGGCGACATCGTGGACGCCGACTTTATAGAGGACATCTTCTCAGAGTATAAGTTCGATGCCGTGATCCACCTGGCGGCCGAGTCGCACGTGGACCGCTCCATTGCCGACCCGCTTGCCTTTGTGCAGACAAACATGATCGGAACGGTGAACCTGCTGAACACAGCCAAAAAGCACTGGGCCGATGACTTGGGCAAGCACCTGTTTTACCACATCTCAACAGACGAGGTGTACGGCTCTTTGGGCGAGGACGGACTGTTCACGGAGGAGACGCCATACGACCCGCGCTCCCCGTACTCAGCGTCCAAGGCCAGCTCCGACCACTTCGTGCGCGCCTGGTACCATACCTACGGCTTGCCGATCAAGATATCGAACTGCTCCAACAACTACGGCCCGAACCACTTCCCCGAGAAGCTGATCCCGCTGGCCATCAACAACATCAAGAACGAGAAGCCGGTACCTGTATACGGAAAAGGGGAGAACGTGCGTGACTGGCTCTACGTGCTGGACCACGCCCGTGCCATCGATGTGATCTTCCATGAGGGCAAGGTGGGCGACACCTACAACATCGGCGGCGTGAACGAGTGGAAGAACCTGGACCTGATAGAGTTGCTCTGCGACCAGATGGACGAGAAGCTGGGCCGTGAGAAGGGCCACTCCAGAAGTCTGATCACGTTTGTGAAGGACCGCGCCGGCCACGACCTGCGCTACGCCATCGACTCATCCAAGCTGATGGACGAGCTGGGCTGGAAACCGTCGGTTACCTTTGAGGAGGGCCTGAGCAAAACCGTGGACTGGTACCTGGAGAACACCGAGTGGCTCGAGAACGTGACCTCCGGCCACTACCGCGACTACTACGAGGAGCAGTATGAACGTCGTTAATCGTTGCTCGGTGATCGTTAATCGTTTTTGAGGATTGCTATAAGGGATTAGCAGCTAGCTTAAAACGGTCAACACGAATCGAGCAACGAGTAACTAGTAACGAACAACGAAATACATGAAAGGAATTATACTTGCCGGGGGCTCCGGCACAAGGCTTCACCCGCTCACGCTGGCCGTGAGCAAGCAGCTGATGCCGATCTACGACAAGCCGATGATCTACTACCCGCTGGCCACGCTGATGCTATCCGGAATCAGGGAGATACTCATCATCTCGACGCCGCACGATTTGCCGATGTTCGAGCGCCTGCTGGGCGACGGCAGCCAGATCGGGTGCAGTTTCAGCTACAAAGTACAGGAAGTACCTAATGGCTTGGCACAGGCTTTCGTTATCGGCGAGGAGTTTATTGGTAAAGATAAAGTAGCACTTGTACTTGGCGACAACATTTTCTACGGCTCGGGCATGAGCAAGCTGCTGCAGGCCAACAACAACCCGGACGGCGGCGTGGTGTACGCCTACCATGTGCACGACCCGGAGCGCTACGGCGTGGTCGAGTTCGACAAGAGCAATAACGTGATCTCGATAGAGGAGAAGCCGAAGCAGCCGAAGTCCAACTACGCGGTGCCGGGCCTCTACTACTACGACAACGACGTGGTGGAGATAGCCAAGAACCTGGAGCCGAGCGCGCGCGGCGAGTACGAGATAACCGACGTGAACAAGGAGTATTTGCGCAGGGGCAAACTAAAGGTGGGCATCCTGGACAGAGGCACCGCCTGGCTGGACACCGGCACGATACAGTCGCTGATGCAGGCGGCCACGTTTGTGCAGGTGATAGAGGAACGGCAGGGCCTGAAGATCGGCTGTATTGAGGAGGTGGCCTATCGCATGGGCTTTATAAATGCAGAGCAGCTGCAGCGTATTGCAGAGCCATTAAGGAAAAGCGGCTACGGCGATTATTTGTTGAGCATCCTGAAAGAGCAGTTTTAGTGTAAAGCATAGCAAAGTATAAACCCGGCCAGAACATTCTGAGCCGGGTTTATACTTTTATAGCCCGCACTTAATAAATCACAAAGCCCATTAGTAAACCGGTAAGTATAAGTATAGGCGGCGGTATCTTGGTAAAAGTAAGTAGCGCAAAAGTAACTACCACAATGCTAAAGTTAAGTATGGTATTATCGATGGGATGGTAGAGAAGTATAGCTGCGGCCACCACCATGCCAGAGCTGACTGCACTTATACCCTCCAGTGATGCACGCACTACTCTATACTTTTTAAGCTCATCCCAAAACCGGATTACAAAGAAGATCAGAAAAGTGCCTGGCAGAAAGATGCCTACTGTAGCTACAAAAGAGCCTAACAGCTGGCCCGGAATGCCAAACCTGCGCATGGCCAGGTTACCGATAAAAGAAGTGAAAGAGAAAGTGGGTCCTGGCAAAGCTTGTACAATAGCATAACCAGAGAGAAACTCCTCGCCGGTAAGATAATGCTTAAAATCTACGAACTCGGAATAAAGCAGCGGGATAAGCACCTGGCCGCCGCCAAAAACAAGGCTGCCGTTCCGGTAAAAGTTCTCGAATAATCGCACCGGCAACGACGAGGTAAATGCACCAAGTACCGCAGCAGTTATCAATACCCCTACATAAAGTATAAAGTTGGCCCATTGTATCTTTAGCTTCTTATCCTTCTCCTCGGGGTGCTGCCTGAATCTGAGTGCTGTAATGGCTCCGCCTGCTATAAGCAAAAGCGGTAACACCCACGGCGAACTAAAGAAGTAAGCAAGTATGGCCGAGATCATCATCAACACAATACCGGTCTTCGTGTTTACCACTTTTGAGCTGATCATGTAAGCGGCATAAGCTACAAAGCCCACCGCCATCGGCTGAATAAAATTCAGAAATTTAAGCGAGATACCCTGGTCTTGCAGGTAAGAAATACCAATAGCGGCTATAGCCATAATGGTAGCAGCAGGGGTTATCCAGATTAACAGGGTAAGGTAAGCAAGGTTAGGACCTCCTATTTTAAAGCCTATGGCTGTTATCGTTTGGGTAGAGGTAGGCCCGGGTAAAATAGAGCAAAGCGCGTTTAGTTCTATTAATTCCTGTTCAGTGAGATACTTCCGATTATCTACCAGTAATTTAAACATAAGAGCAATATGCGCCTGTGGCCCTCCAAAAGCAGTAAGGGCCAGGACCAAAACGTCCTTCAGAAAGATGTAATAGCGCAAACTCATCCTATAAAAATAAAAAAAGAGAGACAGCTTTCGCTATCTCTCTTTAATTTATTGCATAAATACTTATGCTTTTTTTAGTCCAAGCTCTACAAGGCGCTCGTTCAGGTACTCACCTGCTGTTGCATCCGGGTAAGCTTTCGGGTTTTTCTCGTCTATGCAACTCTCCAGGCAGGTCAGGTCCATTTCGGAACGCGGGTGCATAAAGAACGGAATAGAGAAACGTGAAGTATGCATCAGTTCGCGCGGCGGGTTAACCACACGGTGAATAGTAGACTTCAGTTTGTTGTTTGTTAAGCGTGCCATCATGTCGCCTACGTTCACTACTACCTGCTCTGGCAAAGCCGTGATCGGAATCCACTGGCCATCGCGGCGAAGTACCTGCAAACCGTCTGCGCTGGCACCCATCAGCAGCGTGATTAGGTTAATGTCGCCGTGCTCTGCTGCACGAACAGCATCAGCTGGTACGCTGTCCGGGTTCTCGATAGGGAAGTAGTGGATAGGGCGCAGAATGCTGTTACCATACTTTACTTTATCATCAAAGTAATTCTCGTCCAGGCCAAGGTGAATGGCAATGGCGCGCAACACTTCTTTTCCTGCAGCCTCTAGTCTTCTATAAGCTTCTAAAGTTACTTCTTCAAACTCCGGAACCTCCGCTGGGAAGATGTTGTCAGGGTATTCTTGTTTTATAGGGTCGTTATCCGGAATAACATTTTTATCCTGACCCACATGGTAAAACTCTTTTAAGTCGCCGGTGTTAAAGCCTTTGGCTTTTTCTTTTCCTTTACCTACGTAGCCACGCTGGCCAGCCAGTTCAGGGTTTTCATACTTTTCTTTTACCTCGTCTGGCAAGGCAAAGAATTTTTGAGTAGCAGCATACAGTTTTTGGGTTAAGTCATCGCTAAGGCCGTGGTTGCGCAAAGCAATAAAACCTATGTTCTGGTACGCATCGCCCAGTTGTTTTACAAACCGAGCCCTTCTATCCGCATCACCTGATGTGAAATCCGCCAAATCCAGGGAAGGAACCTCGTCAAACAAAATCTCGCTCATATAGTTATTTCTGTATACTTTTTTGTTTTCTACACGTAGTTCGCAATATACGAAAAAAATAAAATCGTTAAATTAGCTGATTCGCTAACCAAACCATAATTAAATGAAAAGAACGTATTTGTTACTGGCCTCGGCGCTGATGCTGGGTTTTTCTGCCTGTGATACCACCCGTCAAACACAGGAAAATGAATCTCAGAGCCCTGCAACCTCGGTTAGAGGCGGAGGTCCAACACCTACAGGTGCTGTTATGAGCAAAAATGGCCTGCGTGTGTTTGCCTTTAACGACTCCCAGCAATATCCTGAGTCTCAAATACGACTTAATGTGCCACCAGCAGGAGGCGTAGTAGAAGCCGGCCCGGTTCAGTTTGACTATGACCTGTCTAATTACCAGCTTACCCGCATGACGCCACACTCCAATGCAGAGCACATGGCGAATTCGCAGGAAGGGCAGCACATTCACAATATTGTAGATAACGAGCCATACACGGCACATTATACTACTGAGTTTACCAAGGAGTTAGCAGAAGGTGATCACGTAATTTTGTCTTTCCTGTCAAGATCTTACCATGAGAGTTTAAAGCATAAAGGTGCTTATGACCTGCGCATGGTAACTGCCGGGAAGCCAGCAGAGCGTATGGAGTTTGATATGAACGCGCCGCACATGTTCTACAGCCGCCCTAAAGGCGAGTATGTGGGTAAAGACACTGAACAGGTAATGCTGGACTTTTACCTGGTAAACACCAACTTGTCGCAAACAGGTAACAAAGTGCGCGCTACCATTAACGGTACCGAGTTTATACTTGACAAGTGGATGCCACACATTATGGAAGGCCTGCCAATGGGTGAGAACACCATTAAGCTGGAGCTGATAGATAACAATGGCAGCCTGATACCTGGACCATATAATAGTGTAACCCGCACCTTTACTTTAAGAGCTGAATAACAAAGTATAAAGTATAAAAGCCGCCTGTTCTGAGTTAAATCAGGGCAGGCGGCTTTGTTTTAGGTATGAATAACATCAATCTGTTAATCTTTTTCCTGTCATCCTGTTAAGGATCTTGGTATAAGGGAGGTTAAGCGGACACTTTAGCGGATTGAGCTTCTGAAATTAAAAGATATTTGACTCGTTTTTAGAGGGGCGTAGGGACATGGCCAGGCAAAATGTTAAAAATTATACTTTAGAAACAGCAGATAAGGAATTCCTCTCTGTGGATAGAAGCCCTCAAATAAAGAGCTACGACAGTTGGAGCACATATCAATTAGTGCTCCGAGAATTCATCTCATTGCTTTAAATAGGGCAAGATTTGAGCTAGTAATAGGATTGCTGATTTACACTTGTGGCCTAAATGTAGCTTGAGAGGATTAAAGGTGTGTTATAGCTATTGCTTGACCTCCCTTCTACCAGGGTCTTTCCAAGATGACAAAATAAGAAGACCAGAATATTCACACCCAGCGTCACAGGTTGGATACCTGCGCCAGAAATAGATAAAGTATATAGTAGAAGTATAAAACCAAAACGGCCACACCTTATAAAGATGTGGCCGTTTTGGTTAAAGTATAAACCTGGTTATTCTTTAGGCTTTTGAGAAGCGCCAGGGCCGGCAATAGAATTTCGCATATCAGTATCCGACTGGATGTTTTGCATTTTATAATAATCCATAATACCCAGGTTACCGCTACGGAAAGCGGCGGCAATTGCCTGCGGAATCTCAACTTCTGCCTGAATTACGTTAGCACGGGCTTCCTGTGCTTTGGCTTTCATTTCCTGCTCTACGGCTACGGCCATGGCACGACGTTCTTCTGCTTTGGCTTCAGCGACTTTTAAATCGGCTCCGGCCTGGTCTATCTGTAGCTTGGCACCAATGTTTTCACCAACATCGATATCGGCAATATCAATAGACAGGATTTCGTAAGCAGTACCGGCATCCAGGCCTTTCTGTAAAACCAGCTTAGATATGATGTCCGGGTTTTCGAGTACGCTTTTGTGTGAGGTAGAAGAACCGATTGAAGTTACAATACCTTCTCCAACACGGGCAAGTATGGTTTCTTCGCCGGCACCACCCACTAACTGATTAATGTTGGCGCGTACGGTAACGCGTGCTTTTGCGATCAATTGAATACCATCCTGTGCCACAGCAGCTACGTTTGGCGTGTTGATCACTTTTGGGTTTACCGATGTAGTTACCGCCTCGAACACGTTACGGCCGGCCAGGTCTATGGCGGTTGCCTGTTTAAACGAAAGCGGAATATTTGCCTTGTCAGCAGATATAAGGGCTTTAATCACGGTTGGTACATTGCCACCCGCCAGGTAGTGTGTTTCCAGTTCGGTAGTTGTAAGATCGATGCCAGCCTTTGTAGAGTTGATCATGGAGTTTACGATAAGGCTTGGCGGCACTTTACGGATACGCATAAATACCAGCTCCAGTAAGCCTACTCTAACACCCGAAAACAGGGCTGTGATCCAAAGGCTGATCGGAACAAAGTATAAAAAGATCATGAGGAGGATAATACCTCCGGCAATTAAAAGCAATAAGGACAAATTTTCCATCTGGGTTAGGTTAGCTTACTTTCTTCTACTGTGATTTTATTTTGATTGAGCTTGATAATGTGAATAGAGGTATTAGGCGGCAAAAACTCACCTTTTGTTTGTACTTCGTGGTGGCGATCTCCAAAAACGGCTGTTCCCTGCGGGCGCAGAGCAGATATAGTTCTTCCAACATCCCCTATTGCTAAAGTATGCGGGTTCTCATCGTTTACGCGGCTGCGGTGCTGGTTTTTAAGTGCAAAGCGGGTCCAGCTGTCTGACCTGAAACTATACACAAAAGCCAGGGCGCCAATTAAAACCGTTGCTGCAAGTATAACATGCCCGGTAGTTGTACCAAGGGCTGCATACCCTATCCAGATGCCAATGCACGTAAGCACAAAGCCTAGTATGCCAACAATGGTAGTGCCCGGCACAAAAATCAACTCCACTATTATAAGCAGAAGGCCAATGCCGATAAGCAAAACAACTGTAATCCAGTCTAATAGCATAAGTCAGGAACTTGTATGAGTAAATATAGCAAATTAATTGCTCATTGGCGATTGTTAATTGCTGATGAAGTATAAAATATATAGGGTTAATACTAAATTAAATTTAGCGTAACGATAAAAAAACAAAAGCGCCACTTCCCAGATAAGGAGGTGGCGCTTTTGTTTTGCTGATAAACAATCAGCAATTAGCAATTAGTACGCTTTGGCAAAGTATACGCGCTGCTTGCTTGGTTTTCCTGTAAGCATGTCCACGCCGTCTTCGTCCGGAGTGTTTAAGGCAATGCAGCGAATAGTAGCCTTTGTCTCTTCTTTAATACGCTCTTCTGTTTCCGGGGTGCCATCCCAATGTGCCAGTACAAAACCGCCTTTGTTCTCCAGTACATCCTTAAATTCCTCGTAAGTGTCTACTTTAGTAGTATGCTCTTCACGGAAGGCAAGTGCTTTTTCGAAGATATTTTTCTGGATCTCGTCAAGCAAAGCAGGTATATAATCGGCCAGGCCGGCAAATTGCTGTGTGCTTTTCTCTTTGGTATCGCGGCGGGCAACTTCGGCGGTTCCGTTTTCCAGGTCGCGGGCACCGATGGCTATGCGCACCGGCACACCTTTCAGTTCCCACTCGGCAAACTTAAAGCCAGGGCGCTCGGTATCGCGGTCGTCATACTTCACGCTGACGCCTTTTGCCTCCAGTTCACGCTTTAGTTGGTTTACCTTCTCGCTTATCTGTGCCAGTTGCTCTTCGCCTTTGTAAATAGGCACGATCACCACCTGAACAGGAGCCAGGTTAGGAGGTAATACAAGTCCTTCATCGTCAGAGTGAGCCATCACCAATGCACCCATTAAACGCGTGCTCACACCCCACGATGTTCCCCATACGTGCTCCAGGCCGCCGTCTTTGGTAGCAAACTTTACATCAAAAGCCTTTGCGAAATTCTGGCCCAGGAAGTGCGATGTTCCTGCCTGCAACGCCTTGCCATCCTGCATTAAGCCTTCGATGCAGTAAGTATCTAGGGCGCCGGCAAACCGCTCACTAGGTGTTTTAACACCTCTGATAACCGGGAGTGCGATGTACTGCTCAGCAAAATCGGCGTACACGTTCATCATCTTTACAGTTTCCTCTACTGCTTCTTCTGCAGTAGCGTGCGCAGTATGGCCCTCTTGCCACAGGAACTCAGCCGTGCGCAGGAACAGGCGCGTACGCATTTCCCAGCGCACCACGTTTGCCCACTGGTTAATAAGCAAAGGCAGGTCACGGTAACTTTGTATCCAGCCTTTATAGGTGTTCCAGATCACAGCCTCTGATGTAGGGCGTACAATCAGCTCTTCCTCGAGTTTAGCATTAGGGTCTACACGCAGTTTGCCTGGTTTATCCGGGTCTGCCTGCAAGCGGTAATGCGTAACCACAGCACATTCCTTTGCAAAACCTTCGGCGTTCTGCTCCTCGGCTTCAAATAAGCTTTTGGGTACAAACAGCGGGAAGTATGCATTCTGGTGGCCTGTCGCTTTAAACATATCGTCCAGCACACGCTGCATTTTCTCCCAAATGGCAAAGCCGTAAGGTTTGATGACCATACAGCCACGCACCGCAGAATTTTCTGCCAGGCCCGCTTTTTTTACCAGCTCGTTATACCATAAGGAGTAGTCTTCGCTTCTTTTTGGTAACCCTTTGCTCATGTTTTTACAAAAATTTATATTATATCGCTAATGATTAATGCTTTTGGAATAATATTTGCTCCAATTAGGATCGGAGTCTGATATCATTCTGGCTCAAAAATACGTTTAATATATTAGACTATTGATAAGGATTTGCGCCCTTGTGTGTTTATCTTTGATATAGAAGAATTTACAACAGAGACGGCCATGAAAAAATTTACGATATACATACTTGCTCCTGCTCTTGCGTTATTGGCGCTGGGCTGCAGCAGTCCTACGGCAATGCAATCCACGGAGTACGACGATATGTATTATAGCTCTTCCGATAAAACTACTTATTTAGAGCCGGAAGCAACAGCTTATAACGGGCTGACTGAAACAGATAACGAAGTACAAAGGCAAACATACGCACAAGGCAGTAACGCTGTTACGGATGATTACTATGCCGATGAGTACTATGACGGACGCACTTATAACCCGCGCGATAACTGGTACCAACCAAATTACTCTTATGTAGATCCTTATTGGGGAAGCGCCTACACACCACGCCACTATGCATATAGTCGTCGTAACATGGCTTTTTATGACCCATTCTACGATCCTTTTTACTACGACCCATTCTTTCATGATCCGTTTTACCGCAGGCCTTACTGGAACAGCGGTATCTCTATCATGATCAGCTATAATTATGGCTGGGGAGGCTGGGGAAGGCCTTATCCATACCATAGTCGCTGGTATCCTAACAACCCATATTACCATGGCTTCTATGGCGGGCACTACAGCAACTACTATGGCTATGGCAATAACTACTGGGTTTATGACAGGCCTATCGTGATTGGTAACAGGGTTAAAACCCAGTATGGCCCACGCGATGCACGTGGTGCTGTAGTTACTGATGGCAACAGAGGCAATGGCGGCAGACCTGTTAGAGGCGAGGCTTACCAGGGCGATATAACCGGAACAGAAAATGCAAGACCTTCCCGTCCGTCGCGTTCCAGTGATGTGGTAGGGTCGCCTGCAACAGGCACTGAAACCAAGACATCATTGCCGGCACGCCCAAGCCGCACAGAGTATTATGATCCAAGCCAGGGCAGAAGCCGTAGTACACGACAGCCGGCAAACGTAGGTGAGCAACAGCGCCAGCAGCAGCAGAACGAGCGCCGTGTGATACAGCCAACAGAACGCCGTACACGTGAGTATACGCCAACGCCGAGATCAACGGAAAGCAGACAGCGGGTTCGCCAGAATAGTGTACCACAGCAACAGCAACGCGAAACCCCTGTTCGAACAAGGCCAACTTATGAGCAGCGCCGCGAAAGTTCGCAACCTTCCCGCTCCAGTGAAGTAAGGCGTGAAAGCAGCAGCAGCTCATCATCCGGAAGCAACAACAGCGGCAGCAGCGGCCGCCCAAGAAGAGGACAATAACCTAGATACACCCATGAATATACATAAGCTATTTTTGGCCAGCCTGGCGCTTACGCTGGGCTGGGCAGGCAGCGCCTTTGCCCAGAACGAGGTAGATGCCCTGCGCTACACCCGATTCGGAATAAACGGCTCTGCACGAATACAAGGTATAGGAGGCGCTCAGTCGGCACTTGGTGCAGATATTTCTAACATTGCGTCTAACCCTGCTGGCTTGGGAATGTTCCGCAGATCAGAGTTTAGCATCAGCCCAGGCTTGCAGTTTAACAGCACACAAACAAAAGTAGGAGGTCTGACGCAGTCTACTGACCAGAATGCATTAAGTATACCGCATGCTGCCCTGGTAATAGGCAACAGAAGAAACAACGAAAGCAGCGACTGGACAGGTGCCAACTTGGGTATCAGCTTTACAAGGCTTAATAACTTTAACCAGCGTCTTTCCTACAGCAACATAGCAGCCTCAGACCAGTCTACCATAGTAGAGTACTTTGCAGAGCAGGCAAATAGGAAAGGTGTTACCCTCGATGAGCTGAATGGTGAATTCAGTAACGGATTTACTACGCTGGAAGGGCTGGCTTTTGGCGCTTACCTGATCGATGTGATAGAAGACGACAATGGTAACGAAGTAGTGGTGCCGCTGTTTAGAGAAGGACAGATTTTAGAGCGGGAAGATATCCGGCGCAGGGGCTCTCAAAACCAGTTTGATATTGGCGTTGGTACAAGTTATAAAGATAGGTTATACCTAGGTGCATCCGTAGGAATTGTTACATCAAACTTTACGCAGGAAAGCATTTACCGCGAATCCGAAACCAGTACGAACACGGCCTTTACCGATCTGGAACTGCGTGACGAGTTTACCACGCGTGGCGCAGGTATAAACCTGAAAGTGGGAGCTATTTACAGGCCGACTGATGCGCTGCGCTTAGGCCTTTCTTTACAGACTCC
Organism: Pontibacter aydingkolensis; assembly: GCF_019443125.1. Taxonomy (GTDB): domain Bacteria; phylum Bacteroidota; class Bacteroidia; order Cytophagales; family Hymenobacteraceae; genus Pontibacter; species Pontibacter aydingkolensis. The sequence goes on along the minus strand of NZ_JAHYXK010000002.1, from coordinate 268,798 downwards.
TACAGCTTATACTTTTACGGATACCTACCAGCGCTCCCTGTATGCATCTTACGACGATGGCCCGACAGAAAGTGCTATAGAACTTCCTGGTGAATTTACCTATAACCTGACAACACCCTTTAGGGCAACATTAGGGGCGGCAGGCTTTATCGGCAAGTATGGCTTTGTAACTGCTGATGTGGAATTTGTGAACTACAGCAACATTAGGTACTCTGAGAGTGATGATGATTTTGCCACTGCCAACGATTATTTTAACGACGTAAACAGCCGAATTTCTAACACATACCAGTCGGCGGTTAACTATAGGATTGGTGCTGAGGGCCGCTTTGATGTGTTCAGGCTGCGAGCAGGATTTGCGCACAATGGCAACCCTTACAAGAACGCATCTTTTGATGGAGGTATAAATTCCTATACGGCTGGTGCAGGTGTACGCCTTAAAAATTATTATGCCGACCTGGCTTATGTGAGAAGTACAGGCGATAGCCGCTACTCACCTTTCACGTTGGATAACGGCGATCAACCTGTAGTCGATATCAGGGAAAAGCTATCTACAGTAATGCTTACATTTGGCTACAATTTTTAAATTAAATTGGTTTAGTTGTTAAGGGCAGTCTGGTAAGGCTGCCTTTTTTTATACTTTTCTGGATTTTAATTTCCTTTTACGCGTGGGCGGGTATGGTTTTGGCTCCAATCTATGGCGAAACAATAATATTCTGATAAATTAGTAGGCTCAAGTAAACACTAAACAAATCGTATGTATATCAAACTCAAAACAAACCTTTTAGCTGCTATGCTTCTTTGCTTCGCTTTTATGGCACAGGCGCAGCAGAAAAAAGACATCACACTGGAGGATATCTATCGCAAGGGCACATTCCGCGCCCAGTCGGTGTATGGTGTAAAATGGATGAACGATGGCCGTTACTACAGCTCGCAGGAGCAGGACGAGCAAAACAAGGTAAACGACATTGTAAAGTATGATGTAACAACCGGTAAGCCAGTAGCCACCATTATTGAGGGCGAGAACCTGAAGCCGGAAGGTAGCAATACACCTATAAAGTATGACGGTTATACTTTTAGTTCAGATGAGCAGAAGGTGCTTTTCTCTACTAACCGCGAGCAGATCTACCGCCGTTCTTCAAAAGCCGATTTCTACATTTACGATATTGCGTCTAAAAAACTAACTAAGCTTAGCGATGGCGGAAAGCAAATGTATGCCACCTTTTCTCCAGATGCGAAGCGTGTGGCTTTTGCCCGAGAAGGCAATATGTTTGTGGTGGACCTGAGCAACATGAAGGAAACGCAGATCACAAATGATGGCAAGTATAACTCCATCATCAACGGGTATGCGGACTGGGTTTACGAAGAGGAGTTCTCGTTTGCGCAGGGCTTCCATTGGTCGCCGGACGGTAAGAAGATAGCTTTCTATACTTTTGACGAGACCAGCGTGCCGGAGTTTAACATGCAGATGTGGGGCGATCTTTACCCGCAGGACTACAAGTTTAAATACCCGAAAGCAGGCGAGGCAAACTCAAAAGTAAAAGTATCGGTGTATGATATAACCAGCGGCACAACCGTGAAAATGGACACCGGCAACGAGACTGATATCTATATCCCGCGCATTAAATGGACATACAACCCGAACCTGTTGTCTATCCAGAAAATGAACCGCCTGCAAAACACCCTGGAGATTTTGCATGCAAACGCTACTACCGGTAAAGCAGATGTTCTACTGAAAGAAACAGACAAAGCTTATATCGATGTGACAGATGACCTTACTTACCTGAAAGACGGTAAGCATTTCATCCACTCTTCTGAGGTAAAAGGGTTCAACCACCTGTACCTGTATAACATGAGCGGTAAACTGGTGCGGCAGATAACGAACGGCAATTGGGAAGTAAGCAGCTATGTGGGTTATGATGAGAAGAATGATCGCTTGTATTACATGTCTACAGAGGTTTCTCCGCTAGAGCGCCACCTGTACAGCATCAGCAGTAAAGGCAAAAAGAAAACCCGTCTTACCGAGCAAGCCGGCACACACAGCGTAAACATGAGTGATGATTACAAATACTACCTTGATTATCACTCTGCTGCCAATGTGCCTACAACTGTTAGCCTGCATACTGCCAAAGACGGCAAGCTGATAAAAGTGCTGGAAGACAACCAGAAATTGAAGAACATACTGGCACAGTACGATATTGCCAAGCAGGAATTCTTTACTATGAAGACTGCAGACGGCACACAACTGAATGGCTGGATGATCAAACCAACGGACTTTGACCCGAACAAAAAGTATCCGGTGCTGATGTTTGTGTACGGTGGTCCGGGTTCGCAGACAGTAACTAACAGCTGGGGCGGCAACAACTACTTGTGGTACCAGGTGCTGGCCGATAAAGGCCTGATTGTGGTAAGTGTGGATAACCGTGGTACAGGTGCCCGTGGTGCTGAGTTTAAGAAATCGACTTATGCTAACTTAGGTAAGTATGAAATAGAAGACCAGATTGAGGCAGCTAAGTGGCTGGGCAAGCAGACTTACGTAGACAAGAACCGCATCGGTATCTGGGGCCACAGCTTTGGTGGTTACATGACGCTGCTGGGTTTAACCAAAGGCGAAGGTGTGTTTAGAGCAGGTATTTCTGTAGCGCCGGTTACAAGCTGGAGATACTACGATAGCATTTACACAGAGCGTTTCCTGAAAACACCACAGGAAAATGCAGCAGGCTACGACGATAATTCTCCGCTGATGTTTGCCGATAAACTGCAGGGTGACCTGTTGCTAATCCACGGTACCGGCGATGATAACGTGCATTTCCAGAACGCAGTGGCTATGCAGGATGCCCTAATCAGTGCTAACAAGCAGTTCGAGAGCTTCTACTACCCGAACCGTAACCACGGCGTAGGTGGTGGTATTACTTCGCTGCACCGCTTTAACATGATGACGAACTTCTTGGAGCGTAAGTTGATCAACCCGACTGATAAGCAAAACCAGTAAGTAAAGTATAAACCAAAGTATAAAAGGCCTGCCGTAAACGGTGGGCCTTTTGTTTGTAGCGTATCAGCAAATATAAACAGCAAGATAAAAGTATAAGTGCTTAAAATTTAGGTGATTGACAACGGAAAGTATGTAAATATCAACTATATTTGGCTTTATTTTTTGCCACACCAAACACATAAAACTATGAAGATTACCGCATTTCTTTTGCTGGCACTTTTACTGTGCGCTTTCGAGGCTACGAACTTAACCCGCGACGAAGCACTTGAAAGCCTCGCCAATGCCGAACGAAACTTCTCGGCAACCTCTGAGGCCAAAGGTTTACACCATGCTTTTGTAGAACATATGGCTGAGGACGGCCTGGTATTCTCACCTAAACCCACCAATGCAAAAAAGCTTCATGCCGCAGCACCTGCCAGTACAGCCTATTTATCCTGGTATCCAGCCTATGCCGATATCTCCAACTCCCTGGACTGGGGTTATACTACCGGGCCCTATAAACTTAAGCCAAGCGCTGAGGACGATAAAGTAGTAGGGGCAGGGTTTTACTTGTCGGTGTGGGGCAAGCAACCCGATGGCCAGTGGAAAGTGGCTATCGATATGGGAAACTCTTTTTCTCCGAATCTCTTAAAAGAGGAAACCTACCAGCCAACGCCTGCAAACCCAAAAGCTAAAAAAGTAAAAGGCGCAAAGGAAGATCTTCTTTCAAAAGATGTGCAAAAAGTGCAGCCATACTTCACTGAGACATTAATTTATCGTCACGGAGAGTATCCTTACAAGTATAAAGATGGTGTGATAGAGCCAGCATCAAATGTAGTTTATACTAACTTGGGGCACGAACTTTCACCGGCTGCTGATATGGCCTATACGTATGGTAGCTATACCCAGCCCACCAGCAAAGGAGAAGTGGCAGGCCATTACCTAAAAGTATGGAGAGTACTGTATGGGCAATGGAAACTAGTGGCCCATAACTTGGTGCCGGACAAGAAATAGTGGAAGAATTAGTGGCTTGTTAGCTTATCCAGGCAGGCATAGAGGTACTGTTTTTCCTGCTCATCTACAGGCAGTTTATTAATATGGCTGCGGAGCTGTGCAGTTGTTACTTTTGGTTTTGCATCGCTTTTATACTTGTGCAGTTCTCCGGAAAGCGCCTGGATTTGGGAGGCAACCGCATCTGCGCTGGCTGTGAATTTATTTAGCAACCCAAGCAGCCTGTGCAGTAATTCGTTTGGCTCATGGTCTGGGTATCTCACGCAGTGGTCTATTTCGCTCCAGCCCTCTTCGAACAGCGTTTTAACCTGGATCTCTACAAAGTATTGCTGCCTGCAGGCTTTTACCTTAGCAATATAGTGCTGTGCATTATAGCCTCTGTCGTTGGGTATTACTTTATATGCACTAGATGTAAACTGGTTGGTTAGCAAAGTACCTTCACTTTTAATATAAATATAGGGTTCCCGCTTCAGCTCCCAAATCTGCTGTATATAGTTTCCGATATCATGCCAGTCTTCTTTGTACAGGTGCAGTATGCGCACCCCAGCCAGGTCGTTTATGTAATCCAGGTAGTTCTCCGCGTTCAGGTTACGGTCGGGGTATTCCTGTTTTTTGCGGATAATCTTTTTGAGTAGGTGCAACGGTTCTTTTACTCTGTGCTGCACACCATACACAGCTTTGTGCCGTTTAAGTGTGTTGGAGATAAATATGGCAATATCTTCCAGTTCGCTCCGGCGACTGATGTAGTCGTTGTAGATTGCCAGCAGGTTTCCTGCATCTATACCTTGGGCACGCAGGTCCTCCTCGCTTTCGTTAAGTATAGAAAGTATAAATGGTACCGTTATATTATGTCGCTGGTCATCTGGGTGCATAGAATGAGGGCGTTAGTAAACCCTCCTATTAAAGTATAATCCATTTTGGAGCGAAATGTTGCAATACGCTTGTTCTTGAAGTGTAGCTAATGACTAACCGCACATAAATAAGGGCATCTGAAATACAGCAACAAAAGCTGTTATTCCAGATGCCCTTTTCAAGTCTACATCAGGCGTATTAATAACCAAGGATAATATTTGCGCCTACAACTTTATACAAACATTCTGCGGTTCAGTAAAGAAACGCAGCGCCTCAAAACCGCCTTCGCGGCCAACGCCGGAGTTCTTCATGCCGCCGAAAGGTGTACGCAGGTCGCGTAGGAGCCAGGTGTTTATCCAAATGATGCCGGAATGTATCTGGTGCGCTACGCGGTGCGCCCGCTGCAAATTGTTCGTCCAGATGGTGGCAGCGAGGCCATAGTCGGTGCAATTAGCATATTGGATAACCTCTTCTTCGGTGTCGAAAGGCATGAGCGTAACCACAGGGCCAAAGATCTCTTCGGTGTTGGTGCGGCACTCCGGTGATAGTCCTTCGATAATGGCAGGGGCGATAAACCAGCCATTTTTGCAGCGGCCTTCTACCTGTACCTGGTGCCCACCTGTAAGTATGGTTCCGCCCTCTTCTTTGGCCAGCTCAATGTAAGAAAGTACTTTTTGCATATGCTGCTCCGATACTACGGCACCCATTTTCGAGCTTTCTTCCATTGGGTCGCCAACGGTCATGGCTTTAACTTTTTCCACAAAAGCATCCCGAAATTTCTCATAAAGTGGTCTTTCTATAAAAATACGGGACCCACATAGGCAAATCTGGCCCTGGTTGGCAAATGACGAATGTATGGTTGTGTGCAGCGCGTTGTTAAAGTCGCAGTCGGCAAAGATGATATTAGGATTTTTGCCGCCCAGTTCCAGCGATAGCTTTTTAAACATAGGTGCAGCTGTGGCTGCAATGGTTCGCCCGGTGGCAGTGCCGCCTGTAAACGAGATAACCGGAACCTTTGGATGGGCTGTCATGGCAGCACCAACCTTGTGCCCATAGCCGTGCACAATATTGAGTACACCAGCCGGTAAGCCAGCCTCAATACAAAGCTCAGACAGCAGAAAGGCAGTCATGGGTGTTACTTCAGAGGGTTTAGCCACCACACAGTTTCCGGCGGCAAGGGCAGGGGCAATTTTCCAGGTAAACAAGTATAAAGGCAAGTTCCAGGGAGATATGCAGCCCACCACGCCATGCGGATGACGCACAGTATAGTTTATGGCATCGGTCCCTTCCATGTAATGCGCCTCCGAAGCAAAATGCTGAATAGCCGTGCCGTAAAAACGCATGTTGCTGCTGGCCCGCGGTATATCCACCGACTTAGCCAGCTTCAGCGGCTTGCCATTGTCTACAGACTCTGCCTCAACCAGACGGTCCAGGTTTTGGTCTATCAGGTCGGCAATGCGCATTATAATCTGCCCGCGCTTCTCGGCCGGCGTTTTAGACCATGCCGGGAAAGCCGCTAACGCCGCCTGCACCGCCTGTTCTACATCCTGTTCATCCGAATCCGGAATCAAAGAGTATACTTCGCCAATAGCTGGATTATAGTTATCGATATACTGGCCTGCTACAGGCATTACCAACTGGCCGTTTATGTAATTATGTATGTGCTGCATTATTACCTCCCCTGCCCCCTCTTAAAAACAGGAGGGGGTGGATACAGGGATTTTTTTAATTATGTCTGTACTCTATACTTAAATGAACTCCCTCCCTTGTTTTTAGGGGAGGGCTGGGGTGGGGTCTACAAACATCCCGTTCTGCCACCATCTACCGGTATGTTTATTCCATTGATATATGCAGCAGCAGGCGTAGCCAGGAACGCGGCTGCGGCTGCCACCTCTTCAGGTTCTGCAAAGCGACGGGCTGGTATCTCAGCTTCCATTTCTTCTTTAGTAGCTTCTATACTTATGCCATTCTTTTGTGCCTTATTTTCGATGATAGACTCTAGCCGACCTGTGCTTGTGGCGCCGGGTAATACATTATTTACTGTAATACCAAATTGCCCCAGTTCGTTCGCCATTGTTTTTGCCCAACTGGCAACGGCTCCGCGTATGGTGTTAGATACGCCCAAACCATGAAGCGGCTGCTTTACCGATGTGCTGATGATGTTGATAATACGGCCATAGCCGGACTTTTTCATGAGCGGGATAACTGCCTGCGCCAATGCATGGTTATTGATTAGGTGCATGTTAAAAGCATTTAGGAACTCATCTGCTGCGGCATTTACTATGGGGCCTCCTGCTGGCCCTCCGGTATTGTTTACAAGTATATGTATGGTATCCTGCTGCTTTAAGTAAACTTCTAGTTTCAGGGCTACATCGGCGGTGTCGGCAAAATCTGCAATAATATAATCATGTTTCTGACCTTTGCTGCTGTCCAGTTCCTGTGCTGTATCCTGTAGTTTGGCTTCGTTACGCGCTACCAGCGTAATGTGTGCCCCTAATTGGGCTAATTCTATGGCTATTGCCTTGCCAATACCCTGCGTGCTGCCGCAAACTATGGCGCGTTTGTTAGTGAGATCTAAGTTCATAGGTTAAATGTACAGAAAAGCCTTTAGACTTGCACAGCAGAAGTATAGGCGTTTATACTTGCATTATCATTTTTGCCAGCTTTTGCGTACCTTCAATTTATCAACCTCAAATCTAAAACTATGGCTGTAGCAAAACCTTTCAACTTTAAAAAATGGATAGACGAACACCGCCACTTGCTTAAGCCTCCGGTTGGCAACCAGCAAGTGTTTAAAGGTAACGACGATTTTATTGTGATGGTAGTGGGCGGACCTAACGCGCGCAAAGATTACCACTACGACGAAGGCGAAGAGTTTTTCTACCAACTGGAAGGTGATATTACGCTAAAGATAATAGACGACGGCAAGCCTGTTGACATCGAGATAAAAGAGGGCGAGATTTTTCTGTTGCCGCCACGTGTACCGCACTCACCACAGCGCCCTGCCAATACGGTGGGCCTGGTAATTGAGCGTTACCGCCGCGAAGGAGAGAAAGACGGGTTTATGTGGTTCTGCGAGAATTGCGGAAACAAACTGCACGAAGACTTTACCGAGCTAACCGACATTGTAAAGCAACTGCCGGAAATTATGGGTAACTTCTGGAACAACGAGCAATTGCGCACCTGCAACAATTGCGGAGAGGTACTACAGCCACCGTTAAAGGCAGAAGAAGCCGCTAAATAGTCTAAACTTATACTTTAATGAACCTCCTGCACAATCATTAAACAATGGTGCGGGAGGTTTTACATTTTAAATTCCCTGACGATATCTTAAATGCACTCTGGTTTCCAAACGGAACGGCTTCAACTACGCCTTGTCGAGCCTTCCGATGTCGAATTCATACTACAGGGCTTGTCTGATGAACGTGTAACAAAGTACTATGCGGTACATTACGATACGATGGAGGCAGTGGAGGAGCAGATGGTATTTTATGAGCAGCTTATAAAAGAAGGTACAGGTGTATGGTGGGCTTTTTCGCTCAAAGGCAGCCAAGAATTGATAGGGGCTTGCGGTTTTAGCAGTCTGGAAGCGGAGCACCGCAAAGCAGAGATCGGCTTTTGGCTGCTTCCCAGCTACTGGGGCAAAGGCTATATACCTGAGGCTGCAGCGGCAATTATAAAGTATGGCTTTGAGCAGATGAACCTGAACCGCATTGAGGCTATTGTAGAAGGCGATAACGATCAGTCGGAGAGGGTATTATTGAAGCTTGGGTTTGAGTATGAGGGGAGGCTACGAGAGTGCGAAATCAAAAATGGCCAGTTTATAGATTTGATCTACTACAGCATCCTGAAAGAAAAATAAACTTAAAAACTACTGTGCTGCCTAAAGCTTTTGAGCCGTAATGTGCGTAAAAAGTATAAAATGCTTATATTGTTGGATTGCCTTATTCAGCCATACACCGTATAGCAGCATTTTTGCCCCTTTACCAGCATGCAGGAAATTAAACACACATCGCCTATACTTACCGATCACGATCTGCTTAAGATCGATATACATACTCATATTTTACCGGCAACCTGGCCAAATTTGCGTGAACGTTATGGTTACGGCGGCTTTATCAGGCTGGAGCATCACAAACCATGCTGTGCCCGCATGATGATGGATGATAAATTCTTCCGGGAGATACAGGACAACTGCTGGGACCCGAAAGTGCGCATGCACGAGTGCAGCCAGCACAAAGTAGGGGTGCAGGCGTTAAGTACAGTACCGGTTATGTTTAATTACTGGGCAAAAGCAGAGCATACCTACGACCTCTCCAAGTTCCTGAACGACCATATTGCCGGCATTGTAGCAGACTATCCCGACAGGTTTATAGGATTGGGCACCTTACCCATGCAGGATACAAGCCTGTCGATTAAAGAATTGGAACGCTGCATAAAAGAGCTTGGTATGCCAGGCGTGCAGATCGGAACAAACATTAATGGTTGCAACCTGGATGAGGCAAAGCTATTCCCGATTTTCCAGGCTGCTGAAGAACTTGGTGCTGCCATTTTTGTGCACCCCTGGGATATGCTGGGCAAAGACCGCACAAATAAATACTGGATGCCATGGCTGGTAGGCATGCCCGCTGAAACCACGGTAGCCATTTGCTCCATGATATTCGGTGGTGTGCTAGAAAGGTTGCCGAAGCTGCGTGTGGCTTTTGCGCATGGCGGTGGTTCTTTCCCGTCAACCATTGGCCGTATTGCGCACGGCTTCGAAGTTCGCCCCGACCTTTGTGCCATCGATAACAACGTAAACCCACGCGATTATTTGGGTAAATTCTATTTCGACTCGCTGGTGCACGACCCACTGGCCCTGGAGTACCTTGTTAATCTGGTAGGCGCCAACTGCATTGCGCTAGGTACCGATTATCCTTTCCCGCTGGGTGAGTTGGAGCCTGGCAAACTGATAGAGTCCATGCCATACGACCTGGCTACCATAGAACGCATGCTTAATGGTACTGCTTTAGAATGGCTTAACCTGGATAAAAGCCAGTTTGTGAACAGCACTTCTAGTAAAGTAAAGGCTGAAAAAGTATAGATTTTTCTACAGTAACCGGGTCCAACCACCCCTGCCCCTCCTTATTTAAAGCGGGGAGCCTGATACTACTTTATCAAAAGTATAAACCCTGTTGCTAAAGCTTAACCTCCCTTCTACCAAGATCCTTAACAGGATGACAAAATAGAGAAAGCCGCTACTACCGTTGTGGCAGAGTAAGTGGTGGGTAAAAATTCCCCGCCTTAGATAAGGAGGAGCAGGGGTGGTTGGACCCGGCACTGCAAATCCTTATCTTCGCATGATAAAGAACTATCAGCTGATCAGGTCAGCCCTAACATAAACGCATACCGCACCAGATGAACTATCAGAATACCCTTGCCTTTGCGCAGGAGCAGGATAAACAAGACCCGTTAAACTACTTAAGAGACAGCTTTTATTTTCCGCAGGTAAACGGAAAAGATGCCATATACTTTTGTGGCAACTCGTTGGGCTTACAGCCTAAAAAAGCACAAATGTACATCGATAATGAAATGTATAAGTGGGCTAATTTAGCTGTTGAAGGGCATTTTAAAGGTGAAGAGCCATGGTTTGATTACCATAAGCTGCTAACACCAGCCGCTGCACGTGTAGTAGGAGCCAAAGAGAGCGAGGTAGTAATCATGAACCAGCTTACGGTAAACCTCCACCTGATGCTGGTGTCATTCTACAGGCCCGAAGGCAAGCGTTTTAAGATCATAACTGAAGCAGGCGCTTTCCCATCCGACCAGTATGCCCTTGAAACTCAGACAAAATTCCATGGCTATAACCCGGATGAGGCTGTCATAGAACTCTCTCCGAGACAAGGCGAGTTAACCCTGCGTACCGAAGACATCCTGGCAAGTATAAAAGAACACGGCGACGAACTGGCCCTAGTAATGATGGGTGGCATTAACTACTATACCGGGCAGGTGTTCGATATGGAGGCTATTACCAAAGCAGGCCACGAGGTGGGAGCTGTAGTTGGTTTTGACCTGGCACATGCTGCCGGTAATGTGCCTGTAAAGCTGCACAACTGGGATGTGGATTTTGCTGTGTGGTGTACTTACAAATACCTTAACTCTGGTCCGGGTGGCACATCGGGTGTGTTTGTGCACGAACGCCACGGCAATAACCCTGACTTACCGCGCTTTGCCGGCTGGTGGGGACACGATGCCCAGGCGCGTTTCCAGATGAAGAAGGGTTTTATTCCGATGCCTGGTGCCGAAGGTTGGCAGCTGAGTAACGGACAGATTATACCGTTCGCGATGCACCGCGCTTCGTTGGAGCTTTTTGATGAGGCTGGAATGGACAACCTTCGCGCCAAAAGCGAAAAGCTGACAGGCTACCTGGAATACCTGATCGATGATGTGCATGCCGGTAAAGACGTAATGGAGATGATAACCCCGCGCGACCCACAGGCCCGTGGATGCCAGATATCAATTTTAGTTAAAAAGGATGCACGCTTGTTATTCGACAAACTAATGGAAGCCGGCATTATAGTAGACTATCGTGAGCCAAATGTGATACGCGTGGCACCTACGCCGCTTTACAATAGCTTTGAGGAAGTATACCGTTTCTCGGAGATACTGCATGAGTGTTTGCAGGCGCATTAACAATCATTATGAATAGTAAGCGGGGCAGGAGGCAGGTGTAAGTTTATTCGCTTGCCTCTTGTCATTTTACATCATTCAACTTTTCACGCCAGTATAAGTACTCAAGTATAAAGTATAGAAATGAGCTTTACCATCGAAGATATATTACTAGGAGCATCTATTCTGCTCTTTTTAAGCATACTTATCAGCAAAAGTTTAGGACGGCTAGGTATACCCGCGCTGTTACTTTTTCTGGGGGTAGGCATGCTGGCTGGCTCAGAAGGGATTGGCGGTATTTACTTTGATGACTCCCGAACGGCACAGTCAATGGGAACGATAGCACTGACGCTTATACTTTTCTCCGGCGGCCTGGACACACGGTGGGAGAGCACCAGGCCCGTTTTATGGCGCGGGGTAATGCTGTCTACTATAGGCGTGTTTATAACGGCAATGTTGGTGGGCGTATTTGCGGCTTATATGCTCAATTTTTCCCTGTTAGAAGGCTTGTTACTGGGAGCTATTGTGTCTTCTACAGATGCAGCGGCAGTTTTCTCTATACTTCGATCTAAAAACATAGGGCTGAAAAACAACCTTCGGCCAACCCTGGAATTGGAATCGGGCAGTAACGACCCGATGGCATACTTCCTGACGGTAAGCTTTACTTTTTTGCTCATTAACCAGGACGCAAGTATCTGGAACCTGGTGCCGATGTTTTTTCTGCAGATGACGATTGGGGCTGTAATGGGAGTGGTAATGGGGCGCGCAATGCTCTGGACGATTAATAAGATAAAGCTAGAGCAAGAGGGCTTGTACCCGGCGCTAACGCTGGCAATGGTCATCTTTACTTTCGCTTTTACAAATGTTTTAAATGGCAACGGCTTTTTGTCGGTGTATGTGGCCGCAGTTATACTTGGCAACCGCAATTTTATACACAAGCGCAGCCTTACCAAATTTTACGATGGCGTAGCCTGGCTTATGCAAATACTAATGTTCTTAACGCTGGGGCTGCTCGTGTTTCCATCGCATATGATACCTGTTATTGGCGTGGGAATACTAATATCTCTGTTCCTGATCTTCGTAGCCAGGCCAATCAGTGTGTTTCTCAGTATGTCGTTCTTCAACACAACATTCCAGGATAAGCTTTATGTGTCGTGGGTAGGGCTAAGAGGCGCAGTGCCCATTGTGTTTGCCACCTATCCGCTGCTGGCAGGAGTAGAAAAATCGGATATGATCTTTAACATCGTGTTTTTTATTGTGCTTACTTCTGTGCTGTTGCAGGGCACCACGCTTACACAGGTAGCAGACTGGTTAAAGTTAAGTGAACGCGACAGTAAGCCCAAAAAGTACCAGTTTGACCTGGAGATGGGCTGGGACCTGAAAAACGAACTAACAGAGATCTTGCTGCCTTCTGAAAGTGCGGCTATAGGAAAGTCGTTGGTAGACCTGCAGCTGCCTAAAACTACGCTTATTGTGCTTATCAATCGTAATGGCAAGTTTGTTACACCCAACGGAGCAACCGTGCTGGAACCACACGATGTGCTGTTTGTAATGACGGATCACGATGAGGAGTTGTTAAAGGTAAACCAGGCGCTGGGAATAATTGAAAGCAGCAATACATAAACAGAAAGGCCGGTAAACTTAAATTTACCGGCCTTTTTTATACTTCTAAAAGTCCTCCATTTGTTTAAAGCAGAGACCTAATGCGACTCCTCGTCCTCGCTACCCGGCGGTTTGGAGCGTTTCTGCCACTTTTCGCGGGCCCACTTCTGCAGGTCTTCTATATCATCAAACTCATCCGTAATCTCCAACCCGAGCAAGGTTTCGATAATATCTTCCATTGACACAATACCTGCCGTACCGCCATACTCATCTAGCACTAGCGCTATGTGCTCCTTCTTCTTTATGATCTTGGTGAAGAGCTCGGGTATTGGGGTAAACTCGCTGGACACATGAATTGGTCGCTTAATAGCCCTAAGTGGCAGATCCCCATCTCCTTTAATTATTCGTTGCAACACCTCGTCTTTCAACACATAACCGGTTATATGGTCAATGGAGGTGTCAAAAACCAGAATGCGGGAAAAGCGCATGTTGGTAGTGTTGTCGTAAAACTCTTGTATGGTTTGCTCTTCAGGAGCAGCTTTAATAACAGTGCGCGGCGTCATAATATGGCTGGCAAGTATCACGTTAAAACGTAACACATTATTTATAACCCGTGATTCGTCATGGTGCAGGATACCCTCCTTGGTGCCGATTTCAGCCATAGCTGTAAAGTCAGCTCGGCTCAGAACACTCTTGTCCTTATCACGCTTCAATCGTTTAGTGATAAACTGAGAGAAAAGGATGATGGGGTACAGGGGAGAGTAAATCATTATTTTCAGAGTCCGCACCGTAAAAGGAGTAAGTGGCTTCCAGTAGTTAGCGCCGAGCGTTTTTGGTATGATCTCCGTCAGGATAAGAATGACAATGGTAAGCACAATGGATACTACAGTAAGGTACTCCTCACCCCAAATTACCTGCGCCTGTGCGCCCACACCCGCTGCCCCAATAGTATGGGCAAAGGTGTTAAGGGTGAGGATAGCAGCCAGCGGCATGTCGATGTTGTCTTTGAAATGCTGCAGGTCTTTGCCCAGGGCAGGGTCCTCCTTGCCGACAATGTTGGCATGGGAAGGCGTGATACTCAGTAGCGATGCCTCCAGCAAAGAACAGAGGAAGGAGAAGAACAATGCAACGAGTAGGTATATAATAAGTAGCGTCATATGCTAATTAATTTGGGGTCAAATATAGATGGTAATTTGTTATTTGCGCCAAATTTTTAAATTAGCTATCGGGTAAAAGTGATAGAATATGCCTTTTGATCACTTGTCAATCTATACTTTCTCGGGCTTCTCTTTAAACTCCGACTCCACCCTGAACTCCCGCATCCGCTTAAAGTAGTCTTTTGCCGCTGCTTTTACCTTAGGCGACAGCAGCAGTGCAGAAACCATGGTAGGGATAGCCATCATGGCGTACATACCGTCTATCAGTGCAATCACAGCTGTAATAGTTGCCGTGGCCCCAAACACAATAGTGGTTACATAAAAGTAATTGTAAAGATGCTTATACTTTGCCCCAAACAGGAAGCTAAAGCACTTGGTACCATAGTAGGAGTAAGAAAATAAAGAAGTAAAGGCAAAGATCATCACGCACAACACCAAAACATAGCTGCCAATACCGGGCATGGCATTGTTAAAGGCAGTGGCCGTCATGGTTACGCCGCTTGCCCCGGATGTTTGCCAGGTGCCGGTCAGTATAATGGCCAGGCCGGTAAGCGTGCATACTACAATCGTATCGATAAATGGACCAAGCATAGCCACTAAACCTTCACGGATTGGCTCGTCGGTTTTAGCGGCTCCATGCATCATGGAGGCGGTGCCAATACCTGCCTCGTTAGAGAAAGCCGCTCTGCGCGCGCCTGCAATAATAATAGCTCCCACTGCTCCGCCAAGCACCGACTCAGCTGTAAAGGCATCTGTAAAAATCAGAGCAAAAGCATCGGGGATATTGGTGTAGTAGGCAAACATGATGTAGAAAACCGCCAGCATGTAAAGTACGACCATGCCCGGTACCATTTTACCTGCCACGTGGCCAATCCGCTTTATGCCTCCAAAGATTACCAGCGAGGTAATAAGCACAAGAGCTAACCCAATAGTCAGGTTGGTATAAAATGCATCGCCAGAGCTTAGGCCATTCGGCTCCAGTACCACCTCACGGATTACCTGTGTAAGCTGGTTAGCCTGAAAAATAGGCAAGGTTCCGAATAAGCCGGCAATGGCAAAGAATGAGGCCAGAGGTTTCCACTTCTTACCAAGACCTTCGGTTATCACATACATTGGCCCACCTTCCAGATGCCCTTTGCTGTCATAGCCGCGGTACATTACCGAAAGGGAGCAGGTAAAGAACTTGGTAGCCATGCCCACAAAAGCACTCACCCACATCCAGAACAGCACACCCGGCCCGCCAATAGCAATAGCCACAGCCACACCGCTTATGTTACCCATACCTACTGTGGCAGCCAGGGCCGCAGACAAGGCCTCAAAGTGGTTGATATCTCCGGGGTCGTTGGGGTCGTCGTATTTACCGCGTAGCACGTTTATGGCATGGCGCAGGTAGCGGAACGGCAAAAAGCCCGAGTAAAACATAAAGTAAAAGCCCCCACCCATTAATAGTATAAGCAGCGGCATACCCCATGCAGCATCGCTAAAAGCGACAAATATCTTCTCTAATACTTCCAAAATCTCAAATTATACTTTTATGTAAGTTACAAAGATAGGCACGAAACGCAAAATAACGTATGGTAACCTACTAACCGGATTGCCGTTCATGCAGCTGCTTTTAAGGCAACCGCTTTACTGAAAAAAAATTCATGTCTACCTACATACTTATCATAACGCTGGTAGGGCTGGCGGCCCTTTCTATGGCCTGGGTGCCTGCCCTGCTTAAGCGTACCTTTATTTCATACCCGATGGTGTTTATGCTGCTGGGGATGCTGCTATACCTGTTGCCCTACGAGCTGCCTCGTCCGGACCCTATCTGGCGGGAGAAGTATGTAGTGCACCTTACAGAGCTTATCGTGATCATATCACTGATGGGATCCGGCCTTAAAATAAGACGAAAAGTAAGCTGGAAAAACTGGCAGATACCCATACGCCTGGTAAGTATAACGATGTTGCTTTGTATTGCCGGCCTGGCGCTGTTTGGCTGGGGTGTGCTGGGCATGGCACCTGCCGCTGCTATACTTCTGGGTGCCGTACTGGCCCCCACAGACCCAGTGCTTGCTGAACAGGTACAAGTTGGGCCACCGGATGATAAAGAAGAGGATGATGTACGCTTTTCGCTTACGGCAGAGGCAGGCCTGAACGACGGTATGGCCTTCCCGTTTACCTGGCTGGCGGTTGTTGTTGCCATTGCTGCAGGCACACAAGGCAACTGGCTAGGCGATTGGCTTTGGCGCGACCTGCTGTACCGCATAGTAGCCGGTTTTGCAGTAGGTTGGCTGGTTGGGCGAGGCTTGGCATACCTTATTTTTCAACTCCCTCAAAAAACAAAATTTCCTAAAGCAAATGATGCATTCCTGGCTCTCTCTGCCACGCTTGTGTCATATGGCCTAACAGAAATGGCACACGGATATGGCTTTATAGCGGTGTTTGTTACTGCCATGACAATGAGTGCCTATGAACCGGATGATAAATACCACACCGAGATGCACGACTTTGTAACGCAGGTAGAACAGATCTTAATGGTAATCTTACTTTTGCTTTTCGGGGGTAGTATTGTGCATGGTCTATTAGGTTACCTTACCTGGCAGGGCGCGCTGGTTGGGCTGGCATTCTTATTTGTGATAAGGCCGCTGGCAGGTTTAATTGGCATGATAGGCGTTAAAGTGCCGATACACGAAAAAATGGCCATCAGTTTCTTTGGAATCCGGGGCATAGGCTCTTTCTTCTACCTCTCTTTTGCCTTAGAAAAAATTGACTTTGCAGACGCAAACCAACTCTGGTCTGTAGTGGGTTTTATCGTAATGGTATCTGTTATCATACATGGGTTTACAGCCACCAAAACCATGGGTTACCTGGACAGGCGCCGTAAAGTAAAGCTGATACCTAAAGAAGACGATAAGATAGAATAAGAAGTATTGCAGAGAACCAGCCTCTTAATTTATACTTTACCATGATGCCACAACGCACACGCCTGAACCTGCCCGACGCCGTAGTATACTTTGATCCTCAATTCTTCAGCAAAGAAGAAGGCGATTTATACTTTGATAGACTGATGAAGGAGATAAATTGGCAGCAGGAAAGTATAAAGATGTTTGGTAAGCAGCTACCTATGCCGCGCCTCACGGCCTGGTACGGCGATAAAAGCTATACTTACTCTGGCCTGCATAATAAACCGCAACCATGGCTGCCTGTGCTGCAGAAGCTTAAACAAAAGATAGAGCAAGCCAGCGGCCATAAGTATAACAGTGTACTACTTAACCTGTACCGCACCGGGCAGGATAGTATGGGCTGGCACGCCGACGACGAGGCAGAGCTGGGGCAGGAGCCGGCCATAGCCAGTCTTAATTTTGGTGGAGAGCGCAAATTCAGCTTTAAACACAAGACCCGCAAAGACCTTAAACCGCAAAGCATAAACCTGACTCACGGTAGCTTGCTGCTGATGCAAGGGCCAACGCAGCACCATTGGCTGCATCATGTTCCTAAAACTACTCGTACGGTAGAGCCACGTATAAATCTTACCTTCCGTAAAGTGGTAACATAAAGGCTTGCCAATACCGCCCGGAAATCTTTACTTTACAACACATAAATCGCGCATCACCTTACAACTATGACCCAAAAAAAGAATATCGCCATTATGGGAGCCGGTTTGGTTGGCTCGCTGCTGTCTCTGTATCTGGCCAAACGCGGCCACAAAGTAGATGTGTATGAGCGCCGCCCCGACATGCGTAAAACTACCCTTGATGGAGGTCGTTCTATTAACCTGGCGCTGAGCGACAGGGGCTGGCGTGCCCTGCGTGGCATTGGCATAGAAGAGGATGTGCGTAAAGTTGCTATACCCATGCACGGCCGTATGATGCACGACGAACAAGGCGGTCTTACATTTCAGCCTTATGGCAAAGAGGGGCAGTCTATTTACTCTGTGTCGAGGGGAGGGCTGAACGCAGCCTTAATGAACCTGTCGGAGCCGAATGAGGATATTACCTATCATTTTAACCAGCAAGCTCTGGATGTAAACTTGCGCGAAAACCAAGTGCAGTTGCGAAATACAGAAACAGAAGAGATAGAAACTATTCAGCCGGATTTACTCTTTGGTGCAGATGGTGCTTTTTCGGTTGTACGTGGTGCTATGCAAAAAACAGAGCGCTTTAACTACTCCCAATCGTACCTGGAGTATGGCTATAAAGAGCTTACCATACCAGCCGCCCCTGATGGAGAGTGGCTGCTGGAGAAGAATGCCCTGCATATCTGGCCACGCGGCAACTATATGATGATTGCCCTGCCAAACATAGACGGCAGCTTTACCTGTACTTTGTTCTTCCCTTATGAAGGAGAGCGTTCTTTTGCCGCCATCAAAAACGATACAGACCTGCTTAACTTCTTTTTAGAGGTATTTCCGGATGCAGTGCCGCTTATGCCTGACCTGGCACAGGATTATTTCTCAAACCCGATTGGCGCACTGGTAACTATAAAATGTTTTCCGTGGAGCCACGATGGTAAATCATTGCTGATTGGGGATGCCTGCCATGCCGTGGTCCCTTTTTACGGACAAGGAATGAACGCTGGCTTTGAAGACATTTTTGTGCTGGACCAGATGCTGGAGGATTTTGACGGAGAAGATTGGAATACATTGTTTAAGGACTTTGAGCGCAGGCGCAAGCCAAACGCCGATGCCATTGCCGACCTGGCCGTAATGAACTTTATAGAGATGCGCGACAAAGTGGCCGACCCTCGCTTCCTGCTCCAAAAGAAGATAGAGGCCAAAATCTCAGAGCAATACCCGGACAAGTGGATTCCGCTATACTCTATGGTTACCTTCACTGATTTTCCGTACTCCTACGCTTTGGAAACCGGCCAGAACCAGGACAGTATCATGAAGAAGGTAATGAAGCATATTCAAAGTATAGAAGATTACAACAAGCCGGAAGTACAGCAATTGCTGCAGGAGCAGTTAGTGCATAAGGAAAAATTGAAACGCTATGCCGGCGAAACATCGGAGGTAAAGGAATAGTCGGTTTAAGAATCCAGCCAAGCCTTAAATGGCTGCACTTTCTCCCGGCTAACCACCACCTCTCCGGCAGGTGTAGGGTAGTACAACTCCAGCTTTAAGCGGCTGTTAGACCAGGCAACAATATCCTTCACAGCCTTTAAACTTACCAGGTAGCCACGGTTAACCCTGAAAAACAGCTGTGGGCTTACGACTTGCTCTACCTGATCCATAGTATAGTCGATGGCATAGCGTTTGCCAGCATGGGTTTGCAGGAAAGTTGCTTTTTCGTAGCTGTAAAAGCAGGCTACTTCCTCTACAGCAATGGTGTGCAGGTGCTCTCCAACTTTTACCACAAAACGGCTTTTATAGTTCTGGCTGCCGCCGTTTAACAGCTGCATGGCCTGTTCCAGTACACCTAAAGATGGCGGCACAACAGGAACAAGCTTTAGTTTTTTATACTTTTCCAGTGCAGCCTGCAGTTCTTCCTCATCAATGGGCTTAAGCAGGTAATCTATGCTATTTACTTTGAAGGCTTTAATCGCATACATGTCGTAGGCGGTGGTAAAGATAACGGGTACCTCCACTGGCACCTGCTCAAACACTTCAAAGCTCAACCCATCGGCGAGTTGTATGTCCATAAAAATGAGATCTAGCTGAGGCTTTAGGCGCAGCAGCTCTACGGTGTTGCGCACAGAAGGAGAGGTGGCAACGGGTTCTATGCTGCTGTCGTAGGTTTGCAGCATATTGGCCAGACGTTCTGCAGCCAGCTTTTCGTCTTCAACTATAAGTACCCGCATTATCCTTTAAAGTATAAAATAGGAAGTTTAACAATGAACTCCTGCGCTGTGCGCTGTACCTGCACCGGCTTATTGGTCAGGTAGCTGTACCTGGCCTCAATGTTAGCCAGGCCCGTACCCGTAGACTCTTCCCGGATGCGCCGCTCCTGCACATTGTTCTGCACCACCAGATAATTGCCTTCTAAGTATAGCTGCACCTGCAAGGGTTCTTCTTCCAAAGCTATGTTGTGCTTAATGGCATTCTCCAAAAGCATTTGCAGAGCAAGCGGTACAACCATCAGGTTGCTGTCTTGAGGCAGTTCATTCTGCACCAGCAGCGATTTGCCGTGCCGTATTTTTTGCAGGTAGATGTACGATTCTAAAAAACTTAACTCTTCGGGAAGTGGCACCACTTCCTTTTGGCGGCTATCGAGCACGTAACGGTATACTTCGGAGAGTTTCCGGATAAACTTTACGGCCAGCTTCTGATCAGTTTCAACCAGGCTGGTTAGCGCGTTCAGGCTGTTAAACAGGAAGTGCGGGTTTACCTGCGCCTTCAGCGACTCGTACTGCGAGGCTATACTTTCCTTTTGCAGCCGCTCTGCGTTTATAGCCGTTTGCCTCCAGCCCAGCAGAAACGAACGGCTGTGCCCGAACATCGAGATAAAAAATGTAATAATAAGCGGCCCTACTACCATGCTGCGCCAATCCTGCTTTGTCAGGTCCTGGAAAGTATAGCCACGGATAGACAGGAAAATGGTATTTAAAAGTATAACCACGATGCCCGACACAACTACAGTACCGATAATACTGATGAAAAGCCGCTTCCCAGGATTATCAAACCAACGTACGTATCCATCCAGCACATTTGTTAAACGTTCGTTAACCTGCCAAAGCGACACAAACATAGCTAGCGAAAACAGAAAGCTAATAAAAAGCCGCCTCAGGTTAGACTCAAAGCACTGCGGGCAACCGATCAGCATTACTGCCAGCGTGGCCAGCAATAGTATACCCACCTGTTTTAGCAGCCTACGCGCATTTTTGCGGGCCGGGCTTTTAGTTTTAAGGCCTGTGTCTTTATCAGTTGGAGTGACTAACGTATGTTTTTCCTTAACCAAGTGCATCACAAAGTATAAGCTATCAAGTTAATTCTTTGGTTTGATATTAGCTATAGTTTGTAGTCAACGGGTTTCAATACTTTATCTGTACTGCTCCAGCATCGAGAGCACTTGCTTTTCGCCCCAGTTGGGCGCAATGGCAGTGGCTGGTTTAAAAGCTTCATACTTTTCTTTGGCCTGCTCTAAATATGGCCTGGCAGCCTCTGGTCCGCCGCCGAACATTTTAGGGGTGTTATACTTGGTGTTGGCCAGCATATAATATACCCGTGGGTTAGCAGGGTTTAGCGACTTTGCCATCTCAAAAGCTTCGGTAGCCATGCCGCTATACTTCATACCACGTGCCATTGGTGCTACATTTATGCGTGCCAGGTGCAGATAGCCTTGCAACACGTGTAATTCTGATTCTTTAGGCACTAGTTTGAGGGCTTTATTCAAATGTTCTTGCCCCTTGTCAAGGTACTGGTCCTTTTTGTTCTCATCTGATTCTTTAGAACTGATGTTGATGTAGGTAAGGGCAGCATAGTAAAGAGGCAGCCATTCTTTCTGTTCTGCCGCAGCGATGCGCTCAAAGCCGTTAGCTGCCTGTTGCAGTTCTTCTGCAGTTTTGCCACTGCGCATAAGTTCTAGATTTTTAGCCATTGCTGTCTCAAAACTGCTGCTCTGCGCAAAAGTGTTAAGTACAAAAAGTATAGCTGCCGAAAATAATAAGATGTGCTTTTTCATGATTATTAGATTTTTAAAGTTGTGATTTTATACTTGAGACTCATTCAAAATTTGAAATTCCTAATTGGGCGCAACCTTAATGGTGTATACCCTGCCCTCCGAAGTTGATGAACAAACCTGCGAAGATGAAGCGCTTAGCTGGTGGGCCAACCTGCATGCTGCTGTAAGTGCCGGTTTCGCCGGGGTTGCTGGCATAGCGGTAGCCGAACACCTGGTTGCTGCCCAGCAGGTTTGTGGCCGAAACATACAGCACTGTAAAGTTGCCCAGGATGTTGGTGAGGTAGCTTGCATTAAAGCTTAAGTCGTTGTAGTTGGGTGTTCGGCCCTGGTTAAAACCTGTCTTGTTCGGGTTGTGGTAAGGCCGGCCGCTGGCAAAAGAGTAAGTGGCACCAAACTGTGTTTTCAAACCAGGTACAAAATGCTTGTATACCACTGCCAGGTTGTGTTTAGAGGCAAAGGTTGGCACAGCCTGTTTCGGGTAATCGCGGTAATTACGGCGTGTGTCCAGCAACGAGTAAGAAACCCAGTAATCGCCGTTCTTTATACTTTTGCGGTCTCTCCAGAACAGGTCTAAGCCCTTGGCAAAGCCGTTGCCGCTGTTACTATAACTACTGGGTAAGTATGGCTGATCGGTGTTATACTTTGTAAGGTGGTTATACTTTTTGTAGTAGGCCTCTGCCCTGAAGGTGCGGTTATCTTTCTGGCGCTGGTAGTTGATGATATAATGCATGGCGTTCTCGTAATTCAGATTATCGCTTATCTTCAGAAACTGCGCCTCCGGCAACTGGTAAAATTGTCCGAATGCCGCTGAGATCTGCCCGTGCTCACCTGTTTTATAAGCCACTGAAATTCTCGGGGCCACATTTGCCTTGTCCAGCAAAGCGGAGTATTCTGCCCTCACACCTGCGCGTGCCACTAAACTATTACTCAGGTACCAGTCGGCTTCTGCAAAATTGGCTGTTAAGGCCTCATCAAAACCAGAAGTTATACTTTTTGCATTTTCGTTTCGCTGATACTGTTGGTTGTAGCGGCGCAAGGTTAATTCTGATCCAAACTTAATCCAGAGCGGTTCTGCCAGTTGATGCTCTAAGGTTGCTTTGGCCTGCACGGTGTTGTCCTGCTCTGCTATGTCCTGCTCTGCTATGTCCTGCTCGTCAACTTGTATATTATCGGTGTTGTGCATGTAGCTGATGCCGGTGTGCACAGTCCATTTATCTGCGAGTAGCTCCTGGTAAGTAAGGTTGCTGAAGAAGTTACGGTTATCCAGCTCTACAGCGTTTGCAGTGCCCTCCGGGGTATCCTGCGATAGTGCCAGCTTTGATCCTGCGTAGCTGCTGTAGGCTTTTAGCATACCTGTTTCGGAAGTTTTGTGGCGCAGCACAAGGGAACCGCCTTTGCTTTCTGGGGCATGTTTCCAGTCGATGTTCTGCTTTACAAGACCAACATAAGGTGCCAGATTGGTGTAGTCGGCGGTTAAGGCAAGGGAGGTGTTTTTCCAGCGTTGGGTATGTGATGCTCCTAAACCAATAGACATAATAGAAATGCCTGTTTCTGTTTTCTCGGGTAGGCCATTAGTTTTAAGCATCAAAGCTGAGGATAGTGCCTGACCATACTCGGCAGAATAGCCACCGGAGCTAAACGTAGTGCCGGAGAACATAAAAGGAGAGAAGCGGCCTCGTGCCGGCAGATCAGGCACAGAAGAGTTGTAGGGCTTTTGCACCAGCAGGCCATCAATAAATGTTTTGGTTTCGTAGCTATCGCCACCACGCACAAACAGTTTGCCCTCTTCGCCTACACGCTGTGCGCCGGGCAAGGTGTTAATGGCCCCATAAATATCGGCAGTAGCGCCGGCAGTGGTGGCAATATCCAGGGAGCTGAGTATGGTGCTACGTTTTTCGTCGCCGGCCTCAAAAGCACCAGCGGTTATGGTAACGGCATTTAGCTGACTTAGCTTTTCCTTTAGCTTAAAGTATACTTTTGCCTCGCCTACTGCAGCCAAGTTTATACTTTGCTCTTGCTGTTCATAGCCCAGAAAACTGGCTATAACGGTTTGTGCACCTGTGGCGGTAGTGGTAAAGGTAAATGAGCCGTCGGTGCCGGAGGAGGTGCCATCGTAACTATCTTTTACAAATACATTTGCCCCGATAACAGGCTGGCCTTTCGTGTCAAGCACTTTTCCTGTAATGGTTTGTTGCTTTTGCGCCAGAACCAACATCGGTGCCAGCCAGAAGATAATTAAGATGCCTGTGTATATCCTTTTCATAGTCACTTTGTTTAAATTTCTACTCAAAGGTGCACAGGGATTCAACCTGTTAAAATTTAAACACGACGAACTGTCGGATAAGGTGGATGAGTTGTAGTAAGAGCCGTATTTAGCAGAATCAAGTAAGTATGTCTGGCTCCGGATTTGGAACAATCTATACTTTAAAGGAGTATAACCTTACCGATACCAGGACTAAATCGGTCCTATTTTATTACTCACATCTAATTTTAATCCTGAATTTTATGAACATCCTAAATAGAAAAGTTAAGGGGATTGCTGTTGCTATACTTTTTTTAGGCGTATGTGCCGTTACTGACACGGCGGTAGCGCAGAAGAAAGATAAAAAACAGAAAACGCAGCAAACAGAAACACAGACACAGTCACCTCAGATGCAGCAGCAAACGCAGCAAAGCGGCAACTTCTCTGATGGCGACTTAAAGCAATTTGCTGACGCAAGCAGCCGCCTGATGGTTATCCAGCAAAACGGTGAGCAAAAAATGCTGAAGATACTAGAGGAGGAAAAGCTGAGTGTGGATAAGTTTAACGAAATGGCGCAGGCGCATCAGCAACAGAAACTCTCTGAAGTTGGCGCTACAGTAGAGGAAACGGCAGCTTTTAACAAAGCGGCGCAGCGAATGATGGAGCTGCAGCCGGAAATGCAGAAAGAAGTAGAAACAGCTATCCAAAAAGATGGCATGACCCTGGAAAAGTATGAGCAGATCATGATCGCCTACCGACAAGACCCGGCACTACAGGAAAAGATTAACAAACTAATGACGCAGGAGTAATTAAGCTACCTTGTAAACAAAAAACGCCCGCTGATTTCAGCGGGCGTTTTTTGTTATACTTTATTTATTATTTCTGAGCTTCAGCTGGTGCATCGCCACGAGCAAACTCCACAATCCGGAATGTCCTGTTGCGACGGTCATAGTAGCCGTAGTGCAATTTGTCGCCGTAACGGTAAACTGTTTTCAGTTCTGGCTCGGGCTTTAGTTCCTGCTCATAAGTTTCCACTCTATCCTGCAGCACTACCGGTTCTTTGCCTTCTTCGGTTGTTACTTTAGTTAAGCCATCTGCCGTAATCACCGACCTGAAGTAGGTGCTTATACCCGGACCAGATGGCAAATTGCCTCCCTGGTTATATGGGTCGTAAAAGTAGCGGCTGTAGTATGGCGAATTTAGGTAATAACTCGGGATGTTGTAGGCAGGCACCCAACGCCCTGGTATCATCATCATGCCACGCGATGTCTGCACATAGCGGTCTGGTGTGCGTACCATACGATTTCTATCCTGCCCAAAAGGGTTGTTATTTGCTTCCGGCGCCTTGTACGAGCCAATGGTTAGCTGTAGCGAATTATCTGCATAGGTATCCACAGTTATCGCCGGTACTCCGCTAGCCAGGTTCTTCATTACCTTAGAAGTTTTCTCAATCACAGTATTATCCGGAGAAAAGATAGCCTTGGCGCCACGCTGGTAAACTGGCGTAGATTTGATAGCAATTTCTTCGTCGCCGGTATAGCTATACTCTTTTATAGGTTGCAGAGTGTTAAAATCGTAAGCAGCCAGGTTAAACTTGTCCTTCTCCATGTTTACACGGAAAAGCATGTTCTTGTACAGGAAAGAGTTAAAGCTTGGCGAATTGCGCTGCTCAATAGCCGGCAGAGTGCGGTAAGCTGTTTTGCCGGTGTTCCAGTCCAGTGTCAGTATCTCGGTAGTGGTTTCGTCGCTGCCTTTGCCTCTTAGGTAATAGCCGTCAAAAATCATGTGTATCTTATCGCCTGCAGAGTAGATCTTGCTGCGGTGGTAGCCGGTAAACACGTTATGCTGCATATCCGGGTGCACATAAATCATATCCGATTCACGGGCATGGCGCTCACGGGTGCGCGGCATTTCTTCCGACTTAAACACTTTATGCTCCAGGTGCGCCACATCTGTGTAAGAGTCGCGGTACAGGTGCATGTTGTTGTCTTTGTCGGTGTAGAGCATATAAAAATGGTCCTTGTCTCCGAAGCCGCCTACAAATGTTACGTTGCGCTCCAGGTCAATCTGCTCGTCCTGCAGGCTGCGGAAAGCGCCTGTTTCGCGGTTAATGGCAAAGGGGCGCAGGTACTCACGGCGGCCATTTACATAGCGGTTGTAAAACACGAATTCATCTTCGGTAACGCGGGTACCCAGCAATTGTGGCTCCTGCGAAAAACGATACGGGATCTGGTGTCGGGCTATTTGCTTTCCATCTGCCGAAAGTAAAGCAAAATGCAGCTCACGGTTCTGGTAAAAGTAAATGCAAACATTGCCATAGTCATCGGCCAGGGTAACTAAATCCTCGGCACGGTTCATGGGCAACTCAATGTTGGCGAACTCCTGCTGAGCATTTGCGGCAAAAACCGTTACGCCAGCCAGAAGTATACTTAAGATTAGTTTACGCATAGTATAAAAACTTGAGAATTATACTTTTACAGATAACAAATTTCTAGCCAAAGTATGCAAATAGGCAGTTAAAGCTATACTTTTATAAGTATAAGTAAGTTTGGTGGAACGAACAAACAAAAAGCCCGGCCAAAAATGACCGGGCTCCTGTATAAGTGTAAACCCTGTTAAAACTCTGCGTTCTGCGGTGTTCTCGGGAAAGGAATTACGTCGCGGATGTTGCCCATACCAGTTACAAACTGCACCATACGCTCAAAGCCCAACCCGAAGCCTGCGTGCGGGCAGCCTCCGAAACGGCGCGTATCCAGGAACCACCACATGTCGTCCGGGTTAATGCCCACAGCCTTCATGCGCTCTACCAATATATCCATACGTTCCTCACGCTGCGAGCCACCCACAATCTCACCAATGCCTGGAGCAAGTATGTCCATGGCAGCCACAGTTTTGCCGTCGTCGTTAAGGCGCATGTAAAAAGACTTGATATCCTTCGGATAATCCGTTACGATCACCGGCTTCTTAAAGTGTTTCTCTACCAGGTAACGCTCGTGCTCACTCTGCAGGTCAACGCCCCACTTTACTTCGTACTGGAATTTCTTCTTCTTGTAGTGGTTTGAGTTCATCAGAATGTCGATAGCCTCGGTATAGGTTACACGCTCAAAATCGTTGTTCACCACAAATTCCAGTTTCTCGGTCAGGGTCATTTCCTGGCGCTCGTTCTGCGGTTTGTTCTTGTCTTCCTCTGCCAAACGCTGCTCTAAGAACTCAATATCCTCGCGGTTGTTCTCCAGCGCATAACGGATGACATATTTGATAAACTCCTCGGCCAGGTCGGCGTTCATTTTAAGGTCGTAGAAAGCCATCTCCGGCTCAATCATCCAGAACTCGGCCAAGTGACGCGTGGTGTTGGAGTTCTCGGCTCTGAACGTAGGGCCAAAAGTATAAATATCGCTGAAGGCCATGGCTGCCACTTCGCCCTCCATCTGGCCCGAAACCGTTAGGTTAGTAGCGCGTCCGAAGAAATCCTCTTCAAAATTGATGTGGCCGTTCTCTGTGCGTGGCGGGTTTGCAATATCAAGCGTAGTTACCTGGAACATCTCACCGGCACCTTCTGCATCCGAAGCTGTGATGATAGGCGTGTGCATGTATACAAATCCTTTCTCGTTGAAGAACTTGTGTACGGCAAAAGCCATGGTGTTGCGTATGCGGAACACAGCGCCAAAGGTGTTTGTTCGTAAGCGCAGATGTGCTATCTCACGCAAAAACTCCAGCGAGTGCGCCTTTTTCTGAAGCGGGTACGTTTCCGGGTCGGCTTTGCCCAGTACTTCTATACTTGATGCCTGTATTTCGAAGGCCTGGCCTTTGCCCTGAGAGGCAACCAGAATACCGGTTACGGCAATGGCCGCACCTGTGGTAACGTCCTTTAAAGTCTCTTCGCTAAACTTTTCGGCATCGGCCACTACCTGCAAATTATTTATCGTAGAGCCGTCGTTCACGGCGATAAAATTCACAAACTTATTCCCGCGCTTTGTGCGCACCCAGCCTTTTAGCAGTACCTCCTGGTCTACTGCGGCACCCTGTAGCAGATCTTTTACTTTTGTGCGTTGCATGTATAATGGTTAATTGCCTGTATCAAAGGCATAAAATATCTTTTAAAGTATAAACTTACAATCAATTACATGTAAAACCATGGATGTCTGTATTGTAAACAGTAACAGGAGCCAGGCTATCAGTTTATACTTTGGATCATACCTAAGCTTTTGATTTCAGCGTTTTTTATAAAATCCCTCAAAGTAACGATATTTTAACCTTTTTTGTAAATGAGAGTAAAATTATCCTAAATTTGAAGGTGCACTAACCCGCATTAAATTATTCTTCTAAAATTATGCAGCGACTCGATTTAAGACAGCTTTTATCTCAGAAGTTATCGCCGCAGCAGATACAATTTATCAAGCTGCTGCAGATACCTACTGCTGAGCTGGAGATGCGCATTAAAGAAGAATTGGAAATAAACCCTGCCCTGGAAGAAGGCCGCGAAGAAACGGCAGACGAATACAGCGATACCGACGAGTACGAAGACGACTATAACAAGGACGAAGACCTTGACATAAACGACTACCTGAACGACGATGAGATAAGCGGCTACAAGATGCAGGGAGACCGCGGCGGCGATGACGACGATGACCGTGAAATGCCGATTGCCATGTCGTCTACGCTGACTGACTCGCTGATGGACCAACTGGGCTTTTTGAGCCTGGACGATAAACAGTATAGCATAGGAATGCAGCTGATCGGAAGTATAGATCATGATGGCTACATTCGCCGGGAGCTTAGCTCTATTGCCAACGACCTTGCTTTTTCGCAAAACATCGAAACCACCGAAGAAGAGATTGAGCAGGTGTTGCACCTGATCCAGACTTTTGACCCGGCCGGTATTGCTGCGCGCGACCTGCCAGAATGCCTGTTGCTGCAACTCGAGCGCCGCGAGCAGGACGAAACCACAGTGCTTGCCGAGCGCATTATCCGCGAAACGTTTGAAGAGTTCAGCAAAAAGCATTACTCTAAAATCCAGAGCAAGTTTAATATTTCGGAAGATGAGCTGAAGCAAGCCGTTGACCTGATCATCAGGCTAAACCCAAAACCGGGTGGAGCAGGGGCCAGTATGACGCGCGTGCAGTACATCATCCCGGATTTTATACTTAACAACAACAACGGGGAACTAGAGCTGTCGCTGAATGCACGCAATGCCCCTGACCTGCGCATTAGCCGTTCTTATGCCGATATGTTCGATGCCTATGACAAGTCGGATAAAAAAGACAAGAAGCTGAAAGAGACAGTAACTTTTGTGAAACAGAAGCTGGATGCGGCCAAGTGGTTTATAGATGCCATTCGCCAGCGCCAGAATACGCTGCTGCGCACCATGGAGGCCATCATAAAATACCAGCACGACTTCTTTCTGGAAGGCGACGAAAGTATGTTGCGCCCGATGATCCTGAAAGACATTGCCGAAGAGATCGGTATGGACATTAGTACCGTAAGCCGCGTGGCCAACAGCAAAGCCGTGCAAACAGAGTTCGGTATTTATCCGCTTAAATATTTCTTTTCAGAGGGTATCGCCACAGATTCTGGCGAAGACGCCAGCAGCCGCGAGGTAAAGCATATTCTTAAAGAGATCATCGATAGCGAAAGCAAACGCAAGCCGCTCTCTGACGAGAAAATAGAGAAAATGCTGAACGACAAAGGCTACAACATTGCCCGCCGCACCGTAGCTAAGTATAGAGAGCAGCTAAACATACCGGTTGCCCGCCTCCGTAAAGAACTTTAATATAATTGTTGATTGTTAAATTATTGATTGTTAAATTATTGATTGTTTAATAATTAAGCCCTTTCTAACTTTTTACCTTTTTCACTCTCTAACTCTCTAACTATAAGTGAACCGTTCCCTGGCGCAGGCGCTGTCTGTTGTTTTCCATCCGCTGCTGCTGCCCACCTACCTTTTTGCGTTTATACTTTACTACATGCCGGCTTCCATGCTTACACTGCCGTTAGAGAGCCGCTGGGTAGTATTATGCATGGTGGTTTTGTCTACGTTTGTAATACCAGGGCTAGGGGCTTATACAATGGTGCGAACCGGCCAGCTCGACTCGCTGGAGATGAGCAAACGGGAGCAGCGTGGTTTGCCTTTGCTGTTTACAGGCGTTTGCTATACTTTAACCGCTTACCTGTTGTATAAAGTATCTGCACTGGATGAAGTCTTCTTTTTTATAATGGGCCTGATAGCGGTTTCTGTTTTTCTGACATACTTTGTGTCGCTGTTCTGGAAGGTAAGTGCTCATAGCGTGGGCATGGGTGGAGCCTTGGGGTTGCTGCTGGTGCTTAACCGCTTGATGCCCGATGGCTCTATTACCATGGCTATTATCGTAGTTATTATACTTAGCGGGGCTGTGCTATCAGCCAGGCTGGCCTTGCATGCGCATACACCGGCACAGGTTTATACAGGGTATGGGGCAGGGTTTTTACTCACGATCGTTATAGCTTATTAAAAGCATAAGGCGCCCTTGTTGTAGAGCGTCTTATGCTTTTAAGTATAAACTTCAGCTGCTATTGCTTCACAATTCTTCTGGTAACGTTGGCATTATTATCGTCGGTGATGCGCACCATGTAAACACCGGCAGGTAACTTGCTTACATCTATTATTGTTGTAGCATTTAAGCTATGCTGCTCAAATACTTTCTGACCGGTAAGGCTGTAGATATTCAGGTTGGCGTTGCGAACCTTAGCAGCATCCAGAGAAATACGCAGGCTGTTTTGCACCGGGTTAGGGTATACTTCAGTTGCCTTTGCAAGCATATCATTGACAGCGCTGGTTACGGTGATGGTAGTAAAGTTAGAGTAAACGAAACGCTCCGTGTTAACAAAGGCTTCTTCACTGTCAGAATATTCCTGGAAGATTATCTGTGTAATATCGCCGCTACTGTCTCTGGTAACAGTGGCCTTTGCTTCAGTATCGCGCACCCAGCTATTGGTTTGGCCTTCGTAGGTCTCTATAAGTGTTCTCACTGTCGTGTTTGATACATAGGGTTCGCCGGATGTTAAGTCTGTTGTAGTTGTGCGCAGATTAGGAGTAGTTGTAGTGCCTTCTACGTTATATTCCGTTTCTACTATAGTACGCGTTTGGGCAGCTGCGTCCTGGCTGTACTGGTATTCATACTTATACTTGTTCCATACACTATTCACTCTATCGTATTCTTCTAAGAAATAACTACTTCGCTCGTAAGTGCTGCCAACATATGTGATAGCAGTTTCTTTCTCCTGCTCAACCCAATTGGTGCCTTGTCTCGAGTATGTAATAATGCCAGTGGGTCTGTTGTCGCTGCCGGTATAGCTGTATGCTATACGCTCAGATAGCTCCCAGCCGTTAGTTTCTGCCCCTGGTATCGCAGAGTAAACTTCAGCCACTGTTTCAGTAACGCGTCCGTTTAATTTTGTAAAAGTGCTTCTTTCTCCCAGCATCAATACCCAAATATTGTTGCTCCATACATACATGCCAAAGCTTTTTAACAAGTTATCCTCAAACTCAATGGTCAATCTGCCTGCGTTAACCCATGCACTGTTAACCCACTCTTTACTGATGAGCTCTGTTGGTATACCCTGGCTGTTATACACATAGGTGTACTGCGTGCTGTTTACGTTGGCAGGCAACTCTATCTCAGTGGCAGTTTCTATCTGTCCGCGAGTGTTAAAAGTATAGTTGATCCGACCTTCATCTACCCATTGGTTATCTTCTCTCCAGGTGGCATACGTTTCGGTTTGGGCAACCCTTATTGTCTGGTTTGTTGAGATGCGGGCATTATCTGTTGCAGATAGATTTTGGGCGCGTTCCAACGCAGCCTTTATTACAGGATTATCCAATGAGGGAGGTAATTTTTGAGCCTGAAGTATAGGGCACAGTAGAAATGCTGCTGCGAACAGCAGAAGTGTAAAACATTTTTTCATAGTAATATATAGTTTATAGGTTTGGTAGCGATCTTAGCTATTGCATAGCCTTGACTATCAGATAAAAACCTGATATTTGTTAAGGCAAAGATAAGAAGTAGAAGAATAATTTTTATTAAATAAATTATAATATTTATAAAATAAATTAACAAAGTATATACACAGTATAGTATAATCTGTGGCTTGTCAAAAGCATCTGATTTAGTAACTTTGAGTATCTATAAAAAATAAAAAAACATGACTTACGAGTGTTTACTATATGAAGTACAAGAGGGGGTAGCCACCATTACCCTAAACAGGCCGGATGTTTTTAACGCCTTTAACGACCAGCAGAGTTACGACCTGCAGGATGCCCTGAAACAGGTAGCCCGTGACGAGCAGGTGCGTGTGGTGGTGTTAACGGGTGCAGGAAAAGCGTTCTGCTCCGGGCAGGACCTTAAGGCTATTGCCAGTGCCAGCAAGCGCGATTTATCAGAATCGTTGGAGAAGCGCTATAACCCTATTATACGTGCCATGCGTAACCTGCCAAAACCAATTATCTGCAAGTTAAACGGTGTGGCTGCCGGCGCCGGCTGTTCACTTGCCCTGGCCTGTGATCTGGTAGTAGCATCAACCGCTGCAAGTATGATAGAGGTATTCGTGAACGTTGGATTGGTGCTGGATTCAGGATCTTCTTTCTTTTTGCCGCGCGTGGTGGGCTCTCTAAAAGCTTTTGAGCTAAGTACGCTAGGCTCTAAAGTAACAGCCGAGGAGGCGCTGCAACTGGGCATGGTAAATAAAGTGGTAGCCCCGGAGGAGTTGGATGCAGCTGTAGCTGAACTGGCTGCACGTTACGCTGCCGGGCCTACCAAAGCAATTGGCCTGATGAAGAAGATGCTGAACAAGTCTTTTAGCTCTACCTTGGACGAAATGCTGGACTACGAAGCCCACTGCCAGAAAATTGCCGGTAACTCCGATGACTACAAAGAAGGTGTTACTGCTTTCAATGAAAAACGCAGACCTCAATTTAAGGGCGTATAAGTATAAAAGCTATACTGTAAGGAAGCCAGCCACCGTGCTGGCTTTTTTTATGCTAAGTTTTATCCATGCTATACTAAAATTTATAGTTATTATACTCTGTAAGTGAGTGGTTTATGTGCTTAATAGAATGCTATTGCATATATTTATATAAGCCTTAACATTCTGATAACCACTTAAATAACTTACTATGAAAAGAGAAATTTACATCTGGTTCCTGCTGATTGTTGCCATTGCAGTCGTTAACCCTGTTAGGGCACAAAACTGCAACGACTACATGTTACTTAACAATAACGCCACTTACGAGATACTAACCTACAACAGCAAAGACAAACTTGAGAGCCGGGCTACCTACCATGTCAAGAATGTGAACCGGAATAATGGAAAGCTGGAGGCTACCATCGAAACCAAAGTATACGATAAAAAGGAAAAGCTAAGCTCGGAGGGCGAGTTTACGGTTGGGTGCGATGGCGGTGCTATTTCGATGGATATGCGCTCTATGATGAACCCGGACATGATGGAGGCATACAAAAACATGGAAGTAAGTATGGAGGGCAACAAGATGCTTTACCCTGGCAACTTGCAGGCAGGCCAGAAACTGGAAGACGGTACCATGACGGTAACCGTAAAGGATAAAAGCAGTGGCCAGAACATGAGTACCATGACCATGAAGATAATGGACCGCACAGTAGAGGGCAAGGAAAGTATAAAAGTGCCTGCCGGAACATACAACAGCTTTAAGATAAGCCAGAATACTGAAATGGAGAACCGGGCCATGGGTATGAAAATGCCAGGCATGCGTGTGCAAACAGTAGAGTACTATGTGCCTGGCATTGGCATGGTGCGCTCAGAGACTTATCGCAATGGTAAGCTAATGTCTTACAGTGTGTTGAGTAAAGCGAATAAGTAAGTGCGTTATAGCTATAAAAATGCAAAAGCCGGCTATAGATGTATGCTATAGCCGGCTTTTGCATTTAAAGATTGTACTAGCGTAGCTGTATGATCTTTTTTCTGCCGTTTACAGTTACTTCGGCAATCTTGTCGCAGGGCTCTCCACCAACCGGGTCGTAGTTAAGGGAAAGTATGCCGCCACGCTCATTCGTTATAGTTAGCACTCCGGCAACAAAATTCCTGGCGCATCCAGGGGCAAGTACTTTCTTCAACGGCTGCTCAATAACAGCTGTATAAGCCACACCTCTGCGGTTTACACCAGAAGCTTCTCCGGTAATCAGCCACACATCATCTGATATGCGCGGAGTGTCGTAGCCGGCAATTTTTTCAATTATTCTGTTTGCCTGCCAGGTAGCTGTTCCGCGTGGTGTAGTTAAACTTGCACCGGTTACCACCACGCTTATTTTTCTGTTTCCCAGGTAAGTCTTAACCTTGGTGCCTGTTAATTGGTTATCGTTTACAAAATAGTTTTGCGGGGTGATAGTTACCGAAGAGCCTACTTCTCCATACTTTCCATCAAACACAGCTATTATTTTTCCGCGTCGGTTCAAGCCATCGCGGCAAGTGCAGTTGGTGGTGCCAAAATCGATGGTAAGGGTACGGGTGTCTCTGTTATAAGAAGAGGTAGCGCAAGCAGGTAAACTCTCTGCAAGAGCCATGTTTCCTGCCAGTAAAGGCTCCGCTGCAGAAGCATCTTCCACATAGGCATCAACCGATGTAAATTCTCCTTCTGTAAGTGCATTGTCTTCCGCAGACTCTGCTTCGATGGCGGCTTGTGACTCATCTTCGCGCTGGCAGGCTGTAAATGTTAGCGTGCTTCCCAGCAGCAACATCAATAGAGATAACAGGTTATTTTTCATGGGTTATACTTTTATGTAGCGCTTAGATGAGCTTAACAAGTAAATGTTAAATCTTTAACGAAGTATAATATACAAAATGTATATATTAATAAGAGTACCCGATAGAAAAGTTAAACTGCGGCAGCGGCACCAGGAATATAGCAGAGTTTTTTTCGGCTACCACTGCATGGCCTATTATATTGTCTGTAAGCAATTCGTCGGCACCAACAGCGCGTGCATACTTTACGCGTCCTCCTAAGCCTGCACCTGTCTCAAGCGTAAAATGCCTGCCTAACTGAAACTGCCATCCTAACTGGTAACTTAGGTCTAAAGAGTTTTGGTACAGCCTGCCTACAAAACGATAATCAGGGTCTGAAGGCGGCAGATCCTCCACACCGAAAACATTCTTTTCAAACACCAGTAACCTGTACCCGAACACAGGGCCATGGTAAAACCCGAATGGAGATTGTTTCTTTTGGGATGTATAATGGCGCTGGCTCATACGCACACCCAGTCCGTTTACCTTTTTCTCGTCAGGCAAAAACCCTGAGCCTTTAAAAGTAGAGTTATAGATATAACTAATGCCTAACTCATTTGATACCCTCGAAGACCTTAATTTTTCAAAGGCAAAACTGACCTGGTCTATATCAAGAGGCCTGAATTTGATGATACGGTCATGCTCGGGGTTTAGAACCTTATCCTCAGAATCAATAACGTCTTCGTGCTGAGCCTGTGCAGCGCTTAAAGGAGCAAGTGCGATGGCTAAAAATGATACGAGCCAGCTAAGGTGTTTTATATACTTCATAAGGAGGATTTTTTAACGGGAAAATGACAGATAAAGAGATGTAACTATTTGCCTACGACTGGTTTATGGTTTCTGTTTGGTTTTGTGCTATGCAGGGTTAAAGATCAAAAATAGGGTAAGAATTAATTGTAGACTGTATTTGATAACTCAGACAATTATAGGGCGTATACTCAAATTATTTTAGTTCTAATTGTGTAAAAGAAAACATCTAAAATTATGAAAAAAATTGCATCAACAGGTATTCTGGTAGCAGCCTTTTTGTTTGGAATGTCATCATGCAACCAAGAGCAGGGTGCTGTGGAAGAAGCTCAGGAAACAAACGAGCAAATGGCCGAAGACACCGAAATGGAGGATCAGATGACCCACATGTCTGACTTTATGACTAAGGCTGCCTCTGGAGGGATGATGGAGGTTGAGCTAGGTAAGTTAGCACAGCAGAAAGGTCAGATGAAGGAGGTAAAAGATTTTGGGAGCATGATGGTAAAAGATCATGAGCAAGTCAATCAGGAGTTGAGGTCACACGCTTCCAGACTTAACATTACTCTTCCAGACAGTATGGGCCAGGATCATATGGACCATGTAAAAGAGCTGCGCAACAAAACAGGGGCAGAGTTCGATAGAGCATACATGGACCTGATGGTAAGCGACCATGAAGAAGATATAGAAGCTTTTGAAGACGCTGCCAATAACCTAGAAGATGCCCAGTTAAAAACATTTGCGAGCAACACTGTTACAAAGCTCCGGCAGCACCATGAGCGAGCAAAGCAGGTGAAAGATATGGTTGATAAAAAGAACCGGTAACCTTAAGCAATTCATTAAGGTAAAACATAAAAAGCATCTGTGAGTATCTATACTTACAGATGCTTTTTATTTAAACACTTAATTATGAAAAGATATTTAGCTTTTAGCTTCTTGCTATGCCTGTTATTGGCAAGCTGCAACTCTGATGATAGTATAGAGCTGGCAAAAGAGCAAAGCATGCAGCAGTTTGAGGCTGCCGGCATAGAGAACATGGAAAATGATGCCCTTTTTGCCGCTGAGGCTGCCAGTGCGAACATGTTATTGGTACAGCTTAGCGATGCTGCTATAAACCGGGGAGTAAGTCCGGAAGTTAAGAACTTTGCCCAGCGTGCAGAGAACACACACCGTCAGATGAACAACGAATTGGAAGATGTGGCCTGGCAGACAAACATCGTACTCCCTCAGACGCTTGGCAACGCTGACCAAAAAACATTTGATGAATTGATGGAAAAGGAAGGTATTTCGTTTGATGTAGAGTTTATCCGGACTATGCTTGACCAGCACGAAGACTTGCTGAAGCGGTATGATGATATAGCTGAGAACGGCACTAGCATGGAGGTAAAACAATATGCATCCAGGCAGCTACCTGTATTGCGCCAGCACACCGATGCAGCCCAGCGCCTGAAAGAGAAAATCGATTAAAAACAAAAGGGGCAGCCACTACATAAGCGGCTGCCCCTTTTGATAAACTTTATACTTCACCGTTTTCGCGGTAGTGGCTGGTCTTTAATTCTTCTGCCAGGAAGCGGGAAGTATAGCCTTTCTTTACTTTGGCCACCTGTTCCGGTGTTCCAGAAGCCACAATTGTTCCGCCGCCCTCACCGCCTTCCGGACCTATATCAATAATATGGTCTGCAATTTTGATCAGGTCGAGGTTGTGCTCGATAATGAGCACAGTGTTGCCCTTATCTGTTAGTTTATGCAGTACCTCTGAGAGGTGCTCAATGTCCTGAAAGTGAAGTCCGGTTGTTGGCTCGTCCAGGATGTAAAGCGTTTGGCCGGTATCTTTCTTGGATAGTTCTGTGGCCAGTTTTACGCGCTGTGCCTCACCACCCGATAAAGTAGTTGCCTGCTGCCCTAAGGTAATGTAACCCAATCCTACATCATTCAACGTCTGGATCTTACGCAGAATACGCGGCTGACTTTCAAAGAAATCTACCGCCTGCTCTACAGTCATGTCCAGTACATCAGTTACGCTCTTGCCTTTAAAGCGCACCTCCAGCGTTTCCCGGTTGTAGCGTTTGCCTTTGCATACTTCGCAGGGCACATATACATCCGGCAGGAAGTTCATTTCGATGGTTCGCATTCCGGCTCCTTCACAGGCTTCGCAGCGTCCGCCCTTTACGTTAAATGAGAACCGTCCTGGCGAATAGCCCCTTATCTTAGCCTCCGGTAGTTGGGCAAACAATGTGCGTATATCTGTAAACACACCGGTATAGGTGGCAGGGTTAGAGCGTGGCGTACGGCCAATCGGCGACTGGTCTACCTCAATTACTTTGTCCAGGTGCTCCAGGCCTTCTATACTTTTGTAGGGCAGTGGCTCACGCTTGGCACGGAAAAAGTGCGTGTTAAGTATAGGGTAAAGCGTATCGTGTATCAACGACGACTTGCCGCTACCCGATACTCCCGTAACGCAGATCATTTTGCCTAATGGCAGTTCCAGTGTCACGTTTTTCAGGTTGTGGCCGGTTGCGCCTTTTAATTTAAGCTTTTTGCCGTTGCCTTCACGCTTTTTACGGGGCACCTGTATGCCTCTGCGGTTACTCAGGAAGTCAGCGGTGGTAGTGCCGGCGTTCATCATCTCATCCGGAGTTCCGGCTGTTACTACCTGGCCGCCATGTATACCCGCGCCAGGGCCAATATCCACCACGTAATCGGCCTGCATGATCATGTCTTTATCATGCTCTACTACAATAATGGAATTGCCTAGGTCGCGCAGGTCTTTCAGGGCGTTTATCAGGCGTTCGTTGTCGCGTTGGTGCAGGCCTATACTTGGCTCATCCATAATGTATAGCACACCTACCAGCTGCGTGCCTATCTGCGTGGCCAATCGTATACGCTGGCTTTCGCCACCCGAAAGCGTTTTTACAGGGCGGTGCAGGCTCAGGTAATCCAAGCCAACATCAAGCAAAAAGCCGATGCGTTTCCGTATCTCCTTTAAAAGCTCTTTGGCGATCACGTTCTGGCGTTCATTCAGTCTTTCCTCCAACCCCTCAAACCATGCAGCCAATTTGTTTATGTCGAGTACTGACAGCTCACCGATGTTCTTGTTATCGATCTTAAAGTGCAGCGACTCCTTTTTAAGCCTGTGGCCATTACACTCAGGGCAAGTATTAGTCTGCGTGAAATCCTCTACCCACGAGCGGATGTTATCGGAATCAGACTCCATCTGGTTCTTGAGGAAGTTAATAATGCCCTCAAACTCTACAATGTAGCTGCCTTTTTTAGTGTTCACTTCCAGGTCCTCATCCAAACCATAAAGCAATACCTTCAGCATATCTTCCGGCAGGTCTTTGATTGGTGTTGAAACCGATACTTTAAAATGCTTGAACAGGGCCTCTATCTGCTTAAAGATCCAGATGTCGCGGTATTCGCCAAGCGGCGCAATGCCACCGCGACGTATGCTTAAACTTTTATCCGGAATAACAGACTCCTCGGTTATTTCCTGTATCTCTCCCAAGCCATTACACACCGGGCAGGCACCGTAAGGCGAGTTAAACGAGAAGGAGTTTGGAGCAGGGTCGTCGTAGGCAATACCGGTAGCCGGGTCCATGAGGTGGCGTGAAAAGAAATGCGTTTTGTCTGCATCCACATCAAGTATAAGCACTGTGCCTTTGCCATGTGTAAGGGCATTCTGTATAGAGCTGGACAAGCGGAAACGGTCATCTTCCTTTACCACAATCTTGTCGATCACGATCTCAATGTCGTGGATTTTATACCTGTCCACCTGCATCTTGGGCGTTATCTCCAGTAGTTCGCCATCAACACGGGCACGTATAAAGCCCATTTTACGTATCTGCTGGAAAAGTTCGCGGTAGTGGCCTTTACGGCCTTTTACTACCGGTGCCAGTACCACAATACGCTTGCCGTCAAAGTTGTCCAGGATGTGGCTCACAATCTGGTCGTCGCTTTGGCGCACCATTTTATCGCCGGTTACATAACTGAACGCCTCTGCGGTACGTGCCCACAAGAGCCGCATAAAGTCATAAATCTCGGTAATGGTGCCTACGGTAGAGCGGGGGTTACGGCTGGTGGTTTTCTGCTCTATAGAGATAACCGGCGAAAGTCCCTCAATTTTATCTACGTTTGGCCTCTCCAGGCCGCCCATAAAGCTGCGGGCATAGGCCGAGAAGGTTTCCATGTAGCGGCGCTGGCCTTCGGCATAGATAGTATCGAAAGCCAGGGATGATTTGCCCGAGCCACTAATGCCGGTAAACACCACCAACTGGTAGCGCGGAAGCTTGATGGAAATATTTTTAAGGTTATGTTCGCGGGCACCGTATACTTCAATTTGCTGCGCATCGCCGGTTATGGCTGTGGTTTGCGCGTTGGTTGCTGTGCCTGTTAAAGCAGTTTGTTGCTCTTGGTTGAAATCCATTCAGGATAAGTGGTTTTAAATCGCAATTTACAAAAACGGAAGGGTTTTACAGCAGCAAAACCCTAACCACTCTTAACAGAAAACGCTGCTAATTGGTTTACCTTTCCTTAAGTAAAGTATAGCAGTACTTAATCTGTGCTTTCGTAGCTGCTGGTTTCCTTTTCGTGCAGTGCGGCGTGGTGGTGGCTGGTATGGGCGTAATCTTCGCGCTGGCGTTCTATAAGCTTTTGTTTTTGCACATACCTGTAAAGGCTATAAATGGCCAATAACAGTCCTGCAGGCATTAAAATAAGGCCAATTATTTCCATGTACAGGTCCTGAGACAGCTTTACGGCTGCAAATCCGCCGCCTAGTAGTGCAATAGCTGTGCGCATGTAAGCCATCAGTGTACGTTCGTTTGCAAAGATGGTCCGCTGTATAGCCATTTGGTCACGAATCTCTGAGTTCTTTTTTTCCTGCTGTTTTAGCTTCTTCTTTAGTTTTTCTATCTCTTCCTGTTCCTGGTAGGGCATGGTGGTTCTTTTAGATGGGTACACGGAGCTGAAAACCAAAGGATTTACGCATGCTAATTAGTTTTTGCCATCATTTTCATACTTGCTGCTCTCGGCATGGGTTCTTTCATGCTCGTGGCTGGTGGGGCAGTAATCCTGGTGGTGCCCTTCTATGATCTTCTGCTTATGCCTATACCTCATAAAGCTATAAATCGCCAATATGATCCCAATTGGGATAAGGATCATACCAATCACTTCCAGGTAAAGGTCATCAGAGAATTTAATGGCAACAAAGCCGCCAACAGATACAGTCATGGCTGTGCGCAGATAGGCCATCAGGGTCCGTTCGTTTGCAAAGATGGTCCGTTGCGTTGCCATATGGTCCCGGACTTCCGCGTTTTTCTTCTCCTGTACCTTAAGCTTTTTCTTTAGCTTCTTTATCTGTTCCTTGTCCTCGCTAAGCATAACACTGTCGCTTTAAAAAATATACGAGGGCGACACTGTTAAGTATACTTTGCCGGATCAGACAACTGTTATAACTGTGCAATAAACTAGAATACCACTTCTAATGAGCCTTTATACACTCTGCCGGTAACAGCATGGATGAGGTGGTAGAAAAATGCACCCATTCCAGAGGAAGTTGGTGGAGCCCAGTCATTCTTATACCTGTTGGTGCGGTATACTTCCTTGCCTCAGCTGTTAAATATCCTTAGTTCCCAGTCATCTTCTGTAAGGCCGTGTATAAAAAATACCTCGATCAGTCCATTGCCGTTCGAGGTAATAATGTTAGGAATAAATAAACCGCCCACGCAATTCTTAAACTTTACCCTGATCCCGTCTGTGGCTTCGCAATGCTGGTTGTAGGCGCGGAGTTTGTAAAGGTCTGGCTTAGTAACTATAAGCTCTGCCTCGGTGGTCCCGTCGGAATGAAAGACTAGCCTGCCTTGGTCATCGGCCCTAGAAGCGGTGCCTTCGAAGGCGTTCATGGAGCTGTTAGTAAGTGTTACAGGAGTGCCACTGTTAAAGTCCAGTCCTGCTCTGTCGCCGAAGTACCTGATATTGGCATGCTTCTGGTTTTGCGCCTGAAGTGGCAGTTGGGTTAGCAAAAGAAAAGTATAAAAAGTGGCCCTTTACACCATGCACAGAGTCTATCCACAAGCGCTATATTGTTTTTTTAGTATAGTTTTATATTGGCGGATGTAAATGTAACTCTAATAGAATGTTATAGAATAGGCAAGCCAGAATATTTAGTAGAAGTACTGGTGGGTTAATGAAAAAGCCCGCTGTGTTGGCAGCGGGCTTTCGTGAAAGTATAAAATCTCTTACTCTTAGAAGTTTGGAGATAGCAGGTACTTGCTGTAGAAATCGTCGATCACTTTAACGGCCTCTGTGGCGTCGTCTACGATGTGGATTAGGTCCATGTCTTCGGCACTGATGTTGCTCTCAACATTCAACATAACATCCTCTATCCACTTGAACAGGCCTTCCCAGTAAGAACGGCCTACCAGTACGATCGGGAATGCACCGATCTTTTTAGTTTGGATAAGGGTGATCGCTTCAAACAACTCATCCAGCGTGCCAAAGCCCCCTGGCATTACTACGAAGCCCTGCGCATACTTCACAAACATTACCTTGCGCACAAAGAAGTAGTCGAAGTTGATCAGCTTATCGGAGTCGATGTAAATGTTGTTGAACTGTTCGAACGGCAGGTGGATGTTAAGGCCCACCGACTTACCGCCCTCTGAGTGAGCGCCTTTGTTGCCGGCCTCCATAATGCCCGGACCACCGCCAGTAATTACACCATAACCATGGCGTACCAGTTTGGCAGCAATCTCCTCGGCCATGATATAGTACTTGTGCGTGTTTTTAGTACGTGCCGAGCCGAAGATAGAAACGCATGGGCCAATCTTTGCCAGCTTCTCAAATCCTTCCACAAACTCCGACATTACCTTAAATATCTGCCACGAGTCTGCAATTTTAATCTCATTCCAGTCTTTATCTACAAAGGCCTGGCGTATTTTTTTATCCTCCGGGGAGGCTGGTGGAGCAGTAACCTGGCCGCTTTCGCGCAAATCAGTTACCGATCTTGCCTTGTTTTCGTTTACATCCGGCTTCAGGATAGTTTGTCCACTGCCTGTGTTAAGCTCCTGATCCTGGAGCTTTGTTTTGCTTGTCTTTCTAAGCTTTGTCATAATTTTCGTCATCTTCAACGCAGAGGCGCGTAAGCCTCCGGGCGCCATTTTATCAGGCGCACGTCATCTCTATTAAAATAAAAAATTTAAGGGTGTTCTGCATCAAGTGAGGAAGCACTGCAAATCAACCAAGGGTGTAAATATATCTATTTGGACCGGATTGCAATAACAGGATCCAAATTTGAGGCTAAAACAGCCGGAATAATTCCGGAAAGCATACCTATCACCGCCGATACGCCCAGGCCAAGTATAATGTTACCCACCGACAACGATACTTTCATCATGTCCTGCGGGATAAGCGTGAGCAAGAAAACCAGCAAAATGCCTATGCCTCCGCCAATTAAGCTCAGGAACACCGACTCGAACAGGAACTGGAAAAGTATAAAATAATTCTTAGCTCCTAAGGATTTTTGTATACCGATAATATTTGTGCGCTCTTTTACAGACACAAACATGATATTGGCAATACCAAAGCCGCCTACAAGTATGGCAAACCCACCTATTACCCAGCCGGCCAGCCCCACTACCTGAAAAAAGCCACCGATAGCCTGCATAATCATCTCAGGTCTGTTTAAGGCAAAGTTGTCTTCGTCGCGGGGGCGCAGGCCCCGTATGTTGCGCATCAGGCCACGTATTTCGTATTCCAGCTCCAGCAGGCCAACATCTTCTTCACGGCCTTTTACAGCAATTGTAGAGCCTATGCCATTTGGGCCTACATCAAACATCTTGGCAAAGGTGCCATAGGGTACAACACCCATCTGGTCAAAGTTAGGGGCACCAAACATGCTTTCGCCCTGCTTCTCCATTACGCCAATCACTACCAGTTTCTGGCCGGCTACTTTTATCTCCTGCCCCAGCGGCTCTGTGTGCGGGAAAAGGGCAGTAGCCATTTCTTTACCAATAATTACAACATTACGTGCCGCTGTAACCTCCTGCGGAATAAAATAACGGCCATCCTCTACCGGGATCTCGGTTACTTTGTTGTAATCGTATGTAACACCGATAATTCCGGCGTTAGAAAAACTGTTGCTTCCTTGTTTAAAGGTATTATTACCTTTGTCAGCAAAAATAGCGGTGCCGGCATCGTTTGTCAGGTTGCGCTCCAGCAGGCGGTACTCGCGCATGTTGGGTTGCGGCCACTGGAAATACTTCCACCAGGGGCGGTTGCCGTCAAAAGACCAGGGCCACTTCTGCACATAAATTACTTTGTCGCCAATAAAGCTCATACTATCACGAACATTGCGTTCCAGCGAGTCTACCAGCGTGAAAACGGATATAATGGCAAAGATACCTATCGTAACTCCCAGTAAAGAAAGTATAGTGCGCAGTAAGTTAGACCGCAGCGCCTGCCATGCAAACCGGAAGCTTTCTGCTATCAAGCGCAAGTATATCATAGGTTTAAGGTTGTATTATCTTATTAGCCAGAAGTAATTTTCTTAAAAGTAAGAATAATTCGGTCAAACTAAGTAAATTTGCGGCTCGATTTTTTGTTTTTTTGCTGGATTAGGCCCTATGATCATTGCCTGT
The DNA here is from genome assembly GCF_019443125.1 of Pontibacter aydingkolensis. Classification (GTDB taxonomy): domain Bacteria; phylum Bacteroidota; class Bacteroidia; order Cytophagales; family Hymenobacteraceae; genus Pontibacter; species Pontibacter aydingkolensis. Next base: position 224,552 of record NZ_JAHYXK010000002.1, on the reverse strand, counting down.
TTTATCACCAGACATATTTACTAAAAGTTTAATACCGTAATATTAAATTTATGAAATTATCAGAATTCAAGTTTGACCTCCCTGAGAGCCTGATGGCCACGCACCCAACCGAAAACCGCGATGAGTCGCGCATGATGGTGCTGCACCGCGATACAGGCAAAATTGAGCACCGCGTTTTCAAAGACATCCTGGAGTATTTCGACGATGGCGATGTGATGGTGGTGAACGATACTAAAGTTTTTCCTGCCCGCCTTTACGGCAACAAAGAGAAAACAGGCGCCAAGATTGAGGTTTTCCTGCTGCGTGAGCTTAACAAAGACATTCACCTGTGGGATGTGCTGGTAGACCCGGCGCGTAAGATACGTGTAGGCAACAAGTTATACTTCGGCGACAGCGACCTGGTAGCCGAGGTAATTGACAATACGACTTCGCGTGGCCGTACCATTAAGTTTTTGTTTGATGGCACTGACGAGGAGTTTTACAAAACCATTAACGACCTGGGCGAAACGCCGCTTCCAAAATACATTAAGCGTGAAGCTGAGCCGGAAGACAGAGAACGCTACCAGACAGTTTACGCGAAGAACGTAGGCGCTGTGGCTGCTCCGACTGCGGGACTGCACTTTACAAAAGAAGTAATGAAGCGCCTGGAGATTAAAGGCGTTGACATGGCTCCGATAACACTGCACGTAGGTTTGGGTACTTTTCGTCCGGTAGATGTGGAAGACCTTACCAAGCACAAAATGGACTCAGAGAACTTTAAGGTTCCCGCTGAGACTGCTGAGATGGTAAATAAGGCATTGGATAACAAGAAGCGTGTGTGCGCCATTGGTACAACCACTATGCGTGCGCTGGAGTCTTCGGTATCAGCGAACAACCGCCTGAAGCCAAACGAGGGCTGGACAGACCGCTTTATCTTCCCTCCATACGATTTCAAAATAGCAAATGCGCTGGTAACTAACTTCCATATGCCGGAGAGCACACTGCTGATGATGGCTGCAGCCTTTGGCGGTTACGACCTGGTAATGAAAGCTTACGAAGAGGCTGTAAAAGAGAAATACCGTTTCTTTAGCTACGGTGACGTAATGCTTATACTTTAAGCTTATACTCTACAGAAAATACAGATGCCCCAGCCTGCCAGGTTGGGGCATTTTTTATTGTCTGAATATGGATTTCAGGATTAAAGGATTAGCAGAACTAATGGGTTATTAGGATATATGTCACAAGTTTAGCTTTAGCGTAACTTGTGGCATGGATAATTTTTTAACTATCCAACTCTGCTCTTTCTAACTTGCTAACTTTTAACTTTGCAGCATGACGCAACAACTCCCGGAATACGCAATTATAGTGGCTGGCGGTAGCGGCACCCGCATGCAGCACGACCTGCCCAAGCAGTTTATCGAGGTGGCCGGCAAACCAATACTGATGCATACTATTGAACGGTTTTACAAGTATAATTCCGCTGTAAGGTTAATAGTGGTTTTGCCGCAGGAACAGTTAACTTCCTGGCGCGAACTGTGCCGGAAGCATAGCTTTAAGCTTTTCCATATGACGGTGGCCGGAGGCACAACGCGTTTCGGCTCTGTTAAAAATGGGTTAGATGCGGTAATGGGAGATGGCTTAATTGCTGTGCACGATGGAGTGCGCCCTTTTGTGGACGTAGAAACAATAAAAGGCGCTTACGAGGCTGCGGCAAAGTATGGCAGTGCTGTGGTAGCCGTACCCCCAAAAGACTCAATCAGAGAGTTAACCGGGGAGGGAAGCCGCGCCGTGCCACGTGCAAAGTATAAGATGGTGCAGACCCCACAGGTTTTCCAGGCAAGTATACTTCGTAAAGCCTACGAGCAATCTGAGCAGGAATACTTTACCGACGATGCCTCGGTAGTTGAAAGTATAGGGCAACCTATAACGCTTGTAGAAGGTAGCTACCGCAACATCAAAATTACTACCCCCGAAGATCTTATATTGGCAGAGGCTTTCGCGACTACAGATTAAGGGGATTTAGGTTGATTTTTGGGATTTTCTGAGTACGGAGCCCAAATGTTCCTGTCTTTTCCCGAAACTATTCCGAGATCTATGACTTGTCTAAGGCGGGGAGTTTTATTTTTAAGTTCTGAAGTATAAGTTTCATTGATGAAGCCAATGGCGGACAGGTCGCAACCTGTCCCTACAGCACAATTCCCGCTGCTCCCTTTTTGTCATCCTGCAAGGATCTTAGTAGAAGGGAGTTTAAGCAACAGCTACAGAGTTTATACTTTCCCTAAAGCAGTAATAGAAATTCCCCTCTTGAGAGGGGTAAGGAGTGTGTTAGTCCTCGCTGCAGAGAATCCTGTATATCCATTAATCCAGTAAATCCTGATTCAGACAAGTTTTACACCACTATCTGCCGTCCAGCCTCCAGAAACACCTGATTTTCCTGCACAACCTCCGCTGAAATAGGCTCAAGTGTAGGTTCAGGCTTGGAGAGATTTAGCAAGTACCCCTGCAAGGGTATAAGGTTAGCCAGGTCGTGAGTGATGCAAAGTATGGTTTTGCCTTTTGTTATCGCCCAATCCTGCAGCAAGCTAAATACTTTGTTTTTATAGTATACATCCAGTTGCTGCGTAGGCTCATCTAAAAGTATAATTTCCGCATCCTGCAGCATGAGTTGGGCCAGCCATACCAATTGTTGCTCGCCGCCTGATAAGGTGGTAAAGTCGTGGTCTATGAGGTGGGTAAGTTGCAGTTGCTCCAGTACTTTTTCTGCCTGCTTATAATCTGCTGTATCGTAGTTTTCGAAGAAACGCTTTTTCCGGAATAGCCCCATCACTACCAGGTCGTGCACCTTTATCGGGAAGTTGATGACATTTTTCTGGGGCAGGTAGGAAAGTATGCCCTTTTCGGCAGGGTTGTGGAGGTGCTTCAGGTCATGGTCCTGCACCAGCAACTGCCCTTGATACTCCACCTTCTGCTGAAAAGCTTTGAAAAAAGTAGTTTTACCGGCTCCGTTATGGCCGATAACAGCCACAAAGGCAGGGGAGGGTATAGAAAAAGAAAGGTTGCGGATCAGGACCCTTTGGCCATAACCCGCAACCAAATTTTTTACTTCGATGACGTTATTCAATGAGTAAAGATCAATGATTAATGAATAATAGTTTTCGGGACAGGCCCAAAGGGTAATTACTCATTATTCACCAGTAATTACTAATTATTAGTACTCGTCTTCGTTAAACATGAAATCCTCTTTGGTAGGATAGTCAGGCCAGATTTCTTCGATGTTCTCGTAAGGCTGTCCGTCGTCTTCCAGGGCTTGTAGGTTTTCTACAACTTCCATCGGGGCACCTGAGCGAATTGAAAAGTCGATTAACTCGTCTTTTGTTGCTGGCCAGGGTGCATCTTCCAGATATGAAGCTAATTCAAGTGTCCAGTACATAGTATTTTCTCCTTTAACTTATTGGCTATTTTGAATGGATTGCAAAAGTATAAATAAATATAAAAACAAAAATTTTTTACTTAAAAAAATTGCTTTTTTGTCTGTTTTTAACAACACAACGCAAATAAACAGCAAATGTTCAAAATGCAGGAAGTTTTTTTAGGGATTGCAGTGCAAGTATAACAGTAGATGTATTATAGGCTTATGGGCAAACAGTAAAGTATAAAAAAGGCGCCTGCTAAAATTGAAACAGGCGCCTTTTGCTTTAATATTTTATAAAACCTTATTTGCTGATGGCGCTTAGCTGGCCCTGAAACATAGCGATCAGCTCCTGCTTGGTGTTGATCTTGCGGTTAAAGTTGCGGATCTTACCTTTTAGCATATTGCGGAAGGAGTCGTTGCCAGGGGCATCGCTTAACTTGCCCAGGTTATCCTCCAACACGCTCAGTTCGTTTTTATCTGATTTGATAAAGTCCGTGAGCGCGTTGATGCGAGCCTGTAAACCGTCTATTTCTGTAAAGCTATCGTTGCTGGCCTGCTGGCGCTTACGGATGTAGTGCTCCAGGCTGCTCATTTCAAACACCCTGTCGCAGGCTTTTATAAAGCGCTCCCAGATCATGTCAGAAACTTTAGGGTCTACAGGGCCAACTTTCTTCCACTCTGCCTGTAGTTCCTTGGCGCGCCTAACGGCATCGTTCAGGCTATTTTGCTGTAACAGCTTCTCGGCTTCAATAGCTAGCTCTTTCTTGCGCTCAAAGTTAACTTCGTAGTACTTCTCTCTCGATTCGTTCTTCTCGTTGTTTATTTTTTGCTTCAGGCGGTCAAAAAAGTGGTTATGCGCCTTGCGGAATTCCGTCCAGAGGTTAGTAGTGGTTTTGCGTGGCAGGTTACCGCCAACTTCTTTCCATTGGTTTTGTAGTTGCTTTAGTTTGGCTGTGGTAACTTCCCAGTCGTCGGAGTTTTGCAGTGCCACAGACTGCCTGATAAGGTCTCTGTACCGCTCATACGTGCGGTTAAGCATGCGCTTTTTGTCCTCAAAGTAGTCTTTTTTGCGCTCAAAAAATTTGTCGATAGCCGTTCTGAAACGCTCTTCAATCTCGTCGGTCAGTTCTTTTTCTACCGGACCTGTTTTGATCCAGGTGCTGCGCAGGTCTTTCAGCTTTTCAGTGGCTTCTTTCCACTCTATGCTGTTGCTGTGCGCCTCTGCTTCCTGTATCAGGGCTATTTTAGTAGATAGGTTCTTTTCGCGGTTCTGTTTGATGGTCTCGTTGATGTCTTCCTCTGCCTGGGTAAGCGTGTGGTAGATCTGTTCAAAATCGCCGAGGGCATCGTAGTTGCCTACCTGCTCTTTCATGTGGAGCACCTTCATCAAAAAGGAACCTTTGTTTTCGGAGGTTGCGATACGCTCCAGCAGGCTGTTTACCTTGCCCTGGAACATCTCGAAACGCTTAGCGAAGTATACCAGCGAATCATCTTCTGACTCTTTTACCTCACCCACCTGTCTGGCAGGGTAATTCATAAAGGGCTTTAACCACACTTGCTGGTCTTGAATAAAGCCATATTTTCTGGCTTCTTCCAATAGGTTGTTGTTTTCCATGTTACTGGACTGGGTTATGGATCGAAAATTAGGGTAAGGCGTTAAATTTAAACTAACTGTAGCATACGCAGGTTAGCCTTCATCGTTTGCCTAATTTGCTGCACATGGCAGCGCAAATAAAGCCTGACTAAGCCAAAACTGGTGCTAAAGCAAGTTTGGGCACACTTTACCCATACAGTTTTTACAAGTTTAATCATTTCAAATCAATTTTGTGAAGCTAAAACACATGAATTTTTGCGATATTTGTAATTCAGTACGAAATATTTACGCAATGCCTGTTTAATCTCGCCTGCATTCGTATGAGTACTTTCTTGAATAGCAAAAAATAAGCGAATAATCATAAAGCAAAAGTATGAGTAACGAAACCATTATTTTCTCGATGGCCGGGGTAAGTAAAATTTACCCGCCTCAGAAACAAGTGCTTAAAAATATCTACCTGTCGTTTTTCTATGGCGCTAAGATTGGTGTGCTGGGCCTTAACGGCTCTGGTAAATCAAGCTTGCTAAAGATTATTGCAGGTGTTGATAAGCAGATTCAGGGTGAAGTAGTTTGGAGCCCGGGCTATAGTGTTGGTTACCTGGAGCAGGAGCCGCAGCTTGATCCTACCAAAACCGTGCGCGAGGTAGTAGAAGAGGGCGTAGCTGAGGTGGTGGCCTTGTTGAAGGAATTTGACGAGATCAACATGAAGTTTGCCGAAGAGATGACCGACGATGAGATGAACAAGCTTATCGAGCGTCAGGGTGTAGTGCAGGAAAAACTTGACCATCATAATGCATGGGAACTGGATAACCGCCTGGAGCGTGCTATGGATGCCCTGCGCACACCGCCGGAAGATGCCATTATCGGAAACCTATCGGGTGGTGAGAAGCGCCGTGTGGCCCTTTGCCGCTTATTATTGCAGGAGCCGGATGTGTTGTTACTGGATGAGCCTACCAACCACCTGGATGCTGAGTCTGTGGACTGGCTGGAGCAGCACCTGCAGCAGTACAAAGGCACTGTGATCGCCGTTACCCACGACCGTTACTTCCTGGACAATGTAGCCGGCTGGATTCTGGAACTGGATCGTGGTGAGGGTATTCCGTGGAAAGGCAATTACAGCAGCTGGCTGGAGCAGAAAGCGGCCCGACTGGCTAAAGAAGAGAAGACCGAGAGTAAGCGCCAGAAAACACTACAGCGCGAGCTAGAGTGGGTGCGTATGGCCCCTAAAGCGCGTCATGCCAAGTCAAAGGCGCGTATCAGCCAGTACGATAAGCTTGCCAGCGAAGATGCTTCTAAGAAAGAAGAAAAACTGGAGCTATTTATACCAGATGGCCCGCGTTTGGGTAGTCAGGTAGTAGAAGTAAACCACGTAAGTAAAGCCTACGGCGATAAATTACTTTTCGAGGACCTGAACTTTGCGCTTCCGCAGGGTGGCATTGTGGGTATCATCGGTCCAAACGGTGCCGGTAAAACTACCTTGTTTAAGCTAATAACCGGACAGGAGAAGCCGGATGCAGGGGATTTTGAAGTAGGCTCTACTGTTCAGATTTCTTATGTAGACCAGGAACACGTTCAGCTCGATGGAAGTAAATCGGTATTCGAGGTGATTTCGGGTGGTACAGAGCACATGATGATGGCCGGACGCCAGGTTAACTCACGTGCCTATGTAAGCAAGTTCAACTTCTCGGGCGGCGACCAGGAGAAAAAAGTGGATAAGCTGTCGGGTGGTGAGCGAAACCGCGTGCACCTGGCCATGACACTGAAAGAAGGCGGTAACTTGCTTTTACTCGATGAGCCTACCAACGACCTGGACGTAAACGCGATCCGTGCGCTGGAAGATGCCCTGGAGAACTTTGCAGGTTGTGCCGTAATCATCTCTCACGACCGCTGGTTCCTGGACCGTATCTGCACGCACATCCTTGCTTTTGAAGGCGACTCGCAGGTATACTGGTTTGAGGGCAACTACAGCGAATATGAGGAGAACAAGAAGAAGCGCATGGGCGATATTGAGCCGAAGCGTATCCGCTATAAGAAGCTGGCATAATTTTAATGATGAATAATGAATCAGAAATGAAGAGTTGACTTCTGGTTCTGAAGTATAAAAAAGAGGCCGTTGCAGGAGTTGCAACGGCCTCTTTTTTATTCTGTACTCAAGTAACAGTATCTATAGCTGCCTTAGTTAAATCCTATTCGTTGTTTTTCCAGCCTTTAAATGCTTATCCTTGGTTTGATGATGTAAGTTATTGATTATAAGATATATGATACTTGCTAAGTATAGCTTTATACCTATATTTTAGCTTGTACTTGTTCAGATAAAAAATTACGGGTAGTAGAAATAAACATATCTTTTGTTATGACCGTATAATATTAGTACTAAAGCACTTAGGTGTTTTAACATTAATGTATTATTCAAATATAAAATTGCACGGTTATGAAAAAAGTTTACCCAACCAGTAATGAGGCAATTGCTTACTGGATAATAGCAGGCTGGCTGGCCGCTATTAGCGTGGTAGCAGCAATCGCAGTTTAAGTTCTAAGGCTTTGCTGCAGTGCTCGTAAGCGCTGCAGCAAAGTATAAACTTAGGTTATTGTCTCGCTGAAGTTTTAGACTTCACTTTAACAAACTCCAACTCATCGAAGTGGAAATCAGGGTTGTTGGAGTCGAGGCGCATTTCGGCTATACTTCCGTCTTCCCCTACCAGAAAACGCACCTTTGTCGGGTGTAACAGGGCATACTTGTTCTTCCAATCCAGATCAAATATTTCGTGCTGCCAGAAGTTTAATGTACCGCCCAAAGTTGGTGCAGGCACTAACTGCAATTCCAGTTTCCCGTTTTTAAGTGTAATAGTGGCATCGCCGTAGAGCTGGCTTCGGTAAGTTCCTGTATACTCGTTTAAGTCGCGGGCTGGCTTTGCTGTTTTTTTCTTCTCTTTTGATTTCTTCTCTTCTGCTTTCTCCTGTGCTTTTTTAGCCTGTGCAGCAGCATTTAAGTTAAATTGGCTCCAGTCGCGTCCATTCTGCACACCTAAAAACTGATCAATGGTGTAGTTGGCAAGCGGCGCCATAATGCTGCTCATGCTGTTGGTAAGTATAACAATGCCCAGTTTTTCTTCGGGTACAAGTACGGTACGGCTGTTCATGCCTTCGTGCCCGCCACCATGATATACCAATTTACGGCCTTCGTAATCGCTCACAAACCAACCCAGGCCGGCAGCCGCAAAATGTGTAGATGGGACGAGCTCTTCTGCGCGTTTGGAGATAGGCATAGGATTGTGTGCCGCCCACATGTTGCGGCTGGCATTCTCACTAAAAATTCGTTTGCCTTTGTAAGTACCCTGGTTTAGTTGGAGGCGCATCCATTGAGCCTGCTGGTTAACACTAGTAAAGATACCCGCCGCCGGGTTCCAGTTATCCCAGGCAACCTGTGTAGTGGCGTAGGGCTTCTTGTTTTCATCAAAGCCATGCGGAGAGGCTACGTTGCTAACACCCTTCAGGTCGTTTACAGAAATATAAGTACGGCTCATTCCGAGCGGCTGCAGAAATGTTTCTTTAATATAGTTCTCCCATGTTTCACCGCTTACATTTTCTATTACCTGGCCTGCCGTAATAAACATCAGGTTAGAGTATCCGTAGCCGTCGCGGAAATTGTAAACAGGCTTAAGGTAGCGCATGCGGCGTATAATCTCTGCGCGGCTGTACGTGGTATTATACCAAAGCAAATCGCCGCTGTAGGTCTTAAACCCTGCTCTGTGGCTTAGCAAATCCTCTATGGTAAGGTTCTCGGTAACAAACGGGTCGTAAAGCTGCAGGCCAGGCACATACTTCTTTACCTTATCTTTCCAGTTTATTTTACCGGCATCTACCAACGTGGCCAGGGCAGCGGCTGTATAGGCCTTGGAGTTGGAAGCAATCCCAAAAACAGTGTTTGCATCTACCTGACCTCCTTTTTTATTATCGAGCACACCGTAGCCTTTGGCAAAAATAACTGAGTCGTTCTTTACGATGGCAATAGCCATGCCGGGCACGTCCCAGTCTTTGAGGGCTTTCTGGTAGTAGGCGTCCAGTTTAGTGAGGTCGGCTGCGGTTTGGGCTTGTGCCTGCGGTAGTGCAACTATAGCGCAGAGTATAAACAGCAGTTTCAGGCGTAATAGGTTAGTATGGGTTCGTATCATCAGAAATATTGCTTAAATGGATGCAGCAAGTTACTTATTTTTAAATAACAGCGGAAATGGGCTGCAGCTATATAGTTGTTATACTTTTGTATCTTGCCTTGCTGCTCTAGCTTAAAGTATAGCCTGCGCCATGAATATCCACTACCTCACACATCCTAAAATAGACAAGCCGCAATGGGATGCGCTGATCACAGCATCTGAGCAGGGCCAGGTATATGCGCTATCGTGGTATCTGGATATGGTATCGCCGGGCTGGGATGCAGTGGTGGAACTGGATGCAGCCGGAAAGTATAAAACTTTAATGCCTGTGCCATGGCGAAAGAAATTAGGCATGCCCTACGTGAAGCAACCGCTTTTTTGCCAGCAGTTGGGTGTTTATACTTTGGCGGAAAGTATACCGGCGGTTACATATCAGCAGTTTTGGGCAGAGGTGCAGCAGCGGTTTAAGTATGTAGTGGGCTACCAGTTTAACACCGATAACCAATTAACACAGGAAATGGCACAGGAGCAAACCTATACTTTATACTTGCACCTTAACAAGGCTTACGAAGAGCTGCGACATCATTATACCCGAGACCGTAAAATAAACCTGAAGCGTGCGGAAAAAGCAGGCCTTCGGTTACAGCAGAGCCAGGATATAGAGCCACTTATACAGTTTTTTAAATCGGAAACAGCAGACAGAATTTATGGTGGGGTTTCGGAGGAGGCTTATAATTTGCTGCGTAAGTTATACGTGGCCATGCAGGAGAGAGGGCTGGCGCAACTATACTATACTGTAGATGCAGAAGGTAGAAAGAATGCAGGTTGCCTGTTTACAGTTTGGCGCAACCGCATTGTTTACCTCTTTAATGCTGCTCCTGCGCATGGCCGCAAGCAAAATGGCCGCACCCTTCTACTTGACCACATCATCCGAAAATACGCCCACCAGAACTTTATACTTGACTTTGAAAGCCCCGACGACCGTGAACCGGACATTGTGCATTTTTACCGTGGCTTCGGTGCCCAAACCATGCTTATACCTGTGCTGAAGTATAACCGGCTGCCCCAAAGTATAAAACTGATACGGGAGTTGAGGACGCGGCTGGTACAGCGGTTAAGAGGATAGTTTAAAAACTACTTGTTGCCTTGAGTTTGCAAACCGTGGCTAACCATGCCGGCAAGCTTTCAGCTATATCTTTTTCAGAAAAGTATAAAAGTATTCGGGGGGTGATTTTATTATACATGCCCAAATTTAGCGTTTGCGCAACTTGTGGCTATACATGGTGCCAGTTTGTAACTGGCGAGTTCCATATACTATACTTCCGCCTTTACAAACTGGCTATCATAGGCAACCACCTTTACCGCTGCGCTCAAACTGGCGGTATAAATGAACTATTAACTCGCTCTTCTGAAAAAGATATAGAACAAGATAAGACTGAAAGCCAGCCCACCAAAAACCATTAAATGAAATCCTGCAGCAGAGAATTACGCTTAATGCTCGTGCTCCTCTCGTGGTTTATGCGGGCCAGTTTCATAATCCTTCTTTTCCATCTCCAGGCGGTGCAGTTCCTCCGGCGATAATGTAGACTTGAGTGTGCCCAGGTTTGGCTGACCGGCATCCACCCAGGCGGTGTACCAATAGCTGGCCGTCATCCGGATTGCCAGGCGCATTTGGCGCTCTACCTGCCCGTTGAGTTTATTACTATAGGCCTGTGAAAAGGCGCGGGAGTACACACGGGTGGTCAGGTTGTTGCGCAGTTCAAAACTATACTTCTTTTCCTCGTCAAACTCCTGGGTAAGCTGGCGCTCAAAGTTAAAAACGGAGTCGAGGGCAAGGTGCGAACTAGCTACTATATCCCAGGCTTTTAGCTGCGGCTGCTCTAAATACTGCGCTTGTCCAACAAAAAAGTCGTAGTTGTCAGAAAACAGCTCCGGCAACCGCGACTCCCAGAAACCATGAATGCCACGCTGTCCGGTAAGCTGCCCGTTATAGTTCTGGGTGGTGTGCAGCGGTACGCAGGCATCGGCAACATAATGGCCAAGTTCGGCGCTTAGTCTAAGTATCTTATCTACATTTCGTTCTTTAAAAGCCTGCGTTAGCTGGTACTTCATAAAATTGATGTGCCAGGGCACAATGCCATAGGCTTGCAGGGTGTCTTCGGTATACTTTTCCACGGCCTGTTGCCAGTAGCGCGGCATTTTATACAGGGCGCTGTCGCCGTACACATCCAGGTCTATGTAGTGGCGGGGTGCTTCGTTGGCCACGGCGTAGCGGCGCTTGTCGGGGTTAACAGCGTTTTCGGTAATGTAGCGGATGTGCTTTTTGTAGAAGCCCACCATTTCGGGAGGCAGCGCAAACACAGCCAGCCGGTTTATGCGCTGGTGTGCGTAGAAGCCCCAACTGTAGCTCTGCGAAGGAAGCAAAATAATAAGGAGTACAAGTATAACTTTAGCGCTGTTAGCCATACTTGTTGCTTACGTTGGTTTGACCTATGTTGATGGGGTTAAATAATGTCTGTCTAAATAGCGGTGGGAATATAGATTATGCTATATTTACTCAGGGGTTATTCGACTTATTTGCCGCTCAACTACAGATAAGCCGAATAGAGTTCTGTTAATACAGTCCGGTGAGCGGCAGCTGAAAAAAGACAACATTGAACATTAGAAGCAGTAAAATGAAATCAGAAGAAAAACTCGCAGGCCTTGGACTTTTAACAGCAATTTCGGCTTCGCTCTGTTGCATTACCCCAGTTTTGGCTTTATTGGCAGGGACAAGTGGGCTTGTCTCGACTTTTTCTTGGCTTGACCCTTTAAGACCATATTTAATCGGATTTACAGTTTTGGTTCTCGGGTTTGCTTGGTATCAAAAACTGAAATCGCAGAAGCAAATTGAATGCGAATGCGATACAACGGAAAAAACACCTTTCATTCAGACAAAGAGATTCTTGGGTATCGTGACAGTTTTTGCAGCACTTATGCTTGCATTTCCAACGTATTCTTACATTTTCTTTCCAAATCATGAAGGCAAGACTGCTGTAGCAAGTCAAAAAGATATTAAAACCACTGAATTTACAATAGAAGGAATGACTTGCTCAGGATGCGAAGAACATGTAACCAACGAAGTCAACAAGCTGACGGGAATAATCAAGACGATTGTTTCTTACGAAAATGGAAACGCAATCATTGAATTTGACCAAACTCAGACCAATATTGAAGAAATTGAAAAAGCCATTGCAAATACAGGCTATACAGTAACCGACAAGAAAGAGATAAGATGAACGTAATACTGCAATCAGAAATCACTTGCCCGTACTGCGGACATAAAAAGGAAGAAACAATGCCGACAGGCGCTTGCCAATATTTTTACGAGTGTGATAATTGTAAGAAAGTGTTAAAGCCAAAACAAGGTGACTGTTGCGTTTATTGTAGTTACGGAACGGTAAAATGTCCGCCTATCCAACAAGGGGAAAATTGCTGTTAAAGATGAGCCGACAGAAAAATAAAAAGCCGACCGAACACAATGATTAAGAAAACATGGGGCGGACAGTGGTATCGGCAGGGTTCGTTCTTCGTGGCTGTCTTTGTCACGGGCGGACGGTTAAGGGCTTCGAATGCCCCACGTTTCTTAGCCGAGACCGTTACAATCCCGGAGCATCAATCAAACTAACCCGAAAATAAGTATAAACATGAATCCAATCCTTAGAAATATCTTAGCAGTTATAGCAGGCTTTGCTATAGGCAGTATAGTAAATATGGGTATAATTTCGGTTAGTGGTTCCATTATTCCACCCCCAGCCGGAGCCGACGTTACTACCATGGAAGGACTTCAGGCATCCATGCATCTGTTTGAAATCAAGCATTTTATATTTCCATTTTTAGCGCATGCCCTTGGCACATTGGTGGGTGCATTTCTGGCTGCTAAAATTGCAGCAACCCATAAAATGAAATTTGCTTTAGCTGTTGGAGTATTTTTCCTAGCAGGAGGAATTGCCAGCGTGTTTATGCTTCCTTCGCCAATCTGGTATGCTATTGTAGATTTAGTCGGAGCTTATATTCCGATGGCTTATCTGGCCGGGAAACTGGCAGCTGGTAATAAAACTATGTATCCATCACAGGTATAATATGGGGAACAATGATTTCAAAACATTACTGCCTAATTGTTGAGCCCTACAAAAGCATTGTATTGATACCATTATAGAAACATTGCCATTTTATACTTTAGCAAAGTCTGTAGCCGATGTATAACCCAATCACCTTGCGATTTGCCACAAATGGCTTGTTGCTGATCATATCCCTGACAATTGTTTTTCATTTTACTGTCCTACTTGGCATTGTGCCTTTTGAGCTGGTGTGGGGCGGGAGGCTGAGAACCCATTCGCAGATGCTTTCTTTTGAAGCCGCTTCTATAGCCATAAACTTAGCAATGCTGGCAGTTGTAGCGATACATTCCGGGGTCTTAAAAATAAGAGTTAACAGAAAAGTTATCCGAGTGGCGCTGTGGGCAATGTTCATACTTTTCCTGCTCAATACAGTGGGTAATTTGCTATCAGAGAACCAGGCCGAGAAAATGGTATTTACCCCGGTAACTTTTCTGCTCTCCGTTTTTAGCCTGCGGCTGGCTGTAAGCAAAAAGGCACAGGTTAGCTACTGATTAGCCGCATACAACCCAGGTTTTATAAGAGATCACAAAAACTTATGCTTTGCCTTTCGGAACAATTGAGATACTGCCGTCTATCTCAAGTATAGCATACTTTATCTGGCTCATGGTTTCCAGGCCCTGCAGTTTTCTGGCCGCTTCCATAATATCTTCTTTATCTACCCGCGCTTTGTCCATCTTATTTTTCAGGAGGTTGCCATCGGCTACCAAAATAGTGGGTGTGCCATCCAGTATTTTACCGGCCTTTTTAGAGTACTGTTTAAATATTGAGAGAGTAACATCCGCAAAAACAAGTGTAACAATAAGTACCAGGCTGTTGGTTATAGAGTGGTCGTCGCTGAGTAGCGCTTGTTCGGTGGTTTCAGCAATAATAATGAGCAGCACAAAGTCGAAGGTGGTTACCTCGTGCAGCGTACGCTTGCCACTGATCCTGAATACAATCAGGAGAAAGAAATATATGACCAGACCACGAACAATTGTTTCCATGACAACGAAAGTTTAAGGGTGCACAAACTGCTCTAATGTAACCGAAGAAGAGCCATCAGAAAGTATAGTATGCAGGTCCCTGATTTTCTCAGGCTTAAAGTATAAAACCACCACTGCCCCTTTGCCCAAAGCGTCGAAAGTATAGGTTACGCTGGTTTCGTCGGCACTGGCACCGGATGGCTCCGGAACGATCTGCTCTAAATGGGTGCTATAGATAAAAGTTTTGTTTATGCGCAGCTCTGGTTGCGGGCTCTGCTTATGATAAGTCAGGGTAAGTTTGGTTGGAGTTCCCTTTCTAATGTATGGCTCGTACTCTACCTCTAAGCCTGCGGCTGGTCCGCCTGCTTTTTCATGACCAACCAATAATCCGCCCTGTCCAAAATACCCAAGTACTGCTATAATCAGAAACATAATTACCCAGCTTGCACGCTCAAATGCCCAGACGCGTCGCTATAGTTTTTCATCCTCGTTTACCTGCAGGCTATTTTCTGTTTTACCCATTATTAAACCGGTGTTTATATAGGCGCTGGATGTATCTGGATTTATAACGCATGGTGTTTATTATAGTTGAAGCTCTGGTCATGGGTTAATCCAAGTTTGTTTAAACCCAAAGCCTTATTCTTTTTTGTGAGCTTAATTCTTATATTCAGATAAAACTATTCTTCTAGATTGCCGTTGCCATACTTTGAACTCATTATCAAGCCTTAAGTATGAAGAAAGTATATGCATTTTTGGCGCTGCTACTGACTGGCTGCACTGTAGAGCAGGAACTGGTTACAGATAACCCAACCAATACAGGAGAGCAGGTAATTGCTTCTGGTGTAGCTGCAGGTGGCTGTGAGCAATGCGCGGCCTCGGAGTTTGGTGTAAAGCAGGAGCCCGACACGGCTTTTACCTTTTCCAATGGCAAGCGATTGCTTATTTGCGGATATTACGAGCTACAGGATGGCAAAAAAGTGTTCTCAGAGTTTGTGCTTTCGCAGTGCGGCGATAGAGACATTGTGGACTTTTGGGAAGCCGCAGAGCGGTATGAGGTAGTGTACACACAAGATACGCTAAAGCTGCACAAACTGGAGTTGCTTGCCTTGGGTGCAAACCGTGAACTGGTACGCAGGCCCTGGCTAACCGAATACTTTTACTACAAGGGCAACAGGCTAAAACGCGATGTAAAGTATAACACAACTATAAAGTATAACCACGACCAGATAAGCGAAACCCTGCACGAGTATGAGAATACGACATGGCTGGCCCTAAGCACAGCACCTGAAAATTACGAAGAAGAGAAAATGGTGCTGGCAAACCGCCTGTTAATCTCAGCTATATCGGGCAGCGACAAGGCAGAGGAATACCTGAAAGACTTTAACAATAAAATAAAAGCAGAAGGAGCCTATGCCGAATGGTATACACAAATAGTAGAGTTACAGAAAGCTGCTAAAAAAGCCAGGTAACTTAGCCAAAGGGTTTTTGCGACCATAAAAGTATGGCTATAATATTAACTAAAGCTTAACTTAAAATCTTATTCAGTAAGCAGCAATTTATAACTTCAGATCTGACAAGGTGAACACAAAAATACTAATGGGGTCGAGTGCTGTCGCAATGGGCGCAGCAGGTGTGGCGCTCTCTTTCTTTCCGGAAGAGATTGGTGGCTATCTGGGTTTAACTGAGGCCCCTTTTCTATTGTTGCAGTTGCTGGGAGCCCTTTATTTTGGCTTTGCAATGGTTAACTGGACAGCCAAGGCAAACTTGATTGGTGGTATCTATAGCAGGCCAGTGGCGCTCGGAAACTTTGCTCATTTTTTTGTGGGAGGGTTAGCCCTGGCAAAAGTAGCCTCTGCTACAGCAACTTATACTTTAGCTGCGACTATTCTATACTTTCTGTTCACTGCTCTGTTTGGTTACGTACTTTTTATCGGACCAGCCTTCAAAAAGAAGGCAACTGTAAAAGTATAATTCTTCTCTAAAGTATAATATCCAGCATTCATAAGTAGTTATAATATAGTATAAAACCTATGCTACCTATGAAACTGAAATTCCGGGGAAAACAACCCAAAGCACAAGTAAAGAAAAGCGCTGCCCGCGAGTGGGCCGATGCCGTTATGTTTGCCGTAGTGGCAGCAAGTATAATACGGTGGGCTACATTTGAGGCCTATGCCATACCTACTCCTTCCATGGAGGGCTCACTGCTTACCGGCGATTATCTGTTTGTAAGTAAGCTGCACTACGGACCACGCACGCCGGGCACGCCACTGCAGGTGCCGCTCACACACCAAACCATCTGGGGCAGCACTATCGCTTCTTACTCCGATGCCATACAACTGCCGTCTTTCCGGCTGCCGGGCTTTTCGGAGGTAAAGCGCAACGATGCCGTGGTGTTTAACTACCCCGCAGAGGCTGGGCATCCCGCTGATTTAAAGACCTATTACATTAAACGCTGCATCGGTTTAGCCGGCGACTCACTGGCTATCCGTAACGGGCAGGTATACATTAATGGCAACCCCACAGAAAACCCGGCCCAGAAACAGACTGCCTATAGCGTAACCACAGATAGGGTGCTAAACGATAACTTCTTCCTGAGCCGCGATATAACAGATTTTTACCGCACACCAGTTGGCTACGAGATGCATACTACACCTGATAAAGCAAAGCAACTGGCAGCCCTCGATATAATTCAGGATGTAAAACTTTTGCAGTCAGGTGTAGGCGAAGCGGCGCCTGGTATTTTCCCGCAGGATCCCGAAAAGTATAGCTGGAACACCGACAACTTCGGACCCTTGTACATTCCCAAATCCGGTGCCACCGTGGCCATAAACGAAAATACGCTGCCGCTTTACGAGCGTGTTATACTTGCCTATGAGCAAAACCAGAATGCTGCGGTACGTAGTGGTAAACTATACATCGATGGTGAGCAGGTAAACCAGTATACTTTTAAGCAGAACTACTACTTTATGATGGGAGACAACCGCCACAACTCCCTCGACTCACGCTACTGGGGCTTCGTACCCGAAAATCATGTAGTGGGCAAGGCTGTTTTTGTGTGGATGTCTTTAGATGCCAACGCTGGTTTGCTGGATAAGGTAAGGTGGAGCAGGCTTTTTAGTATGGTGGAGTAGAGAGGTATTAACATACAGAAAGAGCCGCCGCTCTAAAAACAGCGACCACTACGAAACAGGAACTGGCTTAAGAAGATTTAAGTTGAAGCCAGGCTTTTGCAGCGTCGTCAGTTAAGAATGATTGAACCTCAAATATGCCTTTTATTTTAGGGTAAAGAGCATCAAAAGACCATTGTCCGTAAATACCCGGAGAAATCACGTGTGCGAAATTGCGCAGACCCAGTATTTCAGCCTGAGGAGCCCATCTATAGGATAACCAGTTTACTGCTGACTCCCAGGAGCCTATTAACTCTCGGTTGCTATTAAGCAGTCCCTGGCAAGGCTTCACCCTTAGCATAGAGAGAATTTGGTTGCCACCCATCATTATGGTTTCAAGAGATTGTATCCCTATCCAGTTTACATGAAGGAAGGCATTGTCCGGTGCTCTATGTATTTCGATGAATACATCCCCATTCGCCTTTTTAAGATTTTGGCTATCTATACTTTTAAACAATTTCGTTATATCAGTTATTAAAGTTTCCGACTCTTGTTTTTCATACCATTTAACGAAGGTTATTGAGTTTTACGCTGTTCTTTTAAAGAAAGCTCTTCATAGCTGCAATGGTTTCTTCGGGAGCGCTTAGATTAGGGCAATGGCCTGTGGCCTGCAGCACAAAAAGTTTGCTTCCGGCAATGTGCCGGTTTACGTATACGCCAACAGACAAAGGAGCAATGGCGTCTTCAGAGCACTGCAGGATCAAGGTTGGTATTTTCACCTTAGGCAGGTCCTTTCTGTTGTCTGAAAGAAACGTGATATGTGCGAAATCCTGAGCAACTTTCGGGGTGCTTTTGCAGAAGCTTTGGGCCAGTTCCTGACCTAGTTCAGGACGGTCTGGGTTACCCATTATCACAGGAGCAATCGTGTTAGACCAGCCCAGGTAGTCGCTTTCTAAAGAGTTTAGCAAACCCTCAATGTCCTCCCTTGTAAAACCGCCAACATAGTCTCCATCATTGATAAAGCTTGGAGAAGGGCTAACCAGGATCAGCTTTGAGAAACGCTGTGGGTCCTTAATACCAGCTAAAACGCCTATCATGGCACTTACGGAGTGGCCAACAAAAACAACATCATGCAGATCAAGTTCCTGGCATATTTCCAATACATCTTCTGCATAGGCCTGTAAAGAGTTGTAGCGCTCTTTGGAATAACCAGAGGCATCAGAATTTCCAAACCCTACGTGGTCAAAAAGAACAACCTTATAATTATCCTCAAAAGCAGGAGTGATAAATCGCCACATGTTCTGATCGCAGCCATAACCATGGGCAAACAGCATGGGTTTCTCGCCATTTCCAATAACTTTTACATTATTCCTTTTAACTGCATTCATAGGTTTTAATAAATTTAGATAGTATATGCGTTAAATATCAGCGGACTAAGCCTGACAAAGCTACATATCAGATCTCAGAAATGTAAGCGCTGGCGGTAATAGTTTTAATACATAAACATGGTTGTTGAGTTGCCTAATATATTAGGAATGTATGTATTTAAACAAAAAACCGCCTGCCACAATTAATGTAGCAGGCGGTTTTATACTTTAAAGTATAGTCTTAGCGCTTCTTAGCCAGCGCCGGAAACTTCATTTTGTAATCTGCATCTACCTCGCCTTTCGAGATCTTAGCCAGCTTGTTCTTGATCAGGCGTTTTTTCAGGCCGTTCAGGTGGTCTGTAAAAAGTATACCTTCTATGTGGTCGTACTCGTGCTGGATAACGCGCGCCGTCATGCCGTCATAAGTGTCTTCGTGCTCGTTCCACTCTTCATCAAAATAACGGATAACAATGCGCTCAGGGCGGTAAACTGTTTCACGTACACCAGGTATGCTCAGGCAGCCTTCCTCAAAGCCCCACTCTTCGCCGCTTTCCTCAATAATCTCCGGGTTGATAAACGCTTTCTTTACGCCTTTTCCCTCGTCGCCTTCGTCCATCATCGGCTCAGAGTCTATCACAAACAGGCGTATGCTCTTGCTTATCTGCGGTGCTGCCAACCCAACACCGTGTGCATAATACATGGTGTCAAACATATCCTGGATCAACTCCTGCAGGTTAGGGTAGTCCTGCGGAATGTCTTGTGCTTCTTCTTTTAAAACTGGATCGCCGTAAGCGGTGATTGGGTAAATCATATGGTTCTGCTTTCTAAATACGATTGTAAAATAATGGCCGCACTTACACGGTCTACAGTGCCTTTGTCCTGGCGGTCTTTCTTCTTCAGGCCCCCGGCCAGCATAGCTGCCTGTGCCATTTTAGATGTAAAACGCTCATCCATTAAGTGCACCGGAATTCCGGGGAATTCTTTTTGCAAAATACGATGGAAGCCCACCACATGCTGCGTAGCCTGAGTGTCCTCACCGGACAGGCGCTTGGGCATGCCCAGCACAAAGGCCTCGACTGGCTCACGCTGTACGTAGGCCTTCAGGTATGCTAACACATCTTTGGCATGAACGGTTTCTAAAGGGTTGGCAATGATCTGCAACACATCTGTTGCGGCCAGTCCCACACGTTTTGTTCCGTAATCAATTGCCAGTATTCTGCCCATAAGTATAAATGCAGATACAAAGGTAGGAATTTTAACCGTTTGTTGCTTGCTGTTGCTGCTACAGGAAATTTGCTGGTGATTGGAAGTATAGGCTGCTTTGCAAGCTCCATGTGTAAACAGGCTGCATGAAGGATATGTGGCGTTAGCAGCTAAACTGAAAGGGGAATTGGCTTAATAGCCGTTGCAGTCGGAGGACGGTACATTTACACCGCCGCCCTGCTGGTAAACTACCTGTACTCCATTATGGCCTGCATCAATCAGAAAATATGTGCCAGCAAGCATCAGCAACACTATCAGCACACGCAGTGGTTTGTGGTATAGCTTAATGATGTTCAGGGAAAGGGTGAGCACGGTTGCGCCCGTGAAAAGGTATGCCAGGTTAAAGGCGGCAACCTCATGGCTCTTAAGCACAGTGGGGTCGCAAATCTTGCGGGATACAATGCCGTCGGCCATATCGCCGGTGTAAATGGCTACCCATGCAGCAAGGCAGCCGGCATAAAGGGAATAAGAACCGGCCTTTTGCCAGAACAGCTTTTGGTCTCCCCTCAGAAACAGTGCAACAACCATGATTACCGTTGCCAGTAGCAGCAGGGTAATCGGGAAGTGCACAGATAGCGGGTGCCAGATCTCTGTTCGGAAAAAGGCCGGTTCGCTCATGCTTATTCCAGTATTCTAACTGCTACAGGATCCAGGCGGTTGCCTACTTTCTCCACCTGTACTTCTACTTTGCCGCCTTCTTTGAGGTGCTCAAAAGGTACGGTTTCACCGTTGTGCTCAAGCGTGGTATTCTCTGTAAAGTATAACTCCAGCATTTTGTCGTCATCTGTTTTAACGTAGATCTCTGTTTTGTCAGCCTCTACTTCGTGTATCACGCCTTGGTAAGTGCCAGACTCCACCACGTCAGTTTTTTCTTCGCAGCTGTAAAAGAAGGGCACTGCGGCTATAAGCGCAGGCATAAATAGTTTAGATAGTTTCATGGTTAATTTATTAGGTTAAAGTATGTGTTAAATATAGCAGTATTTATATTAATAACGTCTAGGTTTACTACTCTTTACAGCTTAAACTGCACCGTAACATAGTAGTTTCGCGCGTCAGACGGTATAATGCCCGGACCAGGATAGGCAGTGGCACGGCGCGTGAAATAGCGGTTATCAGTCAGGTTGTTGATGCCGGTTTCCAGTGTAAAGCGCTTAAAAGTATAACTGCCGGAGAGGTCCATTACCCAGTAAGACGGTATCTTGCCAAACACAGCGGTAGGCTCCAAAATACTGTTGGTGGCATCTGTAAATTGCTCCGAAGTATAAGCATACTGGTAAGAGAGCTTCAGGTTGTTGCGCTTAAACGCTGCCCCGGCTTTTGCAATAAGGGCAGGAGCCAGCTCTACTTTCTTGTCTTTGAACACTTGCTCCTCAATCAGGTAATCTGCATCTACAAACGTAAGGTTAGAGAACAGGGATAAACTGCTGCGGTGGCCTTTACCATAGATCAGCTTGAGCATATCTGCCTCTACATAGGTCTCTATGCCACGGTTACGCGAACGGCCAATGTTGGTGCGCAGCAGGTAATTCATGTAAAATACAGTGTCTTTAGCTGGCTGCAGGCCAATACGGTTGTCGTAAACCAGGTGAAACAGGCTGATGTCAAAATTCACGATCTCGGCAATACCGCCACGCAGGCCAACATCTGCGCTGTAGCCTTTCTCGTCCTGCAGTTTGGGGTCTATGCGAATGTTGGCGTTTACCACACGCATGTCGTTAAAATTGATGGCCCGATAGTTCTGTGAGAAGTTACCATATACCTCAAAGTTATCGCTGTGCTTATAGCTGACGCCTAATCCGAACAGTGCCAGGTCGCGGGTGTTGGCGCGGCTTTCCTGCACACGTTCCTCGTAAATTATATTGCCCGCCAGGTCTTTGTTCACTACATCGTACCGGCCATCAGCCCTGGTGTTTATCCACTCGTAACGGATGCCCGGCGTTATACTTAGTTTTGGTGTGATGTTAAAGATGTTCTCTGCGAACAACGATAAGTTGCGGCTAGGGTAATCGTAGTCGGAGATGTTAGGGTTGCCGTTGTCGGGGTAATACCTGAAATCAGCATCCGAGGCTGCGGATCCGAACCCCTGCTGCTGGTCTGTGAAGCCGTGGTAGTACCGCGCGCCTACCAGCACAGTAGAAAAAGCATTCAGGAAATCGTAGCGGTGAATCAGGCGGGTCTCATTGCCAAAGTTGCGGAACTGGTCCTGCAGCAGGAGGCGCTCTGTGTTCGGGTCTACCCGGTTGATCTTTTCGAGGTAACCCAAAGCGCTACGTTCTGCTATCAGCCCGAAATTGCGGATATTTACCTTGGTGCGTTCGCCCAGGCGGTAATCCAGTGTCAGGGCCATCAGGTTCCAGTTAACTTCAAACCAGTTCCTGTCGCGCACCGATTGGCGCGGATCTGCCGCAAAGGCAGCATCTGATAAGCCTCCCGGCTGTTGTGCCAGGTAGTTCATGTACGTATAATTAGCGCCTATCTCCAGCTTGTCGGTTGGCTTATAGTGTACAGAGGCAAAGGCAGTGTGGGCATCAAAACCGGAATTTTCCCGCCAGCCATCGCCGCGCTTATATTGGTAAAAACCATAATAATGTACTTTGCCTTTTGTGCCGCCAATGCTGTTAAAGGAGTTAAACAAGCCCCACGAGCCTGCTGTCTGGCGCGTGGTCAGTTCAAATGGTTTGTCTTCCGGGCCTTCCTTCATCACGAAGTTGATCATACCGCCAAACTGTGTTCCGTACTGCAGCGAAGCAGCACCGCGCACTACTTCAATTCTGTCAAGGGCTTCGGTAGGAGGGGTGTAGTAACTTTCGGGGTAACCCAATGCATCTGCCGATATGTCGTACCCGTTCTGGCGTGTATTGAAGTTGGAGGTGCGGTTAGGGCTCAGGCCGCGGCCACCAATACCCAACTGCAGGCCGGCGCCGTCGCTTTCCCAAATGTTAAGGCCAGCCACGCGGCCAAAAACCTGGCGACTATTGTTGGTGGCAAGGTTGGCGGTAATGTCGTTCAGCACGACTACCTCACTCTTTTTTGCCTCGTAAATGGCAGCGCCCTCTACAGAGTTAAGGCGGGTAATGCCAAAGGTCTTCTCCACTTCGCCTTTTACATTAACTTCCTTTAGTTGTCCCTCTAGCGGCTTCAGCTCTAGGTTAAGTATAACGTTGCTGTTGCTGATGGTAACAGGCAAAGTAGAAGCGCCCAGCCCTACACTGTAGGCTGTTAAAGTATAAGTACCCGGTGTAAGGTTGCTGATCTGGTAATTACCCTTTGCATCAGCCAGGTGTAAATTGCCCGTGTTAACGAGCAGTAGCTCGGCCTGGGGCACCGACTGTCCGGAGGCAGCATTTGTTATTTTGCCAGAGATGGAGAAAGTCTGTGCCAGCGCCAATTGCAGGCTACACAGTAAAAGTATGAGTGTTAATGTACAGCGATACATCTGTTTTATTTCTGTCCTACAGCTTCCTGCTGTAGGTGTTGTTCTGCAAAAGGTAAAATCCAGGGTTTAGGCCGGAAGCTTTCTTTTTCGGCCGCTAAGTTAGCACTTGGATCGATCAAAAGCCTACTGCCGCGGCCATTCATGCTCACATAAACTTCAGCGCGCACCTCTGGCTCTGGAATACCTTTGCTTTTAAAGTCTTCACGGATGATGTGTGCGAACTGCAGGAGCATGTCTGGCTGTGTAGAGACTTGTTTTTCCTGCGCCACGGTAAGGTAATCACGGTTATTGATCTCTGTCTCGCCACCGGTTTCAGGATCCTTTACATACAAGAAGGCAGTGCCTGTTTTTTCCATCAGCATCACGCGCCACGAGAAACGATAGCCCTGCTCTGTCCAGAAAAGTTTGTCGGGGTACAGCATAAAACGCCACGGTACCAGCACCTGAAGTATAAAATGCAGCGCCAGCAGGTTTAGGAGTACAGGCTGCAAAGATACTTTTGCAATGGCAGGCTTGTACGGTAGGTGCACACGGCCAAAGCTGCGCAGCCAGTTAAGTATACCTTCATGGAAAGCGGCAGAGAAGAAGATCAACGTGCTCACCATCATAATATAGGGGAACATACCGATCTGGAACAGCACCGCCGTTAGCACATGAAACACCACCACCGTGGCATAAGCTAATAATCGGCTCTTGCGCCAGCTCAGGAATAAAGGGATGGTAAGATCGTAAAAAGCACCGAACCAGCAGAACAGATAGGCCACCCATACTTTATCGAGCAGCTGCCCTATAACAGGCAGGTGTGTATGTGCCGGCAACCAGTAGCGCAGTGGCATGGCCTCCAATAACCAGTCGGGGTTTAGCTTGGCCACACCGGCGTAAAAGTATACCAAGCCCAACTGCAATTGAAAAATAAGCACAGCCCAGCGCGGTACATGGCTTACCCAACTAGCTGGCTTCCGCAGCACATCCAGCGAAAAGTGGCGGTGCGCCGGCACCAGTATCATCAGAAAAGCTACGACACTTACAAAATAGTAGTGGTTAAGATAGTTGGTCTTGTCTATCAGCTCCACATAAGTAAAGCTCAGGAAGAACAGCACTGATGACCAGCGGTAAAACAGCCCCAGCATAATGCCCAGAGCCGATAAAGCCATCAGGCCAAACAAGGCATACATACCTGCCTCACCTAAGGGCTTTACCCACTCAAAACCATAGTATGGGAAGTATACTTTGGGCAGCACATACAAATCCGTTACCCACCCCTTCAGCATAAAACGCAGGATACTAGCCAGCATCATTCCGCCAAAAATAATGCGGAACATAGCCAACGGTGCTGCAGAAACAGGTGCGGTAAGGTAAGATGTTAGCCTAGGTGCTGCCACAGGTTTATACTTTTAATCGCCGTCGTTGTCGTTGTATGTGATGGCTACGCCAAGGGCAGAAGGCATATCTGTTTTGGTTAGCACGATCAGCTTCTGCAACTCTTCATACAGCTTGCTTACTGCCTGCGGGTTAGAGGTAACAGCCTGTGACAATGGAACAGTAACACCGTTTATGGCTGCAATGGCAGCATCGAACTGTGCCTCAATGGCATCAGAAAGCAAGTTGTTGTTATACCTGGCGTTTACATGGTCCAGGTAATCATCTAAACCAGGACCGTTGGTGCCGGAAAGGCCTACACCCATAAAGGAGGCTTTCTCAGCTATTAGTGCACGCTTCAGTAGTTCCAGTGAGTTCTTGCTATAGTAAGCCTCCACTGTCTCGGGCCTTGCTATGTTAGCTGATAAGCGTCCTGACGGAATACCTACTTTGCCGCGTTTGGTCAGGTCTATCTCAAAGTTAAATTCGTTAACTAGGTTGCCCACAGCGCTGCCTACAGCCGTGCCAGCCGATTCTTTAAATGTTTTGGCATAGTTGCCGGTGGTCCAGCCGCTATAAGTAGCTTCGGCGCGCTGTTTTACCAGGTTTGCCACATCTTGCAGGTACTTCTTCCTTTTAGCAGCGTTGGTACCAGAAGTATAAAGCACTATAAGTTCTCCATCTGTTGGTTTACCGTAAAGCAGGTAGTCCATGGCCGGGAACCCTTTGGCATCTAAGTTTGCAGCTGCCTGCAAGTCATAAGACACAGCAGAAATATTGCTTTCAATCTTGCTGGCGCTGGTTGGGTAGGAGTTCAGGTTAGTGCGCAGCATCTGCTCATCTGCAGGGCCAAATCCGTAGACACTAACACCCTGCCATACTTTATAGGCATCCAGGTACTCTTTTCTGGCATTAGCCAATGTTGCCTCTGTTGGGTTGGCTGTAAAAGAGGCAATGGCTGTGCTCAACTCGGTTGACTCTATTTTAAACGCTTCATAACCCGGCACAATCAGGTTATCGGCATAGTTAGCCAACATTGCCTGGCGGTCATAGTCTGTTTTGGGTCCTGAGTCGCCGTCTGAGCCGCAGGCTGTTAGCAAGGCAAAGCCTGCAAGTATGGCAAAAGTATAGTTTCTAAAAGCTTTCATCTTGTACTTCTTATTATGCGAAAGGCAGCAGTAAGGACACATGGCGATGTCGAAACTGCTGCTTCTCTAAAAATTAAAAACGTTCTCTTTTACTATAGCTGGGCTTTTACATTGTCCAGGTTATAGGCAGCGCTAATAATATCCACAGCAGCGGCGATATCCGTACCGGTTGTATTGTAAAAGTTGGTACCGATCTTTGCCATTACCTCGTTATACTTTGCGTCAGATAATTTGCGGTCACCTTTATACTTCAGGCCCATAACAAAACCTAGTGCCTCAGAAAGGTAGTGGCTCTTAAGCGACCGGTCTGTCAGGTTCTTTTTAGCTGCGTTAAGTTCAAGTATGGCAGAGGCTGCCACCAAACGCTCCCACTCGTTTCTAACTATAGCGGCTGCAGCATCTTTCCCGGCCATGTCTTTAGCAGAGATGGCGGCACGGCCTTTAATGAAAGCATCCATGATAGTTTTGTTGCTTCCGATTGCTGCATTTACCTTATTACTGTAGTTAGCCCAGTATTTTAAGCCGGTAGTGTTGGTTGGGAAGTCTTTTGGTGCACCGAAATATCCGAAGCCCTCATCCCAATGGTGTTCCATGGCGGTGCCAACATTTGGCGTTACCGTAGTATTGTCTACTGTCGGGCCTATTTTTGCTGCCGTCAGGTATCCTTCTACAACTTGGTTATAGAATACTGCACCCATCAATCCTTTCGAGATCACTTGTCCGTACTCTACGCCATTCGCATCTACCAGGTATTTTTTAGAAGGGTCAGTGGTAGAGATAAGTATACCTGCTCTACCGTTACTGGCAAGTGCGCCCGCCGACTGGCTTGCAGCTGCTACCTTATCAAACATGCTTTCAAATTCTGCTACCGCAACCGAGATAGTCTTGTTTTTAAGTTGCTTGGATGTTGCCGCATTCAGGTTTGCATCAGAGTACGGTGCGTTTGAGTTAGCATACATGTTCTTTAACTTCTGCGCGTCCAGCGCCTCTCCGTTATTACCTCTCTTTAAATAAGTGTCTATTTCACCCAGCATCGCAATACGCTGTTCCTGGCCTGAATAGTCTACATTAGCGAAGCTATAGGTTTCAGGAACGTTGTAAGATGGAGTTTCCTCTTTGTCATCAGAGCATGAAGAAATAGCTATGCAGGTGGCCAATCCAACAATGGCATACGCTTTGTGTTTTAGTGCAGAAAGCATCATGGTTTATATTCTTTTTATTTAGACTTATTTTAAATAGTGTTGCAAAGCTAAGGACCGAATCAATATTAGGCAAGCCTTATTTAAAATTATTTTAAATAAGCTTTTGTTATAAAGTATAGGAATGGTGGTTGGGAGGAAGGAAAATCGAAACCTTCGCAATTTTCTACTTGTATAGATGATTACGCCCACACAAGAAATTATTAAATTGTAGCACTTGCTGATGTGCTAGCAAGGCCACACCTATTAAATTATACTATGGAAAAAATGGAAAACGGAGAGGAGAGAGGTAAAATCAGGAACTCGCTATTTCAGGTTAGGCTGCCATTGTTTATTGCGCTGGCACTGGTGGTGGGCGTGCTGATTGGCGCCACTACTTTTTCGCCGTCAACAAATAACCCGCAGGGCACAGCCAAAAGTTACCTTAAGTTCAGGGATATACTTAGTTACATAGACCGAGACTATGTGGATACAGTAGACATTGAAGAACTATCTGACTACGCAATTGCTAAAATGCTTGAAAAGCTTGACCCGCATACTTCGTATATCCCCGCTGACCAGATGGCCATGGCCCGCTCTTATTTAGAGGGCGACTTTGAAGGCATAGGCGTTGAGTTCAACATCTTTAAAGACACCATTTATGTAATTACCCCGCTCAGTGGAGGGCCATCCGAAGCGGCAGGTATACTGGCCGGCGATAAGATCATTAAAGTAGATGGGGAGACAGTAGCAGGCATAAATATTAACAACGAGGGTGTGTTCAAACGTCTGCGCGGTCCGAAAGGCTCTAAGGTAAACCTGGCTATACAGCGTAAAGGCTCTAAAAAACTGCTCAGCTTTACCATCAACCGAAATAAAATACCTACTTACTCTGTAGATGTAAATTACATGGTGGATAACAAGGTGGGCTACATTAAAGTTAGCCGCTTCTCGTCTACTACTTACGAGGAGTTTAAGAAGGCTCTTACCGAGCTCCGCCAAAAAGGAATGGAACAACTTATACTTGACCTGCGTGGCAACCCCGGCGGCTACATGGACCACGCCATACGCATGGCCGATGAGTTTATTGCAGGCGAGAAAATGATCGTTTACACCGATGGTAAAGGCGAAAAGTATGATTCCAAAACGTTTGCCCGTACCAAAGGCGATTTTGAAAGCGGTCCAGTAATCGTGCTTCTGGACGAAGGCAGCGCCTCTGCCTCTGAGATTGTGGCCGGTGCCCTGCAGGATAATGACCGCGGCCTGATTGTAGGACGACGTTCGTTTGGCAAAGGCCTGGTGCAAATGCCGATCCCGCTGAACGATGGCTCAGAGCTTCGCCTTACCATTTCGCGCTACTACACGCCAAGTGGCCGCTCCATTCAGAAGCCTTACAGTGGTAAACCTGAAGAGTATCAGCAGGATATGCTTAACCGCTTCGAAAACGGCGAGTACTTCCATCCGGACAGCAGCTTGTTTGTAGATTCGCTGAAGTATAAAACTGCTAAAGGACGCGCAGTTTACGGTGGTGGTGGTATTATGCCCGATGTGTTTGTACCCCGCGATACTATGGCTATGACACAGTACCTGAGCCAGCTGTATAACAACAATATTATCAGGGAGTATACCTTGAACTACTACCGCGACAACCGCAAAACACTGGAGAAGATGACCTTCGAAAAATTTAACAAAGACTTTGTGGTTACTGATAAGATGTTGCAGGATGTAGTGCAGATGGCTAACAAAGCAGGTGTAAAGTATAACGGAGCAGAGTATGGCCGATCTAAAGAACTTATCCGTAACAATCTGAAAGCATTTATTGGGCGTAGCCTGTACGGAAACAAGGGCTTCTTCCCGGTGCTGCACGAGCAGGACGAAGAGTTTCAGGAGGCATTGAAGCACTTCAGCCGGGCACAGCGCCTGGCAAAGGGAGGCTCATAAGTCATCAAGTATAAGTATACTTTTGTAAATTGCCCCAAGCAAGGCACTTTTACAGAACCTGAACTAATATAGCATCCAAAGTATGGCATATTATTATAAGCTGGGAGAGATCCCGCATAAAAGACATACACAGTTCCGACAGCCGGATGGCTCTCTTTATGCGGAGCAGCTGGTAGGAACGTTAGGCTTTAGCGGTGTTTCGTCGCTGCTATACCACATTAACCCACCTACCCAGATGAGCCGCATTGGCGAGCCTAAACCCTTCGCACCTAAAAAAGCAGAAGGTATAAAGCTGCAGCCACATCACCTGCGCATGTTGCATGTAGAAACCACCGGCTCCGATTACCTGGATGCCCGCAAAACCATGCTCTTTAACAGCGATGTGGCTATCAGCATTTGCAACCCGTCGGAGCGCGAAATGGACTACTACTATAAAAACGGCCAGGCCGATGAGGTGGTGTTTGTGCACGATGGTACTGGTGATCTGCTTACTCAGATGGGCCGCATTCCGTTTGGCCCCGGCGATTACCTCGTTATTCCGCGCACGGTTATCCATAAGTTCAGGTTTGATGAGGGACAGGTAAGGCTGCTGGTTATAGAATCGTTTAGCCCGATAGAGACGCCGCGCCGCTACCGAAACCACTTTGGGCAGTTGCTGGAGCACTCGCCATTCTGTGAGCGCGACATGCGCCCTCCGGTTGAGCTGATCACCGAGACCGAAAAAGGTGAACGCCTGGTACAGGTTAAAAAAGAAGGGGAGCTACACCAGTTTTATTACGATTTCAGTCCCTTTGATGCTGTGGGTTGGGACGGTTACTTTTACCCTTATGCCTTTAACATTAAGGATTTTGAGCCAATAACAGGCCGCATACACCAGCCACCTCCGGTACACCAGACCTTTGAAGCGCATAACTTTGTTATCTGCTCTTTTGTGCCGCGCCTGTTCGATTACCACCCCGATTCTATACCTGCGCCGTATAATCACTCCAACGTAGACTCCGATGAGGTGCTATACTATGTAGAAGGCGATTTTATGAGCCGCAAAGGTGTAGACAGGGCTTCGTTTACAGTGCACCCTGGTGGCATACCGCATGGCCCGCACCCGGGCACAGTAGAAGCAAGTATAGGTAAAAAGGAAACGCACGAGTACGCTGTAATGATTGATACCTTCAAGCCGTTATACTTAACAGAGGATGCGGTGCAGTACATGGACCAGAATTACCCGATGAGCTGGAACGAGCACGGCAGTGGTACCATCCGAAAAGGAGATATGTTTGATTAATCCAATCAGGATTTTGTAAATTTGCGGCAGGCTAAGCAGTTTGTACTTGCTTTTCCTGCCGTATTTATATTTTATGTAGTTTTTATCATCCTTATTAGTTTATGAAACGATTATTTTTTGCCTTTATAGCACTTGTGGCTTTTGCATCAGTGGCCTGCGAAAAAATAGACGACCTGCTTACATTTTACATCAACCACGATGAGGAAATTGTAATAAAATCATACTTTCCGGTTGGCACTGTAGCGCCAATCTCTCCTATTCCGGTTACAACTAACTCCAGCGAAAATTTCAAAAACAATAAAACCCAGGCCGAGTTGGTAAAGGATGTTACCCTGAATAAACTTGAACTGGTTATTACAGACCCACAGACGGAGAACTTTAACTTCCTGAAAAAAATAGAGATCTATATCTCTGCAGAAGGCAAGCCAGAGATTAAAATTGCCTACCTGGAACAGGTGCCGCAGAACGTGAGCAAAATAGAACTGACCTCTACCAACGCAAAGCTGGATGAGTACATTAAAGGCGACACGTATACAATTGGTACCCGTGCCACACTGGCAAAGGCTGTAACCAAAGACGTGACAATTAAAGCCAACATGCGATTTAAAGTAACAGCAGATCCCCTTTAATATGCATACATTGCCCATGAGGATTTCTGAAAAGAATAAACTGGAGAAGATCATTATAGTAGGAGACAGGGTGCTGATAAAGCCAAAGTCTTCTAAAGAGCAAACCAAAAGCGGTTTATACTTGCCGCCGGGTGTGCAGGAAAAAGAGAAGGTGCAGGAAGGGTACATCATGAAAGTAGGCCCGGGATACCCTGTGTCTGCCGATTTTGGTTTTGATGAGGAGGCCTTTGGGCAGGAAGAAGAGGAAGTGCGATACATTCCGCTTCAGGCCAGGGAAGGCGACCTGGCTATTTATCTGCAACGCGATGCCATCGAGATCAACTATCTCAGCGAGAAATACTTTATCGTGCCACAGTCGGCAGTGCTGATGCTGGTGCGCGAAGAAGACCTTTAGTTTATACTTTAACAAAGACAAAAGGCGCTGCTCTTATAAGGGTAGCGCCTTTTTTATACTTTATACTTATCTGCAACAGCCCAACCACAGTACGTCAACATCTCTGAGCCAGTCTTCCCGAAGTTGCCCTAACCGGTTTTAAAGGCATTATATCTGATGTTATGGGCTATACGTCTAGTATAAAGTTTTATGATGTTTTAAAAGTATACTTTGCAGCCTGAAAATAAAGGATAATAAAAAATTTTCAGGTTGAAGCAACCATTGCTGCCCGGGGATTATCTATTACTATACTTTGTTTCACATACTGTACGCCTGGTATTTGCCTAACTATGAAAAAACCATTACTCCTGATGCGTATAACGCAGCAGCTATTTGTTCTTTTCCTTTGTTTTGCCTCCTGCATCTCTTTTACAGCCACTGCGCAGGAGCAAAAAAAAGAATATAACTATCCTCAAAAGCAGCTTAATACCCTGCGAATAACAGAGCCGCCAAAAATAGACGGCACGCTTGACGAGGCCATTTGGCAAAGCGCCGAAATAGCCACTGATTTTATTCAGAACAGGCCTACTCCAGGCCCCATGGAGCGGCATAAAACAGAAGTGCGTATACTTTACGATGACGAAGCTATTTATGTAGGTGCCATCATGCACGATGTGTCGCAGGACAGTATCTTTAAAGAACTGGGCCGCCGCGATAACTTAGGCAACTCTGATTGGTTTGGCATCTTTCTGGATACATACCATGATCAGATAAACGGTTTCGGGTTCTTTGTTACACCTGCCGGTGTGCAGTTGGATGCCCGTTACTCTTCCAACGGCGAAGATTTTAGTTGGAATGCAGTGTGGGAGAGTAATGTAAAATTAGATGGTACTAATTGGGTAGCAGAGTTTAAGATACCTTATTCGGCTATACGTTTTAGCAGTAAGCCGGAACAACTATGGGGGCTTAACTTTATGCGTAACAGGCAATCTACACGTAAAGGCTTTTTCTGGAACTACGTGGATCCTGCCAAAAATGGTTTTGTGAACCAATGGGGTAAACTTACCGGAATCAAAAATGTGGAGGCTCCCCTGCGTTTATCCCTCTCTCCATACATTTCGGCATTTACAAATAGTTATCCTTACACAAAGAACGATTCTGAAGAAATAGGTTATAAACAGGATTTTAATGTTAGTGGCGGTCTGGATCTGAAGTATGGCATCAACGACGCCTTTACGCTGGACATGACCCTGATCCCGGACTTTAGCCAGGTGCAGTCGGATAACCAGGTGCTTAACCTTTCCCCGTTTGAGATTCAGTTTAATGAGAACCGTCCGTTTTTTATGGAGGGTACAGAGCTGTTCAATAAAGGAGGGTTTTTCTATTCACGCCGTATCGGGGGCAGGCCGGTAAATTCTTTTATAGATACTAAGGTGAAGTATGCCGGTTACAGAGTGATCGAAAATCCCAGCGAAACTAAAATGATCAACGGCACAAAGATCTCAGGCCGTACGGAGTCTGGGCTGGGAGTTGGCGTTTTTAATGCAGTAGTGGGCCGGCAATACGCTACTCTCGAAAACGAGGAGGGTAACAGGCTGGAGGTAGAAACGCAGCCGCTTACAAATTACAACATTACGGTGCTGGACCAGTCTCTTAAAAACAACTCTTTTGTTACACTGGTAAACACGAATGTAATGCGGCAGGGTAGCACCTACGACGCCAACCTGACCGGCCTTGTGTTCAGGTTTGCAAACAAAGCGAACAAATATGCCATAAACGGTAAGGCAGCCCTGAGCCAGCGCTACTTCTCAGACAATACCGATCTGGGCTATATGTACAATCTCAGAGTAGGAAAAGTAAGCGGAAACTTCACATACAATTACAGCCATACAGTAGAGTCCGATACCTATAACCCCAATGACCTGGGCATCTTGTTTACTCCGAACAGTATTGAGGAGAACCTACATTTACAGTATAACATCTATAAGCCTTTCTGGAAGCTCCTGAACATGTACAGTAATATCGGTGCTGTTTATGAGCGCAGGTATGAGCCGAGCACTTTCCAGAATTTTGTAATTTATACTAACCTGCAAGGGCAGTTTAAGAATTTCTGGAATGCCGGTATTTGGGCTAACCTGGAGCCGGTAAAGACAAATGATTTTTTTGAACCGCGTGTAGCAGGCCATTTCTATGAGTTTCCGGTTAATAATAGTATAGGCACGTGGGTATCCACGGACTATCGCAAAAAATTTGCTTTAGATGTGAACACGAGTTACCGGGCTTTTGACGAAAACAAAAGACATAACATTAACTACTCAATTTCTCCGCGCTACCGGGTAAACAACCAACTGTCGTTCAACTATAATTTTAGCCGCAACTTAAAATATGATGATATAGGGTATGCCAATAGCTTCGACCCGGACCTTGCGAACGATGACGATAAGGAGCGTAAAGTTATTTTCGGGCTGCGTGAGGTGCTTACTACATCAAACACGTTGTCGGGGAGCTACATCTTTAACAATAAGATGTCGGTTACGCTTAGGGTGCGGCATTACTGGTCGAGTGCAGAGTATAAACGCTTCTATAACCTGACACCAGAAGGGCAGCTTGAGCCGGATGTATACCCACAAGGATACAACGATAGATTTGCCGGTAGGAACCACAACATCAACTATAATGCTTTTAATGTGGACATGGTGTATTCGTGGTGGTTTGCCCCGGGCAGCGAAATAAGCATTGTCTGGAAAAACGCCATCCTCGAAAGCGGGCAGCAAATAGAGACCAGGTACTTTGATAACTTCTCCCGTACGATGTCTACCCCGCAGACTAACTCGCTCTCGGTTAAGATACTTTACTTTATTGATTACCTCACAATAAGGAACAAGCTCAGAAAGTCATAAGAGGCTGAAAGTATAAAACAGCAAAGCCGGAGCAAAACTTGCCTCGGCTTTGCTGTTTATTGGTACTCGTGTGGTACTTTATATTTTAAAGTATAGGTTATACTTAGAGTGGTTTGGTCAGATCAAAATCTGCCCGGAAACGGAGTTGGTTATCGCGCTTTAGAATGTAGCTGAAAGTTTTTCCGTCGGGGCTCAGGGCAAGTGTCCATTCATTAGTGGCGGCGGCAGGTATAAGTTGCGCTGTATGGGCATCTGCCGGGAAGCGCTGCTCCATTTTATCATCAGAGGCAAGTGCTATGCCGCCATACATGGTTATCTCGTCCGGAGTACCATCTTCGTGGCGATGATCATGCTTAAGTTGCAGGCCTTCTTCTGTTTTACGCAGTACCCACGTCCTGGACTTGTCCTCTCCCACATGAAAAGGGATACGGATAGTGGTATCGGAGCAGCTGGCAACATGCATGGTTAACGGCTTGCCGGCAAAAGGGTCTTTGCCATCTGCAGGAAAGATTACCTTGCCTGCATAAGACTTGCCGCAATGGCTGGCCATACTTTTGTAGAACGATTGCTGTGAGCTGCTTAGCTGGTACGGCTGTCTGGCGCAGGCAAGTATAAACAGCAGGCAAAGTGATAGTAGGATTTGCTTCATAAAGCCAAATTAAAGAATAGATCCTGAATTGCAAGTATAAACCAAAGCCCCGGCACGCATGCCGGGGCTTTGGTTTATATTTGTTGTTATACTTGCTTTAGCCAGGCTTAATGCTGCACCAGTATTTTCTCGGAGTAAGACTTGTTCCCGTGGCGCAACCTGAAGATATACAGGCCGGAAGCTCTGTCGCTTAAGTTTATAAAGCCTTCGTACTGGCCGTAATAGTTCTTAACCTCGCCGGAAAGTATAAAGTTGCCCATTATGTCCACTACCTCAAATGTAATGTCCTCGGTCTGGCTTGTTTCCAGCTCAAACCTGAAGCGCCCTGTAGTAGGATTTGGCGATACTATTAGTTCGGTCCCCAGTTCGCGGATACCCGGTTTAAACGAGAAGTTGTAAGCCATGGACATCTCAGAGATACAGCCATCTTTAAATACTTTAACACTATAGTTTCCGCTTTCGGTTGGGGCAAAAACTTTGCCTGTTGCAGCCTCTACTGGTTTGTCGTCTTTGTACCACTGGTTGCCCGCTGCCGCACTGGAAACCAATGTCTGGCCATCTCGTGAGATAACTGGTCTTTCCAGTGGAACCCCACCTTTTATCGTGGCTTCTATACGTGGTCCGGCACAGCCAAGTGCGCGCACCTTCATGTCATAGAAGTAATAGTAAAAAGCTTCTGAGGTAGTAGTAGCTGTGTTACCTGTTATAGCTACTACATTACCCACCTGGAATGGATAACCTGTCACTCCGGCATTATTCCTGAAGATGGTAGCGCCTTGTTCATATGAAATGGCAATTCTATAAGTTCCAGCTTCTGGCAATTCCAAGCCTAAGTAATATACTGCCCCCTGGTCGTTAGGATCGTCGGGTTGCACACCTGGTGCAGGAGTAGTGCGTGTAGCCGTAACATACAATGTTTTGGCCGATACAGGAGCTCCCTCTTCGTTAAATGCAGTAAAGGTTATTTTGCCACTGTGGCCAATGTATAGCCTGGCGCTTTCTAAAAGTACAGGCGCTTTGGTGTTGATGATAACATCCGGAGTAAAGGTGTTGTAACCGCCACCGGTGGCAAACTTTTTATTAGCAGGCCCTATTGTTCCGGCAAAATCATTGAATGCTGCATAAAGTTTACCATTTATCTGGCTGGCTGGTACTAAAATCTGGTTTCCGGCTGCGATAGGAGTAGTACCTGTAGCTGAGTTATACCAGAAGATGGCACCGTTGCCTGTAGCCGAAAGCGCGTAGTTCGGGTCGGTGCCGCAGCGGAAGGCAGATGCATCTGATGGGGTGCCGGCAGGTGTTCCTACGGTAAAGGCGCGCACCATGCGGTTGTTGTTTTCTACCGGGTCGCCTTGCAAGCCGGATGTAGCTATAAGCTCATATGTAGCGCCTGCCTCTGTGGCGAATGTTTCGTTTAGCAATACTTCGGCCTGGCCGTAAGGCTGCAGTGTACCCGTATAAGTATAAGGAATTTGCTTGATCTCAACGTTGCCCTTTAGTATGCGAACTGTAACCGGAATATTGCCTTGCGGAGTTGTGCCAAAGTTTTTGATGTTTACCACGATTTTCTGTGCCGGGTTTGCACACAGCGAAGCGCCTGCAGGTAATATTGCCGATATTCCCACATCTGTTTTAGGCAGCTCAAACTGAACCAGGTAATCCTGTGTTTCGCCTCTATTGTAGGTGCCACACGGTGTTACTTCTGCAATATTGCTTGTTTCCTGCACCACCACCCGCATACGTACCGAAGTACCTGCCTGTACAGTGGTCGGAGCCGTGATAGCAGCCGTAAAAGTTGTATTTCCACTTAAAACTGCTGAAGCAGCTACTTCCTCGCCGGTATCGGTAAAGCTACCATTGCCGTTCCAGTCTATGTATACTTTGGCTACTTTGGCGGCATCGGTAGTACAGGTGCCTATTTCGAGGCGTAGTTCCTGCTCCTGTCCCGGCTCAAACACAAATATTCTGTCTGTCAGGTCCATGTAAGTTCTGCAGCCCCCTACAAAGTTATAGAATGTATTGCCCAGCTTTACAGTCGTGATCTGTGTTCCCTGGTCTGAAGTAGCCTTGCTTTCGCAAACAGCTGTGCCGCCCACGCCGCTCACGATCATAGAGTATGCCTGTGGTCCTTTAAGCAAATTGCCTTTGTGTTTTACTGTAATGGTATACGTTTCGCCGGGTACGGCATTCATTATATTTACCTGCTCTACGTTGTCTAGTTTGTTATCACCGGTAGTGGCAGCGCTTGCCGGGTTCAGCGGATCAAGCACCCAGGGCTGGTAAACCGTAGTGCCTTTGCTTACACGCACATCCAGGTCGTTTATCAGGCGTGCAGTGCG
This sequence comes from Pontibacter aydingkolensis, assembly GCF_019443125.1. GTDB lineage: Bacteria > Bacteroidota > Bacteroidia > Cytophagales > Hymenobacteraceae > Pontibacter > Pontibacter aydingkolensis. The sequence continues at coordinate 187,323 of NZ_JAHYXK010000002.1, read as the reverse complement.
GTTGTTTAATGCACTTGAGCCAACTGCGATAGCGGTGGCCTCCGGGTCGGTCCAGGAGATGGTAACAACCAATGGACCGGAACCAGAGGCAGTAACCTGGTACGTATAGGTTTGGCCTTGTGCCAGCGTGTTTTCCTGGATAATGTTTGTGTTGTTAGTGTTTGATATTACTGAGGCGGCACGTTTGGCATTTAAAAGTCCCCAGCCAAATTTATAGTCCGGGCCAGGAGTTTTGCCGGCTTCGTCGGTAGTATGTATAGCCAGGCCTTTTAAAGTAGCGGCGCGCATTACCTTGCCGTTATTTAAGTTAGCGTAATGCTCTTGTAGCAGGAGTAAGCTGCCAGATACATTGGGTGCAGCCATAGATGTGCCGCTAAGTGTCGTGTAAGCTGTGTTACTCTTGTCGGAGGTAGACATTACAGATACCCCGTTTCCTACCAGGTCAGGCTTGATACGGCCGTCATCGGTTGGGCCAAAGCTGCTGAAAGACGATATAACCACATCAGAGGTATCTCTGTATCCCTCCGAAATCGGATTTACTGCACCTACTGTAAGGATGTTCTTGGCAGTGCCGTATGTTGAGATAATATCAAAGCCATTGTTGCTGTTTATGTTTGCAGGGCGGCTTGCTATTTTAGTGAATTTTCCGGCATTGTCGCGCTGGTAGTATGGCTGGCCAACGGCAGGGCCATTTTCCACGCGGTTATTGCCCGCAGATTTTACGATCAGGTAGTAAGGCGCGTTATAGGCAATCTGGTCCCAGCGGGATGCTGATTCGTTGTAGTAGCCAAATTTATAATCTTCTGTAGAGCTGATGTCTGTATCGCCCCACCATTCCCAGTAAGGGTCTTCTGTGGTTCCTTTTCGATCGGAATTATAGCGCCATCCTGAAATGGAGCCATACGAGTGGTTCGACACAAGCAGATCACTGGCTGCTGCAGCCATCTCCGAAGCATCATTGTTAAAATCGTAAGCCATCAGCTTTTGGAGCCCAAACGACATTCCCTTTGCCAATGGATTTACTCCTTTGGCCATCATAGTGCCAGCCACGTGGGTAGCGTGCTCACTTGAAGAGGATGGATTGTCTTTTTGAACAACACGCCCTGTCAATTCCTGGTGAGACTCTTTTACACGGCCGCCATCCCAAACACCCAGCTTTTCGGCAACGGCAGTGCCTGCGCCACTCAGGCTAAGGCCAAGCGAGCCACCGGCCCACAGTTCGGATGTGCCTACAGAGGCAGCAGCCCTGGTGTTATTGTAAGTAATGTAATAAATGGGCATGCCTTTGGCATCAAGCCCCTGTAATGATATAAAAGTACCATCAGCATAAGTCTTCTCAACTACCCAGCCATTCTTTTTGGCAAGTTGCAACGCTTTACTACGACTGGCCTTATAATCTTTTTCTGCTGCCACGGCTATGCGGTCCAACTCCTTTACATTGGCTCTGGCAGCAGGTGCTACGCCACGCTGTGCAAACGCCGTTGTGGCTGTTGCCATTGCTGCAACAACAAGCCATAGGCTTAATCTTCTCATAAAAATGTGATTGGGTAGATGTAATAATCTCTCAATTTATAACAAAATGCTAATAAAGGCAAAGCAGTTCCGTGTTTCTTACTTTTGAGATCAGAATTCTTGTTTTAGAGAAATGTAGTGTGTTAGGGAAATGATGCGGGAGAGATAAAAATAAAAACGCCCCAGTGTTTACCAGGGCGTCTATGCTTTTATATTTTACAAAAGTAAGTATTACTTTTTCAGGTACTGAGCAAACTCCTTGGCAAAGTATGAAAGTATAATATCGGCGCCGGCTCGCTTAATACTGAGCAACACTTCGACCATACCTTTTTCGGCATCCAACCAACCATTTTGGGCAGCGGCTTTTATCATGGCATACTCGCCGCTTACGTTATAGGCTGCAATAGGCAGGTGAGAGTTTTCGCGGAGCATTTTAATTACATCCAGGTAAGCCAAAGCGGGTTTTACCATCAGGAAGTCTGCGCCCTCAGCAGTGTCCAGTTCTGCCTCAATCAGGGCCTCGCGGCTGTTGGCCGGATTCATCTGGTAGGTTTTCTTATCACCTTTTTTGGGAGCCGAGTCCAGGGCATCGCGGAAAGGGCCGTAAAAAGCACTGGCATACTTAGCCGTATAAGCCATAATGCCTGTTTTGGTGAAGCCGTTCTCGTCCAGCACCCTGCGTATATGGCCCACGCGTCCGTCCATCATATCAGAAGGGCCAACAATATCAGCACCGGCCTGGGCCTGTACCAGTGCCATTTTACCCAATACTTCCAACGTCTCGTCGTTAATGACCTCGTCGTTCTCCACAATTCCATCATGTCCGTCAGAGCTGTAAGGGTCCATGGCAACGTCGGTCATCAGCACCACCTCCGGAAAGTTCTTTTTTATCTCGCGGATAGCTCTCGGGAAAAGTCCGTCCGGGTTATGGCTTTCGGTTGCATATTTATCTTTTAACGACTCAGGGATGCTCGGAAAAGGGGCAAATGTTTTAAGGCCTAATTCTACGCAGCTGTGGACTTCATCTAAAAGTGTATCAGTGGAAAATCGTGCGATTCCGGGCATAGAGGCCACATCGATGCGTTGGTTTTGGCCTTCTATGATAAAAAGCGGATAGATAAAATCGTTCAGGCTCAGGGAGGTTTCCTGCACCATGTTCCTGATCACCTCCGATTGGCGGTTACGTCTTGGTCTTCTGTTCATAAGTATAAATTCTGTTACAGAAATTATTCAAAATCAAGTTGCCGCAAAGGTACGATTTAATTGTTGATTGTTGGTTGCTCTCGCAAAGGCTGGGCCTGAACCTCTTCGGCAGATGCTGTTTTCAACTTAAAGCAAAGTATAAATTGTGTATTTGTAGGGACAGGTCGCGACCTGTCCGAGGCTATGAAACTTATACTTTAGCAAAAGCAAGAATTCCCTTCTTGAGAGCAGGGCCGTTTCATTCTGTTAATTCAATACTTATGGCGCGAGCGTCCTCGCTCGTGACTGGCTATAGCGTGAGCCTCTGGCCCAGTCGGATTACAAATCCGACACCATAGGTAGGACACGGGTTGCAAACCCGCGCCAGCGAAAGGAGAAATAAGAGAATGAAACGGCCATGCTCCGAGGAGGGGCAGGGGTGTGTTTTGCGCTGTAGTCTCTGCTTAACCTCCGGGGGTAGGGGCCCTCTTTTTCTACCAAGATCCTTGCAGGATGACAAAAGGGAGAGGCAGATGCTATTGTGATGACACAATAAGTAGTAGTATAAATTCCCCGCCTTAAACAAGCCGAAGATTCTGAAATTGTTTCGGGAGAGGAACAGGGGTGGTTGGATCAGGTGTAGAAGAAATCCATCTAATCAATCAAATCCCCTTAATCTGCGGTCAAACAAAAAAGGCGAAGCCACTACAGCCTCGCCTTTCTAGATAAATAAGTATTTTATACTTTAAAAATTCAGAATCACATCCTCAATAATATCACAGCACTCGTGCAGTTGGTCTTCTGTCATTACCAGCGGAGGGGCAAAGCGGATAATATCGCCGTGCGTTGGTTTTGCAAGCAGACCCTTTTCCATTAGTTTAACACACACATCCCAAGCGGTGCGGCCATCGGCAGTTGGTTCTACAATAATGGCGTTAAGCAAGCCCCGGCCACGAACAAGTGTTACCAGTTCAGGGCGTTTAACCATCAGGTTGCGCATGCGCTCCCTAAATGCCTCGCCTAGTTTATTTGCATTTTCTGTCAGGTTCTCTTCTTTAATAACATCTAAGGCAGCAACGGCTACTTGCGCTGCCAGTGGATTGCCTCCAAACGTGGAACCGTGCTCACCTGGCTGTATACAAAGCATGATATCATCGTTAGCCAGCACGCAGGAAACCGGCAGCACACCACCAGACAATGCTTTGCCAAGTATAAGTATGTCGGCTTTTACATCATCGTAATAACTGGCAAGTAGTTTACCGGTGCGTCCAATACCTGTCTGTATTTCATCGGCCATCAGCAGCACACTGTATTCTTTGCACAACGCGTGGGCTTTAGCCAGGTAACCTTCGTCAGGCACTACAACACCTGCTTCACCTTGGATTGGCTCTACCATAAACCCGCAAACGTTCGGGTTCTCTTTCAGGGCCTGCTCCAGCGCGTCGATGTCATTATAAGGTATAACCTTGTAGCCTGGCATATATGGGCCAAAGCCTTTCGTAGAGTCCGGGTCTGTAGAAAAAGAGATAATGCCGGTAGTACGTCCATGGAAGTTATGCTCTACTACAATGATCTCGGCGTTGTGCGGTGCGATGCCTTTTTTAAGGTAGCCCCATTTGCGGGCAAGCTTAATGGCTGTTTCCACGGCCTCGGCACCGGAGTTCATGTAAAGAGCCTTGTCGTAGTTAAAAAGCTCGCAGATATACTTTTCGGCAACACCCAGCTTATCGTTATAAAAAGCGCGTGAAGTAAGCGTTAGCTGCTGTGCCTGCTCTATCAGGGCATTTACAATTTTAGGATGGCAATGCCCCTGGTTCACGGCGCTGTAGGCAGATAGAAAATCAAAGTAATGCTTGCCCTCCACATCCCAAAGGTGCACGCCTTCGCCGCGGCTAAGCACTACAGGTAGGGGGTGGTAGTTGTGCGCGCCATACTTGTGTTCTGTATCGATGGCCTGCTGGCTCGAGGTAATTGTCTGCGTACTCATAGTTTATCTTTATCGGGTTTTCTGTTTCATACGGCTGTTGTGCGCAAGTGGCAACAGCATAGTATAAGTACAGATGCTTTAATTTATTGTTGTAAAAATAGTGAAATAGAACCTCTTTTAAAACCTGTTCTCCAAAGCCTGGTTTAGCTTTACTTGTTCCGGGGCTTTCTGCAACGCCTGAAAATGTTGTTAAAGCCCTCAGGGTCATAGGTGGCGTAGGTGCTTGTCATGAGGCCAAAAACATTCTCGTCAGTTTTAAAACCGTACACATCACGCTCTTCGTTTTCAAGCCCATCCACCTTTACATGGTGCTGCTCTACCAGTATCAGCTTTTCCGGTTCAATGGTTTTGTTTAGCTCTGAGCAGTAAAGCGCTTGCTTCTGAATAGTGAAAGTATGGGTGAACCCGCGATCGCGCATGGAGCAAACTGCCTCTGCAAATGTGCTGTATGTTGGCATAGGCTTAATCTGTTAAAGTATAAATAGGTAGCGCTCTAAAGTATAACGCTTTACGAAAGTAAATATGTACGAAGCCTGCCCGGTTTTAGCGATGCTGATTTTGGCAATTGTTTGTTAAATGGCGTTATTTGTAGTCCAATAACCGATATAACGTGAGTCAGAAGCTAACAGAGGGGGAGGATTTTTACTTTAACGAGCACAGACTGATGGTGCTGACGGCTAAATATCTGCAAAAGCGGGGATACTGCTGCAAGAATGCCTGCAAGCATTGTCCTTATGGCTTTAAGAAGGGTAAGATCGTTTCGGAAGAGCAGAAGCAAGTATAAAATTTGTGTCGAAAATGCGCCTGCACAGGCCGGAATACACAATTAGAGGAAAAATATTTCCTATGCTTTTGAATTTCTGTATCTTTTTGCAGATATTTGCACCCCTATTGAAATAATTTAGAAGAAAATACAAGATGGCACGAGTTTGCGACATTACAGGAAAAAGACCACGCGTAGGTAACAACGTATCTCACGCTAACAATAAAACGAAGCGTAAGTTTTATCCAAACCTTCAGAAGAAGCGTTTCTACATCCCGGAAGAGGATGCATGGGTAACTCTTAAAGTTTCTACATCTGCTTTGAGAACCATCAACAAGAACGGTATCACAGCAGTATTGAAGAAAGCAGTAGAGCAAGGATATATCCTGTACTAATGGCAGCCTTCCGGCTGTGCGTGCTGCTGGTTTGGGCAAGTATAACTGCTGCCTCAGCCCAGATACGTGCTACCCCGGATAAGCCATCTGATACTTTAGATAAAACATTTCATCAGCAACGGAGAGAGCAACTGCGCAAGCAGTTACCGGCTCGCTCCGTTGCTGTTTTTTTTGCCTCTCCTGTTCGCAACCGCGCTAACGATGTAGATTACTATTACCATCCCGATCCCGATTTTTACTACCTGACAGGGTATAATGAGCCAAATGCGGTGCTGGTACTTTTCTCGGAGCCACAAAGTATAAATGGTAAGCGGATAAGTGAAATGTTGTTTGTACAGCCCCGTGACCCGCAGGCGGAACTCTGGAACGGAGAACGCCTGGGCGTAGAAGGCGCAGCCTCTGCAACAGGAATAGCCACACAGCCTAATACAGCTTTTGCCACGCTTAAACTGGACACTGCCAACCTGCAGCATATACTATTTAAGGAACTGCCTTACGATGTGCGCGACGATGCTGCTGATGAGGCCGACCTATACAGTTTATTGCAACAGTTTAAGAGTAAGGTTAAAGTGCCGGCTGATTTTGATGCGCAGCGCAACATGCTGTATCGTATTGTGCGTGAGCAGGGATCGGGCCAGCCTGAAGAAATAAAAGCTTACCTGGGCCAGATAATGCAATACTACCCAGCGCTGCGACAAGATAAATATCTGAATGGTTACTTGCAGTCGGCTGATGCCCGTAGCCGCGTAAAGGCGGTAGCAACAACACCAAATAGCAAACTTGATGGCCATACTTTAGGGCAAGCCATGGCAGGCCTGCGCGAGGTAAAAACAGAACTGGAATTACAGTTACTGCGCAAAGCCATCAACATTTCTGCGCAAGGGCAGATAGAGGTGATGAAAGCCATGCACCCGAAAATGTCGGAGATGGAGTTACAGGGTATTCACGAATTTGTGCACAAAAAGTATGGCGCCCAGCATGTCGGGTATCCTTCTATAGTTGGCGCCGGTAAAAATGCCTGCGTGCTGCACTACATAGAAAGCAAAAAGCCAACAGTAGGAAACGACCTTGTGCTGATGGACGTAGGGGCAGAGTATAAAGGCTATACTGCTGATGTTACCCGTACCATGCCAGCCAACGGTAAATTCACTAAAGAGCAGAAAGAGATCTACGAACTGGTTTATAAAGCACAGGAAGCAGCTTTTGCCGCCTGCAAAGTAGGTAATGATTTTCAGGCGCCGCACGAAGCAGCAGAGGAGGTGATTGCCAACGGCCTGCTAAAGCTGGGCATCATAAAAGATAAGTCTGAAGTGCGACGTTATTTCCCGCATGGTACTTCGCATTACCTGGGCCTGGACGTGCACGATCCGGGTTCTTACGGTGCTTTTAAGCATAACACGGTTATAACAGTAGAGCCGGGTATTTACATTCCGGAAGGCAGCCCCTGCGACAAGAAGTGGTGGAACATCGGGGTAAGGATAGAAGATAATATTCTGATCACAAACAAAGGCTGGGAAAACCTCTCAAAGTTGGCTCCGCGCACCGTCGCAGACATAGAAAAGACGATGGCTCAACCTAGTGCATTAGACAAATTTATACTTCCTGCGATAGAATAATAGCACGCTGTCACCGGTTTATGTAACATTTGTGAAGCGTTTGGGTTAAATTTTACAATAAATAGTATACTTTGTTTGTAATTAGAGATTTAAGCCCCTATATTTGCAGTCCTAAATAAAAAATTACGATAGAGAGATGGCTAAAAAAGCAAAAGGTAATAGAATCCAGGTTATCATGGAGTGCACAGAGCATAAAGCGACTGGCATGCCTGGAACTTCAAGGTACATCACTACCAAAAACAGAAAGAATACGACTGAGCGCCTTGAGCTTAAGAAGTATAACCCAGTGTTGAGAAAAGTAACTGTACATAAAGAAATTAAATAACCATGGCTAAGAAGGTAGTTGCAACCCTAAAGACCGCTACAGGTAAAGACTGGGCAAAAGTTATCAAAGCTGTGAGATCTCCAAAAACTGGTGCTTACAGCTTTAAAGAGGAGATGGTACCTGTAGATAAGGTACAGGAGTTCCTTGCTAAGAAGTAATAAGCCGACTCTATTTTACATAGATAGACAACATCAAAAAGTCCCGTTACTGGGACTTTTTTAGTATATTACAGTTTCACTGTACGTCTTCATCCTTACAAAAACATTGGTATGGGCATTTTTGACTTTTTCAGTAAAGAGAAGAAAAAAGAGTCGCTAGACAAAGGGCTAGAGAAAACCAAAACCAGCTTCTTCGGGCAGCTGAGCAAGGCTGTTGTTGGCAAATCTACAGTTGATGTGGATGTGCTGGACGAGCTGGAGGAGATTCTGGTGCATGCTGACGTAGGGGTTGAAACAACAGTTAAGATCATTGATCGCATCGAGAAGCGAGTTGCCCGCGACAAGTATGTGAGCACCGATGAGCTTGATAAGATCCTGCGCGAAGAGATCGCAGCCCTGCTGGAAGAGAATCGTGCCGGAGACGGAGCCAACTTCGAACTGCCTGCAGGTATCAAGCCTTATGTGATCATGGTGGTAGGCGTAAATGGAGTAGGTAAAACTACTACGATTGGTAAACTAGCTGCTCAATTCCACAAGGCAGGTAAGAAAGTTGTTCTTGGCGCTGCCGATACATTCCGTGCCGCAGCCGTAGACCAATTGATCATCTGGGGTGAGCGTGTGGGTGTGCCGGTAATATCACATGGCATGAACACAGATCCAGCTTCTGTAGCCTACGATGCTGTAAAGAAAGGTGTGGAGCTGAACGCTGATGTAGTGATCATTGATACAGCCGGACGATTGCATAACAAAGTTGGCTTGATGAACGAGCTTGCCAAGATAAAGCGTGTGATGCAGAAAGTAACCGAGGATACCCCACATGAGGTATTATTGGTGCTTGATGGCAGCACAGGTCAGAATGCGTTATTGCAGGCACGTGAATTTACCAAAGCCACTGATGTTACGGCGCTTGCCATTACCAAACTGGACGGTACAGCCAAGGGCGGTGTAGTGATCGGTATTTCAGATGAATTTAAAATTCCGGTGAAGTATATCGGAGTTGGCGAGAAAATTGAGGACTTACAACTGTTCGACAAGCACGAATTCGTTGAGTCTTTCTTTTCACGCAAGTAAAGTATAAAAGCCATGGAGAAGCTTCTGGTGTTGCCGTTGGCGCTACTGTTTATGCAATGCAACGGTTCTAAGTCCTCGCAATCTGCCAACCCACAAGAACAGACGGAACAGGCAAACACACAACAGAAGCAGGCACCTGTTGCTACTGCCGAGCAAGCACAGGACCAACAGGCACCCATAGAGCAAGGTATAGCCGGTATAGTGCTGTGGCAAGCTGGTAACCAGATGCCGTCGCCGGATGCGCCGCCAAGCAAGGGCAGAGGTGTGCAACGCACCTTATACATCTACGAACTTACCAACAGCAACCAGGCAAAAACCACAGATGGTGTTTTCCATACCAATATCCAAACTAAACTAGTTACGCAGGTTACAACAGATGCTAACGGCAATTTTGCAGTTAGCCTGAAACCCGGTAAGTATAGTCTTTTCTCAAAAGAAGAAAAGGGACTGTTTGCAAACCTTTTCGATGGAGAGATGAACATCTATCCGGTAGAGGTACAGCAGGGGCAGGTAACACAGGTAGAGTTTCTGATCAATTATCAGGCAAGCTATTAGTAGTTTCCAGTAAAGCCTTAGTTAAAAATCCATTCCCAAAGTACACTTTGTGCTTAGCTGCATTCCAATAGTTTGCTGCCCCAGGCTCATGTTTACCTATATGCCAATTCTGGCATTTTCATTAAATCCTGTCAATAGAAAAACTAATTAGCACTCATAAGTATTGCTGCGAAACAAAAAGCAACTTCGCTGGTTCTACAGAGAACTGTAACAAGAGGTGGAGTCTAAATGCTGCACTATAGCTTATTGAAAAGTAATCTGAAGCAGATATGTTTCTACTGGAGAGTTTATAACTTAGGCTATATTTAAATGAGCACCTGTAATGAGGGTAATTAATATCGGCCTGATGGAGTTGGCACACGACGAGGCTTCTGCAATATTAAGTGTGAAATGGGCTGATGAGTTAAGTGTTGAGTCTGAGGAGTTTTTCCAGACAGTGGTTTCCCTATTCGAATACATGTATGAGAAACAAGTAGAAAACCTTGTTATAGATTCGGGCATACCTGCTGGCGGAGTGCTTAATGAAAGAATCATTGATGTCTTTATCCAAAACATTCCAAACACCCCTCTAAAGAATATCTTGCTCCTGGAGTCGCCGGACTACCTTTGGGACAACAACCTGTACCAGGTAATTAAGCTGCTTGTAACAAGTTATCAACTGCCGATAGCAGTTGAGCTAATGAAAAATAAGGCTGATGCACATGCATGGCTGCTACAGTCTTTAGTTACAAGTTGCCCTCGCACAACGGAGAACTAACAAAGCTGTATTGTGTTACTGTCTGTTAAACTTTATGCTTTTAAGCATTTCATCTAAAGCCTTCTCTGCTGCCTCTTTCTTGTCCTTGTCGTATTCCAAAGTTCCTACCAGTATACTGTCTCCGGTTTTGTTGTAACTTCTAATCAAGAAGTAGCCCTTATCTTTTCCAGCATCTTCGAAGTTAGCGACTACCACAGACTGGTTCTGATAGTGTTTAATTGAAGAGCTGTACACTTGAGGTTGAGACAAGCTGAAGAGGTAATCTATTCCTCTTTTCTCTTGTTCCAAATAATTAGGCTTTGGCGTAATTGAACCGGCATTTAACTGAATGAGAATGTCTTTCCCTTTATAAGTCTCACCATTAAAATGCTCATGAGAGATAGGAGAAGATTTGCCTTCACTTGGTTTAAGAGCAGTCAATTTCTCTTCTGTTAACTTTTCAACCTTATTGGGCAGGGTTATAGTAACGATATCGTGTATTGTAGTCTGTTGCTGCCCGAAACTATTGAAATAGACCAAGAAGCTGATTAAGGTGAGTATAGCTTTTTTCATTTTGTTTTTTTGATATATAATTACTGGAAAAGTTAGAAGTAAGCAACACTATCGCGCCAGCCTCCCTCAAAAATAGATAAAGGAGTAAAAGAAAAATGAACCGCTTAAGTATAATGGGAGCTGCCAAAGTATAAGAATCAATTGCTTAGCTGCCTGCCCTTTATTACACAAACATGTTGTACCTTTGCAAACTGGTTTTCAAAACGAACCATTATAGCCTGATAAAGGTTTTTATCGATTGTAGCGTATTCATAAATATAGATTAAGTGAAAGTAAGATCTTTAAAGAAGGATAAGGTAAACGTAATTACATTGGGTTGTTCTAAAAACCTGGTGGATTCGGAAGTACTGATGGGGCAGCTGCGTGCCAACGAGTTTGATGTGGCGCACGAGTCTGACAAAGACGATTCTAATATCATTATCGTAAACACCTGCGGTTTTATAGATAATGCCAAGCAGGAATCTATTGATACCATTCTGCGCTACGCTGATGCTAAAGAGGCTGGCCAGATAGATAAGCTGTATGTAACAGGTTGCCTTTCACAGCGCTACAAAGATTCTTTAGAGGCAGAGATACCGCAGGTAGATGCCTACTTCGGTACGTTGGAGTTGCCGCGTCTTCTTAAAACCCTGGAGGCTGACTACAAACACGAACTGATTGGAGAGCGTTTGTTAACAACACCTTCGCATTACGCATACTTTAAAATTGCAGAAGGCTGTAACCGCCCTTGCTCTTTCTGTGCCATTCCTTTAATGCGCGGCAAGCACGTAGATCGCCCAATCGAGGACCTGGTGAAGGAGGCGAAGCGCCTGGCAAGTATGGGAACAAAAGAACTTGTACTTATTGCCCAAGACCTTACTTATTACGGCCTGCAGCATTACGGAGAGCGCAAACTGGCCGACCTGTTAAAGAACCTGTCTGATGTAAATGGTATCGAGTGGATACGCATGCAGTATGCTTACCCATCGCAGTTCCCGATGGAGGTGTTTGATGTAATGAACGAGCGCGACAATATCTGTAAATACCTCGACATGCCACTGCAGCACATCTCAGACAATATGCTGAAGACCATGCGCCGTGGTATCAGCAAGCGCAGAACAATTGAGCTGGTAGACCAAATCCGTCAGCGCGTGCCGGATATTGCGTTAAGAACTACGCTAATCGCAGGCCACCCAGGCGAAACTGATCAGGACTTCCGGGAGCTGTATGATTGGGTAGAAGAGACGCGCTTTGACAGACTGGGTATCTTTACTTACTCTCACGAAGACAACACGCACTCCTATACTTTAGAAGACAACGTGCCGGATGAGGTGAAGCAGGAACGTGCCGATGCTATTATGGAGCTACAACAGGGGATTTCTGTGGAGATGAACGAAGAGAAAGTAGGCAAAACTTATAAGGTATTATTCGATCGTAAAGAAAGCGGCTATTTTGTTGGCCGCACGCAATACGATTCTCCGGAAGTTGATAACGAAGTACTAGTACCTGCTGATAACAACTATGTACGCCTTGGAGACTTTGCTAACGTGAAAATTACAGATTCTTCTGATTTTGACCTTTATGGCGAGGTGGTGAGTTAACCTCTCCCCTGCCCCCTCCTAAAAACAGGAGGGGGTGTAGAGATACTTTTAAGCCCACCATATTGGTGGGCTTTTTTATTGGGGCCGGAGGAACATATCAGAGATGCTATAGTGTTAGCTGGCAAAGTAGAAAATTATGCGGAACGACCAGTTGCACAGCTTACCCAAGCTAAGGCAAGTGCGATCACGATTGAGAAGTAATATGACGCCAGCAGAAAAGGAATTGTGGGGCTTGCTTCGAAAGCGCAGACTGGGTAGTTGCAAATTCAGAAGGCAGCATAGCATCGGCAACTATATTGTGGATTTTTACTGTGCATCAGAAAAATTGGTGATTGAGGTTGATGGTTCTGTGCATGACACTCCTGAGGCAATAGCCAATGATAAGGTGCGGGATGAGACACTTCAAAATTTAGGCTACAAAGTTGTCCGCATTAGAAACAGTGAAGTGTTTGCGCAACCTGAACAGATACTACAAAGAATATCTGCTACTTTTAAACAGCTTTAAAGTACCCCCTCCTGTTTTTAGGAGGGGGCAGGGGGAGGTCACAACACATACTTACTCAGCACCCGATACGCCTCGTTAATATTATCACCCTTTCTGAAATCCTGTTTTATAGTTGGCTCTGTCTCTCCGGTAAGCCAAATCTTGAGTTCTGCATCCAGGTCGGCGATGCCGGCGCTTTCTTTCGAAAACATCTTAATGCTACTGTAGGGTATACTTTGATAGTCGATCTTAGAGCCGGTTATGCCTTGCTTGTTTACAAGTATAAGCCGTTTGTTCGTGAACACTAGCATGTCCCGGATCAGCTTGTATGCCTTTTCTATCCGCTCATCTTCTAAAAGTATAGGCTGAAACTCCTTTGTTATTTTTTCGATGGACACCTCAGAGGCGTGTCCCATTATACCGCTTAGTAATCCCATAGTTTTATCTCAATCGTATAAGCTATTTACGTTTTATAATTGATAAGTTTTATCGCCTGGCCTACTGCAGTTGCTTTCTGTCGTAATGTCTGCGATAGCGTTATAAAAACTTTAACTTTGCAAGACAGCTAATCAAAGTATAAACGCTGCAACACAATTGGGTTAAAACTGTTAAAGAGGCTATACCCTACGCCAAATACGCTGATGGAAGTATCAACTATGAAAGTGATTAGAATGGATTACGCTGCTACAGGCGCGTTTTCAAAAACAGTAACAGACTATCTCTGTCAAAGCGAAAAGCTATTACCTTTCTTTAACCGCTTCCCAACGCTGGATGCTTTTGAGGAACAGATAAAAGAAAAAAAGTTTAGCAAAGAACAAAGGCAGGCACTACACCAGGCACTTCAACAACAGTATACTTCCATCTCTGGTATCCACTCCAAAGTGCAGCAAAATATAGACTTGCTGCAGCAGCCTAATACCTACACTGTTACCACCGGCCATCAACTCAATATTTTTACAGGCCCTTTATACTTTATCTATAAAATCATCACAGCCATAAACACCTGCAAACAATTGCAGCAGAGGTACCCGGACTACAACTTTGTACCGGTGTACTGGATGGCAACCGAAGACCATGACTTTGCCGAAATCAACCATTTTAACCTGTTTGGCAAGGGGTACAAATGGGAAACAACACAAAAGGGCGCAGTAGGTCGTTTTTCAACAGAAGGTTTAGATAAACTACTGGAAGAACTGCCGGAAACCTATCCTGTTTTTGATGAAGCTTACCGTAACAGTAAAACCCTGGCCGATGCAACCCGTGCCATTACGCATGCTTTGTTCGGGGAGTATGGTTTGGTAAGTATAGATGGGGATGATGCTCAACTGAAGGCAGCCCTTACACCTGTAGTAGAGAAAGAACTGACGGAACAACTGTCCAATAAGTTGGTTGAGGAGGCAAATGCGCAGTTAGAGAATACAGGCTACAAACCACAAGTATACTCTCGCGAGATAAACCTGTTTTACCTAAAGGATAGCCTGCGTGAGCGTATTGTGCAGGAAGATGGCAAGTATAAAGTGCTCAATACTGATCTGAGTTATACGTTAGAAGAAATGCTGCAGGAGGCAAACCAGCACCCGGAGCGCTTTAGCCCGAACGTTATACTCAGGCCGCTGTATGAAGAGTTGGTGCTGCCAAATCTGGCGTACATTGGCGGAGGGGCTGAAGTGGCTTACTGGTTTCAGTTAAAGAAGCTGTTTGAGGCTTGCAACGTTGCCTTTCCGATACTGATGCTGCGCAACTCAGCACTTTACATTACACGTGGTAACGCCAGCCGCATGCACAAATTAGGCTTGAAGCCGGAAGAAACGTTTCAGTCTTACCTCGACCTGAAAAAGCACCTATCCAGCCAAATACACGAAGAGGAGATAAACCTGGAGGCACAGCGCAAAGCTGTAGCAGCTGCCTTTGCAGAAGTTGAGGAGTTGGCCCAAACCATAGATCCTACCTTGGTAAGGGCAGTAGCTGCTGAAGAGCAAAAAGCTAATAATGCGCTGCAGATGCTGGAGAAGAAGATATCAAAGGCACGCGACGCCAAGCACGAGCAAACGTTTAAGCAACTAGAGAACCTTAAGGAGAAACTGTTTCCGAACGGCAGCCTGCAGGAACGCCACGACAACCTGCTTACTTACCAAACCAACAACCCGGATTTTATACCTGCCCTGGTAGAGGCATTCGACCCACTCGAGTTTAAGTTTACTATACTGGAGGAAGAATAATGCAGAAGGCTGAACTGCGGAAACAGATGTTGCAGAACCGTCGTGCTTTGCCAGCAGAAGTTGTTCAAAAGCGCAGCGAAAGTATAGCTAATCAGTTTTTTAGTAACTTTCCGCTTGAGGCAGAGCAGACGGTGCACGTATTTTTGCCGATCATTAAAAATAACGAAGTAAATACCTGGCCTATAATTGAGCGGCTTAGGCAAGAGCATCCCGAAGTACGTGTGGCAGTACCTGTAACCGATGTGGCTCAGAACATACTTACTCACCACCACCTGACCGACGAAGCTGTTTTACTAGAGAATGCCTGGGGTATACCAGAGCCGCAGAATGCACGTATCATTCACGCAAACGAAGTAGATGTTGTGCTGATTCCTTTGCTGGCTTTTGATAAAGCCGGGCACCGTGTAGGTTACGGCAAGGGCTTTTATGATCGTTTTCTGGCTGATTGCCGCCCAGATGTACTAAAAATCGGGTTGTCGCTGGAGCCGCCTGTGGAAAGTATAGCAGACTCTAATCCATTTGATGTGCCGTTGGATGCCGTGGTGATGCCGGATGGAGTATGGTATAGCTAGTTCCCTTCCTCCCTGGCTTCTTTTTTGCCTTCCTCTATTGTTTCGGTTGCTTCTTCTTCTGTGTCCTCGTCTGCTTCTGGCTTTTTCTGCTCACCCTTGTTTTCAGGAGCATAGCTTAGTTTGATATAGATCGGGAAGTGGTCAGATGCTATATCGGGTAGCCTTTCCATAACGATCAGTTTAAAATGATCGGAATGGAAAATATGATCCAGGGGCCAGCGCAGAAGCGGGTAGTTAGCATTAAAGGTGTTATAAAAGCCTCGACCAATGCGTGGGTCCAGCAGGCCGCTTACTTCCTGGAAAAGCTCAGTGGTTCTGGACCAGGCCACATCGTTAAAGTCGCCGGCTACCACAACCGGGTATTGTGAACTGGTAATGTCGCGGGCAATCATTACAATCTCTGCGTCGCGCTTCTTGGAGTTGGGATCTTCGGTTGGTACAGGTGGTTTAGGATGTACAGCATGCAGTTCTACCCAAGTACCACTACGCAGTTGCACAAAAGTTTTAATAGAAGGAATATCATCATCAAGCAGATAGCTTACAGTTTCCTGGCGTAGAGGTAGCTGGCTGTACAAGTGCATACCATACGTGTTATCCAGGGGGATTTCTACCCGGTATGGGTATTTTTTAGAAGCAGGAACTACAGCTTGCTGCCATACAGAATCCGACTCTAGCAGCAATAAAATATCTGGGTTCTTCTCCTGGGTAAGATTAATCAGCTTCTTATGTTCCTTGTTATCCATCAGTACGTTGGCAACCAGTATACTTAGAGTTGCATCTGTTGCACTGTCCGCTTCTGCCTGTTTTACCTGGTTAGGTGCTATAAAAGTATAGGGGTAAATGTTGAAGGCCTGATATACAATAGTTATAGCAAGACCGCCAAGCAGGAACTTATCTCGGATGCGATTCTTTGGGCCTAACCACAGGTAAAGTATAAAAATGATGAATGCCAGAGCAAAAATTTGCATGCGTGGGTAATCAAACACGCGTACATACCATTGCTGTGCATCAAGCAGGGGCAAAGCTGTAGCAAGTATAGAAAAAGTGCCTAAGGCCTGCAGAAAAATAATTGCTGCGTTTTTCATGGGTGCGTGTTAAGGTAATGCAGCAGGTGTATTAACAGTTGCGAATATTGTTTATACAGCAGCAGTACGCAATTAAAAGTATGAAGTTAAGAAGCCTGATAACATAGCCTGAAACCATGCCGACCCAAAAGAGCTGTAGCCTGTATTTTTTAAAACAGCCGCTATACCTGTGCATAAACAAAAACGCCCTTCCGGTTTATATCAGAAGGGCGCACGTATGTTTATAGCAGTTGCTTATTTTTTCTTTGCGTTCAGGCTTTTTAGCTGCTCAACCGGACCAAATTGCTTCTGCTCCATGGTTTTGCCTCTCAGGTATATTTTCCTAAGCTGTACTTCTACGGGGGCCATCGTACGGGTCATCTCAGACGAAACAACTTTTACATAAAACTCTCTGGCTTCTAAGGCAGCACCTCGCTCAAAAGCATGTACTTGCTGATTTTTATTTACAGGCATTCCCGGAATTACGTGGTAGTTTGTGCAAACAACCTCATACTTTGACTGGAATGGTTTTACTACGCCTCTGCCAATTGCCCTTAATGGGCTGAGTGCTATTCTAAAAAATTTCTTCATCAGGAATTAAATTTGTAAAGAGTGTTTCATGCTTTTGCAAAATAATACATTATCCGGAAAGTTAAAGTTCAATCGTTGAATAAATGTACTGGTGCAATAATAATATAAGTATAATACTAATTATTGTGGCTTAACTTATTGATTTACAGTATGAAAAAGTATGGGGAACTACTCTACAAGCTTTAACCCACGTGTCATTTCGCGTTTGCCCGGAGGTCCCGGCAGTGCCTCTACCACAAAGCCGGCGGCCTTTAGGTTGCGCTTAAATGAGCCCTTGGCGCAGTAAGTAACCAGCACACCACCAGGTCGTATGGCATTGTAAAGCTTCACGAACATTTCTTCCGACCAAAGCTCCGGCTGTTTCTCAGGGGCAAAAGCATCAAAGTATACTATGTCGTAGTATGATTGCGGCGCTACAAACTCCTCAAGCGTTTCGTGCATCTTCTGCAGCGTAAAGTATGGAATCAGATCTACCGGCTCATTCCAGGGAGCAGCATGCATTTTTAGAAACACATCGTGCAGTTCCGGGTTAAGTATAACCTTATCGAATTGCAGCTGGTTTACCACCTCCTGCTGCAGCGGGTGTTTCTCTAAAGTGTCGTACTGTAGAAAGGCTTTTTTTGCTAGTGCAAAAGGGTAAGTAAGTATAGCGTTAAGGCCTGTTCCAAATCCAACCTCCAGAATTTTGATATCTTTTTTAGAAGACATCACATGCTCCAGCCCATGCTTTATAAACACATGCTGCGACTCCTGCAATGCACCATGCACCGAGTGATAATGCTCGTTTAGCTCAGGTACATAAAGCGTGTTAGAGCCGTCTTTGGTCTGTCGGATTTCGAGGTGCATGTTTTTTGTATTACTTTACAAAGGTAAGCAAACCTAGGCACAGGCTACAACTAATACTGATTTATTGGCAACCTTTAAATGCCAAGCACAAATAAATAATAACTTTCGGCAGCTTGCGTCTTTATGCAAGTATAAAACTAAATCTATTACAAAAGAGCACAAATGGCAAGAATAAAAGTAACTATACCAGAGCATATACACTTTGAAACAACCATACCCGTACGCATAACCGACCTTAACTACGGCAACCACCTGGGCAACGATGCGCTGCTTTCTATCATACATGAGGCGCGCATGCAACTGCTGGGGCACTTTGGCTGGAGTGAGCTTAACATAGGCGGAGCCGGTATGATCATGGCCGATGTGGCGATAGAGTATAAAGGTGAAGGCTTTTATGGCGATGTGCTACGTATAAAACTGGCTTTCGACGATATCAGCAAGTATGGCTTCGATATTACGTACCATATTGTAAACCAGCAGGACAAAGAAGTGGCGCGCGCTAAAACAGGAATGTTGTGCTTTGATTACCAGAACCGGAAATTAATGGCCCTGCCTGCCGAAGTAAAGGCGAAAATTGAAACTAAAGCCTGAAGATTTTTGTAATTTTGCAGTATGAATTTGATTGCAGATATAAACATCATCAATAAAAAAGACATCCGTAAGCTAACACTTGACGATATGAAGGCGTGGCTGGTGGAGCAGGGCGAGAAACCGTTTCGTGCCAAGCAGGTATACGAGTGGCTCTGGAAGCACTCAGCCCAGTCCTTTTCAGAGATGAACAACGTGAGCCTGGCTTTGCGCGAGAAACTGGAGCAGTGCTTTGCCATTAACGCGGTAGAGGTGGCTACTGAGCAGCTGAGCAACGACGGCACGATCAAATCTGCTTTTAAACTTCACGACAGCAATATTGTAGAGGGTGTGCTGATACCGCACAACGAGCGTAAGACCGCCTGCGTGAGCAGCCAGGTTGGGTGCTCGCTTACCTGCAAGTTTTGCGCCACCGGCTACATGGACCGCGTGCGCAACCTAGATGCCGCCGAGATTTACGACCAGGTGGTGCGCATAAACGAGCAAAGCATGCGCCAGTACGGTACACCGCTTACCAACATAGTTTATATGGGTATGGGGGAGCCGATGCTGAACTACGCCAACGTAATGAAGAGTATTGAGCGCATTACTGCACACGATGGATTGGGTATGGCAGCACGACGCATTACGGTAAGCACAGCCGGTATTGCCAAGATGATCAAGAAGATGGCAGATGATGGTGTGAAGGCTAACCTGGCTCTTTCACTGCACGCTGCCAACGACGAGAAACGCAACCAGATCATGCCGATTAACGAGACCAACTCGCTGGAGGCTCTAACTGATGCACTGAAGTATTACCATGAAATAACTGACCGCAAGGTAACTTACGAGTACATCGTGTTCGATAACTTTAACGACTCGCTGGAAGATGCCGAAGAGCTTCTGCGTTTCTCTAAACTCATTCCGTGCAAGATAAACCTGATAGAGTATAACCCGATTGAGAATGCCGATTTCGTAAACACCAACGATGATCGCCTGCAGGACTTTATCTATTACCTTGCTGACAGAGGCGTGCAGGTAAATGTGCGCCGCAGCCGTGGTAAGGATATTGATGCTGCCTGTGGGCAGTTGGCCGTGAAGGAGAAGAAGACAGCGTAATATCAACACTTCTGTAAAGTATACAAGAGAGGGCTTCCTGAAAATTTAGGGAAGCCCTCTCTTGCTTGTATGTCTTTTATTACTTTTGACTATTGATAATATATATATAAAGTACTATATGAGACAGCTTTACAGCTTTTTAGTGATTCTTCTTTTTCCATTAATCTCATTTGCACAAAGTAATTTTAAGCCAGGTTTCGTAGTTCTTTCTTCCGGTGAAAGAGTGGATGGTTTGCTAGACTATAGGGGAGAAGTAAAGCGTGGGAGAGAGGTAGCCTTTAAGCGAAATAATGAAAGTAGCACAGTTATTTATACGCCGGATGCTCTTCAGAAGTATGGTTTTGACCAAGGCCAGCTTTATATAACTAAGCAGGTTCCAGGTTCCGAAAGTGTTGCAAAATTTTTCTTTCTTGAAGCTTTGGCGCTGGGCAAGGCCAATCTATACTTCCTGAGAGAAACAGATGTAACGGAGCGTTTCTTTATCGAAACAGTGGAAGGCAAGCTGGTAGAACTCAAGGAAGAAACGAGGCAGTTAAAAGACAGTAATGGTAAAACCTATAACAGTGTTTTAAAGCCTTATATTAGTGTGCTTACGGTTGCGCTTATCGGTTGCGACGGCATGCAAAGCCAAATTGAAAGAACAGAGCTTAAGCAAAGCAGCCTGAAGAAACTAGTGAACAACTACAACGCATGTGTTGCCCCAAAAGAAGAAGGCTTTGCAAAAGAAGGAGATCATAAATTCAAAGTTTCTGCCGGTGTTCTGGTGGGAGGATCAGTGCAGCAACTCACTATCTCAGGAGAAGAAGAAGCAATTAAGTACTACGGTGAATTTGACCCTTATACCTCTATAACCGGAGGCATAGCAGTTGATTTGAACCTTAGAGAGGTTAACGAGAAATTATCGGTTTACACAGGGGCTTTCTATTCCAGACTAAAAACCCAGGCCTTTAACAAAGCAAAAACCCTGAATGGATCTGAGGGTGAATTTGATGTTAGCTTTGATGCACAGTTTCTTTCATTTCCGCTTATGCTCCGCTATACATATCCCAAAGGTAAACTCAGGCCTTTCGTGAACCTTGGGGCAAGCTATACTTTACTGCTGAGTATGGACGGTGTTCGCCATTCTGTTTATAATAAAGATACCTCCTACGAAAGGCAGTATACAGGAGACGCAATGGAGAAGTACAAAAAAGCAAATTTCGGTTTGATAGGCGGAGCAGGGATTTTGGCTCCTATTTCTAAAAAGATGGACTTTGTGACCGAACTGCGTTTATCGAGGAGAGGAGGATTTTCGAGCGCGTTGGCAGTAGATACTAAAATACAGGAAATCAGTCTCGCTGTAGGTATTATGTTCAAGTAAAAAATATCGCGCTACCTGTTTTGGTAGCGCGATATTTTTAATGCTCTTTATACCTTCCCTCAGCAGGCGGCCTGCCGCTTTGTTTGTCTGCTTTGTCTTCTGTTACCTCACGTTCCTCCACAAACACGGCGTGCTCTTTTGGCCTGATGCGCTGGCCATACTTTTGGGCATACTGTTGTGTAAATTCAGCCCCTAGAAGCACGATCATCGAGGAATAGTATATCCAGACAAGTATAACTATAATAGAACCCGCAGCGCCATAAGCAGACCCAGGGTCGGATGTGCCGATATACCAGCTTATTAAAAACTTGCCAATGCCAAAAAGTAATGCAGTAATAAATGCGCCTATTAATGTGTCTTTCCAACGAATCCGGGCATCCGGCAGGTACTTAAATATGAGGGCAAAAAGCAGCGTGATTATCCCCACCGAAACAATAAAGTCTATTAGCTTTATGACCCACACACCTAAACCGGGAAGCATGTCTGATATATAATCACTCATGATGGAGATGGCCGCACTAAGTACAAACGACACCAGCATAAGCAAGGCAATGCTAAGTATAATGCCAAAAGAAAAAACGCGTTCTTTGGCCATGCGCATAATACTGTTGGTGGGCTTTACCTTCAGGTTCCAGGTTTTGTTTAATGATTGCTGCAGGGTTACAAAAAAAGTGGTGGCTGCAAAGATCAGCGTACCTATACCAATCCAAAGGGCTAACCCGCTCGACTCGCTTACCTCTGCGTTTTGTATGATAACCTCCACTTCCTGGGCTGCCTGTGGCCCAATAGCTTTCGATATCTGACTAGATAGCTCTCCGGAGATGGCTTTTTCTCCGAAAATAGCTCCTGCTGCTCTTATAATGATAATGAGTAGGGGAGGAATGGAGAATATAGCGTTAAATGCAAGAGCAGCTGCCAGCAAAAGCGAGTTGTTTTCCATGAACTCGCTGAATGTGGTTTTAAGTAAGCCAAAAATATCTTTGATAGTATAATCAGGCATATTTATTCTATATAAGTTATAATGCCTATGATACGGCACCATATATAGTATGGTTAAATTACCAAGATATAGTGACTTTCAGATGTCGTCTTAACATTGTTAATTAACGTAATATCTTGTAATTTATACCTGTATTTAATCCTAGACTGATGCCATATAATAGAGAGTTCCGGGGCATACTTATGCTATGCCTGCTTATGTTGCCATTTGCCTTGTTAAAGGCACAAACCACTGATTCGGAAGCAAAAAGTATAGCCGACAACGTGATGAAGAACATGGGCGGTGAAAAAGCCTGGAATGATACCCGCTACCTTGCCTGGACTTTTAACAACCAGTATCAGGTTTGGGACAAGCACCAGAACCGTTTCAGGTGGGAGAAAGACAGTTTGGTAGCGATTATAGACACACAAACAAAAGATGGCAAAGTATACGTGGCAGGGCAGGAACTACAAAACCCCGAAGAAAAGCAAAAGCTGCTGGACCGGGCCTACGCCCTCTGGATAAACAACTCCTACTGGCTGGTAATGCCCTTTAAACTGCAGGATCCCGGAGTAACTTTAAAATATATCGGCGAAGAAACTACCATGGACGGTGCTAAGGCTGATGTATTGCAGATGACCTTTGAGAATGTAGGTCTAACGCCGCAGAATAAGTATAAACTCTGGGTTGATAAAAAAGATGGCTTAGTTACCCAATGGGCATTTTACCGCAACTATAACGATGCCGAGCCAGCCTTTACCCGCCACTGGAACGACTACCAAACCTACGGAAGTATAAAACTGGCCAGCAACCGCAGCAATCCCCAAAGCGACTTTAGGCTAACACATATTGCTGCCCCAACCACCGTGCCTGATAAAGTATTTAACAGCCCTAAGCCGATAGAGAAACTTTAATCTTTTGACTAAGGATTATATGATAAAAGACAAAGGACTCTCCCATGTAGGAATAAGTCCTTTGTCTTTTATCAAAAAGTCTTTGTCCAGAAATAACTACAGCTTATCCACCGTTGCCGTAAGCGTGCCTTTTGCGTTAACAACAGCTTTAATGCCATCCTGGGTCAGGTAAATGTTATCCGGTGTAATGTGTTTTATACTTCCGCGCAGCAGCAGCGACTCATGTACTCGGCCCTGCTTATCCAGTGTATTCTGCAGCATCTTTTTGGCATCGTCTAATTGGCTTTGCACTGGTATGTTTACCTGCGCCTGAATCATGTCTATAAACTTATTCTTGGCGAGCCAGCTGGCCGTGCTCAACAGTTTGTCCTTTGTGTCCAGGTCATAGTCTACATCACGCACTTTAATGGAAGCTGTTTGGGCGTCATAGTAGGGCGTGCCGCGCAAGTATACTTTACCAACAATCTTTTTAGTAAACATGCCTGCCTTTGTTTTGCCGTTAACATCCAGCATCATAATCAGCTGTTCGCCGCCAGGAGTTACAGTAGCATCGTTAACGGTAATTTCACTTTTGCCACCGTCAAACTTATAGGTCTGTTTGGCAACCTGCGTCTGTATCATTTTGCTGACATGGGCATAAGGTATGGTTGTGGTAAGTCCTATCTGTATATCCTCACTAAGTCGGCTGTCTACAATCAGCTTAGGCAGTGCTTTGTTTATCTGTGTCTGCGGCTTGCCGTCTGTAGTTACCGATATATAAGAGGTAATACCCAAGCGTGTGTTTAGGGTGCCGTTTTGTGCGTTAAGTGGTGCTATGCGTACTTCTTTGGGTATTACGGTAAGCCAGGCATTCATGCCATCGTCCAGCTTTACTGGCTGCTGAATCATCTGCCAGGCATCGGCTACATATTTTTTCATGTCAAGATGGCTTTGCAGTTCTTTATCCAGTTGTTTGGATAAGGTAGCCATCTGGCCGCGCAGTGCAGGCTCAACAAAGCGAGCCAGGCCAATTTTAAGCGGACCCAGTTCCAGAACAGGCTTGGTGTTGCCCCACTCAAAATCGCCGCTGGTGATGGTGTTTATTTTATAGTCATCAGTCAGGCCAATCCGGCTTTCAGTTTTAATGATCATGTCGAAGGTCGTGTCTTCGGTTTTGTCAATAGCAGGGCAAAGCTTGCAGGGGTCCCACTTCCAGCGGCCTTTGGCGTAAATGCGCAAAGGCACACTAAAGTATACTTTGTCTTTCTCTGCGCGGATGCTCATGCGGCCATTCTTCGAAACCGTTACGGCTACGTTGTCATCATCCAAGTTAGTGTCTTTGTATAAAATGCCTTTAACTTCGTTATTCAGCTTTTCTTCCATCGCCGCAATAGAGATGGAGATAGGAACCGAGATGGATGATAGTTGTGGCCTGTATACCGGGGCAGTTGTAGCCGCTGTGGCCGGTGCCGATGTGTTCAGCTTATCGGTGCTGGAACAGCCTGATTGGGTAAAGCTTAATACTGTAACTAAAAGTATAGAGCTGATAAAAGGGAGTGTTATTTTCTTCACGTGTTTTGCCTGATTTAAAAAGCGGCGCAAGTTACCATACTGTTTTGATATGAACTATAGTATGCTGCGACAGCGCTGCAAAATTTTGTGAATTAGCTAATTAAGCCTTTGCAGCAGCTGCTTTATTTCTTCTTCAGATGATAACAAGCCACACTCCTGAAGAGTGCCATTCAGATAAGTGGCAAAAAATGGTGTGCCTTTTTGTTTAACCTCTTTGCTGGAAACCGGGTTTTGGCTGGCGTGCATGCGTACAAAGGTAACATCGCTGTATAAAGGTTGAGAGGCTAGTTTTGTAAAAGTAGGGGCAAGGCGCTGGCAAATGGGGCAGGTCTCATCAATAAACTTTACTATAACTTTTTCTTTCTCAAAAATCAACTGCCTTAAATGGTTGTCGTCGCACTCCAGGATATTCATAATTTATACTTTACTGCTATTAGTGTATGAGGCACAGGTATAGGCTGTGCTATTTGGAACTCTCGTTAAACAATATGTACATACGCATTAAACATAAACACAGCGGTTATTTTATACTTTAGCATACAGCTTTTTAAAGGGAGGCCATAAAAAAAGGCGGTGCATTTGCACCGCCTTATACTTTGTACTTATACTTGTTTTTTTTACTTACTGTCCTACAGCGTGCTCCTCTTTCATTTTCTTTAGGTTCAGGAGCATATCGGCTGTCATGGCATCCAGGTTGTAAGCTGGTTTCCAGCCCCAATCCTGCTGGGCGGCGCTGTCGTCTATACTTTGTGGCCACGAGTCGGCAATTTGCTGGCGTGAGTCTGGCTTATAAGTTATCTCAAATTCAGGAATGTGCTTTTGAATAGAGGCAGTTATATCTTTGGGCGAGAAGCTTATCGCGCTGAGGTTATATGAACTGCGCACCTTCACCTGCTCGGCTGGGGCGTGCATCAGGTCCAGGGTAGCTTTTAGCGCATCTGGCATGTACATCATCGGCAGGTAAGTGTCTTCGCTCAGGAAGCACTCAAATTTTGCGTCCTCTAGCGCCTTGTGATAGATATCTACAGCATAATCGGTAGTGCCGCCGCCAGGCAATGCTTTATAGCCGATAAGGCCAGGGTAACGCAGGCTGCGCACATCAAGGCCATACTTTTCAAAGTAATACTCGCACCAGCGCTCACCAGCCTGTTTACTGATACCATACACCGTATTTGGGTCCATGATGGTGTGCTGCGGTGTGTTCTGTCGTGGTGTGTTTGGTCCGAAAACTGCAATAGAGCTTGGCCAGTATATTTTTTCTACTTTCTGCTCCAGGGCAAGGTCAAGCACGTTAAACAGGCCGTCCATGTTTAACTGCCAGGCAAACTTCGGGTTTTTCTCGCCAGTGGCCGACAGCACAGCCGCCAGGTGGTAGATCTGCTTGAATTTATACTTAGAGGCTAACTCACCCATTGCTTTCAGGTTCAGTACATCAATTTTTTCGAAAGGACCTGAATCGCGCAAATCGGCTTGTTTTGGTGCCGCAATATCTGCCGCTACTACATTTGCTCCCCCATACATATTACGCAGCTCCAGCGTAAGCTCAGAGCCGAGTTGCCCGCAGGCACCTATCACCAATATTGTGTCAGTTGTGTTTGCCATATATAAATAAAAATTCGTTACACAAAGTAACCGAATTCAAGGCAATAGTGAAAGTATAAGCACCAGTAATGGCAGGGAGCTAACAGAAAATAAGGGTAAAGGTAGCTATATCACAAAAAAGCAAAGGTATTAGCTTTGGGCCAACACCTTCGTTTTACTCACTAATTTAACTAACCTATTACTAACCTTGGCACAAAGGTATGTTGGGTTTCTGGAGCCTGAAATAGCCAGCCACAGATTTAATAAAGAGATAATATAAGAGTAAAGTATAAATAATGTACAGCTGTTTCAGGAGCCGTATTTTCTTATATTTGTTAAGCCTGCAGCTGCATTTTAAGCGTAAAAGACTGTTTTTAAGTATGAAGCCCGTAACTTTGCCGTAATAGTTGCAAGCCAGGCGCAGAAATGACCTACGAAGAGTACCTGATAAAAAAACGGATAAACAAATCGGCTTTCGAAGCCGGTGACCCTGTTCGCTTTGCGGCCTGGCAGGAGATGTATGCGCAAATGCACCCCAACAGTTTTTTGGTGGCTGTTAAGATGCAGCTGAATAACATACGCCTGCGCTTCCACCTGGCCGAAGAGGATGTGCCAAAAACAGCGCCTGCCACCGCAGCACCAAGGCCTGCAGCCAGAAGAGCAGTTTCGCCTGCCGCAGGTACTCCAACTGCTGCTAGTGTAGATAGTACCCCTGCGCAACCTACTGTTCCACAGGAAACATCTGGTGCAGAAATTTCTACGCCTAAGCCAAGGCCTGTTGTGCGCAGGCCGGCAGCTTTGCCTAAGAAAGAAGAAAGTGCGGAGGAAAAGTCAAGTACAGAGCAAGGGGCAACTCCAGCCAAGCCGAGACCAGTTATCAAGCGGCCTGTTATCGGCAAACCAACTGCAACTGATGAACAACCGAAGCCAGCTGCCAGCGAAGACGCTAAACAAGCCAGGCCGCGCCCTGTTATAAAAAGGCCGGCTGCGCTGCAAAAGCCAGAAACGCCAGCGGTAAATGAGGAAGCGCCTGCAACTAAGCCAGCAGCAGAAGAAGATAAAGCAACTTCACCTGCCACACCACGGCCACGGCCTGTTATAAAACGACCAGCTGCACTGCAAAAACCTACTGAGGAACAGCCACCGGTAACTGATGCAAGTCCGGCGGCGGGTACTACTGAAGAGGTTCCTAAACCTGCACCGCGCCCGAGGCCGGTAATAAAGCGGCCGGTTGCACTGCAGAAACCAGCAACCGAAGAGGGGGCAAAGCAGGAAGATAAAATTGTTGCACCAGCTGCTATGGAACCTACTGAGCAACCAGACCAAAAGCCGGCAACACCAAGGCCACGACCTGTAATAAAGCGGCCTGTTTCTCCGGCTCAAGTCACTGGTAAATCAGATGCTACTCCTGAACCACAGGAACCAAAGCCAGAAGCACCAGCACCAGGCGAAGAAGAAAAACCTAAACCACCCAGGCCACGCCCCATCATTCGCAGGCCACCACCAAAAACAAACGAAGGCGGAGAGGCTACGGGGGCTTAAATTTATACTTATATTAAATCGAACAACGATAAACGGATAAGAACAAACGAGACTATGTACGAAACTTTAAAACCAGACTTAGAGCAGCAGCTTGCCGAAATCAAAGAGGCAGGTTTGTTTAAGCAAGAGCGTATTATCACCACTCCGCAGGGCGCTGATATTGATACAACACAACAGCACCATGTGCTAAACTTCTGCGCCAACAACTACCTTGGTCTTTCTGCACACCCACGTGTGATCGAGGCTGCTAAAGAGGCTATCGACACGCATGGTTATGGCATGAGTTCGGTGCGCTTTATTTGCGGTACACAGGATATCCACAAAGAACTGGAGCGTAAGATATCGGAGTTCCTGGGCACAGAAGATACTATACTTTATGCTGCTGCTTTTGATGCCAACGGTGGTGTATTTGAGCCTCTTTTTGATGCAGATTCTGCTATTATCTCTGATGCTCTTAACCATGCTTCTATTATAGACGGGGTTCGTTTGTGTAAGGCGCAGCGCTTCCGTTACAACCACAACGACATGGCTGACCTGGAGGCTAAACTACAGGAGGCTGTAAACGCTAACACCAAGCACCGCATTATCGTAACCGACGGTTCTTTCTCGATGGATGGTACCATTGCGCAGCTGGATAAAATTGTTGAACTGGCCGAAAAGTATAAAGCCCTGATCATGATTGATGAGTGCCACAGCTCTGGTTTCTTAGGCAAAACAGGCCGTGGTACGCATGAGTACCGCAATGTAATGGGCAAGATTGATATCATTACAGGTACCTTGGGTAAGGCACTGGGAGGCGCCATGGGTGGTTTTACCTCTGGTCACAAAGAGATCATTGATATGCTGCGCCAGCGTTCGCGCCCTTACCTGTTCTCTAATTCACTGGCTCCGTCTATAGTTGGCGCTTCCATAGCTGTGCTTGACCTGCTTAGCTCTACTACCGAGCTGCGCGATAAACTGGAGTGGAACACCAAATACTTCCGTGAGAAAATCACAGAGGCCGGTTTCGATATAAAGCCAGGCGATCACCCGATTGTACCGGTAATGCTGTACGAAGCGCCGCTTGCACAGGAGTTCGCTGCCCGCATGCTTGACAAAGGCATTTACGTAATTGGTTTCTACTATCCTGTAGTACCAAAAGGCCAGGCGCGTATTCGTGTGCAGATCTCTGCCGTGCACGACAAAGAGCACCTTGATAAGTGTATCGCCGCCTTTACTGAGGTTGGTAGAGAGCTAGGGGTGCTGAAGTAAGAGTTTATACTTTGCATTAGTAAAAAGGCCACTTCCGGTAAGGGAGTGGCTTTTCTTATTTTTTGTATATTGTCGTCTAAACAACTGGGAAAGTATAACGCATGAACAATATTAAGATAAAACCGGGGCAGTTGCTGTTGGGTACTGTACTATCGTGGCTGGTAATCTCGTTTCTGGCTTATGCAACGGCAAGCATACGCGGCGAGGCAAATATTGTGTATACTTTAATGCAGATCACGTTCTACTTCTCTATACTATTGTCTGCAGAGGCTTACATTAGTATGCTGCTTAACCCGCACTGGACACGCACAAACCTGGGCAACATACTTTTATTTGTAGCGCCGGCTCTGCTTTACCTGATGTGGTTCGTAAGCGAAATGCTATTCTAAAACAGCATACCATATGGAGCAACTATTTGCCAGATATCCCCTTGTAGTTATACTTATACTTGCCAATTACCTGGTAGTGTTGCTAAGTATATTCCACCTTATTTTCAGATCGAACCATACTTTAACCCAGCGCCTTAACTGGATGTTGTTGCTTTGGATACTACCTGTATTTGGGCCTGCAGCCTATTGGTACTTCTGGAATAAAAAGACCGGTGATTAGAGAGGGTCGCAGATTAAAGAGATTTGACTGATTCGTGAGATTACTCAAGAGGTTTTATGTAGAGACGCAATATTTTGCGTCTTTTTTGTTTAAGTTAGAAAATAAAGAATAGTTAAACCGTGATCTCAGTAGAAGTATAACTCTAAGGCGAGACAGAAATCCTATAAATCAACTTAATCTCCTTTAATCTGCGGTCCTATTAACCTGTGGTCTAGGCCGCGCTTACTGATTTTTCGGGTGCTGCAGTTGCTGTTGACGTGCGCTGGTCTGTATCGAACAGGAACTGGTTTAGCTTAACGCGCAGGTCTGATGAGGAAAGGTTTCGGTATACTTCGCCGTTTCGTACCAGGGCAATCTGGCCGGTTTCTTCCGATACTACCAATACCACACTGTCCGTAATCTCTGTTAAACCGATGGCCGCACGGTGGCGCAAACCCATAGAGGCCGGAATTTCCTGGTTCTCCGAAACCGGAAGTATACAGCGGGCTGCCTTAATGCGGTTGCCTGAGATAATTACAGCTCCATCGTGCAGCGGACTGTTTTTATTGAAGATAGATACCAGCAAACGCTTAGAGATAACGGCATCAATCAAATCTCCGGATTCAGCGTAATATTTCAGCTCTGAGCTTTTGGTGAACACGATCAAAGCACCTGTGTTTTTACCAGCCAGCGATTTAGCTGCTTCTATAAAAGGCGTAAGGCTAAGTTTATCTGTCTGTTCGCGCCGCCATGGAAAACTACGGAAAAAACGATCGTTATTAAAAGCTGTGGTTTTACCGATAAGCAGAAGGAAACGCCGGATCTCGGGCTGGAAAAGTATAATAGCGGCCAGTACACCCACGCCCATAAACTGCCCAAGTATGATACTCAGCAACTCCATACCGGCGGCGCGCACTACCAGGTATAGCAAGTAAATAGAAAGCAGACCCAGGAAAATCTTGAGCGCCACACTACCCGTCAGGAGCTTGTACAACTGGTATAATAGCACCGTTACGAGCAGGATGTCGATAATATCGAGCATCTCTATTTCTAAGAACCCTATGCTGAATAAAAATATCAAAGTAATGTTTTCGTGTAAAGTTGTATTGTCTGTTTTGTCTCTTTTACGTCGTGTACCCGCAAAATGTCGGCTCCTTTCATCAACGCAATGGTGTTAACGGCTATTGTGCCTGTAAGCGCGTCGGCCTGGTTTATACCCAGCGACTTATATACCATGGATTTGCGCGAAAGCCCGGCAAGTATGGGCAGCCCTAAGATACGCAATTCATCCATACGACGCAGCAATTCAAAATTGTGTTCTATAGATTTGGCAAAGCCAAAGCCGGGGTCAAGTATAATATCTTTCACACCAAGCCTCTGTAGCTTTGCCACCTGCACCTGTAGCTCATCAATTACCTCTGTTGCCACATCATCATACTTAGCCAACGTTGTCATGGTTTGTGGTGTTCCACGCATGTGCATTAAGATGTAAGGTACCTGCAGTTTAGCTACAGTCCCGAACATCGCCTCATCCAAGTTTCCGCCGGAAATATCGTTTACAATAGCAGCCCCGGCATGTACGGCAGCAGCGGCTACATTAGCTCTGAAAGTATCTATAGAAAGAATAGCCTCTGGCAAAGCGTTGTGTATGGCCTCTATAACAGGCACAACACGATCCAGTTCTTCCTGCTCCGACACATCGTCAGCGCCAGGCCGGCTGGAATAACCGCCTATGTCCAACATGTCAGCGCCATCGGTTAGCATAGCTTCGGCGCGGGCTACGGCTTCTGCTGTAGAGCTTAGTCTGCTGCCGGCATAAAAAGAATCTGGGGTAATGTTAAGAATGCCCATAACCTGCGGAGTACTCAGAGAGAGGATATTTCCGCAGCAGTTAAGTGTACTTTTTTTATGAAAAAGCTTATCTTTCGAATTCAATGGTGGCATTTCAGTCTATCGTTTTAAAATTAAATCTAAAAAGTTGATTAGCCAAACACTCCAGGAATATAATAGCGTTGTAAACCGCTGCAAAGATACTTTTGTAAAGAAAACCAAAGACTACGGTACCGCCTGGCGTGTGCTGCGTGTGCCTTCCATCACCGATCAGATATTTATAAAGGCGCAGCGCATCCGCTCGATTCAGGAAAAAGGAAAACAGCTGGTAGAGGATGATATCAATGGGGAGTTTGTAGGCATTATCAACTATTGCGTGATAGCCCTGATGCAGCTGAATCTGCCTGCCGATGCTCCGATAAGCTTGTCGGCTGACGAGGTGGAGCGGGAGTACACGCACCATATTGAGGAGAATATTAAACTGCTCACTGCCAAAAACCACGATTACGGCGAGGCCTGGCGCGACATGCGTGTGAGTTCGATAACGGATATCATCCTAATGAAGTTGTACCGCACCAAGCAGATTGAAGATAACGAGGGGCAGACGCTGATCTCGGAAGGAGTAGAGGCCAACTACCGCGACATGATCAATTACGCCGTGTTTGCGCTGATCAAGTCGGGGTTTGCGGAGCCGGTGAAGTAGGTAAAGTATAGCCTGGGGTCCAACCACCCCTAACCCCTCCTTATCCAAGGCGGGGAATTTATACTTACTATTTTGTCTATCATTGCAGTAGCACCTTTTCCCTCTTGTCATCCTGTTAAGGATTTTGGTGGAAGGGGGGTTAAGCAAAAGCTACAGCGCTTATACTTAAGCTAGCGTAGCAGCAGAATTCCCCGCCTTGGATAAGGAGGGGTTAGGGGTGGTTGGATACTCACCAGGTATAAGCGAGTCTGGAGACTCTTGTACACATTGCTTCACCGGTTGGATACCGGCGCCAGATTTTACTTTAAGATTTAGATATCATTTTACTGAAGTATAAACTTTAAAAGCTATACCTAGCCCCCTCCTGTTTTTAGGAGGGGGCAGGGGGAGGTAAATTATGAAATACATAAGCAAATTTTGCTGGCTCTTTGTGGGCGTGCTGTTCATCTTCTCAGGCCTGATCAAAATAAACGACCCGGTTGGTACAGCCATTAAACTGGAAGAGTACTTCGAGGTATTCTCTACTGATATTGCGCCTTTCTTTAAAGCTTTTGAGCCTTACTCGCTGTTCCTGTCCATAGTGCTAAGTGCGGCAGAGATAGTGCTGGGCGTTGCTTTGCTGGTGCGCTGGAAGCTAAAAGGAGTACTGATTGCATTGCTGGCGATGATCGTTTTCTTCACCTTCCTGACGTTTTATTCGGCATACTTTAACAAGGTGACAGACTGCGGCTGTTTCGGCGATGCGATTAAACTTACGCCCTGGGAGTCGTTTACAAAAGACATTGTGCTACTGGTGATGATCGTGATCCTGCTGATGACGCAGCGCTACCTGCAGCCATTTATTAGCCAGAAAGCCGGCGCTATTGCAACTGCCCTTACCGCTGTAATCTCGGTGGGTATTGGCTGGTATGCTTACGAGCACCTGCCTTACGTAGACTTTAGGGCTTACAAAGTAGGTAACAATATTCCAGCCCTTATGAAGCCCTCTGCACCGCTAAAGTATAAGTATATTATGGTAAAGAACGGCGAGGAGCAGGAGTTTGAAGAGTACCCAACCGACCAGAGCTATACTTTTAAGCAGATGGTAGCCATTAACCCGGAAGACGGACCGAAAATTACGGACTTTAACGTTTGGAACGAGCAGGGCGATTTTACCCAGGAAGTATTAACCGGCAACAAATTGCTTGTACTGGTGCAGGGTGTAGCCAAAGCAGATCGTACGTCTTTTGAGGAAATAAACAAACTGGTGCAGGCTGCAGAACAACAGGGCATAACCCCAATGGCAGTAACCAGCAGCAGTAGCCAGGATTTTGAAGCGTTTCGCCACGAAGTAAATCTGGCTGTGCCCTATTACTTCGGCGACGGCACCGTAATCAAAACCATCATGCGTTCTAACCCGGGTACACTGCTGCTACAGGATGGCGTAGTAAAAGGAAAGTGGCACTACAACGACACGCCAACTATAGAAGAGGTGAATGCTTTGATTGCTAATAGATAATTGTTATAGGTAATAGCTCCACACTTTAGCCGTGGATCAGGAGGCTATACTTTATTAACTCAGAGTCCGGAAGATGTTAATCTTTTTACTTGGCATGATGGGAAGCGGCAAGTCTACGCTGGGCAAGCAACTGGCGCAGCAGTTAGGCTATACTTTCGTGGACCTGGATGATTATATAGAACAACGGGAGCAAAGAACCATAGCCGCTATTTTTGAAGAGCAAGGGGAGACGCATTTCAGAGAACTGGAACGTGCCGCCTTACAGGCTGTGGTGCAAGAGTACAGGCAGGCTGTTATTGCAACAGGCGGTGGTACTCCCTGTTTTTTCGACAATATAAATTATATGAACCAACACGGCGAAACAATCTTCTTAGCCGTGCCCACCAGAGAGATAGCGCGCAGGCTTATATCCACCAATCTGAAAATCAGGCCGCTACTGGCCAGCAAATCCAGCGAAGAAATTAATTTGTTTTTAGCTAAAACCTTAGCGCACAGAATTCAGTTTTACGAGCAGGCAAAGTATAAGATGGAGAGCAGTGCCATATCTGTTGATCAATTAGCGCAATTGCTCAACCATAAGTAAACAGCCGCGTTATATATTTATACAGATGTGGCAAACTATTTAATTCTTTTAAGAAAATAAATGGTTTCGCAGCATTAATACGTTCAGCGAAATTCTACTATGAAACCCAATCACAAAGGACGTGCCCAGCTGTTCGAGAACCCGATTCTTGAAAAGATGACAAGGACGCACATCGCCCTTCCCATTTCTATTTTTATCCTGATCGCCATAGGCATGCTATACTATGGCCTGGTGCATAGTTTTATTAACCTGGTGCAGGCAATCGGCTTCTTTTTTCTGGGATGGATAATCTTTACCCTGCTCGAGTACCTGGCGCACCGCTATGTTTTCCATATGGATACCGATACGCCTTTTAAAGCGCGTGTGCAGTATGTTTTCCACGGTAACCATCACGAGTACCCAAAAGATAAAAAGAGACTGGCCATGCCGCCGGTAGTAAGTATACTTTATGCTACTGTTTTCTTCTTTGTTTTTGAGTTGCTATTTGGGAAGTATGTATTTGGAGTGGTAGCCGGTATTCTGTTTGGCTATGCTATTTACCTTTTTGTGCACTATGTGGTACATGCATATGCGCCGCCAAAAAATTTCCTGAAGCAGCTTTGGATACATCACAGCATACACCACTACAAAGATTCTGAAGTTGCTTATGGCGTTTCGTCGCCGCTTTGGGATTATATACTTGGCACTATGCCGAAAAAATCCAGGTAGAAAATTAAAGTATAAAAAAGGAGCTATATAGCTCCTTTTTTATTTTTGTTATCTTCTTATTTTCCGGAACAGCCAGGTAACGATCAGTACAATTATTACAATAATGATAAGTGCTGTCCACATGCCGGCTTCAAAAATGTCACCTACCAACTCGCAACTGCTAAGTGTAAAGGTTAGCAGCACAAGCAGGGCCATTAAATATACTCTTATGTTTTTCATAGTTTTAGATTTTATGGTTAAAAGGCAGCTTGCATGGTAAGAAGCAATGTATTAGCGCTCTTATATGAAGATATTGCCATATCTAATATTACTGTATTTGCGCATAAAAGGTTAAGTAGCGCCCACTATAAGGGGTTTTAAGCAAGAGAAATATGCCACCGGGTTAAGATTAGTGCAGGTTATCCCAGGCGATACAGTGTGTTGTCGTGGAGTATATAGTATTTATAATTCGCTATATTAAAATGGTAAAGGGTTGTATGTGGGGTTTAAAATGGTTATATTTATTAAGTACCCTGAGTTTTAAAAACCTATTTTAAATTATAATGAGTGATAAAGATGATAGTATACTTGTAGCAGATGACCAGTTTTACAGGGTAGAAATGCATGAGAAAACATCTATGATATATGTTTTCTGGAAGTGCCACCTGGAGGGAGATATCCTGAAAGAGAAATTTCTGATGCTGCTTAAGCTGATTGATAGGTTTAAGCCAAAAAGATGGCTGGGAAACGCCAAAGCAACATAATATACTACAATTCAGGATGCAAAGTGGCTGTTTAACGAGTTTATTCCGGCTTTGATAGACTCGTCTGTTTTAAGATACGCCAGGGTTGAGACACCTAACAGTTTGTTGCTTCTTGACTCTCTGAGCTTGCAAGATAAATTAAATAACCTGCCCAAAAATAAAGTAGAGGGGTTTGAATTTAGGTTTTTTACCGACGAGGAACAGGCTTACCAGTGGCTGGTTGCCTGATTTTTATACTTTGACCACAAAGCTACAGTATGCTTCAAAGTGTACTGATAAAAGTGCTTAAAACAAAAAAGCCACTCATTGCTGAGTGGCTTTTGCTCCCCCTCCTGGGCTCGAACCAGGGACCCCCTGATTAACAGTCACAGGCGTGATTTGTCACTTGTTTGCAAATATTTTCTTATGTACTGTATGTCAGTATATTATGGAATATGATTTAACTTGTTTTTACCTTTTTTGGTAGGTTTTATCATAGTTTGTATGCAAATTGTATGCAAATTCTAACGGTGAAAACAGCATGCAGGACGCCTTCACACAAATTATCCTCGATACCCGAAGGGCTTTAAAAGACGGTTCATATCCCATAAAGCTACGGGTAACCTATCAGCGGAAGCAGAAGTACTATCCCACGGGCATTAACATGTCTAGAGAAGAGTTCGAGAAGATGAACTCCGCACGACCAGGACGGGATTTGAAGGATGTCAAGCTGGAACTACAGGACCAGGAGCAGAAAGCCGCCAAGGTCATTGAAAAGCTCCTGAGCTTCTCATTCGAGGAGTTTGAAAGACGCCTGCAGCGGAACGGATCTCCCAACGAGGTGTTCTCTGCCTTT
The DNA here is from genome assembly GCF_019443125.1 of Pontibacter aydingkolensis. Lineage (GTDB taxonomy): Bacteria > Bacteroidota > Bacteroidia > Cytophagales > Hymenobacteraceae > Pontibacter > Pontibacter aydingkolensis. The sequence continues at coordinate 150,742 of NZ_JAHYXK010000002.1, read as the reverse complement.
GATACGGCCATTGCCAGGCTCCGAAAAGCAGGAAGGGCCGCTACGGCAGATAACTATGAGAGTGCCCGAAATTCCCTTAGGGGATTTGTCAGCGGAAAGGCTTCTACGTCGAGGAAAGGGATGACAAAGAAGCAGATTACAATCCTGTTAGAGGAAGAGAAGGACAAGACAGTACCGTTGCCTTTCTCCCGTGTTACGTCTGACTTCCTGGAGAGCTACGAGGAGTGGATGGTACAGGAGGGTCGCTCTAGCACCACCGTGGGCATTTACCTGCGCCCGCTCCGCGCTTTGTTCAACGAGGCCATTGCCTCCGGTGAGGTGCCCTTGGAGCTGTACCCTTTTGGGAAACGGAAGTACCAGATTCCCTCCGGCGTGAACGTAAAAAAGGCGCTCGGCCTGAAAGACATCCAGAAGATTTTTGATTATGCTCCTGCAACAGAGAGTGAGGCCAGAAACAGGGACTTGTGGCTGTTCTCCTACCTGTGCAGCGGCATGAACGTGAAGGACATGGCCAGGCTCACCTATAAGCAGGTGGAAAAAGAAACCATTACGTTTGTTCGGTCCAAGACAGCGCGCTCTACCCGGCAGAAGCAAAAGAACATTACCGTATCATTGCTGCGTGAAGCAGAGGAAATCATACAAAAATGGGGTAATAAGCCACCGATACCTGAATCCTACATCTTCCCCATACTTACCCCCGGGTTAACACCAGAGCAGGAACTAGCAAAGGTGAAGCAGGCCACCAAGACGATAAACAAGTACATGCAGCGCATAACCAAGGCGCTTAAACTTGAGAAGGATGTAACAACCTACACAGCCAGGCACTCGTTTTCTACTGTTCTCAAAAGGTCAGGGGCACCCACCGCACTTATTTCTGAATCTTTAGGCCATTCCAGCGAAAAGACCACGCAACACTACCTGGATAGTTTTGAAGATGAAACAAAGCGCCAGTATCTCAAGAATTTAACAGCTTTTGCAAAAGGGAAAGAGTAAGCCAGGTTTTTGTGAATGTATTCATTTGTATAACATGTTGTAGTTAAGGCGTTTACATGGGGTTGCGGGGCTGTTGCTGTTAAAATGTTTTACGTAACCAAAATTTTACAGAACAGCATCCGGTTTGCTCATGTTATAGGGGTATGAAAATATATTTAAACAATAAGTTAGAATACATCCAATAACATGACAAAACACTACAGTTAATGACAATCGAAATTCTGGTTGAAAAACTAAATGCCATTGAGCAGACACTATCAAAACAAAACAATTATTTAAAGCCCGTCCTGAATTTTAAAGAGGCGTGTGAGTACATGGGGGTCAGCTCCAGTTTTCTTTATAAACTTACTAGTGCAAGGGCGATCGAGCATTTTTGTCCGAATGGGAAAATGCTCTATTTCAATAGGCTGGCATTGGATGCCTGGATGCAGCGCAACCCAAAGCGAACGGTTCCCACGATCCAGAATGCAGCTTCAACCACAGTCGGAAGGGAGCGTGCGTAATGAGACAGTTTAAGAATCCATTGTCAAGTATTTCACATTTGTTAGCCGAATTACCTACTTTCCCCACTGAGATCTACGATACGTTGCCAGGGCTGCTAAAGAAGGGCACAGAGGCATTTAAAAGCGCAAGGGAGAAAGATGTGTTTTTAATTGGTGGACTCGTTGTTTTAAGTGGTTTTCTGGACAAAACATATGGGTATTACCAGGGAGAGAAGTTGCACCCCAACATTAATGCTTTTGTGGTTGCTCCGGCCTCTAGCGGAAAATCTGCCTTCAAGTATGCAAAAGTTTATGGTATGAAAATGCATCGGCTTCTATTTGAAGAGAGCAGGGCATTAGTCAAGGAGTATTACCGTCAGCTACGGGAATCAAAAAAAAATAATGGACAGGAGGGGAAAGATCTGCTTGCGCCGCCGTTCAAAATGGGGTTTTTACCAGGAGATATTACGAGTGCTGCGCTTATGCAACGCATGGTAGATAACGGCGGCAAAGGGGTCATATGTGAAACAGAGGCTGACAGCATCTCAAATAACCTGCGCAAAGAGCATGGGGGGCATGATGCGATATTCAGAAAAGCTTTTCATCATGAAACAGTTAGTGTAGCCCGTAAGGCGATGAATGAGGTCCTGGAAATTGAAAGGCCGCGCTTATCAATCGGCACGACGGGAACCCCTGAGCAGGTACTGCCGCTTGTCTCCTCTATTGAGAACGGATTATTCAGTCGCTTTTGTTTTTACCTTTTTTCGCAAGCGTCTAAGTGGAAAAGGTTATCGGATAAATCTCAGCAATCTAGAAAAACAGAATACTTCATTAACATGGAGGAGGAGGCCTTTACGGCAATAGTGTTTGCAGAGGCAAATCCTACCCTGTTTTCTCTAAGCCCTGAGCAGGAGCAGCAGTTCGACGAGCAATATGAAAAATGGGTAGATGAAACAGTCGCTGTTTATGGCGATGATGCAGATATGATTGTTTATAGATTGGGGGTCATCACCTTCAGGATTGCCATGATCCTGACGACGCTGCGAAAGGCGGAAGAAGAGAACAAGGCAGAAGAAGTAACATGTTCAGACATTGACTTCAAAACTGCCATGGCACTGGCTGGGGTATTCAGAGAGCACGCCTCGTTCCTCTACTCCAGGTTTACGGAGGGTAAGGTAATCCCAGTTCAGGATAGAGGTGCGTACAAACTGTATGAGCTGTTGCCGCCAAAGTTTCAACGGAAGGAGGCGATTGCAATCGCGGAAAAGCATAAAATTTCTCCCTCCGCTTGTGGCAATTACCTTAAAAAGCTAATAGACAAAAAATTACTCAAGTATCCAGATGATGAAGGGGGCTCGGCCTACGGGTTTTACGAAAAAGTAAAGCAAGAAACCTTGTAAACCTTATAAAGTTTGTAACATAAGTTTGGGAGCTCCATCGTAAGTGGTGGGGTTTCTAAACTTTACAAGGTTTACAAGGATTTTATTTACTTAAACAAATCATAGCCTAGGCCTACTCCCACCCATCCTTTCTTTTGGTACACCCAATTGTCACGGTCCCCAAACATGCGGTCTTTCCCCCAAAACAGCCCCACGTTGAAATTGTCAAACTCTAAGGCCAATCCACCCGCATAGTAGGTTAGGGCAAACTCATCTGTCTTCTCACCCAAGTTCTGCGGGTATGGGGCATCCGAGTCTTTTACAGAAAAGTGCTTTTGTGCGCTTATTCCAATAGCATAAGGAATAATGCTGATGTAACTGGATTTGTACGGGTGGTTGCCGAGTTTCAGCTTCCAGCCGAAGGCATACATGATGGAAGGAGTGCCCTGTAGCACGACATTGCCGTCGTTGAACTCCTCTTTTCTCAGCTTCAGCGGCACCGTCAATAACTTGCCTAAAATACCGGAACTGGCCAGATAATGCGTTGCGGGGGAAAGGGCATCATCTTTGACTCTGAAGACTAGGTTGGCAATTTCGGGGTCCGCCCTATCGCCGGCACGGACGATTTTGTTGCCCTCATAGGCCAGCCCGGGAAGCAACTTGATATAGGTGTACCCTCCTTCGCTTTTCAGCTCTTTGTACCTGATAAAGCTGCCAGGGTTGGGAGACATCTTCGGAGTAACAATGTAAGAATCCCTTACGTCAAAAGCCTCCAGACTCACGCCCGTCTTCTTAGCATACACCGGACTCACTTCCAGCTTGTCCTTTGTTTTGTACACGTTCTTGTTGAGCAGCGAGGCCGTCAGGAAAGCCTTAATTCCTTGTCCTTTAGGGGCTTGTGCATTGACCTGATAAGTAAAGAAAGTAACTAGTAGGGCTAAAAGTATTTTTGTTCTCATGTATCTGTTCGTTTCAGTAGGGTTCTATTTATTATGGCTTACTCCTCGTAGAAGCCTTAGAAAGTTGTTTGTTAAAGGCATTGAGCTACAGGAGGCACATGGGTGCGATTTAAAGCCAGTTTATCTTATTTTTCAGGTAACTTTCGCTGTCATCAATCCCTAGTTCAATCCACATCGGCAAGTGGTCGGACATTTGGAAGGTGCGCCAGTTCTTGTAATACTTGCTCCTTTCGGCGGCTTCCCTGTCCTTGTATTTCTGCCCCATCGTATCCCCGTATCCCCCCTCATCCTCCATCCTGTAGACGTAGTTGTAGTAATTGAACACTCCAGCCTTGCACAGTTCCAGCTTGTCTTCCATCTGTGGGGAGATAAAAGCGATTTGATCGTAGTGCTTGCCTTTCTCCACATCCTCGTAGACATTGGAGGGTAAAGTTTGAAGCTTTTTCGGAATGACGAAACCTGCGTTGAGAAGCTGCTCCATGGTTTTGTCACCCGGCTTGAATATGTTGAAGTCACCCAGCAGGATCATGTTTTTCGCCCAGGCATCCTTATCCTTTGCTAGACCTGCTAAGAGGTCTGCAAGTGCCCTGATTTCCTCCACCCGGTTAGGGTCATTCCTGGTGCTCTTTCCGTACACGATGTGAGTTACACAAATAGTGAAGCGAAACCAGCCGGCCTTAAAGCCTACTAAAAACGGAGTGCGGTACAATTGGTTTGAGGGATATAAGGTTTTGCGGTTTTCCTCCACAGGGGGAATCACAATCTCACCTGCCAAACCACCAAAGGAAAGCTTTCGGCTGTCGTAGAGAAAGGTGAGCCGCTCATCGTGTCCGCGTGTGCCGAGGGTGACATCGGTGTGGACAACTTTCCACCAGCCCCCTAATATGCCCATCAGCTTGTTCAGGAGCCTGAGGTCTGAGCGCACCTCCTGCACGGCCACTAGGTCAAAGGAATTTATGATCTCCGCGATGTAGTAAAGCGGCTCGTCCGTCCTAAGGCCCATCTTCGATTTGCCAAACTCCCTGATGTTCCAAGTGGCAAGCAGCACAGACTCCGAGACCGTGCGTTTAGGAATCTTCGCTTCAGCAAGTCCCTGCTTGAGGCGCAGCAGCCCCTCTGCTGTGCGTTTATCCTTAATCTTCGAATAGAATGGCATAGGATGTTTAATTGGTATGACAGACAATACGTTAGCTAATATAGCATAATACTAATATTAGTGCAATAGTTGCTCCGGCTAATTGAATAACGGCGTTTAATGAGGCTTAATAGCAAAGTATGGACGCTCTACGTTCTGAAGCTAACTGGCGCTCACTACCTGTAAGCTCGTCCATTATCTTCAACAGACTGTTGCACTTTCTCCTATCTGCCATGTGTAGTGAATTGTATTTGATTTGATGTTATGGAAGGATGTAGTGATGATATTAGCTGTAAAAATTACAACAACTCTTATAGCTCTAAACTAAAGTTTTTAATATCTAATAGTTTTTACATCTGTATAAACTTCAATAATACAACATCAAATTATTAGGTTTTCTAAATAAGTCTGATTCCTTCTTAACCTAAGCTATCTAATAATTAGGGATAGAATCGGAATGACAATAGAAGTAGGCATAAACAGAAATGAAACGGCTTTGATGAGTTTGCGCAAAATAAGAACGCAAAAAGTGTAGCTGAAAAGACGTAAGCGGCTGCATTTTAAATTTGAAATCCACATCGGCAAGAAGAGAAACAATTAAATCATAGTATATATTATATAATATATACTATATTCGTTAGTTAAATTGTTATTTACTAATAAAATGATAATAAACTGTATATTTTTATGTGTGATATGCAGTAGTGTGCAACTCAAATTCTAAAAATACATTAATAATGAAAAAGAATCTACTTGTGATATTCTTCGGACTCAGCTTGGCCTTAGCTAGTTGCGATACTCTTGTAACTAAGCTTCCAAGTGAAACAATTGAGGCTTCTTTGAAAGATGGAATTGTACCTGAAAAAGACTACTTCTTAAACGATGGCATGTATTTTAGGTATAAGCATCGCGATGAAATTTTAAGAACTTTAAAAGTAGAGGAAAAAATAGAAGTTAAAGGCACAGATTTATGTTTAGTATTATACTCTTACTCTGTAGCATCTCAAATAAAAAGAACTTCCCAATGGTTTAGGTTAGTTGATAATAAATGGACCTTCTGCAATAAATACTTCTCAGCGTATGACGATGACCCTTTTGGGAATGGTGATAAAGCATTTGCAAAAGAGGTATTAGAAAAAGCTGAAAAATGGGAGGAAACTTCAAAAAATATTTGGTGGTAGAAACTTACTACATCTAAGATGAAATTATTATCAACTGACAAAGAAATTTTGGAAAAGCTGTTCAACCATGACAGCCATAGTTCTAGTAGCTTTTCTCTAAATGGGAAGGTATATTTTTTAAAACTATTTTCTATTTATTGGCCTAGTGTGGGTTATAGAATTTTCGAATACAATAGCCATGAGTTTTTGCTTCTCAAACTCATAGAAAGTAAAAATGAGATTATTGAGCTTCAAGGACTTTACTCTTTAGATTACCAAGAAGTAAAAGATATCAAGAAAAATGCACTTCTAAATTTTTAATAATCAAACTATCGACTGCGGGATTCGCATATAAAGGGTTGTTGATACCAATTTAAACTATTAGGGAAATGAAAAAATCAGTTTCAACTATTTTGTTAATGTTGATATTATGTACAATTGGTTCAGCACAAAATTTTATTTATAAGGGTAATAATCAATATCAAGCTACTAATTCTTGGAGTTTTGAACTGAATGGTCACTACTGGACAGGCGACCCAGAATTTACAATAGCTAAACAACCAAATGGAGGCTATTTAATGATTTCAATAGATGTTCCATTTAAAAGCAATTACATAGGAGGAACGGTAACAGTATTTTTAAGTGACGGAACTATAATTACATGTACTGATAAGGGTATCAAAGACCATGTGAATAATAAAAGTATAGCCCTTTATAGCTTTACTAAAGCTGAAATTGAAAGATTAAAATCAAATAGAATCACAAGAATAAGATTTTCTATTAAAGGGGGTATGGAGGGGACTGAAACGTTTACTGCTGATAATAGAAGAATGACCTATGCTTACTATGACTCCGACAGCAAAAGCTATTATGAGACTGATATTGCAGTTTCTGAACTCTTTGAATAAAGCTGTTTTAAGCACTTATTTAGTTGGGTGTAAAAAAGTCTCTCGCCGCCATAGAACCAACATATTATCATTAGCTTCATAAAGTGTCAGCCATTTGCTGTAATGTCTTTACGTGACCTACATTCAGTTGTGTTCATGTACAGGTCAATACTACAATCATGTGACATATTTGGTTGTAATATTACCTCATCACGATACTTTAGCTCCTGCTTTCATGGTTTAAGATAACTAGTGCTCTAAGATCAAAATTGGTGTATTTACACCTAATTATATAGAACTCAACACTTCAGACACATTGTTCAGCGGTGAGTTAACCAGAGACGTACAGGTAAAGGTTTTATCTCACTTTGCCTATAAGAGTTGCAGGCCTCAGGAGAAGAACTGGAATTCATTGGAATGGTCATTGGTAACTACAGAAAAGTTTTAGGAAGGGATAGCATTATAGTGTGCCTCCTACAGCTTGTTTTCCTTAACATTAATTAAGTGCTTTTGCCGACAGGGAAAGGAAGTAGGGTTGACAGCACAAATAGTTACTGCCTACCCTACTATGCCCTGTAGCATAGAATGCTAAAACGCACATAGTCTTCTCAGTTTAAATACCAACTGGCGCTGTGCCCCTGCAGGCCTCCCTGCACTTGGACAGAAAAGTCCAGCGCGTTGACTGAACGGTCTAGGAACTGATCTATATAAGTGGACTTGTTAGCTCCGGTCATGAGGTTATAAAGCCTCCACAGGCTGATGTTCCCGTCTTCCTGTTTGCAGAAGCTGGCGTCCCTATAGTAGTCCTTGCAGACAGTGGTTAGTTGGGTGTCGCCGAACAGCAATGGGGGGATTTGCTTTTTCTCTTCGGTTGGAAGGTGCTGGTACATGCGGCAACGGCCTAATAATTGCGCGAACTGCTGCTCTGTGATCGCATGCTCAGTTAATGATTGCAGTTGTTTTAAATGAAGCTGCTGGTCATATGAGCTGATGAGCTGACGAATGCCGACATACAGCTGCTCTAGGCTGCTCACCTTCAGGTCTGCCAGGTAGCCGTCTGTCCTGACACATAGGTTGGTGCAGACCTGGTTGTTGAACCCGATGAACACCTTGAAATGCTCCGCCGCTCCCTTCTTGTTGTAGAGGTTGTCCAGGTTATAGGCCTTGACGCCTCCCACAGTTAGTGTAAGGGTATTGCCGTCTATTATGTCTGTAATGGAGGGAATCTCAAGCAGGAACATCATGCGCTCATAGTACAAGGTTTTCTCCCAGTCCTGCAGCTGTGTAGCGGGTTTGTCTTTAGCCTCCGGGATTCTGCCCTTGATGGAGTGGCTGCAGCGTATCTGAGGGGTCAGAAGCTGCTGATCCTGAAATACCGTTGCGACCGCTTCTTGTGCCGTGCTGATAAAGTCTGCTTGGCTAACCAAGGGCTCATTATCCTTAACATAAACCGGGATGATGTGCTCCTGGCGCAGCTCAGCCAGGGAGACAGCAACTGTGTTGGCTTCGATAAACGGAGAGGCAGTACGCTGTGTGTCTGCCTCTTGGTGGCTGACAACCAGCCTTGGTTCTTCTTGGGTATTTACCCGCATCAGTGTATTTTTCATGCTTTGTTGGTTTTAAGTTTAACTTAGGTTTAGTGAGCTGCTGCCAAGGGGTAGCAGGTCTGGTGGGTTACTACCCCTTTCCATCTTGCTGCAGCGCATGGAGGCGGCTACGTTCTTTCAGAAGTTTTTTGAGTGGACGGGAGAAACTATCTCACAGAACAATGCCAAAGAAATACAGCATAACTCCCGCAGACTTTCGCCTAAAGATCTGTCATGATAAAGTGGTGGGGCTCCACGTACCGGAAACTGTGGTGCGGATAGGGTTTTCCCTCGATGAAGTAAAGCAGCAAGCCCGTCCCCCAGCTCAGTACAGCTTCCACCATGCATTTTTCTCCCGCCTTGATGTTCCGGATGGAGCGGATACAGATCACCTGAAAAGGACAATAAGCCCGCTGTAGTTTGTAGCGCGAGAGGAAAAGACAGCTCTTGGAGAACCGGCTAGGCTCCGGGCTCAGAAGAAGGTCGGTAATCATAACTCGTTGTTAAAAGAAAAGAGGTAGCGCCTGGCTACCCCTTGACTACTGTTCTACGCTGCCTTTATCCCAAACACTTCCTGCTCCATTGTCCTCTCCACCGGGTCGTAGTAGTAGGTGTGCGCCAGGGAGATGATCTCATCGGTGCCGGGGATGTGGTAGTCGTAGGGGTCACAGGCCATCTTCTCGATCTGCCCCGGTAGCGTCTTCCCGACTAAGGAGGCGCAGATGACATCGTTGAAGGTGCAGGGAATGGTGCAGGTTTTGGCAGTGGCGTAGAATCTCCCGGACGCCTTAGACTGGATCAACTCCAGGTCTCCTTGCAGTAAAAGCACGTTGAACTCCTTTCCCTCCTCGGAGGTGCGTTTTTTGAAATCAGTAATGGTCACCATCGTTTTTAAAGTTTAAGTGAAAAAACACGAGGGGGGTACCTCCGCCCTCGGGTACCGGTGGGGGGCTTTCTAGGGGGAATCCGGCGTTTTGACACCCGCAAAAAAATGGGATGGGGCCTTTAAGCTATCTTATATAATGTCTGGTGTTCGCAATAAGAAAGGGGAAGATAGAAATGCCACGATTTTTGGCAAAGACTTAGGTTTATTTGCATAACGAACTCCTATGATTCAAGTGATTTTACCTTTTACCTCTTTTGGGTGTTATAGTATTTATAAGGACACCGTTAACCCTTTCAAAACACTATACAGGTTGGCACTCCTTAGATTAAAAAAATAGTAAATAAAAAATATGAACGACTACTACATTGAAGACAACGAGAATTCGTTAACTATCAAATACGAATGGCACGGCAGTGACCGCCCCTATTCTATACCTAAATGGGAGCTTGGAAGAACCAGAGGTCGGGAATCAGAATGGTTGATGCAGTTATTATATAAACCTTGGGCTAGTAGGGCTATGCTCTACGATGTGGCTCAGTATATCATACGCTACAACCCCGACAATGACATTGACTGGGAGTCAACATATGCCATAGTTAATTCTCATTTTAGGGATTAATTTCTGTAAGGTAAAGAACCCCATAGCATCAAGTTCGAATTTAGACTCTATGCTATGGGGTAATTCCTTCAACAGGAAAATAACTTGACTACTTTCACTAAAAGTATTAATCTTTTGGATTAAGTTGAGTTAGATGCAAAGCTCGTTGAAAAGTATTTGCTTCATCTTATTGCCGTGCTCACGTATCTCCTCAGTCCCCCAATTATCAAAATCCATCATCAGTTGCTGTTTTAGGCTATCCGGCCCAACTTTATAGTAGTAATCTTTTTTCGCAGCAGGCAAGTTGTTACTTAGCTTGGAGTTCTTGCTACTACTGATCAGGCAGAGGTTGCCAAACTCATCTAACCCCTCCTCAAGACGATCTATGTTGCCCAAGGGCTTCTGTGGGTAGTAATGCTCTACTGAATTGCTGAAAGTAAATTCAAAATCCTGATAGCCTTTTGACTTATTATTCCAGAGTAGGTAATCCAGGTAATTGAAGATAAAGTTTTCTACCGCAGTCCCTTTGTTCAGACGCTCTTCATTTAATTTGTTTCTCTCAGGTAGAACTACACCCTTATAGATGATTTGGTAGTAATCGTCTGGTACTTGCTTTAAATAGCGATTGAACAGGTAGCGTCTTGCTAAATCTTTCAGAAAACTCAGGTAATCGGCTACCTCAAAAGATTCCCTCTCGAACACAAATTTTAAGACTGCGTTCAGCCAGTGCTTATATACCTGTGTTGGTGCCGACACATGGAACATGGCCAGCAACATAATCAAGTTTTTGTTTTCACCATCTTGAGCCTCTTCTACACCAAAAGTGTTTACATAGCTCACGCTATTGCTTTGAGGCCTTTTCAGTCGCTTTAAGCTCCACCTTTCCTGCTCATTAAACACTTCTCGCTTCAGGACATATTTGTCGAAAAGATACCGGGCTTTGAGCAAGTTATAGCCGAATTCGTGTACAAAGTCTACAGGGCCTTTTTCATGCTCTTCCAGGTAATCATCGAATATATCAAGCAGTCTTTTATCGTCAAGCGGTACGCTCTGCTTTGTCTGGAGGCGAAGCACGTGTAGTAGAAAGTTAGGGAAGCTAATGACGGAGGTAAAACGCTCAGGCGCTTCACCAGCTTTCTTTCCTCCATCTTCTCGAATAGTATCAGCGGCAATAATTTCGTCTATGCTCCAGCCTTTAAGATCTATATCATTTTGGCTTGATTTCTCATCTTCAGAACCTGTGTGGGAAAGTAAAGCTTTCAGCTCAATAAAGTCGCTAGCTTGGAGTGTGTCCCAATTCCCTGCTAAAAACAAAGCATCACGCTGATTGGTATCAAAACCGTATTGAACATAGCGTTCCATGTCGGAACATGCTTCCCAAACCTTATTAAAGGCATAGCTGGCACTTTTGTCCTTCTGAATCTTTTGTAATAGCCTTGCCTTCAGGATTTCATGCTTCTCCAGCTGCTCACCCCTGTTGTTCATGATCTCGAAGTAGTGGTTCAAGTCAGTATCATGTGGAACCCCTACTCGCAGGATGAGCACGCGGTTCATCAAATACTCATAGAAACCATCAATACTTAACCCAACTTCATTGGAAATCTTTTCTAGGCCTGTTTTTGCAATAGAATAAGCTATGCGAATAGCCGGGGTATAAGCATGACTTTCTTGATAGGGTATTATGTCGGTATCGGCAGCTATTGCCTGTAGGGTTTCTGTTGCCAGTGGACGGCTTTCAAAAGCTAAATTCAAAGCACTTTTATGCAATAAACCTACTAACTCTTCTCTAAACTCCCGCTTTAGGACATTAAGCAGTATGTTGAGGGTGGTTAGCCGCTGCTGTCCATCTATCGTCTCATAAAGTGTGCTACCATTGCTGACACGCTTGTAAATAACCAAGGTGCCTATGTAATAGTTGGTATTCGGATAATGCACGGCATAATCAGCAATGTCCTGGATTAACTGGTTTATTTCCTTTGCCTCCCAGGCATAGTTCCGCTGGTACACAGGGATCAGGTACTGATCCGCATCAAAGAGTTCTTTAATACTCAGGGTCTTAATGGATTGATTGCTCATGGGAGATAGTGTAATAGTCTAAACAGGTCTTCAATTTCCTTTACTTGTGTTGCCTTAACTTCCTTTGGCGGAGTTAATGAAATTCCCAAGATATCTGCAGGTCGTAGGGCTTCCCGCATAATTTTAAATAGCCTTGTGCTCTCCTTCGTGTGGTTGTCCATTGATGCCAACCGTACCGAATACTGCTGCAGGCGCAAGCTGTACGCCCATATGAAGAACTTCTCTATAGCACGACCTACCTCCGCTGTGCCAAACTTATCCAGGTAATAGAGCAGACAACAGTCAAAAAGATTGCGCACATACTTGTCGCCCAGGCGGTCCCTGCTAGGGTAACTGTCCAATGTTTTCAGAATTTGATAGGCGTTTGAATCCTTACTTTCTTTTAGCTGCTGCTGCAGGCCTTTCATCTGCTTGAGAAGAACCTGATAGTGACTGACAAGCTCAAAGAAACGTTTTCCGTTCATGAGCACGCCATCCAGTTGGAATGGATAAGGCATGACCGCACCATCTATCTGCCGGTGGTACTCTTTATTATAGGCATCTATGTAAAAGTGACCGATCCGGTGTAGTGCGGCGAGTGGAAACACTTCACTTCCCTGTGGGCTAATTCCTTTGAACACTCCCACCTCGTTTTTAGTGAAGTAGCGGGCTGAGTAGCCTTTTGACCATTTGCGTACCCGGTACAGGTAGTTGCCGAACAAACGGGTAAGGTGATCTGTGTCCATCGCCTCCCAAGCTGCTACACTCTCGAGCTTTTCCTGCTCAGTAGCTGATTGTGCCATTTCGCGTAGGTGAAATGCCTTTAGCAAGTCATGTGGCTCCAAGTCACGACCCCTGGCATTCTGTGAGTCAAAAAATTGGAAGGCTTCGGATATATTCCTGATCACAACCTCTACTAGTTCGCAATGGTAATAGAAGAAACGCACAGCCTCCTGGTCGAACTCCCGCACCCTCCTCCTAATCTCGTTGTAGTTCTGCTGAATGTTTCTCTGCGAAAGCCTGTCGGTGAACTGTAGGCTAGCCAATTGAGGCCTGTAAGCTGGTAGGTTTTCCTCTTTGCTGATTTTCTTTAGCAGCTCCTTCTGCGTGTCATGTATTGCCAGTGCAATAAGAGTCAGGGTAATGCACCGCTGCTGACCGTCTACTATGTGTAACACGTTCTGACCTGCCTCCTGATGCATTACTATCGTTCCTAAACGGTAGGCCGAACGCTTTCGATGTAGCAGAATGTCATCCAGTAGCTGATTAACATTTTGAGACGTCCACTTATAAGGGCGCTGGTAATAAGGAATCTGAATGTTTTTTTTCGCTAATAGCTCCTTCACTTTCACCAGGCAGGGCTCATATGCAAAGCCGTGGAATGTTCTTGCTGGTACAGCTGGGGCTTGCTTTAAAGCAAGTGGGCTACCTGAAACAACGTCTAAAATATCTTCCAAAATTTCTTCTATAATCCTGTATTTGTGTATATGTTGTTTATTATGCTTTCTCTGCTTCATTGATATTCATCCCGCAGTAGAAGCATTATCTGTTTGGATATAAGGTGGTCGAAGTGCTGCTTAATATCTGTGGCTGTGTGACTATAGATATTACTTTGCAATGTTTAATTGAATGCAAGGGTTAAAGAGAACTCTGAGTGAAGCTAGTTACTCAATTACTTCAATAATATACTTCCTTCGTATGATTTTGCTTAAGAATTCATCCGCCTGGTACTTATTAATCAGAGCTTCTATCCCAATAATTTTTAATATATCTTCTTTCTTTACTTTATGTACCTCACTTATAACCTTTGCCTTTAAAGCTTTAAAATGAGCAGAATTATTGGTTTTATTATGTTTGACTATATATTCTTTTAAAAACTCCAAAGTGTCATTAGGCGTGATGGCTTGCTTTAGAAATGATATATGTTCAAGCTTTTCTTGTAACCTCTCTTTTAATATGAAATATCCTACAGGTAGGTTATCTGATTTTCCTTTATCAAGGTTGAGCAAAGGTACTGCAACTAAGTCCTTCAGTCTATACTTGTTTAAATCTGCCACAACCTCTTTGAGATTAAGACATAAATTGTTCTGCTGAGATTCGATAAATGTATTAATCAGATGTAAAAGTAAAATCCCTTTATCGTTCCTGTTGCCTCTCTTTGAATTAGGTAAAGACCAGAACTTTATGAAGTGAATGAGAAGTCTTCGAAGTTCTGCCTCTCCCTTCGAATTTAATAATGAAGAGTTGATACTTATAGCAAACTTCTTTATGATAGGGTGTGAATTTTGATTTGTATTATGCAAATCAACTTCAGTTATCCCGATACATTTTGTAAGTTCTTCTTTTAAGAAGCAGTTGCAAGATGAAGCATTTAGTAGTCCTGACAGAACAAAACTTTGTGGAAGTCTACTCTCTAGAATGCTTAACCTTTTGATAACTCTTTTCAATATCTGATCGCATTCATCTTCCAAGTAAATATCTATTATTAGCTCATCAACCACATAATCGCCTAAATGCTCTAAAACATCCTCATAAAAAGAGAATCTTTCTGCGTGCGTTATTTCTGAGTAACTTCTTTGTATGCGTTCAAATGCTTGCTCTTTGAACTTCTCGTTGAAAGTTGATAATGCTTCATCTTTGTTTAACTTACTAAGCTCTTGTCGTGAGTTTTGTAGGAAATATTTATTGCTATCGCTGAACATCATCATTGCTACAGATTACTATTACTTCCCAATAGATATACAATATGTATATTTCTTGGTTGCAAGATTTAATCTTGCAAGGCCTCAAAGATGTACTTACTCCGAATCACTTCTTTGAAGAGGTAATTTCTAGTGTATTGATCTTTAAGGAAATCGACACCTAGTGTTTCAATTATTTTAAATTTTGAGACACTTACCATGGACTTAAGAAGTCTATTATCCATGATGTTAGTTAATGTCTTCTCTAGAACTGCAATTTCAAGCAACAGCTCAAGCACTTCATCTTCATGGAGCGGTATATCTAAAGACTTTACATGTTCTTCAATCTTTTTTAAGAGACTGCTGAAAACTCTATGCTGTTCCAAGTACTTGTCTCCCAAGGTTATATGTTCTTTGGCATCAAAGTCTAATAAAGGTATTGATGAGTAGTCCAGAATTCTTTTAGATTTAAAGTCTCTAACTAATCCCAGAAATTTTTTTAACTTCTGAAACTTCTCAGTTATACCTACTGATTTCGATTGCTGAATTTGACAGCTCAATAAATCAGACAAATAATTATTGAAAGTTTTTAAAAAAGTATTTGCGCAAATCCTTTTATTCTCACGATCTAAAGAATTATAATACTTGATAAAATGAGTTAACACTGTTTCTAACTCTACAGTAGGCCGTACCTGATTTATGATCCTACATATAGTATCTGCAAGCGAATATGCTATTGAGTAAGGGAACCTTGCTTCCTGAGGTACCCCTACTTCTTTCAATTTCCTATATAGATAATCATTGCCATTCACTTCAAGAATCAAGTCAGGAATAATGGATGATGATGCTGCTAACTTACATAGCTCACTATTCATCTTTATTTCCTCTAATATCCTGTCACAATTTGCTTCTAAATAAACATCAACTATGTATTCACATAGATGCTCTTTAACATAAACACCTATCTCTGAATTCAACACATCCTCATAAAAGTGTATTACCTGCTTAGGTTCTTTAACTCTTCTTCTATAGGAGATATTAATAAGTTTCAGGGCCTCATCTTTGATTTTCTGATCGAACAACCTTTTTTTATTCTTTCGTCCAGAAACATAAGCAAGCTGAACAATGACCTTATTTATAAAGACTGCATTTTCTTCTTGAAAGCTCATTAACTCAGATATGATCTTGTTCGATTTTAGGATAAATAATTTGTCTAAAAAGTCCAAATTCCTCATCCACAAGGATTCTCCTGTCCAAAAACATGTTTCTCTTCTCACAAGATGTTTCACTAACAAGGCCACATGAGAAGCAAGAAGCAAGATTCAGCTCAAACAATCCCTGTCCATCTGATTCCCAACAAAGTGGGTCACTTGAGCATATAGTTGCTCTCTCCAAAGCCCGTTTGATCAGTAAGTTCAGATTATCTTTTCTGGTTTGAGCTATTAATCCTCCCATACTACCTTCTGCACCTTCTGAGGTATAAATAAGCACACCATACATCTTTGTATCTTCTTCTTTAGATATGTACAGCCTTTCAGATAAAGATGCTGTAGGGTAGCCGCACTGGAACTCCAACTCTCGCATAATTAAATGGGAGAAGGTGTGAGTAATATATAAGGGCATCTCATTAGCTATAGCATAATCTTGTGAAGCCTGCCCAAACTCATCTAATAGTTTACTAAACATATCGAGATACCTAGAATCTGTAAATGATTGCTCTATCTGTGCTTCATCAAAAGCAAAGAATATACCTTCTCCAAAACTTTCTACAGCAGGATAAACTTCTACAAAAGGGGATAAACTTTTGAATATATTCTTTGGAGTAACAGTTCCTGCTGCATCTGCATCTATGGGTCTGTCTCTTGAGAAATCTAACTGAGTTGTGGTAAGCATCAATTGATCAATTCGTAGCACCTTCCTAAAGAACACACTTATATCCTTTGTTAAGTTTTCTGTGACATCCTTTACAAAGAGTCTATCTTTGTCAATATTTATCTTGTCATCAGACATAGAGACAAATATGTTGAACTCTTTATTCCTAAACTGGATATCCCTTGTAAGTTGATCAACATCCTTTTCTAAGTCATTCTCATTTACAGGAAGCCCATTAATGAAAGTCCCTACTGTTGCATCCCACAGTGGGTGCTTCCTAAATTTTATATTAGTATTATCCTTTAAGGCTCCAACTTCCCTTATCGCTTCAGGTATTATTTCACTCTCCTCTAACTCTCCTTCTTCCAACAGTTCCTGAGCTGTTTTTTCTAGTAACTTATATATTTCGAGTGAGTAGTCTTGGTATAAAAGTTCAGGAATATAAATACTAGAGATGTTTCTTGAAAAATAAAGGTTGTTTCCTGTGGTTAGAACAACTTTCATTATTTTATCACAGGGCTCGGTAGGAGGGTCCTGATTTCTGGCCGCATTATGACCAGAGAAGTATAGGTTTTCGCCTGTCTCTGCTTCCCAAGGTTTATGTCCAGAGCACTTGACCTTGATATTGAATAAACCTTTTAGAGATACCCCGCCGTCACAACCAACGTTATTACAAGAAAGGAACTTGCCATCGAAACCTGCTGTATTGCCTTGATTATCTTTTATACGAATGTCTGAATTACCACAGCATGAAGCTGTTCCAAACAAATTGATTGGGCCTTCTTGCTGCATAATAGCATTCTCCCGCTTCCAACGTAGATATCTTTGCCATGGGAATGTACTTATATGACCACCCTCACATATTAGCACTACGTTATCTTGCTTCAAAGGAAATCCTATAGGATTATTATTTCGATCCCTTATAATGCGAGCCTCATCACCCCCTTTTTCTTTTAAAACACGTTTGGGAGGGAAAAAGAAATTCAAATCATTTAGATTGTGATTTACAGCCTCTTGCCATTCAGCGTACCATTTTTTGTATGGTTTCAATGTTTTAGTATACTCGTCAATAAAGTTCTTTGGCATGAAAGTACTATTAATGGCTAAAGAAGTGCCTTCATTTTGTATTTTATTAGAGTATTCATTGACTTCTATGTTTGGAATCAATATTAAACTATCTAGATTAGGCAGCTTCTTTCGTGATTTCAAATCCTTTAAGAGTCGCCAGTCTTTTGACCTCTTCAAGCCATTTTTTGCTAACTCCCTGTCTTTATCATCCTGAGGGTGTAAATCATTAATTACTTCCCTGGCGACTTTTAGAAACCCCCATTCTTCAATACAGGATACAATGATAGAGCCATACTGTGTATGCAGTATAGAGCCTGCTCCTCCATATGCAGATAATAACTTATATTGGCTAAGGCTTTCATTTGCCTGGTTACTTTTGTTTAATACCATGAGTCAATCGTTACTGTTGCACTGTTTTAATAACTGTTTCAGGGGCTACTTCCCTTAATGAACCTTTCACATTCCAGTTTAGATTTTCATCATAATTATTACCATTGATGTAGATGGAGTTCTGAAATCTGTCTGCCTTATAATGAAAGTCTCCAGGCTCTCCTTGATTTTGTATCATCCTGTCAAGCCACTTTTGATGCATTAACCTATTTAATTCATTTTGAATTTCAACAAGTTCATCTTCTCCTAATATACCTTCAATCATCAAATCATCTGAATGTTTTCTAAGGGAAGCAAAGTGCTTTACTACATCGGTAACAATTCTACTCTTAAGACTTTCATTTAAATTGCTAGCATTACTATTTTCTGAGAGACCATAATCTTTATGTCTAATCCAGGTAGCTAAGAATAAAGGCAAGTAACGTTTTAAAGCCTTAAATGTGTAAGGCGTTACAGATATTGGCTCCACATAGCTATAGAATTTTTCATGAAACTCTACAAATTTCTGGTAGTGGGACAAATCTCTACTTCGAAATGGATGATGTACTGTAATAACAAGTCCTTCTTTATCACGTGCTACCCTACTTGATGCCTGAATATATTCCGCAATGTTACGTGGCATCGAACTTATGACCATAGAATTGAACCTAGAAACATCTATACCGACAGAAATCATATTAGTAGAAATTACAAATTCTGGAGGTGAAACAGCATTTTGTAGTTCCCAATTGTGCTCAATAGCGGAGAGGTTTGATTTTACCTCCTCACCACTTAATCTACCAGTAAGCTCAGAGTAATCTATTCTATCTACAGGTGAAATTATATGATCAAAAAAGCGTCCGTCTGTGATGTTTTTTCTTACAAGGCTCACCTCATTAGGCAGATAGTGATAAAGTTGTGATTCAGTTTTGCCTACTTCTTTTAAGCTGTTAAAGTACATGAGCATTGTATGATAGTAGTCCAAGCTCTTTCTGAATTCTTCATTCTTTACGCCACCTTGAAGTAATTCATCGGTTGAATAGTGGTCATACAAGTATTTATTTCTATGAGCAAGTATTACAGCAGCTATTCTAAGCTGCATCCAGACCTGAGTCTTACCAACAGGGAGTATGCCCATGTATTTCCTTGTTGAAAAGTACTCTCCAGAACTACCTCTCTTATAATAAGCGAAGAAAGAGTCATCACAATTTATCCCTGCTTTAGGGAATATTTGTACTTTCCTATCAAATAAAGCATATATCTGTTTATCAGTATTTCTAGTAGTTGCTGTTGATGTGATGATTTTGGGTCTAATCTTATTACCATCTTTCTCATAGGTGCAAAGTTCATCTATAACAGTCTCAAAAAGTCCAACAGCAGAACCTAATGGACCCAATAGAAGGTGTAGCTCATCTTGAATAACCAGTTCAGGAGGGGTAACTGAGGGTAGAGGGTTATTCCCCCTACGTCTTAAACCAAATATCCTACGGGAGTCCCTTTCTTTACTATTCTCTACAACGTGAGCTAACTGTGCAAATTTGTCTACAGTACCAAATAGGAGAGTAGGAGGGAACTTATATATCTCTTCATCGAAAAGCCTTAAAGGTAGAGAGTTATTACTTTCTTGATATCTATCATGAAAAGAGCACCCGGTTTCATTACAGAAAATCATTAACGGGTTTCCACCTTGAGGCTCCTTGATATTAGCTAATCTATCATTTCTTAAAGCTTTAAATAATTTACTTCCACACCAAGGACATTCAGTATGGGGTAGTTTTGTCTTAATTTGCTGCCTGTTTTCAACTTGTTGAGCTATTTTACGCAGTTCAGACTGCATGGACTTTTCTCCACCAGTCCATGTGCCTGGTAAAGAATCATTACCAACATAAAGACCGATAGTAATTCTCTCGCTTCCTAAGTTCTTATTATAGGGTAAAATAAAACTTTCTTTTCTTATATGCTCTAAAGCGCAGATAAGAAGAGTAGCTCTTTGGAATTGTTGTAATGTTAGCAGCCTTAAAGTGTAGCGCATTAAAATTGCTGTACCACTACCATCATTTCCCTTAGTGAATCTTCTATAGGCGATTAAGAAGGCGATGATGCCCAAATAGGCTTCAGTCTTACCTCCACCCGTTGGGAACCAGACAAGATCAGCTAGCTCATTACGTTCATGCCAGCCACTCCGAAATAGGTCATCATATATCGCTTCAACACTACTATCAGGCTTAGCAAATGCATCTATTGTAAGAAGAATAAACGCTAATTGGAATGGTCTCCAGGCAATGTAAATATTGGGGTCTCCTGGTAATGTATCGTCTAGTGCCTTATAAGCTTCTTCGTCTTTTCCACCAGCAATAAAGTAAGGTAAATTACTGTTCTTTTTGCCATGCTTTATGAACAGAGAGTGGTGAATCTGCATAAACATGGCAGTATTCATAAGGCGAAAGGCTGCCATGGCATCAGTATTTTTCTCTAATATAGAGATATTCCTATGAAGCCTTCTTTTATCTACCTCTGCCTTGCTAAGCTGCTTGTTTAAGATTTCAGCCCCTTCATCAGAAAGCACTTCACTTTCTAATTTTTTTTGTTGCTCTTCTAACCAATCACCGTAATCTTGAACGAAGCTTCTTAAGCCCAATATTATTTCATTATCTGTTTTATTGCTAAGAGTAGATAGTGGCTTAATACGTAAAATATCTTTATTACTTAACCTAGATACTACTTTATCACCCTCAATTTTACTTGGTGTATGATCGACCTGAGGTGTTGTGGTAGATGGAAGGAATTCAGTACAAATGAATTGTCTTCCATCCTCAAGTTTGTTCCATTCAACTGATGTGTTGTAGCCTTCACCAAAATCTTCATACTGTCTGTATAGTAACTTATTGAAGTTATCTTCTAAATCTATTTTACTGAGGTTAGGAGGGTTATAACCTACTAATACTTTCTTCCCAATTTTACTTTCTGTTACAGTAAGCTTTATGCCAAAGAAGCTCTTAATATTAGCCTTATTCTTCTTATTCAGTTGTGGAGGCTCATTAAGTTTTAGTTTGATAGGTAGAGAGACATTCTTTACGATAAGTTTTACATATATTTTATTTTTAGCTTCGCTCATCTGCGATCTTGGCATAATGTACTGCCAGAGAAGCTCTAGCTTAGGTTCTTTGGGATTTTCTTTGTCGAAAATAAGTTTACGTCCTGATTGCCTTGTTTTACTTTCATCATAAGCAGGCAGTGGTTCCTCTATTATATGTGGTGTAGATACCCACATTGAGCCTCTCCGCGTATTGAAATTTTTCTTAAAGGTCTCTAACATCTCCTTCAAAGAGTTTACAATTTCAATCCGTTTAATAAGCTCCTGATCATATATCGTCGGTTTTAACCCATTTCTTTGATTTTCAGGCAGAAATTGGGCTTGATAGCGCTCTCGAATCTTTGCTGCCCAACCATCATTATCATTTAAAATAAGATATCTGGTTGTATAGCCGTATTTATTTGTTTTAGGATTTGATGTGTATTCTTGCTTTTCCTGTGTCCAGCGTGAATCATCTAGGAACTCGTGTTGAAATTTTTCAAAAAGATTATAGTCGATCCTGTATGCATCTTTTTTAGAAATCTCTTGGTTATTGAAGACTACGAACAAGTTTTTGTCTTTCTCAACCACATTGAAATACTCAACAAAATACTTGTTGATTATTTCCTTAATCTCCTCCTGATATATTCTTATCCAATAACCAACATTCATTAGGCTTTCGCCCTTGATAGGTTGATAAGTTCTAAACTCAACCTTTAACTTCAAATCATCTTGGAGTTGAGAATAGGTATTAATTGCAAAAGAAAGACCAAAGGCAGAAGGGTAATTCTGATTTGAAGTTGAGAGGTTTTCTTCTCTACTGTCTGAAAATGAGTCATTGCCACCAGAATCCTCATTCTCATCCTCAGATGTAGCTTCGTCATGCTGTGTTTGTCCATTAGTTGTCACTAATCTTTCTGTGGCAGGGAAGAGTATTCCTGTACTATAATAATAAGCAGGCACCTCATCCATAACCTCTGTAAGGTTATCAATCGGAAGTAATTCTTTAAGGTCCTTACCTGAGTAATGACTTTCCCATTTATTTAGTAGGATATAGCGGTTGGCATTAGCTCCAGGCCCCAATATCTGCTCCTTGATGGTCCTTTCCAGGTCTACTCTTTTCTTCGCGTATTCAGATAGCATTTAATTCTTCAGTTATGTTGCTTGAAATAATCTCCTCAACTTTTTTAAACTCTGCAGTATTCGAAAGAGCATGTATCAAATCATCAAGAAGAATCTCTGCCACATCTCTAGTTTCAATTCCTTTTTCTTTAAAGTAAGGCTCTCTATCTAAAATTAGGACAGTTTCTTTCATGGCTTCCATATTATATAATTGTCCCAAGTAGCCATTTTCTGCAAGCACATTTAATAAACTATTTTTGATCGCTCTCCATCTAGAGTCCTCAATCTTCTGCTCACTTTTAACTGCTATCCAAGCTCTGTTGCAGTCTTTGTTATCAATATTTAAAATTATACATAAAGCGTCCCAATGCTGTCTTTTAAGTGGTAGCTTTATACTAGAGTTAGGGTTTAGCCAAATACTTTCAAAGTATTGGGGTTGAATGAATCCGGGGCCGATTAGCCTTGATAATCTTTCATAAACATTTCCAAGACTATTCTCTAAGTCCTTTAATTTTTTCTTCCATTCGTTGACAGCATATGGGAACTTTGTCCAACTTTTTAGGAAATCATCAGTTTCTTCAAGAGAGGAAAGTACATTTTTGCATTTTGCAAACACGTCTCCAGGCTTAAGTTCTCTTGCATATGCATTTATGAAGTTGCACCTATGATTTATAAGAATACGCTCAAGTGGGTTTATAAACTCTTGGGTGCCATCATTAAGGGTAATTTGAAGAGGTTTGCTGAAATCAATTTCATTTACAGACACAGCAGCTCTGCGTGTTGCATAAAACTCTTGTTCAGCTTCTTCCTCATAAACTTCTTCATCCTCGTCTTCATAAACCTCAACATACTCAGTTGTTGCGGTGGCCGCTTCAGGACGATAGAACTTTGATTTTTCACGTGCCTCTTTTAATAGGAGTTGAAGTATGTTATTATATATGCCGTTTAGGCTAGAGTTTTGTTCGTTTGTTAATAGAGTCCTTCTGAGACTTGAATTCGTTTCATTGCCTAGTAAAACATCATTTGTCATTTTGAGCATTTGGACCTTCTTGTAAAGGAGGCGTAGTGCGAAATGGAAATCTGGTATCGGTATAATAACTTTAGTACCCTCTTTTTTAGGAATACTAAACAAGATGCTCAAGCTCGTATCTAGTATCCAAAGAGTGCCACTAAAACTCCCATATAGTAAATCATAATGCTCTATATATATTATTTGCACATGCTCAAGGCATTGACTTAAATATTCTTGTAAGTCCCTATTTATGGATTTGTACTTCCTTCCCCTAGGCAGAAGTACGTAAAGTACTTTATGGTCCTCTTCAATAAACTTAAGGATTAACTCATCCAACCAATTTTCCTTCAGTACAATACTAATAATAGCTTTTACCTCTCTCTGTACAGTAGCAGGTACTGAGGGAAATGTATTTTCATAGCTTCTTTCCCAGTAATTGAGGGTCTTCCCTGTATTTAGTAGTGTTAACCATTTGACAGGAAACGGACGGTCATAGCTATCACCTTTTAAATTTTCCCAAGTCTCTTTTAAATAATCGAGCTTAGATACTATTTCCAAGAACTCTTTTGTTTTAACCACATAAAGAAGCTCATCTATATTGCTATAATCATAGAATCGGTCTAGGGAAGTAAGTTCCCCAGGTAGTAACATCAATCCACTGCCGAACTCTTTTACAAGGTTTGGATTAAATCTTTTTTTTAGTTTAATTTCTAAATAATATTTAGGTTCTAGAACCCTTTCATAGCGAGACTCATCGAACCTATGGTAAGGCCATTCAATTTGTATAATGGATGAAGGTTTAGTTTTGTCTAATATGTGTATCAGAGATTGAAAGCTACTGCTGTTGTTAACTACGTCGTATAGAAATCCTTCAACACTATCATTACAACAAATTTGACTGTGCCTTGTAATTGGATTTTTTTTACTAGTTAGAATTAGTGTTTTATTCGATATCAAGTCAAAAACAATAGGGAAGTCTATTCCCGCCTCTCTTGCGAGTTTAACAATTGGGAAGAAAAGCCAACCTAAAGTAGCTCTTTCAGTTTTAGAGGCACCTGATACCTCTCTTTCAAGAAAAAGAGGTATAAATTGGTCTGTTTCAACAAATATTTCGTCTTGACCAAATACTAATTGATTGTCTTCTGACCTAGAATAATGCAAGAATGTATTGTCACCCATGAATGGGTCGAATAGCATGAACCTTTCGTGTTGTTTCCAATCAAGTTCCTTTGCATTAACCATCTGTTTATAAATGTTTTCCAATACAGAAAAGAGAATGAAGTAATCACGTATAATTACCTCTGTACTTTCATTGTAGTAGGGAACTACTAGTGATATAAAGTTATTTTGATGAACTTTGCCATGCCTGTAGTGATAGGCTAACTCCTTGGCTAGTTTTATTAGTTTATCTTCTTCTTTCCCTTTGAAAAATGATTCACAAAGAATCTTATGTATGATATCAACTATTTCGCTTTCATTCTTAAGAAATTCTTTGACATTCTCACTTAGAAAACCTTGATAGATATCGATTAAGCTACTTCTGTTTCCCATAAATAAAGATATAATCCTACCATAGCTCTGGTAGCTCCCACATATGCCTGCACTTTATTGTAGGCACTTATATTATCCTTTAGAATAAGGATTACATTTGGCTTCTCAAGCCCCTTAAATTTTAGAGGAGTCGTAAAACGAATCTTTGTTGGTATTATACCTATATTATCCTCTGTAAGCTCTTCCGCATTAGAACTGTAGTACTTGTTCACAATGATCTTAAAAGCATCAAAGGCTCTTGATTCAACCAGAATTATAGTGTCGGAAAAGGTAAGACTGCTATCAGTTAAGCTTTTTGCTTTTTCATAGGTTTCCCTGACAAGTTTACCTAGCTGATTTGAACGAATTTTTGATGTTGGTATTAAAGCTTTGTTAAGGGTCTGCAGAATGTTATGACTTTCACATTCTCTAAGTTCCTTACAGAAGGACGTAACTTTTTTAGATTGACTAGAGCGGTGAACAGTACTGAACTCATAGTGGACAAAACCATAATTATCACACACATAATTGGGGAAGAAATCAAAATCAGTAAAGCTTGCCATGAAAGCTTGTTGGTTATCATAAAGCAGTAAGAATCTTGGATTCCCTAACTTCTCACACATCTTAAAAATAAGATCATCAAGGCCCCTATCCATGAATTCTTGGGCTTCATCAACTACCACAAAGTCAACCGTTGTGCTGCCTAAAATTTTGTTAACATAATTGTCAATAGCATCATACGGGAATGTTTTAATTACTAAGCTATTGGGATTTATTTTATTATCTATTAAGAGATCATGGGTCATATATGCAGACAAAAGTTTTGTTGCACATAAGTAAATTCCCTTCTGATCCTTGAGAATTTGGTCAGCAATGAACTTTCGGGCAAGCACAGTCTTGCCGGACCCAGGTGGCCCCTGTATCATTATCTTCTTGTTCTTCCTTAAACCGTCAAATATCTCGACGTTCTCATCTTGTATGATTTTGTTGAGGCTTTCTGGATTAAAACCATAACTTGTAGAGTTAGGGAATAAGGCTCTCTTTACTTGCTCAACTTTTTTGTTATTAAGCTCAGGGTATCTCTCGAATGCCAAGCTATTGAGTTGTTGTGTAGCTTTTTGAGAGGTATATGCTGCAACCAGCTTTGAACGAGATGTTCTAGCTAATTTTATTAAGAATCTATGTAAAGACTCGGTTTGCTCTCTCTCTCTTATATTTATAATATCCAGCCTTGAGAAGAACTGATGAGCATAACCTTCATAGCTTGGTCCTACAGGTTTAAATTTAGTGTCATGAGGAAAGATGACAGCTCTGTAAAAGAAGACATCCTTGTCATTTAGGAGTGTGTTCAATGAAAACATATTCTCCTTTACTTGGATGAATGGGTCCTGACAAGGGGTGTTTAGGCCTTGGTACTCATATGAGAAGTTTCCATCCTTGAGGTTAATATTGCCCCCTTTTATTTCAATTATAAGAACTCCATATTTACTAATGATAAGGAAATCGATCTGGCCCTCCGATTTATTCCTAGAGTCTGGATGTGAAGAAAGTGTGTAATTCCACTTAACGTACCATGTATCCTTCACTAAACCTAGTCTATCTATCTCAAGCAGTTGTTCATAGAACCATATCTCTCCATATAGCGGTTCTCCGTTATGAGTGATGGTGTTTCTAAGCTGCGCGCGTGTAAACCCATCCAAAAAAATAATAGGCATTTTGTAGAGAAATTAAGTCTGTTTATGCTGTGTTGTATTGTGCTATCGCACGTAGCTTTGTTAAATGTACAAATTCCTTCAAACATTATAAAGGTTGTATAATATATAATAGGTAAAATATAACCAAAATCTAATAAAAGCAAGTTGAGCAAAATGTGCTGTAGGGCCATGATACAGATGAAGGACGGTAGCAAGTTGATAAAGTCTCAAAATAAAGCATTTTGCAGCTTTACATAATTGAGGAGATGATTTGTTGTTTTTGTTTGAGATTTTCGTAGCCTAAAGGATGTCACTGTCATGATTGAGTAAAAGCTATTTGTTTTTTATGAGAAAGTATTCAAGAGATGCGCGATCCCCAGTCCCCAAGAGCAACAACACTTCAAAAATAATGAGTGCGAATGTCTCAAAGAGCACTAAGCCAGAGAAAGCACTGAGAAGTAAATTGTTTCTTTTAGGGGTGAGAGGTTACCGTGTCAATTATAAGAAGCTCCCGGGCAGGCCAGATATGGTCTTCACAAAGAGTAAGGTAGCTATTTTTGTAAATGGATGCTATTGGCACAGGTGTCCAGTATGCAACTTACCATTGCCAAAACATAACTCAGATTTTTGGAGAGAGAAGTTTGAGAGGAACGTTAAGCGTGACGATGTTAAAAAGCTTGAGCTTGAGCGGCTTGGATATCGAGTGTTGGTGGTGTGGGAGTGCGAAATCAAGAATAAGATGGAATATGTGGCTGAAAAGGTAAGGGAAGCAATAGGGGCTAGATAGCACCCTGAGATTCACCTCTGAGCATAATATCTGAAGCAACATCTTTATAGTTTAGGCATTCTTAGCCCTGTGGCCTCGATTCATGCCATTAAAACAAACTTATACTTAATTATTTAAGCGCTATATTTGTATATGTAGTTTTACTACGCTTAGCTGTAATATTCATATATTGCCTGGTTTTAAATAAGAGTTAATGAAGATTATCTGCTAAGCAGAGTGTAATTCGCTAACCAATTTTTATTTTTTTAGCTCATCATATGAGTCATAGTAAACTTACTGTAGTTGATTTTTTTTGTGGCGCTGGAGGGTTCTCTGAAGGGTTTAGGCAGCAGGGATTTGATATTGCTCTTGGTGTTGATAGTTGGCAATCAGCTATTGACACTTTCAATCATAATTTTGGCAAAGATTTTCAATCTAAGAATATGCTGGAGTTCGAGCACTCTATAGAGCAAATTGAGAATTTACCAGATAGTGATATCATATTAGGTAGCCCTCCCTGCGTAAGTTTTTCAACATCTAATAAGTCTGGTAAAGCTGATAAAACACTTGGGATAAAGCTAACAGAATGCTTTCTAAGGATTGTGGCTGTTAAAAAACATAAACCAAATTCAATACTGAAGGCATGGTTTATGGAGAATGTAAAAAACTCAAAAAAGTACCTTCAGCCTTCTTACTCTTTTATAGATTTGAACTTATCCGAGTGGGCAGAAAAGAATGGGTTTGACTCTAATGCCGTTGCTATTACTTTGGATGGAAATAGCTCAGTAATTAACTCGGCTGATTATGGCTCTTTACAATCAAGAAGTAGGCTGATAACAGGAGAAATAATAAAATATGGCAAGTTCTTGATACCTGCGCCTACTCATAAGTGCCCTAGTGGTAAAGCAAGTCCTAATGTGGCAGGATTGCAGTTATTGCCAATTCATAGAACTCTTGGAGAATTTATCAGTTCTTTTCCCTCCCCTTTTGAAATAGAATCAAGTGAACAAATAAAAGACCCTTCATATGATTATTTAATAGACAAGAATGTTATTTCAGATCATTTTTATGATACAGGAATTCATGCATGTGAGTGGAAGAGTTCAAAATATCTAAAGTTAAATCACCCATATATGGGTAAGATGTCATTTCCAGAGAATCTGAATAAGCCTAGCAGGACTGTGACAGCTACTAATATTGGGTCATCACGCGAGGCTTTGATTTATAAATCTGAAATAAAAAGAACTGGGAATGGTGAGTATAGAGTTCCAACTGTTAGAGAGGCCGCAGTTCTTATGGGATTTCCTTTGACCTATCAATTTGTAGGCTCTGAAGGTGTTAAAAGAAAACTAGTTGGTAATGCAGTATGCCCTTCTGTAAGTAGTGCACTTGCAAAAGAAGTCAGAAAAGCGTACGGATATGCAACTTTTGATAAGTCACATATCATAGTAGATCCAAATTTGAAAGGGGTAAATAATTTGAATACTTTTTCTGTTAAAGAGTTTGGAGCTCCGCCAGTGAGGAAAAAGGAATCAAAATTTAGAAGGCACCCATTCAAAAAAGGTAATATGACGGTTGCTCTATCAAATTATGATATTATTGGTAAAGAGGAAGAGTTTGGCGTTTGGAAGTCAACTGTATTCTATGGGACAGGGGAAGGTTTTGGAAGCTTTACCTATGAAGAGAACTTTTACAAGCATTTAGAACCAATTATAATGAACGAGTTCTCCGATGGGGATAAGTTTATAAAGATTATCAATAATGGCTTTAGTGAAAGAATAGCGGGAAAAAACTTACTTCAGGAAATGTATGAGAAGAAACTTTCTGTGGGCCGCTTTCTAGAGCCAACTTTGCTTATAGAAGAGCTTGCGAGAGTTATTGAGGGTTTCGATGCGTATGATGAGTTGTTTATACAGAAAGAGCAAAAGATATTTGAGAAACCAATCGTGCCGAAAAAACAATTGTATTCACTTTATGCTATAAACAAGATAGTTACTATTGCCAATAATAGTTAATTATCTATACCTCATTTGAGGTAGAACAAGTAGAAGAAAGCTCTATCGAGTAGCTTTCTCTTTATTGACCTAGATTCTGTACATATTATGGCTTCCTGCAAACTTTAAATGTACATCTGCTATATCCTGCAGCTTATATTTTATAAATTAGTGCTACAAGCAGAAGACAATGATCAAAGAATACATAGTGAATATCATTAGAGAACCTGGAGAAGATCCTCTATCTGGTGAGTTTTACCCCTTTGAGCATGAAGAGCTAAAAATAGAAGCAACATCTATAAAAAGCGCCTATGATATTGCTTGCGCAATTTTTAAAATGAAGGTGAGAGGCCAGCTCCTTAGGTTCTTTATAGATGGGAAAGAGTATTTTGATGACCGCTTTTAAGTTTAGAATAACGGCAGCTTAGGCCAAAAATATAAGAGACACAAAGTGAATTGTATGCAAATTGTATGCAAATAAAAAAAGCCACTTAGCGATTTTACTCGTAAGTGGCTGATTTTAAAGCTCCCCCTCCTGGGCTCGAACCAGGGACCCCCTGATTAACAGTCAGGTGCTCTAACCGACTGAGCTAAGGAGGAATTTCGACAAATCTTCAGCAGCTTTCCCGCTGATTGATGGTGCAATATTACGGCGGTTTTACTTATTACGCAAGTCTGGGACTAAAAAAATATTTTATAAAAGTATAAGCCTCTGTAAATCAAATAAAAATTTTTTAGTTCGAAATGTAGAGCAGCGAACCTGACAACGAGGTTCGGTATTGCTTTAGGCCATACACGGCAGGTCCGGATGTAACGTTACCCTGAAAATTAAACTGTGATCCACAGCATTTGTCAACTATAAACAGGTTAGATTGGTCTACCTCTACAATGGCACATGGGGCAGTAGGGTCGTAGGGGCAGGCGCGCTCGAAGGCAGCATAAAGGTTTGCATTCTGTCGCACAATAAGTATCCCTTTGTAGCCGGCATTTAAATAAACATAGCCACCATCACGCCTTAGCTCTGGATATTGTAAACTGTTAACATTTATTTGTTCGTTTACAGGCACCTCAGGTATAGCAGGGCCCTGGTAAGTATCTTTACAGCCAATTAAAAGCAGGAGCAGCAATAAAGGCCATAACTTAGTCATACTTATAAAAACCCTTGCCCGACTTGCGGCCATGGTGCCCGGCGTCCACTTTTTGTTGCTGTATGCGGCTTGGTCTGAATTTAGGGTCATAATGAAAAGCCTCGAACATAGAGGTTGTTACCGAGTAATTTGTATCAACGCCTATTAAATCCATGAGTTCGAAAGGGCCCATTTTAAAGCCGCTGGCCTGCATCAGTTTGTCTATGGTTTCGATGTCGGCCACGCCCTCTTCCAGTAGCTTAAGGCCCTCCACATAAAAATGGCGCGCTACTCTGTTAACGATAAAACCCGGAGAATCTTTTGCCATTACAGCAGTTTTTCCAAGTTTTTCGGCTAGTTGTTTTATGGTCTCTGCAATTTCGGGGGCAGTAGCGGCGCCAGATATCACCTCTACCAACTTCATTATATGGGCCGGGTTAAAAAAGTGCATGCCCACTACACGCTCCGGGTTCGGAACGGCAGCTGCTATTTGCGTAATCGGAATAGAAGAGGTGTTAGAGGCAAGTATAGTATCTGGCGTGTTGATGTCGGCCAGTTCCTTAAATATACTTTGCTTTACTTCCAGGCGCTCCACAATAGCCTCAATAATCACATCGCAGCTTAGCTGTAAAGTATTGCCTGTAAAAGTGAGATTGGCTAGCGCAGTTTGCTTTTCCTGCTCGGTTAGCTTGCCGCGTTCAATGCCTTTGTCAAGGTTATTTTTTGTAGTTGTCTCGGCTTTCTCGAGCACCTGCGCATTGATATCAAAAAGTATGGTTTTATAACCGGCCTGCGCACAGATCTGGGCAATGCCCTGCCCCATAGTTCCGGCACCTACAACTCCTATCGTTTTGATATCTTCTAGTTTCATATTTTTAACTTGTTGACCGGTGATTAAGGGGGTTCATCGGTGATTAAATGGATTATTGTCCTTGATAATCACACACGTTATCTTCTAAGTTTATGACGCTATAATATTGCCCGGCGATTACTGAATTAGTTTAATGGAGATTTGCAGATATCATACTTTAATCTATAAAATCCCCTTAATCACCGGTCTAGATAACCCCCTCAAACTGGCGAAGGAAGCGCACGTCGTTTTCGGTGAACAGGCGCAAATCTTTGATCTGATACTTTAGCATGGTAATCCGCTCTATGCCCATACCAAAGGCAAAGCCGGAGTATGCTTTCGGGTCTATGCCGGAGCTTTCTAAAACGGCAGGATCTACCATACCAGAGCCCCCGATCTCTACCCAGCCGCTGCCTTTACAAATGTTGCAGCCTTCGCCTTTGCAGATAAAGCAGGAGATATCGATCTCGGCGCTTGGCTCTGTGAACGGGAAAAACGACGGACGGAAGCGGATCTTAGTATCCTGACCAAACATTTCTTTGGCGAAGTAATAAAGTGTTTCCTTCAGGTCTTTAAAACTGACGCCTTTGTTTACATATAAGCCCTCTACCTGGTGGAACACCATGTGCGCACGAGCAGAAATAGCCTCGTTGCGGTACACGCGGCCCGGCATAATGCTGCGCAGCGGTGGCTGGTTGTTCTCCATCAGGCGTACCTGTACGTTAGAAGTATGGGTACGCAGTAACTTATCTTTATCTTCGCTCAAAAAGAACGTGTCCTGCATTTCGCGGGCAGGGTGGTTCTCCGGGAAGTTCAGGGCAGAGAAGTTATGCCAGTCGTCCTCAATCTCAGGGCCTTCGGCCACGTTAAAGCCAATACGCTCAAAAATTCGCACGATTTCGCGGCGTACTAATGAAAGCGGGTGGCGGGTGCCAAGTGTGTTAGGTACTGGAGGCAAAGAAAAGTCAAAACCCGTGTCGCCTGCTGTGTCGGCTGTGCTGGCCAGTTGCTCCTGGGCCTGGTCAAAGCGCTCCTGGGCGCGGTTTTTAAGTGCGTTTAGCTGCTGACCCACCTCACGGCGCTGCTCCGGCGCTACTTCTTTTAAGCTATCAAAAAGCGCTGCCACACGGCCTTTGCGGCCAATGTAGGTAATCCTGAACTGCTCCAATTCGGCAGCATTGGTAAGTTGTGCCGCCTCTATCTCTTGTGCTAATGCTTGTATGTTCTCCACCATAATATGCAAAGATAAAATTACCGCCTTAAAAATGTGTAAAAAGTATGGGCAAATTGGTTTTGCTGTTGTATAGAGTTTAGCTACCCCGGCCCGATCCTCCCCTAAAAACAGGGGAGGGAGTTTTTGCTCACTTTTCATCTGCCCGCACAGTACTTTGAACCATCTTTTTGTCATCCTTAATGGATCTTGGTAGAAGGGAGGTTAAGCAAAACTGCTGACTTTATATTTTGACCAAAGTAATAGCAAGCCCCCTCCCATGTTCTTAGGGGAGGGCAAGGCCGGGGTAAAATTTCTATATTTACCGACGCAACTCTACTGTTTACCGACTTCTTTGCCGGGCTAGCCTATTTGCTATAGACCTACGCTTGTAATTGAAGTACATTTGATCAGAAATAAAACAAAAGAAACTATGAATAACAGAGACTTTAACTCGAACAACAACTACGGCAGCGACTGGGAGAGCCCGAAGCGTAGCGGTGGTAGCGGTAAGGTAATGGCCGGCGTGCTGCTTATTGTAATTGGCATGACCTTGCTCGCAACCAAGCTCAACTACTTTTTCTTGCCGGGCTGGGTATTTTCCTGGGGAATGCTTCTTGTCATATTGGGACTTTTTATTGGCTTTAAGCACAACTTCAGAAAGCCGGCCTGGCTGGTGCTGGTGATTATCGGTATAGCACTACTATTAAATGACCTTATTCCGGGTATCAACTTTAAATTTTACTTCTGGCCTATACTTTTAATCGGAATAGGATTATGGATGATGCTGAAACCAAAAGCCCCTCGACCATACTACGTAGCGCCGCCGCAACCGCAGCCACCCATTAACGATTATACAGGCGGTACTGCAACACCCGAAGAGGATGCAGGATTCAATGTTTTTGGCAGCGATGCCTCTACCGAAGATTATGTGGATGCCACGGCTATTTTCGGAGGAGTAAAAAAAAATATCATCTCCAAAAACTTTAGAGGCGGCGAGGTAGTGAGCGTGTTTGGCGGCACAGAACTGAACATGAGCCAAGCCGATCTGCAGCAGCCTGCTGTGCTGGAGGCAACACAGATATTTGGCGGCACCACACTTATTGTGCCTGCGCATTGGGAAGTAAAATCTGAGGCGGTGGCCATACTTGGCGGCATCGACGATAAGCGCCCCATCATGCCCGGAGGCTATGACCCAAGCAAAGTACTGATCATTAAAGGTACTTCGCTGTTTGGCGGACTTCAGATAAAGAGCTACTAAAGTATAAATTCAGGAAATGTTTCCACTGCGCATCATACTGGCATACATAGGCTGGGCCCTGCTCTGGACAATTGTTCAGGCTACATTGCTGTGGTCTATGGGCTTGCAGGAAAGTATAGCTGTAACGGATGCGCTGCTTACAAATATCTTGCTGGTAACTGGCGGTTATGCGGTTGGTACAGGGCTCCGGTATTATCAGCCGGGTATAAAAGAAGGGGCTTACCTGTTTGGCTGGAGCCTGGGCTTGGCTGGTATTTGCATACTGCTGTTCGACTTCTTTATTAGCAGGTTATTTAAAGGAGAAACGGATTACCTGGCTTTTGTAGATGCTACTTTGCCTGTGCGGATGGTGTTTGCCTGGCTAATGGTGCTGCTATTGTTGCTCCTGAGCTGGATGTGGTTTTATACGTTGAGTAGAAGGCAGGAGGAAGAGAGAAAGGCCGCTACAGAGAAACTGGCCCGTGAGGCAGAGCTTTACAACCTGCGCCAGCAATTGCAGCCACACTTCCTGTTTAACAGCCTCAACTCTATAAGCGCTTTGGTAGGGACAAGGCCGGAGCAGGCCAGAACCATGATTCACCAGTTGTCTGACTTTTTACGGGGCACCCTCCGCAAAGAAGACCAGCAACTGGTAACGCTCGAAGATGAGCTGAAACACCTGGAGTTATACTTAGAGATAGAGAAAGTCCGTTTCGGGCACCGCCTGCAAACTGCCATACAAGTACAAAACGAAACTATGAACATGCAGCTGCCTGCTTTATTGCTGCAGCCTTTGGTAGAAAATGCCATAAAGTTTGGCCTTTACGATACCATTGGCGATACAGCTATAAGTATAAAAGCAACCGCCGCTGACCACTACCTGCAACTACAAGTGCAAAACCCTTACGACTCAGCCACAACCCGGCCAAAGCGCGGAACAGGCTTCGGGTTAAGCTCGGTGCAGCGCAGGTTATACTTGCTTTATGCCCGCCAGGACCTGTTAACCACCCAGCAGCAGGACCATACATTTACTACCACCATCAAAATCCCACAAAAACTATGAGTAAGTGCCTTATAATTGACGATGAACCATTAGCCAGAAGTATAGTAGCAGAGTACCTGCAAAGCCATCGCGAAATAGAAGTGGCGCAGGAGTGCGGTGATGGTTTTGAAGGTGTAAAGGCTATTATGCAGCACCAGCCCGACCTGATCTTCCTGGATGTGCAAATGCCGAAGATCAACGGTTTTGAGATGCTGGAATTGGTTGAGCATGCGCCTTCGGTTATCTTCACAACTGCTTTTGACGAGTATGCCATTAAGGCTTTTGAGGCCAACGCCGTAGATTATTTGCTAAAACCATTCAGTAAAACGCGTTTTGATGCAGCGGTGCAAAAGTGGCAGGAGCAGCGGAAAGCAAATGCGCCTGAAACAAAGCTGCAGCAACTCGAAGAAACTACCGCCAAGCAACCCGAAGAGCAGGTGCGCATAGTGGTAAAGGTGGGCAACAACATCAAAATTATACCTGTGGCCGATGTGCTATACTTCGAGGCGTATGATGATTACGTAAAGATACACACTAAAGAAGGCACTTTTCTGAAGAAAAAGACCATGAGCTATTACGAGAATACCCTCGATGCCAGCCAGTTTACGCGCGTGCACCGGTCTTTTATACTTGCCCTTCCGCAACTCACCCGCATAGAACCCCTTGAAAAAGACAGCCATATAGCCCTGCTTAAAACCGGCCAGCGCATACCTCTGAGCAAGAGCGGATACACCAAATTAAGAGCAGTTTTAGGATTGTAACTTTCTGAAGGCCCTGCTTAGCTGCTGATGGATTGCTGCAGCTTTTCTGGCAGTTCTTTGCTGGATTGTGTCCTGTTTTCCGGGGTGTTCGTCTTTCTTTTGTAAAGATTTATACTTGCACGCGAAACATATGTTTATTGTATGTTATTTATACATAGCCTTGTAGCGCCTGATTTCGAACTATAAATTATTGAAAAATACTTGCAGGAAACTTTGGGGGTTTAAAACGTTTCCATAGTTTTGTGTTGAAATGGAGACAACTGAAAACCTAGACATCAAACTAAAAATTTCACAAGCCGCATTTGAGCTTTTCTGCCAGCGTGGAATCAAAAGCGTGTCGATGGATGATATTGCACAGCAACTGTCCATGTCGAAGAAGACCATTTACAAGTGGTTCGATAACAAAGACCAGATTGTGTTTCACTCCTGCAAGTGCTTCCTGGCTGCTATGGAAAACGATTGCGAGCGCTCTATGCGGGGAGCAGGCAATGCCATCGACGAGCTCTGGGGTCTGATGGAGATGACAAAGCGCGTTGTGTCAAAAGTACACCCATCCATATTCCATGATGTGCAGAAGTACCACGGCGACAGCTGGCAGCTCTGGATGGCGCACAAGTATGATTTTCTATTGGATAAGATCAAGCTGAACATACTTCGCGGCGTGGCAGAGGGGCTTTACCGAGGCGACCTGGATGTGGAGATAATGGCGCGCATGCGACTGGGTATGATCGAGCTAGCCTATGATAACAAGCTGTTCCCCCCACACGAGTTTGACTTGCAAAAGGTGCAGCTCGATATGCTGGAGCATTACATGCTGGGCATGGCCACCTTACGCGGACACAAGATGATTAATGAATTCAAACACAGAATTGAAGAAGAATAACACTACCTACTACCTGATAAAATTATGAAGAACTACCTAAGCCTGATACTGGCAATAGTTACGCTGACAGGCTCCGCTCTCGCTCAGGGGCAAACCTCGCAAACGTTTAGCCTGCAGGAAAGTATAAACTACGCGCTGCAGAACCGCGCCAGCCTGCAGGTTAATCGCAACGAAGAAAAAATTGCCAAAGCACAGGTTGGCGAGATCCGCTCTATGGGTTTGCCGCAGGTTAACGGAATCCTTGATGTTGGAAATAACTTTGTGCAGCAGCAGCAGTTCCTGCCCGGAGAGTTCTTCAACGATCCCAACGATCCGGAATCGCCGCAGCCAGGCTCTTTTGTGCCGGTAACGTTTACACCTGCCTACACAGGTAACGCTGTACTGACAGGCAGCCAGTTATTGTTCGATGGCACTTATCTTATTGGCTTAAAGGCTGCCAAAACTTACACAGAGCTTTCTAAAAAGAGTACCAGGCAGAGCGAAATAGAGGTGGCCGAGCAGGTATCCAAGGCATACTATGGCGTGCTGGTTAACCGCGAGCGGATGGAGCTGCTAAACCAGAATATTACGCGCTTGGATACAGTGCTTAACCAGACAAGAATAATGTTTGACAACGGTGTAGCCGAGAAGCTGGATGTAGATCGCCTGCGTGTATCCTTAAATAACCTGAAAGTAGAAAAGCAAAAGGCACAACGCCTGATGGACCTAAGCGAAAGCCTGCTGAAGTTCCAGATGGGCATTGATCAGAAACAACCGATTGTTTTAACAGACAAGTTGGCTGAAGTAGAGGTAAGTGTAGCTGCAGTAACGCCGCAAGATTTCGACTACAGCCGCCGCGTTGAGTATTCTATACTTGAGACGCAGCGCGATCTGGCTGAGCTTGACTTGCGTAACAGGCGCTCAGGATACCTGCCGAAGTTATATTTAAATGCACGCTATGGTTATAACGCTGCTAACAATGAGTTTCAGCAGATAACCAAAACCCGAAACTGGCTGGAGTATGGCTATGTAGGAGGTCAGATACAACTACCTATCTTCGACGGTTTACGCAAGCATTACCAGATACAGCAGGCGCGAATCGCATTAGACAACACCAAGTATGGCTTTGAGACGCTGCGCCAAAGTATAGACCTGCAAATAGACCAGTCAGCCACAGAACTTACAAACGCGTTGGATGTGCTGGACTCGCAGCGCGAGAACCTGGAGCTGGCAGAGGATATAGCACGTGTGGCCAAGATCAAGTTTCAGGAGGGTGTTGGGTCTAACCTGGAGGTGATAACTGCCGAAACAGACCTGCGCCAGGCCCAGACAAACTACTATGCCGCCATTTACGACGCCCTTATTGCCAAGGTAAACTTAGAGAAAGCCACCGGCACATTGCTTACAAAATAAAACTATCGGAAAACTACCAAATCGCTTAATCTAAATGAAAAAAATACTAGGAATATCTTCAATGGCCATCCTGCTGGGATTGGCTGCCTGCGGCGGGAACGACGATAAAGAAAAACAGCTGGAAGAATTAAAGGCAGAGCAGGAAAAGATAGAAGAACAAATTGCTACGCTGGAGGCTGAACTCAAAGCTGACGGTAAAGTAGTTGCTACCCAAAAGAAGACTGTACCGGTATCAGTAGAAACTGTAAGCCAGGATACGTTCCGCCATTACCTGGAAGTGCAGGGCCGTGTTGATTTTGACCAGAACGTACTGGTAAGCGCCAAGGTGCCGGGTGTGCTTACAAGTATGCGTGTGCAGCGCGGCGACAGAGTATCGAAAGGCCAGACCATGGCTACTATAGATGCACAGGTGCTGGAGCAGAACCTTGCCGAAGTGAGGACCCGCCTGGAGCTGGCCAACATTGCCTTCGAAAAGCAGAAAAACCTTTGGGACCAGAAGATAGGCACCGAAATGCAGTACCTGACGGCTAAGAACAACAAGGAGGCCCTGGAGCGCAGCCTGGCAACGTTGCAGCAGCAGCGCGACCAGTACAACATCAAAGCGCCTATCAGCGGTGTAGTGGATGATGTAATTCCAAATGCAGGAGAGGCTGTTGCGCCGGGTGTAGGTATTATAAGGGTGGTAAACACGCAGGGCGGCAAAATTGTGGCAGAAGTATCGGAGGCATACCAGGATAAGCTAAACAAAGGCGATGATGCGGTGGTTTTCTTTCCGGACCTGAACCGTGAGGTAGAGACAAGAGTGGAAGTGGTAGGCAGTTATATTAACCCTACAAGCCGCACATTTAAAGTAGAGTTAAGCCTGAAGAACGGAAGCCAGATCAACCTGAAGCCGAACATGGTGGCGGTAGTACGCATACAGGACTATAAGAACGAGGGCGTCATTGTGTTGCCTGTAAACCTGGTGCAGCGCGACGAAAAAACCGAGTATGTATACGTGGCCAAAAAAGAAGGCGACAAGTATGTAGCTGCCAGAAAAGAAATTAAAACAGGCA
This sequence comes from Pontibacter aydingkolensis, assembly GCF_019443125.1. GTDB lineage: Bacteria > Bacteroidota > Bacteroidia > Cytophagales > Hymenobacteraceae > Pontibacter > Pontibacter aydingkolensis. The sequence continues at coordinate 111,881 of NZ_JAHYXK010000002.1, read as the reverse complement.
TGAGCTACAAGGGTGAGGTAGAAGTGCTGAGCGGCCTGGATGCTAACGACCAGATCATAACGGCCGGTTACCAGAATGTGAACGAGGGGCAGCCTGTGGTATTTACCCAGACCACCCTAACACAGAAGTAAGTCATACTTTCAAAGTATAAACTATGAAACAATTCAAGCCAACCAGTTGGTCTATCGATAATAGGACAAGTATCTATATCATAACCGTTATTATTTCGCTGGCGGGTATCTTCTCTTACATCAACCTCCAGAAAGAGAATTTCCCGGATGTCGTTATTCCTACAGTTTTTGTAAGCACCATATATGCCGGTACTTCGCCGTCGGATATGGAGAACCTGGTAACGCGCCCCATCGAGAAAGAGATAAAAGCCATTAACGGTGTTAAGAAAGTAACCTCTAACTCGATACAGGACTTCTCGATGATAACCGTGGAGTTTAACACTGACGTGGAGGTAGCTGTCGCAAAGCAGCAGGTAAAGGATGCCGTAGACAAGGTGCGCGTAGACCTTCCTACAGACCTAACCCAGGAGCCTAACGTGCAGGAAGTAAACTTCTCTGAGATCCCGATCATGTTCGTGAACGTGTCTGGTAACTATAGCCTGGATAAGCTGAAAAAGTATGCCGAAGACCTGCAGGACAGGATGGAGGCGTTCCCGGAGATTACCCGCGTGGATATGGTGGGTGCCCTGGATAAAGAGGTGCAGGTAAACGTGGACCTCTATAAAATGCAGGCTGCCAAAGTAACATTTAACGATATTGCCGCGGGCATTGCCCGTGAAAACGTTACTATTTCTGGCGGTAATATTACCGTAGGCGAGGCTAAGCGTTCTGTGCGCGTGGTAGGCCAGTATGTAGACCCGAACATGATCGGTGACATTGTGATCAAGTCGTTGTCGGGAGCTAACATACAGCTGAAAGAGATTGCTGAGGTAAAAGAAGGGTTTGAAGAGCAGGAAAGCTTTGCCCGCCTGGACAATGCACCGGTTATTACCCTGAACGTGATCAAGCGTAGCGGCGAAAACCTGATCGAAGCGTCTGACAAAATACGTGAGACAATAGATGAAATGCAGGGGGCTACGCTGCCAGATGATTTGAAGATCACGATTACCGGCGACCAGTCTAAAATGACTCGCCATACTTTGAACGACCTGATCAACACGATCATCATCGGCTTTGTGCTGGTAACGCTGGTACTGATGTTCTTTATGGGTACCACCAACGCCATTTTCGTGGGCTTGTCGGTGCCAATCTCTATGTTCGTGGCCTTCCTGACATTCCACTTCTTCGGCATTTCGCTGAACATGATCGTGCTGTTTGCCTTCCTGTTGGCTCTGGGTATTGTGGTAGACGACGCCATTGTAGTAATAGAGAACACGCACCGTATTTTCCATACAACCAGCTTAAGCATTGTTAAATCGGCTAAGTCGGCTGCCGGCGAAGTGTTTATACCCGTTTTGGCTGGTACACTAACTACCATTGCGCCGTTCTTCCCGCTTCTGTTCTGGCCTGGTATTGTGGGTAAGTTCATGCAGTATCTGCCCATTACGCTTATCGTAACGCTTGTTTCGTCGTTGCTGGTAGCCTTTATTATTAACCCGGTATTTGCGGCGTCTTTCATGAAAAGAGAGCATAAGACTGAAGCAGAGGGTGCGCCGCGTTCTCGCAAGCTGTTCTGGATATTTACAGTTGTTGGCTTGGTGCTGGCTCTCATTGGGTATGTAGCCGGCTGGTATGGTACTGCCAACCTGTTGATGCTGATGATTGTGCTGGTGCTGCTGAACAAGTTCGTTTTTACGGGTATGATAAACAGGTTCCAGAGCAATACGCTGCCTCGTTTTATGAGAGGGTATGAAAGTTTGCTGCGTTGGATGCTGGTAGGTTACCGGCCAATAATGGTGTTTGCAAGTGTAATAGCCTTATTATTTTTCTCGCTGGGCATAACTTATCTGTGGCCTCCTAAAGTGGTGTTCTTCCCATCCGGTGATCCAAACTTCGTTTATACTTACATCAACATGCCAATCGGTACCGATCAGGCTGTAACAGACTCGGTTACGAAGATCGTGGAGAAGCGCGTGTACAATGTGATAGGGGAGGATAACCCGAATGTAGAGTCTGTTATTTCGAACGTGGCCATTGGTGCCGGCGACCAAAATGAGCGCAGTGCTACACCACAATCTCATAAAGGAAAGGTTACCGTAGCCTTTGTTGAGTATAAAGACCGTGAAGGAGATATTTCGACCTCTGATTACCTGACCAAAATACGTGAGGCGGTGCAAGGGATACCTGGTGCCAACATCACAGTGGATAAAGAGCAGAGTGGTCCTCCGGTTGGCAAGCCGATCTCGGTTGAGATTGCAGGCGAAGACTTCGAAGGCCTGATCAGGTTATCGAAGCAGGTGGAGCAGTATTTAGACCAGCAAGGAATTGGCGGTATAGAAGAACTGCGCTCCGACCTGGAAGACAGCAAGCCGGAGATTGTTGTGAACATTGACCGTGAGCGTGCTAACCGGGAGGGTATAAGTACAGGCCAGATAGGGCAGGAGGTGCGCACAGCTATTTTCGGTGCCGAGGCCTCTAAGTTTAAGCTGGACGAAGAAGAGTATCCGATACAGGTGCGTTATGCAAAGCCTTACCGCGATAACATTGATGCTTTGCTGGACATGCGCATTACCTACCGCGACATGAACTCAGGGCAGGTGCGCCAGATTCCGCTATCGTCGGTGGCAAGTATAGATTACTCTACGAGCTACGGCGGTATTAAACGCAAGAACCTGAAGCGCATGGTAACGCTGGAGTCGAATGTGCTGGATGGCTATAATCCGAACGAGGTAGTGCAGCAGATAGAGCAGTCGCTGAACAGCTTCCAGACGCCGGAAGGATACGAGGTAAGAATGGGCGGACAGCAGGAGGAGCAGCAGGAAACGATGGTGTTTTTGATGCTTGCTCTTGTAGCGGCTTTCCTGATCATTTTCCTGATTCTGGTAACGCAGTTTAACTCGGTTTCGAAGCCGTTTATTATACTTTCGGAAGTGCTGTTCTCAATCATAGGCGTACTTTTAGGCTTCTCCATTTTCGGAATGGATACATCAATAGTAATGACGGGCGTTGGTATAGTGGCGCTGGCAGGTATTGTGGTTAAAAATGGTATTCTTATTGTGGAGTTTACGGATATACTGCTGGCAGAGGGCCGTGACTTGAAAGAAGCCATTGTAGAGGCAGGCAAAACGCGTCTGAACCCGGTATTGCTAACGGCAACGGCTACTATACTTGGCCTTATTCCGCTGGCAATCGGCTTAAACCTGAACTTCTTTACGCTGTTCACAGAGTTTGAGGCAGGTTTCTTCCTGGGCGGCGACAGCGTAACGTTCTGGGGCCCGCTGGCCTGGACCATTATTTTTGGCCTTAGCTTTGCTACCTTCATTACACTGCTGGTTGTGCCGGTAATGTACTTACTGAACGAAAGATTAAAGGATAAATTAATAACCAAGAGAAAACGTGGCGATGTGAAGCTGCAAAAAGAGGCAGAGTTTCACGCAAACGGAAAAGTTAGAGAATACACAGTTTAATTTACTATGATTGCTACACATAACGCTATTGAGAAAGAGGTTATCCGTATCATTAGCAAGACAAAAGAGATTAAGTCAGACCGCCTTTGGGCAGACAGAATGCTGCAGGACTTCGGGTTCGACACAGTAGATGTAGTGGACATTATCCTGGAGTTGGAGAGAAGTTTTAAGATCACGATTCCGGATGAGTTGCCTATAGATAAAGTAGGCGATTTTATTGATTTCGTATCTACGCACACCCTGAGAAAGGCCAGCTAAATTTTGTTAAACCACACCCTAAAGAAAAAGCCCTGAAGCATGCTTCAGGGCTTTTTTGTGTCTTTTGCAGTTTGTTGTAAGTTGGTTATTGGTTGCTCGTTGTTAGTTGTTGGTGATTGTAGAGATGCAATACTTTGCGTCTTTTCTTAAATGTAGAGAAAGCTTGCTCAAAAGACCTCACAGTGTTTTAAAACCTGTGAGTGTCTGTGCCCGTGGCCATTGCATCGTTGAGACAAGACGCTCACAGGTCTGGAAGACGCTGTGAGGTCATCGCGGATTTATACTTTGGCTTAGTAAAGTTGCCCGATAGCTTATACTTTAAAAGATTGAAATACGGTAAGCCTTCAGTTTTTTATCCAGCGCCCTGGCATTGCCGCAAACACTATCAAGCAGCGCCCAGAAATGAGGACCATGGTTTTTCTCTACAGTGTGTGCCAGCTCATGCAGGATCACGTAGTCGCAGAGTGCATCAGGCAAACGCATCAGGTGTAGGTTCAGGTTAATGTTGTTGGTGTGGGAGCAACTACCCCAGCGGCTCTTAGCACTCTTTATAAACACGTTCTGGTACTCAAACCCAAACTTATCTGCAAAGTATGCTACTCGCTCCGGCAGGTATTGCTTTGCCTCTTTTCGGTAAGCATCCTCAATAGACTGGCGGATAAACTTTTGCACATCAGGGTCGCGCACATCTTTGTGGGCAGGGTAGAACACATTAATGTAGCCACCCTGTAAAACGCAGCGCATGTTATACTGGGCATGGGTTAGCAGGCGAAGCGTATGGTTCCTGGTTTTAAATTCCGTAGAGCCATCGTACACGGTAAGCTGCTGCTCATGCTGTTGCATGCGCGCCTGGTGCTCTTTTATCCAGTCTGACTTGGTGTAAATGAGCTGCTCTGCTTTTTCGAAGCTGATATGCGGCGGTACAGCAACGCGTACACCCTTTAGAGGGCGTACACTAATGCTGAGGCGCTTTGCTTTATCGCTTCGCTCAATCAGAACTTTCCCGATTCCGTCGATGTGTACATTAACGGAGGTAAGTCGTAAAAATGATGAAGACACTTTGGCTAAAAAGTTAAAATACAAAATCCTGTGGCCAAATATAAAGAATAATTTCCTTACAAAACTAAAGTATAAGCGCCTTTTCTTTGATTTTATGTATATGCCAGTATTCGTATTGTGCTATATTTTAATGTTTTAAGGCATGCAAATTGTGCGTCTGTAATTCTTTAAATCAACTTTTAGTGCAAAAAACAAGGGCCGGCTATAGCATAACCGGCCCTTGTTTTTTTATGTTTTTACTTAACGGATGTTGCCGCCTGTAGGCAAATCGTCGTGTGGGTTTTTATGCGTACGGCTGCTGTCGGTGGTAGAGCCGCGCAGGGTTGGCTCTTTGCTACTGGTAGCCGATCCTTGCGCATCGGTAGAGTGGCCCTGAGAAGTATGGTCTTTAGCAGGTTGCTGGCCCTTTGGCTGCTTGCCTTGCATTTTGTTTTTGTTCTTGTCAGCTTTGTTGGTTTCCATAGTTTTGGGGTTTAATCGTTTCTATTCTCTGTTGTCAGTCTTTCTTTCCACTGTACCCGCAGGCTCGTCTGCATACTTTGGCGTGCCAAACGAGGGGTCTGCGTTGTGTGTAGTGGCTTCTGTGTGTTGCGGTCTTTCATGTTCCTGGGCTGGTCTGTTTATGTCCCACTCCTTAAACCTGTCCAGTTCCGATTTTATACTTGTCATAAACCAGGCAAGCAGGCTGGCATCGTCCAGCAGGCCTATTACCGGAATAAAATCTGGGATCAGGTCTATCGGCATCAGGAAGTAAAGTATAACGGCTACGCCTCCAACAAGGGTAGTTGCCGGTATGCCTTTATACTCGCCGGCAGTGGCAGCCTTGATCATGCGCGAAAGCAGCTGCAGGTTTTCCCATACTTCGCCGGCAATGGCACCAACGCTTTTACTCTGGGTTGCTTTCTTAAAGGCATCGTTTAACAATCCTGCTACTTTGGAAGGGTGCTTCAGGTATTGCTCTGCCTTCTCCAGAATATTTTTAAATATCTTGCTCTCGGCTACTCTTTTGCCATCAGGTCTTTGGTTCTCCATAGTTTTGTACGTACTGCTATTTGTTGTGTTGGTATAAGTATAATGAAGTATAATGTTAAAGGCCGCTGTAGTTACCCTGCTACGGCGATGCAAAGTTGCTTAACTAACAGTAACCTTCCTATACTCTGTGCGGGTAAAATTGTTTTTCGGGCTATAAACAAAACATGCCCTGCAGGGGTTGCTGCAGGGCATGTTTTGTCAAGCTTATAAGTAGTGCTGCCTGTTAAGCAGGAAAGTGTGTTTTTTAGTCGTGCTACGGTTTAATTTACACGGCCAGCGGCATAGTAGTAGTTGCGGTAATAGGGTTCTTTTAACGAGCTAACCATTACCCCGCCATTTGTTGCCGAGTGTATAAACTTGTTGTTTTTAAGGTAAATGCCCACATGAAAAACAGGCTGCTTCGAGCTGCGGCGGAAAAATACCAGGTCGCCGGTGCGGATGCTGTCTTTCTGGATGCGCTGTACCTCCTGGAACATGGAGTGAGAGCTGCGCCTTAACTTTACGCCGTATACTTCGCGGTAAATGCTGGTAACAAAGCCAGAGCAATCGGTGCCTTTTTTAGAGTTGCTCCCGTAGCGGTAAGGCGTGCCTATCCACTTTGCCACCGTTTCTACCAGGTCTTTGGCATCGGGGTTGGCAAAGGCCATGTTAAGCCTTTTCGAGAAAAATTCTTCTGCCTTTGCTTCTTCTATGGGTTCGTAAAGCTCAAGGGCCCGCACCATGTCCTCGCCGGAATTTATCGCGTAAGGAGTGATATGGAACGCTGCAGCTGTGGATTCTGGTGTTGCCGACTTTGCCGGTGTTACCTCGTAGAAGTATGATAACACAACCGAGATGATGGCAAGTGCAGTTAATACAATGGTTTTAGTCATGGGGTTTGGCATGTTATCGGCCGGCACTAGGCTGGCAAACAGTTACACCTTTATTTTCTAAACAGAACAGGAAAATTGCACTGAATCCTGCTCCATGTGCTGCTTTAAATGCCTCTTTGGCATAGCGGCGGGCAAAAATAGTTACAAAAATCTAAAGTGCCAAGTAAACTGCAAAAGCTATTTGCCTGTAAATGTGGAGCATCTGCCCGTAAAACTATCATGTATACCTTTAAAGTATATATAAGAAATGGAGTAGTATAAATTAAAAGTGCAATCCGGATTTTATACTTATGGATTTCAAAATTGTAGAACGATCTTTATTTGCCCGCATTGCCCGTATGGTTTTAAAGAGCAGCAATGTAGCCATGGTGCTGGGCAAAACCATACATTTAAGCGGTGTTACCCGCGACGACTTTATGGACGACCCTGGCTGGCTGGCCCATGAACTCTGCCACATCAGGCAGTTTAGGGAGAATGGTTTTTTCCGGTTTCTGTGGCTGTACCTGGCAGAGTCGTGGCGGGTGGGTTACTACAACAACAAGTATGAGGTAGAGGCCCGCATAGAAGGCATGAAGCACCGCCGCCATATGAACCCGGCCCAGCGTGCCGACAATGCCATTACCCCAACCGGCCTGCCACTGCCAGCTGATGAAAGAGAGACGGAGTAGGAGAGTAGCTTAACGACTGAACAGCAGGTGCATAAAGTGTAAGTATGAGCTAAGAACTGCACCCTGTTTTGGAAAGTACCCCTTTTAAGGCGAAATTGGCAGAAATATAGTTTTCAATGAATAATGGTAATGAAGTATAAAATAGGCTGCTACCTTCTCAGGCCCTTTGTCATACTCTCATTTGTCAGGCTACTTAAATGAAGATCAGATTAATTGCGATTGGCAAAACCGACGAGGCCTTTCTGGAAGAAGGTGTTCAGAAGTATCTTAAAAGATTGAAGCATTACCACCAGGTAGAGTTTATCATAATCCCGGATATAAAGCAGGGTGGTAAGTATGCGGCAGAGAAGCTAAAAGAAGAGGAAGGAAAACTCATACTTCAGAAAGTGCAGGAAGGCGACCATTTGATCTTACTCGATGAGAAAGGAAAAACGTTTACCTCCCAGGAGTTTGCAGCCTTTTTGCAGAAAAAGCTGAATGCCGTTACCACCAACCTGGTTTTTGTTATTGGCGGTGCTTTTGGTTTTTCTCCGGCGGTTTACCAAAGGGCCAACGATAAGATCTCCCTCTCTAAAATGACCTTTTCGCACCAGATGATCAGGCTCTTTTTTACTGAGCAGCTATACCGTGGCTTTACCATACTTCGGGGAGAGAAGTATCATCATGAGTAGGCTTGATGATTAACGTTTTGTACATAAAGCGAGCGAGGCGTAGCCGAAGCATGACTTATGTACTGGGTTGGGCGTACGTTATTCTTAAACACTTTTAATAAATTGTTTCATCATCTGAATTTATTAAAGATATAGCCTCTTCAAACGTGTTTGCAAATTGAACTGGATTATCGCAATACTTATAAACACCTTCTTTCCCACGTACAAATCCTATCTGGTGCACATTCATTGAATAGTCTGCAAAACCAATAAAGTCTTTATTTGTACTTTCATTAAATTCTTCGAGCATTCTTTCAATAGGCCATATTGAAAACACATTTTCTATCCAGTCAAGATTGTTAAAGCCATTTGCCTTGACATACAGCTGTTGAAACTGTAAAGGGAATATGAAATTTAAAACTCTTTCGGCATTCTTTATTGCTTCAAGTGAAGCACCTACGTTAAGTTCTACACCATCAATCTCCCACTGCTCAATTGTTTTTCCTATCCAAGTATTTGACATTTGAAAGCACTAAAGTTTTAATTTTATTTATGCATGCTGCCCAACGTGCTCGTGCAGCCTATGGGCGAGGCGTAGCTGAGCATAAAAGCTGCACCTTGTTACCAGCTGTATTTCTACTTTCTTGTTTTCTAAACCCTATAAGCTGACATGGATAGAATCTGTTGCAGTCCCTCCTTCGCAATCAGGCTTGCCGATGACAACAACACCTTTTCCTTTTTCCATTTCAGCTATTTGTAAAGCATAGAAGTCTTGATTTATCTTTTCACTGGTGCCGTTCTTATTGACTTGGTAAATGGCGAGTCGTGCGGTGCAGTCAGGATACTGGAAGTCCCATACAAACACAAGGCTATTTTGTCCACTGGTTTCAGGTATGTAGAGTTTGTCGGAATGTAACCTGTTTTGAAGTTTTAAATTTGTCTGTTTGTCGACCAAAGCCCCCTGCACATTCTTGTATACATATTCTTTGTTGCTGGCGAGCTTTAGTTTCATAATAGTAAACAGCTGTGGGTCTCCTTTTAGGTCTTCTAGATTCTCTAATACAATTGTGTCCGCTTTACCATCATAATCTAGGTCAATGATATATCTATCAACTAAATATGTGCTTAAGGTATCAACTCCTTTGTACTCCTTAAAGTCACCTGTATACTCAACGGTATGAGTTCTCTCACCTGCCTGTTGGCTACATGAGTAAAACAGTAAACAAATTGCGAGTAGAAGGTTTTTCATTCGTAATTGTTATTGCTGGTAACTATAGTGTATAAGGAGTTGTTCCGGTTATTGGCCATATATGTGGATGTGTTATCGTACAAGTTAAAAACTGCTTTTACAAGTAACCATATAGGGCTTACACAATACAAGATAATATTAAAGTATCTATCTGCCAAATCCTATACTTTTCTAAAGTAGTCAATGTGCAAATTGTTGATATAAAGGATTTTATTAATGTGTGTAAAGCCGTTTTGTTGGTAATTTGCTCACAAAGATGCCACTCACCAGGCAGCCAGAACATACGTAGCCGTATTATGAAACATTTAGTTGCGTTTATAAACGTTTAAATGCGGAAACAAAAAATCCCCGCCACAAAACATGGCAGGGACTTTATACTTTTGCTTATACTTAAATTAGGCCTCTCTCCACTTAATAGTGCAGCCAATGGCTTTGGTGTTTGGCTGGCTAACGGCTTTGTTGGCTACCAGTTCATCTAACGCTGCTTCGGCATACTTTTTCTCTACTTTAGAGGCGTCGCGGCTGTTATCGTCTATGGTGCCAATGTAGGCTACTTTATACTTGCCGTCTTTCTGCTTCTGTACAATGTATAAATGCGGCGTGCGGGTGGCGCCGTAGGCTTTGGTTATCTCCTGTGTCTCGTCGTACAGGTAGGCAAACGGGAAGCTCTTTTCCTTAGCGCGCTTTTGCATGTGGGTGTAAGAGTCTTTTGGAGATACGCTTACGTCGTTGGGGTTAATAGCAACAACCGGGTAGCCTTTAGGAGCATACTTGTTGTGCAGGTCTATAAGGCGGTCTTCGTAGGCTACAGAGTAAGGGCAGGTGTTGCAGGTAAAGGTTACAATAAAGCCTTTGGCGTCTTTGTAGTCGGCCATGGATACCATTTTGCCGTCCACGTTCTTCAGTTTAAAATCGCGGGCAGTGTCGCCCACCTCGTAGCCGCTATCGGCAGGAGCAGCTGCCAGCAATACACCCACAAACAGCAGGCACATAATGTACACGAAAGGTAGTTTAGGCTTTCTCATAGAGGTTAAATTTTATTTAGGTTTATACTTTGTGATCAGGTTCTGTAATTCCTGCTGCGACAGTTCTTTTTCTACAAACTCGTACTGTTTGCGCTTGTTGTTAAACACCATGGTGGCAGGTATGGCCCCGCTCCATTTTGGCTCCAGCTTATCTATCCAGGTGTTGGCGTCTACCTCGTCCAGCAGCATCACGTCAGACTTTAGACTACGTTTCTTTACAAAGGGTTTAACGCGGGTATTAAGATCTTCGGCGGCATCCATGCTTACCAACACTACGCGCACCGGCTGGTTTTTATACTGCTCGGTAAGCGCCTCAAAGTATGGCATCTCTTTAATGCAGGGTTTGCACCAGGTAGCCCAGAAATTTACCACATACAGGGTATCGTGCGGGGCATTGCGCAACTGCTCTAGTTCTTTATACTTTATCACCTTCACGTCCTGGGCAAAGGCAGGGGCCAGACAAAGTATAAATAAGGCTGTGGCGGCAGTTAGTTTCTTTAAAAAAGTGCTCTTCATAGATACAGAACGATGGTTGTGTAATAGCTATTGCGTATACGATGCTTTAACAATTTAGCTTTTAGTTCGTTATTGTAAAAGCTAAATTTAATTTAAACCAAAACAAACTTAAGCATGGCAAACAGATTAGAAGGAAAGAAAATTGCGATACTGGTAGAAGAAGGATTTGAACAGGTAGAACTTACAGAACCGCTAAAGGCATTAAAAGAGGCAGGAGCAGAGGCCCACATTATCTCACCCAACAAGAACAGCGAAATTAAAGCCTGGAACCATACCGAGTGGGGAGATAAATTTAAAGTGGATAAGAAACTGAGCGATGTAAATGCAGATACCTACGATGGGCTGGTGCTGCCCGGCGGCGTAATGAACCCGGATAAGCTGCGCACCAACAAAGATGCCGTTAGCTTCGTGGATAAGTTTATGACCTCTGGCAAACCGGTTGCCGCCATCTGCCACGCCCCCTGGACGCTGATAGAAACCGGCAAAGTTAAAGGTAAAAAAATGACCAGCTACCATACCCTGAAAACCGACCTTAAAAACGCCGGCGCCGATTGGGTAGACCAGGAAGTAGTGGTAGACCAGGGCCTTGTAACCAGCCGAAACCCAGACGATATACCCGCTTTTAACAAAAAGATGATCGAAGAATTTGCCGAAGGAAGGCACAGCCGCTAATCTGCTATACTTTCATACTTTACAGGCCGCACTTTATACGTTAAGGTGCGGCTTTTTTGGATCAGGATCTTCAGGATTAAATAATGGGCAGGATTGCCTGTAGATGCAGGTGTTATTATTGCTGTTCCGGACATCCTTGTCCGGAGCTTTCTCTGCAGCGGACTTCCTAGTCCGCGTGGAGGGGGCCAATCTATGGGGACAAAGATGTCCCCGGCAGTAAGCTTTCGGACTTGGAAGTCCGAAAGAGCTGTAACAACAGAGCCGTTTCACTCTAAAAGATTCTGCGAGGGCAAAAGTAGGGCAAGTTTAAAACCCTCGCCAGCAAAAGAAGCATCATCTTGGTGAAAGTGAAAAGATGACCATACTGCAGCCAAAAATGATTTTACCCCAGCGGTACCAGCCGGAAGAGCCTTTCAGAAATATTCTCCAGCATTACGGTTAGCACTACATCGAGTAGCAACAGGAAAAACCCTTGTAACACAACTGCCTGTCCCCAACCCATTAACTGCTCGGGTTTCATTAAAGAGGTTTTAGCGCGTTGCTGTAAGTAAGCTCCCAAGGCAATGTAAGCCACATCCAGGCCAATATTTAAGTACAGAATTTTTTTGTACCAGTCGTGCTGCCGTATGCTTTCTGCTAAAGCCATCGCTTCTCCGTCCGAAGATATAATATGGTGTAGTGCAATGCCGGCGATAACCAGGTTTACGACGTTCCAGTACAGGTTCATTTGGTAAAAGTAGCGCCTTGCCCGTGTGGTAGTGGTAAGTTTAAAGCTTGCCAGCAGAATGTTAAGTACAGCCCAGCCTCCCAGCACCAACATGCCCACCCGAAGTATACTTTCCTGCTTCAGGTTAAAAGTTGCCAGCGTGTTTTCTTGTGCCTGTGCCGTAAGTGTAAGCAATAGTAAGGGCAGCAGGCAAAGGTATTTTCTCATACTTTATACGTTGTTCTTTAGGGCTAGAAACGCACTAATTACGGGTTTAGCATAAAGCAAAGGCAAAAAGCTGTATCGTAGCGCGCATTAAAGTGCCTGGTCAGCCTTTGGGCGGGCCACAATATCAAACCCGATGTTCACTTCTGACCGGATAGTCTGGTTGCCAAGCGAGTTGTCGGAGCGGTACACCAGACCCCAGTGAGTGCGGTCTATGTTAAAGTTGGCTTTGGCCTTTAGAAGATTATCCTCCAACGTGATTTTTGCCGGAAATGTAATGCTTTTGGTCTGGTCTTTAATAGTTAGGTTACCTGTTACAAAGTGTGTTGGCCTTTTTACACGCAAGGCATCATCTGCGGTTTTACGGGCAGGAGTGCTTTGTGTAGCAACTTTGGTGCTATCGTAGGGGGCAATTCCAGTAAACTCAAAACGGGCAGTATTATACTTTACCACATCAAAAAAGTCTTCAGATTGCAGGTGCTTGGTTAATTTAGCATTGCTGGCCTGGTCTATTGTTTTATCATCAGCGCTAAGCCTGGTCATGTCAATCAGAATGGTCCCGCTGGTAAGCAGGCTGTCTTTCAGGTGCAGTTCGCCTTCTTCAATTTTAAAGTAGCCGTTGTGGCGGCCCGTCATTTTGGCACCGATCCAGGTTAGCTGGCTTTTGGCGGTATCTATCACAAAGGTTTCGGAAGGTGTGGCAATAAGGTCCTTCGGGGTAACGGCCTTCCCTACAAGCGCCTTGTCAGACTTTACGGCTGTGTCACAGGAGCTCAGGGTAGCAATGCTCAGGAACAGGACAAGAATAGCATACTTAATTATATGCAGCTGATATCGAATCATACTTTTAGGCTTAATCTGTGCTATGCCAATTCTGGCGCTCCAGCCTATAGTACGTTTACAACGCCTAAAATGATATTTTGCTGCTGTCCGGGGGGTAGGAAATTATCTTTGAGTCAAGTATGCCCGGTGTTGTATCAGAAGCCGATGCCAAGATATACCTGTAAAATGCCGTTCTTTATATCGTTGGTAACGCTACGTCCTGCCTTGTCGGTTTTAATTAGATCGGCAAAGCCAAGGTTATAGCGGCTACCCAACCTGAAACGGCTGATACGACCTTCAAATCCGGCGGCTACGCCATAGTCGAATGTGTTAAAACGGTCCAGGTTTGTTTCTTTGCCATCTTCTCTTGCAAACAACATGGAAGATATCTGTGGACCCAGGTGTATGCTGATATTGTCTGTCAGGTTAAACACGGCAAGAACAGGTACATCCAGGTAATCAAACCTGAAAGTAGAGTCGTTTCGTTCGTAGCCTTTGCGGGAATACAATGCTTCCGGCTGAATAGAGAAAAAATCGCTTAGGGCAAACTGTACAAACACCCCGGCGTGATAGCTTGTATAATGACTGATGTCGCCAAGCAGGTCTTTTTCGCTGCCATTTATCTCGGCAAAGTTAACACCTCCTTTTATGCCAAAACCTGCGTTAGGGCCGCTCAAGCCGCTGAGTATATTATGGTCCTGCTGTTGTGTTGTGGGGCCGCCTCCTTCCTGGGCCTTTGCTGCCAATATGTAAAACAGCATAAATAGCACGGTAAATAGTCTTTTCATAGTATAGGTGATTATACTGGTTTGTAATCTTGCTTATATATCATATACTCTGATGGTTGACTATAAAGTTGCAGTTTGCCTGAATACTATGCTTTGGGAGATAGAGGTAGAGCAGTGCTAGTATATAGGGGCCTGCAAAATGGAAAACGATGGCAGCTAGTCCGGATAAAATTTTTAGCAATTAAGTTGCCTCAAAGTATACTTTTCTGGTTGATAATATGAAATTGTAAAGAAAAATTGGATTTAGTTACACTGCGTTAACACTTGTTGGTGGATAACTTAAGGTAATAAACATAGTTATCCACATTTATCCACATATAAAGTAGTGAACAACTTCTTAATTATGAATACTGCTACAGGTTATCCACTTTGTGTTTTTCTGCTGCTAACAGATTTAGTTTTTGCACTGTTCTATAGTTGTGCCTAAGGTGGCGTGCAAACCTGCGCTGCCTTATAATTGTTACCTTTGCGATATGCTAAAAATTGCCTGGTCAGAGATATTCGCGCACAGCCTGCCGGAGGGTCATCGCTTCCCGATGGCAAAGTATGACCTACTGCCCGAGCAACTGCTTTATGAAGGCACCATCACCCAGGACAACCTGTTTGAGCCGCAACCGCTGGCCGAGCAATTTATACTTGATACCCACGATGCCGGCTATTGGCACCGCTTGAAAAGCCTGGCGTTAACTCCCTCAGAAATTCGCAAAACAGGCTTTCCTTTGTCTGAGGAACTGGTAAACCGTGAGATAGTGATCATGAACGGTACTTTACAGGCCTCACTTTTTGCGCTGCAGTATGGTGTTGGGATGAATATTGCCGGTGGTACGCACCACGCTTTTACTGATAGAGGAGAAGGCTTTTGCCTCCTAAACGATATCGCTATCGCGGCCAACTATCTGCTAAAGTATAAAAGCATTAACCGCATACTTGTCGTGGATTTGGATGTGCACCAGGGTAATGGCACAGCGCAGATATTCGCAAACGAGCCACGGGTGTTTACCTTCAGCATGCATAGTTGCCATAACTACCCGTTTCATAAAGAAAAATCCGACCTGGACATACCGCTGGCAGAAGGCACCGACGACAAAAAATACTTAGGCCTGCTGAAGCACCACCTGCCGCGGCTGCTTGACCAGCACGAGCCGGAGTTTGTGTTTTTTCAGTCGGGGGTGGATGTGCTGGAAACAGATAAGCTTGGCAAGCTGGGTATGAGCATAGCCGGCTGCAAAGAACGCGACCGTACCGTGCTGGAGCTCTGCCACCGCAACAACCTACCCGTAGCCATAAGTATGGGTGGTGGCTACTCTAAACAAATTGCCCACATCGTTGAGGCCCATGCTAACACTTTTAGGCTGGCCCAGCAAGTGTATTTTTGAGTTAGAGAGTTAAAGAGTTTGGGAGTTAGAAAGTTAAAAACGTAGAGACGCAATATCGTTATTTGTTATTGGTTGTTCGTTATTCTGGAACGTAGAGACGCAATACCTTGCGTCTTACCAGCCACGAAGCAGAAAAGTATAAGTCATCAACAAGTCAATAATTTAACAACCCAACAATCAACAATTAACTACTCCCTCGTTTTGAGTTTATCGTCTTCGTTTTTGCGGCCGGGTATAATGCTGCGCAGGATAATGTATACAATAGGTGCAAAGGCCAGTACAAGTATAATGTACAGCACTATCTTAAGCGCCTTCAGGAAAAAGGATATGGCAATGGCTGATATAACGATTGAAAGTATAAACAGGAGCCGGAACCGGATGTTGTCTTTTTTCATACACTACTATACCATAAATATGGCTGTTAAGTTAGTGTAAGATGTGTTAAGGAGAACGCGCAGCACTTTTTTTTAAAAGTATAAATTGCCAGGCTAACTCTTCTCCAATACCAACTGCCATCTAAAGGCCCACATCCACTTTAAAGTATACGCTGTAATACCAGCCTGCTGTACCAGCTGCTCCAGTTCTTCGCGTTTAAAAGCACGCCACACCGAAAGCGGGGCATCGTTTTTAACAAGCCTGGAGCCTGAGAATACTGCAGTTATGTATTTGATAGAATAGTATGCCAGCCAGTGGCGGTGCAGGTCGTTGATGATAACTTTGTGCTGGGCCTGGCTGTGAAGCTGGCGGAACATCTCTATAAGCTGTGTATTGGTAAAATGGTGGCAAAACAGGCTGCAGACTACAATGTCGTACTTCTTTTCTGAAAAAGCTTCGGAGAAAACATCGTACTGGGTTATACTTATTTCCGGGTAATCGGCGCAGCAAGTACGGGCATACTTCACCATGAAGTCGTTTGCGTCAATACCTTCCAGTTCAACGGTTATTTGTTTGCGGCGGGCCCACTTTGCTATACTTTTAAGTGTGTCTCCGCCGCCGCAACCTATGTCGGCTATGCGTATAGTTTGGTAACCGGCCAGGTCTGGTTTCTCCAACGCGTCCAGCACCACTTTGTGCCCGCCCAGCCAATTGTTGATAACCTCCAACTCCGCCAGGTTTTTACGAAGCTCTTCCCCCGACAAGGTCAGGTCGTCCATCAGTTCGGGTTCGTTAGACCTGTACTTTAGCATAATGCACCTTTAGCAACATAGATTCCAGGGTAAGGCCGGGGCCGAAGGCAAAGCTAAGTATAGGCTCATCCTGCTCTTTTGGGGTAAGGCTATCCATAAGCGCTTTAAGCACAAACAGCACCGTAGCCGACGACATGTTACCAAAGTCGCGCAGCACCTGGTACGCAAAGCGGTTATCGTTGCGCGTCATGCCCAGTTCCTGCTCTATTACTTCTAAAATGCGCCTGCCACCGGGGTGTATGGCAAAAAGGCTTATTTCCTTTGTAGTTGTTTTCAGCCCTTGCAGCAGCCGTTCAGTTAGTTCTTTTATGCCTTTCTTGATAAGGTCCGGCACATAGGAAGAAAGTGTCATCTCAAACCCGGTGTCGCCTATGTGCCAGGCCATGTCACGCTTGCCAGCCGGTGCCAGGTCGCAGTGGAAAGACTGCAGCTCCAGGCATACTTCCTGGCAAGGTAAACCCTGCATCAGCACGGCAGCGGCTCCGTCGCCAAACAAGGCATTTGATACGAGGTGGTCCTGTTGGGCGTGCTTTTGAAAATGAATGGTGCAGATCTCAGTGCATACCAGCATCACTTTTGCCTCAGGGTTAGCTCTGCAAATAGAGTCGGCTAGTTTAATGGCGTTAAAAGCAGCATAGCAGCCCATAAAGTTAACGGCAGTGCGCTGCACACACGACGACAGCTGCAGCCGTTCTACCAGCTCAATATCCAGGCCTGGGGCATACATTCCAGTGCAACTGACCGTAATCAGGTGGGTTAATTCTGGCAAGGTTACTGGGGACTGTTCCAGACAACGGCGCACAGCGTCTTCCGACAGGTTTACGGCATGGTTGCGGTATAACTCCATGCGCTGCTGCACCGTCGGGAAGGGCTCCAGGGTAGGAGTGTTTGGGTAAAAGGTAAACTCTCCGTTCTGACGCGTATAATCCTCCAGTACGCTGTAGCGCTGGCCAATGCCGGATACCCGGTAAAGCGCCTTTAGCTTTCGTGTTTCCTGCTCGTCGAACTGCAATGCCTCGGCCATAAAGTCTGCCACCTGCATCTGAGGTATTTTGTGGGGTGGGTTAGCAGTGCCTATAGCGCAAATGTAGCTCTTCATGTTATGTCTTGTTTGTCGCGTTTCGTCTCCCGGGATAGAGTATAAACTTCATATTGTGAGGCTTACCATCATCAACCGGGCTGTAGTCTTAATGTTTGATTCAGGTAAAGGTCCGGAAGAGTTGATGCAGCTTATGCGCCTGTTAAGCACAAAAAGCGAAGCATGCACATAAGTACGCAGCCCAACCTATAATAGATGTATCTGTTTAAAAAGGCTTGCCATGAGTTTGGCGCATAATAAGGTTTACAACAGCAGGTGCCCGCCTTAGCACACCAACCGTTATTTCTGAGAGTACCGGGCTGCCAAATAAACGCTGTACGGTGCGGCCAAGCTGCAGGCGGCTTTGGAACTGCTTTTTCCAGGCATAAGTATACCGCTCCTCCAATTGCTGCCTGTTTTGGCCATTTCTGAAATAATGCACTACTTCTTCTGCTGCTATTCTACCTGCGTGTATCGCCATCGCCATTCCGTTCCCGCAGAGTGGGGTTATCATACCGGCTGCGTCTCCGCACATTAGCATGTGCTCTTCCACGCAGGTTTTGGTGGCAAAAGATATTTCGTTGATAACCTCTGGCTTTGAGTATAGAAACTCAGCCTCTGCAAAAATGTGCTGCAGGTGAGGATTAAGGTAAAGTATGGCCTGCTCCATAGCTGGTATAGTGCCGTGCTGCTGCAGGTTGTGCCTGGTGGTAAGGTAGCAAAAGCAGTAACGGTTATCCTCTATGGCCGAGATGCCTGCATACCCATCCTTGAAATTGTGCAATGCGATCTGGTCTTGTGGTTGATGATAACGCAGGTGATACTTAACTCCGATGTAGGGAGACCGAGCCTTAAAAAAACTGCGGGAGAGTTGCCTGTCCAGGTTGGTGCGTTTGCCGTATGCCCCTAGCACCACCTCTGCGTTTATACTTTCGCCGTCTGCCAGCTTAAGAGTAAAGTGGCCATCTGTAAAAGACACATCCTGCACAGGAGTGTTCAATTTAAATGTTACGCCGTGCTGCTGTGCCAGTTGGTAAAGATAATTGTCGAACGTATATCGGCTCAGTCCGAAACCGCCCAGGTCAAGGTCAGCTTTTAAAATTTTTCCGTTAGGCGACGAAAGTATAAATTTTGAGATGCGAGCCGGAGAAAGTTGTTCAATAGCAACACCGAGGCTGTGCAGGTAGGGCAATACTTCGTTAGACACGTACTCCCCGCATACTCTGTGAAAGGGGTATGCCTTTTTCTCGATCACAGTTACTGCTATGCCACCTTGTGCCAAATGCAAAGCACTGGTAAGTCCTGCCAGTCCACCTCCTATTATTACTACCTGCTCCAATTGGTTATGTGTTTTGTGATGTTGTTTAAGTGCAATTTTAAGTGTTAAATTTTAGTGAATCCACCTGTTTTAAGGTGTATAATACAAGAACAATTTATTGTGTAAACCGTTTTAATAAATGTGGAACGACTTTTGTAACTTTGAGCAAGAATACAACTTACATACATGAAGCAATTTATACTTACGTTATTTACAATTTCAACAGTGCTTTTAGCGCAGGCACAGGCCAGAACGAATGTGGTTGGCCCTGTTCGCCAAGCCGAAAAGGCACTTGAAGTTCAGGAGCAGGATGAAGAGTTAGCCATATATCCGAACCCGAGTAATGGCGTTTTTACCATATCTGTAGCCAATCTTTCGGCAAAGAAGGCAGAGCTGCGCATCATAAATGTTATCGGTAACGAGATTCATCGTGAAACGTTGACGCGCGACGACGGCCAGTTTACCAAAACGATTGACCTTACCGGAAAAGCAAAAGGACTTTACTATGTGAAGTTAGAAACAGACACCTACAGCTCTGTAAGAAGGGTAGTGATAAAGTAACCGAAATAGACTCGTGACAAAAGCGGCGGCTCTTCAAAAGGGTCGCCGCTTTTTTTATTTAACTCCAGTTAAGAAACAAATAGAGGTATATCCAGGACTTGTTTTTCTTATATTTGTAAAAGATAATATCAACTGCTCTGTCATTATGCTAAATAAGTATACTGCCGTTAGGTTACTCGTATTTGCCCTGCTTATACTTACCGGCTGCCAGAAACCGGCTGCCACCACGCAACCCGAAACGCCGCTTACCACCCTGGCTTTTGGGTCCTGTAACCGCGAAGACCTGCCTCAGCCGCTCTGGGAGCCTATCTTAAAAAATGAACCACAAGTGTGGGTATGGCTTGGCGATAATATTTACGGCGACTCCTACGACATGAACGTGCTGCAGCAGAAGTACGAGATGGTGAAAGCTGAACCAGGATACCGGCAGCTAATGGCTACCTCGGAAATAATTGGTGTTTGGGACGACCATGATTATGGCCTGAACGACGGCGGCAAAGAGTATGAAATGAAGGAGCAAAGTTCCCAGCTGTTCTGGGATTTTATAGGTGAGCCGGCCAACAGCCCACGCCGCCAGCAGGAGGGTGTGTACAGTTCGCATACTTATGGGCCAAGTAATAGCCAGGTAAAAGTTATCCTGCTCGATAGCCGCTACCACCGCGACTCGCTGGCACGCATTAACAGGGTGTACCAGGTAAACCGAACCGGCGATATACTAGGTGAGGAGCAATGGCGCTGGCTGGAACAGGAACTGCGCAACAGCAAAGCTAAGGTAAACATTATAGGCAATGGTATTCAGGTACTGCCCGAAGAACAGGTGTTTGAGAAATGGGCCAACTTCCCTGCTGCCCGTAAACGCCTTCTGGACCTTATAGCTGCCTCTGGTGCCAATGGTGTTATACTTTTGAGCGGAGACCGCCACATTGCCGAGATTTCAAAAACAAACCTGGCGGGCATGCGCTACCCGCTTTACGAAGTAACCAGCAGCGGCCTGACGCATGTGTATAGCGGAGCAGCCCGGGAGCCTAACAAATACCGGGTAGGCGAACTGATAAAGCAACTGAACTTTGGTATACTTAACTTCAACTGGAGCCACAACCAGGTAAAGGTTGAAATGCTGATAAAGGGTGAAAACGATACTACTTTGCTTAAAGAGACAGTTGTGTATTAATGCCCTGCTCTGTAATTATATTCATGATGCCAGAGAAGGCGCTTTTGCAGGTAGGAGTGTCGTGAACAATCTCAGATGGACTTGATCCTGAGCCCTTGAAAAGTATAACACATAGCGAGGTTATTAATACTTTGCGGAGCGGGTAAAGTCCAGACTATTGTTTTTTCTCCGGAAGTATAGTTTTAGGAATGTAGCCTGTCAGGATCGAGGTGTCTTTTCTGATTCTGGCATGTACAAAAATAGCATGCGTGGAGTCTAGTATGTGTATGCTTTGCGATGTGTCAAAGCTGGCAACAGGAGTACTCTGGAAATCTGGCTTGGAATACAACTCTCCCCCGATAAGCGGCTTAGTGGCAAAAAGTACATCAGATGGAAGTGGGGTTTCTTTTCCTGTTTCGCTGGCCATGGTAGCCTCTGAAGAATCCTGCTCAATGGCTTCGCGGTTATTTTCGCGGCATGCTGTAGCAAGTAAAACGATAATTATTCCTGATAGTAAAAGTATCCTCATGCTTGAGTAGGTATACAAGAAGTATATGGATAAGTTACATAAAGTTTGACTCTTATCAAAATACCAAATAAGTGATTATCGTTGTTAATAGCTTCGTGGCCCTGCCAGGAATCGAACCTGGATCTAAAGTTTAGGAAACTTCTATTCTATCCATTGAACTACAGGGCCATTTGTATTTTGCTGCAAAAGCAAATTTAAGGCAATTAAACTATTGTACAAAGTATTCCCGGTTATTGCACAAGGCCGCCTTCAGTACCCGGTATGGTGTTTGGGCCATAGTATAACACAGCAATGGCAAATGCTATAACAGTAAGCACCAGCCCTACCATAAAAATGGTGTAGGAGATGCGCAATATTTTATACTTTCTGTCCAGTACTTCCCCTAGGTAATATATGTCAGTTATCATATTGTTATACAGCGATTTTTTGTCACGCATGATCTCGTGCATACCATGCTGAAAATCCTCCAGAGGCAGATGGGTAAAGTTGCCGAAAAACAGCAGGTTGATGTTGCGACTGTTCATCTTTTCCTTTTTAAAAGAAAAACTGGTAACCTCTGGCTGCGCCGATATAATGGCAAAGATTACCGAGCCAAGCGTAGTTAGCACAAGCGTGCCAACAGGTATAAGCAGCGTACGGTGCTGCGCAAATTCGCTTCCGGTGGCTGATGTCTTGGCACTTAAATAGGTAATGATAACAGACAGGATAATAGCGTTTAGGCTGATCATCATGTTTGCTTTGTTATCGGCAATGGCACTTAGGTTAAGGTGTGTGCGGTAAGTGTTGCGAAACATAGTTTCGATGCCTCGCTTTGGCTGGGCCAGGGTTTCACGGTGCTTCTTCTCTTTCTTCTTCTTTTTCTTTACTTCTTTTTTAAGTCGGGTGCGCTGCTCCTGTATGTTCAGGCCTAGTTGTCCTGCAAACTTTTTTTGCGCCTGGTGCGTGTGAAACGTAGTTGATAAAAGGAAATCGATCTGAAACTGTGCCCACTCCCTGTCTGAGAAGAACTTATCCTGATAGATCTCCCACTCCACGCGCAGCAACTCAGCTGTGGCAAAAAATGTATCTTTGCCAATGTTAGACATATCGGCATCCACCAGCAATTCCTCCAACTGTCCTTCTGGCTGACGGCTATGTTCTGTAGATAAAATAATGCGGCAGATCCGCTCAATACGCTCCTCAGGATAACCTTGCTCCTGTAGCCAGGCTGTTGCTATTTTAACACTCTCCTCTTCGTGGTCTGCATATGTCTCTATATAGCCGGTATCATGAAACCAGGCTGCCAGAATCAGGTCCTGCAATTCATCTTCTGGTAGGTCGCTTAGCTTGCCAAGGTTTTCTGCTTCTGCCGCGGTTTCGTATGTATGCTTGTAATTATGATAAACAAGCTTTTTAGAGAGCCTTTCTTTAAAAAGCTTAAAGATAAACTCACTTGCCTGCTTAACAATGTCCTGGTTTTCCATAATGTAGTTGGTGCTGCCATGTTGCTACTTGCAAATGGTATAGAAAAAGTATGTAGGGTGCAAATAGCACTTCGTAATCTGCGGTTACGGTAAAAACGGTTTTTTGTTAGTAAGGCAGCTATTCCAGAGAGTAGTTATAGAGGTGTGGCAAGTAAACAACTAAATTTTAATCCATCTCGTTTATGAAATCCAGCCTCGTTTTCCTTTTCCGTTTGGCGCGTAAAACCAAGAAACAGTGTGCTGCGGCCAGTAACAGGAAATGCAAAAGCTTGTTTGAAAGCTATAAGCAAAGCTCGGTAAGCACTAAAAGTATAAGACTGGATTTTACTATAATTACCTGTGTGGTTGCTAACCAGATCTTATATGATGCTGTATACATGCGGGGTGTGCTATAGTACAATAAACCTATGATCAAAAAACTACTAACTGAGCGGCGACTATACACAAAGTATGTATGTCTGGCGCTGTTGCTATTTGTCTTAACCGCCTGCGTATCTACTGAGCCATATTACAGCCGGGCCGCCCTTAACTGGGAGCAGGATAAGCCGGACCCTCAAAATAAACTGCTTTACACAGTGTTTCTTATTGGAGACGTAGGAGCCCCGGATCTTGATGGAGAACCTTCTATGATACTGATGCGGAAACAAATGGAGGAGGCTGGTATGCAAAGTGCCACCATCTTTCTGGGAGACAACGTGTATCACAACGGTTTACCGCCAGTTGGCAGCTACGACAGAGAAATTTCGGAAAAGCGCCTGAATGCCCAGTTGGATATCCTGAAAGGCTACGAGGGCGAAAAGTACATGATACCCGGCAACCACGACTGGAACCACAGTGGCCGGGGTGGTCTTGACTATGTGATCCGGGAGCAGAACCATGTTAACGAGTACCTCACCGAAGAGAATATTGTAGTAGGCGGAGATTTCTTTGTGCCAGGCAACGGCTGCCCGGGCCCTTACGAGGTAAAGATCAGCGACGACCTTGTTTTAATAGCGATAGACTCAGAGTGGTGGTTGCACCCCTTCGACAGACCTTACGGCGACAACAGCAATTGCGGTGCAGCAACAGAACTGGACTTCTTAATACAGTTGGAGGATGTTATTGAAAAGAACAGTGGCAGCGACATATTGATAGTAGCCCATCACCCCTTATTTACCAGGGGCAACCACGGCGGTTTCTTTACACTTCGCGACCATCTCTTCCCGTTTACCATGCTCCGCGACTGGATGTATCTGCCTATGCCTGTTATCGGTTCTATCTATCCTTTTGCCCGAAAGTATGGCGGCATTTTACAGGATATCCCGCACCCGCGCTATCAGGCTTACATTCAGGGCCTGCTCAATATATTTGATAAGTATGACAACATTATTTACGCTGCCGGGCACGAACACTCGTTGCAGTACTTTAAGCACAACAACCTGGCACATATTGTAAGCGGCTCGGGGTGTAAGATACAACATGTAAAAGGCGGTGGAAACGCAACATATACACAGGCTGTAAAAGGGTTTTCAAAAGTGCTGTACTACGAGAATGGCGAAGTATGGACGGAGTTCTGGGAGCCTGAAGGTAAAGGTGAAACTGGCAGAATAACTTTCAGGACGGCTCTTTACGCCAAAAAACCACGCAAAGAAGTGCCGCTGGTGCGTGACGATACCAATTACGCAGACAGCACCATTGTATTGGCTGCCAATAACGCCTACGACGCATCAGGATTGCGCAAAAAGATGCTGGGCTCACACTACAGGCAAGAGTGGGCCACCCCTGTAAAAGCGCCCTTGCTGGATATGAAGAACGAACTGGATGGTTTAACGCCATACCAGAAAGGTGGAGGTAAGCAAACAGCATCGCTTAAAGTGCGGAACCCCGATGCTAAAGAATATACCCTGCGCACTGTAGACAAGGACCCAACGAAGGCCTTACCAGAATACCTGCAGGAAACAGCCGCACGCGCTTTACTACAAGATCAGATATCGGCACAACACCCCTATGGTGCGCTTATGGTGCCCAAGCTTGCCGATGCCGCAGGCGTTTTCCATACAAATCCTAAACTGGTATACATCCCCAACACGCCATACCTGAGACAGTACATAGATGAGTTTGGCAACACCCTGGCTTTTCTGGAAGAGGATGCCGACGAGAACCACGAAGAAACAGCCAGCCTGGGCTACGCCAAAAACCTGGTTGGTACCGAAAAACTGCTGCAGGAACTGATAAAGGACAACGACAATGAAGTAGACCAGCCGGAGTTTGTGCGTGCACGCTTGCTGGATATGCTAATAGGAGACTGGGACAGACACGAAGGGCAGTGGCGTTGGGTAGAGCGCAAAAAAGAAGGAGACAAAGGCAATTTATACATACCTGTTCCTGAAGACCGCGATCAGGCATTCTTTAAAATTGATGGCATACTTCCGTGGCTTGCTACCCGTAAATGGGGCGTTAGAAATGTGCAGAACTTCGGCTACAATTTTGAAGATGTGATTGGGCTAAACCTGAGTGGCCTGCAAATGGATAGAACGTTTACCTCCAGGGTAACACGTGAGCAGTGGCGAAAGATTGCCCAGGATATACAGGCTGGTATGACAGATGAGGTAATCGAAGCAGCTGTTAATGAGTTGCCCGAAGGAGTAAGGAATATTTCAGGGCCCGAGATCGCAGCTAAACTAAAATCAAGGCGGGAGCAGCTGCCTGCCGTTGCAGAAGAGTACTATACTTTTTTAGCAAAGTATGTAGATATAGCCGGAAGCAATAAGCACGAACGTTTTGAGATCAGGCGTGTGAACAACGAGCAAGTGCGGGTAACAGGCTACAAGACCAGCAAAGAAGGCGAGATTCTGGAAGAGTTGTACAACCGGACTTTCCTTACTTCCGAAACCAAAGAGTTACGCTTATATGGCATGGGAGGCCAGGATCAGTTTATAGTTACAGGCGATGTTAACTCAAGTATAGTAGTTCGTATTATTGGCGGCGCCGATGAAGATGTTATTGTCGATTCTTCGAGCGTTAGCGGCCTTAAAAAGCACACCATAGTATACGACACAGAAGAGGAGAACAAGTTTGTATTCGGGCCTGAGACGAAAGATAAAACAGAAGAGTTTCCGGAGGTTAACTTCTACGATCGTGACAACTACAATATCCCATATTTTGGGCCGCGCCTGTCTACAGAGTATAACGTTGATGACGGTATTTTTATAGGGGCAGGGCTGTTGCTGCGCACCTATAAGTTCAGGAAAGTGCCTTATGCAGCCGAGCATTTACTGGAAGCAAACTATGCCTTCCTCACAAAGTCATTTAATGTAAGATATACCGGAGATCTGAAGCAGGTTATCGGCAACTGGAACATGGCCTTTAGCGGACTGTTGCAGGGCCCTAAGTACCAGCGTAATTTTTATGGCCTGGGCAACAACACCCAACAGGGCTCCGACATAGACGATAGTTACTACAGGGTAAGGTTTGAACGGTTGTCTGCTCACGCCTCACTTTACCGCGACTTCACCTCCTTCTTTAAGATTGGCATTGGCCCGACTTACGATCGTTTTAAGGTGGTTTACCCAACCCGCGAAAGCTTTCTGCTGGACGAGGCACGTGCCGGCAACCTGTTGCCAGGTACTTATGATCCGGTAACCGATGACTTTGAAGTGCAGCACTATGCAGGCGTATCGGCTTACGCCAACATGGAGGTATTAGGTGGCGGCAGCACTATCAACAATCCGGATATAGGCATGCGCTGGTATAACAGCATCAGTTATAACCAGGAAGTAGGAGGCCAGAATTTAAATTTTACCAGAATAAGCTCAGAGTTCAGGTTTTATGTAAGCCCTAATTTCCCGTTTCAGCTAACCTGGGCAGGGCGCATAGGGGCGGCCCATAACTTCGGGGATTACCGTTTTTACCAGGCCAATACCCTGGGAGGCACAGAGAACCTGCGCGGGTACCGGCGTACGCGCTTTGCAGGCAGGAGCAATGTGTATATAAACGGCGAAGCACGCCTGGAGCTGTTTAAGTATAACCTGTACCTGGCGCCGGGCAAATTTGGTGCGCTAGGGCTACTGGATGCTGGGCGGGTCTATCATGATGATGACCCTAAACAGGCTTTTTTCCGTAGTCTGCATACTGGTTATGGAGGTGGTATATGGGCAGAAACATTAAACCGTTCGTTGTTGTCGCTTACATACTCGGTAGGAGAAGTGGATAAGCTCTGGATGCTGAATTTTGGCTTCTTTTTTTAACACAAAATAAAATTAGAAGTATAAAGTAAAGTGCCAGACACTATACGGTACTTTACTTTATTTAAGCCCCATTCAACTATCAAACTATGAAACTACCTAAACTACTTTTTATATCTCTAGCTATTCTTTCTTTAAACTCCGGTGCAAAGGCGCAGGGGCGGGAAATCGAGTCTGTGGTAGAGTATGCTTCCCCGGGTGTACGTGGCATGGGTAAACCGCAGGGCGTGGTAATAAAGTATGAACGCCTGCCCGATTTTGGAATAAAGTCTGAGTCTGATGATCCTAGTCTGGGTAACGGAGAAGGACGTATCAGGCGGCATAATAAATTCTCTGTGCGAGCACTGGCCCCACTTGTTAATAAGCCTCAGACTAAGGTTATACTTGGCTTCGATTACGAACTGGAGGAATTCAACTTCGCCGGGCTTAATGAGTCATCCTATGACCTGTACCGTTACCTGGAAGACAAGAACCTGAAGAGCATCGGGTTACAGTTGGCATACCTGCACTCTTTAAATGTGCGTAATTTTTATCTGATACGGGTAAAAGGAGAACTCAATGGAGATTATACCCGCGATAATATCAAAATATCTGATTACCTGAAGGCTACTGTTGACTTGGCTTACGGATGGAAAAAAACTCCTGATTTTGCTATTGGTGTTGGTTTGCAATGGGGTTATACTTTTGGCAGGCAGAGAATATACCCAGGTATTTTGTATAACCGAACTTTTAACCCGAAGTGGGGCGTAGAATCGATTTTTCCGGCTAATGTCAGGTTACGCTATAATGCCAACGAGAAAACCCTTTTCTATACAGGATACAGGCTGGAAGGTGCCAGCTACGATATTTTTGCTGATGAAACTAATTTAAGGCGATTTGGTGAAATAGAACTACGCCGCACAGACATAAAAGGGCTTTTGCGCATGGAGCGTGAGATTTATGACTTTTTATGGTTTGGAGTGGAAGGTGGTTACAGGAGGTACTACAGGCATCGTATTTTTGATGAAGTTGGCTCTACTGATGAGTTGATAACAAACGATCTTGCCGGCGCGGGATATGTGGAGGTGCAATTGTTTCTGGTGCCGCCACGCAAGTGGACAGAGAGAAGCAGCAACAGGTAGTTAAATAGATTAAAGCAAAATTTATCTGCACACTACTTTATGGGCAACAGGTAAATATAGCTTAACAACAAAGTATAAACGGTGAGAGGCTGCCCTTGCAAGGGCAGCCTCTCACCGTTTATACTTTGCACTTCTAGTGTTTGCAGGCTGGCTCCATATCGTCCGGCACCAGGCTGCGCAGGTAATCATAAGAAGCATACTGTGAGCGGATATCTGGTTTGTCTGTCTCAGAAAAATACGTGTTGTCAACTTTACGGGCTTTGGTATCGTCGTTCAACTGGAAATCTATCAGAGATCTTACCTCATCTACAAGGTTTTGATGGTACAGCGGAAATGCCACTTCCACACGGCGGCTTAGGTTACGGGTCATCCAATCGGCAGAGGCCACATAGTATTTTTCGTCGCCGTTGTTATGGAAAATGTATACCCGGGCATGCTCCAGGTAGCGGTCTACTATGCTGCGTACCTCAATGTTTTCGCTGATGCCTTTTACACCGGGCACAAGGCAGCAGATACCACGCACCAGTAGCTTTATTTTTACCCCTGCCTGGCTGGCTGTGTATAGTTTCTTGATGATGCGTTCGTCCTGCAGGGCATTCATCTTTAAGATCATACTTGCAGGTAACCCCTTTTGGGCATTTTTTATCTCTTTGTCGATGAGTTTAACAAAGCTTTGCCGCATGTTGATAGGGGCAACCAGCAGGTGCTTAAACTTCTTGTCTGGCTGGCGATCTATAAAAAACTCGAACACCTGCTCCATGTCTTTTGTCAGGCGAATGTCTGAGGTAAACAGGGCATGGTCTGCGTATATTTTAGAGGTGTCCTCGTTATAATTGCCGGTGCTCAGATAAGCATAGTTTACCAGCTTGCCGTTTTCGTTGCGGGTTATCAGCCCCAGCTTGGAGTGTACCTTAAGGTCTGGCAGCCCAAAAATCACGTTAGCCCCGGCCTTTTGTAGCTTACCCGCCCAAAAAATATTCGACTCTTCATCAAAGCGTGCCTTTAGCTCTACTACCACTGTTACCATTTTGCCGTTTTTGGCAGCCCTAACAAGTGCTTTGGCAATAGCCGATTTATCGGCCACACGATACAGCGTGGCACTCATGGCTGTAACCTTAGGGTCGTCGGCGGCTTCGTCAAACAAACGCAGCACATACTCAAATGACTGGTACGGGTAATGCACCAGGTAATCCTTTTTTTGCATGGCAGCTATAATGCTTTTCTCTTTCTCCAGTTCCGGGTGTACTAGCGTAGGCTGTGGCTTATACTTTAGCTCTGGCAGGTTAAAGTCCGGAAACTGAAAGAAGTCGCGGAAGTTGTGGTACTTACTGCCTTCCACCAGCTCTTCCTCTGTTATAGCCGTGTGCACCATCATCCGGTCCAATAGTACTTTGGGTGTTTCGGGATCGTATAGAAGGCGGGCCGGGTAGCCGGTTTCACGTTTCTTCAGGCTTTTCCGGATCTTGGCCATCAGGTTACCCGATACTTCTTCCTCAATATCGAGCTCAGCATCTCTGGATACTTTTACAGCATGTGCATGAAACCGGGTATACTCCGGGAAAAGCAATGGTAGGCAAAAGCGAATAACATCATCAATAAACATAACATTACGCTTGTTGTCGACTGTAGGCAGCTTTACAAACCGGCTACCCAGCTTTTTAGTCGGTATCTCGAGCATAGCAAAACGCTCCGGCTTGTTGTCTTCCTCTTTGCCAGTTGGCTCTAGCATGTGTATGCCTAAGTATACAGTCTGGTCTTTCAGGAACAGGTGCGTGTCTGTCGCATCAAGTATAATAGGCAGCAACTGTTCTTCTAACGTCTCTTGGAAGTAGGCTTTTACCCATTCCTGCTGATCGGGGTTTAGCTCGGTTTCGTTAAGCAAATGAATGTCGTGCTTGCGCAGGTCTGCCAGTATACTTTCACGGAAAACCTTTCCGAACTCTTCCTGCTGGCGCTTAACCTCCTGCATCACCTGGTCAAAAGTGTCGGAGGGGTCTTCATCCAGTTTTTGGCGGGTTTTCTTTTTAAGTTTGATCAGGCGCTTAAGTGTGGCTACTCTTACTTTAAAGTACTCATCGAGGTTCGACGAAAAGATAGCCATGAATTTAATACGCTCCAGGAGAGGCACTTTCTTATCCTTTGCCTCTTGTAATACTCTATAGTTAAAGGCAAGCCAGCTCAGTTCTCTGTTGGTAAGTGGGTATTCGGGAGTGGCTTTGGCCTCTTTTGTAATATCTTTTTCCATTGTTATCGGGTGCCTGCTTTTTTACAGGATAATTGTTGGCTTGTGCAGGAGCAAGCAGCTAAGTATGCTCCGGCTATTTGTAATTTTTGGGGAAGTCGTAAAAAAGTAATGAAGCGTTTTCTTTACTGATGTCGTACCAGCTGTCGCAGTTAAAACTCAGGGCCACCACACCTGTTGTAGGCAGGCTAACAACGTGTTCTGGGCTAAGCATGTTGGCAAACTCCGAGATAGGCTCATTGTGCCCTACCAACATTACAGAGTCTACATCAGAAGGTGTATTATGCACAACATCCAGCAATTCGTGCTTATCTGCACCATAAATTTTGTCGGTTACAACAATGTCTTCTGTTTCGAATTTCATTTCCCTTCCCACCAGAGTAGCCGTGGTGATAGCCCTCACCGCAGAACTAGACACAATAAGAGCTGGAATTGCGCCCCTGCCAGAGAGTTCCTGCCCCATCAGTTGTGCATCGTTGCGCCCACGCTTATTTAAAGGGCGATCGTGATCACTGAGCTCATCAAAGTCCCAGCTCGATTTAGCGTGCCTCAGGATGTATAGCGTCTTCATATGGTTAGTATATCTTGTGCTGTTGCTGCCAAACCGGCAACAATAGTAGCTTTGCTACTTACTGAAACTAGGGGTAATTGGTTGTGTTACGTCGCCCCGGCACTCTTTAAGAAGGAAAGCACTGGTGTTTAAAACAAAAGAGGAAGCCGCATCAGCAGCTTCCTCCTTCAAACAAAGTATAAATCTATACTTTAAACGTTGTTCGGGTAACGTTCAAAATGAAGCTCAGCTACACGGCGTTGTAACTCTTCGCGTAACTCATCGATATTCAGTTTATTAGTAGCTGAGATAAACAAGGCAGGAGCATGCTCTTTTGCCATGTATG
Source organism: Pontibacter aydingkolensis (assembly GCF_019443125.1). Taxonomy (GTDB): domain Bacteria; phylum Bacteroidota; class Bacteroidia; order Cytophagales; family Hymenobacteraceae; genus Pontibacter; species Pontibacter aydingkolensis. The sequence goes on along the minus strand of NZ_JAHYXK010000002.1, from coordinate 80,618 downwards.
TTGCTTTCAGGTCGTCGATAGACGGACGCACATCGGCTTCCTCTTCTTTTAGCTCCTGCTCACGCTGCTTTAAGTACTGGTCTATCTTATTGAAAACCAGTAGCACCGGCTTATCTGCAGAATTAATGTCTTTTAAGGTTTCGTTTACCACGGCAATGTGGTCCTCAAAAGAAGGATGCGACACATCCACTACATGCACTAGCAGGTCTGCCTCACGAATCTCATCCAAAGTAGATTTAAACGACTCGATAAGCTTTGTTGGCAATTTGCGGATAAACCCTACGGTATCGGATAACAGGAATGGCACGTTCTCCAGCACTACTTTGCGCACAGTGGCATCTACGGTGGCAAACAGCTTGTTCTCAGCAAACACCTCTGATTTAGAGAGCAGGTTCATCAGTGTGGATTTGCCTACGTTAGTATACCCCACAAGTGCCACGCGCACAATGCCTGCTCTGGCTTTGCGCTGCTCAAAGTTCTGCTTCTCAAACTTTTTAAGTCGCTCTTTAAGCAATGTTATTTTTTCGCGCACAATACGCCGGTCAGTCTCGATCTCCGTTTCACCGGGGCCTTTCATACCAATACCACCTTTTTGCTTGGATAAGTGGGTCCAGAGGTTGGTAAGGCGCGGCAGCAAGTACTGGTACTGGGCCATTTCTACCTGGGCGTGGGCCTGGGCTGTTTTGGCGCGAAGAGCAAAAATATCAAGTATAAGCAAGCTGCGGTCAACGATCTTTACCTGCAGCTCACGCTCAATGTTACGTACCTGCGAAGGGCTAAGGTCATCGTCGAAGATCACCATATCTATATTATGCTCTTTTACATAAGCATTTATCTCGTCCAGTTTACCGCTTCCTACAAAGGTGGCCCTGTCGGGCTTGTCCAGTTTCTGTACAAATCGTTTTACAGCCTGGGCTCCTGCCGTTTCAGTTAAGAAAGCAAGTTCGTCAAGATACTCATCGGTTTGCTCATCGGTTTGGCGGTAGCCAGGTACGGCTACCAGTACCGCGGTTTCCTGCGGCTTGGCAGTGTCATAAAATTGTTTCTTACCCATTAATTACTTCTTTAAAGTCATGGTATACGCGGCAAGGGCCTCTGCCTCCTGTTCTGTTAGCTGGCCTCCAAAGCCCGGCATCAGGCCACGGCCATTCTCGACTACGTTTATACGGTCCTGAAGGCTTAAGTTACTTACTTTTAAATTAGCGGCACCACCAAATCCTTTAGCGCCGTCGGGGCCATGGCATGTTTCACACACCTGCGTGTAAATGGCTTTTGCATTGGCAAGCTGTGCATCTGCTATGGTGGCTACCATTTCTTCTGTTGTGTTTTTAGAATCGATGTTGGCAGTGCCGGTCTCGGCAGCATCGGTAATTGGCGAGCTGTCGTCGTCTGTGGTAGCATTGGTAACAGGGCCAGGGGTGCGCATGGTCAGGCTTTTGGTTTCGGCCACACCATAAACGTATAAAAATATTAGTAACGCTAAAGCTGTCAGTACTTTGCTGTGGCGCTTAATGCCTATAATACCTAAAGGTATAGCCAGCAGCACCAGCACGATTTTAATTATCAGCCAGCCCTGCATGCCCTGGTACAAGTATAAAAGGTATCCCCCTGTAACAAGTATAAGTGTGCCAAAAACCATGTCCAGCGCCTTGGTGTAACGCTTCGCCTTATCCAGCAGCGAGTGTTTGTTCAGGAAAAGCATAACGGCTTTAGCTGTGAAAAGGATCAGGAAAAGTATAACCACCAGTACGTGCGTGTGCAGAACAGCTACAGTTGCTTGCATGTGTTGTGTTTGTGTGTTTTGTAAGATAAAAGGCGCAATTTAGTTTAAAATTTCAGATGCTGGCGCTAAAATGGTTAACTTAGAGCTTTTGACCTGAGAGCATGTGTAGAATCTATACTTTGCGCCGCAAATCGCTCACAAAGGAACCCGGCTTCATGGTTTTACACCAGAATCCTTTGTGAATTATTTTCTCATGCAAAACGAAATTTAAACATACTTCTAAAGAACCTTATCTTTGCGAGCCTAGAGAGCACGTATGCGGATTGCAATTGTAATAAACACTTCCTGGAACATCTTTAACTTTCGGCTTAGCCTGATAAAGGCTTTGCTGGCTGAAGGGCACGAGGTGGTGGCAATAGCGCCTAAAGATGCTTACTCAAAGCGTTTGGTAGAGGCTGGCTGCCAGTTTGTGCCAGTGGCGATGGAGCAGGGTACCAACCCTTTTACCGACATGATGCTGATCTGGCGTTTGTACCAGACCTATAAAAAGGTAAAGCCGGATGTAGTGCTGCATTATACCATCAAACCAAATATTTACGGAGCCATTGCAGCGCACTGGGCAGGAATACCAGCCATCAACAATGTATCGGGCCTGGGCACAGTGTTCATTACCAAAGATTATATCTCCAGTGTCGCGCTTAAGCTTTATAAATTTTCTTTTAAGTATCCCGCCAAAGTTTTCTTCCAGAACCAAGATGACAGGCGCCTTTTCCTGCGCAACAAACTGGTGCGTGCAGGTCTAACCGAGGTGCTGCCAGGCTCAGGTATAAATTTACAGGAGTTCGTGCCAGCCGAAAAGTATAAACGCAACAAGCCTTTTGCTTTTTTGATGGTGGCGCGTGTGCTCTACGATAAGGGCGTGGTGGAGTTTGTGCAGGCAAGCAAGTTGGTTCAGGAGAAATACCCCGATGTTAAATGCCAGTTGCTAGGGCAAGTAGACGAAAAAAGCCGCTCTGGCATTAAGAACATAAAGCTGCAGGAGTGGCTGGCAACAGGTGTGATAGAATACTTGGGAGCAACCGACGATGTAGCCAGCATTATTGCCCAAGCCGACTGCGTGGTGTTGCCCTCTTACCGCGAAGGCACGCCCAGAACGTTGCTGGAGGCTGCTGCCATGGCAAAGCCGCTTATAGCTACGAACGTGCCGGGTTGCCGCGAAGTAGTGCAGCAAAGTATAAACGGTTACCTGTGCAAACTGCGAAGCTCCCCTGATCTGTCCGAAAAAATGTTGCAGATGCTCTCATTGAGCGATGCGGAATTGGAGCAGATGGGAAATGAAAGTCGCCATATAGCCATTACCCGTTTTGATGACCGCATTGTAATACAAAAATACCTGCATGCTATCGAGGAAGTAAGCAGGCAGGTTAAAGTATAACGTCTTAACCACAGGTTAATGGGAATTTTGGGATTAGCACGATTTGATTTAACCATACAACAATAACATATTACCACATTAAGCAATTAGCACATTAACCATACATGGACCACACACTTTACCACATAGAGGGGTTGATCGAGTTTAAGCCCCGCGTTTTTAGAGATGATCGCGGATACTTTTTGGAGACTTTCAGCCAGAAGTGGTTTGAGCCATTCGGCATTAACCCAATCTTTGTGCAGGACAATCAGTCTGTTTCAATGAAAGGCGTTTTGCGCGGGCTGCACTTCCAGAAGCCGCCGCATGCGCAGGGCAAGTTGGTTAGGGTATCTACTGGTAAAGCACTGGATGTGGCTGTAGATCTGCGTAAAGGATCACCTACTTACGGGCAGCACGTTACTTGTTTACTGGACTCCGAAAAGCATAACCAGTTCTGGATACCGGCAGGCTTTGCACATGGCTTTGTAGCTTTAGAAGATAACACTACTTTCCTCTACAAGTGTACCGATTTTTATACGCCTTCTGCAGAAGGTGGCTTGTTGTGGAACGACCCGGCTTTGGGTATAGAGTGGGGTATAGAAAATCCGCTGGTGTCGCCGAAGGATGAGATATTGCCAGTAATTACGCAGTTTAATTCGCCATTCCAGGACCACAGATTAAAGACCGGTGATTAAGGGGATTTTATTGATTAGGTGGGATTATTGTCTTAACCGCAGATTAAGGTGGATTTGACTGATTAGCATGAAATCATAAATCAAAAAAGAGGCACAACAATTTGTGCCTCTTTTTTAGTTGTAAAGTTTATGATGAAAATTATCTGTAACTATAAGGTCTACTGAAAATCACATTAATCAATAAAATCCCCTTAATTACCAGTCTACAGCACCTCCAACAGCGTTTCCAGTCCCATGCCCCTTGAGCCTTTTACCAGCACGTAGCTATCTGATACCGGGTGGTCTTGCAGCCATTGCTGTAGTTCAGGCTTGGTTTCAAAGTGTAAAAAACTATCATTTACCCCGGCGGCATACTGCATGTCTTTTCCGCAAAGAAGCACCTTGTCTATTTGCTGTTCTGCTACTACTTCGCCTAAGGCTTTGTGCTCAGCGGCACTTTCTGATCCCATTTCAAACATATCACCCAATATAACCACTTTGTGCGGCGCAGTCATACTGCCAAAGTTGCGTACGGCAGCAGCCATGGAGGTTGGGTTAGCATTGTAGGCATCCAGTAAAATAGTATTGCTGCCTTTGTGGATTACCTGTGAGCGGTTATTTACCGGGCTGTAGTTGGCAATGGCTTCGTTGGCTTTGCTAAGCGGTACGCCAAAGTATTTACCGATGCAGGCGGCTGCGGCCATGTTCTCGTAGTTGTAACTGCCTACCAGTTGGGTGTTTACTGTATTGTCTTCTTCATCCTTGTACACCACGTAAGGCGATGCCTCCAGCAACTCAGAATGGTAAAAATCCTCAGGCCCTGGGTAAGTTACTTTATTTTGTATGCGGCGGCTCATGCGCATCAGGTGCTCGTTGCCGGTGTTAATAAACACGGTTCCGTGGTGGGCATCCAGGTGCAGGTACAGTTCGCTTTTGCCGCGTGCCACGCCTTCCAAGCTGCCAAACCCTTCCAGGTGTGCCTTGCCGATATTCGTGATCATGCCGTGCGTTGGCAGGGCAATGCTGCTGAGTAAAGCGATCTCCCCAATATGGTTGGCACCCATTTCGATAATCGCCATCTCGTGCTCCGGGGTAATGCGAAGCAGCGTAAGCGGAACCCCAATATGGTTGTTCAGGTTGCCTTGCGTGTAAAGCGTATTAAACTTCTGGCTCAGCACTGTATAGATAAGCTCTTTGGTTGTGGTTTTGCCGTTGCTGCCTGTAATGCCGATAACAGGTATACTTAGCTGTTTGCGGTGGTAGCGGGCCAGGTCTTGTAGCGCCTGTAGTGTGTCTTCTACCACAAATACATTGTCAGCAGCCATGCTTGGGTCATCTACTACGGCATACTTAGCGCCTTTTTCCAGGGCCATGGTTGCAAACTTTGCACCTTTAAAATTGGGGCCGTTCAGGGCAAAAAACATACTTTGGTTCTGCTCGGCGCGGGAGTCGGTGCTTAAGTGGCGGCACTCCAGGTATTTATCGTATAGATATTCAATGCTGTTCTGCATGAAATGTGTAATTTTATTGTAATAAGATGCTGTAAAGACTAGTGTATACGTTTAGAGTATAGCTTGCTTCTTTGATGGCAATATACATCCAAATCATCAAACACTAAACACAGAGAACAAAACCGTTGCAAGCAGGTTAATTTATACTTGTCTGCAGCATGCTACCTATAAGATGAAACACCTGTACGCCCTTCTGCTTTTATTGCTTGCTGCGGCCCAAAGTATAGCACAGGAACCAGAGCCGCTACAGTTCCGGCTGCGGCATGATATTCCTGTTACTGTTGCCGGTAAACAGCTATCCGACCCCTGGAGCGGCGGCCTTAACACGCCCCAGTTTTCTACTATAGACCTGAACAAAGATGGCCAGGAAGACCTGTTTATTTTCGACAGGCAACTGCGTAAAGTATATACCTGGCTGGCGGTGCAGCAAAACGGCCAGTGGAAGTATACATATGCGCCAAAGTATGAAGTATTCTTTCCTGCTGATCTGGAGAACTGGGTGCTGCTGCGCGACTATAACTGCGACGGGTTGAAAGATATTTTTACCAGCACGCCACTTGGCATCAGGGTATTTAAACAGGAACCAGCCACGAATGGTCAACTCAAATTTACCTTATCTGAAAGTGCCCTGTACTACAACAGCAACCGTGTAAACATGCAGATGACAGGCACCGATGTGCCGGCCATTACAGACATAGACGGCGACGGTGACCTGGATGTGCTGATAGCGGAGTTCTCTGTGGGCAAAACGCTGGAGCTTTACCGCAATGTGCAGGCAGAGCAGGGGCTGGCCTGTGGCACGATGCAGTTCGTGCAGCAAACAGACTGGTGGGGGCGCATTACGGAGTGTGATGGGTGTAACAATTTCCTGTTCAGTGCTTATTGCCGCGTAGCTGCGCCATTGCATTCGGGCCACAACGGATCGTCGCTGCTGCTGATAGACATGGATGCTGACGGTGACAAAGACCTTATAATGGGTGCTGTGCAATGCAATAACCTGGTGCTGATGGAGAACCAGGGAACCGCCGGGAATGCCGTAATGACTGGCTTTACACCTGCATTCCCCGCTGCTAAACCGGCCTCCTTTGCTGTGTTTCCGGCTGCTTACTACGAAGATGTGACATTTGATGGAATACCCGACATGCTGGTGGCGCCACAGGTAACCGACAATATCTGGAACATGGATTTCAAGGCCTCTACCTGGCTATACAAAAACAGCGGCGCAGCCAACAGGCCAACATTTGATTACGTGCAGAACGATTTCCTGCAAAACCAGATGATAGACCTGAGCGAAGGTGCTTTCCCGGCCTTTGCCGACCTGGATGGCGACGGCGACCTGGATATGCTGGTAGGCAACCATGCCTCGTATCGTAATAACCTGTATAGTGCCTCTATCAGCTTTTACCGCAACACAGGCACCGCCACAGCACCTGCTTTTGAGCTGGTAACCGATGATTACCTTAACCTGAATAGCCTGCAATTATTTGCTTTAAAACCGGCCTTTGCCGATGTAAACGGAGATAACCTGCCAGACCTCATACTTACCTATAAAGAGTTAAAAGCAGGTACTAACCGCATCAGTTTTATACCTAACAAAGCTGCAAATGGTCAGGCGGCTGTTTTTAATTCTGCCGATGTTAAAACGCTCCAAAGTATACCGGATGGCGCTAACCCTGCCCTTGCAGATGTAGATGATGACGGTGACCTGGACCTGTTGCTTGGTATGAAAGACGGCAGCATCGCTTTTTACCGGAACACAGGTACAGCTTCCAATGCGGTTTATACTTTAGAAAGCAATGCCCTAGGTGGCATAGGTTTTAATACAATAAGAAGAACCCTGCACCCCACAGTAACAGATGTAGACGGCAATGGCAACCCGGATCTGATAACCGTAGACGACAGCGGTGCTCTTAGGATTTACCGCAATTTTACCAGCAACCTTACAGGCACCTTTACCGCCGAAACGCAGGTACTCGAGAATGTGCTTACCCAAGGTTTACAGGCTACCCAATTTGGCAAAGGCTTAAGTATAACTGTGGCTCCACTGGGTGGCGAAAATAAACTATACTTTATAGTTGGCTCGCAGGGAGGTGGTTTATACTTGCTCGAGCAAACGGCTGGCAACATGGCTGTAGCCCAGGGACCTGATGCAGGTGTAAAGCTGGAAGTGTATCCTAACCCAAGTGATAAAACACAACGCGATGTGGTTTCCGTGAGGGCCTCTGAGCCAGTTATACTTCAGGTGTATGATGCCATTGGCCGCAAAGTATACCAAAGCAATAATGTGTTTAGCAGGAGCCATACGTTGCCGTTGCGAAACTTTAAAGCAGGCATGTATATTATCAGAGCAACATCTAAAAAAGGAGGTCATACTTCTGCTAAACTGGTGGTACAGTAATGCAGGCATTTTTATACTTTAACCTGGCCACCCCGGCAACATACAGGCAACCGCTCCTGGAACAGGTAAAAGCTGCCCTGCCACAAGTGGCTATACTTGATATGGATACCAAATCAGGGGAATTGGTGCAGCGCTACGCACTTCAGTTACTGCGTGATGCTGCACAGGCTGTAGTAGTCATAAAAGCAGACGAAAGTATAACAGACTTAAGTGCACTAATGCCGCTGCTAGAGGAGTTGTTTCTGGAAAAGCCTGAAAGGTTGGTGTTACTACAAGGGGCGCAGGCCAGGTTACAGCGGATGCTCAGTGCAAGGCAAAATTTAAAATATAAAGTTGTAGCAGAGGAGGAAGTAGTGCCGGAAGCTCAGGAGTTTTTTCAGAGCAACTAGAAACTTTTTCTGGAGCACAGGTTATATGCCAACCCAGAAAAATGCGAATGTAAAAAGGGCAGGGCCGTTTCATTCTCTTTTATTCTTTACAGAATGACAGAGGTTTTTGACCTCTTTTTATCAGAATGAAACGGTCCTAGTAAAAAGAGGAGGTCAAGGCCGCTATTGAAAGCAATCCTGTGTATCCTATTTATCATGAAAATCCTGATTCAGACCTGTGAGCGTCTACGCCAATAGCCAGCATATTATAATTCGCAGCAGAAGACGCGCAAAGTATTAAGTCTCTACAGCAGGGTAAATGCATCCGCATCGAGGTGTGCCGGAAAAGCCTCTCTGAAATTTTCCAGTTCTTTTTTGCTTAGCGTTAAAGTATGTATACCCTCTACTTCACTTGTCTCCAGTAAACGATGGCCTTTTGGGTGAATTATGGCCGAGTCGCCGGAGTAGGGGTGGTTATTGCCGTCGGTACCTACCCTGTTCACGCCCACAACATACGCCAGGTTTTCGATGGCTCGGGCCTGCAGTAAAATGCGCCAGGGTTGGTTGCGTACTTTTGGCCAGTTGGCAACATAAAGCATCAGGTCGTAGGTATTGTTGCTGTTGCGGCTCCACACCGGGAAACGAAGATCATAGCATACCAGCGGGCAAACTTTCCAGCCATTCAGCTCTACCACCAGGCGATCTTGCCCAGGTGCATAAGTATGGTGTTCTTTTGCCATCCGGAATAAGTGCTTTTTATCGTACTTTGCATAGCTGCCGTCGGGGCGTACCCAATACAAACGGTTAAAGTATAGGTCTCCTTCTTTTACCATCACGCTTCCGGTTATTACCGCATTATACTTTTTAGCTTCCTGCTGCATCCAGGTTAAAGTTGGTCCTTCTGCTTCCTCGGCCAATCCTGCGGCGTTCATGCTAAATCCGGTTGTGAACATCTCAGGCAACACAATCAGGTCTGTAGCAGGTGCAGCGGCAGCAAGCTTCTCAGAGAACATACTCCGGTTAGCCTCAGCATCTTGCCAGTGCAGCTCAGTTTGTACAATCGTTACACGAAGATCCATTATCGTTGTTTGTTACTCGTTATTCGTTATTGGGTAATGTAGAGACGCAATTTTTGCGTCCTGTCAGCTAAAGGACTAAACGGTGCTCTAAGAACTAACAATCGCCAGTTAGATCCTGGACAGTTTCTCTCCAGCGGCTCTCAATGCATCTTCACTTTTTGCAAAGCAGAAGCGCAGGTATTTGTTGTCTGTTTTGTTATGATAAAAAGCAGATACAGGAATAGCAGCTACACCAGTTTCTGTAGTGAGTCGTTTTGCAAAGTCCAGGTCATATTCATCAGAGATGTTATCATACTTTGCCAGCTGAAAATAGGTGCCTGCTGCCGGCAAAATCTCTAAGCGGCTGCCTTTTAGCTGTTCGCAAAAATAATCGCGCTTGGTCTGGTAAAAGTCCGGGAGTTCCTGGTAGTGTGCCTCGTTATCCATAAAATCGGCTATGGCCAGTTGCAGCGGCGTAACAGAGCAGAAGGTGATAAACTGGTGCATCTTTCGTAGCTCTGTAGTGAGGGGTGCAGGAGCTACGGCATACCCAATTTTCCAGCCGGTGGTATGGTAGGTCTTGCCAAAAGATGATATCACAAAGCTTCGTTCGCGCAGGGCTGGGTGCTGTAACACGCTGTTGTGCTGCTGCCCGTCAAATACCATGTGTTCGTATACTTCGTCGCTTATTACCAGTATGTCGGTGCCGTCGGTTATACTTGCCAGTGTGTCCAGGTCCTGCTTAGTCATTACTGCGCCGGTTGGGTTGTGCGGAGTATTTATAATAATAAGCCTTGTCCGCGACGAGATACACTTCTTAACCAGATCCCAGTCTACGCTAAAGTCTGGTAGCGTAAGGGGTACAAATATTGGTGTGCCGCCGCATAAGCGAATAGCAGGCACATAAGAGTCGTAGCATGGTTCCAGCACAATTACCTCAACGCCGGGTTTTACTACGGCTGTAATGGCCGCGTTCAGTGCCTCGGTGGCACCGGAGGTAACTGTAATCTCTGTATCGGGGTTGGGCAGGTAGTCGTATACTTTTTCTGTTTTAAGGCTGATCTTACCGCGCAGTTGGGGCATGCCCGGCATCGGAGCATATTGGTTAAAGCCTTCGTGCATGTATTTTGTAACAAGCTGCATAAGCGGTTCAGGGCAATTAAAATCCGGAAATCCCTGCGACAGGTTAATGGCTTTGTGCTCGTTTGCCAACCCAGACATCACTGAGAAAATGCTATTGCCAATATCTGGTAGTTTGCTGCTCGGGTAGTTGATCATGTGTATAGCGTTAGGCAGTTTACAGTAGCTAAAATAGAAGATTTACGTGTTCTTAAACAAATCTTTTATCAGTGTTTGCAGCGCGGGCACTGCATCGGCCTCAAACCACGGGTTGCGCCTTTGCCAAAAATGATTCAGGGGCGAGGGGTGTGGCATAGGCATGTATTTTGGCAGATACTCATGCCAATTGCTTACGGTTTCTGTAAGGTTGCTCTTTACTGACTTTCCTAAAAAATAATCCTGGGCATACTTACCGATAAGTAATGTGAATTGAATATTAGGTAACAGGGCCAGCAGGTTCTGGTGCCAGTGCCGGGCACATTCGGGACGCGGAGGCAAATCGCCGCTTTTGCCCTTACCAGGGTAACAGAAACCCATCGGTATTATGGCCACCTGAGAACTGTCGTAGAACATATCTGCGTCCATATCCAGCCACTGGCGCAGGCGCTTTCCGCTTTGGTCGTCCCAGGGTTTGCCACTGGCATGTACTTTGGTGCCAGGCGCCTGCCCCACAATCAGCAACTTGGCAGTTGTGCTGGCTGCCAGCACGGGCCGTGGTCCCAAGGGCAGGTGTTCTTCGCAAATGCGACAGGCACGAACCTGCTGCAACAAACTTTCCAGTGCCTCCATAGTATAGTAATATAAACTACAAAGGTACGAAGTATACCAAAGGAGTAGCGGTCGCAAACCGTTAAAAAGTATAAATGCAATGTGTAAGTACTGGAAGATATGGCTGATGGTAAGTGCGCTTTGCTGGTTTAAGCCAGTAGCAGAGGCACAGGAGACAGCTATGTTCAAAAATACCTTCACCCTAAAGTTTTTCGGGTTTTCGATGCACCTTAAAGAGAGCCCTTACCCAGAGATATTTCCTAACAGGTTAGACCAGAAAGGCTACGCTACCTTTAACTATGGAGCAATAGCGGGTTACGAACGTTTTGTGGTACGCGATGCCATTAGTGTGCGGGTAGAGCAGGGTTTATATGCCGATTGTGCTGGCCAGCTGGCGGGTTTTACCCACCTGGGGTGGCGTGGTATAATCTTCCGGAGTAACCGGCATTCAGTTAACGGCGGCTTCGGACCTACCTTAGTGTACCGCCAGGACTGGAACAGACTAGAGGGATACCAAGACGACGGTTATTTTAAACGCAGCGGCACATGGCAACACAAATTTTACTGGTATGGCGGCGAGTTTGAGTATAATTATGAGCTCAACAATAATACAGACATTTCAGTTAACCTGGTGCCTGGGTTGCCGGAGCTTATATCGTTGGGGTTTGGTATCCGGAAGCATTTTTAATAAAGCATAATAGCAAAGGACCAGAGACTTAAAACCCTCTGGCCCTTTGCCCTATGGGATATGTTGCACTCAGTGGTTTCGTTCATCCCGTCGCTCATCACGTGGGTGGCGCCTGAGTTCCCAATCCGGGTGTTGTGGTGGTGGCATCATATGCGGTTTTTCTTCCTGCCAGCGGTTATCCGCACGCTGGTTGTTTCTATCAAAATACACATCCTGCTGGCGCCAGATAGGAGGCTCCTGGTGCTCAAAACGGTTGTGGCGAGGGTCATGCCATTCTTCGTCCTGGTGCCGGTAGTGCTTTTCGTATTCCTGTTGGCCGGCATCGTGTAAATGTCTGTTCTGATGGTTTAAGTGTATTAAAGGCTCAGGTTCACCCCAGCGGCTCCTGAAGTCCTGAAAATGCTCTTCGTGATGCCTTGGGTGATGCCTTTCGTGCCGGTGGTGTCTATTTCTGTGGTGCGGATGTCTTGGGTCGTTTTCGTCGTAATGCATAGCGTGTCAGTTAGGTGATTGGATTAATTGCAAATGCTCCTACCCTGAATTTACGGGCTGATAGTCAGTAGGTTTGAAAGAAATGTTTATATGAGTTATGAAAACAACAAAGCCGGCTTGTATGGCCGGCTTTGTTTCACTAACTAAAACTAATCTACTACCAAATCTACCTAATCTGGTCTTTATACGAACTACCGCTGATATCGTTTTTTGTAATCTGTATCATTGTAATAATTATCCTCTCCAGAGTCTACTTCGTCGGCCCAGCGTGGTCCGCCTTCGTATCCTCTGTCAAAGCGCCTGTCGCGGTAAGGTTCAGAGCCATAGCGCTTATGAGAATCTACACGATCTGCGGCGCTCTGGTGCTGGTAACGTGGGCGGTACTCCGGGTCGTCAGAATGCCAGATATCGTTCCAGGTGTCTTTTACACGGTCCATAAAACCGCGGTTGTCCCTGTTCGGGTTTTCATCTGATGTATAACGTCCTTCTCTATACCAGTTGTGGGAGCCGCTACCGTATCGAAAGTCGGTTTCTTTGTAACGGCTGCGGCTGTCGGGGCTGTCACGCCAGATGTCGTTCGGGTTATCGTTTACATCTGATGTATTTCCCTGCAAAGAACCGCCTGGCGTATGCGGCCTGCGCATAGTATGCATGTCGCTGTGCTGGTATCCCTGGCCGTGGTCCAGGTAAGAGCGTTCGTTACGGTATGGGCTTTCTGGCTTGCTGCCATAGTGCTCGCCTAACTGCGCGTTGCGCTCCCGGGCATATGTTTTGTTTCTATCGTGATGATAGCTTTCGCCGTAGCGTTTCTCTGGAGTATCCTGTGCGCCGCGCGGGCTGGGTCCTGTGTGAAAGTAGTTGCCTTCGTCCCACTGCTTGTCGTTGTGGGTGCTGCTGCCACGGTAGCCGTAACGCTTTTGATGTTCCCTTTCCTGTTCGGGTGATTTATTTCCCATGCGCCAGTTCTCTTCTCCCTGGCCTCTATAGTTTCCTGCGTTTGTCATTGCTTTATCCTTTTCTTAGGTGTTACTCTTCAAACCCCGCAGTGTGCGGGTTTATTATGTACGATATTACAGAGGCTATTGTTAAATATAACGAAGTAATGCCTTGAATCAGAGTTGATAACAACAGTAAAAGGACGTATGCAAAATAGGGGGTAAATAAAAAGCGGCGCCACACTTTTGTAAGTGTGCCGCCGCCATACTAGTGTTGAGTTTATACGTTACTTAAAAGTACTCATTCATGATATCACGTACATCGCCTTCTGTAAGAGGCTTGGAGTAATGCCGGCGCACATCCGGAAACTGCTTTAACTTTTCAAGGTCGTAAAAGCTTGCGGATGAAGTTAGCATCAGCATAACGATCTGGTCTTTATGACTGTTGTCAAGTTTCTGATATTCTTCTAAAAATTCAAAACCATCCATCACAGACATTTTAATATCCACAAGAATAAGCTGCGGCCTAGGGTACTCCGGATCGTCGGCAAATGCCTTTTCCAGGTACTGAAGGGCTTCTTCGCCATTAGTTACCACTCTAATATCCTCAGCTACCTGCATGCGTGTTAATAGCCTGTGGTTTAGGTAGTTGGTTGTTTCATCGTCGTCGATCAGCAGAATTGATTTAACTGATTTTGTCATGTTACTATGTGTGGTTAGGCCTTCTTCTGTTTAAAGTATAAGTAAAATGTAGTGCCTTTGTTTAGCTGGCTTTCAATATTTATATAACCTCCCTGGTTAGTTAGCAGCCTGTTTACAATGTACAAGCCAAGCCCGGAACCGTTTACATGATTATGAAACCGCCTGAACATCTGGAACAACTTATTATGGTGTTTGCTTAAATCTAAGCCAATCCCATTGTCTGAAACCTGCAGCTCTACAAAGTTATCTTTTATTTTAGTGTTAAGGTGTATAACAGGAGGCTTTTCGTTTGATTTATACTTGATAGCGTTGCTAATCAGGTTGTAAAGTATGCTTTTAAGGCCTGGGCGGGTGAAGTATAAATAAGGCGCAGCTGAAAAGTTAGTAGTTATACTTGCCTGTGTGCCTTCTATATGGTGTTGCAGGTTCTCCAGTACATCCTGGGTTATAGCTTGCAGATCCAGGTACTCTAGTTCTTTCCTGCCTGCTTTCTGCACTTTAACCACTTCAGACAGCTCATCGATTGTGTTCTGTATCTGGTGAAGCGACCTGTTAAACATGTTAATCATTTTAGGAGCATCAGGATCTTTAAACTCAGCTACACGGGTAAGCTCCTCAAAAATGCCAGCCATATTCAAGATTGGAAGTTTAAGGTCGTGAGAGGCGGTATACACAAAGCTATCCAGGTCCTGGTTGGTGCGCTCCAGTTCAATGTTTTTCTCCAGCAGTTCTTCTTCAGCTTTCTTATGGTCCTCAATATCGGTGCAGGTTCCAAACCACTTGGTAACGTTGCCCTCATTATCACGCATAGGCAGCCCCTGGCCCAAAAACCACCGATATGAGCTACTAAAACTACTCCTGATACGGTACTCAATTTCATAATAATCACCAGTGTGTACTGAGTGCAGCCAGCGATTTAAGGCCATTTCAACATCATCCGGGTGGAGTACTTTTAGCCATGCTTCCGGCCCCAGGCTTTCTTCAAGACTTAAACCGGTATAGTTTATCCATCGGTTATTAAAATAGTCAACAGCGCCATCAGCGTTGGCAGTCCAAACCATTTGCGGAATAGATTCTGTTAAAAATCTAAACTTTTGCTCAGACTCCTGTAGCTGCTCCTGCAATAGCCTTTGGTCGTGTATGTCGGTGGCGGTGCCAAACCACTTTACAATTTCTTTTTTATCGTTATACATGGGTTCAGCGCGTAACAGGAACCAACGGTAAGTCTTTGCCTCCGTATCCTGGAAACGAACCTGAAACTCTAATTTCTCACCGGTAGCTACACAATTTAACCAAGTGCTCATCAAGCTGTCAAGCTCATCGGGGTGTATGGCTGGTGCCCAGCCAAAGCCAAGCGAGTTTTCGTCCATTTTAGTATACTCGAACCAGCGGTGGTTGGTATAATCGATGTATCCGTCTGGGTTGGCACTCCAAACCATTTGCGGTATAGACTCAGTCAGGAAGCGAAATTTCTTTTCAGAAGCCTCTACCTGTTCGCGCAATACTTTTTGGTCGTGAATATCGGTGGCGGTTCCATACCAGGTTATAATATTGCCTGCAGCATCGCGTATTGGCAGGGCTCTAGCCAAAAACCAGCGGTAGTTTTCTGTGTTTGCATCGCGTAGACGTAGTTCCCGCTCATACATTTGGCCGGTGCGCATAGAGGACAACCAGTCGTCTACAGTAGGCTGCAGGTCGTCAGGATGCAAAGAAGGGCTCCAACCTAAGCCTAATGTCTCCTCCTCTGTCATTTTGGTGTAGTCGTACCATTGCTGGTTAAAGTAATCTACGTAACCGTCAGGCTTACCGCTCCATACTATATGGGGAATAGACTCGGCAAGCATCTTAAAGCGCTCTTTGCTGCTCTCAATTGCCGCCATCATTTGCTTTTGGTCTTCTATGTCGGTGTGAGACCCAACCCACATGATAATATTTCCCTTGCTATCGCGCATGGGTACACTTCGCGCCAAAAACCACTTATAGTTCCCATCTTTCCCTTTCCAGCGATTTTCGCCTACAAAGGTTTCGCCTGTGCTAATGGATTTCTTCCACATCCTTGCAGTTTCTTCTGCATCATCCGGATGTATAATATTTGACCATCCCCACGCTCTCATCTCCTCAAAATTAGACCCAGTGTACTCGTACCATTGCTGGCTATAAAAATTTACGGCACCGTCTGGGGTTGTTGTCCAAGTCATAAGGGGCAGCGCGTTCAACATTTTAAGGGTGTACTCTGTCTGCTCTTTTAATTGCTGTTCTATTTTTACCTTTTCGGTTACATCCTGCATAGCTCCAAGCATCCTTACTGATTGGCCTTGCTCATTTAGAATAATGTATCCCTGGTCAAAGATAGTTTTATAAGAACCATCAGCGCATCTAAACCTGTAGGTGTCGTTCCACTTGTTTTCCCCAAGCTCTATAGCATGATGTATAGAATGCGAAACCCTATCTAAATCTTCAGGATGTATTCTGCTGGTCCAAGAGGTCGCATCTGGCTCTATTTCAGATGGTAAGTATCCGAAAAGGCTTGTAAAGCCATCGTTCCACCATACTTGGTTTGTTAGTAAGTTCCAATCCCAGATAACATCACTTGTAGCCTTGGCAATGCGCTCAAAGCGTTCATTCATCTCCTGGTAATTTGCTTGGACGGAAGTTGTCTTATGCTCTTTTTTTACCAACTCTGTTACATCGCGCACCTCATGAAGTATATGCTGTATTTCTCCTGTAGAAGAATCTAACACAGGTTTGCTGCACAAGTCCCAGTAGCATTCTGCAAAACGGCCGTCAGGCAACATTACATCAAAACGTAAAGCCTCTATGGCATCTGCAGCTTTATTTTCCAGCACATGCTTCAGCGACTTTAATATAACTTGTTTTGACCCTAATCTTTCGATAACATCACTCTCGGGGAAAATATCAAACAGGTATTTGCCAATTAGCTGCTTGCCAACTGTATGAGTGGAGGAAAGGTAATGTTCACTAGCCTCAATAATGCGAAAATCAGGGGAAAGGACTATAAAAGAGCCAGGTAGTGCCTTAAACAGACTTCTGTAATCTATGTCAGGCTGGGCAACAGGTGTATTTTTCATTTAATAAATTGCTGACTCTACTGCGACAGCTAAAATTACGCACAAATTGTATTGAAGTAACTAAAAAAGTAGAAATTGGTTGTGCTGTAACTTATATAAAACAACAGAACGTAGCCTTATCATTTTGCTGATTTTATTTTCTGTTCTAACTCCTGCGCTAGTTTCTCTGCTTTGTGCTTTGCCTTCACAAGCTCTGTTACCTCTACTGCCGAAATCAGCACACCTTCTACCAGACCGTGGTCATTAAAAATGGGTTGATATCTGAAATTAAAAAAAGCCTCTATAGGTTCTCCTTTCTGGTGGCGGTCGTACATTACATTTAGTTCGCTTAGCTGTGCGGCATTGCCCTGGGTATATACTTGGTCCAGCAAATCCAGAAAGCCCAGCTGCTCAAACTCCGGCCATATTTCGCGCGCAGTTTTACCAATGTAAGTACGCGAGCCATACATGCGGTACACACCCGGAGACACGTAGCGGCAAATGTGGTTTGGCCCCTCCAGCAGGCAAAGGTGTGCTGGCGAAAGCTGTAGTATATTTTGCAGTTGCTGGTCTTTCAGGCGTATGCTCTCAAGTGATTGCTTCTGGTCTTCGATATCTGTAAAAGTGCCCACCCACAGGGTTACATTGCCATTCTGGTCGTGCATAGGTACGCCACGCTCAATAAAAGAACGGTAGCTACCATTTATGCAGTCGCGTATGCGGTACTCCATTTCATACAGGTTGCCTGAAGAAATCGCTTCGTGCCATGTTGTAAGCACATCTGCGGTATCTTCGGGATGGATAACGCTGGTCCAGCCGCTGGTCTGGCCTTTTGCCATGCCCGTGTAACTATACCAGTTGTCGTTAAAGTATAGCACTTTGCCTTTAGGATCTGCTGTCCAGGCCATGTGTGGCAGGTGTTCGAGCAGCTGCCTGAAACGGGCATCGCTTTCTTTTAGTTCTACTTCAGCGCGTTTGTTCTGCGATAAGTCTATAATTGTTCCGAAAGTTCGTGAAGGCCTGTTTTGGTCATCATAAACAAAGTATCCCTGGTCGAGCACGTGGGCATAGGTGCCATCTGCTTTTCGCAGCCTATACTCTCCGGTCCATATTTTTTGCCCCAGCGAGGTAGCCTGCGCTATACTTTGCTGCACGGCATTAAAGTCGTCAGGGTGTACCAGTTTATCCCAAGCAGCTCTGCTTGGCTCCATTTCTTCCGGGGCATAACCAAATACCTGCTGCAGTTGCTTATCCCAGGTTAATACATTTTTTTTGATGTCGTACTCCCATGCAACCGTATGAAGCGCATTGGTAAGCATGGCCAGCCGTTCCTCGTTCTGTTGGTGAAGCTGTTCCTGTCGTACATTCTCTGTAATGTCCCTGGCTTCGTGGAGGATGTACAGGATGTCGCCGTCGCTATCCAGTATAGGCGTATTTATTACTTTCCAGTATTTCTCTTCAAAGCCTTGCCTTGAATGCTGTGGCAGATCTACTCGGACAAGTGGGATAGTATGAGCTATTTTATACTTCAAAACATGATTTAAAGATGTGTTCAGTGCATGTTTTGCGGCATCATAGGAATCGTGTGGGTTATCAGTAAACAAGTTAAATATATTCTTCCCTATAATATCCTCAGGAATTAAATCAATGGATTTGGTATATGCCGTAGTAGCATCCTGTACATCAAAATCAGAGGTTAGGAGCAAGTATAAACCTGGCATAGCTCTAAAAACAAGCGTTAGATCAGATGATAGTTTATTATCTACTAGGTGCATGCTCGGGTATACTTTAAGCCTTTGAATGGGAGAGTAAATTACTAAAAAAAATAAGTATGGTGCAACTGTTTAATGGTATAACATATATTAAAATATGCCTGAGGCAGGCACCTTATGTGTAAAGCTTTGTTTGTAAGCCACAATCCTTTATTTAAACTAAAATGAAGTATAGTTTATTATGGAAGGTAGGGTAGCAAAGTATGGCAGCAACCAGGCGATAACAAAATACAGCTTGGGTATACTTTGTTATCGCTTGGTTGCTGCACATTTTAAGCTTAGGCAGAGGCAATTTCTGTTATGCCGAAACCCTCAAATACCTCCTTGGCATCTGCTATACTTTGAATATCCTCCACGATCACGATCAATTTGTTTTTGGCTTCTTTCAGGCGTGAACGGCGCGAGTGCTGCTGTACATACTTAAGTATATTGCCAAATGTCTCGGACTGGAAGTATTTGTCGTTATTCTCACTTGGCAGGTAACCTTTCATTACTTCTTTTTTAATGGTGAGCTTCTCGAAACCCAGCTGTTGTGCTTGCCAGCGCAGTTTCACGATCTCCACCAGTTTAAGCACTTCTTCAGGCATTGGTCCGAAGCGGTCTACTATACTTGCACGCAACTTCTCCAGATCATCCAGGTCCTTGGTACTATCCAGTTTGCTGTACAGGTTAAGGCGTTCTGAGATGTTGCTCACGTAGCTCTCCGGTATCAGTACCTCCATATCCGTCTCAATATTACAGTCGCGTACAGGCTCTATAAACTCTGCCAGATTATCGCCCAGGAACAGCTCCCTGAACTCAGTTTCCTTCAGTTCTTTGATAGCATCGTCGAGCACCTGGTGATACATTTCAAAACCAAGATCGGTGATGAAGCCGCTTTGTTCGCCACCCAGCAGGTTACCGGCTCCACGAATGTCCAGGTCGCGCATGGCAATCTTAAAGCCTTCACCCAGATCAGAGAATTCTTCCAGCGTGCTCAGTCGTTTACGGGCATCGCTTGGAAGGCCGGCTACTGGTGGGGTGAGCAGGTAGCAATAAGCTTTTTTGTTTGAGCGACCCACGCGGCCACGCATCTGGTGCAAATCTGATAAGCCAAACATGTGTGCGCGGTTGATGATGATAGTGTTGGCATTCTCAATATCCAGGCCAGACTCGATGATGTTTGTACTTACCAGCACATCAAACTCGCCGTTTACGAACTTCATCATGCGCTTTTCCAGCGTTTCGGGGTCCATCTGGCCGTGGGCGTATGTTACTTTAGCATCGGGTACCTGGCGCAGGATCATATCGGCAATCGCCTCAATATCCTTAATGCGGTTATGTACAAAGAACACCTGTCCGCCGCGCTTCATCTCGTTTACTACTGCATCGCGTATCAGCACTTCGTCAAATACATGCAGTTCTGTTTTTACCGGCTGGCGGTTTGGCGGTGGAGTAGCTATCACGCTCAGGTCACGGGCACCCATCAGCGAGAAGTGCAGCGTTCGCGGAATAGGCGTAGCTGTAAGCGTTAGAGTATCCACGTTTACGCGCATCTCCTTCAGTTTATCCTTGGTCTTTACACCAAACTTCTGCTCCTCATCTATCACTAGCAGGCCAAGGTCTTTGAATTTCACATCTTTGCTTACAATACGGTGCGTGCCGATCAGGATATCTACTTTGCCTTCAGCTACCCGTTTTAAAGTATCCTTTGTATCCTTGGCCGTTTTAAAGCGGTTAATGTAGTCTACAGTAACCGGAAACTGCTCCAGTCTGTCGCGGAACGTTCGGAAGTGCTGCATGGCAAGTATAGTTGTAGGCACTAGTATGGCAACCTGCTTTCCGTCGCAGGCAGCTTTAAAGGCAGCACGAATGGCTATTTCTGTTTTACCAAAGCCTACATCGCCACATACCAACCTGTCCATTGGGTGCGGCTGCTCCATATCGGCTTTTACGTCTTCCGTAGATTTTGCCTGGTCCGGAGTATCCTCGTAAATAAACGACGACTCCAGTTCGGCCTGTAGAAAGCCATCTCTGGAGTAGGCAAAGCCCGGGGCGGCCTTGCGTTTGGCGTAAAGGCTGATGAGCTCGTGAGCAATATCCTTTACTTTGCTCTTTACCTTCTTCTTCTTGTTCTCCCACTCCGGCGAACCCAGCTTGCTCATACTTGGCGGCCCGCCCTCTTTGCCGCTATACTTTGAGATCTTGTGCAGCGAGTGGATACTCACGTACAGCAAATCGTCGTCGCGGTAAACCAGTCGGATGGCTTCCTGTAAACGGCCGCCAACTTCTACTTTCTCCAGCCCGGCAAAGCGACCAATGCCGTAGTCTACGTGCGTAATATAATCGCCAGGGTGCAGCGAACGCAGCTCTTTCAGCGTCATGGCCTTCGACTTGGAATGCCCTTCCTTGGCCTTGTGCTGGTAGAACCTGTCGAACAGCTGGTGATCGGTGTAGCAGGTTATTTTTAAGGTATGATCGATGAAGCCTTCGCTTAGCGAGACTGGCAAGTGCTGGAAACGCACATCATGGTCCAGCTCATCGAAGATCATGGTGAGTCGGTTGATCTGGCGCGGCGAATCCGTGGCGATGATGTTTACAAAACCATCGCCCTGCTGCTCGTGCAGGTTTTTAACCAGCCTGTTAAAGTCCTTGTTGAACGATGGCTGTGGTTTGGCCTGCAGCTGTATCACCTCAGCTGTTTTGAAGTGGAAACGCTTGCCCATTTCCACCACATTGAAGTTGTCGAGTAGCTTTTTGAACTGTTTCTGCGTCTGGAACAGCTGCTCCGGGTCCGACACAATTTGCGTGCCGCCGCTGCCTGCCATCAGCTTTTCAAAATCATGCGATGCCTTGTCAAAATACTCTTCAATCACGTCCAGTGTAAGGCGCACATCTTTAAACCAGATGTTGGTGTTTTTTGGAAGGAAATCAAGGAAAGCCTCGCGTGTTTCCTGCAGCAGTTTGGTTTGTACGTTGGGTATGATAGAGATGCTTTTCTTGGTCTCTACCGACAGCTGCGTGTCCGGGTCGAAGGTTCTTATACTTTCAATCTCATCACCGAACAACTCGATACGGTAGGGCAAGTCGTTGGCGTAAGAGTATACGTCTACAATGCCGCCGCGCACGGCATATTGGCCTGCTTCGTACACAAACTCGGTGCGCTCAAAGCCATACTCTGCCAGCATCTCGCTCAGGAAATTTACATCCAGCTTTTCGCCTACTTTAGCACCCAGCGTATTCTCTACCAGCGATTTTTTATTGATTACTTTCTCGGTAAGCGCCTCCGGGTATGTCACGATCAGTTCGCCTTTGCCGGTTTTCTGGTTCAGGCGGTTGAGCACCTCGGCACGCATCAGAATGTTAGCATTCTCGGTATCGTCGAAGCTATAGGGCCGCTTGTATGATGTCGGGAAAAGCAGTATTTCCTGGGTATCGCCGAGCAGGTTTTTGAGGTCGGTGTAAAAATAGGCAGCCTCCTCTTTGTCGTGTAAAACGAAGAGTTGGTGTTGGTTATTTAAAGTATAAACCGCCGAAGCCAACACCGCATCCAGGCTGCCAGCCATGCCTTTTAGTTGCAGGCGGTAGGGTTCTTTGGCTTTTAAACGCTCGGCAATGGTTTGCACCACGCTGTCGAGGCGGTACAGTTCTAAAAAATCGGTTACTTTCATTCTGGTCTAAAAGTCACAAAACAGCAAAGGCAGAACACAGGACTTTTACCAAGTCGTGTTCTGCTGATCGTTATTTACAAAGATACGGAAGTTAATGTTTTGTTGGAACAGGGAAATGGAGGAGAAGGTTGCGGAGGGAAACACATTTATATGATAATGATAGTGTCTATTTTGGCAGTCAAAATTTTTATTGCCAGATTCGCATTTATGCCCTTTACTTTGTAAAAATATTACCAATACTTAACCTTTGCATGGCTAGAATCTGTGTCGCCACTTTCATTGTAATTACCCTATGCTTATTTCCTGGCCATAAAACTAATGCACAAAATTTTGAGTGGATTAAATCAGCAGGAGGTGATACAAAAGTTGGATCCATATATCCAGGAAAAATTCATGTTGATGCATATGGGAATACTTATGTAGCAGGAGCTTTTCATAATAAGGTCATGTTTGATGACATAGAAATTGTTTCATCGGGTGTATACCATTATGGAGATATTTTCATTGCTAAGTATGATGCGAAAGGTAAGCTTTTATGGCTGAAGAAAGATGGTGGAACAGGTAATGAATATGCACAAGAAATTGCCGTAGACGCCCATGGGAATATCTATATCTTAGGCTTTTTTAGTAAGATATTTGATAGTAACTCCTGTAAAATTGGTGACATTAGTTTAGCCTCTAAAGGCAATGAGCACGAGTATTTTCTGGCAAAGTATGATTCTAAAGGTAATCCAATTTGGGTTAAGCAATCTTATAACAGCGGGCATAGTATCCAAACCCCAGGCTTAATGAAACTGGATAAAGAAGGGAACATAATAATTGAGGGTACATTTAAGGGAGAAATGAAAATAGGCGACCTTACATTAAAGAATGATGGGAAAAGCTACAGCCTGTTTTTAGCAAAATTCAGTACTGATGGAAATACTTTATGGGCCAGCTCACAATTAAGTAATTTTCATACTTCTGGTATGGTTTCGGGAGGGCAGTTCACTGTAGCAGGCTTGTCAACAGATGCTGGCGGAAATATTTATTATGCTGGGGTCTTTAACGGGACTATGAACATTGGTGGGGAACAAGTTGAAAGCCAAGGAGATGATGTGTTTTTTGTAAAGCTAAATTCAGATGGGCAGCGGATTTGGTATAAGATTTTGGGTGGCAGATATTACGATACAGTCACTGACCTGGTAGTAGATAATAAAAATAATCCATATCTGTTATTGTGGACTAACGAGTTAACAATAGGAGGGATTTCAAATTCAAAAGGCTTTGGGTCATATGTGGCTAAATTTAAACCCAATGGCGATGCTTATGCATTAAACTCCATAGTCGAAAATGGGTATTGTAAAGCCATGGCAGTTGATAACAACAACAGAGTTTATGCAATAGGATATTTTAAACCTAAGGCAAGAATTGACTGCGTGGAGTTGAGGAGTAAAAGTAGTAATGAGGATACTTTTATTATAAGTCAAGATGCTGTAGGTGATTTGCAGTGGATAAAAGAAATAAAAGGCTTGTTCGGAATCTGGGGCTTAGATATTAAATTAGATATGGCTAATAACGTTTATGGCCTAGGGGTTTTTAGGGGTGATGCTACATTCGAAAATATAGAAGTCCTAAATATTGGTGGAGCAAATGCTGCTGGGATGGGGCTTTTGACGGAGGATATGTTTATTACTAAAATAAATAACATTAATGTTTATGCGCCGCCACCCACTATAGGTTTAGTCTGCAATATTACACAGACCGCTTCGGCCCTTAGCAGCGTAACATTAAGTGCAACCGCAAGAAATGTAGTCTCTCCTGCAACATACAAATGGGACTTGGGAAATGGAGAAATTAAAACTACATCAACACCTAATTTAAAGTATACTTATTCAAAACCTGGCGTTTATAATGTAACTGTTAGAGTAACAGATGGAGCGGGCTGTGTTGAACTTTGTAATGGCACCTTAACAGTAGAAGGGGGTAAACACAGCTTTATTGTGCCTAACATCTTTACTCCGAACGGAGATCAGAAAAATGATACTTTTAATATAGCTGACTATACAGGTGACATACCTTACCAAATTAAAATTTTTAATAGGCTAGGTAATCAAATAGCTTTTATTGAGGATGGAAGAAAAGGGTGGGACGGATCTGGCTCTCCAAGTGGAACATACTATTATATGGTAATAATAGATGGAGTAGAAGTTAAAGGTTGGGTAGAGCTTGTAAGGTAACTTACTGCTGATAGAATTTGCAATCCGACCTCTACACCGCCTTTAGCAAAGCATACTACCATACTTCACCACCAGTTGCCGCTTCGTAAATTGAGTTTTCTTGTAGGGACAGGTCGCGACCTGTCCGCGCGAGGGCTGCAGGATGAAACAGGAATCCATACTTCTACATCTCTTAAAATAAAATCTCTCTCGGAGCTAATAGGGGCTTACAAAACCACCACAACCAAACTAACAAGGGCAGCAGGTTTACCAGACTTCTCATGGCAGCGATCCTTCCACGACCACATTATCCGGAATGAATCTGAGCAATCCGGAGAAATGGCCTGAAGATGTGTTTTATCAGCAAGTATATATCATTCTTACTTCAACAACACCCTAATCATCTGCGGATCATCCTGCAACGTGCGAAGCCAGGGCTTCTTTCCAGAAAATATCTACCATACTTTGGATGTTATATAGAAAAAACTTATATTGGTATATAACAAACTTAAATGATCTTATATGTTTAAAAACCCATTTTCATTCTCCGGAAGAATCAGAAGAACAGAGTTCGGGATTTCCTTAATTATTTATACTGTTATTTCTTTTGCGGTTAATGCAGGCATGATGATAAATGAGACTACTTTAGCCCTGGGAGTTTTGTACATTCCAATGCTATGGTTCTTGTGGGCGCAGGGCGCCAAAAGATGTCACGACAGAGACAATTCCGGCTTTTATCAGCTTATCCCTTTCTACGGACTTTGGATGCTGTTTGCCGCAGGTGACGAGGGAAGCAACAGATTTGGCCCGGACCCGAAATGTTCACAAGACTTTGAACTGGAGGCAGAAGCTTTTTAATTTATAGTTACTTACCTGTTTTCTGCTTATTGCAATACCCCATGCTGCAAGCTATACTTCCGTTATACTTGCAGCATAGGGTATATTTTTTGTAGGATAGGATATATGCTAACGTAATTTACATTTCCCCAACCACAAGGTTTCGCTGCGCTTAAACTGCCATTCCACCAGACACTCATAGGGTTTTAAACACTGTGAGGTCTTTTGAGTGAACCTATTTTAAAAGCACTCTGATCATTTGGGGATTGTCCTGTAGGGTTTTTAAGTTTAGCTTTAGTTGCTCCAACTCTTTTAGCAGGTCTTCTTTGGCAGCTTTAAATTTCTGGTTCATTTGCTTGGGGGTTCCGCCAAAGCGGGAATAAAAGCCTGCATTCGGGCCGGTTAGCATGTCCTGCAGTTCTGCCTTCAACTCATTTACCTGGTCTGTTAGTATTTGCACGTAATACGCAAGTTGCTCATCGGCTAACTGATCCAGAGCCTGGCCCTGTTCCTGCATAAACTCCATCTGCAGGCGCAGCAGCTCAAAAAAGTCGTCGTGGTGGTAGGCTTGAGTTACGCGTTTCATAGCCTCTTCTTTCCAGGCGCGTTTGGTCTCGTCGCGCTCTTTGTCGGGGTGCAGTTGTTTGGCCAGTTCGGTGTACACGCGGCGGCTGGCTTTGCTGATGTTGCTGAGTTCGGCTTTTGCCTGGGCTTCTTTGGCTAACTGCGCCTTTGTTTTGCGGCTTTTCTGACGGTTCTGTTTTTCCTGCTCACGCTGCTCTTCCTCCCGGTCTAGCTGGGCTTGTATGCGCTCAAAATCATCCAGGTCATCAAAATTGCCTTCTACAGTTGGTACATCGTTAATTATGCTTTCGTCTGATTCTTCCGAGATGTACAGATCACGTTCCGCGTAAGGTACTTCGGCGTACTTGTCGTGTAGGTTAATCATATCCCGGCGCTCATAGTTCGAGATGAGGTCGAAGGTGATATTCTCGATAAGTGCAGAAAGCTTTAGCTTTTCACGGATGCTGAAAATGGGAAGTGAGAAGGCTTCATCTAAGAGGTGTGCTAAGTCCACGCGCTTCTCCAGTTGCTGCTCTATAATGGGGCGAAGCTCTTTTTCGATGCGCTTTTGAGCCTGGTTTATACTTTCCTGCCTGGTGGTTATTTCCTGCTTCAGTTGCCCGATCTGCTCTGTTTTAGCGTTGAACTCCTGCTGCAGTTTGCTCAGTTTTCGGTTACCTGGCGGGGCAATTTGTGGCGTAAGGTTTGGTACGGGCTTATTGGAAACGGGCATGCGGAAAGTATAAGTATAAATACGGCAAAGGTACTCTTTTATACTTTTGGTAAGTGCATGTAAGTTGCTTTTAGCGCAGGTTTAGTTTAGTAAGCCAGCTATACTTGCCTGATATGCCGGGGCAAACCTTCGAGGGTGAACCTTTTCAGGAAGCTTTCCGCGTTGGTTATGTTTGCATCCTGCCAGCCTAAAGTATAAGCCAGCTTTGCCCACAGTTCTTTAGTTGTAAGGCCAGTACTCCGCATCTCGGTTATGGATAATGCATCGTCGGATTTGGATAGCTTACTGCCGGAGTCTGTTAGTATGATAGGGTGATGTATGAATTGCGCGTTTGTGAAAGCAGTTGCCCCGACTTGTTCTGCGAGGAACAGCTGCGCAGCCGTGGAGATCATCAGGTCCTCGCCGCGCACGATCAGGTTTATGCCCATCTCCAGGTCGTCGCAGAGAGAGGTAATCTGGTAAGCCGGGATATCGTCTTTGCGGCGAACTACAAAGTCGGGCATCTCCAGGTGGAGGGCTACAGTGCAGTTACCCAGCAGCTGGTCATGAAAGCTGATGACAGTATCTTCCGGAACACGCACGCGCCAGGCAGTTTCGGCAGTATCTAAGGCCAGCCCTTCATCACGGCAGGTAAGCGGGTATAATCCATTTGGTGATACTTCTGCGATTTGAGTGCGGGAGCAGGGGCAGGCATATACCATATCCTTTTCCACTAACTTGTTGAGCAGATCCTGGTAGCAGGAAAGCCGCTGGTGCTGTGAATGATCTTCGTAAAAGTCTGCAGGGCTTCGCGGGCCTTCGTCGTAGTCAATGCCCATAAAGCTGATCGTGTCAAAGATATCCTGGAGGTATTCGGGGCGGAAGCGGGCATTGTCGAGGTCGTCAATGCGGAGCGCAAGTATACCTTGCTGCTTACGGGTTAGTGCCCACGTAATCGCAAACGACAACGCGTTGCCGAGGTGCAGGTAGCCGCTGGGCGTTGGGGCAAGGCGAGTCTTTACTTTAGCTTTAGGTTCAGGAGGCTGTTGCACGTGCGAGTTGGTATTACAGGCCTAGGCCATTAACTTATACTTTAACAGGTAAAGCAATATACCAATACTTTAAGTCTTATTGAATAGTGCCGTGCCTATTGTTAAGTAGCAATGCAAAAAAGCCTGCAACCGTGGCTGCAGGCTTTTTATACTTTTAGGGGCAATATGTTTTTAAACTACAGTGCCGCCAGGATTTTGTCTTTCTGTGCTTTATAGTCTTCTTCAGTAATAAGCCCATTTTCTTTTAGTTTACCTATTTTCTCGAGCTTGGTTATGTAATCATCTGCGTTATATGTAATTCTGCTTGATAAAGAAAGTTCAGATAATTCTTCTCGGCGAGCGGTTGCTTTCTTAAGCTTCAAAGCCAAAAATGCAGTGCTACCCAGCAGCAAAAGTGTGAACACAAAAGCTGTATTTTTATAACTACTCTGACTTGCTGTATCTGTGAGACTATTATTGTAAAGCTCAGTTGTAGCAGCGAGTTGTGTTTCTAAGTTACCAATTTTAGTCTTGTAAGATGCTAACTGATCCTGGGCTGCCTCAAGTTCTGCCCTTAATCCTTTTTGTGTATTAACATTTAGGCTTCTAATTTCCTCCATTATTTCATTGTCCTTGTCGATAATGCTTTTCTGTACCTTGATAATATTGGAAAGGTCACTGCTGGATTTACCTCCGAAAAAAGCATTGTTCTGACCCTGATAATATTCCCAATCACTGTAAAGCTGACTACGCTCCTGCATAAGCCTGGACAATCGCTGCGCTAAGGCAGAAGAGGGAGTCATAAATGCAACAGTCAATAATATTGGAAAGAAGATAACCGTAAAAGATGTTTTCATATGCAGTATTAGAAGTTTAAAGCCGGGTGCAATATTAAATGATTTAGATATACTAATTGTACATGTTTATTAATATTTATAAGATAAAAGATGCATTATTTTGGCTCTCTGAACTCTACTTCTATTTATACTTCTTTATTGCCATCTGCTGTAAATTTTGCCTCTACAGGTACGCCGTCCGGGTTAATAAACTGTACTTGCTGCCTTGGGTAAACCGGGATGATCTTCTTCAGATATTCGGGTTTGTTTGCCTCCTCTATAATGCGTTTGGTTAACTCACTTTTCCATTTACGGCGCTCCCGCGCACCTACCAGGTAGCGTATGGTTACGTTGGTCCAGGAGTCTTCCATCGAAATAAATACCTGGGGTTTGTCAGCTACGTTCTCGCCGAGGCCTGCGCGTTTAAGTAACTTGGCGTAATTCCTGGCAGGCGTTACCATGTAATTCCCGAGCAGGTCTTCAGCAACATTGCCTAATACCTCCATGGCAAGCGTTATATCCGACTCATTGGCAATGGCTACAGCCAACTCGTCCCACACAAAAGGGAAATCGCGTGTTAAGTTTATTACCGTGCCTGTAACTATCTCGTTGTTGGGGAATGTAACCAGGCGGCCAGTTGGCTGCTCGGCATAGACAAAGCCTGGCTGGTAGGGTGCGCCAATTTCCCAAACGGTGGTGGTCAGGAAATCAATACGGTACACATCCCCGAATACATCGCCTACCCGAACGCGGTCCCCGACGCGGTAATAGCCTTGAAAAGAGTTGAGCAGCCACCCGGTAAAGCTCTCAATAGGCGTTTGCAACGACCAGGACAAGGCCAGGCCTATCAACCCAAGCGAGCCTACCAAGGCACGGATATCGCCAGCCACCACACTAATGGCAATCCCAATCGCCAGCAGCCACACCCCAATAGAAATAAGCGATATGATGGCACTAGAGCTTTGCCACCGGCCTAATGCTCGCTGCAGTACAGCCTTTAGCAGCTTTAAAAAGAGCCATGCCAGAATAAGGGTACCGATGGCAATGAGCAATTTAGGGAGGTTATACAGAAAGCTTTTCCAAAGGCTTTGCAAGGAGCTTATAGCCTCGCCGGCCGCCTCTTTGCTTGCCGCAACAGCAGAAGCAGTGTTGGCAATGGTATCAGCTGCAGCCTGCTCTGCGACTATAGCTGTGTCTTGTGCGGTGGGTTGCTGCAGTGTGTCGTCCTGTGCCTGGCTTACTTCGCTGGGAGCAAAAAGCAACATGATAAAGCCTGTTATCGCAACTGTCAGAATAGAAGCTTGCCGGATGTTCTTTAGCCTGCCCTGGGCACTTTTTATGGCAGTTGCCCCAGTAACCCTTCTGCCTCGCTGGCCCCTGGTTCGGGCAAACCTTTTTGCTGCAGGAGTTTTAGCCGTGCGCCTTTTTAAAGTATTGTTATCCCTGTTTCTGTTGCCGGATACTCTTGTTCCTCTTGGCCTGTTTCTGTTGTAAGTAGGCATACACGTCGCAAGTTTGTAGTGTCAGTTGGTGTCATTAAATCGGTAGAATATGCTTCTGCCATAGCTGTAATCGTGCTATACGTAAAACATCGCCTTTGCAGAACAAATGCTTAATTAAGCTGTTGCTCCGGAAGTATAAACTGCATACCAAACATTACCCGGCTGCCTGATACTACAGTAGCCCAGTCTTACGTTAACTCCGTAACTATACTTTTTGATTAAAAAATATTATCTTTCAGCTATAAAAAATAGATACTATGAAGAACACAAGAAAATTAACCTCGCTGGCAATGCTGCTTATTGCCGTATTATTTTCAGCAACTGCCTGGGCTCAGGATGCAAAGCCAAAGGCAAGCCCTGCTGCCAGTGCAGAAGGTAAAATAGGCAATGCCAACGTTACAGTAAACTATAGTAGCCCGGCTGTTAAAGGCCGCACCGTGTGGGGCGAACTGGTGCCTTATGGCAAAGTATGGCGTTCCGGTGCAAACGAGGCTACCACTGTTACATTCGATAAAGATGTGATGATAGAAGGAAAACCATTGGCAGCTGGTACCTACAGTTTTTATACAATACCCGGCGAAGACAAATGGACCGTTATCTTTAACAAAACAGCAAAGCAATGGGGAACGCAGTATGACGAAAAGCAGGATGCTCTACGTGTTGATGTAACTCCGCGCAAAGCTAAAAGTATGAATGAGCGCCTGAAGTATGACGTAACAAAAGACGGATTGCTATTGAGCTGGGAAAATATGGAAGTACCGGTAAAGGTATCGGCAAAGAAATAAACTAAGTACAAGTAGTAAGTAAAGCGGCAGTTGCTTAAGAGCAGCTGCCGCTTTTTTTGTGGAAATGCCATATTGTATAATGATTTCCCTATATTAGAAGCTATACTTTTTATACTTGTTTAACTCTCACTCCGAAAACATGCTTAATACCCTATCAAGCTCTTTTAGGCAAACCTCATCTGACCTATGGCATTTTATTAAAAACCCTGTTGATGCTCCTGATACAGGCTTCAGCGCTTTGGGTAAGCTGCGTGTGCTTTTGCTGGTACTGCTCCTGGATGTTATACTTAGTATTTTCCTGATAGGGGTGTTAAGGGGCATTGAGGCTTTAGGCTGGTACAACAGCGAAAGCCATGCTGTTGCAGAGATGATGCGCCATATGCCTCTCTGGGGGTTTATGGTGTTAGGGGTAATTGCCATACCGCTGCTGGAAGAACTGGTTTTCCGTTTTGGACTGCGGTTCAGGCGAGGTTACTTTGCCGTTCCGTTTGCCATAATGCTGCTGACAGCCACAGGTTTTGCCTTTTACCTGCTGCCCCTGCTCTGGGCTTTAGGAGTGCTGGTAGCGCTTGGTGTACTTATGGTTTTATACCTGCTTAATGCTGATGCTATTGGCGATTACCTGGAGCAGGTATGGCCCCGCAAGTACAGGATCGTGTTTTACACTGTAGCCTTGCTTTTCGGCCTGATACACATCACTAATTTTAACGACTTTAACTATGCCTCGGCGGCAGTTCTGCTTGTACCTGTAATTGTTGCTCCGCAGATATGGGCAGGCCTGATACTGGGCTACATGCGTGTAAAGCATGGTTTCTTTTGGGGCTTTTTTCTGCATGCTGCGCACAATGCTTTTTTCTTAACACTGGCTCTGTTTTTTATGGGCACTTTAGAGGAGAAGCTTAACATCAGCAACGAGAACTATACTTTAAAAATAGAAGAGCACATACTTAAGGAGCCAACTGCATCTAGCCTGAGCCATGTTGGCCACGACTCCATTGTTTTTGAGAACATAAAGTTAAATGACGTGATCGTGAGCCTGCTGCAAAAGGAGAGAACTAGCACTCAGTTTGAAAGTAACAAGAGCCTGGGCAAAACCATTAACCTGCGTTATGTCAGCCATACCGGAAACCTAGCCCAGAACAGGGATTCTGTACTTGCCAATTTGCAGAAGCTTTACAAATTTGATGTTACTACCCTTGACCTGGAGCAGGATATGTGGGATGTTGAGCTTGAAAACACCACTGTACTTGCACAGCACATAGCTGCGGATACCGGGCTGTATAGGTCAACTGTAACCCCGGTAGAGATAACCATGGAGAATGCGACGGTAGAGCAACTGCTGCTTACTGTTAAAGATGAGTTTTACTTACACCTGACCGATAAGACAGCAAAGCCAGGAAAGTATAATTTTAAACTTGCAAAAAACGGTTTTAAGCAGCTACGCGCCGATTTACAGCAAAAGTATGGGTTAAGCTTAGAACCCAGAAAGTTTATGGCAGAACAGGCCGTTGTCAGTTTCAGGAAGTAAGAACAGAAGTAAGCTCAAAGCAAGTATAGGTAAGTGCTTGATGAGGCTGGGGTTGTTGTCTGTAATTATTTGAGTATCATGTAGACGTATTTGTGGCTTACAGGAGTTTTATACTTTACACGAGCTTTTACCATTTAGATACAAGCCGGCAAAGCATTGCGGCTTCCTATCCATTGCTAATCCAGTGTAGCTTGCGTAACTTACTATAAGCAAACCTGAAACTATGAAGAGCAACATTACTCGTGAGCTTATCTATACCATTGCCCGGCATAGCAACTGGCAACCGGAAGGTATAAATGCCAGGTTCCGTAACGCAAAAGTATACGCCACTCCCCGCGACTGGGCCGCTTTTCTGCGGTTGTTCCTGCTGGGCACTGGCGCCAGTTTTACATTGGCCGGCATCATTTTCTTTTTTGCCTACAACTGGGCAGATATGCATAAGTTTTTAAAGCTGGGGCTGATAGAGTTGCTATTGGCAGCTACCACCGCTGCGGCGATTTTCTGGAAAGGCAACGCAGCTGTAAAAAATGTACTGCTAACGGCAAGCACAGTGCTGGTGGGAGTGCTGTTTGCTGTGTTCGGCCAAATCTACCAAACCGGAGCCAACGCCTTCGACTTCTTTTTCGGATGGACATACTTTGTAGTGCTTTGGGTGCTGGTGGCAAACTTTCAGCCGCTCTGGTTTATCTTTCTGGCGCTGCTAAACACCACAGTTATACTTTACACCCAGCAGGTAGCTACTCACTGGTCTTTTGCCGTGATGCTGGATATACTGTTTATACTTAACGTTACGGCAGTAGTAATATGGGAGGTGTTGGCTGCTAAAGGCCGGATTAATATACAGCACAGGTGGTTTCCGAGAATTGTGGGGCTGGCAGCCATTGCAGCTGTAACAATAAGTATGATCTCTGTCATATTCACTGGTTGGAGCAGCGATAATGGTCTGTCTTTTATACTTGGTTTGGGTGTGTATGGCGCCGCTATCTGGTATGGCCTCAGGTCAAGAGATCTTTTTTACCTCTCTGCTATTCCCTTCAGTGCTATCTCCGTTGCAACTGCACTCATTATCAGGCTGGGCGAACACCTGCAGGAGTTTATGCTGCTGCTTGCCACGCTGTTTGTAATGGGCAGCATCACACTTCTTATCCAATACCTGAGCAAACTAAACCGGCAATGGCATGGCAAATTCTGAGGTCCAAAATCTGGACACACTACTGCACGAAATAGCGCAGGAACAAGGCGATAACTTTATTTACGACCAGGCCAGCATAGCGCGGGAAGGGGAGCAAGGTGCCTTCACGGTTTCGGGGCTAGCCATCAAAGTGCTTACTATATTGGGCGGGCTTTTAGGTGCATCTACGTTTCTGGGTTTTCTGGCAGCAACCGGCCTTTACGACTCTCCTGTGAGTATGGTAGTGGTAGGTGCACTGCTTTTTATAGGGGCAGAGTGGCTTATCCATACGAACAAAGAGGCCATGGCAGACGCTGTTGGCGTTTCGCTGAACATTATCGGGTACCTGCTTTTGGCAATAGGAGTAGGGCAGTTAACAGATAGTACTTCAGCTGTGGCGGGAGTATTGATTCTCGTGGCTTTGCTGGTGATGGTTTTCTCTGAGAGTGCGATCGGTGTGTTTTTAGCGGTGCTTGTAGCTAGCGGCAGCTTTATGACCCTCATCCTGAACCACAAAGTATACAACATTTCGCATGGGCTTGTTATACTGCTGGCAGTTATACTTACTTACATGAGCCTGAACGAGGCAAAGCTTATTGCGGCATCTCCGAAGCTTAACAAAAAGTATAGGCCCGTACGGATGGGGATTATATTCTCTCTGGTTATTACCCTGGCAATGTTTGTGCATCAGAAGTTTCTGGAAACAACCATTACGCATTTCTGGATACCCGGCCTGTTTTTGATCGGATGCCTTTTGTTTCTGATGTATAAAATCATGCGGGATGCGGCCATTACCAGAACCAAAACGCAGGCTGTATTTTGTACTTGCTGCATTTTACTTTTGGCTCCAATCATATTTACACCTTCTGTGCCGGGGGCATTGCTTATACTTCTCTCCAGTTTTTACATTGGCTACAAGCCTGGTTTTTGGGTTGGACTGCTGGCACTGGTATACTTTGTTATACTTTACTACTACGACCTTAACATGACACTGCTTGCCAAATCGGGGGTGCTGGTGGCGAGTGGTTTGCTATTCCTGGGTGGTTTTGTTTTACTCAGCAAACTTCTGAAAAGCTATGCTGACTAAAAAAGGCGTTATCATATTTGTTAACCTGGTGCTAGTGCTGGCGCTGTTTAACTGGTCGGTTACGGAGAAGGAGGAGATTCTGGAGAACGGAGAATTGGTGCTGCTGGAACTGGCTCCCGTAGACCCGCGCTCTTTAATGCAGGGCGATTACATGCGCCTGAGTTATGCCATTAGCAGGCCCGAACTGTTCGATAGCTTAGATCAGAAAGGTTATGCGGTGCTAAAACTGGGGCAATATAATGTGGCGGAGCTGGTGCGTTTCCAGAAGAAGGAGCAGCCGCTTAGCCCAAAGGAGCAACTGCTAAAGTATAGCAAAACCGACTGGACCATTAACCTGGGTGCAGAGTCATACTTTTTTGAAGAGGGGCAGGCTAAAACCTTTGAGCAGGCAAAGTATGGCGGATTAAGAGTTGATGAAAAAGGCAATAGTATACTTATTGGCCTGTACGATGAAAAGCAGCAGCTGCTAAAGCCAAAAAGGGCAGAAAAGTAGCGAATATACATGTTATCTAATCACAAATAAAACACATGCAAACCATACTAGGCGCAGGCGGAGCTATTGGTGTTGAGCTTGCCAAAGAGCTTCCAAATTATACCGATAAGATCAGGTTGGTAAGCCGCAAGCCAGAAAAAGTGAACCCGACAGACGAACTCTTTACTGCCGACCTGGCCAATGCAGAGCAGGTATACAGCGCAGTAGAAGGCTCAGAAGTGGTGTACCTGGTGGCAGGGCTGGAGTATAAGGCCAACGTATGGGAGAAAGAGTGGCCACAGCTTATGCGTAATGTGCTTAATGCCTGCATCGCGCACAAAGCAAAACTGGTGTTCTTTGATAACATGTACATGTACGATCCGGACCACCTGCACCACATGACAGAAGAAACACCCGTCAACCCTATCAGCAAGAAGGGCAAAGTACGGGAACAGATAGCTAACATGCTGTTAGAAGAGGTGAAAGCAGGAAAACTGGAGGCTTTAATTGCCCGATCCGCCGACTTTATCGGACCAACTAAAAACAGCCTGCTTTACTCGGCCGTGTACGAAAACTTAAAGAAAGGTAAAAAAGCCATGTGGTTTGCTGATGCCTCTAAAGCACATACTTTTACTTATACCCCGGACGCTGCCAAAGCAACGGCGCTGCTGGGTAACACCCCCGAGGCTTACAACCAGGTATGGCACATACCAACTAGTAGTGCCCGCCTCACCGCTAAAGACTGGGTAAGCCTGTTTGCCAAGGAGCTACGCACAGAGCCAAAGCTAATGGTGCTGCCAAAGTGGATGGTGCCTGTACTGGGCCTGTTTATGCCCATTATGCGTGAGTTCAAAGAAATGCTCTACCAATACGACCGCGATTATATATTTGACAGCAGTAAGTATGAACAGCGCTTTGGCCAACTGCCTACTCCGCCAGATAAAGCAGTTAAAGCTATAGTGGGAGCCTGAATTATATTTAACTGGTTTCAGCAGGTGTATTTATACTTAAACTGGGTGCCTCTTTTGCCCAGCCCTCACGTATAGTCAACCCTGTAATATGAGCCAGGTGGTGCTCACCGTGCCAGGCATAAAGCCCGATGTGTTGCTGTATCGTGCACTCACCTGTTTCAGGGTGTATCAGCCTGCGGTTTAATTGCTCTGGCGTAAGGCATTTAAGCAATACCACCCAGCGCTGGTGAAGGGCTTCCAGCAAAGTAAGCGAAATTTCCGGGTTGGCCAGGGAGCTATCGGGTAGCATGGCCCACTCTGCCTCGTGGTATGTACGGATAGTGGGCACGTCCTCGGTGAGGGCAAGCTTTTGCCTGATGTAACCGTTCATATGGCTGTCGGGGATATGATGAATCAGTTGCCTGAGTGTCCAGCCCTCGGGGCGGTAGGGGGTATCCAGCTGTTCCGGTGTGAGGTCCTTTACAGCGTTGCGTACTTTGCCTGGCAGCTGGGCAATGGCCAGTATATGCTGCTCCACCTGGTGCTGATCAGTTCCGTATTTAGCCGGGTCGTACTTCCCGAGGGGGTAGCGCAGCAGTTCAAGTTCTTCTTCTGACATAAAAGTATAAAGTATAATTGGTGGGCTTAATAAGTCAATTTACGCTTTTCTCAGATTAATGGAGCAGCATAAGGGAAGATATACTTGTTGTTAATTGTTCCTACACAGCTCCGTGACCAACCACTCCTCTCCCGAAACAAGTCCAGGATCTGAGACTTAACCAAGGAGGGAAGCATTTTCTTACCCATTCTACTTCCCTGATAGGTTTCTTTTGAAAGCCAGCAAAGTATAAAAACACACCCCAACCCCTCTCAAGAGTAGGGTCGTTTCATTCTCTATACATCTGCCGCAAGTTTTCAACTTGTGGCTTACAATGGTGTTGAGTTTGCAACTCAACTGGGCCAGAGGCCCAACTATATCTGGTCACGAGCGAGGACGCTCGCGCCATAAGTATAGTATTTTCCAGAATGAAACGGCCCTACTCTCAAGAGGGGAATCTTCTGATGTTGCTACTGCTTACCCCTATACTTTGTAGTTATTGCTTAACCTCCCTTCTACCAAGATCTTTACAAGATGACAAAGAGGAATGGCTTAAACTATTATGTTGATAGAAGAAGCAATAAGTATAAGCTCCCTCTCCTGTTTTTAGGAGAGGGCTGGGGTGAGGTATTACAGCAGGGGTGGTTGGACCAGGTACTACGAAAGCAATCAACAACTACTCCACCTTCTCCACCAGTAAATTCAAAGCGTTATCCAAAGTATAGATAATGGTACGGGTGCCGCCTGTAGGGCAACAGTTGGGGTCGGTTTCGAGGTAAATGGGGAAGGTACGCACCAGGCGGTCATTCACTACTTTAAATTCATCGTGGCCCATGTAGTCTTTTTCCAGTTGCGGGGTAAGGGGCGGCATAGTAAGTTCACCCCAGTATTCACGCTCAAACTCGTAGCCGTATACTTTGCCATAGCTTCCGGTGCCGCTGCCGCTCACAAACACCAGCAGTTCGGGCTTGGTATTGTCGTTGAGGTCGGTAACTACGCTTTGGGTTACGGTGCCTTCTATGGCCTCATCAATTCGGGTAGTAGGTTGCCCTTCGCGCTCCACGGTTATAGAAAGGCTGCGCTGCGAGCCAGTGCCGGTAGTGCGTATGTTAAAGCGCATGCCACGGTCCAGTATCTGCTCTTCGTAACTAACTTCATTGTCGCCAGCTGGAGCAGGCTGAGCCGTTGTGGTTGTGTCTGCTGATTCCGGCGTGTCTGTCTCAGTTTGTTTATCGGAACTGCAGCCTGTTAACAATGTAAGCCCGGCTAAAAAAGCGGGAAGTATAAAACGGTAGCGCATAGGATAGACTTAGCTTAAGTATAGTAACGAAAATGCACTTTTTCGGGCTAAACGCAAAACGGCAGGTTTGTGGCCTGCCGTTGCTATACTTTAAGTGCTGAATTTTAGAACTCTATCCTATAGTTTAACACCGGAATGAGTCCGTTCTGATAAATTGTAACTATCTCTTCTTTGGTGCGATCATAGTGGATGCCGCGCACGTTCAGGCGATTTGTGATGTTCTGTATATCCAGAGAAATGATGTAGGATGCCTTTGGCTTATTTTTCCGGTAGCTTACCCGGATATCCGACCTGAAATAATCTGTTGCCTGGATTGTATTACGCCTGTCTCCCTGCAGCTGTTCGTTGCCTGTTTCTCTCGATTTTTCCAGGTCGATAGGTGTGTAGCGGTTGCCGCCTGCCGATACTAGCTTAAAGCTTGTACCGATCAGGTTCTGCTTGTTTTGCCCTACCTTGAATTCTTTGCCTGCTAAAAAGTTTACAATGTAATTCCCATTGAAGCGCGTATCGCGTTCTATTCCATCTGCGGCTGTATACCTGGAGTCGTACAGGGAGGTGGTAAGCAGGAAGTAATAGTTGTTGGTAAAGAATTTCTCCAGTGTCATCTCCAAACCGTAGTTACGGCCGGTGCCTGTGTTTACTAAACTGTCTGTAACAAAACCATCTTCATGGTTAAGGGTAGACAAAGTGCTTCCAAGCCCGGCCCCAACCGGAATGTTGTAAAGGTGCTGGTAGTATGTTTCTACTTTCAGACGCAGGTCCTCACGCAACATTTGGTCGTAGCCAAGTACGTAATGTGCAGCGCGGGTAAAGCCAAGGCCTTTGTTAGGTTGAGTGAAAGAGTCATCCTGCAGGCGCTGCTGTGCAAAATAAGTAGACATAGCCTCATGCCTGCTATGTAATCCGAAACCAGCACTAAAGGAGCGGGCAGCATTTACCTGCCATTTCAGGCCAAGTCGCGGCTCTAAGCTTGTATTCCCATTAAGACCAAGGTACAGGGCGTGTAATCCGGTGTTAAGTGTTAGCTGCTCTGACAGGCGGTATTTCCACTGGGCGTAGCTTTGTGCCAGGTAAGTATTTCCTTGCTGTTCTATTAAACGCTCCTGCTCATCATTCTCATCAGGGCCTTCTGCAAAAGCATCATAGCCCAGGCGGCTCAGGATCAAACCAGCTCTGAAAGTATGATGGTTGTTGATCTTGCGGTTGTACATGCTGGAAAGACGTGCAGTATTGTACTGAAAGCGCTGATGATAAAACGGAGAGGAGCTAAGGTCTGTCGATAGGGAGTCTACAGCAATTTTATTACTGCTTCCTGATACGGCAAATGAAGTTGACAGGTAGTCTTCCTTA
This sequence comes from Pontibacter aydingkolensis, assembly GCF_019443125.1. Classification (GTDB taxonomy): domain Bacteria; phylum Bacteroidota; class Bacteroidia; order Cytophagales; family Hymenobacteraceae; genus Pontibacter; species Pontibacter aydingkolensis. The sequence continues at coordinate 41,357 of NZ_JAHYXK010000002.1, read as the reverse complement.
TCCAGGAAAAGCATGTGTGATACACCGGCGGCACCCATGTTTCCTTTAAAACTTTGGTCGAACCTGTCCCAGTGATTTTCCCATTCCTCTACGTTGCGGGAGGCTTCCATAACCTGCTCACTTAGCCCGCCAATTCCCCAGAAGGAGAATATGCCTGCCTTCTCAGTTGGGAGATGTAACTTGTAAGAGAAGTCCTGGAAAACCGGCGAGGCATCACCCGTGATCTTTATACCTATTTTATTTAGCATGGCAAGCGTCGAATAGCGGTAGTTGGCCAGGTAAGAAGCCTTTGAGCCTTGTTTTAAAGGACCTTCGGCGGCAAAATCCACACCAAGCAAGCCTGCCTGAAAAGCGTACTCACGCTTCTCGTTGTTACCGTTTCGTAGTCTGATATCAAAGATGCCGGAGAGCGCATTACCATACTCTGCCGGGAAAGCTCCGGTGTAGAAGTCAGAGTTCTCGAGCATGTTAACGCTTAGAATACTGATGGCTCCGCCTGCCGCACCTTCTTCTGCAAAGTGGCTTGGGTTAGGTACTTCAATCCCTTCAATTCGCCATAGTACTCCTCTTGGGGAGTTGCCGCGTACCACAATCTCGTTGCTCTGATCATCAGAAGTACCCACACCGGCAAAGTTCTGGGCAGCACGGGCAGGGTCGTTTATACTTGCGGCATAGCGCTTTGTCTCCTCTACAGCTATGGAACGGGAACTGATCATGGCCATTTCGTTCAGCGGGTTGCCTTTGCTCTGCTCTTCAGCACTGATCACAACTTCTTTCAGCGTTTTAAAAGATTCACTCAGACCAATCGTAAGAACAAGTTCTTTACCAGAGCCCAATAAAAGTTCAGGCATCACCTGCTCTTCGTAACCTACATAGCTCACGCGTAAAGTATGGCGGCCAACAGGAACTTTGTCCAGTCTGAAATTACCAGATACATCTGTGGAAGCTCCAATAGGAGGATTAGTGGTAATAATGGCTACTGTAGCACCAATTAATGGCTCTTGTGATTCTTTATCTACAATGCGGCCGCGAATAGTTTGGGAGAGGTCTTGTGCATTGGTAGTATAGCACAGCAACAACAGCACCAGGCCAAGCAAGTGCTTTTGGTAATAATTAATCTTCATAGTTTTATATAAATAGATGATTTCTCGTAACAGGGCGCAAAGGTATAAATAAGATTGGGTAATAAGTATATAGAAATCTTAATATTCGATATTTGCTTCGTGAACAGCAGAAATTTCAAGTGTAAACAGCACCTATAAATAAGCAAGTTAGCCAGCAAGGTATGACTTACCGTATGCGGTAATATGTTATATGTTTATACCATATTTTTAACAGCATGCATGCTTTTGCCGGCAGCATGGCTTCAAAATAAACCAAAACAAATGGATCTGAATAACTTTAAATGGGAGAACAGGGTACTGTTATTGTTTACCCCTGATGCAGAAAACGAAGAATACACAAAACAGAAAACAAACATCAGTAAAAATGCCAAAGGGCTGCCCGAACGGGATATGGTATTAATAGATGTAGAAGGCGAAACTATACTTCGGATAAATGGTGAGGTGCAAACAGAAGAGCACGGAAAGCAACTGCGTGAGCAGTTCGGGGTTGCGCCTGATGCATTTACTATATTGCTGTTGGGCAAAGACGGCACTGAAAAGTACAGGAGCGCCAATGCTGTGCCCCTCGATACAATTTATACTTTGATTGACCAAATGCCAATGCGGCAACAGGAAATGCGCAAACAGTAAACCAGTTTACTTGTTGCTACTAAACAGAAAGTATAAATCACTAATTATGACATACACGACAAACATAAAGTATAATGTATTGATTACGGGTGCCTCGGCAGGCATTGGTAAAGAACTGGCTGATATTTTTGCTGCGCAGGGACATAGCCTTGTATTGGTGGCCCGCTCCGAAGAAAAGCTGAACAGCCTGGCCGTGCAGTATGCCCTAAAGTATGGCACTCAAACCAAAGTTATTGCCTTCGACCTAACCCAACCTGATGCGCCCGACAGATTATTTGAGCAACTGCACAATGAAGGTATACAGGTAGATGCGCTGGTTAACAATGCCGGCTTTGGCAACTATGGCTACTTTAAAGAAACGGCGCTGCAAAAAGAGCTCGACATGATACAACTCAACATTGTTGCCTTAACGCACTTGTGCAAGCTGTTTTTAAACCAGTTAGGCGCGGGCAGATCTGCCAAAATACTTAATGTTTCGTCTACGGCTGCTTTTCCGCCTGCAGGGCCGCTGATGGCTGTTTACTATGCTACCAAAGCCTATGTGCAGTCTTTTTCGGAAGCGCTTGCCACCGAGTTAGAACAGGAAAATATAACCGTAACAGCCCTTTGCCCCGGCCCTACAGAAACCAACTTTCAGGAAGAAGCGAACCTGCACGGCTCCGGCCTTTTCAGCAAACAGTTTATAGCAGATGCCCAAAGTGTGGCCAAAGCAGGATACGAAGGAATGATGGCCGGCGAAGTAGTTGTGATTCCGGGAATTCAGAATAAGCTTACTGCCCTTACCGCACAGCTTATGCCCCGAAAATTTGTGCGCAACATGGTAAAGCGGGTGCAGGAAAAGCGGGGATAAGTATAAGGCTTAAAGTATAAGCTTATGCATACCCCATTATCCAGAGCAAAAGGTAAAGCACCAGGGCATTAAAGACGGCAGCATTCAGCAATTGTTCTTTGTTTTGCCACATCATTAACCCAAACACCGCTACCAGCACGAAGCCGATCGGAATGAACATGAACTCTGTAAAGATGCCCGGCCCTCTCTTTAACTCATATTGCTTTTTGTCCAAGACCATGTAGCCTTTTACAACTGTTCTGAATAGAGGCGTTGCAATAAAACGGGCTGAATCAGCTTTCCAGTACTCAAAGTCCTGATACTTGTTAAACGGGAGCATAAAGTTAGCAGAGTATAAATACTCGTTGTCCAGCTTTAGAGTGTGAGATTTGCCGGAGTATCTGTTATAGGAAGTGTGGTATACTTTTCTGCGGCTTTCGATTTTTTCAACGCTATCAATGCGGGGCAGCAAAAAAAGATCAAAGCAAAAGGTAATAACCAATGCCAGGCACAGCATATGAAACCGCCTGCAGAGCCAGATAGCCCAGTTGGGCAGCGAATCGGCGTAGCTCATGTAAGTTTGTTTGCAGATAAATGTTAAAGAAAGTTAAAGTTAGCAGGTAACTCATAAATTTTAGTCATTTTTAAGAAAACACCTGCATCTGCATGAAACAACTTATACTTTTGCTGCTATGCTGCCTTGTTACATTGCCAGTGCTGGCGCAACACAAAATACAAGGCCGTGTGGTGGATGAGCATACCGACGAGCCTATCGAATTTGTATCAGTTTATGTAAATACTACTACCATAGGCGCTACAACTAATACGAAAGGCGAGTTTGCACTGGCCGTGCCGGGTGGCCGCTACGAGATTATTGTGTCGTACCTGGGATACGAACCTCTAATTTACCAGGTAAACACCGATGAGTTGCCAAAATCCATACTTTTTAAGCTAACTCAAAAAGAGCATAAACTAGCCGAGGTAGTTGTAAAAGGCACCCGCGACCCGGAGTGGTACCAGAACCTCGAAACCTTTAAGCAGAATTTTTTAGGCAAGAGTGAATTTGGCAGGCAATGCAAGCTGCTAAACCCAGAGGTACTCACCATTACCTTCGATCCGAAAACGGCGCTGTTGGAGGTAAAGTCTGATGAGCCGCTAAAAATAGAGAACCCGGCGCTGGGCTATAAAATTGAGTACCTGCTAACCGATTTTAAGTTTTACATGCGGGATGGTTATATGGTGTTTCTGGGTTACCCAAAGTATACTTTGATGAAAGGCGGGAAAAGCAAGCAACGCCGCTGGAGCCGAAACCGGAACCGCGCTTACCAGGGTTCTGTCATGCACTTTGTACGGGCACTACGGCAGAAGCAGCTGGAGGAGCAGGGCTTTAACCTGCGCAGGCTTTACCGTTTGCCAAACCCCGACAGGCCCACCGACGAAGAAATTGCCACCGCCAGGGCACAATTGCGCGAAGAGAGCAGTACTCTCAATCTGAATAAAGGCTATGGAGCTATACTTGCCCGGGCCAGGTTGCCCAAACTTATACAACAGCTGGATAGCAGGCCGGTACCTTACACAGACTACTTAACTTTTACCGGCGATGAGGTTAAAATGCAGTTCGATCATTTTATGCAGGTAGTGTTTACCGGCGAAAAAGAAGAGATGGCCTATGTGCAGCAACTAAAGCCTTTTAACCCACCAAAACCAGGTTACCAGACCTCTGTACTGTCGCTTAAGGCAAACTATGCGCTGCTGAATAAAAACGGTAGTATCTACGAGCCGCTGGGTGTGCTTTTCGAAGGCTACTGGGGTTTTGAAAAGTTAGGCGATATGCTGCCGCTGGATTATACTTTACAGGAGTAAAGTGCTTTTGCTGTTGTGGACATGGTATAACACATGGTGCACATCGCGTAGGCCTTTGCGTACTTTGCAGTTTTATTGTACCGCAAGGCACGCAAAGGCCTACGCCAGGTTTTACTGGTGAAGTGCTGTTATATTCTGGAAAACTGGATGCCTAAAGCGGTGCTCCAACCGGTTTAGCGCAATCGTGGCCAGGCTGGCCGTGCGGCGGATTAGTGCCAGCTGCTACCGTTCCTGTGCTTTGCTGCATTTGTGGTTGCGGCATTGGCGGTGTAATGGTAGTTGTTGGCGTTGGCGCGTTTAGCTTAGGCTGCACTGGTGTGTTTAAAGGTGCTCCAACCGGAATGTCGCAGCGGTGGTTTGGCTGGCCATGTTCTGGATTTAAAGCAGCAGTAGCGCCATTTGTTGTGCCGGCAGCCGGTGTAGCTGTGGTATTAAAAGGAGCCGTTGTTGTAGCGGCAGGCGTGTTATTTGTTTTTTGCTCTTTTTCAGAACAGGCAACAAAACCTAGCACAGCAACAGGCAATAAAAGGCGGGAAAATATTTTCATAAGGCAAAGGGGGTTTATAGTGAAGTAGCTATAGTAACAGTAGTACTTATACTTTTGTTTCCTGTACTAAGTTGATTTATTTATAGATTAAATTTTGTTTTGATGCTCTAATAGTTCCGGCTGCGCATATAACAGAAATTGGCGACCTTTAACAACTCTTGGAAATGTTAAGTTAAAAGGTTTTGTGGTGGATACCAAAAATAGGGTATCCAGCTTAAAAACGTAATTCTCAAAACGAGTTAGCTTACTTCACAACGTCCTTTATCCAGTTACCCATCGTTTCCAGGGCAGCGGGGGCAAGCGTTTCCTCTAGTTGACCATACTCTGCAGGGCCTCCGGTGTTGGCTGTCTGGAAAAGGTGATTCAGGCCGGGCATTTCCTTTATCGTATACTTTTTGTTGCCTGCTGCTTTCAGAGCTTTTTCGGTGGCGGGCAGGTTTTGCTGGTAGGGCACCTGCACATCTTTGGTGCCGTTAAGCGCCAACACTGGCATTTTTAGTTTCTGTAAAGTAGGGGCAGGGTTATAAGCAAGAAAATGGCGGTACCAGGGCGTGCTGATCTGTGCAATTACGGCTTGTTCGCTTTGCGGCGTAAGGCCGAGCTGCTTTTGTTCCTGTTCGGTTAGATTTGCCTTTGTATCCTGCTCCAGCTTTTTTATACTTTCTGCGGCTTGAAACACATCGGCTTCGGTAGCGGCAATTTCAAACTGTGCTTTGCGCAACTGTAGGTATTTCTTTAGCTGTTCGTTTGGCACGCCTGCCATTTTTAACAGGGCCTCGTTCTGCGCCACCAGTAGCTCCGTGCCGGGTACGGCGTTTCCGGCCATCAGCACTACAAAAGCCACATCAGGGTGTTTTGCGGCTACTTTAGCTGCTACCAGTGCACCTTCGCTGTGCCCGACCAAACCAATCTTTTTAGCATTAACGCCTTTAAAGCTTTTCAGGTAAGTATAAGCTGCTTCGGCATCTGTAGCGAAGTCTTCGGTGGTGGCTGTGGCAAAGTTACCACCTGATTTACCAACTCCACGGTCATCTAAGCGCAGCACGGCAATTCCCTGTCGGGTAAGGTAGTCGGCCAGCACCAGGAATGGCTTGTGCCCCATAATGGTTTGGTCGCGGTCTTGTGGGCCGGAACCGGTAACAAGTATAACTGCCGGCACATTGGCTTTATTATGTGGCAGGGTAAGCGTGCCTACCAGTTTTATGCCTGCCGTTTTATTTTCGATGGTTACTTCAGTTTCCTGGTAAGGGTAGGGCTTTACAGGCATTTGCGGACGTTTGGCAACTTCGGCCTCGCCTTTTATAAGGGGTATGTGCATGCGCTGGCCACCTTGTTGCAGGTGCCCGTCAATGGTCTCGGGGCTGGTTACTTTGCCTGTATACGAGCCGCCAATCGCTTTAATGTCCAGAAATAAGCTATCCTGTGCCAACCTTACCGAGGTCACAGGTATGCCTTTAGCGCCCTGGTCGGGGCTGTCCATGGTGGCGGTAAGGTTGCCCTCTGGGGTAGTGCTGATGTGGAAGACCAGCCTAAGCTTTGCGCCGCCTATGTTTAGTGAGCCGTTCCAGGTGCCAGTCACATTGCTGGTTTGCTGGGCAAACAGGTTGCTACTGATAGAAGCCAGCAGGATAAGTGTGAGCAGGTATAGTTTCATTGATTTGTGTTTCTGATGAGGCCCAAGTACTATGACACGGATTCTTTATACTTATTTGTTCCTTCTAACTCACAATAAATACTAACGTTTAGTATATGCACAGCTTGCAGCGTAGCAAGGGATTTGTATATAAAGTGTTAGAAAGGCTGTTTTTCTTTTAGTATTCCTGAATGAGCACGTTGGTCGGGATGTTCAAGGTCTTATGCAAACTCCTTATCATCTCTAGTGTAAGCTTTCTTTTTCTGTTCAACACTTCGCTTACCCTGCTCTTGAAACCCAGCACCTCGGTTAAGTCTTTCTGCTTCATTCCAAGTTGCTCCATTCTGAACTTTACTGCTTCAATCGGGTCCGGTGCTTCAATTGGGAAATGCTCCTTTTCGTAGGAGTCAATCAGGAATGAAAGCACCTCCAGTTCATCGCCCTCCTGTGTGTCTGGCTCCGCGTCAAATATATTTTCCAGCCTTTGAAGAGCTAATTGGTAGTCTTCTTCAGTTTTTATCAGCTTAACATTCATTTTTTCTTTCTTTAAATTTTAGTAGCGTCAACCTTGTCATATTCAGCATGCGTCCCAATAAACCGTATCCAGACAACACCATACTTGTTGTTGATTCTAACGATTAACCTGTAGTTATTCCCTTTAATGTTGAAGACCACCCTGTTGTCCTCCAATATGCTTGATGAGGGGTAGTTTTTCTTTATATCGTTTGGAGACTTCCAGTCAGCCTGCTCCGCCTCGTTGTACCAGGCTTTTAGCTGCTGCTCAGTATCGGCATGTTTTTCCCAAAAATCCCGCAGCGTCCGTTTTGCTATTACTCTCACTTCTTAAAATATAAACTCAAATATAATAAATAAAGTTACCAAAATGGTAACTTTATCTCTGGATTTTTATTCTTAATATTTTCTAACGGACTGGGCTTTGCTGTGGCGTAGCTACAGTAAAGCTGTGGTTAGCTGTGTAAAGTATTCACTTGATGGTAAATAATTACCGCCAATCATCCACCAAATAGATGCCAGCTCTATTATATCCCGGCTCATTAGGCCGCTCCATGGCTACCCCCTGAAGTTCTGTACGAAAGCCGCTATTGAGCATATGCCTGTACGCTTCATATCTGGCTGTGTTGACACCTGCAACCACTTTTTGCAGTCCCTTTTCAGCAGCCATTCTTTCACAGGCTTTCAGTAAGCTTCCAAAGTCTGACTCGGCACTTGTTCCTGAATGTACTACTCCAAACTTGATATAACAGGTATTACTTCCCGCTTCTGTTCCTGGCCCACAATGGCACACCGCCAGTCCCAATAACTTTCCATTCTCCCACAGAAGCACAGTGTCTCCAAGCCCTTGTGAGGCCACAGATTGAATTTCCCGGCTTATGTCTAGCTCCTCATATACTGAATCCGTCAGTTGCCTGCAAACTAGAAGCGTAGCTTCCTTTTCGTCTTCCGGAACCCCTGAAAACCTTGTCGATTGAAATTCATTATTTACCTGTTCAACCGGTTTAGACATAATGGCTGTAAGGAATCGTGGCCAGAAGCCGTATTTCTGATAAAGACTAACATGCTTTGCACTTTGCGCAAAAGTAAAAAGACCAGCATGCTTCGTACCCCATTTGGCAAAGCATTCCATAATAGGCTCCATAAGGAGCTTGGCTATACCATGATTCCAGCGTTCAGGATGAACAGTAAGAGGGCCAAAAAAACCAACGCTTCCCCAGTTGCTGACAAAGTTGGAACCTACTAATTCACCATTAGCTTCTGCGCCAAAAGCTGAATCAGGATTGGCCTTCCAGCGGGTATGTACGAAACCTGCATCACCCATAAAAGCAGTGGGATCTGGTAACCCTAAGAAGGTCCCGAATGCCAGACGCATAATATTATCTGCAGCAGGCAGTTCGCTTTCTTGAAGCGGGCGGACGTGAACACCCGGATCTAGTCTGTTGATGGTGGATAGTTGTGAAATCATCTAATTATCTTTAAATAACTCGAACAATATATTGTACTTATTTTATAAAATATTGTTCGAGTTACCTAGCATTAGTGTATGTAACTAACTTGTTTCTTTACACTATATATTAGACTCTTTGTATTGCTACTGAGTATCATTTCCTTAGTTACCTATACCAGCTAACGGTTAGTATAAACGACGGCGAAGGCCGTCGGCCGATGCTGGCGTTTATACACTGTTGAGTGAAGTAATTTTATTCTTCTGATTCATCTATAAGGTATTTAATTACCCTGACTTTTCCTTTTTTATCTACTGCCACTTCTGCCGCATCGCAAACATCTGTGTCAGGAATACATGCATCTACTCTAAAGACAAATTCTCCATTTTCAAATTTCTGGAAAGATGTTCCTGAAAGTTGGAGTTCAGTGTTTTTATCGAATATATCTTTAGTCAGAGTAGATTTTATAAAGGGCTTCTGATTCTGAAGTATTGTAACTTCGGCTACTCTGTTATGGCTATGTACAAAAAATTCACCCATATCGTCGATGGCCGTATGGATTACTGCACTGTCATTTAAACTATAGTTGTAGGTTTTAATTAAATATTCCTCCTGTAGGTGGATAGTCGTATCTTCTTTAAAAACGTCGTGGTCAAGTGGCCAATACTCTCGTCGGATATTCTTAACTGAATTTTGCTGTTTTTCATCTATTGTCGCTGGCCTTTCATCTGAGTAAGCTTGAGAAACCCCAACTCCTGATTCTTTCTTTGAGGTGCAGGAAAGGCAAATTAGAATGAGAAGTGTAGACAGGGAGTACTTTCTATTCATATATTATTTATTTCACTCAACTAGAGTGTATAAGGAGTTGTTCCGGTTATTGGCCCTATATGTGGATGTGTTATTGTACAGGTTAAAAACTGCTTTTACAAGTAACCATATAGGGCTTACACAATACAAGATAATATTAAAGTATCTATCTGCCAAATCCTATGCTTTACTAAGCTAAACGATGTGTAATTGCCTAAAAGCAAGCGTGTTGAATAAGTGGGCAATGGTGTTATGTCGTTGATGTACTCATAAAGATGCCATTCATCAAACAGTCAAAATATCTATAGTCGTGTTTTTACTCGAGTATACCCGTTTATACACGGCTAGCAACGGCTAGCAGCTATGCAGCAGGCAAAGTTTAAAACCGCCTACTTATAGCAACTCTGATCCATTTTCTCCAGCTGTTCCACGGGGAAGCCTTTGCTCTTAGCTTGCTGTACCATCAGGTTATAAACGGCGTCATCCAGGGCAGGAGTACGTGAAAGTATCCAGAGGCTTTCGCGGTCCGGGGAGCCTACAAGCACATGCTTATACTCGGGGTCTAGTTCCAGTATCCAGTAGTCGCCTTTAAAGGGCCAGAAGAACTGTACTTTTAACCTGCTGTTGTCGCTGCCCTCCACCGGGAAAGCCTTGCCGCTGATGTCTTTCACCTCGCCGTTTGTCCCGCCTTTGCGGCAGTAATTGTACACCTCTACATAGCCTGAAGGATTTAAAGTATACTCGGCATACACGCAATGGCAGCCCTTTGTAAAGCGTTGCGGCAGCGAGGCAATCTCATACCATCGGCCGGTATACTTGTTCAGGTCTACGCTTGGCACGGTTTCTAGTGGAGGATAGTTTTTACTGCAGCTGCTTACAAGTATGGTAGCTGCGATCAAAGCGCCTGCGGTAAGTATAAACCTGGTATTTTTCTTCATAGCCGTGGCGGTGGTGTTAGAGCTGCCTGGCCATTTTATAGTGTTGTATAGTGCCGAACAGCAGGTACGATTTTTCTTCTATCTCATACCCATTGCGGCGGTAAAAGTTTACGGCATTTTCTCGGGCGTGCAACATCATGCGCGTGGCGCCCAGTTCTCGGGCGCGTTCTTCCTGGTAATGTAGCAGTTGGTCGCCCAGTTTTTTCCCCTGCATATCGTGGCGTATGCCCATAAACCGGATTTGTGCTTCATGCGGTGTGGCCAGGTGCATGCGGCAAACACCCAGGGCTTCTCCTACATCGTTTATCAGCATGGCATGTATGGCGGTGGCATCGTCGTCGGCGTGTTCGCTGCCTTCGGGTTGGCCCCAGGGCTGTCGCAGCGTCAGGTAGCGCAGGCGGTAATACTTTTCAAACTGCTTCGGAGTAGAGGGCTCTATTATTTGCATGGTTTTGATTGTTGATTGTTAAATTGTTGAATGGCTAAATTGTTGAATGGTTAAAATTTCTGGCGCAAGTCTTTAGCGCAGCGGTGACTTGTGACTTGCTATGATGGGAAGTTTTCAGACTTTTGTGAGCCGTACTTTATACTTTGAGACTGCAAAGTATTAGTTTGGCCTGCCCGGAGCATTTTGGATGCGCTGCCTTGTAGCTGACAAGACGTAAAATATTACGTCTCTACATTCACGGAATCAATTACCGATCAACTAACAACGAATAACCGACCACCAATAACAATTTAACCATTCAACAATGCAGCAATTTAACTAGCAAAAGATAACTTTGTCGGCTTAATATAGTAAAATCAATTTTTAAAGTATAAGGCTAAAAAACTATGGCATCTTTTGATATTGTAAGCAAAGTAGACCCGCAAACCATGGACAACGCCGTAAACGTTGCCCGCAAAGAGATCATGAACCGCTACGATTTCCGCGACACCAAAGGCTCGCTGGAATATAACAAGAAAGACAACGTGGTAAACATTACCATGGAGAACGATATGCGGGTGCAGCATACAGAGGATGTGCTGATCAGCAAGATGGTAAAGCAGGGATTAGACGCCACGGCGCTGGATTTCTCTAAAGAGGCGTACCAAAGCGGTGCCATGATGAAAAAAGATATCAAAGTAAAAGCCGGCATTGAGAAAGACACGTCCAAAAAGATCATGAAGATCATCAAAGACAGCAAGCTGAAAGTATCGGCAGCTATTATGGATGATACCATTCGCGTTACCGGCAAAAAAATAGACGACTTGCAGGATGTAATAGCCCTGCTGCGCGGCAACACAGAAGAAATAGGCATGCCACTACAGTTCGTGAACATGAAGAGTTAGACATGAATTACTAAATTGTTAGATTGTTAAATTGTTGTATTCTTTAAGAAGCAACAGGTGTAAGTCAAACTTTCTGGCTTACAGACTGCTACACTTGCTCCTTCGCAATACGTATGAGCAAAGGGTTAAACAACCGTATCACCAAGGCAGAAACAACAATTTAACAATTCAACCATTAAACAATTTAATACATAAACTATGGAAATATTCGCGAATCCGGACACCTGGATAAGCTTACTGACACTAACCTTTATGGAAGTGGTGTTGGGTATAGACAACATTGTATTTATATCGATAATCGTAAGCAGATTGCCGAAAGAGCAGCAGGCAAAAGGTCGTAACATTGGTTTGATGCTGGCTTTGGTTTTCAGGATTATCCTGCTGATGTTCCTTACCTGGATTATAGGTGCCAGCAAGCCGCTCTTCACTATCGACCTGCCGTTTACTGATGGCGACTTTGCCGTGTCGTGGCGCGATATCATACTTTTTGTAGGTGGTTTGTTTCTGCTGGCTAAGTCTGTTACCGAGATACACAACAAGCTGGAAGGCGAGGAAGAGACCCACGAAGGAGGCAAGGTGTATGCCTCTATGAGCAGGGTATTGATACAGATCGTGCTCATCGACATCGTTTTCTCTTTCGACTCTATACTTACAGCTGTGGGTTTGGCTCAGGAAGTACTCGTCATGATCATTGCGGTTATTCTGGCTATGATCATCATGCTGATCTTCGCCAAGTATGTAAGCGATTTCGTGAACAAGCACCCAACAGTTAAAATGCTGGCACTTTCGTTCCTGCTGCTAATTGGCTTTATGCTGGTAGTAGAGGCGCTGCACCAGCACATACCAAAAGGCTACATTTACTTTGCCATGTTTTTCTCTTTATTGGTAGAGATGCTGAATATGCGCCTGCGCAAGAAAACAACCCCGGTACATCTGCGCCAGAACGAGGTATTGGATGCTGAGAAAACAGAGATTCTGTAATTAATTTGATATTTACGGCAACAGGCAGCATCTGCAAAAGGTGCTGCCTGTTTTTGTTTTCCACCTTGGTCCTTCCCCTAAAAACAAGTGAGGGAGAAGATACTACAGGTGCTCATTCTGTTTTGTTTTATTCCTGCATTTCTATCTAGTTGGCTTTATTCCTCAGTCTTACCTGCTCATACTTTCACCTTTGGCTTTTGGTGCCCTCAGGCCGGGAGGCCTCGTCCTCGGGCATCGCGCTGCTTTCGCTTCCTGCACTCGTTCCTCGTGCTGCCTCGCTGGCGCTCGTCACCGGAACCTCTCGAGGCGCTCTTTGTCGAGGCCCCCTTCCCCCACCCAAGGACTGGGATCGACACTTCTTAGCTAGCGGCTTCTGCATCTGGAAAGAAAGTATAGAATTAATTCGTAGGGGCAGGTCGCGACCTGTCCACATGGAGGCGTGACTATGAAACTTATACTGTAGCTAAAGCAGAGGCAGAGATTCCCCTCTTGAGAGGGGTAGGGGTGTGTTTTTGCACAATATGGCAGAAACAGGGACGATGTTGTCCCCAGCACAATAGGTTTCGGACAAAGATATCCAAAAGCAACAACCCCTCCCTCAACTCAAATAAGACAAATATTCACTATATTAGGACAGTAATATATAAACTGTAACTCAGTTACCTATGCAGTACCGCCACCGCCCAATTGCTCTTTTTATACTTTTAGCCCTGGTCACCCTTGCCTGGCTGAGTGTATACTTGCTTATGCCTCCAAAAGCCAAGTCTGGCAGCGTGCCTGCAATTGAGTTCTCGGCGGAGCGGGCCATGGTATATGTGCAGGAGATAGCTAAAGAACCCCATGCCATGGGCACCGCCGCACACGCCGAACTACAGGAATACCTGTTGCAACAAATGCAGGAATTGGGCTTAAACCCCGAAGTGCAGGAAGCAACTGCTGTTAATGGTATAGGAGTAGGCTATGTGTACAACCTGGTTGGTAGATTAAAAGGTAACGGAAATTCCGGCAAAGCCATACTCGTAATGGCGCACTACGACTCGCAGCCCAACGCGCGCGGCGCCGGCGACGATGGCGCAGGGGTGGCAGCAATACTTGAAACGGTACGTGCCCTGAAGCAGGAAAGACCTTTGCAGCATGACATTATCGTATTGTTTACCGATGGCGAAGAGTATGGCCTGTACGGAGCAAAGGCTTTCTTGAAACATCCATGGGCAAAAGAGGTGGGACTTGTACTTAACCTGGAAGGCCGTGGCACCGAAGGCCCAAGTATGACCTTTGAACTGAGTCCGGAAAACGGCTGGGTGGCAAAGCAATACATCGAACACGCGCCATACCCTTTCCTGAGCTCACTGGCCTACGAAATTTATAGCCGCATGCCCAACGATACCGACTTTACGGTGTTTAAAGATGCCGGCTACAGCGGACTCAACTCAGCTTTTATTGATGGGTTTGTACACTACCACAAAGCAACCGACTCACCAGAAAACCTGAGCCTGGAAACGGTGCAACAGCATGGCAGCAACCTGCTGGCGCTCTTAAAGCATTTCGGGAACACATCCCTGGAGCAAACCAAAGCCCCGGATACAGTTTTCTTTAATGCAGTAAACGGCTGGGTAGTAAATTACCCGCAAGGCTTAAACATACTTTGGGTAAGTATAACCACATTGCTTTTGATCGTAACGCTGGTGCTGGGAGTAAGAAAACGAGGTTTTACCATAGCACAGGTACTCATCAGTTTTGTAGCATTTACAGTGATGTTGCTGATAACAGTAGGTTTGTTTGTGCCGGTAAACACCCTTGTACAGCAAATGCTGCCTGTTACGCATAACATGAATGGCGTTTATAGTACGAATGGCTTTTTTATAGCTTACCTGCTGTTGGCGCTGGGTGTTTTTCTACTGCTGGCATGGCTGGCTCTGCGTTGGTTGCAACTGTTGGCATTGGTGATGGGTGTGTTTATACTTCAGTTTATCCTTGTAGCCCTTATCTACTTTACAATTCCAAGTGCTACTTACTTGCTGATGTTTCCGTTGCTGTTTAGCCTGGCAGGAGTGTTGGTCATACTTTTAACCAACTTGCATGAGTTACCTCAGTTAAACCTAAAGTTTGCGCTGATCTTACTGGTAGCGGCACTGCCTGCAATTTTTATACTTATGCCAATTGTGCATGTGGTGTTTATAGCTTTTAGTCTGCAGTTGCCGGTGGGCCCTTTGGCTTTATTTGTGTTGCTGCTGGGCTCTTTGCTGCCCTTGTTATACCTGGTAGAGCACAGTTTCAGGTGGGGGCGTTGGCCAGTGTTGCCTTTGGTGCTTTTACTGGCAGGTGGCCTGGTGCTTATACTTTCCCTGCAAAACGAAAAGCCATCGGCACAACAGCCCTTGCACAGCCATGTAAGCTATTATGTGGATACTGATAGCAGTAAAGCCTACTGGGCATCTTATTACAAGACCACTGACGATTGGAACAAGCAGTTTTTTAAAGAAACAACACAAGCACCTCTTTCCGAAATCTATCCGCATGCCAGGCTGAATTACCTTAAAAGCGAAGCGGAGGTTTTGCCTGTAGCGGCTCCGGTGGCAGAAGTGCTAACTGACTCTGTTGCCGGAGGTGAACGCTTGTTGCGTTTGCGCATGGCTTCGCAGCGTAATGCAGCTCATTTCGAAATTGTTCTGCAACCTGAAACTCCGGAAGACATCAAAAGTATAAACCTTGCCGGCGAGTCGTTACAATTAGAACCAATAGATGCAAAACAAGGCAAAGTATACTATGTCCTGATGCATGGCTTGCCTCTAAGCAAAGAGGTGCACCTGGAAGTTCGTTTAAAAGAAGATGCGCCCCTCACGCTGTATCTCTACGACCAAAGTATAGGTTTGCCAGAGCAACTGCTAAAAGATCCTAAGCCAGCCCACGTTATAGCAGAACAAGGTAGAAACAGTAACCTGACAGTGGTGCGGAAAGCATATACTTTTTAGCCATGGATTTTAATTTATAGCAGGCTGTAAAGGTAGAGCTGCATTTTTAAAGGAATCTTGATTTAGGCAAAACCAAGGCAGGTGTAGGTAGAGTATAGGTAGCTATACTTTATACTTGTACTTACACCCATGTTTATAGATAAGCTACTCTCCCTGGCTATTGGTTTATTGTTTTTGCTGGTACTTTCCTGCGATAGTCCATCTGGTAATTCCAGTAATGAAACCACTACCTTAACTTCGCAGCGCACGCTTAAAAACGACCCGGCTTTCTGGGATTACGCAGCCAGCAGCAACATGCTTCAAACCGAGATAGGGCAGTTGGCTATGGAAAAAGGCGAGCCGGAAAGTATAAAAGCACTAGGCGAAAAAGCTGTTAAATTTCATAGCAAAGCGTTGCAGCAACTAAAAAGTATAACCCGCCAACATGCTACTTTACACTTGCCGGATAGCCTGACCGGCGCTGATAGTAAATTGGTAAAAGAGTTTAAGCAATTGGAAGGAGAAGAGTTTAATGCCCGCTACAAGGCTTTTATAGCAAGCACACACCAAATGCAATTAACACGCTACAAAGAAGCCCTGGAAAAAGCAGACGATCAGGTAACAAGAGACTGGTTGAATTCGATTTTAACGCACTTGCAGGAAAAGCTGAACGATTTATATACTGCGGACTCGGTGCAGGAAAATGCTACACTGTAAAAGAAAGTATAGCAGTTAGCCCCAGAGTTCAGACGCTTTTCGTGCCATCCTGAAGAACAGGTCGCGCTCAAGCCCGGCCACCTGGCGGGCTTCGCACTCAGAATACCCGTTTTCTACTGCGTTCAGGTAATCAAAGTATAGCTGGGCCATCTCCAGTGAGTCGTCTTCAAAGCACTCCGCCAGGTCTTCCTGCGATGCTTTTTTAGGCTCAAATACTTTAGAAGGATAGAGTTTGTCTAACTGGTAAATAAGGTAACGTTGCTGGGTTTTGTTCTGGCGGCCGTTAAAGAACTGCTCAATGTCCATGTCGTCCTCGTCCTCAAACTCTTCAAGGTCATCTTCCACGGCCATTGGCTCATACACAATAATGTCGTGGCCAGTAAGCTCCAGGTACTCGTCAAACTGCTCTTTTATAGGGATTATGGTAGGGGTTTCGTAAGGTTTGTTGAGCACGTCAGCCATGTGCAGGGCTATTTCTTTGCCCTTTTCTCCGGCAGCGATCAGCATCTGGTTAAACTGCGTAAAGTCGCATCCCATATAAATAAACTTGTACTCATCATTCAGCACAGTAAAGCACCACAGTGTAATAAACTCGGTATCATCTATTACTACGGTGTCAATGTACAGTTCATTAATCTGTACGTAAATCGGCGAATATTCCTGTGCGTCCATAGGCTGGCCTTTGTGGGTACAACGTCTGTTATGCTGCCTGTACGTGTTTGTACAGGTATAGTTAGTGCGTATACGGAGAATAGTGGCTTATGGCTATCTCTCTATATATTATTAGGGCTAGTATCTGAATATAAGGGCATTAGTGCAATTCCGAAAAGTGTAAAATTGTAATGCCATTTATTAAGACCAGCCAAGTTATGACTTAAATCATGCGGTGCTTTAATTTATTGTACTCTTTACAGATAGTTTAGTTTCCTAAGGAGCAACATTAAGTGCAAATTGATAGCTTTTGTAACGTTTAATTAGATGTATTTTTAGTGGAGGGATGATTTAAGGCCTTAAAAGTTAGAGTAGCAGAAGAAGTGTATAACCAAAAACGCATCTTAACCTTTAAGTAAACGAGCAGGGCATAACAACACCTCTGAAAAATCTTTTTCTCCCGCGAGTTTAGCGGTAGCATATATGTGGCTGACCATGCTGCCAGTTTGAAAAGGCTTTCTGCGTGAGCAGGAAAGTATACTTTGTAAGATTTATACTTTGTGAATTCCCCTCTGGGGGTAGGGGCCCTCGAAAAAGAGAGGGGCAGGGGTGTGTTAATCATCATGCGTAATCATCAATTGCCAAAGTATAAAGAATAGCCTCAGCCACTACAGCCCTTGCTTTTGCAAAGCAAAGCAGTTGAAAACTGCTGCCATACTTAGCCATCAGTTACGCTCAGCTAAACTCTAGGCAGAGGTTACTTAATCTGCCAGATACGCTCTATAAACTGCTGTGCATTGTGGTAAGCCAGTTTAGACAGTTGCTCCTGGGGTACAGTGTTTTGTAGCCTCTCAAGTATAAAGTTATAGCTGGTGCCGGCTTGTTCGTGCTCTTTAAAGTAATAGGGAAAGCGATCCAGGGCTGGGCTGTCTGCAAAATAAAAATAGTCGGCTCCAAAACACAAGGCATCCTGTGCGCCCAGGTCCAGTCCATACATAATATGGTGTATCAGAGCCTCTGGGTCATCTGTGTTCAGGAAGGCACGCAGAAAATTCATACCTATTAACCCATTGCGGCGGATTACCTCCTGGGCAAACTCATTGGGTAGGTTCCTGCGATGGTCCCATACCGCCCTGAAGTTGGAGTGGCTGGCAATAACCGGCACATCCAGGCGCTCTTTGTCTATGTGTGTGAGTATGTCGTGGGCCAGGGCATCGCTGGTGTGGGCCAGGTCTATGGCAATCTGGCGTCCATGTATGTAATCGAGTAGCATCTGGCCGTCGCGGGTAATGCCTTTGTCTGAAAAGTTACCGCCGCCAAAACGGTTGGCATCGTTGTGTGTCATGCTGATGTACAGGATACGGCCGCAAGCTTCAATGATCTTCTCTAGTTTCTTAAAGCCATCTTCTAAAGGTTCGTCTTCTTCGCAAAAGCCTGATGCGTTCTCTATAGCTGCTACCATGCCAATGCCGTCCTTATCCTGAAGTGCCTGCTGTAACTGTTTTGCTGTGGCAATGTTGTGTAAATTATTGGCAGGATCTTTTGCCAATAGCTCATACATGTCGCGCTGTAGGGCCGCATAGTTGGTGCTGCCCGGTGCAGTAGCCGAGTAGATAGCCATAACCTGCAATTTTACGTTGCCTTCTGTGAGCGACGGCAGGGCACAGCCAATTTCAAGCACGTTGTCGATTTTAGACCCTGGGACATCTGTTAAATATACCAGCAGGTCGCAATGCAGGTCTATTATTGGATAGTGGTTATTGGCTTGTTGACTCATGGCAAATTATAAACTCAGAGTTTAATGTACGGTAAGTATAACGGAAATCCGGATAATAGCTTTATACTTTTTATACTTTGATGTGGTTGGCCCATAAAAAAAGCAGCCGGACAAAGTGCCCGACCGACTCAAAATAGAAAACAGGTAAAAATTAAAAGTCGTCGTCATCCCCGCCACTGTCCCGGTCGTTCTGGTCGCGGCGGCGGTTACGGTTATTATCATCGCTGTTGATGCGGTAAGTAAAGCCTAAGTAAATGATGCGGCTCTGGCGGCGGTTCTCAGACTCTGTCCTGAAGTTGGGGCCATAGCTCAGGAAGTTGAACTGACGCGTGTTAAACACATCTGACACACGCAGCGAAACAGTGGCATTCTTTTTAAGCACGTCTTTCTTCATGGCCAGATCGGTGCTGAACATCTGCTCCATGCGCCCTTGTATGTCAGCCGTTGGAGCACGGTAAAAGCCGGAAAGTTGAATGTCGAGGTCTTTCCAGACTGTCATGGTAGAAGTAAGTTTGGAGTTCCAGCTAAACTGGGCATTGCTCAGCTCGGTATCGCCCTGGGTGGTGCTTAGCTGTGTTCTGAAGGCCGATACGCTTCCGTTTAAACGCCACCATTTTGTAGCCGGGTAATTATAGCCAAGCTCAGCGCCATACGACCTGTTGTCGGATATGTTAAGAAATGTTGTTTCTGTGCCGGGTACAGCCTCCCCATCTACAATTACAGTAGTGGGCATCCGGAAACGCTCGATCTCATCCATGGTGTGGCGGTAAAACAAAGTGGCGTTTACAGAGGCTTCTCCCCAATATCTCAGGTATCCCAGTTCAAGCGAGTTCACAAACTCAGGATTCAGGTTTGGATTACCGTAGCGTGTGTTAAACCTGTCCGATCTGTCTACAAAGGGGTTCAGAAAGCGGCTGCGCGGCCTGTTTATGCGACGGCTGTAACTAAACTGCACTTTGTTGTCGTCATTGATATCCTGTGTGACAAATACCGTCGGGAACAGGCTGAAGTAACTGTTATCGTCTTTAATATTTTGTGTTCGCTGGTCTGATTTGGTAACTGTTTGCTCGGCGCGCGCACCCACCTGGTAGCTAACGGATTTATACTTGTTGCTGTAGTTAGAGTATAATGAGTAAATATGCTGATCGAACACAAAATGATTGCTCTGGTTGATGTTATACTCCAGTTGGCCGGTTTCATTGTTCAGATCGAAAAAGCGTGAGTCATCATCCAGGCGTTCAAAAGAGGTTCTCAAACCGGCCTCAAAACGGCTGTTTTCCGAGATAGGATGCACATAGTCTGCTTTGGCTATAATTTCTCTGTTGCCATCGTCTACCAATGTCTGCTGTACTTCTGTAAGTCTGCCTTCCAGTCCTTCTGTTTCTCTGAAGTTGCTTATCTCATCGTCTATATTGGTGTTGTACACAAAATCAGCCGTTAGTTCCTGGCCTTTTTTGTCGAAGGTCTGGCGGTAACCCAGGGTAACGTCCATGGCTTTTTCGTCTTCTACCTCATCAGTGTTTCGGATGCTGGTGCTTGCCAACCGCTGGTTTTCATCCAGAAACCGGTAAAAAATGCTGTTGTTGCCGGTGTCTTTGCCAAACCTGTAAATACCCGAAGCCGATAAAGTATGCTTTGGCGTAAGGTAGTAATCAGCCCCGAACCGGAAGCTGTGAGAGATGTCCTTGCTGTTGCGTTTACCATCCTGCAAGCGATAGCTGGTACTGTCCTGCAGGCCAGCTTCATCAAAGTAAAAGTTAGTGGTGGTGCTGTTGTTAAAGCCCGGCCTGGTACGCTGCCTAAAATCGTAGCCTGTAGTCAGAGACCATTTGTTATACCTGTAGTTCAGGTTAAGCGAGGAGTTGTAGTTATCATAGGTGCCTGCGGTAACCGAGGCAGATCCGTTAAAGCCGGGTGTTTTTTCTTTTTTTAGAACCAGGTTGATAATGCCTGATGTACCTTCCGGGTTATACTTTGACGATGGGTTGGTGATTAGTTCTATACTTTCGATCAGGTTGGCCGGAATCTGGTCCAGGGTCAGGTTAGAGAGGGCAGAGCGTTTGCCATCAATCAATATGGTTACATTGGAGCTGCCGCGCATACTTACGTTGCCGTCAATGTCTACGGTAACTGAGGGTAGGTTCTGCATCACTTCGGCCACAGAGCCGCTTTCCGCGTTAATATCCTGGCTTACGTTTACCACGCGCTTGTCCAGTTCAAACTCTACCAGTTGCCTTTCGGCTACCACCTGTACCTCAGCCAGTTTGGTAGAGGCAGCACTAAGCGTAATGTTACCCAGGTTGGCTTCAGGCTTATCAGCCGTAATATTGATATTAGGAATAAAGCGGGTTGGGTAGCCAACCATAGAGGCGCGAAGTATAAACTGCCCTGCCGGAATACGCTCAAGTATAAACACACCCTCTATATCAGTGGTGGCGCCGGTTACCAGACTGGAGTCTTTTGCTGTTAATAAAACTACGTTAGCGAAGCCAACAGGCGCTTTAGAGTCGACTTCTACTAGTTTTCCGCTTATTTTGCCGCGGGTAGAGGCAGGTTGTGCTTGTTGTGCGGATAAAGGGTATGCTAAGGTAAAGGTTATGGCAAAAAGTAATATGCGTAATAAGTGGTTTTTCATAGTAAAGTGTAGTGCTTGAGTAATTAAGCTTCTAACATCAGTTTAAACATTGATTTGTAGCAACCAAGGCTTTGAAGCAAAGTATAAAACACGCCTTTTTTGCAAAAGCCTTATATACAAGACTATAAAAAGACAGCAGGGTTTAGTACTGTGGAAAACTACAGGGCTTTGCCGGATCAGATAAGAAGGCAACAAGTAAGGGTTATACTTGTTTTAAAAAGAGAAAAGTATAGCCAGCCTGCTTTATAAAGACAGCGCCAGCTATACTTGTTATACTTTGAGTTTATACTTTAGTTAATCCTGCGAGGCGATTGTTTTGCTCAGGAAATCCCAGACGACCACGCCGGTTGCCACAGAGATGTTAAGCGAATGCTTGGTGCCAAACTGCGGTATTTCCAGTATTACATCAGAGGCGCTTACCACTTCCTGCTCCACGCCAAAAACCTCGTTACCCAGCACAAAGGCATAGTGCTGCCCCGGCTCCGGCTTAAACTCATTTAGCATCGTACTGTTCTCGGCCTGCTCCACAGAGCATACTTTGTAACCATCGGCCTGCAGTTTTTTTACCAGTTCTAAAGTATCCGGCACATGCTCCCAGGCTACAGATTCCGTAGCGCCCAAAGCAGTTTTTTCGATGTCGCGGTGGGGTGGGGTGCCGGTAATACCACAGAGGTATACTTTCTCAGCCATAAAGGCATCGGCGGTACGAAAAACAGACCCCACATTATTCAGGCTACGAACATTATCGAGCACCAAGACTAACGGTATTTTTTTCTTATTTTTGAATTCTTCAACCGAGTCGCGATTGAGGTCATCCATCGAAAGTTTACGCATTGTTTCTTAGACAAAAGATTTTTTGACAAAAGATAAATGACTCCTGTCAGCTATACTGCAAAGGTCAGGCTGATTTTGGCAAAAGGCAAGTTGATTGCTGGTTGTTAATTGCTGAATTGTTGGATGGTTAAATTGTTAGACTGGGAAGAAAGTATAGTAGCAGCTGTTTCGGATTTCTTAATCCGAAACGACAACTGAAGCGGATTTCCTAATCCGCGTTAACAGGAACATGGGGACTAGGAAGTCCCCGGCAGATAGCTTTCGGACTAGGAAGTCCGAAAGTGCATGCATAGAGCACGTAAAGTATAAATTCCCCTGGGGGTCGGGGCCCTCTTTTAAGGGAGGGGTAGGGGTGGGTTAATCCCATTCCCGAACAAGTATAAAGTATAGAATCAGCTTTAAATTAAATGATTGATATACCAGTATCAACCAATTTAACCATGCAGCCATTTAACCATAACAAGGTATGAAAGGAGAAGGCACAGTAACCCCTTTGATGAAGCAGTACAACGCCATCAAAGCAAAGCATCCGGGGGCACTACTGCTATTTAGGGTAGGCGATTTTTACGAAACCTTCGGCGAAGACGCTGTAAAGGCTAGTAAGATACTGGACATCGTACTGACAAAACGCGGAGCCGGCTCTTCGTCTGAAATAGCGTTGGCTGGTTTTCCGCACCACTCCCTCGACACCTACCTGCCCAAACTGGTGCGTGCCGGCGAGCGCGTGGCCATCTGCGACCAATTAGAAGATCCGAAAACAGTAAAAGGTATTGTAAAGCGCGGCGTAACCGAATTGGTAACACCGGGCGTGTCGTTTAACGACCAGGTGCTGGAGCGCCGGAGCAACAACTACCTAGCGGCTGTGCATTTCGGCAAAACCGAAACGGGTGTGTCTTTCCTGGATGTGTCTACTGGCGAATTTATTACGGCGCAGGGCGATAAGAACTATGTTGGCAAGCTGCTGCAAAGCCTGGCACCATCGGAAGTACTGTTCTGCAAGCGTGAAAAAGAAACCTTTACCGAAAGCTTCGGACCCGATTTCAGGTACTATGCGCTGGATGAATGGGTATTTAAGTATGATTACGCTTATGACGGATTAACCCGCCAGTTTGGAACAGCCTCGCTAAAGGGGTTCGGTATAGAAGGAATGGCCGAAGGCATCATCTCGGCAGGAGCCATACTGCATTACCTCGCCGAAACGCATCACAACGAAATCAGCCATATCTCCACTATCTCCAGATTAGAGGAAGATAAGTATGTTTGGCTTGATAGGTTTACCGTGCGTAATCTGGAGCTTGTTTTTCCACAGCACCAGGAGGGCGTGCCACTGATCCAGGTACTGGACCAGACGGTAACCCCAATGGGTGCCCGCCTGCTGAAGAAGTGGGTAGTGCTGCCGCTAAAGGACGTGGCGCAGATCCGTCGCCGTTTAGATACAGTTGAAGCACTTACAAAACATCAAGACCTGCTACAAGAGCTAACACAGCACCTGAAGCAGATAAATGACCTGGAGCGCCTTATTTCTAAAGTGGCTGTGCGCAGAGTAAATCCTCGGGAGCTGATGCAGCTTTCCAAAGCACTGGATGCGATTGTGCCGATACAGAAGGCTTTGGCGCTAAGCGATATTCCGGCCTTACAAAAACTGGCTGCCCAGCTGGCGCCATGCGATGGCCTACGTGAGGAAATAAAGAACGTGCTGAAGCCAGAGCCGCCGATGCTCACCAACCAGGGCAATATGATAAACGATGGCGTACATGCGGAACTGGATGAGCTGAGAGCCATAGCTTTCTCAGGCAAAGATTACCTGGCACAGGTGCAGCAGCGCGAGATAAGGAACACCGGTATAAGCTCGCTTAAAATAGCCTATAACAAAGTTTTTGGCTATTACCTGGAGGTGAGCAACGCGCACAAAGACAAAGTGCCCACCTCCTGGATTAGGAAGCAGACGCTGGTAAACGCAGAGCGTTATATTACTGAGGAATTAAAGACCTACGAAGAAAAGATACTGAACGCAGAGGATCGTATCTATGCTATAGAATTTGGCTTGTATAACGAACTGGTGCTACACGCCCTGGATTATGTGGCACAGGTACAGCAAAATGCAAAGGTTATCGGTGTGATCGACTGCCTGAGCTCTTTCGCAAGCATAGCCCTGGCCAATAATTATGTGAAGCCGGCAGTAAACGATAGCCATGTGCTCGACATAAAAAAAGGCCGTCACCCGGTAATTGAAAAACAGTTGCCGCTAGGAGAGGCTTACGTACCAAACGATATCTTCCTGGACAACGAGGAACAGCAGGTGATCATCATTACAGGCCCGAACATGGCCGGTAAAAGTGCTTTGCTGCGCCAGACAGCTTTGATCGTGCTGATGGCGCAGATCGGTTGCTTCGTGCCTGCGGAGGCGGCAAGTATAGGCATCATCGATAAGATCTTTACCCGCGTGGGCGCATCGGATAACCTGTCTAAAGGCGAATCTACGTTTATGGTGGAGATGACCGAGACGGCAAGTATACTGAACAACCTCTCAGACCGCAGCCTGGTGTTGATGGACGAGATCGGACGTGGTACGAGCACCTACGACGGTATTTCCATTGCCTGGGCTATTGTAGAGCACCTGCACAACCATCCAAAGTATAAAGCCAAAACGCTTTTTGCCACGCATTACCACGAGCTTAACCAACTGGCTGAGGATTTTCCGAGAGTAAAGAACTACAACGTATCGGTAAAAGAGGCAGGAGGGAAGATACTGTTTATGCGTAAACTGGTGGCAGGCGGCAGCGAGCACAGCTTTGGTATACATGTAGCCCAGATGGCCGGCATGCCAAACAGCGTAGTGCTGCGTGCCGACGAGATCATGCACCACCTGGAAAAAGAAAAGGTATCGGAGCACGCGCCGAAGCAACGCATGAAAACGGCTCCGAAGAATAACTTCCAGCTAAGCATGTTTGAGCCAAGCAACCCGCAGCTGGAACGTGCCAGAGAGCTGATGGAGCAGCTGGATATAAACACCATTACCCCGGTGGAAGCACTGCTAAAGCTAAACGAATTGAAGCTACTGATGCAGGACAAGACGCAGGAAGCTGTTCGTTAGGGCTCTATAGTATAGGCTGTAGGAAGTATAAAGTATACTTTGGGCCTTTGTTCTGGCGTTTAGCAGGTGTTGCAGCAGGCAATGCAAAAAAATATTGAAAATTTTCTGCCTGAAAATCAGCTGTAAAGCTGAAAAAGGAGGAAAAATTTACACCAGCCTATTGACAAGTCAGATTTTGTCTATATCTTTGCATCACTAAATCACTACGGCGGTTTGGTAATAACAAAAGCGGGAGTAGCTCAGTTGGTAGAGCGCGACCTTGCCAAGGTCGAGGCCGCGGGTTCGAATCCCGTCTCCCGCTCAGCAAAATACGAACAGGAGACGTTGTCTAATAACAACGTCTTTGTTTTTTTGCGAAGACTCCTTCAGATGTCGATCTGAAGTGTTGCCGGGATGGTGGAACTGGTAGACACGCAAGACTTAAAATCTTGTGAGCGCAAGCTCGTGCGGGTTCGATTCCCGCTCCTGGTACTAAAATTAATGCATAAAGCGCTGTAGGTGAGCAACTTACAGCGCTTTTTTGTTTTGCGCAAGAGAAATACGTGACAAAATGCGCACAGTTTATAAGCAACTGCCAGTAAAATACTCGGCAGATGTGTGCCCTCCTTATATTATCAACCTTCTTCATTCTACGAGGTCAGCCATCCTTTTCTTTGTTTTCTCTTGCGGATGTTCAAGCGTAACTGCGCTTGTGGTGCGCCAGCGGCTGGCTTCTTGAGTGTGCTCTCAATTGCACTAAAATATTAAATACACCTACTGTTGTTTAATATTAAAATTAAACTATATTTGGAGTCTCTATTGCTGGAGATACTGATTAAGGTGATTGCAATGTAAAATATTGCACTTATTCAATAGTAAGCCAAGGGAGGTGTGACGATTTGATTACGATTATCCTTTTACATTACTTTGTGGCCGGTGCTCACAGCAATGAGACTTAAAAAAGAGAGTAAGGCGTAACCGAAAAGCCGCACGAGTAGGGCAATCAAAAAAAACAATCATGAAAGCATTAAGATTCTTATTGACAATGGTAGTTGCAATTATGTTCGTGGCAGGCATGAGCAGTTGCGACAAGTGTGATGGCGAAAACCCGCGCGCCAAGGTAATAAACCGTGGAAGCGCAGAAGTCAGCGTGCAGATCAAAACTTCTAACGGTAACACAGAAAACATAAACAACGTGATGCCTAACACAAGTTCTGACTCAAGGAGTTATGCCAAGGGGCTAGTAACATTCACTATAACACTAGGTAAAACTGAACTTGTAGAAACTGTTCAAATGGATAGCTGCCATGAGTACGACATTGTAATTGATGCTAACAACAACATCAGTACAGTTTCGCGCGACCTGAACGACTAAGTAGGCTTGTTTTTAACAAGTATAAAGTTTAGCTGCCCAACCCAGGCATAATGGGTAGGGCAGCTATTTTTGTTCGTTACCTGATTTTAGCGACTAAGGCAGAACCCCGGTAAAGTATAGTTTAGCAGTCTGCATCAACAGCTGTCTTTTTACCAGTCTTTTTCTTTGCCTTCTCTTTTGCAAATAAACCTGCCGTGTACTTTTCATACAGCTAAAACAGGTACTCCATCCGCTTGGCCTCCACTTCCTCTTTTTCAGTTTTTTCCCACTCTCTGGCAAACTTGGCTGCTCTGTCCTTTATCTCGTTCCAACTTAAGGTCATATGACGTCTGTTTTCAGCCTTCAATATAAATATATTGAAATGGAAATATTCATAAAAAGACTTAATGCAAAGAGGTGCAAGGTGGCTCTGTGACAAAAGAAATGTTCAGCAAAAATGCTCACTCTCAAAATTAGGTAACTATACCACCTGTTTACAGCTTCTACAACAAGCAGGGTCGTTTCATTCTGATAAAAATTGAAAAAACATTAGTCATTTTGTTAAGGACCTTGGTTGCTGGGAGGTTAAGCTATCCTCCCAGCAACCAAGGTCCTTGCAGGATGACAGAATAAAAGAGAATGAAACAGCCCTACTACAACAAGGGAGGAAGAGAATCCACAGATGCTGGAACAGGCTCATTCCAGGCTAGGCGTATATCATTCCGTTTCATTTCGGTGCAAAATAACATAAACTTAGATAATTAAATATAAAAATAGTTATATCTTTTATTGAAGTGTCTCGTAAAAACCCCTAAATTACTTGTCAGCCATGGTGGAAAAAAAATCGAAGAGCGTTTCGCGTGAGAGCGCATTAGCCGAAACCAGCGATGTAGCCAACGTCAGTTCAGTTCAGCGTATCAGGGGAAATAAGAGAAGCCTATTGGTAGCCCACATTACTGGTGAAGACCAATACCCAATTGCGCCCGCCTTGCCGGGGCACGTTTGCGCGACTAGGGCCACCAAGGGTTTTCTGGTGAGAAGAGGGGGATTGTGGAGGCAGGCACCTGTAAGGGAGCAAGGCAGCAATGCCTTGGCAAGCGACGCGGATGTTTGGATGAGTGCGGCCCCCATTCAGGCGGAGACGGTCACGCAATGGAAAAAGGCCTTTTATAGCGCCTATAGGCAAAAGCAGTTTAGTAGAGCGGAATACATCTACCAAAGCAGACTGCTTTTTGACCTCGATACTCCTGACGTGCATGCTGCCTTCAGGCAATACCGCAGGAATGACCTGCTGGTCAAACTGCTAGCCGGCGCTCTTTTTGCGGCTGTGTCCCTGTTGGCTTGGCTGCAACTGGCATAAGGCCGTGAAAATGAAAAACGCCAGCCACCATCGTCAAAGGCAGGTAAGTTTGCCAACCTACTTGTCTTCTTCCGCTTGGCACAGGCCCATACATTCAACGGGAAATTAACTTTTGCTTTCGTCTTGTCAGTAAAGATGAAGTAAAAAGCCGCTACCTAAAAGGCAACGGCTTACATTTACAATAATGAAACAATGAACTCAATACTAGTTGACATCCGTTGGCACGTCGTAGAAGCGCAGTTGCAGCACCTTTAAGCCGTTGTTGTCATAACTCCAGTAGTAGTCCTCTAAACGGTCATCGAACAGCGGCACGCGCTCCGTAGTACCATCCCCGTCAAGGTCGGCGTAGATGTAGAGCAGGTCTCTAGATACGTTCTGGAACTTAGAGCCGCCTTTCTCGCGCAGGCTCACCAGTGACTCCAGACTGCACACCTGCGTTTCGTCTTCCGGAGTTGTCGGGTCATCAGTCAACGTGGGATCAGTGGCGCAGGTGGTCATGGTAGACGAGCCGCCCGGCTTGCCCAGCGCGCGCGCGTACACCGAGTAAGACGTGATGCCGTCGTTGTCAAGGTCTGCGCTCGGCAACTGGAACAGTGCGCCGTCGCTGTCCGTGCCGTTGGCATCCAACACGCGGAATGCACCGTCGGTCAGGTCTGCGTTCTGCAGGTTAATCTTCGTATTGCCCTCCATGTTAACGAAGATGCGGTGGCCGTTGTTGCCGTCCATCGGAGCGGTCTTGCCTTTTGGCACTCCAATGATGTTAAGGGTGTAGTGAGCGCCACTTGGTGCGCCGTTACCAGTGGCTTCTGACAGGTTAGACGCCCCCAGCGGGGCCACGGTGTCCTGTTCTTCTGTGCAGCCTACAGCTAGCAACGTTGGGATAACCAGTGCTCCCAGTAATTGAATTTTTCTCATAAGAGTTATAACATTAATGGTTAAACATATAGACAACAGATACACTTAAGCATAGGATAATGTTACACTAAAAGATAAATTTTTATATAAAATATTGTATTTAAATCACTGTGATTGTACTTATTCTGACCATTTAAAATAAATAATCAGCCTAAGTAGGCAAACCAGGGATAATTGATTGCATAGAATCATTTTAATAAATTTTTAAATATTTTTACAATGCTGCTAGTCTTACTTTCACTAGAGAATATGCCACAGGTAGTTTCTCTTTTACTGCGTTACACGCTTTAAAATTTTTGATAAATCCCAAGCCTCCCTCATTCCAACTGCAAAAAGGCATGGTGGGGAATGGAAAATAGAAGGGCGAGACTTAGTCTTTTTTTTACCCGCTATTAAAAAAACGACAGTATTTGTTGTAGCCTGAGTTTATATACATCAGAGTTAAATAGTTATAACGCAACAATAAATACTTTATATAATCTCAGATATTGCAGGCAATTTTATAAGGGCTGGAGCAGGTTGTGTTCTACACCCAGCATGCTCTTGTCCAAACTCATTAAAGCACATCTCTGCCAGTGATAGGCTAGACTTTACAATGGGTATAAAGAGGGCGCGTAGCCTGACAAGTTGGAAGTTTATGCAGTGTTTCAGGATGTAGAGAACATACACCGGAACATGGAGCGTGATGTTTGTAAAACCTGGATAAGACAATTGCGTCTTGTATTCCTGTGCTTGCTCAGCGTGCAAATTTCTCGGGAGGATTAATTTCCTATTGCCCCAGTAATCTGTGTTTGATTTGGCGTCCTATTGAATGAAGCGTTTCCAGGTTGCTCTCATCAGTTGGCCAGCCTGAGGGGCCTGGTTTAGACAAGTAAATACCTTTTTTATTCCAAAATAACTTTTGAGTTCTGTTTATAGGCGAATCTTTTGCTGGGATGTATTGGGTGATATCGTATAGGTATAAACTTTTAGGCATGTCTGTAAGTGGCTCAACTATACAAACCTGACAGTTAGATGATTTTAAAAGTGCATAACGCTTGTTAAGCTCATCATTGTGTTTAGCAGCCTTACCAGATAGAAGATCAAGGTATGCAGTGCTTATATTATTATCAATGTTAATAACATGCCGGAGAAAAAGGAAAAGTACAGCGAGGTAAAGCACAAAGTTGTGTCTACTAATTGGGGGTTGCTTATAGTGTAGCTCTAATAAGGCATGTAAGATATAAAACCAGCCAAGCACAAAATAAAAATATATAACATTCTCAACGTTAGGCTTTGGTACAGCCCCTGTAGACCAGGCGTAGGTAAAATTCATAAGAAAAAGTGTACCCAAAAAAAATGCTACAGTCAGCCACAAAGAACCTTTGAAAACGCTATTGTAGCTTGTAGAACTACTAATGTCCGGCCATAGCAACACGTACAGTATGGAGGCAGATACTAAAACTAATCCCCATTTATAGAAATAAGTAGGAATAAGTATAAGCGAGGCGAGTACAGACCATGTAAAATTTCCGGTGTCACCGGAGTTAAGTTCCATTCTTTGATAGTTGCCAGGAGCCAAAACCATCACCACACTGGCTGTTACACAAAAAACAAAAAGTATCAAAATATATTGTAACGCCTGATGCTTTTGCTTCACCAACTGTATTAGTATCAGCGTTATTATAGATAATACTGATACTAATGACAGTTCATTGGTCCCAATAATGGCGAGACAAATTATTAAAATGCTTACAAGGTAGAGTGTCCTATGCCTTTGGCCCTCAGGATTAAAGAACTTTATGATCAATATCAAGGCAAGAATCGTGAAAATTGAAGGAAGTTGATACACAAAATAATGCGTCATGTAATACAATCCTCTGGATACATCGGGAAGGTGACTAAGATATATTGTTGTAATTAACGCAGTAAAGGCAAGTTTTTGTATTCTTTTTAGCTTGTCAAATAGAGTAGAAATCAGCCAATATAAAGTAGTTAGAAATAACAACAGAAATAGTAATGAGCCTGCTTTGTACCAAAACCATGAGTCGAATCTTATTGGGTTGATCCTGGAAACCATAGTTGAGAAATATCTGCCAGACCAGTTAAGGTAGGTGTCTATCTGAGTCGCAATAAAGCTAGCCTGGTTATCTCTTATGGCATACTCAAAGTCATCTGTAGAAGGTTGGTTATAAACACTGAGCAATAAGAATGGTAAGACAGTGTACATACCAATTACAATCATTATAGTATAAAAATAATGATTGAAGTATTTTGAAGCTAAGGGCATATATCTGTTAAGAAAGCTTAAAGATAATCAGATGCAACCTAAATTTATAACAGATTTAAGTTGACAAATCAAGTAACAAAATCATATATACAAGGTATAACATTTCCAACTCTCCTCCGGAGAAATTGTTAACTACTCGGCAGCATTGCATATGAACACATGTTACTGCCCACCCTTATGTTTGCTAGTATATGAGAATTAAAGAACTTGATGCCCTTCGCGGCTTGGCCGCTTTTGCTGTTTTCCTGTTTCACTTCCAGTTGTTTGATTACGGTTACCTCGGAGTACACTTGTTCTTCATCATATCGGGGTTTGTTATTTTCCTGACCGCTAAAAGTGTAAAGAAACCATCCGACTTTGTGATTGCCCGATTTTCCAGGTTATATCCTACTTATTGGGTGTGCCTGTTTATCACATTTGCAGTTTTATACTTTGGCAGGGGAGACGTAACGGTTAAACAGTTGATCTATAACATTACCATGTTTCAGGCTTTTTTAGGTGAAAAGAACGTGGACGGTGCTTACTGGAGCTTAACAGAGGAATTAGTTTTTTATGTGATCGTTTTTGCGGCTTTGATGCTGGGCATGGTAAACCGGGTTAAACTTTGGACTGGGGCTATGATGGCTTTGGCATTGGGTGGCTTGTTTTTGAATCCCGAATTAGGAGGCATCGAAAAGAATGTACAGGCGGTGGTAAAGTACTTTAACCTGTTTGTGGCGGGCATTATCTTCTACCATATTTACCTGGCCCAGAAAGTAAAGGTAATACATGCTGCTGGCCTTATACTTTGCCTGGGCATAGCCTTAATGTATGGTTACGGCAGTTACCTGTCCTACTTTAACCATAGTATAGAAATTGCTGTGATCTGTGGCTTTTTTGGGTTATTTACGCTGCTGGTAATGGGTAGGCTGGCTTTCCTGCAAAAGTATAAATGGCTGCTGTTTTTAGGCGAGATATCTTACCCATTTTATCTGCTGCACCAAGAAATAGGGTTAACATTCAGGCGTTTGTTTGCCACAGAGAATATACTGGTGCATATAGTGCTGGTAGCGGTCATCTTTGTAGGTATAACATTGCTGGCTACTTTTATTAACCGCAACATAGAGCATAGCACTTCCAGGGTTGTAAAGAAGAAACTGCAGGCCTGGTACAATGGCAAAGTATACATTCCGGATGCAACGGCTGTTGCCAACCATGCAGTAGCAGCACAGCCAGTCAGGGTAGACGGATTATCTGTGCTGCAGGCCGAAAGATCGTCTGCACCTTAAGAGGGGTTTTACCTGGCTAAGTCTTTGGCGCGGTTGGCGTCCAGGGCAATAAGTATAAACAGCAGTATCGTAAACGACCACAATGACGAACCTCCATAGCTAAAAAACGGCAGCGGGATACCTACCACAGGTGCCAGGCCAATGGTCATGCCCACATTAACCAGAAAGTGGAAGAAGATGATAGAGGCTACACAATAGCCGTATGCGCGCCCAAATACAGAGCGCTGCCGTTCCGCAATGCTTACGATCCTGATCAGAAGGAATACAAACAAGCCGAGCAGAACGGTACTTCCTATCCAGCCGTGTTCTTCGCCGATCGTGCAAAAAATAAAGTCGGTGCTTTGTTCGGGTACAAAGTCGAATTTAGTCTGAGTACCTTCTAAAAAGCCCTTGCCCCAAAAGCCGCCAGAACCTATCGCGATCTTAGATTGTGTTACGTTCCAGCCATAGCCCAGCGGGTCTGCCTCAGGATTTATAAGCGCCTTTATACGGTTTTGCTGGTGCGGTTGCAGGATGTCGTTTACAAAGTAATCCACGCTGAAGATCATGCCCACGATAAGAACAAGCATGGCAACCATGGTTTTTAATCGGCGCATCAGGCGGTAATCAAGCCACACAGCCGCTCCCATCAGCAAAATTACCCCTATAATAAGGTAAAGCTTGGGCACCAGCAGGGTAAGTATAAATATGGCGGCTGCAACACTGCCTATTATAAGTATAAGCGGCGACATGCCTTCGCGGAAGAACGCAAGTATAAATGCGCCAAACACCAGGGCCGATCCTGTTTCATTTTGAAGTACAATGATAATCGGCGGCACAAAGGTGATGGCAGCCAACACCATCTGGTCTTTGAATTTTTGCTGGCGCAGGTTTACGCTGCTCAGATACTTTGAAACCGCGAGTGCCGTGGCAAACTTGGCCAATTCTGCAGGTTGTAAACGTATGCCTCCTCCAAGGTCGAGCCACGATCTGGAGCCTGCTATTGGTTTTGCGATAACAAGCGTAACCAATAGCAAAAGTATGATTCCCCCGTAAATTGGGTATGCCAGGTGTTCGTATACTTTGTAATCAACGATCAGGATAACCAATATCAGGATAAGAGCAAGACCGATCCATAGCAGCTGCTTACCTGAGTTGATGTCCATGCTAAAGATGTTTACAATATTATCGGGACTGTAAACAGCGGCATAAATGTTCATCCAGCCCATCGCTACAAGTAGGAAGTATAGTAGTATAGTTACCCAGTCTAAGTGGTGGGTAAGCAGGTTAGGCGTGCGGTGGCTACTGCGCGTGGCTACTTTATACTTTGGTAAAACTTGCTGCTCTGCACCCATGGCTTACTTCGATTTAATGTTCAGGTACTCACGGCTTAGCACCCACTTCTCCTGCTCTTTGATCGTAACCGTATCAGTCAGGTACTGCTCTATCATCAAACCGGCGATAGGCGCGGCAGATTGCCCACCCCACTTACCGTGCTCTACATAAACTGCGATCGCGATCTTCGGATTGTCTTTAGGAGCAAAGGCTACAAACACAGCATGGTCAGCGCCTTGTGGGTTTTGAGCTGTACCAGTTTTACCGCACACTTCTATCCCTACTTTCGCCAGATTAGCTCTTCGTGCTGTACCTGCGCGTACCACCTCGGCCATACCTGCCACAATCGGCTCATAGTGCTGCGGTGTAACCGAAGTATAATGGCGTTCCTGGTACTCTTTTAGGGGTTTGCCGTCTTCGCCTACCGAGCGTATAATATGTGGCGTTACGTAATAGCCACGGTTGGCTACAATGGCCATAAAATTTGCCATCTGTAGTGGCGTTACCCCCAGTTCTCCCTGTCCTATACTTAGCGAATAAATAGTAGAGTACTTCCAACGGTTTTTGCCATACACGCGATCATACATCTCCGGAGATGCAATAATGCCTTTTTTCTCTCCCGGGATATCGATGCCTAATTGCTGTCCGAAGCCAAACGTAAGTACCTGCTCACGCCAGTCTTTTAACCCGATAGAAGTGTCTGTAAAGGTGTTCTTAGACTTATTTTGGTTCAGAAGCAGCCTATAAGCCTGGAAGAACCAAGGGTTGCAGGAGTGCTGCACTGCTCCGTAAAGATCGAGTGGTGAAGGGTGTGGGTGGCAATTTACCAGCGCTTTGTTACACGCAAACTGCGTTTTTGGAGTAATTACGCCATCTTCCAAAGCGATCAGGGCCTGCACCAGCTTAAAGATAGAGCCAGGCGGGTTCTGGTCGGCCATGATAGGGCGGTTGAACATGGTTTTGTCCTTGTCCTGGAGTAATTGCATGTAATTTTTGCCGTAGTCCTTTCCGGTAAACAGGTTCGGGTCGTAGAAAGGGGCAGAGATATAGGCTAGAATCTCACCGGTGGCAGGTTCTATAGCTACTATACTTCCTTTGGCGCCATTCATCAGTTTTTCGCCGTATGCCTGCAAGTCCAGGTCTATGGTGCTAACCAGGTTCTGGCCGGCAATGGATAAGGTGTCGTAGGCGCCTTCTTTAAATGGTCCTTTCTCCACACCGCGCACGTTTACCATCTTATACTTTACGCCACGCTTACCCATCAGGTATTTCTCATACTCCAGCTCTATTCCGCTTTTGCCGATATAGTCGCCGGGGCGATAACCTTTGTAGGTGCTGTCTTCGAGTTGTTTCGGGCTGATCTCAGCAATATAACCCAGTGCATGCGACAAACTCTGGTGCGGATAGCCACGCGCCGTACGGGCATTTATGTAAAAGCCTGGAAAGTCGATTAGGTTATCCTGGATATGGGCAAGATCCTGGGTGGTAAGCTTCTGGTAAAAAATAGACGGTTGCACATAAGAGAAGCCGCGTGCCTTCTTCAGCCTTTCGCGTACATCATCCAGCGGTAACTCTAAAAGGTTGCTTAGGCGCAGGGTATCCAGTTGCTTCACCTCTTTGGGTACCACCATTAAATCGTAAACAGGAGTGTTTTGTACCAGCAGCTGTCCGTTGCGGTCGTAAATCAGTCCCCGGAAAGGATACTGGATGATGGTTTTGATGGCGTTGGTCTCGGCGGCTTGCTTGTAGCTGCTGTCCACAACCTGTATATAGAAAAGGCGGAGCGCAAATACGGCGCCTACCAATAAGAAAATGCCCTGAATTATGTATTTTCTGTTTTCTAAGTATTTCATTTAAACTCTACTCGTTCTCTTGGGTGAGAAGAACAGTAACTGTAGTATGATCATCACTATACCGGTAAAAACCACGCTCAGTACAATTTTCAAAAGCGTCTGTAAAAAATCGTCAAAGCTTATCCTTTCCAGAAAAAATACTGCTGCATGGTGTATTAATAGCAGCGTAAAAGTATAAGTCAGGAACCAGCCTTTGCCCATCACATGGATGTTTACCGAATCGCTTATGTCGTAACCGTCGCGGGGTGTAAGAAGGTTCAAAAGCAATGGCCGCAAAAAGGCAAGCAACACACTGGCGGCCGCATGTATGCCCATTGTATCGTAGAAAATATCTACAGTAAAGCCTACCAGAAAACCTAGGAAAAGCAGCAGCAGCCGGTTAATATTTATGGGAAGAAAGAGCAGAAACGCCACATATATATAGCAAAAGCCCGTGCCGTAAAGCACCAGGTTATCCATCAGCATGATTTGTAGTGCTACGAACAGTATAAACTGCAAAATGTTATTTAGGCCAATGCTAGTCTTCATCTGGAAGTATACCTGCGTTTTGTTCTAACTCTTCGCGCTCCTCTTTTTGCGTGTTTTCTACTACATAAACATAAGAAAGCTGCGCAAAGTCGACTGCCAGCTTTACTCTTATGGTATAAAAACTTCTGTCCGGCTCTTTGGCGATTGAGCTTATGGTGCCTACCATAATACCTTCCGGGAAAACGGTGTTATAGCCGCTGGTTACTATTGTGTCTCCTTTGGCGGGCTCTATGTGTAGCGGTACATAGTCCAGCAGCGCAGTACGATAGTCTCCTCCGGTCCATTTTATGGTGCCGAAGGTATTATTCTTTTTAATTTTGGCAGAGATCAGCATTTGCGAGTGCAGCAGCGATGTTGCCGTTGAGTAATTTTTGGAAACAGTTTTTATACGGCCTACAACCCCATTGCTGGCTATAACGCCCATACCTGGTTCTACACCGTCTTCCGTGCCAATGGCCAGTGTCAGTGTATTATTGGTACGGCGAACAGAGTTATTAATCACACGGCCTGCATGAAGTATAAAAGGACGCTGCTTTAAGGTATCCGTGTTTGCAAAGAAGGTGGTATCCAGCGTGCTGGCACTGTCAATGAGGGCTGCTTTGCGGTACTGTAACAGTTCCTGGCGCAGCACGGCATTTTCCCGGGCCAACGTACTGTTTACGTTCGTTAGCCTGAAATAATCGGTAATACCGCTCTGGAACTCTAGTACCTCCCCAATGTATTTGTTTGCTGAGTTAAAAAAGGCTGCGCCCTGATACGTGTTATAGTGCACGATCATGAAAACGCACAGTACCTCCAGCAGTACAAATACCAGGAATGCACGGAACCGGTAAATAAAAGCAAATAGATTCCGCATTTAGTCCTTTTAGGTTAGCAGGACGTTCTTAAAACCTTCGATATTTTTGATGGCTGCACCTGTGCCGCGCACTACGGCTCTAAGTGGATCCTCTGCAATATGAATCGGTAACTTGGTTTTGGCAGCTAAACGCTTGTCTAAACCGCGCAGCATCGCACCACCGCCTGTCAGGTGAATACCGTTGTCGTAAATATCAGCAGAAAGCTCAGGGGGTGCAATCTCAAGCGCCTTTAAAACAGCCTCTTCTATTTTAGAAACAGATTTATCCAGGGCAATGGCAATTTCCTGGTAAGTTACCTTGATAACTTTCGGAATACCGGTCATCAGGTCGCGGCCACGGATCTCATAATCTGCTGGCGGGTTTTCGATATCTGTAAGTGCGGCGCCTACTTCAATTTTGATCTTCTCGGCAGAACGCTCCCCGATCAGCAGGTTGTGCTGGCGGCGCATATAATCCAGGATATCTTTTGTGAATACGTCACCGGCAATACGGATAGACTGGTCGCATACGATACCGGAAAGCGCAATTACTGCAATCTCTGTCGTACCACCCCCGATATCCACGATCATAGAGCCGATAGGCTGTTCCACGTCAATACCAATACCGATAGCTGCTGCCATTGGCTCCTGTATCATCCATACTTCCTTGGCTCCGGCGTGTTGTGCAGAGTCACGTACGGCACGTTTCTCAACTTCTGTGATACCCGACGGAATACAAATTACCATGCGGTGCGATGGCTGAAACAAACGGCGGCCTGTGTCAATCATCTTGATCATGCCGCGGATCATTTCTTCGGCAGCGTGGAAGTCGGCAATTACACCATCTTTCAGCGGGCGAATGGTTTTGATGTTTTCGTGGGTTTTTTCGTGCATCTGCATGGCGTTGCGGCCAATAGCAAGCACTCTGCCCGTTGTGCGGTCTACTGCAATAATCGAAGGCTCGTCTACTACAATTTTATCGTTATGGATGATCAGGGTATTTGCCGTACCCAGGTCAATCGCTATATCACTTGTAAGAAAATTGAAAAGTCCCATTTTATATATGTGCGGGCGTGCGGTAGCCCTTGTTATATTTCAAATATACTATAAATATTAAGTATAAACCCGCCGCAAAATTAGTGATTTTAAATAGAATTTATAGTGTACTACTAGTATAGGGGTGTGTTTTTACGATTTAAGTTTGAAAAAGCCCGTCTGTTGCTGTTTTTCAGGGGTATAACGTTTGCTTTAAGTATAAATTGAGTTAGAGTAGGAGTATAGTTGCCTGTACACTTTTTGTAATTCGGGGTGTTTGTAGAGAGATTGTAATAATATTACAGTTTTATTCTGTTATACCGGACGGAGTATAGGGATCTGGTGTAGCTTGAGTCAGGGTTTATATTTTTGCCTGCAAGCTATAGTTTTATAGTTGCCAGAAATCCTCTAACTCTCAAATCTCTAAATTCTGTTTTCGTAGAAACAAGTCACTGACTGTTCGCTGATGGACTGTAAGTATAAAACTATAACTCAATTTGCAGTAAAGTAAAAAGCCCCAGCTTAAAAGTGCCGGGGCTTTGGGGTTATTGTATAAGGTGAGAATTAATGTTTAAAATGGCGAACTCCAGTCATCACCATGGCCATTCCATGTGCGTCGCAATAGTCAATTGAGTCCTGGTCTTTGATAGAGCCACTTGGCTGAACTACAGCTTTTATACCTGCTTTGTCAGCAATCTCCACGCAATCCGGGAAAGGGAAGAAAGCATCCGACGCCATCACAGTTTTCGTTAAGTCAAAGCCGAAGCTATTGGCTTTCTCTATGGCCTGGCGCAGGGCATCTACTCTGGAAGTCTGACCAACGCCACTCGAGAACATCATTTTATCTGTGGCCAATACGATAGTGTTTGACTTGGTGTGCTTGCAAACTTTGGCTGCGAACACCAGTGCCTTTTTCTCTTCAGCAGTTGGCTCGCGTTTGGTAGCGGTTTTAAAGTCGGCTTCTGTTTCGGTTGCCAAATCTTTGTCCTGCTCAATTACCCCGTTTAGTAGAGTCTTGAACTGTTTTGTCGGCATTTCCACCTCATTCTGCTTCAGCAGTATGCGGTTTTTCTTTGTCTTAAGCAAGTCTAATGCATCAGCATCAAAAGATGGAGCAATTAATACCTCAAAGAAAAGTTTGTTCAATTCTTCGGCGGCAGCCATGTCTATACTTCTGTTAGCAATGATAACACCTCCAAAGGCAGATACCGGGTCAGAAGATAATGCATTTAAGTAAGCGTCTTTTATGGTTTCGCCGGTGGCGCAACCGCAGGCGTTAGTATGCTTCAGTATGGCTACAACCGGCTCGTCAAACTCAGCGGCCAGGGCAACAGCGGCATCCACATCAACCAGGTTGTTGTAAGAGAGTTGCTTGCCGTTCAGTTGCTCAAATAGCTCGTCTAGCTTGCCATAGAATGTGCCTTTCTGATGCGGGTTTTCACCGTAGCGCAGTGGCGTTGACTCACGCACACTTTGCTTGAATGGCTGCTCTTCGTTGCCGGCGTTCAGGTAGTTGAAAATGTGCGTGTCGTAGTGAGATGATACGTCGAACGCCTTGGTAGCAAAACGCTTGCGATCTTCCAAATCAGTAGAGCCATTCTTTTCCTGCAGTAGTCTTATCACGTCATCGTACTGCTCTCTGGACGACACGATCAGCACATCTTTAAAGTTTTTGGCAGCTGCACGGATAAGCGAAATGCCGCCAATGTCTATTTTCTCAATGATGTCAGCCTCAGAAGCACCGGATGCAACAGTTTCCTCGAATGGGTACAGGTCAACAATAACCAAATCGATTGGCGGGATATCAAATTTTTCACGCTCTGAAATATCGCTTTCGTTGTCGCGGCGGTGTAGTATACCCCCGAACACTTTTGGGTGAAGGGTCTTTACACGGCCTCCGAAAATAGACGGGTAATCAGTAAGATCTTCTACGGCTACTACCTCAGCACCTTGTTCCTCCAGGAAAGCCTGTGTGCCACCTGTAGAGTATATAGTTACGTTGTGCTGTTTCAGAAGCTCTACTAATGGCTCCAGACGGTCTTTATAATATACCGAAATAAGCGCTGATTTAATTTGGACTGGTTGCATGGGTTGCTTGTATGGGTTGATGGTTGATTTCTATAGTTCGTCTTTTTCCAGTAGCAGTTTTTCTACTACTTCAGGCAAATACTTGTGCTCCAACTGCAGTACGCGCGCAGCCAGCTCTTCAGGGGTATCGTCGGGTAGTACCGGGCAATACTCCTGAAGTATAAATGCCCCTTTGTCATACTCTTCGTTTACACGGTGTATAGTTATACCTGATTGTGCCTCGCCAGCCTGAACCACAGCGGTGTGTACATTTATGCCATGCATGCCTTTGCCACCATACTTTGGTAGCAAAGCAGGGTGTATGTTGATGATCTTATTCGGGAAGGCGTGCAGAAGGTTTTGCGGTACCAGCCAAAGAAAGCCAGCCAGCACGATCAGATCAGGGTTAAATTGCTTTACCTGCTCCAGTACTTTAGTGGAATTATAAAACTCATCCCTTGAAAACAAAAGAGCCGGGACGTGGTAGGTCTCGGCTCTTTTAAGGGCATAGGCTTTCGGGTTGTTGGAGAACAGGGCGGCCACGCGTATTTGCGGGTGGTGCTCAAAGTGCTCGAGCAGGCGCTGCGCATTGCTCCCTGATCCGGAAGCGAAAATGACTATATTCTTCTTATCTGGTCGTTCCAAAAGTATAAGCTTGCATTGAAGCTGCAAATATAGCGGGTTTGGTTTTAGTTGCCAGCAAGTATAAGTATAAATCTGAAGGTATAACTAAGTATGTGTTGGCTAGCTGACAAGGTTTTACCCTGCCTGTAACTTCAGCCATTATAAAGCATGAATTTATTCAGATGATATATGAGGGTAAAGCAACCTGGCTGCGGCCTCAAGTAAAGGAAAGTCAGAAGTGCGTTCCTGGCAGCGTTTAAGATCGAAATGAAATAGAGTCCCGAAGGGCTCTCCGGCTGAATTCTTTAACAGAACCCCACAATAAGATGTAACAGGCGTTATAATTTTTGGTTGTGGTCTACAATGTATGATATTGGAATAAGTATGACAGCAAGGGTGTTTACAGGAAGTTATGTGCGAGATAACTATCCAGATAAACTGCCCCTACTGCCACAGTGTGAAAGTAGTGAAAAACGGGGTAAAGTGCACGGGCAAGCAGAATTTCCTGTGCCGTGGCTGCCAAAAGCAGTTCCAGCACACCTATCAGAAAGCGGGCTGCAGGCCAGAGACGAAAGCCCTGGTGCTGCGGATGCTGGTGCGAAACGCGGGCATTCGTGACATCGGGCAGGTAACGGGCGTGCACCGGCAGACC
>NZ_JAHYXK010000019.1 GCF_019443125.1 Pontibacter aydingkolensis | reverse complement strand
AACAGAGAAGTTAAGCCCGGACGCGCCGATGGTACTGGGGTCACACCCGGGAGAGTAGGTGGCCGCCAACCCCAACACCGGGGCAGCATCCCATAAGGACGCTGCCCCGGTTTTTTTTTGACCAACAAAAAAAAAGATACCGGCACACATCACCTGTTGTACAGCCGGGGGCGTCAGCAAAAGACCGTGAATCTAAATTCGTCATATTAGAGTTGGAATTTCTCTTCTCTAGCCTTTTTATATTAATACTGCATCTCTTTTCGTTAACCATAGTTGAGGTTCTAAAGTATAGAAGCAGGTTATGCTGTTGCTTTTGGCCTATATCCTCTTTAACTTGTACTATGGCTTTTGTCTATCCCTCTTTCTTATTTGCGCTTGCAGCTATTGCTGTTCCGATTATTCTGCACTTAATTCAGTTGAGAAGGGCTAAGCGAGTAATTTTCAGTAACATTAAGTTTATACAGGTATCCAAAGACATTACCTCCAGTCAGA
The DNA here is from genome assembly GCF_019443125.1 of Pontibacter aydingkolensis. Lineage (GTDB taxonomy): Bacteria > Bacteroidota > Bacteroidia > Cytophagales > Hymenobacteraceae > Pontibacter > Pontibacter aydingkolensis. Next base: position 59,804 of record NZ_JAHYXK010000019.1, on the reverse strand, counting down.
AGACGCTTAAGGAAATTTTGATTCTGATATGCCGTATACTGTTTATTTCTTTCTTGGTACTTGCCTTTGCGCAACCTTTCCTTCCGGCATCTAATCAAATTCTCCAAACTGATAATTCTGATGTGGCTATATTGGTTGACAATTCCTTTAGTGCACAAAATTTACAGGTTGAGAAGGATTATTCTGTTTTGACTGGCACTGTTGAAAGAGCTAAGTCAATAGTTAATCTATTCCCAGCCACAACCGCTTTTTCTGTTATATCTGGAAAACATTATGGTCGCAGTAGACCTTTAAATGCAACTGATGCAAAGATTAATCTTGAGGAACTAGATTACGCTGCTTCAGATTTCCCTTCCATTACAAGTGCGTTGTTTAAGCCTTCCCATGTTTTTATTCTGTCTGACTATCAGAAACAGTCATTTAATCCTTCAGCTTTGCAGCGATACGATTCTTTAACGCAAGTGCATGTTGTACCCATTGCTTCGGCTGGAAATTCAAATGTAGCTATAGATTCTGTGTACCTAGAAGATGAGTTTATAAGAAGTAACTCTGACAATTTATTGCATGTAAAGATTAGAAACACCGGTTCTGTTTCTTTAGATGATGTTCCAGTTAAACTTTTTGTGCAGAATAGCCAAGTTGCTGCATTAAGTATAGATTTGCCTGCGCAACAGACTACAGAAGCTGTATTAAATTTTACGATAAGAGACAATTTGTCACAGCAGGCTTATATTCAGGTAGATGATTTTCCAGTAGATTTTGATAATACGTATTACTTTACACTAAGTCCATCGTCAAGTATAATCATTTCTGAAATTACAGAGAATAAAACAAGTCCGTTGCAACGCTTGTTCAGTAGCGAACCTATATTTAAGTTTAATACTTATACTTCCGGAAATCTCGATTACGCTAAAATAGCTGCAAGCGATGTAGTTATACTTAACAGCCTAAATGACTTATCGGCGTCTTTGGCTGCAACTATAGCAAACTATATAAAAGCAGGGGGTACAGTTATGCTAAGTCCCGGCGCCAGTCCAGCCAAGAATGGTTATAGTAATCTATTTCAAGCATTAAATATTTCTGCAAATTTTTCTGGTGCTTCTAATCAGTCTACCAAAACAGTTTTAACGGCTCCTGATCCTAATAATCCTTTTTTTAAAAGTATATTTTCGGGCTACGATGCCAAGATGACAATGCCAGTTGCTAATCGTCAGTTGGTATGGTCCAAGTCGTCGGAGGACATTCTGAAATTCAGGGGTGGTGCACCTTACCTGTCGCGGTTTGACAGAGGAAATGGTAGGGTTTACTTAATGGCTGCGCCTCTCCTGGAGGAATATAATGGGTTAGTTAACCATGCTTTGTTTGTTCCGGTGATGTATAAGTTAGCTATATCTGGTTACAAGCAGGAACAGGCGCTGGCTTATACTTTACAAGATGGCACTATACGAATTCCTCTAAAGAGTACTACTGCAAAAGAAGGTGTTTACGAATTGCAGCAAGATAGTGTGTCTTTTATTCCAGAACAGCAAGTTCGGGGCGGAAGCTTATATTTTAACATACCAGCCGAGATGAATAAAGCTGGATTTTATACTTTAAAGCTACAAAATCAGGACCTTGCTACACTTGCTTTTAACTATAGCAAAAGTGAATCTCAGTTAGACCAATATACCCCCGATGAGCTTCGTGCCCTGATAGGAGATAGAAATAATGTGCATGTTTACAACTACGGTGATGCGTTTTCTGTGAAGGGTGAGTTCGAAAAAAGATATTTTGGCGTGAAGCTTTGGAAATATTGCCTAATATTGTGTCTGTTTTTCCTGATGGCCGAAATAGCACTTATTAGACTCCTCTAACATGAAAGTACTTCTCCAAGCAGCAACAATCTACAGCCCGCAATCCAAATTTCATTTACAGCAGCATAATATACTTATCGATAATGGTATCATTACCTACATTGGTGCTGATGAGCCAGAAGCTGATAAAATTGTAGCAACAGACGGCTTAAGCGTGTCTTGTGGCTGGATGGATATGCATGCCTATGTTGGTGAACCGGGCCATGAGTACAAAGAAGACATTCAAAGTATAGCAGCAGCGGCAAGCAAAGGCGGTTTTACAGAAGTACTATGCCTGCCTAACACTGATCCAGTCATCCAGACAAAAGGGGCTGTTAATTACCTCAAAAACCACTCAGCAAACTTACCCGTTACACTGCACCCCATTGCGGCAGCAACTGTGGATACAGCAGGTAAGGATCTTACGGAGATGATAGATCTTCACCAGGCTGGCGCAGTAGCTTTCTCGGATGGTATAAAACCGATACAGGGAGCTGATGTTATACTTAAAGCCTTACAGTATGTACAGCTGTTTAACGGTTTGCTGATGAACAAGCCTGAAAATGTACGCTTATCAGAGCATGGGCAAATGCACGAAGGAATTACCAGCACCCAACTTGGTATGAAAGGTATACCATCGTTGTCAGAAGAGGTTGCCGTAACCCGCGATCTGCAGTTGCTTGGCTATGCAGGCGGTAAAATGCATTTCTCTTTGGTTTCTACTGCTGCAGCCATAGAGGCCATTAGAAATGCCAAGGCGCAAGGGCTGCAGGTTACTTGTGATGTGGCCAGCTATCAGATTAGTTTTATAGACGAGACCATCGGCCTGTTCGATACAAACTACAAAGTGGCACCACCTTTCAGGAGCCAATCCGATGTAGAAGCTATAAAGCAGGGACTGGCAGATGGCACTATAGATGCACTGGTATCGGCGCACCTGCCACACGATACAGAAGCAAAAAAGCTGGAGTTTGATTTGGCAGACTTCGGTATCATAAACCTTGAAACAGCTTTTGCAGCAGCCAATACTGCCTTGGCAGGGGTGCTGGCAACAGAGCAGCTGATAGACAAGTTTGTAACAGGCCCACGCGCCATACTCGGCCATAATACACCAAAAGTAGAAGAAGGAGAGGTGGCTAATTTAACGTTGTTCCAGCCAAATGCGACCTGGGTACCAACGGAAACCGATACTTTATCTAAAAGTAAAAATTCACCTTTCTATGGCAAAGAGTTAAAAGGTAGGGTAGTAGGCATAGTTCATAAGGGGCAGATAGTGCTCCATTAGTCATTTTTAATATATTTATACTTATATTTAAATGCTGTTAGAGTAAAGCAGCAGAAAGCCATTATGTTCAATCAGACTATAATAAGAGTAGGTGTGCGCTATGGCGTGTTGTGTGGGGTAGTGTGTTTTGTGCTGGTAATGGTTTTATATTTTGCCGGAACAAACCCATTTGGCGATATGGGCCGCATCACATACCTGCCTATACCTATCTTTATTTTTCTAGCAATACGTTATTTCAAGCTTTTCCATGAAGGTGAGATTGGTTTTGGGCGTGGTTTTAGAGTTGGGCTTTCAGTATCTTTTTACACAGCTTTAAGTGCTGCTATGCTAGTGTTTTTGTTTGTAAGCTTTGCCGGGCCAGAAATTCTGCAGAACCACATTGCCGAAATGAAGATGCTACTGGAAGAAACAAGAGAAGAGCAGATTAAGCTGATAGGTAAGGAGAATTTTGAGACAGGGTATAAGGCAATCGATACGTTAACACCAAGTATGTTAGCTGCTGATGATTTTTTGAGGAGGATTCTGGTGGGTGGGGTATTCTCGTTAGTAGCGGCAGTTTTCTTCCGTAAATAATTTATACATAACTAACACTAACCTTTATGATCGAAACTCAACCACAAGCCTCTGTTACCTCTGTAGCCGTAAAATATGGCTTTCTTACTGCTTTAGTAGGAGTAGTGTACTCTCTTATTATTATGGTTACAGACTTAGGTGACAACCGCATTCTGAGCAGTCTGGCATACCTTATACTTATCGCAGGTATCGTACTTGCTATGAAGCAGTACAAGTCTGAAAACCACGGCTACATGTCTTATGGGCAAGGGCTGGGTATAGGTTCAATCGTATCTATTCTTTTTGGTCTGTTGTCAGGATTATTTACCTGGATCTATACTGAGTTTGTAGATACAGAGTATATGAGCCGTATGATGGAGAAACAGCGTGAGCAGATGATACAACAAGGCTTATCAGACGAGCAGATTGATGCAGGCATGAAAATGGCAGAGAACTTTCAGGGACCCGTTACTATGATTCTTGGTGCAGCCGTTATAACTTTGATCTTAGGATTTATACTGTCGCTGATTATTTCTGCCATTATGAAAAACAGCAGACCGGAGTTTGAATAAAAATGCAATACCCTTATGATATCTCGGTAGTAGTTCCTCTTTTTAACGAAGAGGAATCGTTACCTGAACTCGTGCGCTGGATCAAACGTGTGATGCATGCGCACGAGTTTTCTTATGAAGTTATACTTGTTGACGATGGTAGCACCGACCACTCCTGGGAGGTGATCAACCAGTTGGGTGCGGAGGATAATGCTGTAAAAGGCATTAGCTTTAATCGCAACTATGGTAAGTCTGCTGCCTTGAACGAGGGCTTTAAGCGCTGCTCCGGCGAAGTGGTTATTACTATGGATGCCGACCTGCAGGATAGTCCCGAGGAAATACCGGCCCTGTACGACATGATCAAAAACCAGAAGTATGACCTGGTTAGCGGTTGGAAAAAGAAACGCTTCGACCCACTCAGTAAAACAATACCTACCAAGTTATTTAATGCCGCTACCCGAAAGCTTTCTGGGATACAGCTGCACGATTTTAACTGCGGCCTTAAAGCCTACAGGCAACTGGTTGTTAAAACCATAGAAGTACATGGCGAGATGCACCGCTACATTCCTGTTATTGCCAAATGGAATGGCTTTACCAAAATAGCAGAGAAGCCTGTACAGCACCAGGAACGTAAGTATGGTGTAACTAAGTTTGGCCTGGAGCGCTTTGTATACGGTTTCCTGGACCTGCTTTCTATTACATTTGTCAGCCGCTTTAAAAAACGCCCAATGCACTTCTTCGGTACCATGGGTACTTTAATGTTTGTAGTTGGTTTAGGCATTACAGTATGGCTGATTGCCCAGAAACTTTTCGGGTTATATACTAACGGACGTGCACGCGACATAGTGGACCAGCCGCTATTCTTTCTGGCATTGGTGGCTGTTATACTTGGTGTACAGCTGTTTCTGGCTGGTTTCCTTGCTGAGATGATATCCCTTGGTTCTAACAAGCGGAATGAGTACCTGATCCGGGATAAAGTAGGAGCCTTAAAGAAATAATGGCCAGTAAGGTAGTTATCGTTGGCCCGGCGCACCCGTTGCGCGGCGGAGGTATGGCTACCTTTAACGAACGCCTGGCACTTGCCTTTCAAGAGGCTGGTGATGATGTAGAGATTGTTACGTTTAGTTTACAATACCCCACTTTCCTGTTTCCGGGCAAAAGCCAGTATTCTGACGAGCCTGCACCGGAGGGTTTAAGTATAAAAGTACTTATTAACTCTATTAACCCTATCAGCTGGTGGAAAACCGGCCAATACATACAAAAGCAAAAGCCTGATCTTGTTGTTTTCCGGTATTGGTTGCCGTTTATGGGGCCATGCTTGGGTACCATTGCCCGCATTATCCGCAGAAACAAGTATAGCCGCATATTGGCCATTACCGATAATGTAGTGCCCCATGAAAAACGTCCCGGCGATATTCCTTTCACAAAGTATTTCCTGAAAGCTTGCCACGGGTTCATAACCATGTCGCGTTCGGTGCAGCAGGATTTGGAGCAATTCGAACCAAAGAAGCCGAGTGTATACTTGCCGCACCCGCTCTATGATAATTTTGGAGCCGCAGAGACTAAAGAAGAAGCCTGTGAAGCGCTTGGCTTAGACTCTAAGTACAATTACATTCTTTTCTTCGGTTTTATCAGGGCTTATAAAGGCTTGGACATACTACTGAAGGCGCTGGACGATGGACAGTTAAAATTTCTCCCGAACCTAAGGTTGATTGTAGCAGGAGAGTTCTACGAGGATGCCACTCCTTACCAACAACTGATTGCGGAACTGAACCTGCAGGAAAAGCTAGTGCTCAGAACGGATTTTATCCCTAACTCCGAAGTACGCCATTACTTCTGTGCTGCCGACCTGGTGGTGCAGCCCTACAAGCACGCCACACAGAGTGGTGTTACGCAAGTAGCCTACCATTTTGATAAGCCAATGGTGGTAACCAAGGTTGGAGGATTAGCAGAACTTGTCCCTGATAGAGAAGTAGGATACGTAACCGCGCCTGAGCCTAAAGCCATTGCCGATGCCATATTTCGGTTTTATACTTCCGGAGATGCGCCTGTACTTATCCAAAACATCACAAAGTATAAAAAGCGCTTTAGCTGGCAGCGATTTGTGCAAGCTATCTGGGAACTTGCCGAGAAAGTATAGTTTATACTTAGTGGCCAAAGTATAAACTATACCGGGACAGCCTTCATATAATAACAACTCATTCAGCCTGTATATAAAGATGGTGAGGACGCACTGTAAATAATTAAGAAGCATTGCTTGTTATAACATTAAACTCTCTTATATTAGGCTTTTAATACAGCCGCTTTAACTACTATCTACTTTCTATCATCTGCTTATGCGACAGGGTTTACTACTCTATCTATACCTTTTTATTGCCTTTTTTCTCCCTTCTGCTCTCATAGCTCAGGTTGCAACTCCTGATACAAGCTTTGTGCAGCATAGCGTGGCAAATGCTGTTCAAACTTACAGAAGCACCATAGGCGCACATGCACTTCTTTATAATGGTACTGAATATTATGTACCTGCCAAGTCATACGCAGAAGGACATCAATTCTTTCAGGAGAAAACATTTCAGAATGGCAGTGTGCTCTATGATGGAGCCTGGTTTGAAGAGATACCTATACTCTACGATATTCTGATTGATGAACTTGTTACTTTGCATCCGGGTAGTAGCTACTCTCAGAAACTGGTAAAGCAGAAAGTAAATTCCTTTAAGTTAAGAGGCCATACTTTTGTACGTTTTGATGCAGATAGTGCTGCCGGTACTCAAATGCAACCCGGCTTTTACGACATGCTCTACAACGGCAGCATAAAAGTTTTTGCCCGCCGTGAGAAGAACTATCAGGAACGGCTTTCTGCTGACGGCAGGGAAGGAAAGTATACTATAGAAGATAAATTCTATTTATGGAAGGATGGTACTTATCAGCAGGTTGGCTCTAAAAGCTCTGTTTTAAAAGTACTAAACGACGAGAAAAAGAACCTGAGCAAATTTGCCAGAGCGAACAAACTCAAATTCAGGAGCCGGCGCGAAGAAGCTATTCTGAAAATTGCCCAACAGTACGATGCTCTAAAGAATTAATGTACTGCGGATATCAGCTACTTTCAATTCCATTATTTTCCAGTCTGCCGCTTAATCAACCATATGGCCAACCTTTACCGAAATCTTATTCTTCTCATCCTGCTGCTTTCCTGCTCTGTAGCCGCCAGCTCTGCGCAGATTGCCAATGATCCCCTCGTTACAGGGAATTATAACAATATGCCGTTTCAGAGCTTCGTTCAGGAGCTGGAAACTAAAGTGCCCTATACTTTTTACTTTGATCCAGCTTCCGTAGACACTGTGCTCATAAACCTGCAGGCCGAAGCAAAGCCATTGAGCCAGGTGCTTACGCAGGCACTGCAAGGTACCGGGCTGCATTTTGCCATTTACGGGGAGCAGAAACAGGTATTTATTACAAAAAAGCGTCCTATCTTAACGAGTTTGCCTGCTGGATTCTACAAAGGGAACAGTACAAACCCTAGTCCGGATCAGTTTACTGCAGAGCCATTTATAACCCGTGAAGAACCACAAAAAAAAGCTGCTTCAGAGATCAAGTTATATGAAATTGGTACACAGGGCAGTAGCAAAACAGGTAAGGCAAACCTGGCAGGTACGCTGCGCGATGCCAGAACAGGGGAGGCTATTATAGGTGCCTATATTTATATCGACTCTCCAACTGTAGGAACAGCATCTGACCAATACGGGTATTATTCTCTTACCTTACCTACCGGGAGGCACGAGTTAAAGATACGTGGTGTAGGTTTAAAGAACTCCAGGCGCCAGATCATACTTAACGGAGACGGTAAGCTTGATATTGAAGTAAAAGAAGATGTTAGATCGCTGAAAGAGGTACTGGTAGAAGCAGAGAAAGACCGTAATGTTTCCGGGTTGCAGATGGGCATGGAACGCCTCGACATCAGAACTATAAAGCAGGTGCCAACTGCCTTCGGCGAAACCGACATTCTGAGAGTGGTGCTAACATTGCCGGGTGTAAAATCAGTGGGAGAGGGTAGTACAGGCATGAACGTGCGCGGCGGCTCTACAGACCAGAACCTTATCCTGCTTAACGATGCCACCATCTATAACCCATCGCACTTATTTGGCTTTTTCTCTGCTTTTAACCCTGATGTTTTAAAGTCGGTAGAGTTGTATAAAAGTGCTATACCTGCCCGATATGGCGGACGCTTGTCGTCGGTATTAGAAGTATCGACTCGGGAAGGTAACAAGAAGCAGTTTGCCGGTTCTGGCGGCATAGGCCTGCTTACCAGCAGACTCACCCTCGAAGGCCCCATTGTAAAAGATAAAACCTCTTTTCTGATCGGTGGCCGAACCACTTACTCGGACTGGGTACTAAAGCAGTTGCCAAACGATTCGTTTAAAAACAGCGAGGCATCATTTTATGATGTAAATGCCCACATCAGCCACGAAGTAAACGAGAAAAACAGTTTATACTTTACTGGTTACCTGAGCAAGGATAGATTCAAACTGGCCGCAGATACGCTGTACAGATTTAAAAACCAGAACGCCAGCCTAAAATGGAAACATGTTTTCCATAACAAATTATACGGTGTTCTTACGGGCACTCACAGCCATTACAGTTACGATATATCTAACGAAGGAAATGCTGTAAATGCCGCAACGTTGGCTTTTGGCATTGATCAAACAGGCATACAGGCAGATTTTAACTACTTTCCAAACTCAAAGCATACAGTAGATTTCGGGGCCAGTTCTATACTTTATAACGTATCGCCTGGAAGTTTAACACCCCATAGCAGTGAGTCATTGATAACTGAGGATAAGTTGCAGCAGGAGCGAGCAGTTGAAAGTGCCGTGTTTATCTCAGACCGTATAGATTTGAGTCCGCGGCTCTCAGTATCTGCAGGCCTTCGTTACTCGGTATTTAATGCTTTAGGTGCACGAGATGTGTTTACCTATTTGCCTGGTGTGCCTAAAACGGAAAGCACCATCATGGATACCGTGTCTTTCGGTGCCGGCAAAACAATTGCTACATACCATGGCCCTGAGTTCAGGCTTTCGGCAAGGTATGGCTTAGGCGATAATTCATCTGTCAAAATCAGCTACAACAGGCTGCGCCAGTACGTGCACATGCTCTCTAACACAGCGTCTATGTCGCCTACCGATACCTGGAAACTTAGCGACAGCAATATAAAGCCGCAGGTAGGAGACCAGGTGGCACTAGGGTATTACAGAAACTTCAGGGCCAACACCATCGAGTTCTCGGGAGAGATTTACTATAAATGGATGCAGGATTTCCTGGATTATAGAAGCGGTGCCTCTATCATTATGAACCACCACATTGAAACCGATGTGGCCAATGCTGAAGGAAAGGCATATGGTGTGGAGCTGATGCTGAAGAAAGCAACCGGTAAGCTTAACGGCTGGGTAAGCTATACTTACTCCCGCACGCTGGTTAGGGTAAACGACCCAACCACGTCTGAGATCATAAACAGGGGCGAATACTATCCGGGCAATTTTGATAAGCCTCATGATTTTACACTTATCAGTAACTACCGCTTTAGCCAGCGCTTTAGCACCTCCCTTAACTTTACATACAATACCGGACGGCCAATTACCCTGCCGCTGGCCAAGTACTATGACGGAGGCACCCAGCGTATTCTGTACTCAGACAGAAACCAGTACCGCATACCCGATTATTACCGCGTAGATTTTGCCATGAATATTGAAGGCAACCACAAGATCAAAAAGCTTGCACACAGTTCCTGGACCCTGGCAGTGTATAACCTGACAGGGCGAAAGAATCCTTATTCCATTTATTTTAAATCAGAGCACGGTAGAATCAGAGGATATAAGATGTCGATATTCGGGCAGCCTATACCTACTGTAACCTATAATTTTAAGTTTTAAGCATATGAAGATCAAGAATTGGAGAGTTACCCTTGGTTGGTTTTTGATGCTGTTGGTTAGCAGCTGTGTAGAGCCTTATTCTCCTAAAGTGATGGAGGCTCCAAACAGCTTTCTGGTAGTAAATGGCTTTATTAATAGCAATGGCCCTACAACCATACAGTTACTCCGCACGCAGAACCTGTCCGATGAAAGTACGCCCCCTGCAGAGACAGGTGCAGTAGTTAAAATTGAGGCAGAAAACGGAGAAAACTACAGGCTGCAGGATATTGGTGGTGGAAATTATACCATCGGCAGTTTAACTCTTAACCCAGCAGTTAAATACAGGCTGTTTATCAAAACCAGGGATAACAAAGAGTATGTATCTGACTTTATCGAAGTAAAACAGACACCTGCCATCGACGAAGTTACCTGGAAGGCGGTAGACAATGAAGTACAGTTTTTTGTAAGTACCCATGATCCGAAAAATGATACCCGCTATTACAGATGGGAGTTTGAAGATACCTGGCACTTCAGACCTGCATTTCCAACCATATTTAAGTATGAGAACGGTGCTATACGTATCCGCGATGACCGGGATGAGGAGATCAGTAATTGCTGGAGAACAGAACGGTCTACTACCATAGAGCTCAGTAACTCTGCGAGGTTGAGCAAAGATGTGATCAGCAACTATAAATTACTTGCTTTGCCCTATAACTCAGAAAGAGTAGCCATAAAGTATAGCCTGCTGGTAAAGCAGTATGCGCTTTCCCGTCAGGCTTATGAGTACTGGGAAATACTAAAGAAGAACACAGAGAGCATTGGTACACTGTTCGACCCGTTACCTTCACAACTAACAAGTAACATACGCTGTACCACCAACCCGGAGGAGCCAGTTATAGGATTTTTATCAGCCTCTACGATGCAGGAAAAACGGATTTTCCTGGAAAGCAAAGATCTTCCGAGAGAATGGCGTCTGTTTAACCCTACCTGTATCGCTGATACGATGCTCCTGTCGCAGGGTAATATTGTTGACTACTTTAAGGGTGGATACAACATGCCTGTAAGCGAAGTATATCCTCCTAGTGGCGGTATGTTCCCGATAGGGTATGTGTACGCCTCCAGGGCGTGTGTAGACTGCACTGTAAGGGGCACAAATGTAAAGCCTGATTACTGGGAATAATGCGGAATATAAACTATCAAACCAAAGTGTTAAAGAACCAATATACTTTCTTACGATCTTTAAACATGGCTAAAGCTTATCTGCAGGCTATACTTTGTTTTATACTTTGTATCGGCAGTGCAGGGCAGGCCACTGCTCAAACCGATGCTTTTAAAAGTATAGAACAGAATTTTGACCTGCACAGGAAGAATACATTACAGGAAAAAATGTTTCTTCACCTCGACAGGCCGGTTTATGCCTGCGGAGAAACCATGTGGTTTAAACTATACAATGTAGATGCAACGCTTCACCAACTTCTGGACATCAGTAAAATAGCCTATATCGAAGTGTTAGATGTAGCCCAAAAGCCAGTATTGCAAACAAAATTTGCCTTGAAAGGAGGTACAGGCAATGGCTCTTTTGCAATACCCGCTACACTTAATTCAGGTAATTATACGGTAAGGGCTTATACTAACTTAATGAAGAACTATGGCCCTGAGCTTTTCTTCGAACAGCCGGTAACTATCGTTAACACTTTTAAAAGCCTGGACCAGGAAGCAGCACCTAAACCAACTACTTATGCTATTCAGTTTTTCCCGGAAGGCGGAAACATGGTGGCCGGAGTTACTAACACAGTAGCCTTCAAAACTGTAGATCAAACTACAGGTAAGGGCGTAGATTTTTCGGGTGAACTACATGACCAGCATGGTAATAAAGTTGCTGCTTTTAAACCGTATAAGTTTGGTGCGGGGCATTTTACCTTTGTTCCGGCCCAGGGGGAGAAATATACAGCTACCCTTAAACTGGCAGATAACCGAAGCGTTGTACAACCACTTCCAAAAGTCTACGATCAGGGCTATGCATTACACTTAGAGCACACAGGTAACGGGCAAATAAAGATAACTGTTAACCAGCCCGGAAAACAGGCCGAGCAACTATACCTGCTTGGCCACACCAGGCGTATGATAGCAGTGTCGGAAGCAGCAACTCTAAATCAGGGAGCGGCTGTTTTTCTGGTTGATGAGAAAGTGCTGGCAGATGGCATTACTCATTTTACAGTTTTTAACGCTCAAAAGCAGCCAATCTGTGAAAGATTATACTTTAAGCGCCCGAGCCAGCCTTTACAGTTCGAAATTAAAGCAGACAAGCAACAGTATGGCACCCGTGAAAAAATTAACCTCGAAATAGTGGGTAAGACTAAAACAGGGGATGTTGCACCTGCATTTTTATCCATGGCGGTATACCAACTGGATTCGCTGCAGACAGGCCTTACCAATAATATAGAAAGCTACCTGAGGCTTACATCAGATCTTAAAGGAGAGATTGAGAACCCCGACTACTATTTTACCGGAGTGGGTGCCGCAGATACCCAAGCCATGGATAACCTGATGCTCACACATGGCTGGAGCCGCTTTAAGTGGGAGGATATCTTAGACAAAGAACCTGTTGCCTACCAATATGTGCCTGAGTATAATGGGCATTTAATAAACGGTAAGGTTACTCATGTTTCCAATGGTGCACCAGCTCCGGGTATTACTACCTATCTGTCTTCGCCGGGCAAACATATTCGCTTACAAAATGGTGTAAGCGATGCAAATGGTTTGGTGCGGTTTGAATTAAAGGACTTTTTTGGGCAGAAGGATATAATAGTGCAGAGCAACTTTGCAAAGGACAGCACCTACCACTTCGAGATATTTAACCCTTTCTCAGATAAGTATAGCACAAACACACTTCCTGCTTTCGGGCTTTCTGAAAAGCTGCACCAGGATGTTACCCTGCGCCACGTGCAGACCCAAGTGCAACATGCCTACTTTGGTAATTACCATAACAGGTTCAGGCCGGCAGGCATAGACAGCACAGCCTTTTACGGCCTTCCATCAGACCAGTACCTGCTTGATGACTACAAGCGCTTTAAGGTAATGGAGGAAGTAATGCGTGAGTATGTGCCGGGGGTTCATGTGCGGAAGCGAAGAGGCAAGTTTCACTTTATGGTACTAGACAGGCCAAACAAGTCTATTTTTCAGGATAACCCGATGGTGCTGTTAGACGGAGTGCCAGTTTTTGATATTGATAAGATAATGGCATTTGACCCGCTTAAGGTAAATAAGTTGGATGTAACTACCAGCAGGTTTTTTAACGGCCCGCTGGTATTCGATGGCCTTGTGAGTTATACAACCTACCAGGGAGACCTGGCAGGGTTTGAACTGGACCCCCGCTCTCTGTTACAGTCTTATGAAGGTTTACAACGGGAAAGGGAATTTTACGCGCCCACTTATGAAACAGAAGAACAAAAACGAAGCCGCCTTGCCGACTTCCGCAATCTGCTATACTGGGCACCGAATGTGAACACCACTGCAAAGGGTAAAGCCGGGTTACAGTTTTATACTTCTGACATAGCAGGTAAGTATATAATCATACTACAAGGCATCTCTAAAAAAGGAATACCAATATACAGCACGCATACTTTTGAAGTAAATTAGCTTTAACTTTAGTACGTCATAGCTTTGGCTTGAGAAGCAAACTTCAAATAAAACTGTGATCAAAAGTATAAAATACAGCAACCTTAGCCCTGCTGATGCTGATGAGTTGCAACAGTGCATTCATGCCGCATTTGGCCACGTACCTTTTGTGCAGAACCATACCTGGGCACAACCCGACTGGACTTTTATAAAGTATGAAAACGGTAGGGTGGCAACTTTCTATAATGTAGTGCTGCGCGATGTAAGTATAGATGGCAAAAAGTATAAAGTTGCCGGAGTAAACAATGTAATCACACCAGAAGAGTTCAGGGGGAGGGGCTTTGCATCTGAGATACTTAGAGCAACAGAGCAGTATCTTTTTAACGACTTAGGCTGCAAGTATGGCTTATTACTTTGTGCAGATGCCTTGTTGCCTTTCTATACCCGGCTTGGCTGGTACAAAGTACACCCCACGCTTTACTACGACCAACCTACTGGCAGACAACTATACGATTCTAATGTAATGCTGCTCTCATCAGAAGAGCAGCCATTTATAAAGCCTGAGTCTATAGACCTGAACGGCTTGCCCTGGTAGCTATCTTTACTTTAAAATCGGTTATATGTCGGTTTAATGCAGCGTTATGTCTGCTATCATATTAGCTTTTAGTAGAATTGTTTTCTTTTGTTGCCTGATACACATTAGCTACAAAATAAACCTATGAAGAAAGATAGTATACTTGTGCTGGGCGCGGCTGGCAATATCGGGGGTAAAATAGCCAACGAGTTACTGGCAACCGGCGCCACAGTGGCAGTAGCAGGCCGGAGCCGCGCGCGATTGCAACAGTTTGAAGGTAGGGCCACCATACTGGAAGGCGACTTCGGAGACGATACTTTTCTGCAGCAGGCCTTTGCTAACACTACCAGCCTCTTCTTAACCGTGCCTGACGAGCACCTGGCAAACCCAGTGGCTACTGCAGCACGTTTGGGTAAATTGTTAAAAGACAGCCCGGTTACACACATTGTAAATATCAGCAATAGTGTAGTATGTAAATCGGGGGTACCCACAAGGCTGGTTGCTTTGGAACAGGAACTGAACAAATTGGAAGGAGTGCACATCAAGCACCTGCGCTGCGCAAACTTTTTCGAGAACCTGAACTGGGGGCTGCACACACCTTATGCACCTGATTTGTTACTGCCCTATATCTCGTCTTACGAAGTGGCGGGTGTGGCTGCCCAGCACCTGTTACACCAGTCGTTTAATGGTAAATCTATTGAAGTTTTATTGGGTCCACGGGATTATACGATGACGGAAATGGCCGCAGCAGCCGGTGAAAAGTATGAGCAGCTGCCATATACTTTAGGGAATGAGTTTTTCTTTAAGCCCTTTAACGAAGGAGATTTTGAAGTAGAGAAACGCACTGTGGCAAATACATCCAAGCTTACAGAAGCACGATTTACACTGGAGTACTTTTTACAGAACGACCTGGTAAGGCAAGCAGTAGAGCAGCATTAGTAAGGGCGGTAAACTGTTTTCTTCTTAATGCCATGCGGTGTCCATCTGTATATCGGGATGCAGGCGAGTAAAAAGCTTGCTGCCATACCTACCAATACGGATGCATCGAGAGGTGCTTTTATACCATAAGCGATAGACATGGCCACTGCAAAAAGGAAAAAAAGCATGCCAGTGCCAATAGCAGCCCAGCGTATTTTAATCCCGAACAAAAGCATCAGAGCAAAAGCTATCTGAAACACGGTTACTACCATCGCAAATTTGTCTGCCGTTTCCCGGGAGCCAAATGGCACAAGTGTTTGCATGTGCTCCACAAACCGGAGCCAGCTGCCCCAGGCTACATTCTTATCGCCGGGGTCGCCCCAGAATCCAAATCGGTCAGCCACTGCTGATAGTAGCGTTACAGCCAGTGCCAACCTCAAAAGCAAACTGGCATAGGGCAGATATTTGTCTTCGTTCATTTGCCGGTGTTTCGTTTTAGTTTCTTTACTTGCCAGGCACACCTAACGATAGGTATTGAACGATAAACTGAGAAATAAATATACTTTGGAGTGATTTTTCTAAGCTACAAGGTTTCTGAATTGCATTTTGCTGCAGCTATCGTTCATTTTACTGTTACAAAATATACCGCTAAAACATAGCAAAAGTATAATATTATAGAAGGTTGCAGCGTTTTGAATTTTGTTAACGAACTTAAACCAAAACAAAGCCATGAAAACAAAACCAGTGATTGCCGCCCTGTTATCCTGTTGCTGTATACTTGCCCTTAGCAGTTGCGATAAAGAAGATGTAAAGCTAACCAGAGAGCTGTACTTTGAGGCCGATATGGACGGAAAGTCTATGCTGCTACCTGAAGGAAAGGACGGCTATGAAAGCAAGGCGACTGTATACACCACAGCCAATACGCTAGGCTGCGTAGAATCCCAGAACATGCTGCTTACCAAGACTAATGACACCAAAAAGTCGCTGGAGATTTCTTTTGTAAAACAGCAAACTTCCTGCGCTTCCAGTTGCACGCAAAGCAAAGCCATGCTGCAGGAGGGAGCTTATGCTTACAGAAAAGAAACAACGTCATCTGACCAGATAACAGTAGATGGGGTAATAATCAGGTATACTGATATCTATGGTAAAGTATGGCGTACCGATCTTAGGTCAGCGGACCATAGCAACAATAGTTTTACAGTAACCAGCATAGAGGAGAACAAAATGGATAATAGATCGGAGATGCTGGTAACGGCTGAGTTTAACTGTACTTTGTATGATGCTGACGGTAACGAGATGACGATTACAAACGGGAAAATTGTAAGCCGAAGTATAGTTTGTAATTAAATCCTGTTTTAAATACAGAGGCCCTGCAGATCGTTACACTGCAGGGCCTCTGTATTTATACTACTTTATACTTACTACAGTAAATCTACTCCAGTGTAGTTAAATGGCGTAATCTGCTTAAGTTCGGCTTTAATCGCATCAGTTACATCCAGGGTATCTATAAAACTGTGGATAGACTGTTCTGTCATTTTTTCATTTTTGCGAGTCAAAGCTTTAAGGGCTTCATAGGGCTGTGGGTAAGCCTCGCGGCGCAGCACAGTTTGGATGCCTTCTGCCACAACGGCCCAGTTCTCTTCCAGGTGTTGGTTAAGGGCAGCGTGGTTAAGCTCCAGTTTGCCAATGCCACGCTCCAGCGACTTCAGGGCAATAATTATATGCGCCAGCGGAACGCCAACACTGCGCAGTACGGTAGAGTCGGTTAGGTCGCGCTGTAAACGGGAAACAGGCAATTTGGCCGACAGGTGCTCCAGAATGGCGTTGGCAATGCCCAGGTTACCCTCAGCGTTCTCAAAATCAATAGGGTTTACCTTGTGCGGCATAGCCGATGAGCCTACTTCTCCGGCCTTGATCTTCTGTTTAAAGTAGCCCATGGATACATATTGCCAGATGTCTCTTGAGAAGTCCAGCAGAATAGTGTTCAGGCGCTTTAATCCGTCAAAGTATGCTGCCAGGTTATCGTAGTGCTCTATCTGGGTAGTATACTGGCTACGCTTCAACCCCAGCGACTCCTGCACAAACCGGTTTCCGAACTCAGGCCAGTTTATACTTGGGTAAGCTATGTGGTGTGCGTTAAAATTACCGGTTGCGCCACCAAACTTAGCCGAGAACGGCACCTGGCGCAGTAAGTCCATCTGTGCCTCCAGACGCTCGGCAAATACCATAAACTCTTTTCCTAAACGGGTAGGAGAGGCTGGTTGGCCATGCGTGTGTGCCAGCATGGGTACGTCTTTCCAATCCTGGGCCAGTTCGCTCAGGCGCTGGTGCAACTGCTGGTAAGCCGGCTGCAGTATGCGCTCATCAGCCTCGCGCATCGATAGCGGAATAGCTGTATTGTTGATGTCCTGAGAGGTTAAGCCGAAATGTATGAACTCTTTATAGTCACCCAGGCTAAGTGCGTCAAACTTATTTTTTATGAAGTACTCAACTGCCTTTACGTCGTGGTTCGTGATTTTCTCCGTGTCCTTTATCTCCAGGGCGTCGGCTTCTGTAAAATTGTTGTAAATTTCGCGCAAAGCTGGGTAAAGGCCTTTGTCTATGCCCTGTAATTGGGGTAATGGCAGTTCACATAGCGCAATAAAGTACTCTATCTCTACAAGCACACGGTAACGTATCAGGCCAAACTCAGAAAAAAAGCCGGAAAGCTCAAAGGTGTTGCGGCGGTAGCGGCCGTCTACCGGCGATATAGCAGTAAGTGTTGTTAAGTTCATGATAGCGTAGGTTATCAGGCAAAGATAAACAGGTTTGCTAAAGTAAGCCAATAATGCAGCAGCGTAGTTTTAGTAGGATTACTTTTGTTAAAGTCTGGTGTTGTACGTATTTGTAAGTATAACTTGTTGATATACTGTGTGTTTGATATGTGTAGTTGCTGGGAATATTGTTTGCTGGCACAATGATTGCGCTTTAACCCCGGGTAATATAATCTTAACCTGTAAACTGCCGTATGATGCTTTAAAATAACAAGTGCAATATATAGTTACGTATAAGTGTTTATGAAGTAATTATTATTGCCCACTCATTTTTTTAGATACAAATCTTATTAGTTAATTCGCACCTGAATATTTTGGACCGACGATTGAAAAATAAAATACTCATTTGGGGTGGCAGCCTGCTGGCCTTTTTACTGGTGGTAATTGTAGTGCTGTTTATCTTCCGGAGCAGAGTTTTACAATATACCATTGAGCGTGTTATCACCAAAGTAGAAAACAAGTATCCTGCAGACCTGAATATAGGCAACGCCGAGTTTGTAGACTGGAATTCAGTTGTTTTAAACGACATCTCGTTTGTACCCCACGGCCTAGATACGCTTTTTACCACCGACAGCGTATATGCAACCGTTAGTTTCCGTTCTATTTTTAAAGGCCGCATTGTGTTTAAGCGCCTGGAGGTAAGCGACGGCTACCTGACCGCCCGCAAAAACGGGGATGTAAACAACTTTGATTTCCTGTTTAAAAAAAGTGAGACTGCCCAGCCTGTAGATACTACCAAAGGTCGCAACTATGGCACCTTGCTAAACAGGGTAATTGAGACCGCTTTCGATAACGTGCCCGACCAGGTAGACTTTAAAAACCTGAATGCTTCTTATAAGTCTCCTAACCGGATGATAGATGTACGGATGCCGTTTCTACGTATTGACGATGGGTATGTAGAATCGCAGGTGTCAATTCTGGCCGATTCTATCCAGAACAATTTGCGTGTTCGCGGCACCATAGATCCCGGAGATTATAACATTAATGCCAGCCTGTATGCCTTTGATGAAAAAGGTATTCGCCTGCCTTACGTGAAAAAGAAATTTGAAGGCGAGGTAGCCTTCGACACCCTGCACCTGAGCCTGACCAATAAGCGGTACAGGAATGAAAAGCTGACAGTAAGAGGCCGGGCCATGGTAAATAACCTTATACTTAACCATGCCAAGCTTAACGACGAGGATATACTAGTAAAGGAAAGCGCGATTGATTATGTAGTTACGCTGGGGCAAAATCTGTTTGAGGTAGATAGTGCCACAGAAGTACGCGTAAACAGTGCTAAGGCCAATATATATGCCGCTTACCAGAATAAACCGTCTAAGATTTATGACCTTGGAGTAAAAACAGAGTGGATGCCTGCCAATGATTTCTTCGGTTCACTGCCAGCCGGCCTTTTCGAAAACCTGGACGGTATAAAGGCATCTGGTGAGCTAAAGTATAAAATGAAGTTCCACGTGAACATGGATAGCCTGGATTATCTTGTTTTTAACTCAGACCTGGACGCTTCAAAAGACTTTAAAATACAACAGTGGGGTAACACCAACTTACAGAAGATAAACGGTTCGTTTGTACACACTGTTTATGAGTATGGCAAGCCTGTGCGTACATTTACTGTTGGCCCTTCTAACGCATTTTATGCACCTATCAACCAGATATCACGGCACCTGCGCAATGCTATACTTACAGCTGAGGATGCTGGTTATTATAGCCATAAAGGGTTCCATGAAGAAGCATTCAGGCAGGCGATTATCAAAAACCTGGAAGAAGGGGAGTTTGCCCGTGGCGGTAGCACCATTTCAATGCAGCTGGTAAAGAACGTGTTTCTGTCGCGTAAAAAAACAGTGGCCCGTAAAGTGGAGGAGGCAATCATTGTATGGATGATCGAGAACCTGGACCTGGTGTCGAAAAACCGTATGTTTGAAGTATACCTTAACATTATTGAGTGGGGGCCGGATGTTTATGGTGCCAAAGATGCCTCCAGGTTTTACTTTGGTAAAGAACCATCAGAGCTTAACCTGAATGAAGCCATCTTCCTGACCAGTATAATACCTAGCCCAAAACGTTACCGGTCTTCTTTTGACAGTTACGGCAACCTGCGCAGCCACAAAGGCTACTATTATAGGTTGATTGGCGGCATTATGCGGCGCAGAGGGTTAATAACACAGGAAGAATTTGAAAACCTTTACCCGAACGTGAAACTGTACGGGCGTGCCCGCGACCTGATCGTTACCGCCCCGGATGCAGCTGAGGAAGACACCACCGAATTTGAACTGGAAACAATTGATTTACTGGACTTCTAAAGTATAAAAATGCATTTGCAGCGACCCTGAAGTATATTCTGGAGCCGCTGCTTTATACTTTCAGCTATACTTATCGTCTGTGACTAAGCCCCAGGATACACCTAAAGGAATTGCCCTGATGCCAAGACCAGGTGCAAAAGCTTCGCGCTTTGGCTTAGACTGGTTTTTGCTGGCGCTGATCCTTGTAATTGTGCTGGCGTACCTGTGGCCACAACTGGGTGTGGATCGGGAGCCGGTGTCGCTGGGAGATTTGGCTGCTTATGGTGTGTCGGTTATCTTCTTTTTTTATGGTTTACGCCTGAGTCCAGAAAAGCTAAGAATTGGGCTGAGCAGCTGGCGCTTGCACATAGTAGTGCAACTCTGCACCTTTATACTTTTCCCGTTACTAGTGCTGCCATTCCATACTTTATTTGAGGGCAGCAGAAATGAACTGCTCTGGCTGGGCACTTTTTATTTGGCGGCTCTTCCATCAACAGTCTCCTCGTCGGTAGTGATGGTGTCTATTGCAGGGGGCAACATTCCGGCAGCTATCTTTAACGCCAGCATCTCGAGTCTTATCGGCATCTTTATCACCCCGCTCTGGATGGGTTTGTTTTTGCAGGCCAGCACCGAAAGCTTCGATATCTGGAGCATTATGGGCAAACTGGTGCTGCAAGTGCTGTTGCCGGTTATACTTGGCGTTGTACTGCACCGCTTCTGGGGCAACTTTGCCGAAAACAACAAAAGCAAAATGCGCCTTTTTGACCAGGTAATTATTCTGTTAATCGTTTATACTTCTTTCTGCGAGTCGTTTGCCCGCGATATGTTTAGTGGCTATAGTATAAGTACTCTGCTTATACTTGGCGTTACTATGCTGGCGCTTTTCTTTTTGGTGTACGGGCTTATATACTTTTTAAGCAAGCTGCTGGGCTTTAACCGCGACGACAGTGTAACTGCTATCTTCTGCGGCTCCAAAAAATCGCTGGTACATGGTACGGTTATGTCCAAGGTGCTTTTCCCGGACGCGAACGTAGTAGGCATTATACTTCTCCCCATCATGATTTACCACGCCCTGCAATTGCTGGCAGCCAGTATCATCTCGCAGCAAATGGCCCGAAAAGATGAGGAGAAGTCGGTATCTGTTAATGCGCGGTAAACCTATATCCTGAGCTTGGGCTGAGTCTCAAATTAGCCCTCCTTCGCTGGCGCGGGCTTGCAGCCCGTGCCCTATCTAAAGTATCTTTTTTGGCGGAATTGTCCCAAGGGAGGGGTTGTTTCATTCTCTTATTTTGCCCTCGCTCACGTCCCGCGAGCGAGGGCACTAAATATTTATGGCATGCAGAGCTTTAAGTAATTTATATTTCCTGTCCTAACACAGTATCAAGCAACTCAACTCCTGCAAATACCGCGGTAGCTTCCGCTTTATCTTCCACTTCTATATTTCGCAGCACTACAGATACAGTAGGCTCTTTGATAAGCAGTTTCAGGCTGCTCAACGTAAGGGTGCCTATTACATAGCTGCCATCCCTTCTGGTACAGGTTTCTTCTATACTTTTAAACAGGTCGAAGTATAACGACAGGTCATGACTGCCTGTGAGAAGTATACTTAACAACCTGTCCTCATTGGAAGCAACAGCATCTACTTGGTGCAGTTTTTTATATTCATATCGATAGTCATAGGTAAGCGCTGATAAGTCTGAGAGTACCGCAGAAGCCGTTGGGTAGGCACCTGCGCCTTTGCCAACAAAGAATTGCGTTTCGGCAAAGCTGGTGTGGGTAATAACGCCATTAAAAGCATCATCAACAGCGTAAAGCCTTGAGTCCGGACTCACAAACTTTGGAATCACAAAAAAGCTGATGGAATTGTCTGCATTCTTGATAGCCTGTGCTACCAGTTTTATCTTGTATCCTTTTTCACGGGCATACTGTAGTTCCGTATTCCCAATCCTGTCTATGCCAAGGGTAAATATATCCTCTGGGTTAAGCACTAGTCCGAAAGCGTGTGCGATCAACAGCAATAGTTTATACTTTGCGTCTGAGCCGCCTGTATCCAGGCTTGGATCGCTTTCGGCGTAGCCCTGCGCCTGGGCTTCTGCCAGGGCAATAGTATAGTCTAGGTTATCTGAGAAGATCCTGGAGAGTATGTAATTGCAGGAACCATTTACAATTCCTTCGACAGATGTCAGCAAGTCGGTGTCGTAATACTCTTCCAGGTTGCGTATAATGGGGATACTGGCACAACAGGCTGCTTCGTAAAGCAGGGGAGCATTGTATAAACGCTGTAACTCAAGTAGCTCATTAAAGTGCTCCGCGATCATCTTTTTGTTAGCAGATACCACAGCCTTTCCTTTCTTCAGCGCTTCAGACACAATCTCAAAAGCAGCATCTGCATCGTCAATCAGTTCTACCACCACATTTATACTTGGGTCATCCAGAATGTCGTATTTGTTTAAGGTAAAGTTTTCAGCGGGTATAGGTCTGGCTTTGCCTGCCTGCTTTACACATATTTTTTTTATCGTGGTTTTCAGACCAGGCGTTTTGTGCAGCACCTCAAACAAACCATACCCTACGCAGCCGAAGCCAAATAAACCTATGTTCAGTTCTTTTCTTTTCATCTGTATACTTTCTAAAATTAGGCGGATACTTTTTGTTTTTGGGTGCGCTGCAGTACTGCTGTGATGCCTATTTGCAGGTCTTCCAGAATTTTTTGGGTGGGATTGTTGGAGCGGGTATAATCAAATCCTTTGTTAACGCCTGGTGCCTCCTGCACAAAGGTGGAGGTCTGGAAAATAGGCACGGCAATGGCGCCTGTCTGCGGGTCTACCGGAATGCTGTGGAGAATGCTGGTTGCTTCTTTCATTTTACGCTGGATATTAATGGTTAAAAAATACACGAAACCACTTATCCAGAGTTTTTACCGGAAGCGCATAAAAAAGCTCTTCCGATAAGTCAGAAGAGCTAGAATATGTTACGTAAAGTAATTGCTCAGTCTTGCTTATCTTTCCCCGCATTGCTGCAGAGCAGGAGTTAGCACCTTTATCAAATTGATAGGTTGCCAAGGTATCATAGGGCCTGTCCCTCCACCTTTCTGGATAAGAAATTATTGATACAAATCTACGGCAGTAATTTCATAAAGGTCAAGCTTTTTTCTGCTTTTTATTTTTTAGTGCGTTTTTGCTATTGTAAAGCCAGTTTTAGGTTATACTATAACTTGTTCAACGCCTGTACAATATCATTAAGGACATCCTTTACATGTTCCAACCCGACAGAGATCCGGATGAGGCCAGGGGTAATGTTTACAGCTTGCCTTTCTTCTTCAGTTAGTTTGGCGTGGGTGGTACTGGCCGGGTGCGAGGCTATACTTCTGGTGTCTCCCAGGTTTGCCGTTAGCGACAGCATCTGCAGGCTGTTCAGAAAAGCGCGTCCGGCATCCAACCCACCCTTTAGTTCGAAGCAAACAATGCCGCCGCCATTCTTCATCTGCTTTTTAGCGATTTCGTACTGCGGGTGGCTTGGCAGGTAGGGGTACTTTAACCAGGTAATGGCCGGATGGTCTTCCAGTGCTTTTGCTACGGTAAGGGCGTTTGAGGCATGGCGCTCCATGCGCACATCCAGCGTTTCCAGGCTTTTGCTCAGCACCCACGCATTAAACGGCGACAGGGCAGGGCCTGTGCTTCTGCTAAAAAGGTAAATCTCTTTTATCAGCTCTTTTTTGCCTACCACCACACCGCCCAGCACTCTTCCCTGACCGTCTATCCACTTGGTGGCCGAATGCACAGAGAGGTGTGCGCCAAACTCCAGTGGCTTCTGGTTAACCGGTGTGGCAAAGCAATTGTCTACGTTAAGTATAAGGTTATACTTCTGCGCTAATCCCGACGCAAATTCCAGATCGATGATATCCAGTCCCGGGTTGGTAGGCGTTTCCAGGTAAAGCATTTTGGTATTTGGCTGGATAGCAGCTTCCCACTCTTCCGGCTTTTCTGCGCTTACATAAGTATAGGTTATGCCGTAGCGGGGCAAGTATTTTGTAATTACGGTGTGCGTGCTGCCAAATATTGAGTTGCATACCAGCAAATGGTCTCCGCCTTTCAGCAAAGCCATAAAGCTGGCAAACACTGCGCTCATACCTGATGCCGTGGCAAAGCCTGCCTCTGCACTTTCCAGGGCACACATTTTATCTACAAACTCCTGCACACTCGGGTTGCTAAAACGGCTGTAAATGTTGTCGTCCGACTCATCGGCAAACGCGGCACGCATTTCTTCAGCATCGTCAAAACAAAAGCTGCTTGTAAGGAACAGCGGTGTGGAGTGCTCCATTTGGTTGGTGCGTTCTGTCTGGATACGGATTGCCTGCGTTATAGGATCAAAAGCCATTTTATACTTTTTTAGAGCGTTAAGGAGTTGGTTTACCTGTTAATCTGGAGTCCGGTTTATAGGTTGTTTACACTTCAGAAACGTTGGCTTCCCAGGTAATAGTGCAGCCGGCACGGCGAAGTGTTTCTGCTACAGAGCAATATTTTTCTACAGACAGCTGGCAGGCTCTTTTTGCTTTGTCGGCATCAATGTTCCCGGTCAGGTTAAAGGTTACGTGCACCGTTTTCCACAGCGAAAAGTCTTCTTGTTTCTCTCTTTCGCCTTCAATTTTCATACTATAGCCTTGCAGGTCCTGGCGCTGTTTTTTAAGGATAGAGATCACATCTATGCCACTGCATGCACCCATGGCTATCAGCAGCGACTGCATGGGCCGCACACCAAAATTATTGCCGCCAGAGCTCAGGCTATTGTCTAACCGGGCAATGTTTCCCTGTTCATCTGTAGCCTCGAAACCATATTCTCCGCTTACTCTTTTTAGTTCTATTGCTTCCATTGTGTTTGTTAGTTGTGAATGTAAATAAAACATGTGCTTTCTTTGCATACAAATGAAAAGCACAGGAATTAACTATTTTACCTCTAAGCAGGCATTTGGGCTGGAAAGCGGAGAGGCGCTGCCAGAAATTACCATTGCCTACCATGCTTACGGTAAACTAAATGCCAGCAAAGATAATGTAGTATGGGTTTGCCATGCACTTACCGCCAATGCTGATGCCACTGACTGGTGGAACGGTTTGGTAGGCGCGGGGTTGGCCCTTGACCCTGAAAAGTATTTTATTGTTTGTGCCAATATCCTGGGTTCGTGCTATGGCTCTTCGGGGCCGCTAAGTATAAACCCGCTTACGCAGGAGCCATACTTCAGTAATTTTCCGCTGGTAACTATACGCGATATGGTACATGCGCATATACTTTTGCGAAAGCACCTGAAGCTGGAAAATATTCATCTGCTTGTAGGCGGAAGTATGGGTGGTTACCAGGCATTGGAGTGGTGTGTGATGGAACACGGGATAATTGAAAACCTTTTCCTATTGGCCACCTCAGCGGCAGAGAGTGCTTGGGGTATAGCTATTCATACTTCGCAGCGCCTTGCCATAGAAGCGGACTGCAGTTGGTTAGATAAATCTGAAAAAGCCGGAAGTGCAGGGCTGAAAGCAGCGCGTGCAATCGGTATGCTTACCTACCGAAACTACGAAATAATGGTAGAACGCCAGTCGGACCCTGATACTGAGAAAACAGATAACTACAGAGCAGAATCTTACATCCGCTATCAGGGCGATAAGCTGGTGAACCGGTTTAATGCTTATACTTACTGGCTACTTACCAAAGCCATGGATAGTCATAACCTGAGCAGAGGGCGCGGCGGCAACCTGGCGCTGGTGCTGCAAAGTATAAAACAACGTGCACTTATCATTGGCATCAGCAGCGACATACTTTGCCCGGTTCAGGAGCAGGTTTTTATCAGCCAGCATATTCCCAATGCCACTTATGTAGAAATCGGATCTTCCTACGGCCACGACGGCTTTTTAATAGAATCAGAAAGGATTGCTTCGCATCTTGTGCCGTGGCTTGAGGTAAAGTAGCTGAGGCAGTAGCTTTCTATCCTTAACATACCGCCAGTTTGAGCGCAGCGGTAACTGGTGGTTGCCTATGATAGCCAGTTTGTAGCTGGCGTAAGTATAGTTTATGGTTTTCGCCAGTTACAAACTGGCATCAGTATAAGCCACAAGTTGCGCTAACGCTAAACTTGTGGCATGTGCAATAAAATCATTTCTGATTACCTTTCCTCATTTCCAGAAAAGCCTGGAGGCTTGCGCCATAGAATCAAATACCCTCCTATAAATCGTGATACCTGATACATGCGTTGTGATACGCATCCTCAAACTTTAACTTTTCTTTAACTTCTTGTTAACAGATCTTAACTATAAGCAATAGGTTAAGCTGCTACATTTACAGAAAAAAAGAAACGTTATGAAAAACACACTTACCATACTTGGAGCTTTGGTGATGATGCTGGTATCGCAGTTCGCATTGGCTCAAACACAGGGTGCAATTACCTATGAAACACGGATCAACATGCACCGCAACATTCCGGCAGAGCGTGCCCAGATGAAAGACATGATACCGGAGTTTAGAACAACCCGCAACATCCTTACATTCAACGCAACAGAATCGTTGTACAAGCCTCTGGTGGATGAGCAGGACGATATGGCGGCGGCAACCGGCGGTGGCGGCCAGTTTGTGATGAGAATGGCACAGAACCAAACCTACATCAATACGTCGCAGGATAAACGTGTGCTTTTACGTGAGTTCATAGGCAAGAACTACATTACCCAGGATTCGCTGAGCATTATGCCATGGAAGTTCGGCGACGAAACCAA
Source organism: Pontibacter aydingkolensis (assembly GCF_019443125.1). GTDB lineage: Bacteria > Bacteroidota > Bacteroidia > Cytophagales > Hymenobacteraceae > Pontibacter > Pontibacter aydingkolensis. Next base: position 32,733 of record NZ_JAHYXK010000019.1, on the reverse strand, counting down.
AACCATACAAGGCTATACTTGCAAACAAGCATTCTTTACAGACGAAAAATCAGGCAAAACAACCATTGCCTGGTATACCGATAAGCTGCGCCCGAACCTGGGACCGGATAACTACACCTCGCTGCCGGGTGCCGTGCTGGAGATTGATTTCGACAATGGTCTGCGCGTAACAAGAGCCACTAAAGTAGATTTCAAAGCGCTGAAGAAGAACGATCTGGTAGAGCCAACAAAAGGCGAAAAAGTAACCAATGCACAATACCAGGCCATGATGGAAGAGCAGATGAAGCAGCGAGGCGGCAACGGTAACAGTTTTATCATCAGGAACTAAGCAGGTCTACTTAAAAAAACTAAAACTATGAAAAAGCTATTACTGCTGGTTTTCCTGATCATCAGCCACGTTTCCTTTGCGCAGAAATACTCCGTAAAGGGACGTGTGCTGGATAACACAGACGCAGCCCTTCCATCTGCCACGGTGCTGGTGCTGCAGGCAAAAGACTCTACGCTGGTAAACTTTGGAGCCACCGATCTGCAGGGTGCCTTTGAGGTAAAAGGTGTGAGCAAAGGAGACTATCTTTTCAAAGTATCGTTCCTGGGCTTTGATCCATTCTTCCAGAAAATTTTGTTTCCAAATGGGGCTACCGTTGTGGATATGGGTGCTATTAAGCTGCAACCGCAAAGCAAACAACTAAAAGAAGTACAGGTGCAGGGGGAAAAGAGCCCGGTAGTAATCAAAAAAGACACCATCGAATTTAATGCCGGCTCCTTTAAAACCCAGCCTAACGCTGCCGTAGAAGAGCTTCTTAAAAAGCTGCCCGGTGTGGAGGTAGACGCAGAGGGCAACGTATCGATGCAGGGCGAAAAGGTGCAGCGTGTAACCGTAGACGGCAAAGAGTTTTTTGGCCGTGACCCGAAAATGGCAACGAAAAACCTGCCTGCCGATGCCATTGACAAAGTGCAGGTGTTCGACAAAAAATCTGACCAGGCCACTTTTTCCGGGATAGACGACGGGCAACGTGAAAAAACCATTAACCTGCAGCTTAAAGAAGAAAAACGCAACAACGCCTTTGGCAGTGTAATGGCCGGTGGCGGTACCGACGAGCGTTACCAGGCCAAGGCAAGTATAAACCGCTTTAAAAAAGGGCAGCAACTATCCTTTTTGGGTATGGCCAATAACATTAACAGCCAGGGCTTCGGCTTTGATGAGTATGCTAACTTCAACGGGGGCATGTCCAGAATGGGCGGAGGTATGATCGTTATTAACAACGGCAGCGGAGGCACAGCTAACGGAATTCCTATAAACACCGGAGGCCGCATGAACGGTTTGATGAACACGCAGGCAGGCGGCCTCAACTTTAACAACCAGGTAACTAAAAAGCTGGAAGCTAACGGCAGCTATTTTTTCAACAACCTGAACCAGACCATCAGCAAAGATGTAGAACGTGATAACCTCTTAAATGCAGGTAACCCACGAACTACAGAGCGAACAACGCAGGATGGAGGTAACCTGAACCATCGGGGCAATGTTACGCTAGACTATAAAATAGATTCGCTTAACTCATTAAAAGTAACCGGAGCCCTATCCTATAACGAGATAGCACAGAACCAGAGCAGCCGGATAAATAACTTCGGCACAAATGACCAGGTATTGAATGCCAGTGATACCCGTTCTAACTCAGAAGGCAATATCTTTAACCTTAACTCAAGTATACTTTTCCGCCACCGTTTTACAAAGCCGGGCAGGTTTATGTCTGTAAATGCTGATATGTCGGCAAACCAGAACGACACTGATGGTACTTATGACAGTGACCTGACCTTTGCGAACAGAGAAGACAGCCAGATTAGGCAGCGCAACGAACAGGCAAGCGATACCAGGAACCTAACGCTTGGCGTATCTCACACCGAGCCGCTTGGCAACAGGCAGTACCTGGAATCGAACTATACTTACCGGGCAAACCTAAGCGAATCTAACCGCGAAGTATACGATATTGAAGGCAACAGCAATACACTGAACGCAAGCCTGAGCAACATGTATGAGAGTTTGTACTTATACCACAGGCTTGGGCTGAACTACAAACTTAACCGCCAAAAGTATAACCTTACGCTGGGTACCAGCCTGCAGCAAAGCGACCTGAACGGAGAAGTATGGCTGCGTAACATGGACGGCAAACAAAACATTGACCGTGACTTTTATAATCTGCTGCCAACCGCACGTTTTAACTACGATTTTGCCAACAACCGCCGGCTAAGCTTTAACTACGAAACCATAGTGCAAGAGCCAAGTATACGCCAGTTGCAGCCAGTAGCCGATATCAGTAACCCGCTAAACATCTACGTGGGTAACGAAAACCTGATCCCATCTTATATGCACCAGGTTAGGCTGAATTATAACAGCTTTGATGCCGGCACGCTGCGTAGTTTCTTTGGTATGCTAAGCGTAATGCACACCACAAACGCCATAGTTTCTTCGCAAAGTATAGATGAGAACTCTATCAGAACTACAACACCGGTAAACGTGGATTATAATACGATGGTCTCAACTTTTGCAAACTATTCTTACCCTATAAAAAAGCTGAACAGCAGGTTGCATTTTGGTGCCAACGTGCGCGACCAGAACACGATAAGTGTGCTGAATGATGTGGAGAATGACGTAAACGTGCGAAGCGCTTCCGGTAACATCCGTTACTCTTACCAAAAAGAGAATCTGAACTTTGGCCTAAGAGCTGATATAACGGCACAGCGTACAAAGTATGAGGATACGAACCAGAACGACCAGCTCTTCCTGAACAAAACGTACGCAGCCGACGCAAACTACCGTTTCCTGAAGCATTACAACATAAATGCCACGTTCGATTACCTTGTTTACGATAACAACGCCACCAATTTTAATCAGGCAATTCCGTTACTCAATGCTTCTATCTCAAGGCAGTTTTTGAAGAACAATGCAGGTGAGTTAAAGCTATCGGCCACCAACCTGCTCGATAGGAATACCGGTATAAACCAGACAACCAACGCGCTGTACATTGAGCGCGAAACGCTGAACTCGCTGGGCCAATACTACATGCTTAGCTTTATCTACAACATTAACAAGCACCTTAACCCGATGGGGAACAACTCCGGCGAGGTAATCAGGATTATGAGGTAAGTATGGGGGAAGTATAAAACAAGAAGTGGCTGCTCCGAATAGGACAGCCGCTTCTTGCTTTGAGTATAATCTAACCGATTAGTTAACGGTGTAGCTCAATTCATTAAAACCAACTCTAACTGTATTACCTTCAGCGTCTTTGCCTTCTACAGACCAGTCTCCGGTAATGGTGTGTACACCGGCGTCTTTCAGTTGCTTAGAAAAAGTAACATAATAAGCCTGGTTATAGCCATTGGTCAGGTCCCCTAATTGCCAGTTTATAACATAATTAGGCTTGTCAACTTTTCCTGTAGTATTTACGCCGCTGGCCATCGGGCTCGTTCCTGTAGACTCATCAAATATTACTCCGGCAGTTAAACCGCCCTGAAGTTTAGCACCATTTAAAATCATGCACGAGTTTACAGTATAAGCTATAGTGAAAGTATAAAGGTCGCCGTTACTGCTAGTTGAAACAATAGCGCCATCCAGTGATACTCCGGTGCAGTTATTCATCACCTGTATATCGCCGGTTACGTCCCTTGCCAGAAAGCCACTACCTCCTTAAGGCTCATACTTAGCTTTAAATCCGTACATACCCGCTCTTGTTGAGGTAAAGTTATAGCTTATCTGGCCGGATGCAGGTACCGTTTGTTTAACAACTGCTACCCAGTCTGTGGCTAGTGCAGCAGTTGTATGGTTACCTAACTCATCCACTGCTTTCAAAATCTGCATTTCGCCTTCATCGGGTATTCCGCTGATGGATACATTAACGGCTGCCATCTCGTTAATATATACCGGACTCGGGTTAAAAGTAAGTGTAAGTGTAGATTGTGTTGGCCCACCGCTGGCAGGACCGATGTTATTTTTTTTTGCATCAGCCGAGGCTGAATTTCCCAGATTAGGATTTACCTCATCTATATCTTTTGTACAGGATGAGAAGATGCCTATTGCAAGCACCAGGGTTAGGGAGACTAAACTTCTAATTTTCATGTAAGTATTGTTAAGGGTTAGACAAATATACATTGCGCAAAATTGCCTGACTTATGCTTAAAGCCAATAATCAGGTAAATCAAAACGGTAAATTAAACATGCTTATAAAGTGTTTGTGTTAGAATAGTTATATATTCTGGGAATGGCTTAACAAGGCGTATTTAAAATAGTTGTGTTTTAATATAAAAATATATAAATATAAATAGAGTTGTAACACCGACAAAATAAAAGCCCCGTTAGTATATAACTAACGGGGCTTTTACCAACTTGAGATTTAGAATGCTACGCTGACTGCTTCGCTTTTTGTTCTGGTTCATTAACTCTTTCTTCTTTCTGAAGAAGTTTTTTATCGAGTATAAACGGGCCGAAGGGCAGGAGAGAGGCTACTGCACCAAGAGCAATCTTACCCACAGACCACCTGTGCACCAATGCTACCTGCAACAGGGCATACATGTAAAGTATAAACAACACGCCGTGTGCCCAGCCTGTGTACTTTACAAGTTCCGGATAGCCCAGTATGTATTTAACCGGCATGGCTATACCCAGTAGCAACAGGAACGACAGGCCTTCATAAAATCCGATAAGGCGAAAACGGGAAATAGGGGTTTTCATAAAATATAGTTAGAAGATTTTACTGATACTTTCTGCTTAACAGAGCAAAGGTAAAAATTGTGCCCGGCATTACGGCAAAGTATAAATATAAAGCAGCGCCACTACTTCAATTAAAAGCGCTGCTTTATATTTAAGCTACTGCAGAGTTGCTTATGTTAAATGACTGAGATACCGAAGTATGCTGCAATGTTTTAACCACAGTTTGTACCAGACCCGCATCCATACCTGTTAACTGATCTTGCTGTAACAAACGCTCCAGCTGCTGTTGTAGTTTACTGGCTTGTTCAAGGGGTGAGCTGCTCAACCCTCCCTGGCTGCTCAACTTTTTAGTGACAGCGGTGCGGCGCAGTAGCAATTCCATCAGTTCATTGTCAAGAGAACCTATCTGCTTGCTCAGTTCATCCATCTCGTCCACCATTTTTGTGGTTTCAGAGAGTTTAACTTTTGTTACTACGGCATTTACTAAAAGCTCGAGCTCCTGTGGCATCAGCTGCTGTTGTGGGCTGCTTAGTGCCTCTGCCGGGTTTACATGCGACTCAAACAGCATGCCGTCGGCACCCAGTTCTGCGGCACGTTGGCTTACCGGGTAAAGCAGGCTACGCTTACCGGCAATATGGCTGGCATCGCAAAGTATAGGCAAGTCCGGCAGCAGGCTTTTAAGCTCCAACAAGTGCTCCCACTTCGGGTGGTTACGGTAAGGGTGCTGCTCGTCGGTGGCAAAGCCCCTGTGTACAGCGCCCAAATCGGTGATGCCTGCCTGTTGTAAACGCTCCAACGCACCCAGCCACAAACGCAGATCCGGGTAAACAGGGTTGTTTACAAGCACTGGTACATGCGTGCCCGCTAAGGCCGAGGCAATTTCCTGCATAGCAAACGGGTTTACCGTGGCGCGGCCACTAATGCAAAGTATATCTACCCCATATTTCAGGGCCTCCTGTGCCTGCTGTGTATTTACTATATCGCAGGTAGTTTTAAGGCCTGTTTCCTGTTTTACCTGTTGCAGCCACTGCAAGCCAACCGTGCCAACCCCCTCAAAGCTGTTAGGCCGTGTGCGCGACTTCCATATACCTGCCTTAAAGACCGAAATGCCATTTACATTTTTTAACAGTCTGGCTGTTTTCAGCATTAGTTCTTCAGATTCGGCGCTGCATGGCCCAGCAATTAACACAAGCTTTCCGTCAGCCTGTCTGAAGCTGCTTTGTGGTGTTACATTGATGGTAGTTGTACGTGCTCTCATGGCATTTTTAATGTTAATAATTTGTACTGTTATTACAGACATTGTAAAACAAAAAGGGGCCCCGCTGCTGCGGGGCCCCTTTGGTATAGTTGTGTACTTTGTCAGTATATACAATATGCTACCACAGGAGCCCCGTGCGAGGAACCTTTAGTGAATTGGCAAACATAATGCAATAAGATAAATACATGATTTCGTCTTTAAGCTACAATTAAAAGTATAAAAATATTATAAAACAAACTTTTAGATATTTATTTTATTTTTTGATCCGGCTTTTTTTCCTCAACAGGCAGTGCCGGCAGCTCGTCTTTTGGTTTTGGGAAAAGCAGCGAAGCAATAACCGAAACAGCCAGTATAGCGCCTACTACCAGCAGTGCAATACGCATATCCAAATGGTAGTATTCACTTATCAGCAGCTTAACACCTATAAAGGTAAGTATAAGCGATAGACCGTAGTGCAGGTAGTGAAACAATTGCATGATGCCTGCCAAAGCAAAGTATAAAGCACGCAGACCCAGCAAAGCAAATACGTTGGAAGTATAAACGATAAAAGGATCTTTGGAAATGGCAAGTATGGCCGGGATTGAGTCGGCTGCAAAAACCACATCGGTACTTTCGATCATGACCAGCACCAGGAACAGCGGAGTGGCAAACAGCCTGCCATTTTGCTTTACAAAGAACTTGCCTCCCACGGCCGTTTTGGTTACCCGCATATGCTTGCTTACCCAGTTTACAAGCGGGTTGTGCTCCGGGTCTATGTCCTGATCTTTAGTAAAGGCCATTTTAATACCCGTATAAACCAGAAAAGCACCCAGTATGTAAATAATAAAGTGAAACTTGGCTATCAGAGCCACACCAACTACTATAAAAATGGCACGCAGCACCAATGCCCCCAATACCCCCCAGAACAAAAGGTTGTGCTGGTACTTAAGTGGTACTTTAAAGTAGTTGAAGATGAGGATGAAAACGAATAGATTGTCTACGCTAAGGGATTTCTCGATCAGGTAGCCAGTTAAAAACTCCAGGGCCGAGTCCTGTCCTTTCCAGAAGTAGATAAGCACATTAAAGCCAAGGGCCAGCACAATCCAGAACAAGCTGGTTAAAAGCGCCTCCTTTATTTTTACCTCATGCTCTTTTCTGTGGAACACGAACAGGTCAAGGCCCAGGAGGAGGAGCACAAAAACATTAAATATGATCCAGAAGAAAATCTCATTCATAATAACAGAGCGCAAAAGGGCAATTAAGCTCAAGTATACCTATACCCAAACAGACAAATTTAGTTGAAAAGCCAACCGCTTGTATACAAACACGACAGAATGATTTGCTGCAGAGATGGAAAACTGTTAAAGCATGACAAAGGTCTGTACTGAAGCTAAATCTATACTTTAAAAAGCCTTTGTAATAGAATACACAATGGTTAGCAGCGCGCTTTTATACTTCGTATCTGTCGAAGTGTCGGAATATGCTGCTTACCTTCATTTTAAGCACTCCCAGTACGGCTTCCTTAAATATGCCACTCGACATTTTAGACTCGCCTTTGGTCCTGTCTGTAAAAATAATAGGCACCTCTTTTATCTTAAAGCCATACTTGTAAGCCAGAAACTTCATTTCAATCTGGAAGGCATAACCCACGAACCGGATCTTGTTGAGTTGAATGGTTTTAAGCACTTTACTGCGGTAACATTTAAAGCCGGCAGTGGTATCGTGTATGGGCATTCCGGTAATAAGCCTTACGTAAGAGCTCGCAAAGTATGACATCAGAACCCGACTCATGGGCCAGTTTACCACGTTTACGCCTTGCACATAGCGGCTGCCTATGGCCATATCGTAGCCTTCTACAGCGCAGGCATTGTACAAACGGATAAGGTCGGCGGGGTTGTGCGAGAAATCACAGTCCATCTCGAATATGTACTCATACTTGTGGCGCAGCGCATACTTAAAACCGTGTATATAAGCGGTGCCAAGGCCAAGTTTGCCTTTGCGGGTTTCAAGGTGCAGCCTGCCGGGGTATTCGAGTTGTAAGTCGCGCACAATGTCAGCAGTACCGTCAGGAGAGCCATCGTCTATGATCAGAAGATCAAACGAATGGCTCAGGGACATTACCTTCCTAACCATTGCCTCTATGTTTTCCCGCTCGTTGTAGGTTGGGATGATGACCAGCGCGTCTTTCATTCCACAAATATAGGCAATCAGCTATTCACGAATAAGGGCCTTTTTAAATTAATTTTATGCGCCAGTTCTTTGGCGTGTTTTATGCAGCCTGGTACCGAAACACCTGCCTGCCAGTTTGCTGCTATAAACAGCCCATCCTGTTCCAGTGTTTTGGCGATATCGTGTGCATCCTCAATGTAAAGGTCGTATTGCGGAATAGAATGCTCCCATAAGTGGGCGTACTGGAAAATAGGCTTGTCGGTGTTGATGTTATACAGCCTGCGCAGCTCCTCGTGCACACGCCGCATCTGCTGCGAGCGTTCTACCAAAGCGTTGGGCGCGTATTGACTACCGCCCACAAAAGTAGTAAACATAACCTCATGCGGACGGCAGCGGCCATCAAACACAGAGCTCGTCCAGATAGATCCGGCTGCAAAAGTATCTTCTACTTTAGGGTGCAATGCGCCAAAGCCTTTGAGGTGGTGCCCCACATCGTGGCGGTTATACACCGAGTACACCATAGCCATAGGCGGATAATTGATGTTTTGCAGCGCAGCGGCCATGCCTGGAAAAGTAAAGTGCAGTAACTCAGCGGCCTGGTAAGCGGGCAGGGCCAGCACCAGTATGTCATACTCTTCAGTGTCGTAATCGCCGGAGTAACCACAGGATATAACATACTTGCCACCGGCACGGGTAATCATCTCTACGCGGTGTTCGGTGTGCAGCGATACCAGTTTGCCGGCAATGGCGTTTGGCATGGTACTCATACCTTCCACAAAACTAAAGACCTCCTGCCTCGAGTATGAATCCCGGTGGTGTACCAGGCCACGTAATACAGACCCGAACTTTTTTTCCATGGCCTTTAGATGCGGCATTGCCTTGTGCACCAACAGTTGGTTAGGGTCGCCGGCATACATGCCGTTTATTACAGGGTTTACGCCATACGCAACCACATCTTTTCCAAAGCGGCGCTCAAAAAACTGCGAAACGGTCTCGTAGTCTATATCGGCGGGTGGTATGTTTTTTTCCTGTAGTATGCGGTATTTTGTCTTCCAGGAGAAGAAGTTGTTAGACAGGAGTGAGAACGGAGAAGTAGGCAACTGGTGATAATCTCCGTCGCGCAGCACGTAACGCTGGTGCTCAAGCGGCGCGGCTGGCAGCACTTCATGGTCCAGTTTAAGCTCTCGGATAAGTTCTTTAAGCTCGGGGGAGGTTTGCAGCGAGTTAGGACCAAGTTCCAAAATGTATCCGCTGGTTTTAACGGTACGCATAGCGCCGCCCACCTGCGAGCTTGCCTCAAACAGGTCGTAGGCTACGCCCAGTTTCTGAAGGTAATAAGCCAGTGCCAACCCCGAAATGCCTGCTCCAATAATAGCAACTCTCATACAAAATTCTCTCAATAATCATCAATCCCTCCTGGCCTAGGTTTGTACTATAATAGACAGGTTTTTTAGGGAGTCTGTTGCCTATATTCAATTAAATTTTAATGTATTTGAAACGAAGAAATTCTAATTTTAGCATATCAAAACAAAATAGAGGCATGCAGCAGCAAAAATGCGTTTTCCTGGACCGCGACGGAGTACTAAACAGGGAGCGCGGAGAGTATACTTATAAATTGGATGAATTTGAAGTGCTGCCAGGCGTGCCCGAAGCGCTGCGCCTGCTCAAGCAGAACGGGTACTTGCTTATTGTGGTTACAAACCAGGGCGGTATCGCTAAAAAAATGTACCAAAAAGCGGATGTAATGGCCTGCCATAACAAGCTGCAGGATAGCTGTAACTCTTTGATAGATGCTATTTACTATGCGCCTGGGCATCCGAAATATTCTGAATCGCTATCACGCAAACCCGACAGCCTGATGCTGGAACGCGCCATGGCAAAGTATAGCATAGACCCTTCCCAAAGTTGGATGGTTGGCGACTCGTTACGTGACATTGAGGCTGCCGATAAAGTAGGCGTAAAGTCTATTCTGGTGGGGGATAAGTATGACGCAGGCACCTATACTTTACAAGTAAATGATTTGTGGGAGGCGGCGCAGGTTATACTTGAAGGGGCAAATTAAGACATATCCCTAAAAGCAACAGGGCGCCGTGCAAATACTTGCACGGCGCCCTGTTATTTATTTATAAACTTTATCCTAGTTACTGCTCGTCGGGTTTATCTCTGAATAAGCTTTAACTACCATAATTGGAGTAGCCTCTACTTTTCGGCGGTACTCTGCCCATTGTGTAGTAAAGAACTGGTTTACTTTTGCCAATGCCTCCCGCGTCATTACATCTGCCTGTGCTACCAGCTGGTCTTCTGTTTGTGTTGGAGCATCCATGCGTCCGTTTACATAGGAGCTGGCTTCGCGCAGCTTCGATACCACTGTCAGTTGGTATGGTCGGCCGTAGCCCTGCTTCTCCAGTCTCTTGCCTAAGATTTCCTCTCTAACCGTTTTGAGAGAATCCTGCACCGCTTTGGTGGCTTTACGCAGATCTGCGAATTCTTTTCCGTTTTTATCCTTCAGCTGAGCCATCAATAATTCCGTTGCAGCATTTGCTTCCTGAAGCCGGTCAGTTGCTTCAGTCAGTTGACTGATATTCTGGTTTAGTCTGTCCTGAAGGGCACGGCGGGCTATCAGTACTTCTTTGTTGAAAGGTATGCGCGGATCTGCGTTCACGTTGATGAAGGTGGAGTCTTTAGCACCTGCATACTGGAACACCAGCTTATAACGGCCCGGCAGTACCTGGCTTCCGGATGGCTCTGCATCCGTTTTCTTCGGCTTGTTGCTGCCCGGCTGGCGCAGTCCCTTCTCGGTCAGGTTCCAGGTCATGCGCTGCACGCCGAGAGTACTATCCGGTACCTGCTGCAGCGTACGGATGTGCTGGTTCGCTTCGTTGTAAACACGCACATACAGTGTATCAGTTTTGGCTGTTTTCTTAGCCTCTACTGCTGACTTAGCCGGTAAAGATGTGGCCATTTTATCGCCTGTCTCTTTGTTGACTGTTGCCTTCTTCTCTTGCTTTTTAGCAGGCTTTGAAGATGGCTTGGCAGCTAAATCAGCAGGTTTCTGCTTCGGCTGTATATAGTACGTCAGGTTGGCTCCGGCCCGACGGTTGTCGGCCTGGTACAGGTTGTCTGTATCATTCATATAGCCAACCGGATTGCGGTAGTTAACTAAGTATGCATCCGAAGCCTCAAAGGCAACCAGTGGCTGCTCCAGCACCTTACCGCCTGTTGCGGCCAGCTTGCGAAGCGGGCGAACGTTATCCAGTACATAAATAGAACGGCCAAAGGTACCAATTACCAGATCGGCCTCGCGCTCCTGCATAGCAAGGTCCATTACTGGTGCAGCAGGTATACCCTGGTCCCATTGCTTCCAGGTTTTGCCAGCGTTTATACTTACCCAAAGGCCGTGCTCTGTGCCGGCAAACATCAGGTTCGGCTCTGTAGGGTCCTGCAGAAAGCTGAGGGCATAGCCTTTCACCTTTTTATCATCTACCAGGCGAACCCAGGTCTTGCCATAGTCGGTGGTACGGTAAATGTATGGGGCAAGATCAGAACCAGCACGGTAATGGTTGGCTACCACAAATGCTTCTCCGGCATTGTGGCGGGAAGCCGTGATCTGTGCAATCCAGGCCTCTTTTGGCAGGCCAGGTATACGGCTGCTTACATTGGCCCACGTTTTGCCGCCGTCGCGGGTTACCTGCACATTGCCGTCATCGGTGCCTGCCCAAAGAACACCCTGCTGTAATGCACTTGGGGCAATGGTTAGGATGGTATTGTGGTTTTCGGCGCTGGTTACATCCAGTGTTAATCCACCACTTTCATTCTGCTTTTGCTGCTCCGGATTATTTAGTGTAAGGTCCGGAGAGATGGTTTCCCAACTCATACCCTTGTCGTTGGACTTGTGCACGAACTGGCTGCCGTAGTAGATTGTGCTCTTGTTAAACGGATCCTGGGCAATGGCCGCATTCCAGTTAAAGCGAAGCTTGGTTTTATAGTCGGCTATGGTTGGCTTCAGGAACTGCGTACGTCCGGTTTCTTTATCGTAGCGAGCAAGGTTACCGCCCTGCGACATCGCATAGCCATAGCGGGCATCTTCCGGGTCGGGCATCACATCAAAACCATCGCCATAAAGTACAACCTGCCAGGCATAATTGCGGATACCACCTTGTGTGAAAGTATAAGCCGGACCAGTCCAGGAGCCGTTGTCCTGCAGACCACCGTAGATATTGTAAGGCACCTCGTTATCTACATTGATGTGGTAGAACTGTCCGATCGGAATCGTTTCGGGAAAGTCCCAGGTTTTGCCACGGTCACGGCTGATGGCCACTCCTCCGTCGTTACCGTCTATGATCAGGTTCGGGTTCTCCGGGTGTATCCAGAAGGCATGGTGGTCGGCGTGCACCTTTGACAGATCTGCAATTACCTTGAATGATTTACCTGCGTCTTCGCTCACGGCAATCGGCTGGTAGATCATATACACGCGGTTCTCGTTCTTCGGGTCTACAAAGATCTCGTTGAAGTAGAACGGACGGTTTGTCACGATAGAAGCATCATCTGTTACCTTGGTCCATTTCTCTCCACCATCATCGGAGCGGTACAGGCCGTTTTTGCTGGCTTCTACCAGAGCATAAATACGGCTAGGCATGCTACGACTCATAGCGATACCGATGCGTCCGAAATCTCCTTTGGGCAATCCGTCAACTTCGGTTTTCTTCTTCCAGGTTTTGCCGCCATCGTAGGTAATGTACAAACCGGAGCCAGCTCCGCCCGAGGTAAAGTCCCAGGCTGTGCGGCGGTGCTGCCACATGGCTACCACCAGTTTGTTAGGGTTGCTAGGGTCCATCACCATATCGGCCACACCCGATTTCTCATTGGTATAAAGTACCTGATCCCAGGTTTTACCGCCATCGGTTGTTTTGTACACGCCCCTTTCCTTATGTTCGCCAAAAGGCATACCAATTGCACCGGCATATACTACGTCCGGATTGGTCGGGTCGATAAGAATACGGTGGATGTTAAAAGTCTTATCGAGGCCCATGTGCTTCCAGGTGCGGCCGCCATCTATACTTTTGTAAATGCCGTTGCCCATATTTACAGAGTTACGCGGGTTTCCCTCGCCAGTACCTACCCAAAGCACGCTTGGGTTGCTCTGCTGTATGGCAATAGAACCGATATTGATATTAGGCTGGCTGTCGAAGATCGGGTCCCAGGAAACGCCGCCGTTCTCGCTTTTCCAGACGCCTCCGGAAGCGGCGCCCACATACATGATATCGGGGTTGCTAACGACGGCATCTATTGCGGTTATACGGCCGCTCATTACGGCAGGACCGATGCTGCGGGCCTTCATCTGCTTGAACACAGCCGTGGGCAACTCCTGCGCTTGCGCCCCTGCCATACCCAGCATGGCAGCCAGGAGAAGATGGGGTAATTTTTTGAACATAAAATTTAAGGTTAGTTTAGTTGATTTGTATAGGTAAATGTAATTAAGTTTTAATATAGTGTTTAATGAATGAATGGATTTTTGTTATAAAAAGCATCCTTCTTTGGAAGTGAAGCGGCTTGCCTATACTTGTGTTTTTTTGTAGATCAGATTTTATACTTGGGATTGGCTAAAAGATATAAGTTGGTGTTTCTTGAAAGAAAAGATTGGATTGTTGAGTTAGTATTTTGTCGCTATACTTGGTAATATGAAGTAAGCTTTATACTTTACATATAGTGCAGATTGTAGGAGTAAGTATTCTTGCTAGCAGGTAGTTATGTGTAATTTTAGGAAAAAAGTAATAATTAAGAATGGGACAGTATTTAATATATATTTTAGACTCTGAGATGTTTTTTATGTTCTCAGTAATCTGCTTTTTTTGGATGCCATTCTATATTTATGCGAAACTGTATTTTATGATAGCTCTAAAGAATTATAAACTAAAAGATATAGTTATTCTGATTGGTTTCTTTGGAGCCCTGCTTTCGATTTTTTTCGGAGTATTCGATGAAACTCAGCGTTTATTCATGTTTAGCTTCATAGTATTGCTGCTGATAGGATTATCCGTCTACTTGATAGTTAGAAGATTCATGCTTGGTAAGTGGCGATGAAAGAGAATTACTAACTAAAGAGATATTAATATAACTTCACCCAATAAAGCTTATAAATGAGCTATGCCGCCTTATAGCAAAGACGTTGTCGTTAATTTTAAATAGGAAAAATGGACAAGAAACTATCAAACCTGAAAGATAAGTTATATTGGAAATGGTTCTTTGGCGCGACCATTTTCACAGGGATGATTTTAATGGTTCTCCAAATTGATATTTACAGAAGCACTATTATTGACTCTGCCATTCCGCTTTCAATCGTACTTGGTATTGGAGTTATAACTTATTCACTTTTACATAGAAAATACAAAGAGGTCTATAATGTAAGAGGGTTCTTTTACCCATTTATGCAGAGCCTCCTCTCTTTCGGATTTATAGCTTGCTATGTCTTCATGGCAGGAAACTTCTATTTGGCTGACAGGGACTCAAATCAATTTACCTTTCCTATAAAAGAAAAGTCCTCGATGCCAGGAACATCTAACAAAAGTAAAAGAACGCCATTAGTGAGATTTGATTACTTCGGGAAAGAGAAAGAGTTGGTTTTTGACTACAGCAGTACCGTGAAAGTGAAAGAATCGGATTTTGTAACTTTGACTATAAAGAAAGGGGCATTTGGCTTTATGGTGGTTGAAAGTTATGATGTGAAATAAAAAACTAACTACAACACTGTATAAACCCAAGCTACGGCTACGCATTACCCACACTTTGCACGAGTAACGTTGAAAACCCCCACCAAAACAAAAAACCGGCCCTAAAGCCGGTTTTTAATATTTTAAAGCAGTAGCTTATACTTAGCCGTTTGCTCGGGTATCTGTAGCAACTTTAGCAGTTACTGTGGTCTTAGAGGCTTTTTCAACTGTTGCGTAGTTGTAGGCCGGGCAATACGTTTTGCAAGACGCCATGCCTAGCGCTAAACATAGAGAACCTACTGCTAATACTCTTTTCATATTACAATCGTTTTGGGGATTAGAAATCAAAATTAAACTTTTTAAGTTAAATGCAAAAGCTGTTCGCTAAAAAGTTCGTCTTCATGGATTTATACTTCGTAGCCAAGTATGTTTAGCATACTTTCGTAAGTCTGTTCTGGTGCAAACTGCCAGGTTTTCAGGTTCCCCTCTTCGTCACGGTCTACGAGTATGTGCTGCGGCGATGGTATCAAACAATGCTTTATACCGCCATAACCACTTAATTGTTCCTGATAAGCCCCGGTATGGAAGAAACCGATGTACAAAGGATCTTCTTTTGGCGTTTTTGGCAGGAAAACCTGGAACGAGTGCATCTCAGAATTATAATAGTCCTGGCTGTCGCAGGTCATGCCGCCTAACTGTATCTTACGGTATTCCTTGTCCCAATGGTTTATGGCAAGCAGCGGCCAGCGCTGGTTAAGAGCCCATGCATCCGGCAGGTTTGTAATAAACGAGCCATCAATCATATACCATAACTCCTTATCATTCTGTAGTTTCTCGTCTAGTATAGAGTAAATGTTAGCCGCGCTTTCGCCTACGGTAAAAATACCAAACTCGGTGAAAATATTTGGCTCCGGCACCCCTTCTTCGTTACAGATACGCTTAATGGTGCGCAGGATCTCCTGCGTCATATACTGGTAATCGTAGTCTGCCTGTATCGAGGTCTTGATCGGGAAACCACCGCCAATATCAATGGTATCCAGCTCCGGACATACTTTCTTAACCTCGGCATACTTATGTACAAAACGGCTAAGCTCCGACCAATAGTATGAAGTATCCTTAATGCCTGTGTTGATAAAGTAGTGCAGCATCTTCAGTTCAAACCTGTCGTCGGGCTTAATCTGCTGCTCATACAGGTCTATCACATCGTTGTAGCGCACGCCCAGTCGCGAAGTATAAAACTCGAACTTAGGCTCCTCGTCCGAGGCCAGGCGAATGCCCACTTTAGTCTTGTTTTTAACGTGCTCTTTGTAGTGCTCTATCTCGCCGAGGTGGTCGAGTATAGGCATACAGTTCACGAAGCCTTCGTTTATCAGGTCGGTTATCCACTCGCGGTAGCGCTTGCGCTTAAACCCGTTGCAGATAATGTACGTGTTCTTATCGATCTTGCCTTTTTTGTATAGCGAACGCACGATCTGCATGTCGTAACCCGACGAGGTTTCGATGTGTATATCGTTCTTAAGCGCCTCCTCCAGCACAAAAGAAAAATGAGACGCTTTGGTGCAGTAGCAGTACGTATAGGTGCCGTTGTAATCCAGCTTTTCGATGGCCTCGTTAAACAGGCGCTTGGCACGCTGTATCTGCGAACTTATCTTAGGTAAGTATGTTAACTTTAAAGGAGTGCCGTATTGCTTGATAATGTCCATCAGCGGAATGCCATTGAACAAAAGCTCGTTATTTTCTACCTGGAATTCGTCTGTCGGGAAGTCGAAAGTTTGGTGAATCAGGTCGGTGTATTTATCCATTCTGTGGTGCGTGGGTTAAGAAAACATGCAATATTGATTGTATTTTACCATCTTTGCAAAAACTTTGTTCAGATTATGTGAAACGTTCATCAATTTATTTTAATCACACCTTTTAAAGGGCGATAAATAAACAGATGAGCAGTTGTATGTGGGCGGATAAAATCTAAGGACTAACACATGAAAAAAATAAAACTGATAGAAGTAAAGTCTGAGTTGGGTGCTGGCACACGCGGCGCAAGTATGGGTGTGGATGCCCTGCGCGTGGCCTGCTGGGACAAAGGCTCTGACTATTTTAAGCGCTTTAACTCTGTTAGCGTACCCGACCTTAACTATACTTTGTTTGACAAGGATGTTTTCCCGAATGCCCACCGCATCGACAGCATCCTGACAGTTCAAAAGAACATAGCCAACGCCGTAGAGCAAACCATAGACATGGGTATGTTTCCGCTGGTGCTTGCCGGAGATCATTCCAATGCGCACGGCACTATTGCCGGTATAAAAGCCGCATATCCCGATGCCACGCTGGGTGTGGTTTGGATAGACGCCCACGCCGATATCCACTCACCGTATACTTCGCCCTCGGGTAACGTGCATGGCATGCCGCTGGCCATGGCCCTGAACGTAGATAACCTGGACCGCCAGATAAACGATCCGGAGCCAGAAACGATCTTCTTCTGGAACTCGCTTAAAAAACTGGGCTATAACGGACCAAAACTGAAGCCGGAGCACCTGGTATACATTGTAGTGCGCGACACCGAAGAGCCTGAAGATTATTTTATGCAGAAGTATGGCATCAAGAATTACACCTATGCCGAGTTTTTGCAGAAAGGCGCTGAAAACGTAGCAAACGAGACACTGGAACGCCTTCGTGACTGTGATATAATTTATGTTTCGTTTGACGTGGACAGCCTGGACTCCAAGTTCTCTAAGGGAACAGGCACACCGGTAGCGGTTGGCTTAACGGTACAGGAGGCAAAAGACCTGAATTACCACCTGCTGCAAGACCCGCGCGTAGTATGCTACGAGATGACGGAGATCAACCCTACACTGGACACAGAAAACACGATGGCTGAGAATGCCTTCGATATATTGGAGACAGCCACAGAGGCTATCTTACACCGAGAATCTAAAAGTACAGCCATACATTAATGCAATTACAATACGCCATTAGCCAAAGTATAAGCCAGGCGCTTAAAGCTTTGTTCGATATTTCTGTTGATGCCTCACAAATTGCCCTGCAGCCAACCCGCAAGGAGTTTGCCGGCTCTTTTACGTTTGTTACTTTCCCGTACACCAAGCAGGTGGGCAAAAACCCTGAGCAGATTGGCCAGGCCTTAGGCGAGTACCTTAAGGAGGATGCCAAAGAGATCAGGGACTTTAACGTGGTAAAAGGCTTCCTGAACCTGGAAGTAGAGGATGCAGAATGGCTGGCGTTATTCCGTGACCTGATGCAGAACCCAGACTTTGGGAAGGCAGAGGCAAGCGGACGCAATGTAATGGTAGAGTACTCCTCGCCAAACACGAACAAACCATTGCACCTGGGCCACCTTCGCAATAACTTCCTGGGTTACTCTGTAGCCGAGATCATGAAGGCAAACGGCCATAACGTGATGAAGGTAAACCTGGTGAACGATCGTGGTATACATATCTGTAAGTCGATGCTGGCTTATGGGAAGCAGGGCAACGGCGAAACACCGGAAAGCAGCGGCATAAAAGGCGACCACCTGGTAGGTAAGTACTACGTGCTGTTTGATAAAGCTTACAAAGAGCAGGTAGATGAACTTGTAGCACAAGGTATGGAAAAAGAGGAAGCCAAGAAAAAGGCACCGCTTATGCTGGAGGCGCAGGACATGCTGCTGAAGTGGGAGCAGGGCGACGAGCACGTGGTAAATCTCTGGAAGATGATGAACAGCTGGGTATACGCCGGCTTCGACCAGACTTATCGCAACATCGGTGTTGACTTTGACAAGTTTTATTATGAGTCTGAAACTTATACTTTAGGTAAAGAGCGTGTAGAGGAAGGTCTGCAGAAAGAGGTGTTCTTTAAAAAAGATAACGGTTCTGTGTGGGTTGATCTGACGGACGAAGGCCTGGATGAGAAACTTTTGCTGAGAGCCGACGGAACATCCGTTTATATTACTCAGGACCTGGGCACTGCCGAATTAAAGTATAACGATTTCCCATACGACCAGTCGGTATACGTGGTGGCCGATGAGCAGAATTACCATTTCCAGGTACTGAAGGCGACGCTAAAAAAACTAGGCAAACCTTATGCTGAGGGCATTTACCACCTGTCTTACGGCATGGTAGATTTACCTTCGGGTAAAATGAAATCCAGGGAAGGTACTGTAGTGGATGCTGACGAACTGGTGCAGGAGATGATTGACACGGCACGTCAGCAGACAGAGGAACTTGGCAAGATAGAAGGCTTTACGCCGGAGCAGGCCAAAGAGCTTTATCATACATTGGCGCTAGGCGCACTTAAGTACTTCCTGCTAAAAGTAGACCCGAAAAAACGCATGCTGTTCAACCCGCAGGAGTCTATTGATTTCCGTGGTAATACAGGCCCGTTTGTTCAGTATACCCATGCCCGTATCTCCGCCATACTTCGCAAAGCCGGTGAGCTGGGAATCGGCGTTGATGTGGCCTCTTTTGATAGCATTGTAAAGCTCCACGATGCAGAACAGGAAGTGATCATGCAATTGGTAAATTACCCTGCTGTGGTAAAAGAAGCGGGCAACCTGTACGCACCGTCTGTTATTGCTAACTATGCTTACGAGCTGGCTAAAGCCTATAACCGTTTCTATCAGGAGATTTCCATCTTTAACGAGACGGATGAACAGGCACGTAGCTTCCGAATTGCTTTATCTGCTATGGTGGCGCGCCAGATTAGGCAAAGTATGGCGCTGCTGGGTATTGAAGTGCCGGAGCGTATGTAAGACCGGTGATCAAGAGGATTTAATTGATTTATAGGATTTCTGCTCATGCCGTAAGTTTAGCATAAGCGCAACTCGTGGCTGTTAAGAGGCCAGTTTGCAACTGGTTTTCTACGGAGTAGAAAAATTACTATTGCGGAAGATTCCCCTCTTGGGAGGGGTAGGTTAATATAAAGTAGCCAAAGTATAAAGCATAGCCAAAGCATTAAAGTCTCATTTTCAAAACAAAAAGTATAACCTGCTGTTTCTGCATAAGTATAAACCAACTCAAATGAACAAAAGTATTGCTTACTTGACAATGGCTGTTGCAATGGCATTCACCGGCTGCAACGAGCCGAATCAGGCAACTAAATCATCAGAAACTATGGCAACAGAAACAGCATCAAACACAACTACTACAACAGATTTCTATACTTTTAAGATGGAAACGCTGGAGGGCAAAGAGATTGACTTCTCAAAGTATAAAGGTAAAAAGGTATTGCTGGTAAATACGGCATCGGAATGCGGGTTTACGCCACAGTACGAAGACCTGCAGAAGCTAAACGAACAGCATGGGGACAAGGTAGTTATACTTGGTTTTCCGGCAAACAACTTTGGAGGCCAGGAGCCGGGCAGCAACGAAGAGATCGCCAGTTTCTGCCAGAAGAACTATGGCGTAACGTTCCAGATGTTCGATAAAATATCTGTAGCTGGCGAAGATAAGCATCCGCTTTATACCTGGCTGGCCCAAAACGCGCCAAACAACGAAGAGCCTAACTGGAATTTCTGCAAATATCTGGTAAATGAGAATGGCGAAGTAGTGGCCTTTTTCCCTTCTAAGGCGAAACCAATGGGAGAGGAAATACTTGCTGCCATCCAAAAGTAGTTTTATACTTGTAGCGTAAATACACACAATCGCTGCGACCCATATTTTATACTTTGAATAACACTTCACAAAACATATCCCAGAATCCAGGCCTGCTAAAAGCCTGGATTTCGGCTTTTAGGCCACGCACGTTGCCGCTAGCGCTTTCATGTATTGGCATGGGGGGCTTTATGGCTGCTGCAAATGGCTTTTTTAATGCCACTATCGCAGGCCTTTGTGTGCTCACTACGCTCTTTCTGCAGATACTTTCTAACCTGGCCAACGATTATGGTGATACCAAACACGGTGCAGATAGTGTACATCGCGAAGGGCCCATGCGTGCTGTACAGGCAGGTCACATAAAGGCCGCGCACATGAAAACAGGCATGGTAGTGTTTAGCCTGCTGTCGTTGGTGTCGGGTCTTTTGCTGCTGTGGGTAGCATTTGGTACCGAAGGAATGCTGCTGTTTATACTTTTTCTTGTTTCGGGGCTGGCATCTATCTGGGCTGCTATTAACTACACTGCCGGTGATAAACCATATGGCTATGCAGGCTTGGGTGATATATTCGTGTTTGTGTTTTTTGGCTTGGTGGGCGTGTTAGGTACATATTACCTGCAGGCGCAGCAACTGGAGCTATTGGTTATCCTTCCGGCCTTAGTCTGTGGCTTCTTTTCCACGGCTGTGCTAAATGTAAATAACATACGCGACATTAAGTCTGATTCACTGGCTGGAAAACAATCGATTCCAGTGCGCCTTGGTCCGGCAAAAGCACGAATTTACCATATCATGCTTTTGGCTGGCGGTGTGCTAAGTGCTGTGCTATATGTAGCACTTAACTTCTATAGCTACTGGCAATTGCTGTTTATACTTGCACTCCCACTCGTTTTTGTAAATGGCGTAAATGTATGGCGCAAACAAACATCTAAAGAACTAGACCCATACTTAAAGCAAATGGCCATCACAACACTTCTCTTTGTGTTATTATTTGGTATAGGGCAGATAGTATAAAGTATAAAATAAAGACAATTATCCTATGGCCTGCTCTCTAAGAGCAGGCTTTTTATTTTCATTGTTACAACATTGTATTATTTCATTAATAAAGCGATAAATATTGAACTTTTACAAGAGGTCATAAGTTGGAACAATAATCTGATCAGCCAGCATTTTTTATGCTCAGTTACTGCTGGTTTATTTTTATCCCGCTTTCCAAGGTATGAAGTACAAATTTACGCTGCTTAAAAATATTGTTGGTAGTATTATACTGTTGGGCCTGTTCTCAGGCTCTACTGTTCTGGCACAGGTTAGCATGGGAAAGTATAACACCTATTATAGCCAGAATTTCGATGGTTTGCCTAACCAGACAAACGGGACCTGGGTGAGCGGGACAGAGTATTTTACTGGCTGGAGGTTGCATCGGACCAAACCGGATAATACCTCATTAGTTGTTAACACAGGATCCAACAATGCAGGTAACCTCTATAGTTATGGAAGTTCTGGATCAACAGATAGGGCTCTTGGTGCTTTAGGGTCTGCAACTGCCGGCGAGTTTGCTTATGGCTTATTGTTGCAGAATAATACAGGTACTAACATTATGTCGCTGGATGTTAATTATGTAGGCGAACAGTGGAGAAGTGCCAACAGTACCACTGGTATTCATAAGATAACTTTTTGGTATGCCATCAGCAGTAATAAAGATGGTTTTAACTTGTGGCCTTCCGGCGATGCAAGCTGGACGCAGGTAAATGAGCTTACCTTTTTCTCTCCGGTTTATCATACAGCAGGGATGGCGCTTAATGGTAATGCAGCCGAGAACAGGAGAATGCTTTTCCATACTTTAGCAGTAAACATACCAGCAGGGCACTATATTATGCTGCGCTGGAAAGATGCCGATGAGCCAGAGGCAGATCACGGTTTGGCCATTGACGATTTCAGCCTTACCTGGAGAGCAGAAGCTGATTCAGGTCCCTCTATTATGCCTGTTGAGCTAAAGAATTTTAAAGCCAAACTAATAAGTAACGAGGTAGAGCTAAACTGGGAAACAGCCTCTGAAGAAAACAATGACCATTTTGTAGTAGAGCGTAGCTCCGACGGACATTTGTTTGAAGGCATTGGTTTAGTAAATGGCGCCGGAACGTCTAATCAGGTTACAAGCTATACTTTTACAGATGAGCATCCGCTTAATGGCACTTCCTATTACAGGTTAAGGCAGGTTGATACAGATGGCAGCCATACTTATTCTCATACTATAAGTGTTCAAAAGACATTGTCAAAATCAGAGGTACAGGTTTACCCAACAGTTACGGCACATACGTTAAGTATATTTACTCCGGCATCTCAAAAGTATAACTATGCCACTGTAGTTGATGTGATGGGCAAACAGGTGCTACAGTTACCACTTAGTATAGCAAAAGAGCAAAGTATAAACGTGAGCAGTTTAAGTAGTGGCACCTATGTGCTGGTACTGCAGGATGCAAAGGGTAACCGCACAACCAAACGCTTTAAGAAAGTATAGAACACCTGCTAAAGTATAAAAACAGAAAGGGCTGCTAAATCAATAGCAGCCCTTTCTGTTTTTATACTTTGATAAAATTACTTACACTGAGAAGCTGTCGCCGCAGCCGCAGGTACGGGAAGCGTTAGGGTTGTTAAAGTAGAAGCCTTTACCGTTCAGTCCGTCCGAGAAGTCAAGTTCGGTGCCGGCTAAGTATAAAAAACTCTTCATGTCCACTACTACTTTCACGCCTTTGTCCTCAAACTCCTGATCCATGGGTTTTACCTCATCATCAAAGTCGAGTTTATACGAAAGGCCAGAGCAGCCGCCACCCGCAACAGAAGCGCGCAAACGGAAGGTGTCGTCCAGCTGAGCATCCTGCTTCAGCTTTATAACTTTCTCTTTTGCTTTGTCTGATACTGTGATCATAATCTTTTAATTTTAAGATACCGGATTAAGCACAACACTAAAAACAGTGATCGTGTTCATATCGCGGCCATAGTATAACTTATCAAGCGCCTCATACATATTATGTGCCCTGAAATAGGACGTCTGCAACTCTTTATCGCCGCGGGCCATCCATTGCACGGTGTATGAACTCTCCTTATCGCGGTAATTCTGCACATAGTCCAGCATTTTTTGCAGCACATCCACTTTATCGTAACCTGTTTCGGAGTGAAACAGGAACGACTGCTGGTGGCGCGGGTTTACCGTAATCAGGTCGAGGCGCAGCTTGTTGTCTATCTGCCTGAATTCAAAAAGCAGACTGTTGCCGCTTATACCTAAGTGGTTCTCAATCTGCTTCTGAATACGTGCACTTTCTACGTGCACATCCGTGTTTGACTCCATTGAGTCTCGTTCTTAGTGGTGAGACTTAGGCAGCTCTAAAGCTGGTAAACCGTTCTTTACTCTGTAGTCGTTGATGGCAGTTTTGATAGCATCTTCGGCCAGTACAGAGCAGTGGATTTTAACCGGAGGCAATGCCAGCTCTTCCACGATGTCCATGTTGTCGATAGACAAAGCCTCGTCTACTGTTTTGCCTTTCAGCCACTCTGTTGCCAGAGAAGAAGAAGCAATAGCAGAACCGCAACCAAATGTTTTAAACTTAGCGTCGGTAATTACCTGGTTCTCGTCTACCTCAATCTGCAGGCGCATTACGTCGCCGCACTCAGGGGCACCTACAAGGCCAGTACCAACGTTATTTTTTGATTTATCAAGCGTACCTACGTTACGTGGGTTGCTGTAATGATCGATTACTTTATCTGAATAAGCCATAGCTCTATTTAATTACGAATTATTAATTATTAATTATGAATTGAATTAAGAATGACGAAAATTAGTAATCCGTAATTCTTAATTCGTCATTTTTAATGTTCTGCCCACTCAATCGTGTCCAGGTCTATACCTTCTTTAAACATTTCCCAAAGCGGAGACATCTCACGAAGCTTACTTACTGCTTCTTTTACGTGATCAATGGCGAAGTCGATCTCCTCATCCGTAGTGAAACGGCTTAAGCCGAAACGTAACGAAGAGTGTGCCAGGTCATCGCTCAAGCCTAAGGCCTTCAGTACATAAGATGGCTCCAGGGAAGCAGAAGTACAGGCAGAACCAGAAGAAACTGCCAGGTCTTTCACACCCATCATCAAGCCTTCGCCTTCAACATACTTAAAGGAGATGTTAGATACGTGTGGTAATCTATGCTCAACAGAACCGTTTACATAAGACTCCTCAATTGTAAGAAGCTCTTTCTCTAAACGGTCACGCATGGCAGCAATACGCTTGGTATCAGATTCCATATCCTGCTTAGCAATTTCAGCAGCCTTGCCTAAACCCACGATGCCCGGTACGTTAAGTGTACCCGAACGCATGCCTCGCTCATGGCCACCACCGTCCATCTGGGCAGTTACCTTAACACGTGGATTCTTACGACGCACGTAAAGCGCGCCAACACCCTTAGGACCATACATTTTGTGGCCAGAGAATGCCATCAGATCAATGCCGTCAGCCTCTACGTCTACAGGAATTTTTCCTACTGCCTGCGTACCATCTGTAAAGAACAGCACACCGTGCTTCTTGGCAATAGCAGAGATCTCACGCATTGGCTGAATAACACCAATCTCATTATTAGCATACATCACAGAGATAAGGATTGTCTTGTCTGTAATGGCTTCTTCCAGTTGCTTCAGGTCAACAAGGCCTTCTGCGTTTACAGGAAGGTAAGTTACTTTGCCGCCTAGCTTCTCGATGTGCTTACACGTATCAAGTACAGCTTTGTGCTCTGTGGTAAGTGTAATTACATGGTTGCCCTTAGAAGCATACATTTCGAACACACCTTTTATAGCAAGGTTGTCCGACTCTGTAGCTCCAGACGTAAAGATGATTTCTTTTGGAGAACAATTGATCAGCGAAGCAATTTGCTCACGTGCATAATCAACGGCCTCTTCGGCCTGCCAGCCAAAAGCGTGGTTACGAGATGCGGCGTTACCAAACATGTTAGTCATGTAAGGCAGCATGGCATCCAACACGCGTGGGTCTAATGGCGTTGTGGCGTTGTTATCCAGGTATATCGGTAATGTTAGCATATAAATCGATTTTCTCTACTTTTTGTCCTGTTATCTAAACAGTTTAAAGAAATTATTAGTTTTGAATCGGATGCAAAATTAACAAAAAAACCTTACTTAGACTAATTACAAACTGAAAATGAAAAACGTAGAACATATAGGGATCGCAGTTAAAAATTTTAGCGAGGCAAACGGATTATACTTTAAACTTTTAGGGGTAGAGCCTTATAAAACTGAGTTTGTAGAATCGGAGAATGTAAATACCTCTTTTTTTAGAGTAGGCGGCACTAAAATAGAATTGCTGGAGGGCACAACCCCGGATAGCGCCATCAGTAAGTTTATAGAAAAGCGCGGAGAGGGCATACACCACATTGCTTTTGAAGTTGAAGATATCTATAAAGAGATGGAACGCTTGAAAAGCGAGGGCTTTACATTGTTGAACGAGCAACCCAAAAAAGGAGCTGACAACAAGCTTGTTTGTTTCGTACACCCAAAGAGCGCCAACGGTGTGCTGGTAGAACTAACGCAGGAAATACGTTAGGTCGTTTTTAGTTAATAGTTATTCGTTATTCGGGAAATCCAGAAGAGTTTTATTTTTCTAATAACTAACAACAATCAACCAATAACAAAAATAAAACTATGAGCCAGTTAGTAAAAGAGATACAGGCCGCTGAGGAAGAAGTTATACTTGGCAACGTTATACTTTACCCCACCGATACAGTCTGGGGAATTGGCTGCGATGCCGAAAATGCGGAGGCTGTTAAAAAGATATACAAGATAAAGGAACGCGAAGAATCCAAGTCGATGATACTACTGGTGGCCGACCTGGATATGCTGAAGCATTATGTAGAAAAGGTGCCTGCGGACTTGGAGAAATTAATTGAGGAGCAGGAGAGGCCTACTACGTATGTGCTTTCCGGTGCCACCAACCTGCCCAAAGAGGTACAGTCTGAAGACGGCAGTATAGCCGTGCGTATTACAAAAGACGAGTTCAGCCACCGGTTGGTGCGGCAAATTGGCAGGCCGTTGGTCTCAACATCAGCCAATATAAGCGGCGAGGGTACTGCGGCGTCTTTTAAGGATATATCAGAAAAAATTAAGGATCGGGTAGACCATGTAGTGCGTTGGCGGCAGGAAGAAGAAATAGAAGCAAAGCCTTCTCGCATAGTAAAAATTGAGCCGGACGGTACCCAGAAAGTGCTACGCGATTAACATGCAAAATCGTTTTGCGAGCAACCATGATTCGTAATTCGTAATTCATAATTCGTAATTGCCATGGCATTACCTTATTTTTGCACCTCAGGCCGCCAAACCGCTGCCTGAGGTGTTTGCTTTTTACTGATGGATAAAATAAAATTACCGGAACATTCCATATTTGAAGTAGTAGCAGAGGCTGCTGCAGAATTAGGCATAGATGCCTATGTAATTGGAGGTTTCGTGCGCGACCTGGTGCTTAAAAGGCCTTCTAAAGATATTGATGTAGTATGCGTGGGCGATGGCATTGCCTTAGCAACCACTGTAGCCCTAAAGCTCCCGCACAAGCCCAAGGTATCCATCTTCAAAAACTTTGGCACTGCCATGCTGCGCGACCATGATTGGGAAGTAGAGTTTGTTGGGGCCAGAAAAGAGTCGTACAGAGAGCACTCACGCAAACCGGAGGTGGAAACAGGTACCCTGGATGATGACCTGAAGCGCCGCGACTTTACCATCAATGCTTTAGGTATAAGCCTGAACAAGCAAAACTATGGTGAGTTGATAGATGAATTTGGCGGTCTGAAGGATATGAAACGGCAGATCATTCGTACTCCTTTGGAACCGGGCATTACTTTTTCCGATGATCCGTTGCGTATGATGCGTGCTATCCGTTTTGCTTCCCAATTAGGATTTGATATCGACCCGGATACGTTTGATGCCATTATCGATTATAAAGAGCGCATTAAGATCGTATCGCAGGAGCGTATTATTGATGAGCTCAACAAGATCATACTTTCGCCTAAGCCTAGCTATGGCTTTAAGCTGCTGTTTGCCTCAGGCCTGTTACATCTGATCTTTCCGAAAATGGTAGAGTTGCAGGGCGTTGAAACTATAAACGGCAATACACACAAAGACAACTTCTACCATACGTTGCAGGTGCTGGATAATGTGGCCGAGGTTTCTGATGACCTTTGGCTGCGCTGGGCTGCTATCATGCACGATATTGCCAAGCCTGATACTAAGCGTTATCATCCAAAGGCCGGCTGGACTTTTCATGGGCATGAGGATAGAGGTGCGCGTATGCTCCCAAAGCTTTTCCGTGACCTAAAGCTGCCTCTTAACGAGCACATGAAATTTGTGCAGAAACTGGTACGCCTGCACCTGCGGCCTATTGCCCTGGTTAAGGAAACTGTAACAGACTCTGCCATTCGCAGGCTGTTGTTTGAGGCCGGAGATGATATTGATGCCCTGATGAAGCTGTGCCGCGCCGATATCACCTCAAAAAACGATACCAAGGTAAAACGTTACCTGCAGAACTTTGATAAAGTAGAGAAGCGGCTGGTAGAGGTAGAAGAAAGCGATAAAATGCGCAACTTCCAGCCTGTTATCACCGGTGAGATCATTATGGAGACCTTCAACCTGATGCCATCCAAAACAGTAGGCGAGTTAAAAGAGGTACTGACAGAAGCGATACTTGAAGGGAAGGTGAAAAATGAATTTAATGCTGCTTATGCTTTTTTGCTTAAAGAAGGTGAGAAGAGAGGCCTTTCCGTAGCAAGTTTAGTTTCTCCATCTGAGCCAGACGAGGAGGAAAGCAAAGAATAAAGTATAAACTCCGTAAAAAAAGCGAGGCTAAAACCTATGTAAAGATCTTAGCCTCGTCAGTACTCATCAAACAACTAAACAAACACTATCTTTAAAACGGCCTGTACTTCTGGTTTAGTATAAAGTATACATAGCAGTTTGTTAATATTTTTATCGGCGCTTCACGCTGCTTGGTCCGGAGCTGTCAATCGTGGTGTTTTTAGGATTGCCAGCGTAAACAATGCGGCTTGCACCAGAGGCATCGGCGCGCAGGGTTCTGGCTGCGTATACTTCAGCCAGGCTGGCACCTGTTACATCTACATCTACTGTGTTGGCTCTTAAACCTGCTGCATTTACTTTGCCAGCACCAGTTGCGTCAAGTTTAAAGTTATCGGCACGGCCAGAAAATTTGCTCACGGCTGCTCCTGAAATCTCTACCCGAAGGTCACGCACATTTACGTCTGCATTTGACTGAATGGCACCTGAAAAGTTCATTCGCAAGTTATCTGCTCTGATTCCGGAAATTTCAGCCTTGATAGCACCACTCAGGTCGATATCATTAAAATCAGGGGCTGTAATCTGCACTAACACCGGATCGCGGTCGCTGAACAGATTAATGTTCTTCTCTGTATAACCGATGCGAAGCTCGTCGCCTACTTTATCGATCTCCATGCGTCTCAGGTCGTCGCGTTCGCCCCTAACCCGTACGCTGTAATTGCTGCCCTGGCGTAATTCTACATGGTAAGGGCCACTGATCTCCACTGAGTTAAAGTCTCTGTAATTGTAAGTTTTGCTGTTGCTACTGTACTCACGCTCGTTCAGTAACACGCTGCCGCTTATGTTGGTGTCGTCGCTACCCTCGTTAAAAGATCCTTCTTCAAAGTTATACTCTTCAGTATCCAGGGTATCAGCAGCGCAGGTCAGGCACTCCAGCATATCGCCTTTTACTTGCCAGGTATTACGCACAATCTTGTCGCGGCTGTAGTCCTGATCGAAGGTGGCGGTTGGTAACAGGTAAGTAAATTCACGCGTTAGGCGTAATGGCTTGTTTCGCGGCAACCTTAGTACAAGGTCGAGTTCCTGATCGCGGAAAACGGCGCCTTCTTTAAACTCATAACTATTGTCGAAACGAAGCACAGAGTCTTTCTGCACCACCTGATAGGTTATCATGCGGGCATTTTGCTGTGCTTCGGCCTCTGTTCTGCCTTTTGCCTCTGCGCGCTGTATCACTTCTATGTCGGTGCCGTTATGCTCCTGTACGTCAATATAAATTCTGTCGTAATCAAGGTTGGTGTCATAGGCATCGAGCACAAGCGTACTGTAACCGGAGACAGGAATTGTTTTGGTGGTAAGTACTTCGCCGCTTCTGCGGAAATTGTTGCTGTAGATGATGATGGTAGCAATAAGAGTGAACAATGCCACCAGCCATACGCCAAACATAGACCAGCCAACGATAGGCCGCATAAATGTGCGCTTAGCCAATAAGCTGATGGCAAGTGTGATCAGGAGTAAAAGCGGGATAAGCCCTACAAAAAAGCCTGCCACTAATCCGAGACTGGGAAAGCCCCCGAGCAGTACGGAGGCTGGAAAATCACCCAGGTTTACGAATTCAGACTCATTAATAACACCAAGCGACACGAATAAGGCAGAAAACAACCCAATGGTAAGGCCTATAGATACTACTAAAAGTATAATACCGGCAGCCACGCGTATTAGTGTTATCAGTACAGCAAGTACAGGCCCCAAAGATTTGCCCAGCCAGCTAAAGATCTGTGAGATCAGCCTGATCGGAAGCAGGATTATGCGGGCCAGTGTTGATTCATGCCCGTCGTTATCGCGCATGTTCAGGTTATCTTTCAAAGATCGCTCAATGCCTGCCAGTGTAACCGGGTCGCCCTGCATTTGCATGCGCTCAGTAAGGGTAACAGCTTCTGGCACAGCAATCCAAAGTATAATATAAGCAAGTATACCAAAGCCACCCGCAAAGATAAGTACCAGAAACATGATACGTACCACCGCCACATCAACACCAAAGTATTTGGCTATACCGCTTGCAACACCCGCCAGTTTCTTGTCTTCAGGGTCGCGGAACAGTTTCTTTACATTGGTTTCGGGCAACACATCACTTGCTGGCATGGCTATCCAGAGCACAATGTACAGGATAATACCAAAGCTGGTGATGCCATCGGAGAAAGGAATACCTATCACAAGAAGCACGAACAACAGTCTTATCCAGACTACATCTATACTCAGGTAATTGGCTATACCAGCGCAAACGCCTGCTATTACTTTGCGGTTAATATCGCGGTAAAGCTTTTTAGGGCCTGCTGTAGTATAAGCGCCTTCCGATGCATAAGCACTGCCAGTTGCGGGTCCTGTGTGAGGTATTCCTTCTTCCAAAGGTTCTGCTACTTCAAAGTCGGTTACGTTACCCATTCTGGTGATCAGGTATTCCACATCTTCCAGCGAGATAACCTGCTTGCCCGGGTTTAGCCTGGCAGAGAAGATTTCGGCAATACGTGACTCGATATCAGCCACAATCTCTTCGTGCCCCTCATAGTTAGAGAAGTACGTCCTGATAGAAGTCAGGTATCTGCTTAGCTGCTCGTAACCGTCTTCCTCAATGTGGAAGATGATGCCTTGTAAGTTGATACTTATATTCTTTTTCATGATTGCTGCGCTTTCTTGTTTTGGATAATGTATTCTGTGGAGTCAACTAGTTCGTACCAGGTGGCGCGAAGATCTTCTAAGAACTTAGTCCCGGTTTCAGTGAGCTTGTAATATTTTCGTGGCGGCCCCGAGGTAGATTCTACCCAGTTATATTCCAGAAGCGACGCGTTCTTCAGGCGGGTGAGGAGCGGGTAGAGCGTACCCTCCACAACGATCATTTTAGCCGCTGTGAGCTCTTCTAACATGTCGGACGCATATACTTCACCACGAGAGATAATCTCCAGTATGCAGAATTCGAGAATTCCCTTCCTCATCTGCACTTGCGTGTTTTCTACTTTCATGATGATACCGTTATAATGTTGGATCAAAGATAATAAAAGGTACTATGTAAAACAAGGTACTGTTTAAAAATAATTACGCAGTATTTTTTAATTGGTTTTCGTTAAGGCAGAATTATAATTTTAATTCAGTATTTTTGGACTAAAATATTATGAGGCAAAAGTCAACTTTAATGCACTAATTAATGTTAGAGCATCTTAACAGGCAAGATTTAGCTTGTTGACTCCCTTAGAGAATTAAGTAGCCTGATAGTAGATTTGAGAGAACATTTACTGCTGAAGTATGTATAAAATCACCCTTCGCTTTTTTTTAGTAGCGGCACTATTTACCTGCTGGTCTGCTGCAATGGCTCAGGTATCCACCCCAAAGTATAGCAACGAATTTCTGAATATTGGCGTGGGGGCACGTGCGCTGGGCATGGGAAATGTGCAGGCCGCCATTGTTGACGACGCCACTGCCGGTTACTGGAACCCCGCCGGACTGCTTAACCTGAAGTATAAGTATAACATTGCTTTGATGCATTCTGAGCTTTTTGCCGGCATTGCTAAAAACGACTTTGGCAGCTTTGCCATGCCTTTGGATTCTAATAGCGTGCTGGGAGTTTCTGTTATCCGCCTGGGTGTGGATGATATTGCCGATACGCGCCGCCTGCAAAATGAGTATGGCTACATACAGTACGATAGTATCAGGTTCTTTTCTGTTGCCGATTATGCTATGCTGGTTTCGTATGCACGCCGCAGCAACCTGATTGAGGGATTGCAGCTGGGTGCAAGCGCCAAGCTTATTTACCGTAATGTAGGCGAGTTTGCCAACGCGTACGGCTTTGGCATAGACGCAGGAGCCCAGTTACAGCGTGGCACCTGGCAATTCGGCGCTATGGCAAAAGACATCACCACCACCTTTACCGCCTGGACGCACAACGTAGAAGCATTAGAAGACGCTTACCAGCAAACAGGCAATGACTTGCCCGAAAGCTCTGCCGAGCTAACCTTGCCGCGCCTGGTGCTTGGTGTTGGAAAAAACTTTACAATTAATGATAAACTATCAGCCCTTGTCGCCACTGATATTGATTTTACTTTTGATGGTAAGCGCAATGTTCTCTTAAAGTCGGATGTGGTATCTGTAGACCCGCATGTTGGCGTGGAGTTAGTATATGCTGATGCGGTTTTTGTAAGAGGTGGTTTTAATAATTACCAGCAAACCAGAAACTTCGACGGAAGTATGAATAACCGTATGCAGCCGAACTTTGGCGTCGGTTTCAGAACCAATGGCCTTAACCTCGACCTGGCTTTGTCGCGTGTGAACGGAAAAGAGGCTGGCGCTATCTCTAGTGGTGGCATCTCGTCTGTTATTATCTCGTTTGGTTACGCCTTTAATTAACTCAAGTTGCGAGCTACTCAATTACTTGAGCTAGCGTGTAGGCGAAGATAAAGAGGATTAGCTTTAGGATGAATCCTTCGGCTGTGACGGCATGGATCTTCCTGGGGAAGAAGCC
>NZ_JAHYXK010000018.1 GCF_019443125.1 Pontibacter aydingkolensis | reverse complement strand
TCACCGGCTTCTTCCCCAGGAAGATCCATGCCGTCACAGCCGAAGGATTCATCCTAAAGCTAATCCTCTTTATCTTCGCCTACACGCTAGCTCAAGTAATTGAGTAGCTCGCAACTTGAGTTATTTATCTAAATATAGGTATGGTAAAACTAGACCGCCTGCAGTTCTTTATCTACTTCCTCGTTCTTGTCCCATTGCGCTGCATTTTTAATTCCCAGTTTCTTCGCGCTGAATACCGGATCAAGGCCAGCCTTGCGCTGGGACTGGTAATCTTTGAGTGCCCGAAGTGCCGGTTTGCGCAGTAGTATAATAGCTATTACGTTCAGCCAGGCCATTATGCCTACGCCAATATCACCCAGCATCCAGGCAGACTCTGCAGTTTTAACAGAACCGTAGAAGGTAGCGGCAAGTATGAGCAAGCGCAGTGCCCAGATCATCCATCTGTTCCCTTTTTTATTCAGGTAGCTCAGGTTGGTTTCTGCGATATAGTAGTAGGCCATAATGGTGGTAAAGGCGAATAATAGCAACGATATAGCCACAAAGCCTGCACCCAGAGAAGGAAAATAGGTGTTTACGGCCATCTGTGTATACTCTGGCCCAAAGGCCACTCCCGGCAGGTTTTCCACGAGAAAGCCGCCTTCCGGGTTTACCACATTATACTGTCCCGTAAACAAAATCATGAAGGCTGTTGCTGTACAAACAAACAATGTATCCACGTAAACAGAGAATGC
The DNA here is from genome assembly GCF_019443125.1 of Pontibacter aydingkolensis. Taxonomy (GTDB): domain Bacteria; phylum Bacteroidota; class Bacteroidia; order Cytophagales; family Hymenobacteraceae; genus Pontibacter; species Pontibacter aydingkolensis. The sequence goes on along the minus strand of NZ_JAHYXK010000018.1, from coordinate 89,036 downwards.
CTGTACGAGGCCCTGCTTGGCCGGGTGGCTTACTTCTGCAGCCGCAGCCGCATGTGGCGCAGTACCCTGGCCGGCCTCGTTGGAGTAGATGCCCCGCTTTACACCCCACGAAATGGCCATACCGAACACACCGGCAAAAGCTGGCTCAATATTGAAGGCGGAGCGGAAGATAAGGCTGACAACCGCAGGTACTTCTGTAATGTTAACGGCGATGATGATAATGGTCATAAGAATATAAGCGCCGGCCATGAACGGAACAGCTACTTCAGCCACTTTACCGATTCGTTTTACGCCACCAAAAATGATCAGCGCCAGAAAAACGCACACGGCTGCACCCGTGTAAGCTACGGGTATATTAAAAGCCGTGTAAACGCTGGAGGCAATGCTGTTGCTTTGAACACCCGGTAAAAACAAAGCCATACTTATAATAGTAGCGACAGCAAAAACAACTGCATACCACTTTACCCCTAAGCCTTTTTCGATATAGAAAGCCGGCCCGCCCCGGTACTCGCCATTCTTTACCTCTTTATAGATCTGGCCCAGGGTAGCTTCTATGAAGGCAGACGCACTGCCCAGGAAGGCGATCACCCACATCCAGAACACAGCACCTGGTCCACCCATGGCTATGGCTGTGGCCACGCCGGCTATGTTACCTGTGCCTACGCGCCCGGCAATTGCAACCGTAAATGCCTGAAAAGAACTGATACCTTTTTTGGAGGCCTGCCCCTTAAACAGCAAACGGAGCATCTCGCGGAGGTAGCGCACCTGCAGGAACTTTGTAACAACTGAAAAATAAACCCCTGCCCCGAGGCAAAGTATAATAAGCGCATCGCTCCAGATAATATTGTTAACCCAACTGATAATGTTTTCCATGTTTTGCTTTTTGGCAGGGATCCTGAAATTTAAATGAACTTTAAGATAAACTTATTTTTCGGGAATTGCAGCAATTTTGGCCCAAAGGGAAGCTTTTCGATAAAGTATAAAGCCCATTCAAATTATGGTTAATTATTGATAATCAACAAGTTTATCTGCCTTTTATGCTGAACCAGTCCGATTGTAGGCTGTAACAATAAAATTACTGCAATTGCTACTTAAAACACCTCTCAGCGATTTTGCGATGGAGCTACAGCCTATACAAGGCAGACGCTCGCGGGACCACCGGACACCGCAAGGTCTTTTGTGATGCTGATTCTGTCTGGATAATAAGTTTTGAAGGATATGCAGAGATTTTTTTAAGCGCGATTTGTAAAGTATAGCATTGTGTACTTTCGGCTGCAAAAAGACAGGGTAAAACGTAAATCTCATTTAACCTGTAATCGTACAAAATAATAGCAATAAAAGGTAACCAATCTAATTTTTGTTCGTCTATAAATACCTTCCCTGTTCTCTCGGGTATGCTGTGTTACAGTATTGATATGAGAGCTATACTTTATGCTGATCGCATTCGGGTATATTCTGCCCGGGAGTAACTCATTTCCTTTTTAAATCAACACATGAAAATTTTAAACATTAAAACAGGTAAAACTGCATTAACTATAGCGGCTTTTTCAATTTCTTTTCTTACAGGTTGTGAGAAAGAGGAATTGTTAGAGGATGGCAGCCTTTCGCATGTGCAGGAGTCTGAGGCGTCTGCGGCGCAGGGGCATGAGCATGTGGCCAACCAGGTGCTGGTTAAGTTTAAGGCAGGTACCTCTGGTGATGTCAGGGCCAGAGCCTTGTCGCGCGTAAGCGGTAGAGTGCAGGAAGTTATTCTGACCAGGACCATGGAGCGATTCGGTGATAAGGAAGGTTTGTTGCTGGTTCATACTCCTATGGCTGCACTGGAGGCTATTGGCAAACTAAGGGGAGCAGCAGAAATAGAATACGCAGAACCCAATTTCATTTACCGCCATCATGCCACTTCTAACGATCCATACTATACCAATGGCTCGCTGTGGGGTATGTACGGAGGTTCTTCCTCGCCTGCCAACCAGTACGGCAGCCATGCCAGTGCAGCCTGGGCTGGCAACCATGTTGGTTCACCTACAGTTGTAATCGGCATTATTGATGAGGGCGTGATGCACGCCCATGCAGACCTGCAGGCCAACATCTGGACAAACCCGGGTGAGATTGCAGGCAACGGAATTGACGATGACGGCAATGGCTATGTGGATGATGTATACGGCTGGGACTTTGACGGGAATAATAATTCGACCTATGATGGTACAAACGATGACCATGGCACGCACGTAGCGGGTACAATTGGTGCAAAGGGTGGTAACGGTACAGGCGTTGCAGGTGTAGTATGGAACGTGAAAATGATTACGGCCAAATTCCTGGGCCGTAACGGCGGTACTACTGCCAATGCCATCAAGTCTGTGGACTACATCACTGATTTGAAAAAGCGGCATGGCTTGAACCTGGTTGCTACGAATAACTCCTGGGGCGGCGGAGGCTTCTCACAGGGCTTGTATGAAGCCATTAATCGTGCAAATGCAGAGAATATCCTGTTTGTGGCAGCTGCTGGAAATGGTGGCCGCGATGGTGTTGGCGATGATAATGATAAAACACCTCACTACCCATCCAGTTATGCTAATGCTAACATTATTTCAGTGGCTTCCATTACCAGCTCAGGCGCTAAGTCTGGCTTCTCTAACTACGGTGCTACTTCAGTGGATATCGGTGCGCCAGGCTCCGGCATTTATTCAACGCTGCCAGGTCGGAAAGATGCCTCTAATTATGGCTCGTACAGCGGTACCTCTATGGCTACGCCGCATGTAACAGGTGCTGTTGCCCTTTATGCGGCCTCCAACACGTCTGCTAATGCTGCTACAATCAAGAACGCTATACTTAGCAGCGCGACAGCAACAAGTTCTCTTACCGGTAAATGCGTGTCTGGAGGCCGATTGAATGTAAGTAGTTATTAAGTGAGTTATCTGATTAAGACAGGATACAACAATGTAAAGTTGAGTAAGACTAAGCCTGCATTGTCATCTCAATTTTCGGTATAGATGACAGCTTCTTGGATCGGGTAAGTATAAAGTGGAAGTTTTGCAGATTGTAATAGCCTTTATATATACTTATGCATCGTGTCTACGGATGCTCGCGGGGCCCCGAACGCCGCGAGGTATTTTGAGCAGAACAGCCCTTGTTAAGTTGTACTGTTTTTAAATTATCTAAAATATTTTTTAAAATAAAAAAGGCCAAATGCTGGCTATTTGAGCATATTTTAAGCCTGAACATAAAAAAAATTGTATAAATTTTTACGATTCTGCAACCCAGCTATACTCTGTGCCGTATAAATAGGTGGCTAAAAAGTTGAAAAGATTAATTTTACTAATTAACCTTTCCAATATATAAAACGGGATCCTTGGCGGGATCCCGTTTTTTTTGTGCCCATACTTCTGCATGTTCTGCAGTAGCCATACTTAAAGTGTATACTTCAGGATTAGCGGATTTTATACTTTAGTCAACCTCCATGTACTTCTCATCACCGTTCATACGCACAATGCGGGGATGGAAGGTGCCAACCACATCTACTAGATCCTGCTGCGCTGCCATTACCTGATGTATATCTTTGTAAACCATGGGTGCCTCGTCCAGGTCTGAGCCTATTACTTCTATGCCTGCCTGTTGTATAAATTGCTGTACCTGCGGTTTGTGGAGCGTTTTCTTTGCCTGCGTTCGGGACATAACGCGCCCTGCGCCATGCGAGGCGGAGTTAATGGAAGCTGCTTCGCCTTTGCCGCGCACAATAAAGCCAGGGGTAGCCATAGAGCCGGGTATGATTCCCAGCACCCCTTTGCCCGCCGGGGTGGCCCCTTTACGGTGTACAATAAATTCTTTTCCGCTGTAGTCTTTCTCTTTCCAAGCAAAGTTGTGGTGGTTCTCAATGGTGGCGATCGGGTTTTCGCCCAGCGCTGCAGCCAGCCTTCCATGTATCTGGTGATGGCAGGCGGATGCGTAGTCGCCGGCCAGGTTCATGGCAAGCCAGTATTCCTGGCCCGCTTCTGTGTTCAGGTCCAGCCAGGCGAGGTGTTTGGCCTCCTGGGGAAGGCGGCAACTATCCATGGCCACCTTAGTATAGTAGCCGGCAATGTTTGCACCAAGTCCACGCGAGCCAGAGTGGGAGAGTACAGCCAGGTAAGACCCAAGGGGCAGGTTAAAATCATTCTGCTCGTCCTGTATTTCTACAATGCCGAACTCCACAAAATGGTTGCCACCCCCTGATGTACCCAACTGACTATAGGCTCTGTCTTTAAGTTCGTGCACAATGGGTATCTCATGGAATTCAGGGCGCTCCATAATAGGGTGGTCCATGGGCTTTTTGAAGGAGGCATAACCAAAACGCGTATTATCCAAAAGCATCTGCTTTAAGGTTACCCTGTTGCTATCGAGGTAACTGGTGGGTATGTTGTAAATGCTCATGCTCATGCTCATGCTCATGCGGCAGCCAATGTCTACACCAACGCCATAGGGTATCACGGCATTCTCCACGGCAAGTACTCCGCCAATGGGGAGGCCGTATCCCTGGTGCGCATCGGGCATAAGGGCACCACCCCTTGTAACAGGCAAGCGCATAGCAATTTCCATTTGCTTCAGGGCACCTTCCTCAATGCCTTCAGCACCGTAAATAGTATAGGGCTGCTTGTCAGGTTTTAAGTCTATCGGTGCTGTTTGCTGGTGGTTAAGTATGGCATGTGCCAGTGGGCCAAGCGTAGCATGCAATTTATATTGATCGGGTGCGGTAAGCACGTCCTGTACAAGTTCCAGCTGATGGTTTTTTCCGAGTTCGGTAAAGTAAGTATGCACAATATTCAGGGCAGTTCCGGTAGGTTTGCCAGTAGGAAAGCCGATACTGTGCAAATCCTTAGCAGTTAGTTTTTTAATTGCCTCTTTCGTCTTTTTCTTTTTCATAGCGTATTATGTCAGAATACATTGTACGAAGTATAGGCCGGTGACAGTTTAATTCATCAGAATCAGGATTTATAGGATAAGCATTAGATTTTCAGGATTGCCTGGAGGAGAGTGAGGGAGTTTTCATCCAGGCAAGAGCATCTTCGCCTTATCTTATTCCATATCTTTTAGATTAAAGACTGATTTAACGGCACATGTTGCAAGTCTAGCGGCAGCACAACTTGTATCTGTATATGAGGCCAGTTTGTAAAGCCGTGTTCCACAATCCTTCCCTCGCCAGTTTCAAACTGACTTCCATGTGCAACCACCTTTACCGCTGCGCTCAAACTGGCGGTACAAAGAATTATAATCTCCTTTTCCGGAATTTGTGGAATAAGATAATAAGTCTTCGCCCCGAAGCAAGTCCGGCACCTGCGACTCGTGACAGGCTATAGTGTGGGCCTCTGGCTCAGTAGCGTCAGAGACTATAACCACTATATGACATGATTCTGGAGATTCGCGCCAACCAATTAAGATTCAGGAGCAGAAAGAAAACTACACCGATTTTTAACCTTTCTGTAACCTTGCTAAAAGCATACCCGTAAAAGAAGATGGCTAAAAAGTTGAAAAGTTTTTACTGATAATTACTATTCAATGATATATAAAGGGCTCCTGCAAAGGAGCCCTTTTCTTTTTTGTACCAATTAAGCCTTCTGTTTCTTATACCCAGGCATTTGTTATACTTTAGTTTCAGGTATTATTACCAAGGCTTTAAGCCACCAGGGGTAGGCTGAAAAACAGAAAAGGCGCTTACTGAGAAGTAAGAACCTTTTGTTGGTGATGGTAGGAATATAAAGTATAACAAGGCAGCACTCTGAAAAAGCATCGCCACCGTTCTCTGGAGTTGTCCTGTTTACTTTTGACTTTAAGCAGCCTTTACGTTAACAGCATTCAGGCCTTTCTGACCTTTCTCTACTTCAAAAGTCACCTTGTCGTTTTCCTTTATCGGGCATGTTAAGCCATTCTGGTGTACGAAGATGCTTTCCTGGGTGTCGTGGTCTCTGATAAAGCCGTAGCCTTTAGAAGTATTAAAGAACGTTACGGTTCCTTTTCTGATCAGGTCAGCCGGATCCGGTTCTTCCTGCTTAGATACGCCAATCTGGATATCTTCCTGCTTTATCTCTTTCTTTTTCTTGGTTGGGTCCGGTGGAGTAGAGGTGATATTGCCATTGTCGTCTACGTACGCAAGCATATCGTCTAAGCCATGGCCTTTGCTGGAGTTAGCCTTTCGGTCTTCCTTCTTGGCTTCCTTATCCTGCCTTTTCTTAAGTCTTTTCTTTTCTTTCTCTTTTTTACTAAATGTTTCTTGCGATCTACCCATGGTTTGCTTTAAAAATTTTAATTACTGGCATTCATTTCTTATACGATAAATCTTTCCTTTTAATAGCGGAAAAGGAAATTAGTGCCGTTACGTATCCACTTCTCGAAGAAGGAATTGTCATTATACTCTCCAGATACCAGTTCGAAATCAGGGTTGTCCTTATTGGTCCGGGAATCCATGAAGCTTGGCAGCGAGTCCTGGTTATTAGGCTCCCATTCCTGCCCCTTTTGCAGTGCAACGCACAGGTATTCACGAGTGATTGTGTCTACTAGATATTTTCTGTTCATCCGTCTTTTTTTTAATAAATGATTTTACAAATAGCGTTTCAGTATGCCAGATTTACTGCAAGGTTCGAAAGCGCAAATAAAAAAGCCTTACTGTACGTAAGGCTTTTTCAAATGAGTTATATCGCCAGACTAAGCAAGTTTTACATTTACTGCATTTAGTCCTTTTCTACCTTCCTGAAGGTCAAAAGTCACCTTGTCATTTTCTCTGATCTCATTAACCAGGCCAGATACGTGTACAAAGTACTCCTGATCTGAATTTTCTTCTTTGATGAACCCGAACCCTTTCAGGTCATTGAAGAATTTTACTGTTCCGTTATTCATATGATGTTGTTTATTATACACTTACTACATATATAGGAGTGTATTTGTTCATTATTTTTTACAAGATACAATAAAAAGTTTACAATTCTTGCATTAAAGTCTCTAAACAGGATATTATTTTCTGAGCAGCCTGTAAATGCATGTTTTGCCGTTCTCAGTTCCATAATGTATTTATCCGGAGCGCAGTGTAAAAACAGTGCCTTCTCCTTCTGCCGACTGCAGCTGTATGGTGCCCCGGTGTAGCAGCACGATTTGTTTGCACAAACTTAGTCCAATGCCGCTGCCTTGTTTTTTGGTGCTGAAGAAAGGAATAAATACCTTTTCCTGACCCTCTTTAGACATACCATTCTGGGTATTTATTATGGCAGGTATTGTTGCTGCAGCGATTGCCTTTATTACAATAAGTTACCAGGCGTTGAAAGTTGCCAGAATTAATCCGATATTAAACTTGCGGTTTGAGTAAGTATACATCCACTCTTTGTTGGGTTAATTGCGTCAATTTATTGGACATCAGTGATCACACTAGCGCCTTAAAGCAGTATTTCAGAAACTTCAATGTAGGGTTAACACTGCGCTACAATTTTAGTAAAGGCGCTAAAGTGGATACTAAACGCCGCATTAACAGCCTGTAGGACATTAACCGCACCGGATGCTGATAAGCGTATCAGAGAAGTATAAAAAAAGTTATTGCCATAAGCCTCTCAGAAACTGACACTGGGAGGCTTATGGTTATTTTGATCACATGAAAGTTTGGCTGTTATCCGGATTATATACTTCAATGAGCTAGGTTAATCCTGTAAAGTATAAACTGGCAAAAGTATAAACTGAATTAGGTTACTTCAGAATTACTCGCTTTACCACCCTTTGCCTGTCGATGGTAATGATCAGGGCATAAACGCCGGGGGCTAATCTATCGCGGTTTATACTTAGGGTGTGGTTACCTGCTATGTATCTTCTCTGCTGCACACGGCCTCTTATTTTACCATCTACCGATACCAGTTCTGCCCTGACCTGAGAGGGTTTTTTCAGGTGAATATCAGCATATACTATACGGGAGGCGGGGTTAGGGTATATTTTAAGTACACTTTCTTTAGCAATGTTTCGTACGGCTGCTACAGTGCCTGTAGTTACTGCATTGCTAATGCCGCTTTCAACATTACTACTGCTAAGCTCTGTTACCACCCAATACGATGGCCCCTGCTGAAGATCTGCTGCTGCAATGGTAAACGACTCCGAGGCCTGTAATGCGCGTACTGCACCATCCGGAATATCGGCTATACTTTCAGGGAGGGTAGCAGAAGTATAAACTATATATTTTTTAAATGGACCCGTATTGGCCGTGTTTCTTTGCCAGGTCAGTACATGTTCGCCGGTGGCTTCGTTCACGGTTACCGCCAAACCCTCCGGTGCAGCTGGCTGTTCGGCATTTTTCCAGTCCATAGCCGGTGGGGCAGCCGGATATTTGTAGGTACTGTTCTTTAACGATGTATGGATGTTGAGTAGGTTGTCCTTCAGGTTTGTGGCCCTGTAAAGTACGTCGCCAAGCGCATTTTTAGATCGGTTTTGTCTTGAGATGTCGATCTGGTTTGGCACTTCCTGTTCTGTGTAGGTCGTTTTATAAATGGCGTGGCCAGCATACAAGTGGCGCGATGAAGTATAAGCTTTATCTGCCCACCATTCCAGCAGCTTCCGGTAGTCCTGCGAGCCCCCGATTGGCCAGTATAATTGCGGTGTAAGATAATCCACGTACTTATTCTCCAGCCAGTTTACCGGATCGGCATAGATCACGTTATAGGCATCCATTCCTGTAATACCAGCTGGCACTCCGTTTTTGTAGATGCCAAAGGGACTCACACCAAAACGCGCCTCCGGCCTGGCAGCTTGAATAGCCTCGCTTACCAGCCTGATCGTTTCGTTTACATTATACCTTCGCCATGCCTTTACATCTGTAAATCCGGTGCCGTGCAGGTTAAATGTTTGTGCGTCTTCTGTCGTGATTCCTGTAAAGTTTGTTTCCGGGTAAGGGTAAAAGTAATCGTCGAAGTGGATGCCGTCAACTGCGTAATTTTCTGTAATTTCCTGTACTACAGAAGCTATATAGGCTCTTACTTCCGGCAGGCCGGGGTTTAGTATTTTCTTACCCGTAGAAAAGCTCAGCAGCCATTCGGGCTTCGACTTTGAAACGTGATTCTCAGCATAGACAATTGTAGTAGAAGTAGAGGAGTTTACCCGGTAAGGGTTTATCCAGGCATGCAGTTCCAGCCCGCGGTTATGTGCTTCTTCAATGGCAAAAGCTAATGGATCATACCCGGGGCTTACCCCTTGTTTGCCTGTCAGGAATCTGGACCATGGCTCTTTGCTGGAATTGTAAAAGGCATCGCTCTCTGTTCTAACCTGTAAAAATACCGTGTTTAAGTTAGCCGCCTTTATGTTATCGAAAAGTGTACGCAACGCAGCTTTCTGATTTTCTGCTGATGCGCCTTGCTGCGGCCAGTCCAGGTTACTCACCGTGGCCACCCAAACTCCCCGGAACTCACGGTTAGGTAAGTCCTGCGCTAAAACGTTAGTTAACTGGCTGCAAAGTATACATGCAAAAAGTAAAGCAATCGTTTTTAATCCAATGGCCCTGGAAAACAGCGAAGCAATTGTCATGTAAACCTGTAATGAGTAAAGTAAGAATTGATAAGGCAAATTCAGACCGCAAATTACAGAGAAATAAGGATAGTGTATAGCAGTATACTAATTTATATATTTTGTTGTTGATGCTTTGCTGTCGTGTGCTTCTAAACTCACAGTTTATACTTAGGATTTATAAAACTTACAAAATAATTACAGCAAGATAATGTGTAATTTGTTGAAGCCTATTACATTAGCTGCTCAATAACCATAACCACATCATTGTTCTAAATTATGAGAAAGCATTCTATACTTTTAAGCGCACTGGCGCTTGCCACCTTGCTTACAACCACTGCAGCTACGCAAGAAAACCTAACTGTAAACGACAAGGTAACTGTAGCTGCTGCCTCAACCCTTCGGGTAAATACGGAGAGCAGTGCCATGAAATGGAATGCAAAAAAAGTGGGAGGAGAGCACTACGGAAAGATAAATATATCGGAGGGTGCTTTGCAGGTTAACGGTAACAAATTAACAGGCGGTAACTTCGTTATCGACATGACGACTATTGTTGTTGAAGATATAACTAACCTAGGTTCTAACAAAAAGTTAACGGACCACCTGAAGTCAGATGATTTCTTTTCGGTGGAGAAGTATAACACTTCGTCTTTTAAGATTACAAAGGCAGCACCCATTGCCAAAGCAAAAGCCGGCGAGGCAAACTATAGGATAACCGGCGACCTTACCATCAAAGGCATTACCCAGCCAATCTCATTTCCGGCTACGGTTAAAATAGCTGGTAAAGCAGCTGAAGCAGAGGCCAAGATAGAGGTAGACCGAACACAGTATGACATTAAGTACCGTTCGGGCCTGATAGGTACTGCGGCAGACAAAATTATCAACGACACGTTTACATTGGATATTAAACTTGTTGCTGATACTGCTAACCAGACAGTTAGCGGTAAGTAGTTTTAAACCTTAATCTTATACAAGAAAGCCTCTCCTGTATACAGGAGAGGCTTTCTTGTTTTTCTGCTGGCACTTTTCTTCACTTACCTGCTGGCAGGTGTTATTTTCCAGAGTTCACCATTAGAGCTGTCGGTAACGATATAGAGTGCACCGTCGGGGCCTTGCCGTACATCGCGAATACGTTTGCCCCGGTCAGCAAGCAGATGTTCTTCGCCGGTTACGCGGCCGTTTTCTATTCGTAAGCGCACCAGCCTTTGGTCCTTAAGTGCACCAACAAACAGGTTGCCACGCCATTCCGGGAAGGCATCTCCGGTGTAGAATTGTGCACCGGATGGGGCAATTACCGGATCCCAGTAATAGACCGGATCAACAAAACCCTCTCGGGTGGTAACTGCATTCGGTACGGGGTTGCCGGAATATTCTTCGCCGAAAGTTACCAGGGGCCAGCCATAGTTCTTTCCTTTCTCAACCAGGTTTAGTTCATCTCCACCCTGAGGTCCGTGATCTACAATCCAGTATTTTCCATCAGCATCAAAAGCAGCTGACTGCACGTTGCGGTGACCAACTGTCCAGATTTCCGGAAGTGCACCGGCTTGTCCTACGAAAGGGTTATCGTCAGGTACAGAGCCATCAGGTGCAATGCGAATGGTCTTACCCATATGGCTGTCCATTTGCTGTGCCTGTGGCCGTATCTCTTTATCCGAGCGTTCGCCCAGCGTTATGTACAGCATACCATCGGGGCCGAATGCCAGCCGCGATCCAAAGTGCATCGTACCGTTATAGCCAGGCTTTGCCTGAAAGATCACTTTAACCTGACTCAGGCTTCTGCGGTCCTGAGATAACACCCCTTTCGCAACACTGGTGGCATTGCCTTTACCGCGAGGCTCAGAATAACTCCAGTAAATGGTGTTATCTGATTCGAAGTTGGGGCTAAGGGCCACGTCAAGCAAACCGCCCTGCCCGCGGTCGTCTACTTTAGGAACACCGGAAATAGGTTGACCAGCTTCTCCTGCAGCAGATACAATACGTATGCGGCCCGGCTTCTCCGTTATTAGCAAATCACCGTTTGGCATGGGCTCAACGGCCCAGGGTTGATCCAGTCCTTTTGCCAGCACTGTTACATTAAAGTTTACGTCTGATGTAATGGCGCAGGCTCTTGTCTGGCCTTCAAAAGTTGGCTCTTGTTCCGGTACATTAGGCTCCCTGGTCTCGATTGGTTCACAGTCTGTCTGGGCTGTGCCCTGTGGGGGTTGGTCTTGTGTATTACCTTCCTGTGTAGCTGCATTTTGGTTGCACGATGTTAAAGTTACAGCTGATAGTATTGCTGCATAGAGGAGTTTGTTCAGTTCTTTCATAGTGACTCGTTTTATGTTGCCAGCCTTGTAAACGTATATGCGAAGTATGAGGTCTATACATGGTGCCTGACATGTTTATATGTTATAATGAATAACTCTGTGTTTTAGAAGATTGTTTTATAGTATCAATTCACTTAACCGTTGGCTTAACCTTTAATTTGTGCGCTTCAATTGGCGCAAAGTAGATGCACCTCATAGGAAGACAGTCTTAATGCTTACCGCAAAAGATATTTATTTTTTTGCCTTTGGAGGGGAAATTAAAAGCGCAAGTATAACTTATCATCACACAGGTAAAGTATAGTAGGTAGGAGTAACGCTATAGCGTTGCCTTTAAAAGTATAGTTTAAGTCTCAGCCTATGGAAGCAGTTAACCTTAACCAGCATAATTCAGCCTTTCGCATCGAGGGTAACGAAAAAACAAGAAGCATCAATTTAAAAAGTATTCACATCACAAAGATGCCGGAAAAAGATACTAAGCTTAGCCTACTTGTACTTGATGAGAAGGATATACCTATCTACAATCAGATGTTGGATGTGGAGAAGGATAATTCAGTAGTAATAGAGAAGCGTTTTGTTTTTTATGACCACCTCTCAGTTAAAGTAGAAGCAGATAAAATTGACACATCATTTTCAGCAATGGTTAGTTTCGAGTTAGATTAAGTATAAACCCTGCCTCAGGGTAAGAAAGTATAACTGGTAAACAAGTTTTGTTAGACGCTTTTGATTTTATACTTATATTAGCTTTATGAAGCTGAAAAGTAAACACTACTATATCCGAAAATCGCACCGCTACCTGGGGCTTATACTTGGTGTTCAATTCCTGTTCTGGACCGTTGGAGGACTATACTTTAGCTGGAACGATATTGATGAAGTACACGGTGACCACCTTCGCAAAGAGAAAAGGCATTTCCCGGCTTCCTTGAATTTAGTGTCGCCTCATGTGGTACTGGAAAGTATAAAAGATACTAAGCAAGTAGACTCTGTACTGGCTGTGCAACTTATAGATATAAACGGCATGCCTGCTTACCAGGTGCGTTATTTCTCTGGTGAGATGGATCACTCTGCGCATAATGAAGACGGACACATGCCAGCCCAATCGTCTAACGTGAAAGTACAGCTGGCTAATGCCGAAACAGGGCAGCTTGTTTCTGCCTTAACTGAAAAAGAGGCTGTAAATGTTGCCAGAGCCCAGATGGCAGATCCGATAAAGGTTGAGAAGGTAGAGTACCTGACGGAAGTTGGTTCGCACCATGAGTACCGGGGCAAGCCCTTACCCGCCTGGGCTGTTACCTTTAGCCAGCCCGACAACTGCACGGCCTACGTTTCCGCAGAACTGGGTACTTTTCAGTCTATCCGGCATAACCAATGGCGGGTTTTCGATTTCTTCTGGATGCTGCATACCATGGATTACCAGGGCAGGGATAACTTTGGGAACATCCTGTTAAGGGCTTTCTCCATTTTTGGCTTGTTTACTGTGTTGTCAGGATTCGTGCTATACTTTGTTTCTTCTCCGTCTGTCAGAAAAGTGAAAAAGCGTACGCTTAAGGCAAATTAGAGCAGCTGAAAGTATAACTTACACTTCTCCGTAGACCTGTTTCCACGACCAGCCATCGGTTTCCAACATACGCGTAAGGAGTTTCCTACGATCATGTACTTCCTCCAGTATTACCTTTCTAAAGAGCGTCTCATCCTGCAGAGGTATGCCCTCAGTCCTTAGCTCCTGAAGGTCTGGAATGGGTGCATTTGCCTCAGGACTACCATTTTCCAGGAAATCACTTTTAATTACATTGATGTAGGAGTCAATGGTGGTTTGCAGCATCGACATTTTAACCTTGTCTATACATTTGTGCGGAGGGATGGCACACTTTAACAGGTGATATACTTCTGCTAGTGTTACAATAGCCGGAGATACTGCCAGCTTAGGCTCATTATTGTTAAAATAATGTATGACAGGATAGGAGTGGTGGTGCATGATGTGCTGCATCAGCATCTGGCAAACATCAGCTACATTCTCCGAAAAGGAAGAAAAGTCTTCACCGTTCCAGCCGTTTTTGAGAATCTTTTGCGGGGTTAAGCCCATGCTGTGTATGTACAGGCTTAGCTTGCTTTGTAGCCCCACTGCCTGCAATACAGGCACAAAGTATGTAATAGAGGCCGTGATAAAAGCCAGTCCGGAGAAAGCTGCCACGCTGGTAACAACACGCCACAGATTTGTAGAAGCATTATAATCCCCGACACCAAGTGTAGACAATGTAAACCCGGCATAGTATAGCTTCTCCAGGAAATCTGTACTGGCCCGCGTAGTGCTGTTTACAACCGAGTCCGGGTCTGAAAGCAGCATCAGCAGAAGGCCTATCCACATACCTGCCACCCACGACAAAAGCACAGCTATAAGTATGGCTGTACCCGCGTAAGAGAGTAGGATAGAATTACCTTTTTTACCGGAAAGTATAAAAAACACCCTCCAGATACTATGAGAGAGCATTGTCGTGACCGGTCCGCCTCCTTTTGATGTAAAGGTTGTCTTGATGATGTCCACAATTACAACTAAGAAAAGAAGGATACCGGTTACAAGATAAATGTATTTCATAGGTGCTGTTATGATTACTAGCCGGATTTCAGGCAATGCTATTGAATTGCTTACTGATCTTCTCTTTTTTTGATATCTTTTTTTACATTCCGGATCATCTTACCAAATGCTTTGTCTTTCTTCCTGCGCTCTGACACTGTTGTTACGAAGCGAGCTTTTTCGCGTTCCATTTTGAGGTAGTTCTCGTAGGAGGCTCTGTCTAATTCACCGGTTTCTACGGCTGCCATCACTGCGCAGCCTGCTTCAGTGGTGTGGGTGCAGTCTTTATACTTGAACTCCTGTACCAGCCTGACAATTACGTCGAACGTGGCTTCCAGTCCTCCGGATGTATCGGCTGTACCTACTTCCCGCATTCCCGGGTTGTCGATGAGTATTCCGCCATGCTCCAATATCACCAGCTCCCGGTGGCTGGTCACGTGCCTTCCTTTGCTGATGCTCCTGCTGATGGCGTCCGTATGCATAACAGCCCAGCCCGAAAGGTTATTCAGCAACGAAGATTTACCTACACCCGATGAGCCCAGCATACAGTAAGTCTTGCCTTTCCTTATAAATGCCTTCAACTCCTCAAAGCCGCTCTGCGTCTCGTTGTTCACGGCCACTAATAGGAGTCTCTTTTATGCGTGCCTTTATACTTTGGATGATCTCTGCTAAGCGTGTAGAGTCGATCAGGTCTGTCTTTGTAAGTACAATTACCGGCTGTACTTTAGAAGCGTGGCAGATGGTAAGATAGCGCTCCTGCCTGTTCACGTTAAAATCGCGGTCAACGGCTTGCACAAGGAAGGCAAAGTCGATGTTGGTAGCGATGATCTGCACCTCGCCTGAACTGCTAACTGCCTGCCGTTTTATAGTGGATAATCTGGGTAATATAGCATGGATGATGGAAAGGCCGGTATCGTAGGGAGAAATCGCAACCCAATCTCCCGCAGCCGGGAAATCCTCTCGGCCTTTGGCTGTAAAGCGCATATGGCCGGTTATCTCGGCTTCCAGTTCTGCTTCAGCAGTTCTGACGATCTAGCGTTCTTTGTGTTCTGTCACCACTCTTCCTGCCTCAAAGCCGCTCAGGTTATGTTCAAGCCTATACTTTTCAAGCGCCTCGTTATATCCCAGGTTTTCGGGTTTCATACTTTATAAGTAAGGGTTAAGGATTATTAAGTGCTTACGAAAAGTAATAGTAGCCTGCATAAAGGGTACTTTTGACAGCTGCCTGAGATACAGGATTCCATTAAAGTATAAAAACAGGCCGGTAATGAGTTGCTGACCTGGTTTCATACGTAAGGGTAAAAAACTATTGCTTCGGGTTCTGCTTCAGCCATGCCTGTAGTTCCCTTATCTCTTTTTCCTGCTCAACAATCATCTGCTGCGCCATTGCTCGCATTGTCTGGATTTTCCCCTGTTCTAGAAATTCCTTTGCCATTTCGTTGGCATGTCGATGGTGCATGGTCATCATCTGAGCATACCTTTGATCGGGACTCATACTGCTCATTTCCTTCTTGTCCATCTTATTCATGCCACCCATTTCTGCCATGCGCTTGTTCATGTGCTCCTTCATTCCCATGGTCGATGCGGCTTCCGCTGTATCAGGCTCATGTGTTCTCTGAAAATTTTGTAGCTTTTGTATGTCAGCTGTTCTTGAGCTGATGGTATTTTTTGCTATTTTTTTCAGTTCGTTGTCTGTGCCTTGGGCGATTTCCTCTTCAGACATACGGATTGAGGCCTGGTGGTGCATGGTCATCATTTGAGCAAAGTCATAGTCAGGGTCGCCTGTCATTTTCATATCGTGTATTTCCTGCATGTGTTTGTGCATGTGCCCCATCATACCGCTAATCTCGCCTTGCTTCATGTCGTGCTGCGCGTGATCTTCTACTGCCATCTCAGATGTGGTACTGTCGGTTGTGGTACTTTCCTGCGCACATGCTGCGAAGAGCAATATTGCTCCTGCAATAAGAGCGTTAAAGCTTACCTGGTTAAGTGGATTTTTCATAATTTTTTTAGTGTAAACTGGTTTACTTTGTTTTCATGTTATTCATCATCTGCTGATAGCAGTCAGAGTCTACCATTCCACGCTGCTGCATGCGCTGCATCATGTTTCCCATCATACCACGGTGTTGCATCATCATTTGCGCCATCATGTTACAGGCAGCTGTGTCGGTTTCGCATTGTGCCATCATTTCCTGCATTCGGACCTGCATCTGTTGCCTGTTCATGCCACCCATACGCATTGTATCTCCCATCATGCCACCTCCCTGCATCATGCCGCCTCGTCCCATGGGGCCACTCATGTTCCGTTCACCCATCATATCCATCATCTCGTTGCGCATCTCCTCATTATCAAGTATAGTAGCGTACACTTCACGTCGTTCATTCTTATCATGGAGCATTACCCGTGCATCATCAGTACGCTGGCAGCCTGTTGAAACTAATAGTAAAAAAGCCGTAGTTGCGAATAATAAGTTTTTCATAGTGGTAAAGGTTAAGAATTGGTTTGGATTCAGTTTATGATTAGTTGTACGTTTGCCTTGATGTATTGTCTATTTTATACTTTGTAGTGTTGTCTTTTCAGGGCAAGGTGCGTGCTTATCCAGATCGACAGAAGCGGAAGAATCATTAACTGTAGCAGAGGGAGTAATCCTATGTCCAGTATGGGGACAATGGGCATAGCCTGCCTATAGGACCACTGCCTGTTTACGAAAGCCCACCGCTCGAACCAAACAGCCATCACCCCTCCGATAAACACGAGGAGAAAGTATTGACCCACACCAGCATGCAAAGGCCAGTAGAGGTTATGCATAAAGAGCGCAAACAACAGGTAAAGCAGCAGGATGACCAGCGCGTCAACCACAGCGGCAACAAAGCATATCATAAAATGACTGTAAAATCCTTTGTATTCGAAGTAAAGTGGTGCCTGGGCATTCTCCCAGATCAGGTTCAGCAGGAATCCAACTACAAGCACAAAGCCGCTTACCCTTAGGCTTTCCCGGATGCTGGCAGTGTGTTTCTTCTCCATGAGCAGCTTATTTATGTGTCCGGAATTTACTTTATCTGTCTTCGCAGCAGTTGTGCGTTTATGGCCACGATCACGGTGCTTAAACTCATCAGTGCAGCTCCTACTGCCGGAGATATCATGATACCCTGCTGGTACAATACACCAGCAGCCAGCGGCAGTGCAATTACGTTATAGCCGGTGGCCCAGATCAGGTTCTGTATCATTTTGCGGTAGGTGGCCTTTCCAAATAGTATAAGGGAGGCAATGTCTTGCGGATTGCTGTTTACAAGTATGATATCGGCTGTTTCTGCGGCTACGTCTGTTCCGGAACCCACGGCTATACCGACATCGGCCTGCGCCAGCGCAGGGGCGTCGTTCACGCCGTCACCGGTCATCGCAACGAATTCGCCCTGTGCCTGCAACTCCTTTACCTTTTCCTGTTTCTGGTGCGGCAGTACATTAGCCAGATAGCCATCCATCTGCAGCTTGTCGCTCACGCTTTTTGCTACCCGCTCGTTGTCGCCTGTGAGCAACAGGTTCTTGATGCCGTTCTCCTTTAGCACACGTATCGCCTCTGCCGACTCTTCCCGTATCTGATCGCGCATGGTGATGTAGCCAACAGGCTTTCCTTTTACCAATGTATAAACCACTGTTTCCACGCCTTCTTCTGCTTCACTGGAAGGAACAGCTATGTTAAACTCTTTGATGTAGTTCGGCCCAACCACTTTTATGTCCTTGCCTTCCACAATACCTTCAAGCCCTTTGCCAGGCAGGTAATTGAAGGCTTCTGAAGGTGGTACCGTTATCCCTTCTTCTTTTACTCTTCTAAGTATACTTTGCGAGATAAAGTGTTCAGAGTTCTGCTCCACGCCGGCAGCTAAACGCAGCATTTCCCGTTCATCCATGGTATTGTCAAACGTAACCACCGATGCGATCTCGTGTGAGCCCTGGGTAAGGGTGCCGGTCTTGTCGAAAATGATAGTGGTGATGAGACGGGAGTTTTCAAAGGCAGTACGGTTGCGGATGAGCAGCCCGTTGTTTGCTGAAACAGCCGTAGAGATAGCCACTACCAGCGGTACAGCCAGGCCCAGCGCGTGCGGGCAGGAGATGACCATAACGGTAACCATACGTTCCAGGGCGAAAGCGAATTCCTGGCCCATCAGCAACCACACAGCCAACGTGCCGAAGCCGGCTGTCAGCGCAATATAAGTAAGCCACTTTGCGGCACGGTCGGCCAGGCGCTGCGTATCCGATTTGGTCTTTTGCGCTTCCTGCACCAGCGTGATCACCTTGTTGAGGTAACTTTCCTTACCGGTAAACTCTACCCGCACCCGCAGCGAACCATTCCCGTTGATAGAGCCGCCGATCACTTTGTCACCTTTGTTTTTCTTAACTGGCTTGCTTTCACCGGTCAGCATGCTTTCGTTCAGGTGACTTTCACCGTCTTCTACCACACCATCGGCAGGAACTTTTTCACCCGGCTTCACCAGTATCAGATCACCTTTTTGAAGGTCCTCGATGCGCACTCGCATTGTCTCACCATCTCGTATCAGCATAGCCTCGGCGGGCATCATACTCACCAGCAGTTCCAGTGCTTTAGAAGCACCCAATACCGACTTCATCTCGATCCAGTGCCCCAGCAGCATAATGACGATCAGCGTGGCCAACTCCCAGAAAAAGTCCATACCCGGCAGGCCAAAGACGATGGCAGTGCTGTAGAGGTAGGCTACTGTGATGGCTACACCGATCAGCGTCATCATACCAGGAGAGCCTTTTTTTACTTCTTCCCAAAGTCCGGTGAGGAATGGCCAGCCACCGTAGAAGTAGATGATAGAAGAAAGCACAAAGGCAATGTACATAGCATAAGGCACATCCAGCGTAAAGCCCAGAATGTGCTGCACCATCGGGCTAAGTATAACAACAGGTACCGACAGAGCCAGTGATATCCAGAACCTTTTCTTGAAGTCTTCGATCATCATGCGGTGGTGGTCATGGCCATGCTCCCCATGCGGCGGGTGGCCTGAGGTGTCGCCGTGCATGGCGTGCTCATGCCCATGCAGTGTCTTTTCCTCCAATTGCTCCGTTACCTTATCTTTCTGCTCAATGGCCTGTAGCTTTTGACTTTTTCCGTGGTGGTGCTGGTGCTTATCGTGGTCCATGGTGTTGGGAGGGTTAGGCTCTTAGTTTCTGTGCCATCTCTGGTGTAATCGCTTCTGCATAGGCTCCATATGCATCGGTCAGCACTCCTTTAATGGCCCGGTCTCTGGACGAAATAGCATATACTACCGAATTGTCGCCGGGGTAGCTCATGCCCTCGAAACGGTGGACCTCGTCTACCTCAAACTCCTCAGGCCTTAGTTCCAGCTGCAGGCTAGGGCAGGCAATGCAGTCGCCTTTTAGGTTGAAGTCCTCAGTATAGCCGCGTTTCTTCAGGTCGTTCAGCGCTTCGGACAGGGTATCATAGTTGTTGTCGTTCATGTTGGTTTTGTAAGTTCCTGTAAGCAATAAAGACGCAGCCGGGGCTGCGTCTTTATTATACTGTTAGTGGTGATGTTCCGTTTCGAGATACCTTCCCTGTGGTCCCACACCCTCTATGTGCACGAGTTGCGCACCATAGTGACCAGCCATGGCTACGGCATAGGCGGCTCCCGTGAGCACAAGAGCTGCCACAAGCACACTCCAGCGGCGGCCCTTGAACAGGAACTGACTGATCAGCTGTGCAGCCAGACCAAAGCCCCCGAGGTACACGGTCCAGTCGGCGTACAGGTCGTGCTGGTCAAGCACGAGTTGCGCATGGTCTGTGAGTCCGGTGGTGTGTGGGTGCGCGTACTTTGTGGCGACAAAGGCCGCCACAAAACCGATAAGCGTTGCTATGGTCACGACCCAGTCAAGCTCCTTGCGAAGAAAAAAAATGTTGCAAAGCGCCACCGCGGCAGCCACCAAGAGTAGCACAATCGGGAAATGTACAATGAGCGGGTGTTTGTTTGGGAAGTCAGCCAGTGTGGCATGCACAGTAGACGGATCCTGCAAGTGAGCCGCGTGCTCTTCGGTTGTTACCGTTTGCTGTTGCGCTATCTGGGTTGTGTCTTGCTCAACGGCTAAGGCTTCAGTCTTCTCTATTTTTTCAGTTTTTGATTTGCCATGCTTTTCGTTGCCATGAGCCAGTGACGGCGTGGCCGTTGCCAGTTGCACAAAAGCTACAAGGGTTATTCCGTAGCGGAAGATGTTTGTCAAATACATAAAAGTAGGTTAGAAAGGATATTTTATTTGATAATGATCCCGTTTGGCATTTTGCCCACCTGTATGCTACCGACACGGGAATAGTCGGCCACTTTGATGACTGAAACTGTGTGTGCTCCCTGGTTTGTCACATAGGCATACACCATGTCCTCATCAAAGACTATGGCATGTGCGTCAGCACCAGTGGCAACTTCTGTCTTATGTTTCCAGATGTTGCCATCACGGCGATAGATCACCACTTTGCTATCTGTTGCATTGCTCACCCACAGCTCGTTGGCGCCACTATGATAGGCCACATAGCCTGGCTTGTAACCCAGGGCAAGGGTTTCTTCAACCTCAAGCGAATTCACATCAATAACGCTTACTGTCTGACCAGCCTCGTTATCGACATACATCTTTCCATTGGTGGCGGGCCAGGCGCCCACCGGTTCAGCACCCACTACAATGGTTTTTCGGACGGCCTTTGTAGCCTGATCTATCACGGTTACCGTGGCATCATCGGTGTTAGCCACGAAAACCAGCTGGCCATTAGTGGAGAAAGTTACCTCCGAAGGGCTTTTACCGACTTGTGCCGTATGCTTCAGATTCCAATTTTGTGTGTCGTACACCAGCACCTTGTTGCTGCCGGCCTGACCGACCCACAGCTCAGTGCCTGTTGAGTTGTAGGCAGCGTTATGCGGCATCGCTGGTGTAACTAATGATTTCACCTCCATACCTGTCACCGCATCCAGTATCACTATTTTAAAGTTACCACTGGCGCCACCGTGCCCTCCATGCCCATCGCTCAGGTCTGTAGAGGTGATGGCGATGGCTAGGTGCTTTTTATCCGGACTGATTGAGATATGGTGTGGGGCCACTGCCTCTCGAAGCTTTATCGTTTCAGTTACCCGATTGTCATCGAGTCTGATAACGGAAACATTATTATCCTGCCCGTTGACAACATAGGCGGCTTTGTAATTAATATCCAGAGGGCGTTGCTCTTCGTGGTCGACATGGTCGTCGCAGCTACTTAACAGCACAGCACTGGCTACTAATCCTAGGTATAAGGTTTTTGAGAGGTTTTTGTTGAATTTGTTCATATGGTAAAAGCGATTTAAAATAAATTCATAAGCTATTATTAAGCGCAAGCGTACTGCCAGGGCCTACCGCTGGCTTTACATGAGTGGTTATATAATAAACTTTATTTTGAAAGCTGGAAATTCAGTCTTTGAGTTGATGAATAGGCTTACGGGCCGGGCCTCCTGCATTGCGATAGCGAAGAGGCGTGACACCTGTGATCTCCTTAAATTGTGCCGATAAATGCTGCACACTTTTGTAACCCAGCCGATTTGCTATCTGGCTTACGGATTCCTGGTTATACTCCAGCAGCTCTTTTGTCCGCTCAATCTTCTGAAGGAGGATGTAGCGACTCAAAGGCATTTCTTCCAGTGCCTTAAAAGTAGAACTGATGGTCGCATAATCTTTCATGAACTCAGCTGCCAGGTACGTGGATACCGTGGTGTTGAGCAGGGGCAGCTTATCCTGATAGATCAGGTCAATGACAGCCAGTTTTACCTGCTCGACCAACTCTGATTTGCTATCGCATAGGAGTTCGAATTCATTTTTATAGAGCACGTCTCGAATAGTTTCTTCTCTAACATCTACCGAAGCGCAGACAGTGGCCTTGCCCAGTTCTACCTCGAAAACAGGTAAACCGATGGACTCGAGCTCCTCCCGCACTACTTTGATACAGCGCGGGCATACCATGTTTTTAATGTGCAGTATTCTTTGCTGCTTACAATCACTTCTGTCCATAACAGATAGGAATAAAGGGCTGCCCCGCATCAGGTTGTATTGGGCAGTAATCCTGTTGTTGTACGTTGATTTACTGAATTTTGTAGACAAGTTGGCCTACACGTGTGGACACAGTGGTGCCGTTTGCCTCTTGTTGGAGGTTATAATCTATATAGTATATCAAACAGGATAAGGGATTGCAGAAAAATCCGTATATCGGGTATCTTGGGAGGAAGGTCTTCAGGAGGCGCATGCGAAACTACCTCCATAACAGACTTTGTAAAAAAGTTGTAGAAAGTATAGGTGAGCAGCGCCAACGGGCTGGTTTGCCCTTTAACAAATGCAGACCAGCAAGAGTCCACAGATGATTTTATAAAGGGAGAGTTAGATTGCTCTGTGCAGCAGCTGTTGTGCGAATCGTCCTCACTATTATGGTGACGTGATGATATATTTGCTGTGGTATTGTCGTGCGAATGGTTATGACCATGGCTATCGTTTTCCTGATAAGCAGAGGCAGGGGGGCCTAGCTTTTGCATCAGGTGTGGAAGGCTGCAGGCCAGCTGAACAAAAAACAGGTTGAGGAACACCACTAAAAGCAGCAGTCCCGCACTATGCATTTCTCTTATCAAGGTTTTTTTCAGCATATAACAGCCCAAGCGCAACTGCACCGGATACAGCTCTACATTCCTGCAAATATACCCTAAAATTTAAATATTGAAATGATGTATGAATTAGATTATCAATGTAATGGATCTTAAAATTTGTAAAAATCAATTAGAAATCTGTAAAACTGACCTTAGAAGAGTCGTGTATAAGAGAGAACTTATAACCAAATAATATTCACTATGAATGCAACTATGAATAGAGAACTTATTAGTGCGCTTGCTGAATGTGCCGCAGCGTGTAACTATTGTGCCGTTTCTTGTTTGAAAGAGGACGATGTGAAAATGATGGAACGCTGTATACGACTCGACATGGACTGCGCTGCTATCTGTAAAATGGCACTGGACTATGTGGCACGTGACTCTACTATGAAGCGAGAAGTGCTGGACCTATGCGCCAAGGCATGCCGTGAGTGCGGGGAGGAGTGCGCAAAGCATAAACATGACCACTGCCAGATGTGCGCCGAGGCTTGCCGCCGTTGTGAGCAGGCTTGCCGGCAGGCATAATTTTCATTTCATTTTGACTAAATGTATGACCTAAGCATTACCCTGATTGTCCTATACTTTTATAGGGGCGATCAGGGTGATTTTTTTATGGTTATAGTCAAGCGATAAGATAATAATTGGCTGTAAAAGATTGAAAGTGGTACTAAACAAAGCAATGCCAATGGTAACTAGTTTATTTATGCAGAGTAAAATGAATGTAAACTGTGGTAACAGGAGCTTTCTTTAACCCGAAGTGCTGCTGCCGGTTAACTTTACATAGATGGTAGTCCTGAAGTGCCCAGGAAAATTAAGAAGCCCTTTTTCATAAAAAGAAAGATAACGATGTATAAGCTTTTGATCACGCTGCTGCTGCTCGGAACTGCTCCCTTCACTTACGCGCAGCACGAACATCACAAATCAACCCAGCAACAGCAGACTGAAATCTATACCTGCCCAATGCATCCCGAGGTGCAAAGCACAAAGCCGGGCAAATGCCCCAAGTGCGGCATGACACTGGTAAAGCAAAAACCAATAGCCCCGGCTAAGCAACAGCAGGCTCCGCCAAAAAAAGCTGTAAAAGCCAAACCTGCCACACCGGCTAAAAAACCGGTGCAGCAGCAAAAAGCGAAGCCTGTTCAGAATCAGGCAAAGCCGACACAGAAAGACCCAGTCGAACCTGTACAGAACCCGGAAGAAAAAGAGAAACCCGTTCACAAAGCAGGACACAAACCAGAGAGCCCGGTACAAACGCATACGCCTCGCAAGGTTCGTTACGACCTGTATGTGCGTGATACGCTGGTCAACTTCACCGGAAGAACCAGAAGAGCCATAGCCATTAACGGCAGCATTCCGGCGCCTGCCCTAACTTTTACACAGGGAGATACGGCCGAAATTTACGTCCATAATGAGATGGATGTAGAAACTACTATCCACTGGCACGGCGTGTTCCTGCCCAACCGGTTTGACGGGGTGCCTTGGCTTACCCAGCAACCGATCAAGCCTCATTCCACCTACCTCTACAAATTCCCGATCCTACAGAACGGTACTTACTGGTATCATAGTCATAGCGCCTTTCAGGAACAGAGCGGTATGTATGGTGCCCTGATTTTTAACAAAGTGAATGAGCCGGACATGCCAGCCATCCCAATCGTGCTGAGCGACTGGACAGATATGAACCCCAGAGAGGTATACCGCTCGTTGCGTAGCGCCAACGATTGGTTTTCTATACAGAAAGGTGCGATACAGGGTTATGCGGAGGCTATCCGGAAAGGCTACTTTGGCACCAAACTTAAAAATGAATGGAAGCGGATGGAAGCGATGGATGTGAGCGATGTGTTTTATGAGAAATTTTTGACCAATGGGCAGGATATAGCGGAGCAAACGCATTTCACGGCCGAGGATGTCGTAAAGCTCAGGGTGGTAAATGGCGGTGCCTCGACCTACTTCTGGCTGACCTATTCGGGTGGCAGAATAACGGTGGTGGGCAACGATGGCAACGATGTGGAGCCTGTGGAGGTGGATCGCCTGATCATTGCGCCTGCCGAAACCTACGATTTGCTGGTCACCATACCTGAAAACATGCAGTACGAATTCCTGGCTACTGCCGAAGACCGTTCCAATACCACTTCGCTGTGGCTGGGCAGAGGCATGAAAATGAAGGCACAGCGTTTAGGCAAGCTGAACTACTTTGAGGGTATGAAGATGATGAACGACATGATGAAAATGAGCGGGGACATGGAGCCGATGGGCATGGAAATGAGCAACCAGCAGATGGACATGAACAGCGTGATGTACCCAGAAATTTCAGGGCAGGACCACAGCATGCATGGAGGTGATGAGATAAAGCAGCAAGCAGACACCACCTCACACCGAGGCCATGACATGAAAGGGCACGATATGCAGAACATGAGCGGCAGCGGTGGCGAGATGGTAACCCTGAACTATGGCATGCTGCGTGCTCCTAAAAAAACAACCCTCAGGCCCGGTCCCTTGAAAGTATTGCGTTTTGAGCTTACCGGCAACATGAACCGCTACGTGTGGACCATGGACAATAAGACAGTTTCAGAGTCTGACAGGATCCTGATCAAAAAAGGAGAGAACGTGAAGATCATCATGTTCAACAACTCCATGATGCGCCACCCCATGCACCTGCATGGGCACGACTTCCGGGTGTTGAACAAGCATGGTGAGTACGCGCCGATGAAAAATGTGCTGGACATACTGCCGATGGAGACGGACACCATTGAGTTTGCAGCCTCGGAGAGTGGCGACTGGTTTTTTCATTGCCATATTCTTTACCACATGATGGCTGGTATGGGTCGCGTATTCACCTATCAGAACTCACCTCCAAACCCGGAACTCCCAGATCCTGAAAAGGCTCGTAAAATGTTCAACCGCGAAGACAAAGTTTTCCTGCCGTCTGCGCAGATAGGGCTGGAAAGCAATGGTAGCGATGGAGAGTTTATACTGGGCAGCTCTCGTTACCAGATCTCCACCGAGTGGCGTATTGGCTTTAAGAAAGAGTACGGCATAGAAAGCGAAACATACTTTGGCCGTTACTTTGGCAAAATGCAGTGGCTCTTTCCTTTCATCGGATTTGATTATCATTACAATAGTATCGTAAATGAGCCGGAGAAAAACATGTTCGGGCAATTAAGCAACCAAGACAACCGTAAAGTGGCAGTAGCCGGTGTGCAATACACGTTGCCTATGCTGATCGTGTCGGAAATGAGGGTAGACAGCAAGGGGAAATTACGTTTCCAATTGCGGCGCGAAGATGTACCACTTACCAACCGCTTGCGCCTCAACCTGATGGGCAATACAGATAAAGAATACATGGCCGGCCTGCAATACTTAGTAACCAAGTATGTCTCGGTATCCACGCACTATGACAGCGATATGAAGTATGGCGCCGGCCTAACGTTTGTTTATTAAAATGTGTTAGCTCATAATTAAACTTATATTTATTAAAGTGGAGCGAACAGTAATTGTCAGCTTCGAATTTGGAATTATAAAATCAGTAAAATGGAAAAAGGAAAGTAGGGTGAAATCTGCTGTTTTAGTTTTTTAACTGGTAAGGCCTTACTGTAAGAACATCCTTAGCTTATTTTCACAAGTGGCAAGTGTTGTAACTGATTGACTATTAGTGTGTAATCTGTGTCTAAATATGTATTCAAGGAATATCAATTGCAGTAATTTTATAAAACTAATACTGCTGGTTGATGGTAAACCTACAATTATAGGGAAGTCCTGTATGATTTTAAACTCCCAGAAACTCTCCCTCACTTTTAGATTACAATTTGCTGTATAAACCTACTTATAACTATGGAAAAAGATCAGCAAGAGCATAGCACCGGCGACCAGCATAATCAGGGAGGCGGTATGGGTATGCGTGGTGTAACCCGGCCTATGGCGGAGAAGCAGATGCGCGACCACAACAAAAAAATGCATGATGGTGATGACCATAATGACGAAGAAGGCCATGACATGAAAATGGACCCGGAGATGCGTGAAAAGATGCTGCACATGCACCATATGCAAACACTCTGGGTGTACTGGATGATCATCATACTTGGGTGTTGGGTACTTTTCTCACCGCTTACCTTTGACTATAGCATTGGCACGGTGCAGCCTTCCGGCGGCCGTTCGGTGTGGTTATCGCTGGAGCAGCGCATTGCCTTCATGAAGTGGAGCGACATTATTAGCGGAGCATTACTCATCTTTTTCGGATGGCGCGGCCTTACGCCCAACCGCCCTGTCAGCCTCTGGATCTGCTGCTTTGTAGGTATCTGGCTCACCATGGCACCTATACTTTTCTGGTCGCCATCTGCCGTGGCATACCTTAATGACACGATGTTAGGTGCCCTGATTATTGCGCTGACCATACTTATACCGGGTATGCCGAACATGATCATGTACATGAAGATGGGGCCGAAGGTGCCCCCGGGCTGGAGCTATAACCCCAGCAGTTGGCCACAACGCTGGATCATGATGGTGCTTGGTTTTGTGGGCTGGATCGTTTCACGTTACCTGGCCGCCTTTCAGTTGGGATATATTGATTCCATGTGGGATCCGTTTTTTGGAAATCAGAGCCAGCAGGTACTGAATTCGAATATGTCTCACTCGCTGCCGATTTCTGATGCCGGCTTAGGGGCCATTGCCTATACCTTTGAGTTCCTGATGGGTTGGATGGGTAGCCCTGCCCGTTGGCGCACCATGCCTTGGATGGTAGCCGTATTCGGTATACTTGTTATTCCGCTGGGTTTGGTACATATCTTCCTGGTGATTTCGCAGCCGGTAATGGTAGGCGCCTGGTGTACTTTCTGTCTTTTAGCCGCAGCCATTATGCTGCCTATGATTCCGTTAGAAGTGGACGAGGTGATCGCCATGATCCAGTTCGTTAAAAAGAAAATGAAGAAGGGCGAAGGCTTCTGGAAGCTGTTTTGGAAAGGCGGTACTATAGAAGGTGGGGAGAAAGATGAGCATGCACCGGAACTGATGAAGTTTCCGCAGGAACCTGGCAAAGTATACGCCTCTTCTATCTGGGGCATGAGTTTCCCGTGGACGCTGACGGTATCAATGCTGCTTGGCGTGGCCATGGTATTTGCACCGGGTGTGTTTGGTGTGCCTATTCAGGATACAGTGGCCGATGTGCTGCACCTTACTGGTTCGCTGGTAGTGGTGGTGTCGGTTATTTGTATGGGGGAGCCGTTGCGCATTGGTCGTTACCTGAACATACTTCTCGGGTTAGTGGCTGTTGTGGCTCCATGGTTTCTGGACGGGCCAACTGTCTTGAACATTACGGCTCTTATACTTGGACTGGCTGTGGCGGCACTGGCCTTCCCGCTTGGCCCTAAAACACAGAATTACGCAGGCTGGGATGAGTACATCAAGTGAGTTAAATGAGCAGCGTGAGCAGGGGATGCTTTCTGATGAGGAGCTAAAGAAGCGGGTGCGGGATTTGCTGCACCGCAACATGATTAGCGGTGAGCACACAGGCTTTAACTACCACTTTACCAAGCCATCTCAGGAAACGTACCCTTTCCAGTACTTCTGGGATACCTGTTTCCATGTGTTCACGCTTGTAGCACTTAGTGAAGTGGACATGGCTAAAAAACACCTACGGAGCTTGTTTGCCATGCAGCGCCACAATGGTTTTGTAGGGCACATGCACTACTGGAAACGCCTTTGGCCGGGCCGGTCAACCGACCTGCTTCAATTGAGACCTGTAGACGTTCTGCATCTGTACAAGCCGCACATGTCGGCACTGGTGCAGCCGCCTCTTGCCGCGCAGGCGGTTTTATGTGTTTACAAAGCTGACAAGGACATCGCTTTTGTAAAGGAGATGTTACCCAAATTAAAGAGGTACTATAAATGGCTGTCGCAAAACCGTGACTTTGAGGGAGAGGGACTGCTTTCGATCATCTCACCCTTCGAGTCGGGTATGGACTGGAAAGCCAGCTACGATCCGGTGCTTGGCTATGAAGGAAAAGGCGGTCCGCTACTTTTCTGGAAGGTGCTGCAGGTGGATGCTTTCAATTTTTTTAAGAACTACAACCTGCCAGAGATCTATAAAAGCGACAGGTTTATTGTAAAGGATGTAGGGTTTAATACGATTTACGCGCAAAACCTGGTGGCACTGGCAGAACTGTGCGGTATAGCTGTTGATGAGGAGGAGCACCATTTCAGGAAACAGGCAAGTGTAACTGAAAAGAGCATCATGCAACACATGTACGATGAGCAGGATGCAGCCTTCTATGACCTGTATGGCCATCACTACAGAAAGCTTAAAGTGCGTACAGGAACCATCTTTTTTCCGGTAGTGCTCAAAAGTGTACCGAAGGAAGTATGCACACAGGTGCTGGAACGGCATCTGCTGCATCAGGACGGCTTTCATGTGTCTTTTCCTGTTCCCTCGCTTGCCAAAGATGAACCTGCTTTTAATCCTGATGAATCGATCTATATTTGGCGTGGCCCTACCTGGGTGGTTTTTAACTGGTTCATGCAGGCGCATCTCTTGGAAAAAGATTACACAGAAGAAGCCGCCAACCTGTTACAAAGTATAAAGCAACTCATCAGCAGGAGCGGTTTTAGGGAGTACTATAACCCGTTTACCGGCGAAGGCCACGGGGCAGAAGACTTTACCTGGTCAGGGCTGGTGGTGGATATGATCAACAAGCAGCGGGGGAAGGAAAATGAGGCGCGGGACAAAGGCTAAAAGTATATTTTGCACGTCATAAGTGAATCTGCTAAACAATTGGTTTTTACCAAGCCTTCCAGTTTTACTAACCTTAACCTTGTAGGAGATAATTTTGTAGCTTTGGCAAAAACTAAAGTATAAACTACAGTTTGTCGAACATTTCTACATTTATACACCATGAACACCACCTTTACGAATATCGCGTCAGCGCTGATTCTTTGCGCTACCCTTACTTGTTGCACCCAGCCGGCCCAGGAGCAGGAAACTCCTATTGAGGAAAACAGCCATGCTGCGCACACGCCTGAACTAAGTGAGGGTGCCACCATTATCGGGGCACAGCCGGAGCCAGATACCTTGAAAGGCAGTCTGAAAGCAGAAGCGCACGGGCAGATAGGGAATGCGCACCTGATGATAAATTACCACTCACCAGCTGTGCGCGGACGTATGATCTGGGGTGGGCTTGTAGCCTATAACCAGGTTTGGGTAACCGGCGCTCACTCTGCTACCAGCTTTACAACCGATAAGGATATTATGGTTGATGGCAAGCCTTTGCCTGCCGGAAAATATGCCCTTTTCACGATTCCGGGAGAGCAGGAGTGGACCATCATCATCAACAAAAACTGGGAGCAACATTTAGCTGATAATTATTCCGAGAAAGACGATGTGCTACGCATTACAGTAAAGCCAGAAATAGTAGCGCAACCGCAGGAGCGTCTGCGTTACGAGATAGTGTCTGAAGGCAACAATGAAGGCGCTATAGTTATCAGCTGGGATAAGCTTAAAATAACTGTTCCGGTAACAGTATAATGCTCGCTTTAATAAGCGAGCAGCAAAGGCATAAATCGCTTTAAGATTAAGCATCTATACTTCAAGAGGCCATGCAGGAAACTGTGTGGCCGCTTTGCTTT
Organism: Pontibacter aydingkolensis; assembly: GCF_019443125.1. Classification (GTDB taxonomy): domain Bacteria; phylum Bacteroidota; class Bacteroidia; order Cytophagales; family Hymenobacteraceae; genus Pontibacter; species Pontibacter aydingkolensis. Next base: position 58,394 of record NZ_JAHYXK010000018.1, on the reverse strand, counting down.
AGGGAGATGTTGTTGTTAAACTGGCTTGATAAGATTGGTAACTGGTTAAGGTTATATCCGTTATTAAAATATGTAAATCAAGTAAAGCTACATCTAAGTGTAGTACTTGAGCTCTATATGTACTGCAACTCCATACTTTGCGCTTATTTACAGGTGTGCTGAGTATTTCCTCTTTTCACCCTTCCTTTAAATATGTCCATACTACCTTTTTAAGATTTTACACATGGCAAACTACATTAAGCTGTTTAAAGATATTAGTTACAACGACCTGAGCAAAGTGGGCGGAAAGAATGCATCGCTGGGCGAAATGTATAACCAGCTTAACCCGGAAGGCATACAGGTGCCGGATGGTTATGCGACTACCTCGGAAGCCTACTGGTACTTCCTGGAGCAGAACAACCTGAAGGAGCAGCTGACATCTATACTTGACAGCCTCGATACAAAACAATTTAATAATCTAAACGAAGTAGGTGAGAAGGCAAGGGATATTATACTTTCTGCCAGATTTCCGGAGGAGATAAGAAAGGAAATCGAAACCGGATACAATTACCTTAAAAAGGAATATGGCGATGAGGTATCACTGGCCGTACGAAGCAGCGCCACTGCCGAAGACCTGCCCACCGCCAGTTTTGCAGGTCAGCTGGAAACTTACCTGAACGTAAGCGGCCTGAATAACCTTTACAAAGCCTGCCACCACAGCTACGCATCACTTTTCACGAACAGAGCCATCAAGTATAGAGTAGACAATGGATTTGAGCACATGCAGGTGGCTTTATCTGTAGGAGTGCAAACGATGGTAAGGTCTGATAGGGCCTGCTCAGGGGTGATGTTTACCCTGGACCCGGATACCGGTTTCGAAAATGTGGTCGTAATCTCAGGCTCCTGGGGGCTAGGTGAGAACATTGTACAGGGCTCAGTTAATACCGATGAGTTCGTGGTTTTTAAGCCAATGCTGGATAAAGCAGCGCAGCCCATCATCTCCCGCAAGCTTGGCAGCAAGGCCAAAACCATGGTATATGCTGAAAAGAAAGAGGGAGAGTTGCAATTACCAACAGATGCCATCATAAACCTGGATACAGAACCTGATAAGCAGGAAGTGTTTGTGCTGCAGGATGACGAAGTAATTCAGCTCGCAAAGTGGGGCAAAAGGATTGAAGAACATTACAAACAACCCATGGATGTAGAATGGGCAAAGGATGGTATAACCGGAAAGCTGTTTATAGTGCAGGCCAGGCCGGAAACAGTGCAAAGCCAACATAAAGACCAGGCATTTTTTACGGAGTATACTTTACAGGAAGAAGGTAAAGTACTTTGCTCGGGCATAGGTCTCAGTAACCGCATTGTAACCGGTGTGGCCCGCATACTCAACTCACCTAAAGAAATTGACAAGCTGCAGGAAGGAGAGGTGCTCGTTACCCGTAAAACCGATCCCGACTGGGACCCAATCCTGAAAAAAGCTATCGCTATTATCACAGAACAGGGTGGCCGCACCAGCCATGCCGCCATTGTAGCCCGCGAAGTGGGAGCTGTTGCCGTACTTGGTACCGAAAATGCCACGCAAACTATACAGGACGGGCACCAGGTTACCGTATCAACGGCAGGAGGGGAAACCGGCTATGTGTACGAGGGAGTATTGGAGTGGGACGAAAAAAAGACGGACATGAGCAAACTGGGTACCCCTCAGACCAAAGCCATGCTTATACTTGGCGATCCGGAGCAGGCCTTCAAATATTCTTTCCTGCCAAACGATGGAGTGGGGCTGATGCGGATGGAGTTTATCATTAATAACTCGATACAGATACACCCCATGGCGCTGAAACATTTTGAGAAGGTAGAGGATAAGGACGCAAGGGAAAAGATAGAGCAACTCACGCATCATTTCTCCAACAAAGAAGACTATTTTGTAGATAAGCTGGCAGAGGCAACTGGTATCATCGCAGCTGCATTTTACCCCAAGGATGTGATCGTGCGCATGAGTGACTTTAAATCGAATGAATATGCGAACCTGATAGGAGGCCGGCAGTTTGAACCGGAGGAATCTAACCCCATGATCGGATTGCGTGGCGCGTCCCGTTACTATCATCCATTGTACCAGGAAGGTTTTGAACTGGAATGCCGCGCTATGAAGAAAGTGCGTGAAAAAATGGGCCTGACCAATGTAAAGCTGATGATCCCTTTCTGCAGAACAGTAGACGAGGGTAAAAAAGTGATCAGTTTAATGGAAGAGTATGGTTTAAAGCGGGGTGATAACGGACTGGAAGTATACGTAATGGTAGAGATACCAAGTAATGCATTGCTGGCTGAAGAGTTTGCAGAAGTATTCGATGGTTTCTCGATCGGCTCCAACGACCTGACGCAACTTAGCCTGGGCGCAGACCGGGACTCAGGTTTGCTAAGCGATATCTTTTCGCCATTCGACCCGGCAGTGCAGCAACTGATCGTGATGACGCTTGAGAAAGCAAAGAAATCCGGCACTAAAGTTGGACTCTGCGGCCAGGCTCCCAGCGACTATCCAAAGTATGCGTCTTTCCTGGTAGAGAACGGCATCAACAGCATCTCTTTTAATCCAGACGCCTTTTTTAAAGGACTTGAAAACATGCTGCAGGCAGAGAAAGCGTCAGGTGTTACAGTCTATTCCTGATGTTTACATGCCATTTCTATACTTATACTTTACTTTAAAACAGCCCTTGCTCGCCTCTGGCGAGTGTGCGGTATCAGGTGGCGGGACGCCACATTGTACTACAGGAATATATTTATCGGCGGCCAGATGCCTAGGGATAGCTCACACTCGCCAGAGGCGAGCGAGGGCACTGATTAGTTACGCAATGCTGATTTAAAATTGGTGTATTTATACTTTTCGTTGCGAAACGGTTGCTTGTATCGCCTCAGCCAACAATTCATCAACTTTAATCCCGTTTGACACATGTGGAATGGTATTGCAGGTAACTACCTGCGCTGCTCCGGCCTGTAGCAGGGCTTCGTAGGCTCCTTCCGCGAAAACAGCGTGTACACCTATGCACACAGGCGGTATAGAGCTAAGCCTTTTTAACTGCTGTATCGTTTCTATCATGGTTCGTGCCGTGGATATAATATCATCTACAAGTACAGGGGTATAATCCGGGTATCCCGCCATTTCTGGCTGCGTTACCTGTACTTCTCTGTCGCCCTGCCTTGTTTTGTTAAGTATTAAGTACGACGCATTGGCCAGGGTGGCGACCTCTTTCACCCATTGCATACTTTCTTCATCGGGACCTATGAGCAAAGGTTTCTCTATATTACTTTTAACCCAGTTGGCCAGCGGTGGAGCGACATGCAGCGCCATGGCCGGTATAGTATAAAGTTCCTCCATGTGGTGGAAGCGGTGCAGGTGCGGGTCTATCGTTATCAGACTATTTGCTGTGCCGGAAATGAGGTCTGCAAAATACCTGGAAGTAACCGCCTCTCCCGGATTGAACTGTATATCCTGGCGCATGTAAGCAAGGTATGGGGCAACAAGGCAAACACTGGCAGCGCCCAGCTCACGGGCCGTTCTGGCAAGAAAGTATAAAGGCAGTAGCTTGGCATCAGGCTGGTGAAGGGTGCAGACAAGTATAACCTGTTTCTGGTGTACGTCCGAAAGTATGCGTACATAGCTTTCCCCATCCGGGAATCGTCTTATAGCTGTCTCTCCAACTTGGGCCTGAAGTATAGTTGCAAGTGACGCTGTGAGCACTTCGTTTCCGGGTAAGGCAAATAGTATCCTGCTCATAATGCTGCCAGTTGAACAATTTGAGTAGAGCTGTGCAAAAAGTTGAGGGCATAGCTTAGCTCACCCTGAGAAGCTGCATAGATCGTGAAGAGTGGTTCTCCTTGCTTAACATATTTCCCAATTGGGGCCTTGAAATGGATACCTGCACCCGCGGATTTTGGTGCACCCGCCAGCTTTCCTACTTTGGCTAATTTGCGATTATCGATAGCTTGTACCACACCACTGGTCATGGCCAGCACATCGTGTTGTATAGCTGCAGGCACCGGTTCCCTAAACCCGCCCTGGGCCTCGCATATCCGGTAGAATTTGTCAAGTGCCTGGCCGCTTTCCAATATGCCGAGTGCACGGTCAGTTCCTCTGCCTTTTGGTGCAGCACCTGCAACCTCCAGCATAAGGCCGGCAAGCTGCACAGCCCTGTCTTTCAGGTCGGTGGGGGCATCGGGTTCGTTGCGCAGTACTGACAGAACATCCATCGCCTCCAGTGCAGGACCAATGCCGCGCCCTACCGGCTGCGTACCATCTGTTATCATCACTTCAACTCCCACCCCAATGGATAGCCCCACAGCCCTTAAATAATACTCCAGCAAAAAAGCCTCTTCTTTGGACCTTACTTTGGCTGTTTCACCAACGGGAATGTCGATCACCACATGTGTTGATCCGGCAGCTGCTTTTTTAGACAGTACAGAAGCGATCATCTGGCCGGCACTGTCTACGTCAAGCGCTTTCTCTACCGAAATGATCACATCGTCTACAGGGCTCAGCTTAACAGCCCCGCCCCATGTCATGCAACCGCCTTCCTGCCGCACCACATCCTTTATCTGTTCCAGCGACAGGTTTACGGGTGTCATGGTTTCGATGGCATCGGCAGTACCGGCAGGAGAAGTAATTGCCCTGGATGATGTTTTTGGAATAATGAGGCCGGCTGCTGCAATAATGGGTACAATAATGGGCGTTGTTCTGTTTCCCGGCAAACCTCCCACGCAGTGCTTATCTATAATCATAGGCTCGTCCCATTCTAAGGTAGAGCCAGAGTTTATCATGGCTTTGGTAAGATAGATAACTTCATCAAGCGCCAGGTTATCACCGGAGCAAACGGTTACAAAGGCGGCTATTTCAATTTTAGAGTATAAGCCCTTTGTTACATCCGAAATAATCCGCTGAATGGCAGACTCGTTAAATTTTTTGCCAAACATTTTTGCCCGTACTTCACTAAACGAAAGTATAGGCTGTATATGCGTCACTGTGATCAGATCGCCTTCTGTTGCTCCGAGCTTATTAAATGCTTCTTCTGATAAAACTGCCTCCCCATGCTCGATCAGTTCGGATGTGATCACGTTTAGCGTGGCGATTATACTTTGCGAGCCATAGTTAACCGAAACCCGTGTGTTGGCAGTAAAACCCTCTGAGCGGCAAACCGGGGAGTCGGCCCGCATAAAGATGATCTTTTCGGTATGTGTTTCAATTCCCAGTCTGCGGAGCCGCATGATGTTACTGTTGTTTTCCTCCATATCAACTGCCGCATAGATTCTCAACTTCGTCTAGCACACTATGGATCCGCTTATCCCGAACACCGGCTTTATGCAGCAGTGCTTCGTTGTGGAGCAGCTCTTTGCACAGTACCACCCTCATGTCGAGCAGGTGCTGTTTTTCGGTATGGGAGAGTGTTGTAAGGCAGGTGAGGGGATAAAGCGCAAAAGAATCCACCATATCTTTTATACCGCCTTTATGCGGGAAGTCCCAGCCAACCAGGTGCAGGTTTGCGCAGCTGGCATAACGTATGGCATCTTCAGTAAAACGTGTATTGGTTACTACCCAACCCTGGTGAAAACGTATCTCAAACTCGTGTTCAGAAGGCCATACTTTCTCCACGTCCTTAAACCTGGACTGGATGTACATCGGGATCTTTACATCCGATTTATTGTGGTGCAGGTTATGGTACTTGCATTCAATCATGTAGCGCTTTCCGTCTTTAGAGGCAACAACGTCAATTTCGTGCCGCACACATTGGCCATCTATAAAAACACCGATCTCCGTAGTATAGCCCTGTACATTGAGTAGCTCCGCCACAAATTTCTCGAAAGGGAAACCGGATGGCCCCAACTGCATAACTCCTTGCTTTAAGCTATACCTGGCAGCAGTGCTTTTAGATAGTTTTTTAAGTATAGCGAATGCATGTTTGTATATTTTTTTTGTGGGGATACCTTCGTACAGTTTAGGCTCCAGTAAGCGGAGAACTTCCTGTATCACCTCATCGCTGGCTCCGGACTTACGGAGAGACAATTTGAGTTTGCCAACCGAGAAAAGTACATGCTCGCCAGAGGCTTTGGTTATAACCAGCTGTTCCATAGTTTCAGCTATAATGGTAGATTGGGTTTGGGTGTAACAGTATAAACCTGTTTATGCTGCTCACTCAAGTTCAGCATTAGCAGGCAGCATTACAACAAAAATCCGCTATAAATTAGAAGGTTTTGTTATTTAGAAATGCGCTCCCAAACCTCGTTAACTTTATTGCCCGTGCTGCTCTGGCCGGTGTGGTGCCACTTGCCATCCTTTACTTCATAATTAAATGTTAGCTGCATACCTACTCTGCTGGCATCACGTGAAAAGAGCTCGATATGCTCTATATACTTTCCGTTATCTGCTGTATACGTGCCGCCGCCTGTGCCTGAAAACTCTCCCGTCTCGGAGTTAAAGGCGATCCATTGAAAACGTGTGTCAGAAAGTACCTTCAGTGTTTTGCGCGGGCTGGGCTGCATGGTGCTCATCTGCCCGTCGCGCTCACGGCTGGTTATGCGCCAGGTTCCGGCAAGGGGAGAGTCTGTAGCTTGCTCGTTTATCTTCTCCAAGGTTTCAGTAGCAGTGCCGTTTTTGCCAAGGCCGGTAGTCTGCCATTTACCATTTTGCATGGTAGACGTGCCCGATACCGATTTACCTACCAGAGTAGAGTCGAAGTTATTGAATTCATACGTTGCAAAGTGCCGGCCATTGGTGCTGGAAAAAGTGCCGCCGTAAGTTCCCACAAATTTCTTGTCTTGCTGGTTATAAACTGCCACTGTAAAGTATCCGTCCTGGATTATCTTAACTGCCGAAACATCTATATACTTCCATCTGCTGCAAGCAAACGCCACGCGCCCTCCATACTTGCCGCCTGACTGATAACATGCTCAGAGGGAGTGGTTTGTAAATGTGGTGGCACTTGTTGTACAATTGGTGGAGCCTTGCAAGCTATACATAGCATAAGCAGGAGCAATGAGGCATAATGGGTTAGTAGCTGTGTTAAGAATTTCATTATATGGAAGTGTGGTGTTGGTTAAATTATGGCATACGTATAAAGTTTAATCTCATTCTTAACCAATTTAAATAGGATTACCTCGCTACCCAGCCGCCATCTACTACCAGGGCATGGCCAGTAGTAAACGAGGATGCGTCTGAACAGAGCCAGATGGCAGCCTCGGCAATTTCTTCCGGCTCCCCAAACCTGCCAATAGGCTCTCCACTAACCATAGCGTCTTTTGTGAGTTTGTTTTTCTCTATAAACCTGTCGATCATGGCTGTTTGAATTGCTCCCGGGCAAACAGCATTCACCCGTATCCCTTGCTGCGCATACTCCAGGGCCGCAGCTTTTGTAATACCGATTACAGCATGTTTCGAAGCTGTATAGATAGGTATACCCGGAAACCCGATAACGCCTGCAATGGAAGAGCAGTTAACGATGGCGCCTTTGCCCTGTTGGAGCATATGCGGGATCTGGTGCTTCATACACTGCCATACGCCTTTCAAATTTATGCCTATTACCCTGTCGAAGTTCTCCTCAGTAACCTCATGCGTAGGGGCCGATTCTCCCTCAATGCCTGCATTATTGAAGGCATAGTCCAGTCTGCCAAAGGTTTTAATGGTTTGCTCTACCATGGCCTTCACATCGCTGTCTTTTGATACATCGCACTTTATGAAAATGGCCTCTCCGCCTGCAGACTTTATACTGTTTACAGTTTTATCGTCTTCTTTCCAGTCTACTACGGCAACTTTGGCACCGTGCTCCGCAAACAGGATCGCTGTTGACCTGCCTATACCAAAGCTTGCACCGGTTACAATGGCTACTTTACCCTGAAACTGCTTTTCCATAGTTTAAAATTTAGATTGTTACCTCCTTCACTGATTTATCTGAGTAAAACAGCATTTGGATCGCCTATGAATAGACAGGGTGAGGAATTGGCTATACTTTGCTGTTGAGCAATGGGGTGTGAATTGGATTAGTTCTAATTATTATATGTTTAAGAATACGTCGTATTTCTCAATCCGGCTGTAAAACAGTCAGGATTAATTTGTTATAACTGATACTTTATTTTTGAAGTATGACTTATGCGTAGTACAGGGCATGGATAGCTTATTAAAATTCCGTAACCTTCTTTACCAAGAAGCACTAAACTTTAATAGGAATTAGCTGATGAACAGCATCTTTAGTAGTTGCATACTTTTAGTTGATGCTGGTTTTGGAGAGCATCGGGAGTAATGTAACGGCAAAAGGTATGGAAAGTAATACTTTAACTATAGACAGACGCATGAAAAGTGCAGGATTGGTAATTTTGATCGCTTTGCTTTCGGCTGCTTTGGCGATAGCAGGATACAGATATTTCGATAACAGGGAAAGTATAAGTTTATTCGGTGAGGAAAACCGTGCGCTTCTTTCAGATATAAATCCATCAGCCTCTGTTTCCTCTGCCGGCAACCCTGATTTTGTTAGAGCAGCTGCCATGGTAACGCCTGCTGTAGTACACATTAATACCCAGTACGACCGAGCGGTGGTTTCAGGCAATCCGTTTTATGGCAACCAGGCTGTTCCGGCACACGGTTCAGGCTCAGGCGTACTTATCTCTCCTGATGGGTATGTAGTCACAAATAACCATGTCATAGAAAATGCTTCTGCCATTGAAGTTGTTTTACCTGATAAGAGAACCTTCAGTGCAAAGTTGATAGGACGAGATCCTGACACAGACCTTGCCCTGGTAAAGGTAAAAGGAAGTGACTTGCCGGTAGTGCCGCTGGGTAACTCAGATAGCGTGCAGGTAGGAGAGTGGGTATTGGCAGTAGGGTATCCTTTCTCGCTGAATTCTACTGTAACGGCGGGTATAATCAGTGCCAAAGGCAGAAGTATAGGTATACTTAACCGGCAAAGCCAGGACTATTACGCCGACCCGTCTCAGCCTGGTTTTAATACTGCAATAGAATCTTTTATTCAAACGGATGCAGCTATAAACCGTGGTAACAGTGGTGGTGCCCTGGTAAACACAGATGGAAAGCTTATTGGCATAAACGCGGCGATTGCTTCACAAACAGGTAGCTACGCAGGTTATGGATTTGCAATACCTGTAAATCTGATGCGCAAAATAGTCAACGACTTCAGGAAGTATGGCGAAGTAAGGCGTGGCTACCTGGGAGTAAGTTTTCCTGCACCTGCCGCTGAAGATGATTTGCTCAGGCAACTTGGTGTAGACCCTGCCTCAGTGAAGGGTGTATATGTTACGGGCATACAGTCAGGCAGCGGAGCCGCAGCAGCCGGACTGAAAGAAGGGGACATCATACAAAAGATAGATGGCGTTAGCGTCACTTCCTCGTCAGAGCTTTCGGAACGCATTGCCAGGTATAACCCCGGCGATAAGGTTCAGCTTACTTTCCTGCGCGATGGCCGCACCCGCAGTGCAAATGTGGTGCTAAAAGGGGAAGAAGAAGCTAGGCGAGCTTCTGGTGCCGAACGTTCTGAAGACAGCTTTCAGGCCAGGCTCGGCGCAACTTTTGCTCCTGTACCAGATCGCATGAAGCAACAGTACCGCCTCAGGTCGGGGGTTTATGTTACAGCTGTGCAGCGAAACGGATTCTTCTTTAAGGCAGGGATACCCGAGGGAACCATCATTACAAGTATAAATGGTATACCTGTAAACAATACATCAGACATGGAAAAAGCCATTGCCGCCACACGTAACAACATGGTCCGGATTGTAGGCATAACACCCGATGGAGCGGGCTTCGTGTTTAGTATTCCGCTGGGTGCCTAGGCTAGGTGCATACAAAAGTTGTGGCAGAGGCAGATTGAGCATAGCAGTTTAACTGGAGATGAGGCGTATAGCATACTTTATTCTTGAAGAGCCAAATGATAAGTAAAATTGCCATACTAAGCTTAACCTTTGCCTTGTTGGCTGTTGACCAACAAGCTGATATCAAAGCCATGAGAAATAATGCGCATGATTTCGTACCGCAAGACACTGCAGCTGCTCTTACCCTGTTTCTGTGCGGCGATGTGATGACGGGCAGAGGCATTGACCAGGTGCTGCAGCATTCTGTTGATCCTGAAATCCATGAGTCGTATGTAAAGGATGCGCGGGATTATGTTAGGCTGGCAGAACGTAAAAACGGGACTATTCCAAAACAGGTTTCCTATGACTACATCTGGGGAGATGCCCTGGAAGTATGGCGTAGAGAGTCTCCTGGCCTTAAGATCATAAACCTTGAAACAAGTATAACTAACCATAATACGCCATGGCCCGGTAAAGTAGTGCAATACAGGATGCACCCTGCCAATGTACCTGTGTTAACTGCTGCCGGCGTAGACTTCTGCTCGCTGGCAAACAACCATACTTTGGACTGGGGAAGGCCCGGACTTGCAGAGACTATAAAGACCTTATCAGAAGCAGGGGTGCCTTTTGCCGGCGCAGGCTTGAATCTAAACGAAGCCAGAAAGCCTGCTATTTTTAAGAAAAGGCAGGGCAGGATCATTGTACTGGCCTATGGCTCCCAAAACAGCGGAATTTCTCCTGACTGGGCTGCAGCACGCGATTTACCGGGTATAAACCTTTTGCCAGACATGGGTGAGTCAACTGTTAAAATGGTGCAGCAGCAGGTAAAGGAAATAAAGCAGCAAGGCGATGTTGTGGTGTTCACGGTGCATTGGGGAAGTAATTGGGGCTATGATGTGCCGCCCAGCCACCAGTACTTTGCCTGCCAGTTAATAGATAAAGCAGGCGTAGACTTGGTGCATGGGCATTCGTCGCACCATCCGATGGGGATGGAAGTATACAAAGGGAAACTGATCATGTACGGTGCCGGTGATTTTATTAACGACTATGAAGGGATTGGTGGGCATGAGATGTACAGGGGTGATCTGACACTAATGTATTTCCCCAATATTGATCCTGTTACCGGGCAACTGAAGTCTCTTAAGATGGTGCCGATGCAGGTGCGGAAATTTAAACTAAACTATGCCTCAACTTCAGATACAAAGTGGCTGCAGGGCACCTTAAACAGAGAATGCAATAAACTTGGTACAAGTGTAAAACTGAATCAGGACGGTTCATTCTTTCTTAGCTGGTAATGCTTTAGGTTACATTGCTGGAGTTTAAGCCGGTGTATTGATTGAATGGTTTTGCTTTCAACACAATTAAGCATCAGCAGCTTTAATTTTAGATTTTTCACATCTTACAAGCTTACCGTTTCCCAAAATTACCAAATCATACTACGTGTTGGCTTGATAATATTATTGATTTATAATTAGAATAAACAACCTGTAGTTATACTATAGACAAGTGAAAAGGTAATTGTAACCTATTAACTTATGTAGGGTAAAGTATAGCATGATATGGTGGGATAAGGAGAGATAAAGCCTGTATTGCCATGTGATATATTTTGTACTGCAGGCACTTGCCAGCTTTAAAACCCGGAAGTATGAATGTTATATTCTTCAGCGCCAAACCATACGATATTCATTTCTTTAAGGATGCCAATAAGCAGCATAGGCATCACCTCAAGTTTTTGGAAGTGCCGCTAAACGAGAGCACCGCTGTGCTGGCAAAAGAGCAGGATGCCGTATGCGTTTTCGTAAACGATACGGTTAATGCAAAGGTATTGCAGATTTTAACTGATGCAGGTGTGAAAATTGTAGCCTTACGGTGCGCCGGCTACAACAACGTAGATCTTACTGCCGCCCAAGAAAAGGGGATTAAAGTAGCGCGTGTGCCAGCTTATTCTCCTTATGCTGTGGCTGAGCACACCTTGGCACTTATACTTACCTTAAACCGTAAAACCCATCGGGCTTATAACCGCGTCAGGGAAGGTAATTTTGCACTCAGCGGCCTTATGGGTTTTGACCTGCATGGCAGAACAGTTGGTTTGATAGGGTTAGGTAAGATAGGCCTGGTAACAGCACGCATTCTGAAAGGCTTCGGTTGCAAAGTGCTTGGCTACGATATCACTGAAATTGAGGAAGCAGAGCAGATCGGCGTGGTGTTGATTGACCTGGATAGCCTCTACCGTCAAGCTGATATCATATCACTGCATTGCCCGCTTACACCGCAAACCTACCACCTGATCAATGATGAATCCATTGCTAAAATGAAGGATGGAGTAATGCTGATCAATACCAGCCGGGGCGCCATTATCGATACCAAGGCTGTAATTAAAGGGCTTAAAACCGAAAAGATAAGTTACCTGGGGCTTGACGTGTACGAAGAAGAAGGAGACCTGTTTTTCGAGGACTTGTCCAATAAGGTGATTCAGGATGACGTATTCATGCGTTTGCTGTCCTTCAATAATGTGCTGATAACAGGCCATCAGGCTTTTTTTACTACCAATGCCTTGCAAAGTATAGCCCAGATATCCCTACAAAACATAACTGACTTAGAACAAGGGAAAGTGCTTGTAAATGAGGTGCTGCCATAGGGTATTTAACAGCTAAGTATAGTTATTAAATCCGTTAATCTGGCCTTATGATTTACCTGCTCTCGCTGCTGCCTATAATTTTACTCGTAGTAGTTTCTTTAACAAAGGGAGTAAAGCCTGCCGTGATGGTAAGTTGGGCAGTAACATCTGTTCTGTTTTTTTTCTGGGGAGCAGATATAGGACATTACCTGGGAGCAATGGGGGTGGCGCTATTAACTACCGTCAATATTCTGCTGATCGTGCTCGGAGCTGTTTTCCTTTACAGCATTATGTCGCATATGGGCATGGTGGAGCAAATAACCGACTCACTTAATAAACTTCACCCTTCCAAAGAAATTCGTTTTTTTGTGCTGGCCCTGGGCCTGACTGCTTTTTTCGAGGGTGTGGCTGGTTTTGGAACGCCTGGGGCCATAGTGCCGCTCCTACTTATTGCGCTTGGTTTCGATGCAGTTTTATCGGTATCAGTGGTGCTGCTTTTTGATGGCTTGTTTGCTTTGTTTGGTGCGGTGGGCACTCCCATACTTATTGGCCTGCAATTGCCCCTTAACCTTTCGGCTGCAGAGGTACAGGCTATTGGAATCATAGCTGCTTTAATGATAAGTATAACCGGGTTGCTGGTATTATGGCTTGTATTTAGGATGGTAAACAGGCAGCATGCGCCAATGGTATACAAAAGACAGGTTGCAGTACTTTATACATTTATCATCCTTCCGTTTTGTGCCATGGCCTGGTTTGCCCCTGAGCTTGCCACTGTTTTTTCTGCGCTGGCCATGCTGGGGCTTTCTGTTTTATACTTGCGGCAAAAGGGTAGTGCTGCTATAAACCTATGGCCATGGCTGCCTTATGCGGTACTGGCCCTATTACTCCTCTTGCCTAAACTGTTCTGGCCGCTAAAACAATGGATTGCCTGGGAATTAAGATTCGAAAACATGTTTGATTCTGGAATAGGGGGTGGTATTAAGCCCTTGCAATCTCCGTTCATACCTTTTGTTGTGGTGGGGGTTGGAGTTGCCTACTTTAAAAAAGCAGGATCATTGTACCTGAGTGAGCCGCTTAGTAAAATGGTAAATGTATTTATTGTGCTTTTCCCTTCCGTAGTCATTGCGCAGCTAATGATTTTCTCTGGTGTAGAGCAACCGTCTATGGTACGCTATATAGCGGAGATGCTTGGTTCGCTGGGGCAAGCTTATCCTTTGTTTGCCCCTTTTATAGGTGTCACAGGCACATTTATTACAGGTAGCACCACTATATCAAACCTTGTATTCGGCGCAACGCAGCAGGAGGCTGCTCTTTCCCTCAACTTGAACTCAAATACTATTTTGGCACTTCAGCTTGCAGGAGCTTCGCTTGGCAATGCTGTTTGCCTGTTTAACATCATAGCAGCTGGCTCAGTAGCCAACGTTAAAAACTATAAAGCTATACTTTCAAACAACCTGCTACCTACACTGGCAGCTGCTTTAATAATTGGTATTGCAGGCACGTTACTGCTGCTGGCCAGTAAATAATGCTCTGTTATATTTTTACTTAGACTGTAGTTCAAATGCATCGTCTTTCAGTGTGAGCCACTCAAAAGCCTCCTCTTCTGAAAAAAAGTAATAAGGCTTATACAATGCACCCAGGCTTTTTATTTTACAGTCTACAGATTCATTGGCTAGCTGCTGAAATGTGTCGTTAGATGTAACAATGGCAATCCGTTTAAGATGGCTTGCGGATACAATATCTGTTAAGGTTTTTGTCAGCCAGTTTTGGTCATCTAAAGGAGGCACTCCCAACCGCTGATTATTGATCAGAATCCTTTCCAGCTTTTGGTTTATGAGCGTATGTCCTACCTTCTGAATCCCGTTTCTATATTCCGAGCTTTGTACCGGCCTTAACCACCGCACAGTCAGCACGCTGTTACAAGTATCGATATTCAGATTTAGAAAATCTGAGAATGAAATAGTTGTGATCTCATTTGTTTTAGCTGAAGCTAAGTTACCTACTTTCATTTCTGTAGGAACTACACTAGCTGGCCCTTTTTGCAACTGTTTTATTAACGTATTCGCATTGCTTTCCTGGGTAACAAATAAAAGATGCTCTGTTGCAACTTCATCTTTTTCTGCACCACTGAACAACCAGGATTGTGCCGCTTGCATGGTTTTGAATCCACAAGTCTCGTACGGCAATTCCTTAGCTTCCGACATTATCCGTTCATATGCCTGCCATTGTGAACTATTAGAAGAAAGTATTCTGGCACACCGCTCCATAGATGTGTTTTGCAGGGCCTGCTTTAAAAAGTTAGCTGTACATACCTGGTCTTCTAAGGGTGGGGTACCTATTTTCGAAAAATCAGTAAGGGCATATTTTATACGCAGCGTACTGATGCATAATCCGAGAACACGGATACCATGCCGATATTCCTGGCTATTTACAGGTCGAAGCCAACTGGTATGTAAGTATTTCTTTGCTGGGCTATAACTAAGGCTTAAAAAGCTTTTGCTCATATAATATTTAAACTCTATTATTTTGAATATACTGCGAGTTTTAGTCTGCGATTTCCTGCTATGCACTTTTGGCTTTTAGGATCAATAACTTTAAAAATAAAGTTGAATAAAGTACTGCCTAAATTGGGATAATAACATAAAGATGGTTTGTCGTACAGTCCTCAGTTTTGCTCTATTTGTAACTCGCATTCTATTCAAATAAGTTGATTGACAAAAGCCCGGAACCTTATGTGAAAATATAATAATTTGTGAATAGTATTTTATATCTGGATGATTTACCTGATATTATTTGCTCTCAACGCTTGTTTAAGTAATTGAGTTCATGTGTTTTAAGAATTGCATGACAATTCTGTGGTGTAAAAGATTTTTAACCTCCTTATACTATATATGCAGATGTAAAATGTAGCCCTTAATCAGGAATGCGCTACCATAAATTTAAATGTTTCCTGCAGTCCTGTCATTAAATTTTAGGTATACCCGCATGAGTACAGAGGCTCTCTTATAGTATAGCCTTGCTCAGCTTCGGTTTCTTTATACAGGTTGATTAACTGACCTATATCATGTTTTCTTGATCATCGGCATGTTACATTGAAGGCATTATTTATAAAATCTTTTAGACTATACTTCGTACTAGTTTTAAGGGCGGCGAATCTATAACTGTTACCGGTTAAGGCAGTTAAACTACTAACATTGAACTCATGCAAACAATAAAGGATAAGAGCTGGCATAGCCTGAGCACTGATAAAGTAAAGGAAGCTTTGGATGTACCTGCAGAAAAGGGCCTTAGTAGTGCTGAAGCTGCAGCAAGACTTGAAAAGTATGGACGTAATGAGTTAACTCCCAGGCAACAACAAAACGCCTTTATCCGCTTTCTGCTGCAGTTTCATCAGCCCCTTATTTATATTCTGTTAGCCGCAACAGTGATTACTATATTTTTAGGGGAGTATCTCGATGCCGTGGTCATATTTGCCGTTGTCTTTATTAATGCTGTTATCGGTTTCATTCAGGAATCTAAAGCACTAAAAGCCATTGATGCCCTGTCTAAAAGTATGGCCTTGCGCGCGCAGGTTGTAAGGGATGGTAAAAAGGCGAACATTGATGCCAGAGAGTTGGTACCCGGTGATATTGTATTGGTGCAATCGGGGGATAAGTTTCCGGCTGACCTGCGCCTGGTACAGCTTAGAGACCTGAAAGTAGACGAATCGGCACTTACAGGAGAATCTGTAGCAGTGGAGAAGGATGCAAAACCCGTACCTGAAGATGTGGTAATTGGCGACCGTTTTTGTCTCGGGTTTAGTTCCACACTGGTAACGTATGGGCAAGGCAGAGGAATTGTAGTAGGAACCGGCGATAATACTGAAGTCGGTAAAATACAGAAGTCCATAGCTGGGGCCGAAGAGCTGCAAACTCCCCTTACTAAAAAGATCAAAAAGTTTAGCCATTTACTTCTTTGGGTGATTCTGGTATTAGCAGCTGTTGTATTTGGAGTTGGCATAATGCGCGGAGAAAGTGCTGCAGAAATGTTTATGGTTGCCGTTGCCCTGGCAGTAGGTACAATACCAGAGGGATTACCTGTTGCTGTTACCATTATGCTCGCCATTGGGGTGTCTAAAATGGCAAAGAGGCGTGCTATAATCAGGAAACTTGTAGCTGTCGAAACGCTGGGCAGCACGAATGTGATTTGCTCTGATAAAACTGGTACGCTCACCGAAAATCAGATGACAGTGCAGGAAGTATACGCCGGCCTTAATACGTATGGTGTATCAGGTTTGGGTTACCGCCCCGAAGGAGAGGTTACAGCAAATGAAGGCAGCGATAATCCTGCTAAAAACAAAGCACTGGATCTTTGTCTGAAAGCCGGTCTGCTCTGTAACGACAGTACCCTGAAGCAGCATGAAGAGCGTTGGGAGATTGAGGGCGATCCTACTGAAGGAGCTTTAGTGGTTGCGACACGCAAAGCAGGTTTTACAGAGGAAGCCCTCGAGCAGGAATACCCCCGCCTGGACAGCATACCTTTTGAATCCGAGTTTCAGTACATGGCTACACTTCATAATACTCCTCGTCAACCTGTTATTTTCATGAAAGGATCTGTGGAGGCTGTCCTGGAACGCTGTACCCACATGCTAAATGCTGACGGTGAACAAGAGCCGATTGATAAGGAGAGAATATCTGATCAGGTAAACCAAATGGGGGGAAAAGGGCTGCGGGTGCTGGCCTTTGCCATGACTGATGCCCCGGAAGACCAGAACGTGATCGAACATGAAAGTGTGAGGTCGGGGCTTTCTTTCTTAGGGCTACAGGGTATGATCGATCCGCCACGTGAGGAAGCCATTAAAGCAGTTAAGCTTTGCCAGCAGGCCGGTATTGATGTAAAAATGATTACCGGCGACCATGCCGTTACGGCATCTACCATTGCCGGGCAGATTGGCCTCAAAGGCAAAACCGAAAATGGCAAACTGGTAGCTATTACAGGGCGTGAACTCCAGTCTTATGACGATAAGGAGCTGGAAGAGATCGCTGAGTCAATGGCGGTGTTTGCCAGGGTGTCTCCGGATCAGAAACTGCGACTGGTAAAATCGTTGCAGGCCAGGAGCCGGATCGTAGCCATGACCGGCGACGGTGTGAATGATGGTCCTGCACTAAAGCAGGCGAACATCGGAATTGCCATGGGAATAACGGGTACCGATGTAGCCAAGGATGCGGCAGATATGGTGCTTACAGACGATAACTTTTCATCCATTGAGGGAGCTGTGGAAGAGGGCAGGGGTGTGTTCGATAACCTGACAAAATTCATTGTCTGGACGCTGCCAACCAACTTGGGAGAGGGGCTGGTTATTTTAGCTGCAGTTGCCCTTGGAACGCAACTACCAGTGCAGCCCGTTCAAATTCTTTGGATCAACATGACTACAGCTGTTTTGCTCGGTCTCATGCTGGCCTTCGAGCCAAAAGAACCGGGCATTATGGACAGGCCTCCACGTCCGGCAGAGGAGCCTATCTTAACGTATCCGCTTGTTATGCGCACACTGTTGGTTGGCACATTGCTTCTTTTAGCAGCCTTTGGGTTGTACATCTACGAGCGCAGGGTATTGGGAGCAAGTGTATCAGAAGCGCAAACAGTTGCAACAACCGTATTCGTATTGCTTGAAGCTGTTTACCTGTTAAACTGCAGGTCTTTAGTAAGGCCTATGCAAGACATCGGCTATTTCTCTAACAAATGGATATACTTTGGGATAGCTGCCATGCTTTTCTTTCAGGCAGTGTTTATCTACGTTCCATTCATGAATTTGCTGTTTCATTCCAGTCCGATTGGGCTGAACTCGTGGGTAAGAATACTAGGAGCAGGCGCCATCCTGTTTGCAATTGTTTCTGTTGAGAAGGCAATACGGTTTAAGTATACTAAAAAGTAGTGTTTGGGTGAAGCCTGATTTTAAGCGGTTAACACCAGTTTTTGAAAGTATAAAATTTTAAAGCCCTGTTTTCGGTTCTTTCAAAAACAGGGCCTTTATTATCTTAAATGTATACTTTAAAAGTCTTTTGTCTTTCGTCAAAAATTCTTTTGTTCGGTTGCTAAAAAGTCATAATGCTGCAGGTGTGGAAGTATGACATTACCACCCTATGCCATAATCCTCGCCGTGGTTACTAGAGCCACCCCATAAACTGCCATGCTTCCAGTCAAAAAAGATGGCATTGATAGGGCCGCTGGTTCGGTCATCAAAACTCAGGATATAACCCATTTTCTTCAACTCGTTTCGTACATTTTCCGGTGTACTGTCGTTCAATAAAATTTGTCCCGGTTTAGGTTTGCGGTCATCTGTTTTCGTTCCGCCGAGTGAAAGCCAGAGCTGGTTTGTATTAAAGTTAGCCGCTTCTGCTGCCTGCTGTACGTTCATGTTAAACTCTACCACGTTCAAAAAGAACTGCAGCAGGTTCTGATCCTGTGTATCGCCGCCCTGCACTGCAAACGATAAGAACGGTTTACCATCTTTTAAAGCCATAGAAGGTGTTAAAGTTACCCTTGGTCTTTTACCAGGCTCCACTACATTAAACGGATTTATACTTTCATCAAGCACAAAGCTTTGCATGCGCTGGCTCATGCCTATGCCTGTATTTCCGGCTATAGTGGCAGGTATCCAACCACCACTTGGCGTAATAGATACTACCCAGCCTTCTTTATCCGCAGCTTCCATGGTGGTGGTTCCCAGCAACAGGTTTTCCTGGTACTCATTTAAAGAGGAGCCATTGCGGATGTCGTGGGTAGGGGCAAAGTTGCGCCTGGTGGTATCCATCTCAAACCCCCGTTTTTTAAGAAGTTTCAGGTAAGGGTTCTTTTTACCTTCAAACGGATAAGGATCGCCGGGACCAATAGCGGGGTTATTTTTATCAAAGCTGATAAGGCCTGCACGTTGCTTGGCATATGCTTTACTTAGTAACCCTTTCATAGGCTCCTGCGGCGCAAAGTATGAATCGCCATAGTAAAAGTCGCGGTCAGCGAATGAGAGGTTCATGGCCTGGTATAGGGTATGAATATACTTTGAGCTGTTGTAGCCCATACTTTTCAGGTCGAAGTTTTCCAGGATATTAAGCGTCTGCAGCATAACAGGGCCTTGCGTCCATTGCTGCAACTTGTAAACATCAACACCCTTGTAGTTTACCATCAAAGGTTCTTCTTCAAGTGGCTTCCAGTTGGCCAGGTCCTGCATCGTTATCAGGCCGCCCTGCTCTTTGGAGCCTCTAACAAACTCTTCTGCTATATCACCCTTGTAAAAACGATCGTAAGCCGCCATAATGGCATCTTTCCGGCTTTTACCTTTTTTGAGGGCTTCTCTTTCAGCTTCCACCAGTTTGGTAAGCGTCTGTAGCAGGTCTTTCTGTACAAAAATTTCACCTGCCTCTGGTGCTTCTCTTTCTTCTCCGGGGTGTGTGAGAAACACTTTTTTGCTGTAAGGCCATTGCTTTATAAGGTCCTTATTCTTTTCGATGCTGTTGGCTGTTTGAGCTTCCATGGGATAGCCGGCTGCCATTTCCATGGCCGGTGCCAGTACCTGCTCCAGGCTGAGTGTGCCATAGTTTGCCAGCATATGCATAAGTGCGCCAGGTGTACCGGGAGTGGTAGCCGCCAATGGACCATACTGTGGCGGGAAGTTGTAGCCCTGGCTTTTAAAGAACTTAGCCGTTGCACCAGTTGGTGCTACACCCATTCCGTTGATAGCAATTACTTTCTTGGTTTTAGGATTGTAGATTAATGCCTGAGTTTCACCTCCCCAGCTTAGAACGTCCCACATAGTACAGGTAGCAGCCAGCATGGTACAGGCTGCATCAACAGCATTACCACCTTTCTGAAAGGTCATGGCACCGGCTGTGGCTGCCAACGGCTTACCGGTAATGGCCACCCAATTCTTGCCATGGATTACCGGCTTTTGTGTCTGCTGGGCCCAGGCTGAAACTGTAGTGGTTAAAAGTATAACTAGTGTTAGGATGTGCTTCATATTAACAGGGTTTATACAAGGATAATTATAGAATCAATAAGTAATTCAAAGAGATACTTCTTACGAAAGACTAATTAAAATGCTGTAGCATCTAAGTGCTGTTTTTGTTTATTTCTTGTTGGTCAGGCGGTTTATGAACAGGGCAGTGCGTTTTACAATGTCCTTTATTGAGTTCAGGTGTACGTACTCTTCCAGGTTATGGGCATTCCCGCCCTGTACTCCCAGGCCATCCAGGCCATCTACATACTGGGCAACAAATGATATATCACCTGCGCCGCGCCTGCCCGGGTCGTAGGGATTTACTTCTCCCTGGCCAAGGCTTATACTTACTTCGTTAAGTTTTTGGAGCAGCGCTATGTTTCCTTCTGTTGGGGGCATGGCAGGATAACCGTCTTTAAATGTAATTTCAGCACTGGTCTGAGGCAGGCTCTCTGCAACAATAGCTTTCATCTTTTCACGGGCTTTAAGTTTCTGCTCCTCCGTCAGGAAGCGCAGGTCGCCTTTTACAATTGCTGTGTTGGCCACCAGGTTGGTTTTACCTGTAACACTGGCCTGAGTACCCGACTCGTCTAATTTTACCTCGGTGCCGCCAACTATCAATCCGGGGTTAAAGGTCAGGTATTCTTCTTGTAGCTCATCATAAAATCTGTTTAATACGCGTGATGCTTCATAAATGGCGCCTGCGCCTGTTCTTTCAGAGAATATGCCTGATGAGTGTGCTTGTCTGCCCTTTACGGTTAGTGTCCAGCTGCTGCTGCCTCTGCGGGCAACGGTAGCATAGTTAAATCCGGTGCCTGTTTCAAACCCAAGTGCAATATCACTTCGTTTTGCTGCTTCCACAATATGCTTACGGCTAATTTCCAGCGGTGCCCCGGGGTTCTCTTCATCCCCGTGAAGTATAACGATTATCTGCCTGTCTTTTAGTTGCCCGGCTTCTTGTAGTGCCTTCAGAGCATAAAGCATCACCATGTTTCCGCCCTTCATATCGTTTGCCCCCGGGCCATAGGCTACACTATCTTTTTGCTGCCAGGTTTGGAACGGACTATCAGGCTCAAATACTGTGTCTATGTGCCCGATCAGCAAAAGCTTCTTACCCTTTTTCCCTTTTATTTCGCCGATCAGGTGCCCGCCGCGGTTCATACTTTCCGGCATATCTACCCAGGTAGTCGTGAAGCCCATTTCGTCGAGCATCTTTTTGTAGGGTATGCCAGCTTCCCGCACGCCAGCAGGATTAAAGGTGCCGCTGTTAATGTTTACTGTTTGCTCCAGAAAGCGGATAGAAGCCGGATGGTTTTCTTCAACATGCTGCAGGATCTGCCACTCTGTTTTTGTTAGTTTCTGACCATAGACAGAATAGCTTGTAAAGCAAAGGCATAACAGCAGGTGCTTATAGAGAGTGTTTATGTGCATATGTAGTATAATTACCAGTAAGTATATGTTTCATGATGTCTAAAACAGGAACTGCCTTACTTCGGGTTTTCTGCTCAGCAGTGCATATTGCTTTGTTAATTTAAAACATGCTCAGGTAACTACCAAAACAGAAAGAGTTAAGGCTTATATGATATTTGGAAAACAATATTTGTTCAGGGATTATTTGTAAGCTCCAGGCAATATTGGTTCATCGGATAAGGTATATTTGTACAAGTATAAAATTATTGCCACCTTTTGGACTTGTTACAACTGCAGTAGCTTTTCAAGAAGCTGCTGATGATTTATATCATCCTAACTAAACCATATATGAGTTCGCCAATCACCCGTGCATCAAAGCTGATGCTTATGGGACTGCTGCCATTCTCTTTTTTCATGCAGAGTTCCCATACTTTATTAGCCCAAACAGCCGAAAAGAAAGCTTCTACTCAAAGTATATCTGTAGATAAGCGATTTGAAAAAGAGCTGCAGGCCATTGCCAAGAAGTCAGCTGTTAAAAAAGCCCTTAAAACGGTAGAAGAGCTGGAGCCTCAAACTATAAAGGACCATGTGCTATTAACCGAAATTCCAGCTCCACCTTTTAAAGAGCAGGCAAGAGGGAAGCAATATGCCGCTATGTTAAAGGCTGCCGGTGCCGATTCTGTTTGGACAGATGAAGTGGGTAATGTGATTGCCAAGCGCAGAGGCCGCACCGGTGCAAAAACTGTTGTGCTGGATGCCCACCTGGACACTGTGTTTCCGGAAGGCACCGTTGTAACTGTAAAGCAACGCGGCGATACGTTGTTTGCCCCAGGTATTATGGATGACACGCGTGGGCTGGCCGTGGTTCTGACCATACTTCGTGCCCTGGAGAAGAATAATATCGAAACCGAATCAGACGTGCTTTTTATCGGTACAGTAGGAGAGGAAGGCTTAGGTGACCTGCGAGGCGTGAAGTACCTGTTCCGTGAGAACGGGCCAAAGATTGATTCTTACATAGCGGTTGATGGCGGAGGTTTAGAGCGTATAACATACATAGGCTTGGGTTCACTACGATACAGGGTAACATTTAAAGGTCCCGGAGGGCACTCTTGGGGTGCTTTTGGTACAGCTAACCCGCATCATGCTTTAGGCAGGGCCATACATTATTTCAATACGGAGGCCGATGCGTTTACAAAAGAAGGAATCCGCACCAGCTATAATGTTGGCATAGTGGGAGGAGGTACCTCTGTAAACTCTATCCCATTCGAGTCGTGGATGGAGGTAGACATGCGATCAGAAAGTCCGAATAGGCTGGAAGGTATTGCCCAGATATTAAAAGCTTCAGTTCAGAAAGCACTTCAGGAAGAAAACCAGTTAAAGCGCCGCGGCCCGTCACTGGATGTAGCAGTAGATTTAATTGGTGAACGCCCATCAGGAGCAACAGACCCTACTTCCCCTCTGGTGCAACGATCGCTGGCGGCAACCAGCTATTTTAATGTGAAGCCAAGTCTAATTACCGGTTCTACGAACTCTAATATACCTATCTCTAAGGGAGTTCCGGCTGTTACAGTGGGTGTAGGTGGTGTTGGCGGCGGCGCGCACTCGCTGGATGAGTGGTGGATCAATGACAAGGGCCATCTATCTATTCAGCGTACTTTACTGCTCTTGTTATCGGAGGCAGATATAGCCAGGTAGCCTTACTTATCAGACAAATATCCTTAAATTGGTCAATCTTTAGGTCATACTTAAAAACTTATGCAATACATACTTAAACGTACTTTACCGGTACTCCTCTTTATTGCGGTTTCCTTCTCCTGCTCAGTAAACAACCAGGTTACGTCATCTACTGAAGTTGAAAAATGGCAGGAGCAGGCAGCGCGTGTAACCATCATACGTGATGATTTTGGCGTGCCCCATGTGTACGGTAAAACAGATGCCGATGCTGTTTTCGGATTGTTATATGCACAGTGCGAGGACGACTTTAACAGGGTGGAGCGCAACTACATGTGGGCCATAGGTCGCCTTGCCGAAGCAGAAGGAGAGGAGATGCTTTACAGTGACCTTCGGGCAAGGTTGTACATGAGCAAAGAAGAAGCCATACAACAATATGAGAGCAGCCCGGCGTGGCTGAAGGAGCTTTGCCAGGCATTTGCTGATGGTATCAACTATTACCTGCACACGCATCCGGAAGTAAAGCCTAAATTGCTGACGCGCTTTGAACCCTGGATGCCCATGTATTTCAGCGAGGGTTCTATTGGCGGTGATATTGAAAGCGTGTCTACCAACAGAATCAAGGCGTTTTACGAAAGCGACAAATCGCTTGGCCTGAATAGCCATGGTAGTGGTCTGGTGCAGCCGGCTATACTTGATGAACCAAAAGGCTCCAACGGCTTTGCCATCTCCGGTAAACTTACCGAGTCTGGTAACGCCATGCTTCTGATCAACCCGCATACTTCTTTCTTTTTCAGAGGCGAAGTACATGCAGTTAGTGAGCAGGGGCTGAATGCCTATGGTGCGGTAACCTGGGGGCAATTTTTTATTTACCAGGGCTTCAACGATAAAATGGGTTGGATGCATACCTCTGCTTATGCCGACGTTATTGATGAGTTTGAAGAAACGATCGTTAAAAAAGACGACAAGTTATTTTACAAGTATGGCGAAGAGTTGCGCCCTGTCGAGACATCAGAGGTAACTTTATCATACAAAGACGGCGAAAACTTAAAGCAGAAGACCTTTACCACTTACCGTACGCACCACGGGCCTATCACGCACAAGAACGGCGATAAATGGGTGGCTACTAATTTGATGTGGAAACCTGTGGATGCGTTGATCCAGTCGTATACCCGCACCAAGAAAGACAACCTGAAAGAGTTTCATCAGATGATGCAGATGCGAACCAACTCTTCCAACGCTACCGTTTACGCCGATGCAGACGGTAATATCGCCTACTACCATGGTAACTTCTTCCCTAAACGCGATACTGCTTTCGACTATACAAAACCAGTTGACGGCAGCAATCCTAAAACTGACTGGCAGGGCCTGCACCCGCTGGAAGAAACTATAACACTTTTAAACCCACAGAATGGATGGATACAGAACTGTAACTCTACGCCTTTTACAGCTGCTGCCGAGTACAGCCCGAAAAAAGAGAACTACCCGGTATACATGGCACCGTCGCCGGAGAATTACAGAGGTGTTCATGCCATCCGCTTGCTAGAAAAAGTGGATAACCTGACCTTGGATAAACTGATTGACCTGGCCTATGATCCGTACCTTCCGGGTTTTGAGGTATTAATTCCGGGACTGGTGAAGGCTTACGATAAGCACAAGCCAAATGACCCGAAACTGAAAGCAGCCATTGATGTAATGCGTAACTGGAACTATGCTGTATCTACAGAATCTGTGGCTATGTCGCTGGCTCATTTTTACGCTACCAACCTGCTTAAAAACGGCAGCGCTCCCAAAGGCCTTAACCTGATGGAACGGTTTGAGTATTATGCTGACAAATCTCCAGAGAAAGAGCGGTTGGATATTTTCAGCCAGACTATTGCCCAGGTAGAAGCAGACTTCGGAAAATGGAATACGCCCTGGGGGGAAATCAACAGGTTTCAGCGTTTAACGGGAGACATTAAACAGCCATTTAACGATGCGAAGCCAAGTATACCGATTGGCATGGCGTCGGGTAACTGGGGTGCACTGGCATCTTACGGTGCAAATACCTACAATACAAAGCGACTTTACGGTACCTCAGGCAACAGCTTTGTAGCCGTAGTGGAATTTGGTGATAAAGTAAAAGCTAAAAGTATGCTCGCCGGTGGCCAGAGCGGAGATCCAGACTCTCCTCATTTCGATGACCAGGCGCAGCGTTATGCTGATGTAAAATTTAAAGATGTAGCCTACTACCGCGAAGATGTAGAGAAGCGTGCAAAATCCACTTATCACCCGGGTGAGAGGGTAAAGAAGTAGGCATTTAAAAGTATAACAGAGCTTTCAGAATCAAAACTGAGAAAGCTATTAGCCGGATCAGTAAATAAATGGTGAGGGACTGAACAAAAATGTTCCGGAGCTAATTAAAGGTGCTTAGACGTGAGTTTAAGCACCTTTTGTTTTAACCGACCCTTATTAAGAAAAGTATAGTAGTGTTGCCTGTTTTGCGTGCTGGTAGTTCTAAAATGAATTTCTTCTCTGGCCTTAGCTTATGGCAGTTTAGTTTATATTTTATCAGTTAATAAAGTTTCAGTCCTTTCTTGTCGTAACTTAAAATCGGAGTGCAAAATAATGTTGTTGTAACATAGGACGTGTTATTTATGACGACTGAAAATCAATGGCTCAAATATTACAACTTACTGGTTGATTTACATATCTTTAGCACCTGCTTTATCAGTTGCCGCTACTTTTGCTCATACAAACTTACAACAGCAAAAAAGCTGCCTGCTCATATTCTCCTCAGGCACTTTTCATTTTTATACTTTTTTTTATTACCCCTTTTAACTTATGCTATATATGTAGCTCTAAGGGGAGAACAGTTTAAAATCTATACTAATTTGAAGAGACTTTTTACCCTTTGCCTTTTAGGTATACTTATACTTCTCAACTTTATTTGTTTACAGGTTTCAGCGCAGAATACCTCTAACAGTGGCACCAATTTCTGGGTGGGCTATACAGGCCATATAGACGGTACTAAATCACAGATGAGTTTATACTTAACATCAAGTGTAAACACTACTGCTACTGTGTCAATACCACAGCTTGGTATATCCACTACCTATACTATAACGGCTAACAATGTTACCGTTGCACCCATTAGCTCATTGGCTTATGTAGGCTCTTCCGAAGTTATCGAAGATAAAGGTATTCAGGTTGTTTCGGAGCATCCTGTTGTGGTATACTCTCATATCTATTCTCAGAACCGTTCCGCCGCCACGCTGGTTCTACCTACAAATACACTGGGGCGGGAGTACTTTGCAACATCGTATACACCAGATGCGAATAACCAGTATGCCGAGTTCATGGTGGTTGCCACCGAAGACAATACACTGGTGGAGATCACGCCCCGCGCGGCAACCCGTTCCGGCAAAGCCGCATTTGTACCCTTTCAGGTAAGCCTTAACAAAGGACAGGTGTACCAGGTACAATCATCTTCAGACCTTACCGGCAGTAAAATAGTATCTGTGAGCAATGGGGGCCAGTCCTGTAAAAAGATCGCTGTTTTCTCGGGCAATACATTTGTGGGCATTGGATGTAGTAATGCAGGAAGCCGTGACAATCTTTACCAGCAGCTTTACCCACTTAGTACATGGGGTACCAACTTTGTAACAGCTCCATTTAAGACAAGACTAGGAGGCGACGTTTTTCGCGTTTTAGGAGGCTTCCCAAATACCACCGTTAGCATAAACGGTGTGAGTCAGGGACTGAATACAGGTGATTTCCTGGAGTTTACCAGTGCCACTGCAAACTACATTACATCAGATAAGCCTGTAACTGTTCTGCAGTACGCCCGCACACAAAACTGCGATAATATAACTGGAGATCCCGAAATGATCATCTTAAACCCAGTGGAGCAAACCCTGGAAGATATTACACTTTACTCTTCACCGTATTACCAGATAACAGGCCACTACATAAACGTGGTGATGAAAACTGAGTTTATCTCTACCTTCCGTCTGGATGGTGCTGCTGTTACTTTCGTCCCGGTAGCGTCAAATCCGGAATACTCTTATGCGCAGGTTACAGTAGGTGCCGGTAACCATCGCCTTACTGCCAAAAGCGGCTTTAACGCCATGGCCTATGGCTTTGGTAATGTAGAGTCGTATGGTTACTCAGCAGGGGCTAACATTAAAAACCTGAATCAGAATATAACCTTTGATGCGCAGACTTACTGTGACGGAGCAACAGTCTCTTTTACCGGTTTTGCGTCTTATGAACCTCAAAGCTGGCTATGGGAGTTCGGGGACGGAAGTACATCTGCGGAGCAAAATCCAAAGTATAGCTATGCGGCACCTGGCACTTATACTGTAAAGCTAACCACCATCAAAAATAACGGAAACGATTGCGATTCAAAGGACGAAACAACCGCTGAGCTTATTGTATACCCTAATCCTGCAGCAGATTTTACCTTTGTATCGGAGTGCCTTAATGGAGCTGTCCTGTTTAAAGATGCGTCTGCAGTAGCAGGAAACAATAGCAAGATAACAGAGTGGTTTTGGGAGTTTGGCGATGGTAGTACATCTGCGGAGCAAAATCCGAGACACGTTTACGCCAACCCGGGAACTTATGATGTAAAGATCATCATAAAAACCAGCGCCGGCTGTACCAACCAAGTAACGAAAAAGGCAGAGATGTTACCGAAACCGGTTTTATCCTTTGAGGCAGCGGCCGTTTGCAACACCTTTACAAGCAGATTTACAGACAAATCTACTTCTGTGGTTCCAATTACGGAATGGGAGTGGAATTTTGGCGACGGTACGATCATGAAAGGTTCTGGAAATACGCAGTACACCTATGCTGATGCTGGTACTTACAATGTTACGCTCACACTTACTTTCGAAGAAGGTTGCCAGAGCTCCGTTACTCAGGCTGTCGTTGTTTACCCAAAGCCCCGGATAAGTATGGAGTTGCCGGGTGTTTGCATAAGCGACGAAGCACAGTTTGTTAACAAGACAACCATCACATCCGGAACATTAAGTTATTTATGGGATTTCGGAGACGGCTTCACTTCTACGTTAGAGCATCCTAAACACAAGTACAAAGCCGAGGGTATTTACAAAGTAAAGCTTATTGCCACTTCTGATAAGGGTTGTACTGATACAGTGGAGATGGATTACCTGGTAAGTGGCGCTAACCCACAGGCTAAATTTTCCACGTCTGGTTCTTGTCAGCGGGATGGTGTTCAGTTTAAGGACGAGTCTTCTATTGCGTTTGGGAAGATCATTAAATGGGAGTGGAATTTTGGCGATGGCACAACCTCTGATGAGCAGCACCCTCTGCATATTTACAAGGAACCAGGAACCTACCAGGTAAGCTTGAAAGCCTATTCTGGCATTATTTGCCATGGTTCATTTAGTAAGACGGTTACTATTCTTGTAAGCCCCACAGCAAGCTTCGAAACAGATAATGTCTGCTTTGGAGAGAAAGCCAGCTTCATGAGCACTTCCTCAGTAAAAACAGGTAGTATCGTGTCGCATAAATGGGATTTCGGTGATGGAAATTCCGCATCAATTGTAAATCCTACCCATACTTATGCTGCTGCCGGCACTTATGATGTTATACTTACAGTTACAACAGATAAAGGCTGTGAGCATAGTTACAAAAAGCAGATAAAAGTATACGCCAAACCTCAGGCGGCATTTTCCCCCATCGTAGGTTGTATTTCTGATGCCGTAGTTTTTCGTGATGAGAGTACAATAGTAAACGGAAGCATTATTGCCTGGTCGTGGAGTTTTGGAAATGGGACTACATCTGACTTGCAGCATCCTTCACATATGTTTGCGATGGTAGGAAATTACCTTGTAAAACTGCAGGTTACCACTGCGGATGGTTGTAAGTCTGAAGTTGAGAAGACCCTGACCATTAAAGCTCTTCCTGTGGCCAATGCAGGCCCTGACCAGAAACCTGTGTGCGGTACTACCAGCACAGGACTGCAGGCAAATGTTCCGGTTAATGGTAGCGGACTCTGGACAATAATAAGCGGAACAGGCGCACAG
The DNA here is from genome assembly GCF_019443125.1 of Pontibacter aydingkolensis. GTDB lineage: Bacteria > Bacteroidota > Bacteroidia > Cytophagales > Hymenobacteraceae > Pontibacter > Pontibacter aydingkolensis. Next base: position 28,879 of record NZ_JAHYXK010000018.1, on the reverse strand, counting down.
TTCTCAGATCCTAATAATCCGAAATCTGCCTTTGCAGGTAAAATGGAAGAGACTTACAAACTTCGCTGGACAGTAAGTAATAGCCCTTGCGTAGCAGTATCAGATGATGTGGAGATTAAATTCAGCGCTTATCCGGAGGTAAACGCAGGACAGGACTTGGAGATCATTGAGGGAGAAAGTATAACGCTAAAGGGGAATGGAACAGGAACACTTGAGTGGTCGCCGGCCGTTAGTCTGGACAATGCAAGTATAGCCCGCCCAACTGCATCTCCTGAAAAAAATACTGTTTATATTTTAAAAGCTACCTCAGCTGACGGTTGTGTTCGTACAGACGAGATGACTGTTCGTGTGCTGCAGCGGTTGCAAATACCCAATGGCATTTCTCCTAACGGTGATAATATCAATGATGTATGGCTTATTAAAGGTGTAGAGGATTACCCCGATATTACCATCGACATTTATAACCGATGGGGAGATAAAGTATACAACAGCAGGGGGTACGGCAACCCTTGGGATGGCACCAGAAACGGTGCTCCACTTCCGGATGGGGCCTACTATTATGTGATTGACACGAACAAAGGCAGAAAACCATTTACTGGCTCTATAACGGTATTACGGAAATGATAAAGTTAACTCTACTTTCGCTGCTGCTGCTTCTGAGTCTGACCGCTCTACCGCAGCAGGTTCCACATTTCAGCCAGTACATGCTCAATGGATTTTTGATGAATCCTGCACTGGCTGGCTCCGAAAATTATGGTGAAATTAAGTCTGGGTATCGCAACCAATGGGCCGGAATTGAAGGGGCGCCTGAATCATATTACCTGACTGCTCATCTTCCGTTGGGCAAGAAGAACCTCAGCACTACGGCTACATCGATTCCGGGCAGGGGGCGTTTTGGTAACAGAGCTCTTTTATCTAATTCAGCTAAAAAGGAAACGGTTCAGGCAAAGCCTCACCATGGAGCAGGAATTACTGCCATAACGGATAAGGCTGGAGCTTTAAAACGCACTGACTTTGGTTTTACCTATGCGTATCATTTGCCGCTTAACAAAGAACTGAGAATGTCTGCCGGGGTATCTGGTGGCATATCAGTTTATAGAGTTAATGAGGGTGGCCTGCGTCTTACTGATCCGAATGACCCTACCTTTATAGGGGGCAACTATAACCGCATTAAACCTAATATTACGGCAGGTGTGCAGTTGTATTCCCGTCGTTTCTTTGTAGGCACATCAAGTACTCAGATTTTACAGGACGAATTAACTACCCGGTTCAGCGAGGAAGAAAGCAACGATGCGAGCACACGGGTGCATCATTACTTAATGGGCGGCTATAAGGTAAAATTAGCTCCGAGGTTCTCGGTACTCCCCTCAGTGCTCTTAAAGTATGCCAGTCCTTCTCCAACGTCTATAGATGCTAACCTGAAGCTACTTTATAATGAAAAGGTTTGGGTTGGTGGTTCTTACAGGCAAAACAATGCTTATGTTATACTTGGCGGACTTAATGTAAACAATTTGCTGCAGGTAGGTTATGCTTACGATGTGGCAACCTCAGGTATAGGAAGAATGGGAGGCGGAGCCCATGAAGTAGTACTTGGTATACTTGTAAGTAACCGTGGCAAGATTTTCAGCCCCTCAGACTTCTGGTAACACCTTTTAGGCTGTACCTGAACTGATATTCTCACGCTGCTGACAGTTAACCTGCGTAAAAAGTAATTAGTACATAAAAAGAGAGGAAACTGTGTGATACATGTACTATAATTAACATTTGCCTGCCGCGTTTTCTCAATTATTTGCTTAACTTAAAGAATAAGTTCGTTTAAAGTATGTTATGCTAGTAGAGAGCAACAAATAAGAAAGGAGTATAGAATGGCACAGCAGATCTGGAAGTACGTTTGGGTAACTTTAATTATAGTAATCGCTTTGCAGCTTTGCAGTCAGCAACAGGCGCAACTTGAAACAATTAAGCTGGATGCTGCCAATGAAAGTAATACAGCCAGGAAAGTGTTTAGCCCACCATCGTTGCCGGCAACGATGACCTTTGCCGGTGAAGCAGTGCCACTGGAGGTTCCCGATGTAGCCGAGCGCCTTGACCGTGAATTGCTTGTCAACTCTTATTTACATGCCACTACTTTACTTGGCCTTAAACGAATGCAACGGTATGTGCCCGAGATCAGGGCAATGCTGATCCAAAATGATATTCCTGAAGACTTTGTATACCTGGCCTTAGCCGAAAGTTTGTTCGGGCATGTAACTTCACCGGCTGGGGCAGCCGGTTTTTGGCAACTGATGCCGGATACTGCCCGAGGCTATGGCTTGCTTGTGAACGGGGAAGTTGACGAACGCTTTCATGTACAGAAGTCCACGATTGCAGCTACCCGTTATCTGAAAACCGCAAAGAAAAAATTTGGCACCTGGACCAATGCAGCCGCCTCTTATAACCGTGGCATGGGCGGCCTGGATCGTGCCCTGGAGCAGCAGAAGGTAGATTCTTTCTACGACCTTTATTTGAACGATGAAACTTCACGTTACATTTTCAGGATACTGGCCCTTAAGGAAGTGCTTGGCAACCCCAAAAAGTATGGTTTTGAGTTAGCAAAGGAGCAGGGGTACCAACCTTTAACCACACGCCCTGTTAAGGTAACTGCCTCTATACCTGATTTGCCGGCCTATGCTTTAGAGCAGGGCACCACCTATAAAACTTTACGCTTATACAACCCCTGGATCAAAAGCTATAAACTGACAGTGTCTCAGGGAAAAGAGTTTGTACTTGAACTACCAAACTAACCAACCCGTTTATCCGGGTATGAAATTCTGAAGTACAGGTATTATCGGGCTAACTACTAATAACTAAAAACCAACAACCAACCCGCACATGTCTATTGGTCCTAAACTTGAGAAACTGCTAAGCAAAACATTCGCTCCGCAGGAAAGATATGATTCCAAATTTATGGGTTATGATATCAGCTATGTTACAAATGAATTAGGAGAGCCTGTAACGCTTTTTATAGGTAAGCGCCGTGAGGATGGTAACATTGCTGGTGAGCGCTATGTGCGTAAAATTGTCCGGAACCCTGGCAGCGATGAAATTTTAAAAAGCCACTGGGACCTGAAAGGGAAAGTGTCAAGGGGATAAAGTATAAAAATCGAGATGCTCGAACGCCAGGTTTACCGGATGCCAAAGGCTGGCTCTATCAACAATCTTATACTTCAGACAGAAACATTAGACTCACCTGAGCCCGATGAAGTATGCGTTAAAGTAGTAGCTATAGGCCTGAACTTTGCAGATATTTTTGCCATGCAGGGCCTCTACAGTGCCACTCCGGAAGGTTCGTTTATTCCCGGGTTGGAGTTCTCCGGCGAGATTATAGCAGTTGGCAGTAATGTAACAGAGTGGAAAGCCGGCGATAAGGTAATGGGAGTTACAAAGTTTGGCGGTTACGCTTCTCATATCAATATCCATCACCGCTATGTAATACCTTTACCTCAAAAGTGGACCTACGAAGAAGGGGCCGGTTTTCTGGTGCAGGGCCTTACAGCCTATTATGCGCTTGTAGAGTTGGGTAACCTGCAACGCGGTATGACGGTGCTCATCCATAGCGCGGCAGGAGGAGTAGGCATTCTGGCCAACCGTATCTGCAAAAAGTATGACGCCTATACTATAGGTACCGTGGGGCAGGCTGGTAAAGTGGATTTCCTGCGTAATGAAGAGTTATATGACAATGTAATACTGCGGGGAAAAGACTTTAGTGCAAAATTGGAGCATGCGCTGGCAAACCGCCCGCTAAACCTGATCATGGAGTGTATTGGCGGTAAGATACTCGAGCAGGGCTGGAAAACAATGGCCCCTATGGGGCGGATGGTGGTGTATGGCAACGCCAGTTTTACGAGTCACGGTGCCAGGCCTAATTACCCTCGCCTTATCTGGAAGTTTCTTCGGCGGCCCAAAATAGATCCTCTTCGCCTGCCCACCGAAAACAAGTCTCTCATGGGTTTTAACCTGATACACCTTTACGGGCAGACGGATATGATGCACCAGCTGCTCGGTGAACTGCTGGCACTGCAATTAAAGCCACAGCATATAGGTCATGTATATAATTTTAAAGAAATGCATGAAGCGATACGCCAGTTCCAGCAGGGTAAAACAGTAGGCAAAGTGGTGGTAAAGCTTAACGTATAATATTAGGCTTACTCCAAACTATACTTGTTAAGTATGGCCGTATGTTGCATAATGTTAATACTTCCGGTTATACTTTTGGTGGAGCATCATCTCTGCCCTGGAAACCCAACCGTTCTGCGCGCTTTTCCCATCGTTCACGGGCCCATTTCTGCAGGTCCTCCACAGCGTCAAACTCGTCCGTGATTTCCAGCCCCAGCAACGTTTCAATAATGTCTTCCATGGTCACTAGGCCAGCCGTTCCGCCATACTCGTCTACCACCAGTGCGATGTGTTCTTTCGTGTCCATAAGGCGAGTAAACAGTTTTGGCACCGGAGTTCCCATGTGCACTACCTGTATAGGTCGTTTGATCTCGGCTAATGATAGACCGCCCTGTTCTTCAATGATGCGGTGCAGTATTTCATCCTTTAGCACATAGCCGGTGATATGGTCTATAGAGTCATCAAACACGGGAATCCTGGAGAAGCGCATATTGGTTGAGTTGTCGTAAAACTCCCGTATATACTGCTTCTCAGGTGCCGCCTTAATCACAGTGCGTGGTGTCATGATATGGCTTGTCAGGATGGCATTAAAGCGCAGTACGTTGTTTATCACCCGCGACTCGTCTTTGTGCAGTACACCTTCTTTGGTTCCGATCTCTGCCATGGCAGTAAAATCGGCACGGCTAAGCACACTTTTGTTCTTGTCCTGCTTTAAACGCTTTGTAATGAACTGTGAGAAAAGTATAATGGGGTAAAGAGGAGAGTAGATAAGAATTTTGAGTGTGCGAACTGTAAACGGCGTAAGCGCTTTCCAGTAGTTTGCCCCAAGTGTTTTAGGTATGATCTCCGTGAAGATCAGGATCACAATAGTAAGGACTACAGACACAATTGTCAGCGCGTCATCTCCCCATAAAATCTGGGCCTGCGCACCCACACCAGCTGCACCTATTGTGTGGGCAAATGTATTGAGGGTAAGTATAGCCGCCAGGGGCCTGTCGATGTTGTCTTTAAAATTTTGCAGGTCTTTGCCTAGTGACGGACTCTCTTTGCTGATGATGTTTGCGTGCGAGGGAGTAATACTTAAAAGTGATGCCTCGAGCAAGGAACACAGAAAAGAAAAAATTAAAGCAATTGCAAGGTAAAGTATAAGTAAGCCCATGTGATGCTATTTGTTATGGAGAAAGTTTGCCCTGAAATGAAAGTATAATTGAAATCATAAACTGCTTCATCTACTACTGAGCAGCCTGGAAACATAGTGGATTATAAGTGCAATACCACAGATGATGCTAATGGCTGCATACAAGCCGGATCAGAAATATCTCCTGATGAGGCGTGAATCTTTAGGGTAAAATGGTCAATTATGGGAAGGAAACGGTAAAGCCTCCCGGGATATATATCTTTCATAGTTTTATGTTAACATTATAGTTTGATGCTTCCATCGGGAAAAGCATCTATTAACAACAGTACCTTTATTTAAGGTAACATGTTTCATATACCGGGGCGGGTGCGCTATTACCTATAAGAGGATTTTACTTTTTAAAAGAGTATATTGGAAAGTGGCTGTCTTGCTAATAGGTTAAGTTTTATACGTTTTTAGTAATAGACTTGTCATACTTTCCTAATTCTATCAAACCAGAAGTATAAATCAAATCCAATTTGGTAGCAGATGCTTAAACGAGAAATCACAAGATGGGACCTTGTCCTGTTGCTGATCAACAGTACCATTGGTGCCGGTATATTCGGATTGCCTTCTAAAATTTATACTTTATCTGGCGTGTACAGTTTGCCTGCGCTGTTTATATGTGCCATTATCGTTTTTGTGCTGGTGCTTAACTTTGCAGAGGTAGCCAGCAGGTTTTCCAAAACTGGAGGGCCTTACCTTTATACTTTAGCAGCTTTCGGAAAAGTGCCGGCATTTATTATCGGGTGGCTGATCCTTATCACAAGAGTATCAACTTATGCAGCCTTAATTAATTTACTTGTTACTTACCTTAGTTTTTTTAGTCCGGACCTGCAGGAGGAGTATAAAAGGATTGGTATGATGATAGGTATCACCCTGGTTTTAACATGGGTAAATTACCTGGGTGTGCGTAACTCTACTATCCTGAATAACACACTGGCCATAGCTAAGATAGTACCGCTGCTAATCTTTGTTATAGCTGGTGTTTTTTTTATAAACTTTGATCTGATTGACCTACAGCAGCCACCTCCCGCTCTTTCCGATTTTTCATCATCTGTATTGGTTTTGATCTTTGCTTTTACCGGTTTTGAGGCAGTACTTGTAAATACCGGTGAGGTACAGCAGCCTGGCAAGAATATTCCATTTGCCCTGATCTCATCCATTTTCTTCGTGGCGGTTTTTTATACCCTCATTCAGTTTGTAAGTATAGGTACGCTCCCGGGGCTTGCTTCCTCAGATAAACCCATCACAGATGCAGCCCGGTTATTTATGGGTCCGGTTGGTGCTACCTTAATAACATTTGGTGCGATAGTATCGATAAGTGGCACCTTAAATGCGGTTATGTTGATAGGCTCCAGGGTACCTTTTGCTTTAAGCGAGGAAAATCAGTTGCCCCGGTTTCTATCAAAACTGCACAACTGCTATTCTACTCCTGTTTATTCCCTGCTTATTTTTGCGGCCATTTCACTTTTTGCGTCAATAAGCGGATCGTTTATTTATGCTGTTTCTATCAGTGTTATTAGCAAAATATTGATCTTTATGGTGGTATGTATGGCCATGATCAGACTAAGGAAAAAGGACACAGCCAAAGTCGCCTATTTTAAGCTTCCATATGGATACTTTTTTGCAATAGCGGGTATTCTTGCTTCTGTCTGGTTACTTTCTAGTTCCAGGTCAACAGAACTTTTGGATGTGTTTATAACAATGGCTATCGGTATGTTGCTGTTAGGAGCGTTTAAGCTGGCACAACGTAAAATTAAAATCTAGCTTGAGCCCTGAACTAGATTTTATACTTTAAAATTAACTCCTGCTGATCTTACTTATCGGCTCTATAGCGGATTAAAATTTACTATTATTCTTTTAGAGGCTGTTTTGAATTTATTCGTTTGGCCTTTTAACATTTAGAAAAGAGCGCCCCAGCAGACCGCTCTACTCTCAGGAATTGATTAGTTAATTGTAACGGTTGTTTGCTGTAGAGCGTTTATGCCCTGCGTAAAAATTACAGTATCGGTATAGAAAAAGCCCTTCTGTTTAAAACAAAAGGGCTTTTTATTTTATACATCTTCCCAAAATGCTGGGATGGAGCAGTTTACACTTGCTACTTTTCGTTAGCCTCCAACCAGTTTCCGGCATTCACGAAAGCTTCCATCCATGGCGATACTTCATCGTGTCTGCCTTTCGGATAGTGCGCCCATTGCCACTGCAGGAGTGAACGCTCAATGTGCGGCATCATTACTAAATGGCGGCCTGTTTCGTCGCAGATCATAGCGGTGTTATAGTCAGAACCATTCGGGCATGCAGGGTAGTCTTCGTAGCCATACTTGCCAACAATCTGGTACTTATCTTCTAAGTGTGGCAGGCAGAAACGACCTTCTCCGTGCGATACCCACACACCCAACGTACTGCCGGCCAGGCTGGAAAGCATTACTGACTTGTTTTCCCGTATAATCAAGGAGGTAAAGATACTTTCGTGCTTCTGGCTAACGTTGTGCAGCATTTTCGCCTGCTGTTCATGCCCCTTTGTGATGAGGCCTAACTCCACAAACAGCTGACAACCGTTACAGATACCTACCGATAAAGTGTCTTCGCGGTTAAAGAAGTTCTCGAGGGCTGTTTTAGCTTTCTCGTTATACATAAAGGCACCCGCCCAACCTTTAGCAGAGCCAAGAACATCTGAGTTAGAGAAACCACCCACAGCACCAATAAAGCGGATATCTTCCAGCGTCTCTCTTCCGGAGATCAGGTCCGTCATGTGCACGTCCTTCACATCAAAGCCTGCCAGGTACATAGCATTCGCCATCTCACGCTCAGAGTTACTACCTTTCTCACGGATAATAGCTGCCTTTATTCGTGGCCTCGAGTTGTCTATAACTGGCTTTTTTCCGTTAAATCCTTCCGGAAACTTATACTTCAGTTCCTGCTTTTTGTAGTTGTCGAAACGCTCTTTTGCACTAACCGGTCCGCTTTGCTTGATGTCCAGCAGGTACGAAGTTTTAAACCAGGTATCGCGTAGCTGCGCAACATCGAAGCTGTATGCGTCTTTACCGTTTTTCAGTTCTAATGTTGCAGAAGAGGTGCTGTTGCCTATTTTATGAAAAGGAACATTGTTAGCCGTCAGGGTTTCTTCAACATCTGCTGACGCCTGGAATACAACGCCTATGTTTTCAGCAAACAGAACTTTTATACTATCCGCTTCGCCCAGAGATGTTAGGTCAATGTTAGCTCCCAGGTTGTTATCGGCAAAGCACATCTCCAGGAGGGTCGTAATCAAACCGCCACTGCCAATATCATGGCCTGCTTCTATCTTACCTTCTTTAATTAAGTCTTGCAGCGTGTTGAAGGTAGTCTTGAACAGCGCAGCATCGGTAATGTCAGGAGTTTCATTTCCGATTTTATTGATGATCTGCGCAAAAGACGAACCGCCTAATTTGTAAGTATCATTCGACAGGTTGATGTAATAGATATTTCCACCATCGCGCTGTAATACTGGCTCTACTACCTGGCGCACATTGCTGCAATTTCCTGCTGCTGAAATGATAACCGTTCCAGGTGCTATAACGTCCTCGTCTTTATACTTCTGCTTCATCGAAAGCGAGTCTTTACCAGTCGGGATGTTGATGCCCAGGGCAATAGCAAACTCCGAGCAGGCTTCCACTGCTTTGTATAAACGTGCGTCTTCCCCTTCGTTCTTGGAAGCCCACATCCAGTTGGCAGAAAGCGAAACGCTCTTCAAGCCATCTTTCATAGGAGCCCAGACAATGTTCGACAAAGACTCGCCAATGGCATTGCGGCTACCGGCTGCCGGATCAATTAGAGCCGAGATAGGTGCATGACCAATAGAAGTAGCAACACCCTCTTTGCCCTGGAAGTCGAGCGCCATTACACCGCAGTTGTTTAAAGGCAATTGCAGGGGACCAGCACACTGCTGTTTCGCCACACGGCCACCCACGCAACGGTCCACTTTATTTGTCAGCCAGTCTTTACAGGCTACGGCTTCTAATTGCAACAGCTGCTCCAGGTAAGTATGAAGCTGGTTTTTATCGTACGTTACATCCTGGTAATTTCTGGCAACAGACTTGTCGTTCATCACCACTTTAGGAGAACTTCCGAACATGTCGCTTAGCTCCAGGTCCATTGGCTTTGCACCTGTTGAAGCTGACTCAAAAGTAAAGCGATGATCTCCGGTAACATCACCCACTGTATACATTGGAGCACGTTCGCGGTCCGCTATTTTTTGCAGGGTAGCAATATCATCTTCGCCAATCACTAAGCCCATTCGCTCCTGCGATTCGTTGCCGATGATTTCTTTAGCAGATAGGGTAGGGTCGCCTATAGGGAGTTTATCCAGGTCAATTTTACCGCCTGTTTCTTCTACTAACTCCGAAAGGCAGTTTAAGTGACCGCCGGCACCATGGTCGTGGATCGAAACAATGGCATTGTGCTCGCTTTCCACCATGCCACGGATAGCGTTAGCAGCGCGTTTCTGCATCTCCGGGTTAGAGCGCTGGATGGCATTTAATTCAATACCAGTTCCGTGCTCGCCGGTGTCGGCAGATGATACCGCAGCACCGCCCATACCGATGCGGTAGTTTTCACCGCCAAGTATAACAATCTTGTCACCTGTTTTCGGGTGCTGTTTCTGTGCCTGGCTTGCTTTGCCGTAGCCAACGCCACCAGCCAGCATAATTACCTTATCGTAGCCCAGTTTTCTTGGAGATTCAACGGCATCTGCTTTTTCGTCGTGCTCGAACGTTAAAACCGACCCTGTGATCAAAGGCTGTCCGAATTTGTTACCGAAATCAGTAGCACCGTTCGATGCTTTGATCAGGATATCCATTGGCGTTTGGTACAGCCAGTTTCTTTCCTGTGTAGCCTTTTCCCAAGGGCGGTCTTTTTCCAGGCGCGAAAGTGCAGTCATGTAAACAGCTGTTCCGGCAAGCGGAAGTGCTCCCTGTCCACCAGCCAGTCTGTCCCTGATCTCACCACCAGAGCCGGTTGCTGCACCGTTGAATGGCTCTACTGTAGTAGGGAAGTTGTGTGTCTCTGCTTTGATGGAAATAACGGACTCGAAGTCGCTTACCTGGTAAAAGTCAGGAACATCGGCACGTTTTGGTGCAAACTGCTGCACCACAGGGCCCTTCACAAAGGCAACGTTGTCTTTGTAAGCCGAAACAATATCGTTCGGATTGGCTTCAGATGTTTTGCGAATCAGTTTGAACAGCGAAACCGGTTTCTCCTCACCATCGATCACAAATTTGCCATTGAAAATTTTATGACGGCAGTGCTCCGAGTTCACCTGCGAAAACCCGAATACTTCGGAGTCAGTCAGCGGCCTGCCTACTCTTTCAGAAAGCTGGTTCAGGTACTCAACTTCTTCCTCGCTAAGCGACAGTCCTTCCTGTTTGTTGTAAGCTGCAATATCAGTAACCGGCTGCACAGGCTCCGGCTGAATATGGATATCATAAATATCCTGATCCAAGCCCTTATACTTTTGAGAAAGCATCGGGTCAAAGTCAGTGAAATTTTCTGCTACTATCTTAAACTCTTCTATCCGGATAATCCCTTCAATGCCCATGTTCTGGGTGATTTCTACGGCATTGGTACTCCATGGGGTGATCATGGCAGCACGAGGACCAACAAAAAAGCCACTCAGCGCAGTTTCCTGTTTTAGAGTGGCGTTGCCGAATAACCATTCAAGCTTTTGAATGTCGGTAGAGGTCAGTTTTCCCTCGCTTTGCAGGGCGTAAACCGTATCTGGTTGATTAAAAAAGAAGTGAAGCATGCTTGTTTTTTATTTCAAGCCACAAAGTTACCGTTTAAATTTAAAACATTGCCAATGTGTGCTCCAGGTTTAACAAAATTCATACTTATACTAGTATGCATTCTACTTTATCTAAGTAAACCATAGATTCTCAGGTGTGTTCTTATCAGACTGAATTCCGTTTACTATTTATTTTATAGTACCATTTATCATAAAGCAAACTTTAGACCTTTAAATAAAGGCAATTATCCGGTTGAGCAGGCATAAAGTATAAGGTGCAGGGCAGAGGCTGTGGATATAGAAGCCTTGCCGGCCAACTTCTTAATTCCCGAACCTTATCTGCAATAATTTGGTAAGATTTTTATAATTACTATAAAACGCTGATTATCTATAAAAAATTAAGCATTATAGATATAGACTATAATCCTATAGATTATTCGAATTGACAAAATTAGCTAAACCATTTCCGGGCAAGTATCTTTATAAAAATTAAAGGAAATATATCCATATCATATTCATTTAAAAACTTTATAAGCTATACTATGGAACACAAAAAAGACAGACATGTAGCCCCTAACACGCCTGTATGGGATACCAACGAGTCCAGGAGGTGCCCGTTTATGGGTGGCGCTGTTAACTTTACGGCTGGTAGCGGCAGGTCGAACCGCGACTGGTGGCCAGATATGCTCAACCTCAGGATATTACACCAGCATTCTTCCAAGTCAGACCCGATGGGAGAGGACTTTAACTATGCAGAGGAGTTTAAGAAATTAGATCTTAAAGCTGTAAAGCAGGATCTCTATGACCTGATGACAGATTCGCAGGATTGGTGGCCTGCAGACTACGGGCACTATGGTCCGCTTTTTATCCGTATGGCCTGGCATAGCGCCGGTACGTACCGTATTGCAGACGGACGCGGGGGAGCAAGTTCTGGCTCGCAGCGCTTTGCACCACTCAACAGCTGGCCTGATAATGCAAACTTAGATAAAGCCCGGTTGCTGCTTTGGCCTATAAAACAGAAGTATGGCAAAAAGATATCATGGGCTGACCTGATGATATTAGCGGGTAACTGTGCCCTTGAGTCGATGGGATTTAAAACGTTTGGCTTTGGCGGCGGAAGAAAAGATGTCTGGGAACCGGAGGAGGATATCTACTGGGGATCTGAAGGAGAGTGGCTTGGCAATAAAGAACGCCATGCAGGTGGAGTGTTGGAGAACCCGCTGGCGGCTTCGCACATGGGCCTTATCTATGTGAACCCGGAAGGGCCTAATGGTAACCCGGATCCGATTGCCGCAGCACAGGATATCAGGGAGACCTTTGGCCGTATGGCCATGAACGATTATGAAACTGTTGCGCTGATTGCCGGTGGCCATACTTTTGGTAAAACACACGGCGCCGGCGACCCGCGCGAATATGTAGGCGTTGAACCTGCAGGTGCTGACATTGCAGATATGGGCCTTGGCTGGAGAAATACCATGGGCAAGGGACATTCTGAGCACACAATAACCAGCGGCCTGGAAGGTGCCTGGACTACAACTCCTACAAAATGGAGCAACAACTTTTTTGAGAACCTTTTCGGGTTTGAGTGGGAACTGACCAAGAGCCCGGCAGGTGCTCACCAATGGAAACCAAAAGGTGGAGCCGGTGAAGGTACCGTGCCAGACGCACACGACCCTGCCAAAAAACATGCACCTTTTATGCTGACAACGGACATCGCCTTGCGTGAGGACCCTTCTTACGGAGAGATTTCCCGACGCTTTCTGGATAACCCGGATGAGTTTGCAGAGGCTTTTTCCTTAGCCTGGTATAAACTGACGCACCGCGACATGGGCCCGATTTCACGTTACCTGGGCCCTGAAGTGCCCGAGGAAGAACTGATCTGGCAAGACCCTGTGCCGGCAGTTGATCATGAGCTGATCAATGAACAGGACATCAGCGATTTGAAAAACAAGATACTGGATTCAGGACTTTCAGTTTCTCAGTTGGTTTCTGCTGCATGGGCATCAGCCTCTACTTACCGTAACTCTGACAAAAGGGGAGGCGCGAATGGCGGACGAATTCGTCTGGAACCGCAGAAGTATTGGGAGGTAAATAACCCAACTGTGCTGGGAAAGGTGCTTGATGTATATGAAAGTATACAGCAGGAGTTTAACAAGGCACAAAGCAATGGCAAACGGGTTTCGATGGCTGATCTGATTATACTTGGAGGTTGTGCAGGTATAGAAAAGGCAGCCCGTGATGCTGGGCAGGAAGTAAAAGTACCGTTTATGCCCGGACGAACGGATGCATCTCAGGAGCAAACAGACTGGGACGCTTTTGCTGTACTTGAACCTAACGCAGACGGTTTCCGGAACTACTTCAGGAACCGTGACAATATCTCTGCCTCAGCGGAGGAAATGCTTATTGACCGTGCACAGCTGATGAGCCTTACTGTGCCGGAAATGACTGTTCTTTTAGGTGGTATGCGCGTACTCAACACCAATTACGATCAGTCTGAGCGTGGTGTGTTTACAGATAAGCCGGGAACGCTTACAAACGACTTTTTTGTAAACCTGCTTGATATGGGCACCACCTGGAAAGCAACTTCTGAAGCTGATAATGAGTTTGAAGGTCGTGATCGTAAGACTGGAGAAGTGAAGTGGACAGGGAGTCGTGTCGATCTGATCATCGGATCAAACTCAGAACTTAGGGCTGTTGCGGAAGTATACGCCTGCTCCGATTCTAAAGAGCGATTCGTGAAAGACTTCATCAAAGCCTGGGATAAAGTAATGAACCTTGATCGCTTCGATTTAAAGCACTAGCAGCTGCTTAAGGCCGGGGTTTAAAAGCCCGGCAAGTGCTGTTAAATTAGATGAAAAAGGCCCCTGGTATAAGGGGCCTTTTTTTCATCCTATTCATTTGCTGGCGCGAGCGTCCTCGTCCCGAAGCAAGTCTGGGATCTGCGACTCGTGACTTGTTATAGTATAAGCCTATCACCGTTCTTTCGATTTGCAAATCCGAGATTATGTTACGATCAGGATCTGAGATCCGATTTCTATACTTTGCCAGGAGCTGCGTTTTGGCTAATAGCTGAAAGCCGGATTGCAAATCCTCATAGCAGGTGCTCCGGGATTACAAAACCCGAAGAGCAAAGTATGAAACAACCCTGCCCTCAAAGCATAATCTTTACACCGGAAAATCAGTACCAATTGCACAGATACGCATACTTCACAGGTAACTAAGTTCACTGTTTCAGAGCAGCATACTACAAACCGGCAAGCCGCAACTTATACTTACAGATCACTCCAGAACTCCACCACTTCCAAAGTATAAACTTGCCATACCCAAACATCCATAATTCTTAATACATAATTCCTAATTGATGTGTATCTTGCTGTAGAAAACAAGCACGACTCATGCAGCACACCATACTTCGCCCGAGGCAGGCCCTTAACAAAGCATACTTACGGTTAAAAACATCACGCTCCGATATGGAGGCCTTTAAAGCGGCGCTTCGTACGCTGCTGCAAAGTATAAACCTGAACGAGAGTGAGGAGCATGTGAAGAATCACCTGCGCGATTTCCTGAAGTGTACTTTTTATGATAAGTATGGCGTGAACACCAAAGGCAAAACCGACCTGGTGATACACGTGGGGCCGGATACCAAAAGTCAGGCGGGGGTGTTGCTGGAGGTAAAGCGGCCAACGAACAAAGCCGATATGCCTACCGGCGAAAACCTGAACTACAAGGCCATGCACGAGCTGGTGCTGTATTACCTGCGCGAACGGGTAGAGCACAAGAACAACGACCTGAAGCAGCTGATCATTACCAACGTGCACGAGTGGTTTGTGTTTGATGCGCTGGAGTTTGACAGGTTGTTTTACCGCAACGGGCAGCTTAAAAAAGACTTTACCGAGTGGAGCCTGGGCAAGAAATCCGGCAAC
The DNA here is from genome assembly GCF_019443125.1 of Pontibacter aydingkolensis. Lineage (GTDB taxonomy): Bacteria > Bacteroidota > Bacteroidia > Cytophagales > Hymenobacteraceae > Pontibacter > Pontibacter aydingkolensis. Next base: position 13,860 of record NZ_JAHYXK010000018.1, on the reverse strand, counting down.
AGCACCGACTTTTTCTACAAAGAGATATCCGCTCCTTTTATCGCGGGGCTAACCGAAAGTATAACTTATACTTACTTTAACCTGAAGGACTACGAAAAGCCGCTGAAGAACAAAGACCTGAAAGACGATGTGAAGCTGGTGGCACTGTATAAACTGCTATCGCCGGCGCATTTGCTTAAAGAGCCCTTCGCCAACGATGCCAACTCCCTTGACCCCGGTTTTTACCTGGAGCTGCTGCACCTGATCGGGCTGGAGGAAGTGAAGGAGGGAGGCCGCAAACTGATCCGGCGCAAAGCCAAACCCGATGCCGGCTCTTTGCTGGAGGCGGCTTACCAGAAACTGAAATCCGAAGATTTGATCTCGGGGCTCGACAACCCCTACAGCTACGGCAACACACGCGAAGAGCAGCTGTTTAACGTGGCGCTGGAGCTGTGCATTACCTGGATGAACCGCATCCTGTTCCTGAAGCTGCTGGAGGCCCAGCTGGCCAGCTACCACCACGGCGACAAGGCCTACGTGTTTATGAACCACGAGCACCTGCGCGAGTTCGACGACCTGAACGAGCTCTTTTTTGACGTGCTGGCAGAGCGGCCGGAAAACCGCAGCGCCAACGTGAAGGATAAATTCAGGCATATCCCGTACCTGAACTCCTCGCTTTTCGAGACCACGGCGCTGGAGAAACATACCTTGCGCATCTCTAACCTGAAAGACAACAGCCGCCTGGCGCTTTACCCTAAAACGGTGCTGCGCGACGAGGCCGGAAAGCCGCTGCACAAGTCGCAGGCCGATATGCGCACGATAGCGTATTTGCTGCGCTTTTTAGGCAGTTACGATTTCGGGGCAGAGGGCAAAGAGGCGATACAGGAAGAAAACAAAACGCTGATAACGGCATCGGTGCTGGGCCTGATATTCGAGAAAATAAACGGCTACCGCGACGGCTCTTTTTACACGCCCGGCTTTATTACCATGTACATGAGCCGCGAAGCAATTCGCCGTGCGGTGGTGCAGCGCTTTAACGAATTCTATAACTGGGAGCTGGCTGATTTCGACGCGCTGCGTTTCCGGCTGATGGCTAATTTTACGCAGCAGTCGGCGGTGGAGGCAAACCAGATCATTAACAACCTGCGCATCTGCGACCCGGCAGTGGGCTCGGGACACTACCTTGTAAGTGCGCTGAACGAGCTGATCGTGATAAAGGCGGAGCTGCGTGTGTTGCTTAACCGGCAGGGCAGGCCGCTGCAGTACGGCAATATAGAGGTGCAGAACGACGAGCTGATCGTGACGGACTTTTATGGCGAACTGTTCAGCTATACTGTGCACGAGCACCCCGACGGCCACCGAAGTATAAACCCGCAGGTGCAGGAGCTGCAGGAAACGCTCTTCCACGAAAAGCAGACCATTATCGAGAACTGTTTGTTTGGCGTAGACATTAACCCGAACTCGGTAAAGATTTGCCGCCTGCGCCTCTGGATAGAGCTGCTCAAAAATGCGTATTATCTGGATCAGGATTTTCAGGATAATAAAAGGAATAACAGGATTGCTTCGCAGAGCGATTTTCCAAATTCCTTTAATTCTACAGGTGATAATAATGCTGATATTGAATCCTCAAAATCCTTACATCATTATGTAAATCCTGATTCAGACAAATTTACCGAGCTGCAAACGCTGCCCAACATCGACATTAACATAAAGCAGGGCAACTCGCTGCTAAGCCGCTACCCGCTCACCGCCGACCTGCACGAGGCCTTCGGCAAAAAAGGCCATAGTTTGCAGGCGTACCGCGAGGCAGTGCTAAAGTATAAACACACCAACTCCAAAGACGACAAAAAACAGCTGGTTGCGTTCCTGGACGAGATAAAGCAGGGGTTCCGGACTACGCTGGCCAACAACGACCCGCTGCGCCAGCGCATGGCCAAACTGCGCGGTACCATTGCCGCCATACAAGACCCCGACCTTTTCGGAGCCGTGAAGGTAGACAAGGCCAAGCTCGCCAAAATGAAAAAGGAGCTGCAGAAACTGGAAGCAGAACGTGAGCAGATAGAAACAAACAAAGTATACGAAGGCGCTTTTGAGTGGCGTTTCGAGTTCCCGGAAGTGCTGGACGAAGAAGGAAAGTATAGCGGCTTTGATGTGGTGATCGGGAACCCGCCGTATATCCGGCAGGAAGAACTCGGAGACTTTAAGTTATACTTGAAAAAGGCTTTTGCCACCTTTGCCGGAACCGCAGACCTGTATGTATACTTTGTGGAGCAAGGTATAAACCTACTTAAAAACGGCGGGCAGTTCAGTTACATTATACCAAACAAATGGATGCGTGCCGGGTATGGTCAATCGTTGCGGGCATGGCTTAAAAGTTATACGTTGGAGCAGCTGCTGGACTTCGGCGACTTACCTGTTTTTGAAGAAGCAACCACGTATCCGCTCATCATTTCGGTAAAGAAAGCCGTACCTGCTGAGGGCTATACTTTTGTAGCTGCAAGTATAAATACGCTGGATTTTGAACAAGGGCTGACGCATTATGTGCAGGATCAGGGCTAAACTGTACAGGCCAATCTTTTGCCGGACTCAGGTTGGAATTTATCTGATAGCACTTCGCAGCAGCTGCTTGAGAAATTGAAGAACGCAGGTATGCCTTTGGGTGAGTATGTGGAGGGTAAAATCTACTATGGCATTAAAACAGGATATAACGAAGCCTTTGTGATTGATGAAGCAACAAAAGACAGATTGATCGCTGAAGACCAAAGAAGTGCTGAGGTGATTAAACCGTTTTTAGCTGGTCGTGATGTGAAGCGGTATATGCCACCTAAGTCTGATAAGTATCTTATACTTTTTCCTGCTGGTTTTACGTATGAAAAAATGCAAGATTCGGTACAGGAGCAATGGGAGTGGTTACAAGAGAACTATTCTTCCATAGCGGCATTTTTGGCTCCTCATGCAAATAAAGCAATCAAGAGAACAGATAAAGGGAATTTTTGGTGGGAATTAAGGGCCTGTGCATACTACGAAAAATTTGAAAGACCAAAAATCCTGTTTCAAGAAATTGCTACTTATCAAGCCTTCACTTGGGATGATTTAGGGATGTATTCGAATAACAAAACCTTTATAATTCCTAATGGAAACTTATACTTATTAGGTCTTCTAAATTCAAAAATTATCTGGTACTTCATAAATCAGATTGCATCAAAACTACAAGGTGGCGCATTGGCTATGCAGACGCCTTATACTTTTCAAATTCCTGTAATAGGCGGAGATGAAGAGACAAGATTAAGTATTATTTCACATGTAGAGCATATACTTTATTTGAAACAAGCCGATGCCGCTGCGGATACGTCGGCGCTGGAAGCCGAGATAGACCTGCAAGTATACCGCCTCTACAACCTGACTTATGACGAAGTGCTGCTGGTAGAGCCGGGCTTTGCGTTGAGTAGGGAGAAGTATGAAATGCACGAAGCAGCAAAAGTATAGCACCCTTTGTAAGGACAGGTCGCGACCTGTCCGCGCGATAGACAGTACGACGAAGCAATTCTGATACAGGCAAATCAGGCAAACACTTGTACAAAGCTGATTCGGACATCCTTGTTCGAATCTTTTAAAAGTGCCCCTGCCCCCGTCTGCTGCGGACTTCCTGGTCCGCGTTCTTCAGCAACACGGGGATTAGGAAATCCCCGGCAGACTGCTTCCGGACAAGGATGTCCGGAAGAGCATTTTCCTAAATTGACGGCATTGTGTCGCGACCTTTACCAACAACTAACAGAAAGTACTAAACATGATTCTTAAGAAGCCGCTTCTCCTTTGCCTGATCGTATTTATACTTTCTGTTCCGGCACTGGCCCAGAACCTATCGCTGCGCCACCTGCTCAAGTACCGCGAAATGGAGGTAGCTGAACTAAACCAGAAGCTAACCAACAAAGGCTGGCAATTTGTGTCAGACAACAAGCCAACCGGCGAGTTAATGGGGCAAGCGGTTTGGGCCTACAATTTGACCACGGCAGGAGAGGGAGCCACCGCCTGGTGCGTGTTATACTATAACGATACCAGCCCTTCGCGCATTTTATACAATGTTTACGTAGGCAACGCTATCCCGAAGATCCAGAAGAATTTTCGACGCCGCAAAATGTCACCTGTCTCAGAGGGCAGCACCTTGAACGGAGTAGAGCACCTGGAGCACTACACCGACCTTCCCGACCCAAAGTATGTGTTCCGTTTGATGAAGTATAAACAGCCTGGCTACAACGGTATTAAGATTTTCGAGAAGTCGGATTATGAGAAGGCCAGTGAAAATGGCAGGTTGTAAGTATAGCTTATAAGCCAGGTTGCAATTTATTAATTCTGTGGCTGGTGTAAACACATCCCTAATCCCAGTGCCGTCAACGTAAGAAAAAAGCTGTCATTTCGAACGCAGTGAGAAATCTATCTAGAATTAGTACAGAAGGAATTCTGTAAAGATCTCTCCTAACGTCGAGATGACAGAAAAGCTTAAGTTGAAGGCATTGTGCTTAAATCCTCCCAAGAATAGGGTTATTTCATTCTAATAATTTGCTGGCGCGAGCGTCCTCGTCCCGAAGCTAGTCCGGGATCTGCGACTCGTGACCGGCTATAGTTGGGCCTCTGGCCCAGTTGAGTTGCAAACTCAACACCATTATAAGACACGGGTTGCAAACCCGCGCCAGCGAAAGGGAAAAGAGAGAATGAAACGGCCCTGCTCCGAGGAGGGGAATTACATGCACAAGTAAAAATTCCCCTCTTGGGAGGGGTAGGGTTAGGTTAATCGCATCTCAGGTTTATACTTTAAAAAAAACTAAAAGGGATTAATCTAAAGCCCTCATCAAAACAGTTATCAAAGTATATTCTCCTGCATTCTGCCCCACAAAACGTAATGCTACTTGCCCTTGCGCACAGCACACTTGGTTTTAATTCGCCGGAAGGAGTTTAGTGCCAAGGCCAATATGTACAGATGCGTAAAAACCTTCCATAGAAATATCCGGTACGCCGGCTACTTTGTCCCCGTCAAACTTAAAATCGCTCTCGCCAAGCTGAAACCTGTATCCGGCTTTAATAATTAAAGGAACCCAGGTAGATCTTTTGCCGGTTTCCCTGTCGCGCTCCCTTCTGTAAAACTGATAATGATAAGCCAGGCCCGCATCAGCCAGGTAAGTGAAATTACGGAGGTCTGCCTCCTGCGCCGGGTTTTGCAACAGGCTCTGGAAGTTAGCCGGTGTACTTGTTTTGTCCTGTATAAGCAACATGTTTCTGCCAAGAGTAGCCATTAGGCTGGGCAGTAAGCGGGCTTTGTCAGAGGTCAGCACATTGTAACCAAGGCCCAGTGAAAACTGCTGGTTGCTGTAGTCAATTTCTTTACTGGCTAAGCTGGCTTTATTTTTAAAGGCGTAAGACGTTTTAAGTGTCAGCATCCATTTATCCGAAATGTTCTGCGCCATAAAGCTTACCGAGTGTATGTCTTCTGATAGCTCCGGAAAGCCGGCAGCACGAATAGAGCGGTTCAGGTCTTTAAAATCAACGCGATGGAAATCGTAACCAACTGCAATCTGAAAATCGTCTCCCCTGATGAGTCTGCTGGCTACCTGCCCCTGCGCCAGCAGTTGTTGGGGAAGCAGAATAATGGCAAAGTATAGCAGCGTATAAAGTATAAACCTGTTTTTCATAGTTTAAAGTATTTTGGTCAGCAATAATATACTTATCAGTTGTTACCGTCTTTCCCGCGCAGCCATTTAGCTAAAATGTCAGCCGTTATACCCGTTGCAATGGCATATACAGCATGAAACATGGCATCCTCAGCAATGGCTTTAGGCTTCCAGGTGGTCACAGGCTCCATCACATCCATGGCTGGCAACAAGCTCAGTTCAGTGCCCCAAACAGCTCCGAAATGTGCTGTTGTGCCAGTCACACCGTCAGCTCCTAAAACGGCCATTATGCCCCGTGGTATCCCCCATGTAGTACCATAACCAAAGTGGCTTACGTTTGTTATCAGTTCCTTGTCTTCATCAGACTGCGCTTCTATGCCAAATGTCTTCTTCACGGCTTTGTAAGGCGTATCGCTGGACTCCCGGCCACTGTATTGCATCTCTATCATCTGGGCTGCCGTCATCACGGCAGTACCCACCAATCCTGCCACTACACCAATGCCTATACCTGCTGCCACGCGGGCAATATCAGTTGTTGCGCTATCCTGGTGGTGGTTTGTCTGTTGCTTCCTGGTTTTCATAGTAAAATCATTCTTTGTCGTATTTATTTTTGATAGCAGCCATTAGGCGATGCTCTTAAGGCAAAAGCAACACCGGCAGCTGTCACTACTTTCGTTGCTGATACGCTTAAAATATGTTTACGTGCATCCTTCTGCTTAAAGTTCGATTTGGGCAACTGTCTTAGTACGTAAAGAGGCTGTTAAATAAGTAAACTTTATTGGCTCACAAACCCAATGTCGTTTTAAATGTTTTTACTCTGGTTGATTTACGTTGCGAAATCTTTTTTCTGCTGATGATCTCTATACTTTGCTTTTCGGGATTTGCAATCCCGAAGCACCTGCTATTAAGTTTTGCAATCCGGCTTTTAACAGAAGCACCTGCTTTGCGGATATGTAATCCGGCTTTTAAAGTATAGCCGCAGTGCAGCAATTGGCAAAGTATAAAATCGGATCACAGATCCTGATAATACTATACTTCCTGATTGCAAATCCAGAAAAGCAAGTAATCTGAAATATTCTGGGACTGTGAAATACTCCAGATTTCTCACTCGTTCGAAATGACAGGATCGCTATTATTTTTCTTAAGATAACGGCAATGAAATAAAACTGCCTTACTTCTCGGAGGGGCCAGGGTTGGATTCACACTAACAGTTGGAAATACAAAAGCATCGTACCTTAAATGAGGAAGCAGTTAGATAGCCTGTTTTATCAAAGCACCAATTATCTATGGAGAAAACAGACATAAACATAAAGGACCTTGCCATGATAGGCGACCGCCGTACCTGCGCCTTACTGGACAGGCAGGGAAGTATAGTCTGGTATTGCCCGAAACGCTTCGACAACCCTTCATTTTTTGCCTGCCTGCTGGATACTGAAAAGGGCGGTATGTGGCGAATGGAGCTGGAGGGGATGGAGTTCGAAAAGCGAAAATACCTGGAAGACAGTGCCCTGTTGCAAACCCACTTTGTTGGCGGTGGCGGCAAGCTGGTGCTCGAAGACTGGATGCCGTTGGACAACAGCTTCTACGGTATTTGCCGAAAACTCTCTGCTGCACCGCTGGACTATACAATGCATTTGGCTTATCGTCCGAACTATGCACGGCAGGCACCGGTACTGGAGCAGAGCGGGGAGAAGCACGTTATCCTTGAATATGATTTCCACATCTATGCCTCTCATCCGATGAGGGTACGGCAGGACACAATCTTTTGCCACGTGCCCGCTGGTGAAGAGGCCTGGTTCGTGCTGGCGGAGAAAACGCTTGACAAGCCGGAAAAGGACATAGAGGAGTCAAGGGTTTTAACACTTAAGAACTGGAAAGAGATTGCAGACCACATCACTTACAAAGGTCCTTATCAGGAGGAAGTTCGCAAGTCGCTACGCCTGCTTCGCCTGCTTACCTATGCTCAGAATGGAGGTATCATTGCTGCTGCCACCACTTCACTTCCGGAGGTTTTAGGCGGCCCCAGAAACTATGACTACCGGTATGTATGGCTGCGGGATGCGGCTATGATTGTAAGTGCCCTGGCCAGAGCTGGTAGCGACGGAGAAGAGGAGCGGATGTTTCTCAGCTTTATGTGCTCGGCCATGCACCGGATTCGAAAGCCTGTAGTGCCCATGCTAACGCTGGATGAGCAGCCCGCCGGTACAGAACAGGAGCTTGATTTTGCTGGATACAGAGGGAGCAAACCAGTACGCTACGGTAACGGCGCCAACAATCAGCTGCAACTCGATGCCAACAGCAATGTGATCATCGCCGCAAAGGTAATCTATAACCGCTACAACACCAGGGAGCACTGGGAAACCGTGGAGCAAATGGCTGACTTTCTGGTAGCGCATTGGGACGAGCGGGATCATGGTATCTGGGAAGAAACAGAAATCCACCACTATACTTCCAGCAAAGTAATAGCCTCTATCAGCCTGAAGTATATCGCTGAGCACTCACAAGACAAGAAACAGAAGCAGCGGTGGCTAAAAGCATCTGAGCAGATACGGCAGTATGTGGAGGAGAACTGTTATACTTCGGATGGCGCCTATGCCGTTTATGCCGGAAGTAATGCGGTGGACGTGAGTGCGGCGCTGTTTCCGATTTGGGGCTATACCGAAGCAGATACTCCACATATGCTAAGGACTATTGAAAGGCTGGAGCAGGGCTATTGCCAGCATAACCTGTACCGCCGCCACCTGGTAGAATATGACTCGCAGCAGGAGGGGGCTTTTCTGGCGGGCACGTTCTGGGTAGCCCAGTATTGGGTAATGCGGAAGAACCGTGAGAAAGTGGAACAAACCCTGGATGCAGCCCTGCAGTTTATGAACGATGCAGGTACTATGCCGGAAGAAGGAGATCCTGAGACAGGGGAGTGGCTGGGAAATGTGCCACAGGCTTTTGTTCACGCCTCCCTGATTGGCGCCGTGATCGATTACAAAGAGGCTTTTGCTTGACACTTTGGTTTTAGTATGCCGTACACCAACATACCCTATAGCTGTTTATGTGTTAGAGCTATATGGGCTGTTTAATTAAAGCGAATTCTTGACTTTTAAAGAGGTTGGGTCACTACATTCTAACTATAGCCGGTCACGAGTCGCAGATCCCGGACTTGCTTCGGGACGAGGACGCTTGCGCCAGGCTAACCACTAAATAAACACCATAGACCACTTACCCTATAAATACAATCAGAAGCTATGAGTAATAAAAGAACAGTTGAGCAGGTAATAGAGCAGCACAAAGCTGCCGGGAAATTTATACAGGTAGACGGTCTCAGGACCTTTGTGCTGGACGAAGGCGAAGGAGAGGTGGTGTTCTGTATCCACGGGGTTCCTACCTCATCTTACCTGTACCGCAAGGTGATACATGCACTGGCGGCTAAAGGCATGCGCGGTGTTTCCATTGATCTTCCCGGCCTTGGTTTATCAGACAGACCAGAAAATTTTGAATACACCTTCCACAACTTTGCACACTTTTGTGCCCGTGCGGCCGAAGTGATGGGCATCGAAAAGTACCACTTGCTTATACATGACATCGGAGGCCCGATCGGTTTTGCCATGGCAGCCGAGAACAAAGAGAAGGTGCTCTCACTCACCATCCTGAACACCTGGATAGAGGTGGACAAGTTTCAAAAGCCGCTTCCGATGCGACCATTTGAAAAGCCGCTGTTGGGGGAGGCGGAACTAATGACTGTTCAGCACCCTACCTGGTACCTGCTTTTCTCACAGCTGGGAGTAAACCATGCCGATGATTTGCCCAAAGAGGAAGTGTATGCTTATGTTGATCTGCTTAAGCGCGACGATGGTGGCAAAGCTTTTCTGAAGATCATGCGGAATTTCCAGAAGTCGGAGGAGTTTAAGCAGTTGTGTTATCAGGCTGTGCAGCATGTGAACTATCCGGTACAGGCTATTTGGGGAGCCGACGACCCTGCACTGGATTATGAGCACTATGGCAATGAGATAAAGCGGGTGGCAAATCTGAGCACAGTACATAAGTTAGACTCCAAACATTTCCTGCAGGAAGAAAAACCTAAGGAGATCGCTCAGTTGGTGGTGCAGCTGGCAGATAGCGCTAAAGTATAAATTATAAATTTTGGATTTCCTGCTTATAAAGCGGCTAGCTTTTAGCTATCATTTTTTGAACTGATTTTCCCGGATAATAAGAGATCTTCTAATTAGATGAAATTTGTAACGGGGTTAATTTGAACCATATAGGTTGCTATACCCGTAGATAACTAGTGTAACAAAAGATGATACAATGAAAACATTTACATATAAATCAATTTTGCACTTTTGTGCTATGCTACTTTTCACGTTACTCGTAAGTTGTTCTACATTTTCCGGAAACGGCAGAGTGTCTGATGACCCGGCAGTGGCAGCGCAGCAACGGGAAGTAGAACAACTGGAACGGGAAGTAAAAGAGGCGAAGCGGTTATCGGAAGAAGCACTGCAACGCGAAAAAGCTGCAAAAAACAGGCTCAAGGCAGCCGAGCATGAGCTTAAAGCCTTACAGGAACGGGCAAAAAGAAGGAGTGAGTATTAGGTTGGCTTATCTTTACCGCTTCTAAATTTGGGATGCCAGAGGCTCAAAGTATAAATAAAACCCTGATGTTATCTACAAATTGATTCAGCAGAGCTTTCTCGGGTGAGCATTAGCCAGCCTTACTGGTTTATTGGGTGCAGCTGATACATTAACAAAGATAGCACTCTACTTCGTGCTTGCTAAAACGAAAGTTAGGCAGCAGTTACAGCTGAGATATATGCTACTAAATAATAAGCTAGTTACTTTGTCAGCTACCACGCTATTTTGTGAGCGCCAGTTCAACATAAATCGGGAAGTGATCTGACCCAAATTTTGGTAACTTTTGCAGGGTTACTACCTTAAACTCCCCGGACACATAGATGTGATCAAGTGGCCACCTCATGATATAAGAAGTGGCATCGAATGAATTGTATAGCCCACGCCCGATGCGTATGTCTCCAAGCTTACTATTAGTGCCAAACAACCGGGACGTGTTAGACCAGGCCACATCATTAAAGTCACCAGCCACAACGGTAGGTAATTGACTTTGCTGCACCATTTTGCCTACTTTGAGGAGTTCAACTTCTTCTTTTCCTACATTATCCGGGTGCTTGCTAGGCTTTGGTGGTACGGGGTGCACTGCATGTAAAATAAAGGTAGCGTTGCCATATATACTTACCTCTGTGTGTATAGAAGGAACATTCTCGTGGCTTAAGAATTTTACCTGCGGATTTAGCAATGGCATCTTGGAGTATAGCGCCATACCGTAGGTGTTATCGAGCGGGTATACTACCTTGTGCGGATAAATTTTTTCAAGAGGTGAAAGGTTTTCAATCCACCACCTGTTTGTCTCCATAGCCAGCACAATGTCTGGGTCTGCACTATACACCATTCTTAGGAAATCATCTATCTGATCATTTTCTATCCAGACATTGGCAACCAGCAGGCTGAAAGTTTGGTTGCTTTTTGTTGAAGCAGGAGGCAAGGTTTCTACTACTTTACCTGCAAATTTAGTATAAGGAAACACAAAACGCGCTTGCAGGGCGATACTGATAAGTAAACCAGTTATGAACAAATATGCCGGAATCTTCCACCGATTGTTCATTGCGATAAACAGAATGAGAGATAAGAAAAGGCCAATAAGCACTTGCACTCTGGGGAAATCCAGCGCTTTAAGATACCAGAACCGGACATCATAGATCAGTGATAGCAGGGTGACCATAATCAATAGTGTACCTGCTACTAACGAAAAGTAAAAGCTTATTTTTTGTGCGACCTTCATAGTATGCTTTCATACGTTTATGAGGAAGTATTTAGTTGTAACTTCTGGATCAAATCTATCTGATAAGCCTCCTTTTACATAAATCTATAATGTCGATGTATATGTATCTAACAGCTCAACTGCTACTATTAGAAGTACAAAAGAAGTTAAGTCTAATGTTACCAGGACTATGCTGTCACCTTAACTTGTTTGGATAATATACTTTCCTAAAGTAAAAAACAGATACAGGGCAGAAAGCAGCTGCAGGCGATGATGTTTCCTGGACGGGGTGTATTATGACCGTGTAATAGAGGGTTATCGAACCACAAGGGTAAACGGCTTTTCGCCCTTTACAAGGAGACAGAGCAGTTTTTGGAGGGAAAAGAAAAAGGGAAAGGCGATCCAAATAATCACTTTTCCCTTTTTGTAGCCCAAAGGATGGAATTATCGAACCATTTCCACAGAGATTTTGCTGCTGTAGAAGAAATATTAGTGCTAAGAGAGAAGTAGGAAAGTTAATATTAGGTCTGGCTTCCCTATAGCTAATGAAAAGCAACTTATCATTTAATCACTCTCTCAATGAAATCTATAGCAACTTCAACTATATACTTCTGATCAGTAGGATATAGTTTATATAAATTATTTGTACCAACTTTTATTAAATCAAATTCATCAATAACAGGCAAAAGAGCTTTCTGCCCAACTTTTACAATCCTGCGCTTAGGGTTTTGCTTAAAAGCTCCAAAACATAGCTGCTGTTACTTTGATCTTCCGAGATAGCATACTTTGTCAATTAATCGTAGGTCGCTATGCCTGAAAATAGCTTGGCTAGTCCTGGTTTTTTGTCGAATACTATATGAGAGTAATTTATTAAACCCGGAAAGTATCCAGTTTTGCTACTAAAGTAACAGAACTGATTTAAGCAAGCTGTAAGTGACTGATAAATATCAGCAGTTTCTCCTTATTCTATAACCTGATCTCTTTCATCTTTGGAGTCAGCAGGTGCATTAAAACCCAGGCAACAACATAGGCAAGTCCACACACAATGAAGATTATGTTATAGCCAGCTACTATGTTGCCGCTGCTTTTATATGTTTCCAGTATCCATCCAACCAACAGCGGGAACAAAATGCCCCCAACTGCGCCTGCCATTCCACCGATACCCACCACAGAACTTACTGCACGTTTCGGGAACATATCGGAGGCCGTTGTGAATATGTTCGCACTCCAAGCCTGATGAGCCGCTGCTGCCAGGCTGATCAGGCCTACCGCTACCCAAACATCAGTGGCATACTTGGCCGCCATGATAGGAACCACGCACAAGGCAAAGATCAACATAGCTGTTTTTCTTGCTTTGAACACGGGCCAGCCTCTTTTAATAAAGTATGATGACAAGTAACCTCCTCCAATGCTGCCAATTGTAGTTGCTGAGTAAACGATCACAAGGTGCAGGCTCGGCTTCTTTAAATCAATGGCAAAGGTGCTGGCAAAATAGGATGGGAGCCAGAAAAGGAAGAACCACCAGACAGGATCTGTCAGCAGCTTACCGATAATAAAAGCCCACGTTTGCCGCAGCCGGAACAATTTAGCCCAGCTTACGCTATTTCCCTGATCAGCTACTACAGGTTCGTTGTCGCTGTGTATGTACTCCAGTTCATAGGCAGTTACCCTTTTTTGCCGGCTTGGTATCTCATAAAATATCCACCAGAAAATCAGCCAGATAAATCCGATAGCACCTGTTATCCAAAAGGCTTCCTGCCAGCCGTAGGCAGCAAGTATCGCAGGCACCATTATAGGGGCTACTACGGCACCAATGTTAGCCCCGGAATTGAAAATGCCTGTTGCCAGCGCTCTTTCTTTCTTCGGGAACCATTCAGCAACAGCCTTGATGGCAGCCGGAAAATTACCGGCTTCCCCAAGTCCTAAGGCAGCCCTGGCCACTCCAAAGCCGATGGTACTCTTTGCAGCTGCGTGGAAGATAGCAGCCACACTCCACACTACTATTGAAACGGCATAACCTATTTTGGTGCCTGCCTTATCTATGAACCTGCCAAACAGCAGTAGGCCTAAGGCATAAGCCGCTGAAAAGGCCATCACTATATGTCCGTAATCAGTTTCTGACCAGTTAAAGGTTTGCTCTAGGGTTGGTTTTAATAAACCGATCACCTGGCGGTCGAGGTAGTTTATGGTAGTAGCAAAAAAGAGCAGTATTACTATTATCCAGCGGTATTTACCTACTTTACTGGTATCTGTTTTTTGGTTGTGGTCTATAATGTATGATATTGGAATAAGTATGACAGCAAGGGTGTTTACAGGAAGTTATGTGCGAGATAACTATCCAGATAAACTGCCCCTACTGCCACAGTGTGAAAGTAGTGAAAAACGGGGTAAAGT
>NZ_JAHYXK010000017.1 GCF_019443125.1 Pontibacter aydingkolensis | reverse complement strand
TCTACAACAGGGAAAGGCTCCATTCAAGCCTGGGATACCGCACACCAAAACAAATGGAAGAAAAATTAAACAGGAAACCTTTAGCAGCTTAATCTTGTGTCCGGGTTTTTGTTGCAAGTCCAGCTTCTACCATTTGTCATCCTGGAAGGATCTTGGTGGAAGGGAGGTTAAGCATAGACTCCGAAGCAAGAACACAGCCCTAGCCCTCTCATGAGCGAGGACGCTCGCGCCATGTTGGTTGCTAAAGCTCCCTCTCCTGTTTTTTGGAGAGGGCTGGGGTGAGGTAAATTGCAAAGGTGTTTGATATCACTATTATATTTAAGCCCACAAGTATTCGTTTCCTTCGTATGTTATGAAGCGCAGGTGCTGCACCTGTCAGGTTTATACTTTGTAACATTATGTCAGAAGACAAAAAAAAGATACAGGTACTTGTTTTTGATTTGAATCAGACGTTCTATAACAAGAGCTCCAAGGATGAGTTTTTTAAGTTTGTAGCCTCCAAAAGACCAAAGCGTGCCGTGTATTACTTCCAGATGCTATACTATAAGCTGATGCACAACCTTAACCAGATGAGGCAGACAGAATTTAAGGAAAACTTCTTTAACTACCTCGATCACCTGCCACCCCAGGAAGTGGAAGCCTATGCAAAAGAATTCTGGCAGCAGGAGTACCCCGACAACTTTAACAAAGCCTTACACAAACGATTTGAGGAAGCCCGCAAAGATGGTATTAAACTATTCTGTGCCGCTGGTGGGCTGGAGCTTTATGTGAAGCCTTTATTTGAGCTTTTTAAGATAAATGGACTTGCCGGTACAAGAGTAAAGTATGAAGATAACACCTACAAAGTGATCGGTAAAGCCTGCAAAGACGAGGAAAAGATCTCCCGCCTGAATGAGTTTTATAAAGACAACACTTATACCATTGTAGAGGCTTACTCCGACAGTAAAGAAGATATACTGGACGCAGCACAGAAAGCTTACCTGGTTAAAGACGGAGAAATTAAGCCTTATCAGAAAAACGGTAAATCCTAAGTATAAAAGCTATAAACCACTCTATACTTTTCATGGATATCATCCCGAATTTATACATGGGCACCTCTGGCTGGAGTTACAGATGGCAGGAAGTCCTTTACCCCCCGGAGCTAAAGTCTGCTGACCGCCTCTCCTACTACGCTACCCATTTTAATGCCACTGAAATTAATAGCAGCTTCTACCATTTCACGATGGCTAAAACTATTGAGAAATGGATGGCCACCACACCGCCATACTTTAAGTTTGCTCCCAAGCTGCACCAGGATATTACGCATAAGCGAAAGTTTGAAGAAGTGGAGGAGCCACTTGAGAAGTTCATGTCACGATGGAGGTTGATGGGTGAGCGGCTGGGACCTGTGCTGGTACAGATTGCAGGCAGTTTCCGCTACGACAGGCTAACGGCAGAAGAATTTTACAGAACCATCCGGGAGAAGCACCCCAACCTGGCTTTTGCGCTGGAAGCGCGGCATGTGTCGTGGTTTACAGACGAGTCGCTTAACCTGATGCGGGAGTACGATATTACCGCTGTAATGGCAAGCGCCGGCAAGCGTTTTCCGGGCACCGAGGTTAGTACTACCAATACGATTTACCTGCGCCTGCACGGCGATGAGAAAATGTATACTTCGTCCTACTCCGATGAAAAACTGGAACGCTATGCCTTTATGGTAAAGGATTGGCTCGAGGACGGCAAAGAAGTGTGGGTATTCTTTAACAATACCGTGCTTGGCAATGCCGTAACCGATGCCCGCAGGTTACGCCAGATGATACTGGATGTGTAAAGTATAATTTTTATTTTACTTTCTTAGCCGGAGGTGCTGGTGTGATCATGATATGTGCGGCATGTGTGCCAGGGTCCATGATCCAGGGCATGGCCGGGCCATCTGGTTTCAGCGGCAGGCCGGTGCTTTCTGAGGTTGCATACGGAATGTACACGACATAGCGCAGGTAACCATCTTTCACCTCGCCGGTGCTGCGGTTATAATTTTCGTCGGGGGCAGTATACACAAAAAGTGATGTAGGTTGCTTTGGCATTTTCAGCTTTCCGCTTTTGGCTTCCTGCTCCCGGGCATCAAAAATTTCCTTAGAAACCTTCCCGGCTTTGCGAAGCTCCCGCCCCCGCGCCATAAATGGCTCCAGGTCGCGGTGATAACAGGCTACAGAAAAACCTTTCTGATTTGGGTCGTCGGCCAGGCATACCAATTCGTTCGTGCCTTTGCGTAAAGTTACCAACTCAGCTTTCTGGTTATAGCCAAGTATAGTGGCACCCGCCTGTTTATCGGCTGGTGCAGCCAGCACTGCACTTCTTATTTGACTTTCTGCTGATGGTATACTTGTTTGTGCTTGCGTGTTCAGGCCTGCCATCAGCAGTAGTGTAAGAGCTAATAACTTTTTCATGGTAACAGGTTTAAGATTCCGGAAAATATCAATTCCTTATACGGCACTACTTAGGATTTGAATTCTTCCTTAAACTTTCCCTTACAGATAACTCTACTGTAAACATATATCATCAAGCTCTTTGCGTAAATCTTTGCGGCCTTCGCGGTTACAAACCCACACTATACTTTTAAAATATTTTAAGAAGAGCCTGCGTCTTTTGCGTCTACACTCCGTCATCATTCCGAAAAGAGATTCAAAACACTAAAAAAAGAAATACTATGGAACCGATGTACATTTACGCAACGCCAACTCAGGTAAAGCAGGAACTTGCATACAAAGAAGCACAGCATAAACTAGCTGAAACAGCAAAGCAGAACAAGACCTGCACCAGCTGCAAAAACAAAAACGAGCAGCCAAAATCTAAAATGTCAGTTGTTTATACTTTGTTGATTGGTATTTTCATGCTGGCTGGTCTTACGGCACAGGCACAAACAAGCCAGCAGAAAAGTATAAAGTATAAATCCATTTCACCAGCAACAGATCATTACAAAATCATCAGCATCGGCAACCCAATTGCGAAAGGCGGTGAACTGGAAAGTATAGTGTTTCCGGAAAAGGAATTCAGAAGAGGTGCCTATCTGAAAATGCGAACGGTATACCTAGACATGCCTGTAAATACCTTTAAAATAAAACCCTATCCGGCCAACAGCTCCGAGCAAACCCGCCAGGAACTAGATTTTCTGCTCGAACTGCAGCAGAAACGCACAGCAGCTGATGCAGCCCTTACTGATACCATGGCCATCGTATACTACGACCCTTATACCGTAAATCCCAACGAGGCAGATTACAGCCGCAACGTAAACAGCCTGTTTTATGTGGGGCGAAACCTGGGTCCGTGGTTTACCCCGCAACAGTTGCCCGTTACAAGCCGTGTACTACAGAATGTGATACAGGATGCCACCTTTTACTTTTTCTCGTTAAAGGCGCAGTTTAACCGTGCCCGCCCTTATCACCTGGAGCCAGCGCTGCAAAACCTGGAAGCACCAGGGCACGCCTCTTACCCTAGCGGCCACTCTTCTGCTTCGCATGTGCATGCTTACCTGCTGAGCCACCTGCTGCCAGCCTATAAAGATGCCTTCCTGGCCAACGCCTACGACATGGCTTTTTCTAGAGAGATACGCGGTGTGCATTACCCAAGCGACTCCGAGGCTGGCCGTGAGTTTGCTGAACAGTTTGTAACGCAGCTGCTGAAAAACAAAAAGTTCAAGGCTGACCTGGAAGCCATGAAAGCTGAAATCCATAAGGCAATGGCAGCTAACAAATTATCATCAGTGAACTAATAGCGATGTTAACGGTAAACAGATCCTGGGTTACAGCCATTGTGGCTGTAACCTACCTCCTGCTCGCATTAAGCACGATAACAAAGCTGTTGTTTATACCTTACATAGAAGCAAAGTTTGAGGTATTGGAAATTGCGGGATACGGCCGCCTTTTTGGTTTGGTAGAACTTGTAGCATTTGTGCTGTACCTGCACCCTCGTACCATTGGCCTTGGCTTTGTGCTGCTGTGCAGCTACTTTGGCGGCGCCATTGCCACAGACCTGCATGCGCCGCAGTACCTGTATCAGCCGGTAACCGTACTTACGCTGGTTTTCATCTCCACTTACCTGCGCAGGCCATCTATTTACTCCGATAAACTGGACGCTATACACAAAACCTGCTGCACCGTTATTGCCTTGCGAAAAGAAGCTAAGTAACTTATACTTTCTAAAACATTTATACTTGATGAACGAGATTACAATAGCTCCATTGCTGCCTGAACATGCCGGGGCTGTACTGCAGATTTATAAAGAAGGACTGGAAACAGGGCAGGCAACCTTTAACACTGATGTCCCTACCTGGGAGCAATGGGATCGTGGTCACCACCAACACAGCCGTTTAGTTGCAGTGGATGGAACGGTAGTGGCTGGCTGGGTGGCCCTTTCGCCGGTGTCGGTAAGGCAGTGCTACCGGGGTGTGGCTGAGTTCAGTATTTACATTGCAGCGGCTTACCGGGGCAAAGGTGTTGGAGATGAACTAATGCAGCGGCTTATACCTGAGAGTGAAGTCAATGGCATCTGGACCCTACACTCCTCCACTTTCCCGGAGAACGTAGCAAGTGTAAAACTGCAGAAAAAGTATGGCTTCCGGGAGATTGGGTACCGCGAGAAAATAGCCGAACTGCATGGTGTCTGGCGCGATACAGTGCTGCTTGAAAGGCGCAGTAAGGTAACAGGGTTGCAAGAAAATGGCTATAGCAATGAGCTAAAAGCTACAAAAGCTGCATTGGATTAGAAATGCAGCTTTTGTTTATAATTTTAAGAATCTCATTTGCTTATACCCATCTTTTACGCTCGCTGAAATGATTGCAGCCAAACTGAGCTCCTGTTATCATTTCGAACTGGCGTGGCTTTTTATCCTCTACTCCTTCGTGCACCAGCGGTAACACATAAGATGGTTCCATTGCATGTTGGCCAGTTAATTCATCACAAACGCCAAAATCTTTGCTTTGCAGCTGTACTTTATTTTGATCCTGCTCCCAATGGGTGCAGTGATTACATGTAGCTTCCATAGTATAAATGTTTAGGTTCAACAATCTTTACTTACCTATACTCGCAAACACAGTTGCCAGGTTGCGGTGATAGTACGCTTTGGAGAAATTTAGAATAAGACTAAACAAATAAATAACTGTAACAGCCAACAAACTACTGGGTATTGACTTACTGTGGAGTTAACACCCTCGAAAAAGATAATTTAGCACAAGACTGTAAGTAGGATTTATGATCTATACTTTCAGGTAAAGTTGAATTTGATCTTTTACGGTTATAATTTTGTGCGTAACCGCATATCCAATGAATACTACTCCTTACCTGAATTTTCCTTTGCAAACAGTCTATCAGAATGAGTATGTTCGGGCGGATATAAGTGAGCAACAGCATTTTATATACGTAAAATGGGCAAAACATCCTTCCAGCGACGTATTCCGGTCTTTGTTTATGGAGCTGGTAAACCTCACCATTGAGTATAAAACATCATACTGGCTAAGCGATGCCCGTGCCATACATTACCTCGAATTTTCTGATCAAAACTGGCTCATCCAGTATATGGCACCGTATCTTGGCTCTACATCAGTAAAAAAGTTTGCCCGGTTAAGTACTAAAGAGTCAATCGCTTTAATGGATGTCTCACGCATTTACACCAGCATAGAGCAGTTAAAGAACATACAGGTAACCACACAGTTTGAAGTATTCCTGAGCGAAGAGGCTGCTTTGGAATGGCTTTTTGAAGAAAATTAATAAAGCACCACCTGCATTATAAGAGAAATTATTGGGAGTGCCCAAGTAAAGGGGTGCAATGAGTAGATTTTACCGAATATTTATACCTTTACACCCGACACTAATTAAACGAAAACATGGATACAGGTTTACAGCATTTACACTCTTACATGTCCTACTTGGTACTGGCAGGAGTTCTTATCAGCGTAATTGTGGCGCTGGCAGGCTGGTTCGGCAATAAACCCTTTACCGACAAAGACAGAAAACTAGGTTTACTAGGTTTGATTCCGGCACACTTACAGTGGGTACTAGGCATCATTTTATACTTTGTTTCGCCGCTTGGCATTGCCAGCGCAACAGAAGGTTTTATGAAGAACTCCATTTCAAGGCTTTATGTGCTGGAGCATCCGCTTATGATGATCATTGCTGTTGTACTGATTACCATTGGCTACTCCAGGGCTAAGCGTATGGTAGGAACCGGCAATGGCTTTAAGAGTATCGCTATTTTCTATGGTATAGCACTTATACTTATACTTAGCCGCCTTCCGTGGCACGCATGGCCAGGTAACTAAGGCTGTATAAATAATTTAGCAAAAGGGGAAAGCATTTGAGTATGCTTTCCCCTTTTTGGTTTAAGGCCATGGTTCGTCCGGCATAAGGCAGTAAGGCTATATCTTACTTTGCCAGCAGATAGGGTGTCAGCATAAAGGAGATAAAATCGACCAGGAAGTGGGCGATGACTTTGATCCAGAGGTTGCGTTTCCAGAGATATAATAAAGTAAGGTTACATCCGGCCATTGATATAAACAGAAAGTGGCTTGCTCCCTAGTTAAGGTGCGTAAGTATAAATACAGCTGCAAGTTTATGATTTGTGTTTGAGCTACAAGCTAATGTGCGGGACATCAACTGACAGTTACATCTCTCTGTAAAAGTAAATTTGCCAGTAAAGAAGCAGCATTCGTTTGGCGTTTGCCTCACAAAGCCGGACATTTGTACCTACAGTACAGTAAACTTTAAGGTTCGCCATAAAAATCTGTAACTATGCCGGCTGGCCTGCTCCCAATTTAAAATAACTCAGAATGCACAGGCATTACATACTTCATAAACCCTACGGCTATATCAGCCAGTTTGTAAGCAACCATAAAAAAAAGAAGCTGCTCGGCGAACTGTATGACTTTCCGGAAAACACGATGTCTATTGGACGCCTGGATGAAGACAGCGAAGGGCTGCTGCTGCTCACCACAGATGGCAAAATGAGCGAACTGGTACGCAGAAAGGATGTGGAGAAGGAATATTATGCACAAGTAGATGGCCTGATCAGCGACGAAGCCATTGCGCTGCTGCAGCAGGGCGTGGAAATTGGGTCTGGTGATGCAAAGTATAAAACCCTGCCCTGTAATGCACGTCGCTTAGTGCCTGCACCGGGCTTTGCAGAACGCAGCCGCAAAATACGCGACGACAGGCATGGCCCTACCAGTTGGGTATCTATCACAGTAACCGAAGGTAAGTTCAGGCAGGTGCGCAAAATGACGGCGGCTGTTGGCTTCCCTACCCTGCGCCTGGTACGGGTACGGATCGGTGATACGCACCTGAACGATTTACCGATTGGCCATGTACGGGAAGTAGAGGATTTTAAGCTTTACCAGTGTTAGGTTTTTCAGAATCTGTGCTGGTTAAATATATTCCACTAAAGTATAATTGCTCCATCCCCAAAAAGTCTTAAGTATAACATCAAGTTAAATGTTAAGTATAAACTCATGTACTCCTTGATTACAGGTTTCGTACTTTATTTTGATTCTAAAACAACATGAGCAATACAACAGAGAATAAAAAGCTATCTGACATTAAACTGTCTGTACTTGACCTGGTACCTATACTCGAGGGCAAGACAATAGCCAACTCCTTTGCAAACAGCCTTGACCTGGCGCAGTATGTTGAGAAACTGGGCTACAACCGCTACTGGCTGGCAGAGCACCACAACATGCAGGGCATTGCCAGCTCAGCCACCTCTGTACTGATTGGATACATTGCCGGGGGCACATCAACGATAAGAGTCGGATCGGGTGGGATTATGCTGCCAAACCATGCCCCTTTAATTGTTGCAGAGCAATTTGGCACTCTCGAAACGCTCTACCCGGGCAGGATAGATTTAGGCTTAGGGCGCGCACCGGGCACAGACCAGCTTACAGCCAGAGCCCTCAGAAGAGATTTAATGGAATCGGTAGAGGACTTCCCGAAACATGTGCAGGACCTGAGAACCTACCTAGGTCCGGTACAGCCAAATGCGCGGGTGCGTGCGGTACCCGGAGAGGGCACCAACGTACCTATCTGGATACTGGGCTCCAGCACCTTTGGCGCGCACCTGGCAGGACTTATGGGACTGCCTTATGCCTTTGCCAGCCACTTTGCACCGGCAGCCTTGCATGCAGCGCTAAAAGTATACCGCGACAGCTTTACCCCTTCTGATACATTAAAAGAGCCCTACGCCATGGCCTGTATAAATGTGGTAACCGCCGACACCGATGCTGAAGCCAGCCGTATGGTTACTACGCTTTACCAGGCTTTCCTGAACGTGATTCGTGGCACTGCTAACCCTCAAAAACCACCGGTAGAAAGTATGGAAGGGTTATGGGATGCCTCGGAGCAATATGCGGTGCAGCAGATGCTACGTTATTCGTTTGTGGGCAGCCCCAAAACGGTTCAGGAAGAGTTACAGGCTTTTATAGACGACACCCAGGTAGATGAGATCATGGTAGCATCACATATTTATGACCACCAGGTAAGGCTAAGATCGTACCAACTGCTGGCTGAGATGGTGATGAAAGTATAAAATAATTTGTGAAGCAATAAAAAAAGGCGCAAAGTATTGCGCCTCTACAAAGCCGGATGAAAAGACATTAATTTAGATTTCAAGTATAATCGGCCCTTACCAATGTAATAGCAGCAACTATTCCCTTTTATAACTAACGCCTTGGCGCCTAACGTATTTTTTAATGCAATGCACAGAACCTGAAAACTCAACAAATGGATGAAAATCTGCGAGGTAAATTACATTGAAGCCCAGCTTTTCCCAGATGCGTTTGTTCTCTTCATCTGTACGCTTAAGCTCTTCCCAGCATCCGTAGCCGTAGGTGGGTAACCAAACAGTTTTAGCCTCAGGTGATTTTATCTCGACCAGCGCATTGTTGTAAGTAGCATAATACCATTTACGCAGCTTCACCTCCGGATCATCAATGTGCACGAGCGGTAGGGGATTACGAATAACGTCAAACCCAAGCTTTGATAAAAGGTTAGCTATATCATCGAAGGCGTCCGGGTTCAACCTTGTCATGAAATCATTCTTCAGCATTTCGGCGGCCATGCGCGGGTCTCCTACAAGCAGCTGGTATTTGCCCTCCTGGTTACGGCCAGCCAGGGTAATAAACATATCAATATGAAAAATGGGCTGTACCGTACCCTCCGAGTTATGCGAGAAGTACTCTTCAGTCCACTCCTCTCCTTCTATTACCAGTTTCTCTTTTTTAACAGACGGTATCTGTACAGTACTGCCTACCAGGAACAACTTTCGCTCACTATCCAGGTATTTCCCATACAGCTCCGACATTGCTCTGCTCAGGTGATTCATATCATCTGGCTCCATCGATCCGTTCATATCCAGGTAAGTATCCACAGCATAATCGGCCCCTATCAGGAAAAAATTATCGCCAACTAGAATGTTACCTCCCTCAAAGTATACTGGCACTTTCACCCGTGGCCACTCAAACACCTTGCTTGTATGAAAAGCTGCATTCTCGTCGCCGGTTCTTCTGTTAGAGTGAGGCTGCACCATATACAATACGCTGTCTGCCTTGTCCTGCACCAGTTCAAAATCATCTTCAGCCCATACTGTCATCTTTATAGAATCCGGTACAGTATGTACTAGTGCCTGATTTTCCATTTTATGATTTTGTAGCCACTCCTCCAGCAGATTGCAAACCGACTCGTGTGCCAGTATATGCAGTTTGGTGTAAGCAGGAAGTTTCAGGATAAGGTCCTGGTAAATATTCCAGAGCGGATTATTAGGGCCGAGAACGGCATAAGCAGGAATAGTAAGCAACAGCCCCTCCAGTGCGCCATCGGCACTCGGTACCAGGCTTGGACGCTTTGGCAGACACTGGTATTCCTGCAGCAGGCTTAACGCAATACAGCGGCGGCGCATCGCCTGCTCCGAAATGTCCTGCCTTGATTCCTGGCTAAGTTCCTTTATGAGAGGATAATGTCTTAGTTTAAGTTTGGTATCAGTTTGTTCCATAGCTATTGGGTCGGTGTACTTTTAGTTATACATTTATCGCCGTTCCACAGCCAAAGCATAACCAGAAAAATTTCGGCAGCTGCATCCAGCAGGTATACATCCCGGATCACATCATTCAGGGCATAATACAGGTCTATTCCTGCCAACCCAAAGGCACTACTAATACCTAACCACTTAATCTCTGGGGTAACATTTTTCCGTACACCAGCCATCAGCAACACCCCTCCAATTATACAAACCAGAACGCTGACAGTATAAAGTAGCCAGATGTCCTGTTTTGGACCTGTAATCCATAGAAAACTGTACAAATGCACAAAAGGCCAGGTACCGGTAACTAACCAGTAGCTACCTTGCACTTTGGCAAGCATATGGGCTTCTGGCTTATAAAGCATAACAGACTTGTTCTTGTTTTAAGCATGAAGCTGGTCGTAAACAGGAAAAACATATTTTTCCCCGTCGCTTAGCAAGTGTACATTTAGCCCCCTGGCCGAAAAGGGCTCGCCGGCATCTATTTCGTAAATATTTGTGTCGGTAAGATTCATGCCGTCCACAATAGTTACCAGGCCGCTGCCTACAACAGTCAGTTCTCTGCCTTCTGTAATATAAGCGGCAGTATCTTCTTCTATTCCGAGGCCAATACAACCAGGATTGGTAACGATGCACTGCGCCATCCTAACCAACCGTCCGCGCTGTATAAAATGGGTGTCTACAGCAACATTTTTAATGAACTCCAGGCCAGTGGTTATACGCACATCCCCTTTAATAAAGCCGCCTTTTGACATTACTTCATATATCATCGGGGTAGACATAGCTGTTGCACCGGCACTTGTACCGGCTACCAATACCTCGTCGTAGGTATAGCGCTCTTTCATTAGCTGCAAAAGCTTGGTGCCACCCAGTATAGAGGTAAGGCGCAACTGGTCTCCACCTGAGAAATAAAAACCATTCGCCTGCTCTATGATCTTAATGTATTCATCATTTTGGGCATCGTCCCGGTTACGGATATCCAGAACATGTACTTTAGTTAAGCCAAGCTCGTCAAACACCTTCAAATATTCCTTTACTACTGCATCTGGCTCCGAAGATGCAGTTGGCAGGAAGGCGATTACCGGGTTCTCCCCTTTCAGGTGCTCTTTGTAGAATTTGAGTACCTTCTCGCTTTCGAAATCAACATTCCGCTTCTGATCCTCGGTCATCTCTTTATCTCCTTTACTTTCTTTGCCTCCAATGGCCAGCAGGCACCCCTTAGGTATAGGTGCCTTATTGTTCATTTTCTGGTGCTCGGATACTTTACGTTTAGACATGGTTTTATAGAAGTATATCCAAAATTTTACTATGGTTTTTTGTAACTTACTACTCTTGATATCAGCGTGTCAGCCTCGCCAGGATTGCTCCTGAACCCTACCCAGCCCTCCCGCTTGGATTCCTGAGGGGCAAAATCGATCTGTAGCTGCGCCTTCTCCACCTCTTT
Organism: Pontibacter aydingkolensis; assembly: GCF_019443125.1. GTDB lineage: Bacteria > Bacteroidota > Bacteroidia > Cytophagales > Hymenobacteraceae > Pontibacter > Pontibacter aydingkolensis. The sequence goes on along the minus strand of NZ_JAHYXK010000017.1, from coordinate 82,374 downwards.
GCCGCCCTTCATCAGCGCCAGCTCGATTATTACTGTCTCAGCCGTGGTTCCACCTTTGTTCTTAAGTTGGATATGATAGCGGTTTGGGCTGTTGTTTGTTGGGTCAGGCCAGCTCTGTACAATCAGATCAGGCGTCGACGGTTTCCTGGTGTAGGTCTGATAGCCCAAGTAGCCCAGTATAGCCAGCACCAGCAGCAGGCTTATGCCAAAAACGGTCCATTCCAGCCAATTCTTTTTTTCTTCGTGCTGATTGCCTTCACGCTGCTGCTCGTCCTCGTATTTGTTTCCCTGTTCTTTACTCTCTTCCATTACAAAGACATTTATTTGATTAAGAGGCGCCCAGCCGAGGCCCCTAACGAGGAAAGCACCCCCAACACGACAACCTGCTGAAAAGCAACCCAGAAACTTACACCGTCAAACCTGCCGAAGAACCACAGCACAAAGGCAGACACACCAAGCGCGGTAATGTAGCTTACACATGTATCGAAGGTCATGTCGAAGAGCAGGCCGTTCCTACTCCTCCTTGCCGTTCCTTTAAAATCGCTGAAGAACACAACAATTATACTTATTAGCAGCGACACAAGCGCCATGGCAAGAATGTGCCCCGGTGCAGCCTCCATAGCTATCATAACTATTTCTTCGGTAGGCGCCACATTGCCTCCGACAATGATGGCGCCACAGATGCCCAGTACAAAAAAACCAACTTTGGTTTTCCGCTCCCTGCTTTTCTGCCTCTTCTCCTCCTCCTCATTTGCCCCCAACTGTGCCGTACCTATAGAAACTCCAATGGATACAGCCATTGCCTCGATGATCACTTTCCCCATCACCTCGTCTATCCCCATGCCGGAGAGCCTAATCCTGTTCAGCATCAGTAGCACCCCAAAAGAAATCAGCAGGCCTATTCCCATTTCCTCTACTGAGTCTATAAAAACATGTTTCCATGAAGCATCGGGATGCATGCCGGCAAAGCGATTGTAGCCAAGCAGGAGCAGGTACGTTACCACCACCAGGATCATCAGGTCCAGCGGATCGGCAATGAAGCCAGTCCACCATACTTCCATCGTATAAAGCAGCGGAAAGCTGAACAGTAATCCTCCGGCTATGCCACGGGCATATTCTTTCAGCGATTTGTTAAGGGCTCTGCTGTTATGATTTTCTGTCATGTAAATGGCTTATCACTGCACTTTTGCCTGATATACCCCACATACGTTGAGATAAGAATATGGTGTTATTTTACATTAACTGATAGGGGAAGCAGCGTTTGAAACAGCATTTTTCTATTTGTCAGGAGACAATAAATTTCTGCCCAAACCTGAAGTATAGACACATCTCATTTGAACCCAGTTTATAATCAATCTTCACGCTAATTTATACTTGCTTCGGTTTATCTGATTTAACCTGGCTGTACTGCCTCTGATAAACTTGTCCATAGTTGTAAAGTATAAAATCACTGTAAGATACCTCATTCAGATCCGGTACATGCAGGGGAGCATTGGCTGTTACCTTTTTCTCTGAGCTGTTAAAAGCAGCCTTGCCACCCTCTTTCAATGAGTTTCTACGCTTTTTATGGATGCTTTGCCTTTGCGTATTTCCGCGCTTCTGCACCAGGGTATCATCTAAACGCTCAGCCACTTCCAGGTAAGTTTCAGTTAAAAATTTCTCCTTTGTAATAAGCATGATCTCAACTTTAGAGTAATAATTAAAATTTAATGTAATTGGCTTCAGGTTAGCGTACAACCATTGTTAATTCAGGTTAAACAATCAGTTACAGTTGTAATCCTCAATACGTTTTAAGGTATATCAAAGCCAAATTCAGTGCAATTTTTAAGCGCTTAAACCAATAAACACCATTTTTGACGGATATCCGTGATTTGTACTTAAAACCACACTAACAGGCTGTTAAATGAAGTTACCTTGCAGGTATTGTACTTGCTATATAAAGGCGCCAACTGCGTCCTGATATTTATATACAAGGGAGGTGTAGTAGAATGGAAAGACTAAAAGAGGACCATCCTTAGCACCCATAAAGGACTGGCCCCCTTTTGCCTTTTTGATAACTGAAAAACATTTACAGCTATCGTAAATACACACAGCGGTGTTGGAACTGTACGTATAGTTTGGTTTAACGCAGCTGATAAAAAGCAGGCTATGGGTTAAGCTATAATTAAGGGTTAATACACTGCAAATCAGGAAATATACGTAGTAGTCAGAACTTATCGTCTCAGCCATCAATTGTTTTATTTACAAACGGCTAAGACCAGCTCTCAGGCCTGAAAGTAAACTATAGCGGCTACTCTCCTGGCATTTCTGTAACAAAGAAAACACCCCTGGATTATACAGGATAATCCAGGGGTGTTTACAAGGCAATTTATTCGCTGTTACTTTATAAGCTGATGCCTGAATGCATACTTAATCAGACTTGCCGTGTTCTTGGAATTAGTTTTTTCAAGTATATTCTGGCGATGTGTTTCAATGGTGCGCTTGCTCGTGAAAAGCATGTCTCCGATCTCTGCATTTGTAAAACCATCTGCAATTAGGGCAAGCACTTCGAGTTCACGTTTAGAAAGTAACTGTTGAACGGTAATAGAATCTATTTCATTGCTATGACTACTGTCCATTACCTTGTTTAGCATTTTTAAAGCAGCTTGAGAACTGATGTAAGGAGTGCCGGCAAGCACTAATTGTATCGCCATGAAGAGTTCTTCTTTACCGGCGCTTTTTAAGACGTACCCGTGGGCACCGCATGCCATCATTCGGCTTATATGTGACTCATCGCTTAAAATAGACAGTGCGATCACCTTCGTGTCCGGTTACAGCTCACAGATCCTGCGTGTCGCTTCAAAGCCGTCCATGCCAGGCATACTAATATCCATAAGTACTACATCAGCCTGTGTTATTGCTAATAAATCCAGCGTTTCCTGACCGTCAGATGCATGACCTACTATTTCTATTCTTTTATTAGATGTTAACAAATAGCTGACCCCTTCTCTAACAATCTTGTGGTCGTCGGTTAAGATTAATCTAATCTTGTTTTCTAAAAACATTATGGTTTACCGGATCTTTTGCTTCTGGGCAATTTATGATTCTTACTATTCTATCTGGATTTACTTTTCGCTTAGCTTGTATATTTAGCAGATAAAGTCAAAACTACACTATTTCTAAATGATTTGACTAACATGCTGTTACTGGCTGTTTTATTTTAAGTATAAAAAACCCGCGCGTAAGTAAAAATACAGAACATAGCTCAGTAATATTTGTTCTGTAAACAGTAGGTTTTAATAATATGCTCCTGTTTCTTTAATTATGGCCTAAAGACATCAGGTAAAAGCTACCCTTCTCTTATCTGCCTGATCACCGATTCCATATGCTCGTAGTGTGAGCCTTTCCAGTATACTTTGTTGCAGGGCGCACACTGGTAGAACTCGTTAAAGTATAAGCGTGTTTTGGGGGGTAGTCTGGCAGCAATAGCCTCTTTCGCCACCGGCATTATTAGCTGGTTACAAACCAGGCACCGAATCAAAGGCCTTATCTCCTGCAAAAGCCCGTACCTGCTGATTACCTCTTGTAATTGTGTAGTGGTATGCTGTGATCGTAACCAGTATCCGTGCTCAATTATTTTCTGTTTTAAAAGGCCGATATCCCGGGTTAGTACGATCCGGTTTTCGGATTGTGAAATCCGGGATATCTCAGCATCTAGCAGTTTCTGGTTATACAATGTATCAAACCCGAGCATGCGCAGTGCTTTGGCAAGCGTACCAAGGTGAACATCGAGCACAAATCTGTAAGGCTTTTCTGGCATCGAAGCCAACATATAACCAGGTGGCCAGCTTTTCTGTGAGTCGAAAGGGAAAACCAATAGTTCATCATTCGGCTGTAGGGGCGTTAAGAATGTTGCACGGGAATTGTGTTTTAAGATCACAGCTACTTCTGTATGCGGAATGCCAATGGCCTCTATGGCATCTTTTATAGCCGGCTTTCCACTGAAAGTATAAACCACAGGTTTGCCTCTGGCGGCAGGTTTAAGAAAATCCTGAAGCGCTCCGTAAAAAGTAAAGTTTGCAACAGGTGTCATAAGAGTTAAGATAAACTGGTATGTAAAGTATAAAACGTGATTGCCTTTCAGAGGTGCTGTAATGGCCTATACTTCCGGTTCTCATCCGTCTACAAAAATATTTGCCCTATACCGTCAAATAGACAAAAACTTGCTGTAGTATTGTGCCTTAATTACAATTAAATTATAGAGTTAAATGGAACAGTGGCTTACTTATGCGATTGTGGCGATGGTAATGGGAGGCGTAGCAATGGTGTTCGCAAAGATGGGTATGGGCAGTGCCAACGAACATGTGGCACTTGTAATCCGGACAAGCGTCTTGTTGGCTATGGTTGTGGCCAATGCCTTGTATGCCGGAGGCCTGAAGGGAATATCAGCCGTAAATAACAAAACCATGCTTTGGCTGGTACTTGCCGGACTTTGCACAGCCATTTACTGGATATTATACTTTAAAGCGATAAAAACAGCCAATATCTCAGTAGTTGCTACCATAGACAGGGCTGGCATTGTGATAACAGTACTCCTCTCCTATTTTATATTAAAAGAGCCACTTACACCACGCCTGTTACTGGGCATGGGCACCATACTTGCAGGCACACTTATACTTATCTGGAAATAAAACTGAAAGAGGCAAACGCCTCTTTTTTACTGATAAACCCACAAACCAGCCACTAATAAGCCTCTGATACCTGGCAAAACAAACCCGGCATATCAGGTAAAAATCAATAGGTTAAAGGCGTACCAACAGACACAAGAGTTTTTTGATAGGTGAAATTCCGCTGTTAGTATAATTTATTTTGAGAAGCTACTAAATAGGCTTTCTTTACTAAAGCTTTATAAACTACACGCTCTTTTACACCTACAACTATGATAAAAAACAAAGACCTTCTGGTAGTACTAATCCGGCTGTTCCTGGGCTATATATTTTTCTCGGCCGGGATGTGCAAACTAACAAATGGTAATTTTGGACAAATAATCGGGCCTCCCTGGCTGGAAGAAGCACTTGCAAAGCATGGGCTGGGATTTTTTGCGCAGGTGGTGGCTACGTTTCAGGTTATTATTGGAGCATTGCTTATGTCGCAACGGTATAGTTTGCTGGGAGCCATTATGCTGGTGCCTATGAACGTAGCCATATTGACGGTAACCGTTTCTATGAACTGGACCGGTACACCGTACATTAATGCCTTTTTTCTGGGGTTAAACCTGGTGCTGCTGTTCGTGGAACGCCAAAAGTTCATGTTCCTTTTTAATCCGATAGCCGATCATCTTATAAAACCAACGCTTACCGATAAACTGGGACAGAACAAGTATAGCTGGTTAGGGTTGGGCTTCTGCGCGCTTATACTGGTGGCGGCCAGTTACAACCTGTTACTCACTAACCTGCTTGCCCTGCTTATTTTTGTGTGTCTTGCACTTACTGTACTTTATAAGCGAGCTTTTAGCCTGATTGACAGAATTCTGATAGGCCTGCCCTTTGTAGCGATGACCATTGTTACATTTGCAAACCTAAGCAGTTTTGCAGTGGCTTTGCATTTAATCGTGCTGTCCACCGAAGCTATACTTTTGGTGGTAAGAATATACCTTAGCTCGCGAAGCAAAAAAGCAGAAGAAACAGGTATGCTCGCCGGTAACACTTAAGTATAAATACTGCGTGTTGCTGTAAGCCTCACTTGTTTTATACTTTAACCAAAACCGTTGCTTATACTTTTCAAATGACATCCCTTATATCACCTATGAAAAAAACGCTATTTTACTGTCTTGCCGCCACCGTATGGGCCTGTACTCCGGCTACAACGGTACGAACCGAAAAAGCCATTGCGATGGATGAACTGGCTGAACGGTATGTAAAAACGGTATTGCAACTCGGCCAGTACGATAGCGATGTAGTAGATGCCTATTATGGTCCTGAAGCATGGAAGCCCATCACCCAACCACAGGACTCTCTGCCAGCAGGTGAACTTTTACAGGAACTGAACGCCATTAGCTTTGAGCTGCTTAAACACGACACTACTGCCCTGAGCGAGATGGAGAAGCGTAGAGTTTTGATGCTACAGAAGCAGGTGCTGGCAACTGCTACCAAAATAGAGATGATGCAAGGGAAGAAATTTCCTTTTGACGAAGAGGCCAGGCTACTGTACGATGCTCAGCCACCACACCACCCACAGACCTATTACGATTCCCTGTTGCAGGAAATAGACAGCGCCCTACCTGGCAAAGGCACAGTGGCTGAACGCTGGGCAGCCTACCGTACCCGTTTTGAAATACCAAAGCATAAGCTGGACACTGTTTTTCAGGCGGCTATAAACGAGGCACGAAAGCGCACACTGGCCCACTATAAATTACCAGCCAACGAGAATTTCACAGTTGAGTTTGTTACCGACAAACCATGGTCAGGGTATAACTATTATAAAGGCAACGGATACAGCCTGATACAGATCAATACTGATTTCCCGATTTATATTGATCGGGCCATAGACCTTGCCTGTCACGAAGGTTATCCGGGGCATCACGTATTTAATGCAATATTAGAGCAGGAACTGGTAAACAAGCGAGGTTGGAAGGAGTATGCCATTTACCCACTGTTCAGTCCGCAGTCTCTTATCGCAGAAGGTAGCGCCAACTACGGCATAGCGGTAGCTTTTCCGGAAGAGCAGCGCCTGCAGTTTGAAAAAGCAGTACTGTTTCCGTTAGCCGGACTAAACCCTGCAGATGCTGCCCATTACTATGCCATACTAGGTAAGATAGGCAAGCTGAATTTTGCGGGCAATGAAGCGGCACGCCTGTACCTCGATGGAAAAATAACCCGTGAGCAGGCGGCAGAATGGATAGTAAAGTATAACTTCTACGAAAAAGAAAAAGCCTTGCAGCGCACCCGCTTCATAGATCGCTACAGGAGCTACGTGATAAACTATAACCTGGGCCAGGAACTGGTTAGGAAGCACATTGAAAAAAAAGGTGGCACAGCCAACAACCCGGAAAAACGCTGGGAATTGTTCAGAGAGTTACTTTCAAAACCAAACACGGCCTCTATGCTGCTCAAAGAAGAGATGGACTAATAAGAATAGTGTATAAATCTACAATCTTTAAACTGCGAATCTTCTGTACCTGAAGTATGAATCCATAAATGACAACATAAATCGAGAGCTAAACAGATGATTTTACCATGATTTGTTTACAGAATGTATAAAACCTGTATACAACCTATGTAAAATCATCAAAAATGCGTATTGCATTTCCAATTTAGAATTCTTAATTTTATACTTTAAATATGATAAAATATTACTTTATCATTGCGCTTATTTCTAAATTGATCATTAAATCTGATTCACCCTACTATGAAAAAGAAGTTTTTAGACTTGATCAGCTTTGACCCTAAGTCTCATATGTTACTTTGTATGCTTATTAAAATGATAAGCCGCGACTAGAAATTAAATAGTTCGGTTACTTTCTGCCAGGTAAATGCAAGTATAAAGCTGCCCGTTTAATTGTGCCATCAAACCTGGCAACGGTAAAAGTGTCGGATATACTTAAGCTTCTGTAACTGTTTTAAGCTTTTTCAACAGCTGACCTGGATTTGTATCGGGTAGCATGAACCTTAGAGCCTCTTCAAGGGTGGCAAAATGCTGTAACTCTTTTTGGGTACCAAATATCCTGTAAATTTTGGAACGCATAGCTTCGGCAGCTATCTGCAACATAGAATCCTTAGCACGCACCATCGCCACTTTTTTTAAGGGAGTATCTTGTAGCAAAAGCCCTAATTGCTCTACAGACCACTTCTGATCCTGCATCGTAAAGTTGCTTTTGGTAGAATCCATCACCCAGTTTTCCAGGTTATTGTCTTTTATGGTGGTGAATACATATAGCATAGCCTCCTTATATACCTCATGCTCCATTGGCCTCAAAAATTTAGTGAAGATTAGTTTCTGAGGTAGCAATACCTGGCTGATAAAATAATCGTTTGACAGATGCATATAGAATACGATAATTTCTGAATGTATACGGTAGGTACAGAATTTAAGGCATACTCAAAATTCAATGTTTATAAAGGCTTAAGCTACTGTACGATAACAAACACTATTGTCCGGAACTGTTCATTTCCAGACAGTACAAAAGCCGCCCCTACACTACATTGCACTGAATATCAAACTTTTATAATTTGGCATTTAACTTGTAAAGGTTTTTTTATCACAATAACCTGTACCTAGGCAAGGGTCAAAATGTAGTGCATCAAATAAATCAAGTAACCTTAGTTATCTCATACTATGAAATCAGTAATCGCTGCAGTAGCCATGCTCCTACTGCTCACGCTAACCTTCACTGGAATCAAAAATACAAGCAGGTGCAACTTGGAAAAACGCGCCAAAGCAACAAACCTGGAATGGCGAGATAATGCAGCCAGTCATACTTTTGAAGTAACGCCAGTCTGCTAGTTGTTTTTACCAGCTTTGGTGGCAGCACGAGCTAGTCATGTATCTAAAAAAACAAACGCTTAAAAGTATAATTAACCGCTTCCAGTCTACCTATGAAAAAAAAGAAAGGCTCCTGCACAAAAGGGGCCTTTCGATCTATTTCTTTGACTTTCGCTAGCGGGAAATTACTTCCGTGTCTTGCTATAACGACAGGTCTCTTCTACTCGCGCCATTGTCTGATATTTACTTACCAAAAGCTTTATTGAGTTCGGCCGTTGCCAAAGCCTGAGCTTCTTTGGCCTGTGGCAGAACAGCAGCCATTCCAAAAAATTCGTGTGTTACCCCATCGTATACCTGTGCCTTTACAGCTACTCCTGCTTCTTTCAATTTATCCGCATAAAGAACTCCCCCTGTTCGTAGTGGGTCTATTTCAGCGTTTATGACAGTGGCAGGCGGCAGGTTTCTAAGGTTTGGCACATTAACCAATGCAATGCGCTGGTCCATTCCATCCTTTGTATTGCGCAGGTATTTATCAAAAAACCAGGCCATACCAGCCTTGCTTAGCGGCTTGGCCTGCGCGTGCTCCTGGTACGATGCAGTGTTCATGTCATAGCCTGCAATGGGATAAACCAATAACTGATGCACAGGCATTTTCACGTTGTTGTCTCGGGCCATTATACTTACATTGGCAGCAAGGTTACCCCCGGCGCTCTCTCCTGCTACTGCTATCTTGTCCGGATTTATCTTTAAAGACGCTGCATTATCAACCACCCATTTATAGGCAGCAAAAGCATCATTGTGGGCTGTCGGAAATTTATGTTCCGGTGCCTGGCGATATGCAACAGCCACCACTACGGCTCCGGTTTGTTCTGCAAGCGCACGGGCCGAGGCATCGTAAGTATCAATACCTGCTATAACCCAGCCACCGCCATGATAATATACAATGCCAGGGTTGGATGCTGTGGCATTTGCCGGAGTATAAATGCGGGCATGTATGCTTCCTTTCTCTACTGGTACTTTTTTACCAGTTGTATCAACCCGAGCAGGTGGCATGGGCGCATTATGTTCTTGGAGCAGAGCCTTTACTGCATCGGCCGGTGTGGGGGCCTTACGGGCCTGCATAGGGCTTAGCTGGTGCAATGGTGGTCCGGTTTGCAACTCAGTGAGCTTTTCTATTACAAGCAACATTGGGTCGGTTATGTTTTTGCCCCAAGCAGGTGCAGATCCAGTAGGTTCTATTCTGCCTATTATTGCCATGGCATCGGTGCCTGTGGTTTTGGCAGTGTCATCAGCAGCAGTAGTTGCAGTTTCGCCAGTACTAACACGCTCTGTTGTTGCAGTTTCAGTATCAGAATCTGATGTTGTATCAGCGCAACCTGTAGTAATAGTAATCAAACAGCTTGCTAATAATACCCTTAAAAAGCGGATACCAGAGGTAATTTGTGTGGCATGTTGCCAGCTTGACTCTTCTTGTTCGGTTTTTATGTAGTTTTTTTTCATAGCTAAATGGCATGGTCTGATTAATCCGTTTACGGTTGAGATAAGGCTATGGATATCAGGCAGGTAATAATGCTTTTTAGTTAATTTAAAATATTGTTACGGATTCTTTAACAGGCACAGGAATTTTTCCGGGTTATAGAGAAAGAATGATAAGCCATTAGCATATGGTGACAATGGAGCAGAATACAATGATGAAACCATTACTCTGGTAAAACCAGAATTATGAACCAAGCCATCTATTTGAAGCAAAAAACCGGAAAGCAAAATAAACTTTAAAAACAGGTGAATTAGCTTCATTATGCCACGGCCAAAAAAAATAATTGCCCTTTATCCTGTGTTAAAGCCGATTTTTCAAAAAAAATTAGGGTTTTGTAAAATAATATGAACAAATTTACCTCAATAAACGTCTTCAAGACAATAACATCAAAAATTTATGAACAACGGAACAGTAAAATTCTTCAACACAGAAAAAGGCTTTGGCTTCATTAAGGACGATAACACTAACCAGGAGTACTTTGTACACGTTTCTGGCTTAGTTGATGAAGTTAGAGAGAACGACAGAGTAACTTACGAACTGCAGGAAGGCAGAAAAGGCCTTAACGCTGTAAATGTTAAGCGTGCCTAACTTATTGTAGTCACCTTATAAAGAAAAGCCTTACGCTAAACGTAAGGCTTTTTTGCTTTTATAGTATCTCATTCTCCCCTACTCTACATTTAAATTGTCCTCCCCATTCATAAACCCAGCCTGAGGTTAAGTATGAAAATCATAGTTGTAAGTTGATAATTATCATTTTTTATTGATCTGATATTCAAGACCTTGCAATTAGTTTATAATTGTACTGTATACCATGAAAAATAAAAGAACAGCAATTTGGGAAGTAACAGGCTATAATCTGGGTAAGGAAATTGCACGGAAGTATTTCTTTAATGTATATGAATATATTCTTTATAATGACACAAAGAGTTTCCTGCAAACACTAGACTATAAAAAGAATCTGGAAGCTAACGACAAGACATATGAAGAATACCTGGTATTCAAATATATGTTAAGGTTGCTAAAGGAAAAACATCCTCAAAAACTGACAATACTTAACCTGCTAAGGGCTAACAATTGTATTGACTAAGTGTACACAGGAATATGCTAGTCAAGGTTTAATGTGCGATGTTGAGCTATTATCTGCCTGCTTGTTGCTGCTGTTATCTCCCAAAAACAGCCATTCCAAAGCCTCTTCTTTTGTAACAAAATCCCTTGACTCGCAGGGTAACAATACATCTGAGGTAAAAGCATAAATCGTATGGATTGTTATCTGCTGAAAAATATCCTGTGCCATTAGGTTAGCTACCAGCCGCAGACTGCTGTGCTGCAGCAATTCAGTCGTATGGTTGGCAACCCACACCTGATCCTCGAGAGCAGGGGGAATCATCATGGTGTAATCAGAAAGCATGAGTTCTACTCTGTTAGCAAGTATAAACTCACATTCATAAATTATAGCTTCCCGTAGTTGTTCACTGGATATAGCTCCTCTCCACTCTGTCCAGATAAGTTTCTTACCAGGGCTGTAGCGCATGGTTGCGAAGTCTTTTTTCCAGGCAACTTTTAATTCAAGCTTTCTCATACTTTGCCTGGATCAACAAATAACAATATTATTTTTATATAAAATTGTACGCTTAAAACAATGTATAGATTCTGTATAAAGCACATTAGTTATATTAACCCCACTTATTATTTAGCATATGACATACTTTTTCATGTTTATCACTCCTGTTTAATTTCATTCATACAAGGTTGCATTGTACCATTTACTATTAAAAATATAGTTTATAACAAATTCATTCACAATGAGATAAATAGACGTATATATAAGTATGAAAAGATTATTTATACTTTCGGTAAGCCTGCTGCTGTATTTATTTACAACAAATACTAGTGCAATAGCACAAACAGCTCAGCAGCAAAAATCAAATGAATTGCGTGCTGCCCATGATCAGCAGCGCCTGCACCGTGCCGACTCTATTTATAAAGTGCGCCATGACAGGGCAGACATTACAAAACAAAATCTAAAAGAGGCTGAACGGGAATTAGATATTGCCAAAAAGAGGTACGATGAAGCCAAAGCCGCACATAAAACAGCCAGTAGTGCGGCCAAACAAGCAAAGAAATCATACAAACTGGAACAAAAATCTATAAAAGCACGCGAGAAAGCTGAAAAACAAGCTGCTAAATCAAACCAATAGTATAACAAGGCTCACCTGAGATCAACTCATAACTTTGCCAGGTTCACTATTATTTTGTGAGGTACTGAATTTACGCTTGCTGAAACGTTACTTATGGAAAAGAAATATGCATTAACGTTTTGCTGTTACTGGGTGTCCATTTTCTGATCAGGTTTGCCTTTAGTATTCTGAATACTGCTCTGTTTGATCATGTTTACCTTAACGATTTATACTTAGCCCTACCGATGGTAACCTCTATGGCACTATAATACATTGGCTTAATATGAGGCATGGACAAATCAGAAGTCTTAATACTATAACTGTGGCAGGCATACTGCACATTATTGCAGCTACTTTTATATTGCTGCACAGCCAACTTTTGTAAATGGCAGACAGTTTATAAGATCAATGATACCGCACCACAACTCGGCCATATTTGCAAGCCAGTTAGTGCCAAACTTACCTTAATTATAGCACTTTAAATTCAATTTTAGTAGGTACGTTTGTTAATGTAGACTACCGAATAGATGAGACAAATATTAAAGGCTACCGACAAAGATTTGCGATGTATTACCTAAAAGTATGACTATGTAATTGCAGAATTTGTGGCAGATGAATGCCCCGTCTGTAAAAAACTTACCCCTATATATGCCTGAATGGTAAACGAATATACCCACAAAGACGTCCTGTCCCTGATCATAGATTCAAAGGAGAACCCGGTATAGAGCAGGATGTTGAACTGAGTGGCACCTCTCTTGTAGCACCTGTAAATGAGCACCCTAGGTGATTCCAAGCTTGTAAAAAGTATGGATGAGCTTAAAAACATGCTCGACAGGCTAATGCAATACGAAGATTAAACATCCTGCCTTATTACGACTTTCTTAATCCTCAACTAAACTGATAAAAACCCGGTACATATTTTATTGAATTTGCAGGCTCCCACTACACACATATAGATCACATTAAACTTCGCAACCAGTGGTGCCAATTAGTATGTATGTAAATGTTGGCTTAAAAAGTATCCTTATATTTACTGCAAGCTTTAACTCCAACATAGCGATTTTATCTCAGATGAAACTATCTATACTTTGCTTTGCGCTGCTACTATGCGCATTCACCACTTTTGCGCTACAACCAGCCCAGATACCTACAAATCCATGCTCTATACCTTTGCTCGAACTTTACAATGAGCAAAATCTAAAAGACTGCTGAAGGTAAAACCGGCAACCTAAACCTGGCTACCAATTGGTTCATTAAAAAGAACGGATAAACCTGCCGCCTGCCTCAATATATTTTTCGTAATCCATAACACCTGCACATGAAAAAACTTATCCCGTTACTGTTACTACTAGTACTTAGTTCAGAAAATACGATAGCACAGCAAATGACTGGTATTATGCCACTCCGTGAACGTGCTAAATTGGAAGACAATGTGCTGCAGGAACGCCTCGATAAGCTCCTGCCCGAGCTGATGCGCCGCGAGGGCATCGATATGTGGGTGATTATAGCGCGGGAGTACAACGAAGATCCTATCGCCAGAACCATGCTTCCTGCTACCTGGCTGGCAGCCCGACGTCGCACCATTATGCTGTTTACAGACCAGGGCCCCGAAAAAGGACTGGAAAAGCTGGCCGTGGCACGTTACGATATTGGCAAGCTGATGAAAGGAGCCTGGAAACCTGAAGAGGAACCCAACCAATGGAAACGCCTGGCTGAACTAATCAGCGAAAGAAACCCTAAAAAGATAGGCCTGAACATCTCGCCACAATTTGCCCATGCCGATGGACTTACCAAAGCAGAATATGACAGCTTGATGCATTACCTGCCTGCTGCTTTTAAAAAGAAGGTGGTTTCAGCAGAACAACTGGCAGTTAACTGGCTTCAGATCAGAACTCCAACAGAGCTGGAGCTATATGAGCAAATCAGCCGCATCGGGCACAGAATTATTGCAGAGGGATTCTCCGAAAAAGTAGTTAAGCCTGGTGTTACAACTACAGATGATGTGGTTTGGTGGTACCGGGAACGCATCGCCGAATTAAAGCTTACCGCCTGGTTTCACCCAACAGTAGATTTGCAACGAGCCAACCCCGGTTCCGGAGACTCTCAGCGTTCTTTCTCACAGCGCCCCGAGGTGGAGGTTATCATGCCCGGCGACCTGCTGCATGTAGACCTTGGCATAACATACCTTGGCCTTAACACCGATGTGCAGCAACTGGCCTATGTACTAAAACCCGGAGAGAAAAAAGCTCCTGATTACCTTAAGAAAGCACTGAACACCGGTAACCGCCTGCAGGACATTCTCACCTCAAAGTTTGAAGCAGGCAAGTCAGGCAACCAGGTACTGAAAGAGACGCTGGCTCAGGCTCAGAAGGAAAATATAACACCCAGTATTTACTCCCATCCCATCGGCTATCACGGGCATGGTGCAGGTCCGGCCATTGGCATGTGGGACCAGCAGCAAGGTGTGCCCGGCACCGGAGACTATCTACTCCAATACAATACGGTTTATGCCATTGAACTGAACGCCAAAGTAGTGCTACCAGAATGGAACAACAAAGAGATCCGGGTAATGCTGGAAGAGCAGGCCGTATTTACTCCAAACGGTGTTCGCTACATAGACGGAAGGCAGAAAGAACTGCTGCTGATCCCGCGTAGCAAAACACAGTAGACTTTTAACTGCTTTTACTACTGATCCTAAAACGAAACTAACCAGTCCAATCTGAACATGAGAGTTACCTTACTAGCCATACTTTTTTGCGTTTGCACTAACGCAACCCTGCTTGCACAGGACCAGCAACCTAAGCTGATCACCTGGCAGGAAATAGCTGCATTGCCCCTGCCAGCTCCAGACCACAAGCTACAGTATGGCCCTGATTCGCTACAGTTTGGGGAGTTGCGTTTGCCGCAGGGCAAGGGACCTTTTCCTGTGGTAGTGGTAGTGCATGGTGGATGCTGGCTGTCGGCATACAATTTAAATTACATGTCGCATGTAAGCGAGGCCTTAACCAAAGAAGGTTATGCCACCTGGAACATTGAGTTCAGGCGTGTGGGCGATGCAGGCGGCGGCTATCCCGGCACGTTCAGAGACGTAGCTATGGCCACAGACTTTGTACGCAAAATGGCTAAAAAGTATCCGGTAAATTCAAAAAAGGTAGCAGTGATGGGACACTCGGCTGGCGGCCATTTAGCACTCTGGCTGGCTGCACGCAAAGGCCTGTCACGTAAGAGTGACCTTTACACTAAAAAGCCCCTGAAACTGAGAGGAGTAATAGCGCTAGCCGGCATACCAGACCTTGCCACCTATAGTATGGACAAAGGCAGTTGCAACACAGCTGTAGAAAAGTTGATGGATGGCATGCCTGGAGCACAACCATACCGATACAGGCAGGCCTCTCCTGCTCAAATGCTTCCACTTGGGGTTCCGCAAAGGTTAGTACAAGGCGCTAACGATCCGATAGTACCCGTAACACAAAGCCAACAGTATGCCCATAGCGCCAAAGCCAAAGGCGACGATACGCAGGTTATACTCTTAGAGAACACCGGCCATTTTGATGTGGTTGCTCCTATGTCCGCTGCCTGGCCAAGTATTTTATCGGCTGTTAAGGAGGTGCTTCCGGTAAAGAGGCACTAGTATGTTAATCCTATAGCTCCACAAAATCAGCACTTTTAGGTATCTGGTTAAAGTGCTCAGCCAGGTCTTCAGGTAAGGCGGCCAGTTTCCTTTTCAGGGTGTCAATCCAGGCGCCTTCTACTACAATTACAGCAGCTTTTACGCCATCTGCTTTAAATATCTCGTGCCGGATGGCCCATCTCGATCCGTCTTTCCGGCTGCCTGTTAGTGCAGTGGTTACGGTTAACTGCTCGTTTATACTTACCTCGCGCAGGTATTTTGTCTCCTCCCTGAAAAGTATAGGCCCGATGTGCAGCCGCTGAAAAGTCTTCAGGTCCAGTCCCAGTTCGTCGAGTGCTTCAATCCTGGCTTGTGCGGCAAAATCGGCATAGGCAGAATGGCGCATGTGCATGTTTGCATCCAGGTGCGACCACATTACCTTTCCGGTATAAGTATGGCTCATGTGTTATTGGTTCGGTTTAATTAAATGCCTCTATGTAGGGTATTAGGCAAAGATAGAACCTTAGAATGTAACACAGGTTGTGTTTTTTTAATTAGCCTTCGTCAGAAGTATAGTATAGTTACATATTTATACTTTAATTAGTAGATTTACAGCCTGATAGCCATACTTTACCCAATTCACTCTTTTAGCCTATGAGAACAGCTTTACTACTGTTATTACTGATTCAATTAAAAACAGCCTTTTCCCAAACACCTGATTTTAATCAAGTTGGTATAATCGGCACTCCCATATCAAGTCCTAAAGGCTTAACATTAGATACAGCGGGTAATATTTATATTTTAGAAGCAGATAAAATAAACGTAATAGACTCATCTGGGAAATTGCTGGCGAGTATAAAGGATGTCAACAATAAAAACAGGACCTTTTATACTTCTATAGAAATTGATAATCAAGAAAACCTATATGTAACAGATTCCAACTGTTCATGTGTAACTAAGCTTAATCAACTTGGCCAGCCTTTACAGGTATATGGTAGTTATGGTACAGGAGACGGCAAATTCAAATCTATAGGACAAGTGTCCTTAGATGAAGACCGAAACGTATATATCGTAGACTATACTAAGCCAAGGGTACAAAAATTTAGTCCGGACGGGCAATTCTTAATGCAAATAGGTTCAAGTGCTACAACTAATGGTGTATTAAACGTTGCCACGGACACAAAGATCGATGAGGCAGGGAATATCTACATATTGGATTCGGGAAATGACCAGTTGTTTAAGTTTTCTTCGACAGGAGAAATTCTAAAACAGTTTAATGTAAAACAAAAAGGACCAAGCTATAATACTAACAGGCCCAGCAGTGTCGCTATTCGCCAAGATGGAGGCTTCTACGTTGTCTACTCGTATTCTCGAGATATAGTGCAATACGATTCCAACGGAAACTTAATTACAAAATTTGCCGGACATGGTTCCCATGAGTCTGGCCTGCTGGGCGATGGTATAGACCTAAAGCTAGATAAAAAAGGCAACCTTTATGCAGCAGATCCACACTCAACAGCAGGTAGCATCAAGAAATATTCTGCAGATGGGTTTTTCTTACAGAAATACGGGCGTCAGTATAATTTCACAAACCCAGTTTATGATAAGTATAACAACCTATACTTTTATGATGGAGAAAAAAGGAATATACATAAATACGATGCTACTGGTGGCTTAGTACTCAAATTCAATGCGAATGTAATAATAGGCACTCAATACTCGGTTGCGGGAATGATTGCTGTGGACTTGAAAGGATATATTTACCTGTATGAGGCTGGTGACAACAGACAAAGAATAATAAAATTTAGCAGACAAGGAGTTTATATTAAAGCTTTTGATTTAGAGCTTCCTAAACCAGGCAATGAAATCGTTTATAGCAAAAGTTTCTCAATAGATAAAAACGGGATAATGCACATCGCTGACGGTCACGGCGGTGTAATTCATAAAGTAAGTGCGGATGGCTCATACCTGGGGGCCTTTGGGAAAAAAGGATTAGGCTCCGGCGAGTTTTCGTATCCACAATCTGTCGCGTTTGATGGCATTGGTTTTATGTATGTGCTCGATTACAATGGAAATCGCATCCAGAAATTTAGTCCATCAGGTAAATTGATGATGGAATATGGTGACAAATCTTCTAATACTCCTTCGAACTTCTCAAACCTTGCTGTAGATGAAAATGGCAATGCTATTTTATCATACTATTCTAATTATGGTTCACACATAAAAATGTATAACCAGGATGGTACACTTACAAAACAAATAGAGTTAATTAATTATGGGGTAGCAGTCACTAACAATGGTAAAACTTTTGCTGCCAAGCTGCTAGATCGAACTGTAGCGATTTACTCATTACAAAATGAAGTACCTGACAGTTATATTTCGGGGTTTATTTATGAAGATAAAAATAGAGACTGTTTAAAAAATGAGGATGAAAATGGATTGTCCGGAGTAATAGTAGCTGCAGAACCTGGCCCTTACTACGGGATATCTGATAATAATGGATTTTACCATATACGTGTACCCAAAGGAACATATACTGTCAATCAAGTTCCAGATAATTCGAATGGCCGATTCATAGAACAGTCCTGCTTCCCAAATCAAACGGTTACATTACAGGAAGATGGAGCCTCTGTAAGTGGACCTAATATTGGCAACAAGGTCACCCTTTCCCCTCACCTGTCCGTCAGCGTTTCCTCCACGCGCCGCCGCCGTTGCTTCGACAGCACCACCAGACTTACCTATACTAACTCCGGCTTTGCCCCGGCCAACAACGCTAAAGTATACTTCGAACTACCCAAAGAGGTAGAGCTACTATCCGCAGACAAGCCCTACACGCGCCTACCAAATGGCACTTATGTATTTGATGCCGGCACTATAAATCCGGGGAAGACCAGTGTGATCACGATACAAGACAAAGTAGTTTGCGGCGACGAAAGTATACGCGGCCTCACCGTTTGTACCAAAGCCTGGATAACGCCTGGTAACCAAAGCCCTACAGCACCTCCTGCCGCGGTTGCCACTGTAACTGGTAAATGTGATTTCGACAAAGGCATGGTGCGCTTTGTGATCCGCAATACTGGTCAGGCCGATATGGATGCACGCAAGGTGTTCCGTTTATACTTAGACGGACAGCTATCTACCGTGGAAGAGTATAAATTGGCAGCCGGTGACAGCCTGGTGCTTTGGATACCAAACGGAGGAAAAACAGCACGCCTTGAGGCAGAGCAACCCGCAGGCAATGGTGATAATACGCTGGCCAACGCTACCGTAGAGGCCTGCCATAAAACCTCTGCACCGGTACCTTACAGCACCGGTTTTGTAAACGCCATGCAGACCGACGATGAAGAAGCCGAAGTAGCCGAAGAATGTCTCCCGATCATTGACTCGTATGATCCGAACGACAAACTGGTTTCTCCAATTGGCCTCACAGAAGAGAACTACACACCAACTGGGGCAGCACTAAAGTATAAAATACGCTTCCAGAATACAGGTACAGATGTAGCTTATCGTGTGGTAGTGGTTGATACTTTATCCGGACACCTTGACCTGAGCACACTGCAATTAGGCAGCACCTCGCACTCTGCAAGATTTGAGGTAAGCGGCAAAGGCAAACCAGTACTTACCTGGACCTTCGACAACATCATGCTACCCGACAGCACTACCAACGAGCCTGGCAGCCATGGCTACATACAGTTCAGCATAAAACCAAAGGTAGACCTGGCAGAGAAAACAGCAGTAGAGAATTTTGCCGACATCTTCTTCGATTTTAACTCTCCGATACGTACCAACATAACCACCAACCGCATCTATGACATGCCGCCGGTGATGGTAGATGCGGTAAAGTTAACCGCCGAGGAGATCATTGCCACACCAGGCATCAACAGCTTTGCCCCTGCTGCCGGAAAGTATGGCTCGGAGGTTATACTTAGTGGAAGTAAATTCTCGACAACAGCTGCTGCTAACAAAGTATACTTTAACGGCGTGCAGTCCACAGTGATAAGCGCTACAGAAACTGAGCTTAAAGTGCTGGTGCCAAATTCATCCGCTACAGGTAACATTAAGGTAGTTACCCCAGACGGTACAGCTACAGCCAGCGAAACTTTTGAAGTATACCAGCCGCCTGTATTCAGCAGTTTTAGTCCGGCAGAAGGCATCTTTGGCTCAACAGTAACCCTACAGGGCAAGCAATTGGATCAGAGCCTTATCCAAAGTATAAAACTGGGATCCTATAACTGCGAGATCATCAGTAACAATGGCACAACGCTGCTTGTAAAAGTTCCAGCACAGGCGGTTACCGGTAAATTTGAAATTGTTACAAAAGGAGGCAAAACAGTTAGTTCTTCGGCCTTTATAGTGTGGCATCAGCCAGCCATAAACAGTCTTAGCAAACACACAGACAAAGTGGGCGCAACCATAAGTATAAACGGTGAGAACTTTGCCGCTGCAAAAGAGCGAAACAAAGTAATGTTCGGACAGGTGCAGGCTCAGGTACTATCCGCTACCACTACGCAGCTTACTGTTAAAGTACCAGCAGGACCTGCATCAGGCTATCTAACCGTAGAAACACCCGGAGGCAAGGCAACAAGCGCTACATACTTTGACGTAATCCCAAGTCCTGTATTTGTTTCTATGTCGCCGGCAAAAGGCAATGTAGGCACAACTATAGAGATTACCGGAACATACTTTGGAACATTGGGTGTGCAGGATGAAATTACATTTAACGGTGTAACTGCACAGGTATTGGAGGCCACTGCAACAAGTTACAATGTAAAGGTGCCCCGCGGAGCTACAACCGGTAAAGTAAAGATAACCGGTGTTGGTGGTGAGGCTTTCAGCACTTCAGATTTTGTAATAGAAGTATTTACTCCTGCCCGTGCCATTGAAGTATACCCTAACCCTACTACCGGCAACTTTACCATCAGCTTTTTACACGCCGATTTTGATTTACAGGACGTACAGATCTATACTACTACAGGAAGGTTGATACACACGGCAGCCCTTCCAAAACCACGTCCTGAGAAACTGGATGTGAACATAGCAGCAGCCAAACCCGGCATGTACCTGTTGCAGATAAAGACTGACAAGGGAATAGTTACCAAGAAACTGAGCGTCCTGTAGTATGAAGTATAAAATTGTAGTTGTGCTGCTGTGCCCTTGCCGTATCAACAAAGCATAACAACACAACTACAAATCAGGCTACAGAAAATTGCTGCCAACAGAGTTAATCCATTTTAATGGCTCTAATGTAGATTAAAAAGCAAGTTGTCATCTCCATCACTCCTGAGGCGAGAGCCGAAGAGAGCCAGCGTAGCTTTAGAGATCTATCTGGAATTCTGTAAAGATTTCTCACGTTGTTCGAAATGACATCCTTTTTAACAATTTAACAATCAATAATCAACCCTACCTCCTATCGCTCAGCAAACTCATTGATTTAACCAGGTTGATAAACTCGATACGGTAGCCTTCTTCATCGTTTCCGCGTGCATTCTGGGCCAGTTCCAGTACCATCGGGTACGTGGCGTTGCCTTTGTACTTTGAGTCGCGGAGCAGCATACCGCAGGCGGCAATAGCAGCCGAGAAACGGAAATCATCAGATGTTTTACCAACAGCTACGGCATTATCAGTAGCCGTTGTCGTGATCAGTTTACTTTTGTTACCGTCAGGTTCTTTGTAGCGCAGTTTCAGGGTGAGCATTTCGTTGGTACTGTTTGCCTTTGGGTCGAGTTGGGACTTCTGGTATTTCAAAGGATCAACATCACCGGTTGTAGTAGCTGATTTAGCCCCTACTGGCACGATCTCATACAGTGCAGTAACCGTATGACCTGCTCCCATGTCACCAGCATCTTTCTTATCGTCGTTAAACTCTTCGTCGGCCAGGGCGCGGTTCTCGTAGCCGATCAGGCGGTAAGCTTTTACTTTGGCCGGGTTGAACTCCAGTTGCAGCTTCACGTCTTTGGCAATGGTAAACAGCGTGCCTCCAAACTCATTTACAAACACCTTTTTTGCCTCCAGAATATTATCGACATACGCATAGTTACCGTTGCCTTTATTAGCCAGCTGCTCCATGCGTGAGTCTTTCAGGTTGCCGGTACCAAAGCCAAGTACAGTTAAAAACACACCTGACTCCCGCTTCTTCTCAATTATCCGCTGCAGTTCGCTGTCGCTGCTAACACCAACGTTAAAGTCGCCATCGGAGGCAAGTATAACACGGTTATTCCCACCTTTCACAAAGTTTTCCTGAGCCACCTTGTAAGCCAGGTTAATGCCTGCGCCACCTGCAGTAGAGCCGCCGGCCTGTAAATTCTCAATTGCCTGCATAATAGTCGGCTTATCCTCTCCAGAGGTTGAAGGTAACACAAGTCCTGCAGCGCCGGCATATACTACAATAGCCACCTTATCCTGCGGTCGCAATTGATCTACCAAAAGCTTAAAACCTGCCTTAACCAAAGGTAGTTTATCGGTCATGCTCATCGAACCAGATACATCGATTAGAAACACCAGGTTTGATGCCGGCAGTTTTTCAGTAGAGATGTTTTTACCCTGGAGGCCAATATGCAGCAGTTGATTGTCTTTGTTCCAGGGGCAGTCCGACAGTTCTGTGGTTACCGAAAAAGGCGCATCGCCGGTAGGTTGTTTGTAGTCATAGCTAAAGTAATTGATCATCTCCTCGATGCGCACGGCATCTACAGGCGGCTTCTGTCCCTGGTTCAGGAAACGGCGCACGTTGCTATAAGAGGCATTGTCAACGTCGATAGAGAAAGTAGAGAGCGGTGTTTTTTTGGCATCCTGAAAAGTGCTTTCTTTTATGTAGTTGTAATTCTCGGTGTTATGCACCGGTGGTGCCAGCTGCACTTCATGGGCCATAAAAGATTGCGAGCTATTTCCACTTATCCTCACGCCAGCAACCTTGCCTGCTAAGCCTCTTATCCCATAGCCAGTTACAATTACTTCATCCAGTGTTTTGTTATCTACTTCCATCGCTACATCCAGCTGCTGCTTATTTCCAACTTTAACCTCCTTTGTAGCATAGCCGATATACCGGAAAATAAGTATAGATTTTTCGTCGGGCACACTAATGTTATACTTGCCGTGTTTGTTGGTGCTGGTGCCGGAAGTGGTTCCTTTCAGCATAATGGATACACCCGGCAGGGTATTTCCGCTTTGTGCATCAGTTATGATTCCGGTAATCATTCGGCCTTGTGCGTTTGCCTGTAGCCCCGCAATAAGAAGGACCAGCAGCAGGTAGATGTGTTTTTTCATGTCTTTTGTGTTTTGGTTTCTTAGTGGATGCAGCCTTCACACAGATTCCATAAAAAATTCTGAAAAATTTTCTGTTTCTTTAGTTGTCCTTGCGTCCTTAGCGAAATTCTTAGCGCACTTAGCGTTTAAACTAACCGCAATGGAGACAAAGGCTAACGCTAAGACCACTAAGCTCTAAAGAATTATAAAGTATAAACTCAATGCTCCCATTTTTCCTTAAGCTCTTCACCAACAGTAAACCGCCCCCCGACGACAGGGAGTTGCTGCGGCTGTACCGGCAGACGGGTGAGTTAGAGCATCTGGGAGAACTGTTCCAGCGGCACTCCGAACTGGTATACTTAGTATGCCTCAAATACCTGAAGGACGAGGAAGAAAGCAAAGACGCTACCATGCAGCTGTTCGGGCATATTGCCGATGCACTGCTGAAACATGAGGTCGATAACTTCAAAAGCTGGTTGCACAGCACTACCCGTAATTTTTGCCTGATGCAGTTGCGGGCCAGTAAAAAAAATAAAAGTATAGCCTTAGAAAATTCTGGTACCCTGTTTATGGAAAACACACCCCCAATGCATCTAACAGAGGCAGAACAGGTTGAAGAAACGGAACAGGCTTTGCAGCAGGCCTTGCAGGAACTGCCGCCGGAACAGCGCCAGTGCATTGAGTTGTTTTACCTGCAGCAGAAAAGTTACAGAGAGATTAGCGCCCTTACCGGCTGCGATTTAAATAAGGTGAAAAGCTATATCCAGAACGGAAAGCGTAACCTTAAACTATACTTGGAGAAAAACCATGTACCAAGATAACCGACACATACTTTGGGCCCCGGAAAACCATCCTTCTGTGGAACTGCTGCGCCAGTACCACGAAGATGTTTTGCCTCCTGCCCTGCAGCACCAGTTGGAGCGCCACCTCCTGGACTGTGACCTATGCTCGGATGTGCTGGAAGGTATGGCCTTATCCGGACCGGACAAAACGCAGACTGCCGTACAAAGTATAAACCACCGTATTAATGCCAAAACGCATAAGAAAAAACGTCAGCCACTGCCTTTATACTTAACAGACTGGCGAGTGGCTGCGGCCATACTTCTGGTAATGTGCTCTACGGTACTTGTGTTGTACTACAACTACAATGAGATAAACCGACAAGAGCAAAGCATGGCATCCTCTGATACGGATGGAGTTACTAAAGATGAACTTGCCCCGGCGCCGCAAACTGCTGTCTTCGAAATAGAAAGTATGGCGGAGGCAATGCCCGATACTGTAAGGCCTGCTACTATTGCCGCTGTTTCTCCAGTAGTTCGCAACAAAAGCAATATTCGCGTATCGGTGGCTGCAGCAGAAAAAGAGGTTGCAGTTCCTGACCATGTGCAGGTAGCACCGGAAGAAGATCCTTTTAAGATGACAGAAGCGATTCCTGATGCACCCGTTATTGCAAAGACCACAGAAATTACAAACCCTGCTCTTACTGTGCCGCAGCCAGCTAAAACTGCATTCGCACCAGAACCTGCTTCTGTTGAAAGAGCACTGGCAGGCAAAGCTGCCGGCGTTCAAATAAGAGGTCATAGCTCATTGTCTATGAAACAAGTACAGGGACAGGTACTATCATCAGACGGACAGCCTTTGCCGGGAGTGGCAGTTACCATAAAAGGTACTAATTCAGGAGTAGCTACCGATGCCAATGGCAACTTTTCCATCAATCTTCCACAGGACAAAGCAACACTGGCCTTTAGCTATATCGGATTTGAACGGCAGGAAAAAAATATAGACGCCAGCACCGATAACCTGACCGTAAACCTGACTGAAGATAACAAGTCCCTAAGCGAAGTGGTGGTTACCGGGTATGGTGCTACAAAAACCCAAGCTCCTGTTGTGGTGTCGGCCAGACCGATTATGGGCAAGCGTGCCTACCGTAAATACCTTGAAGAGAACATACGTTATACTTCTAAATCAGAGAAAGGGCGTGTAGTGGTGCAGGCAACTGTATCGCCTGCCGGAGAATTACAGAACCTGCAGGTTTTAAAAAGCCTTTGCCCAGCCTGCGACACTGAAGCGCTGCGTTTGATAAAAGAAGGGCCGCGCTGGAAACCGGCCACAAGAGATGGTAGCAACACAGCACAGCAGGTTAAAATTACGGTGCACTTTAAGCCTCAAAACAACGAATAAATGGCTGAAAACCTGAAACAGCAATGGGAAACCCTTTGCGGAAAGTATACAACTGATACCACACTTGTTAACAACCTTTGGGAGGAACTTGAAAAAGCTTATACTTCTAAAAGCAGGCATTATCATAACCTGGATCATCTGGCCTACATGCTGGAACTGGCAGAAAAGTATAAACACGATGCTATAAAGTATGAATCGCTGCAGTTTGCCATTTTTTACCACGACATCTTTTACAGCCCAACCCGCTCTGATAACGAAGAGAAAAGTGCTGAACTGGCAGCAAAAAAACTGGCAAAAATAGGGTTAAATACTAATGACATCGCTTCTATTAAAGAAATGATCGTGGCTACCAAAGCACACCAGGAACATCCGGATGTAACAACAAACTTCCTGCTCGACCTGGACCTGGCTATACTTGGCGCTGGCTGGCAAAAGTATAATGTGTACCGGCAGGCAGTGCGCAAAGAATACAGCATTTACCCTGACCTTGTGTACAAACCCGGCAGAAGAAAAGTACTGCAGCATTTCCTGAGTCAGCAGCACATCTATAAAACCCCTTTCTTTAGAGAGCGCCTCGAACTACAGGCAAGAGAAAACCTGCGCATGGAACTGGATATGCTGGGGTAGTATTAAGCTTGTCATTCTAACTCAATTTTTACCTACTTAAAACAGAAGTATAGCCACACACCGTACTAAACCCTATGAACCGCAAAGAACTGCTTCCCATCCAACTCATTCCATTAGGTGATAAAGCTGTTGTGCTACAGTTTGGGGAGGAAGTTTCGGAGGGCACGCAGAGCAAGATACAGGCCGTGGCACATTACCTGGACAGCCATCCCACACCCGGCATTCTGGAGTATGTACCAGCCTATACTACCCTAACTGTATACTATGATCCATGGATACTAAGCGAAAAAGGGAAAAAAAACCCCTACGATAAAGTAGTAGGCATACTTCAAAGTGCCTTATCTAAAGCAAAAGATGACCATAAAGCAAATGGCAAAAGGTTAGTAGAGATACCGGTTTGTTACGGCGGTGCTTTTGGCCCTGACCTGGAAGAAGTGGCTGAAAAAAACAACCTGACACCCGAAAAGGTAGTTGAGCTACACACTAAAAAATCATACCTGGTGCACATGATTGGCTTTGCACCTGGCTTCCCGTACCTGGGTGGCATGGATAAACGCATTGCAACGCCGCGCAAAAGTAAGCCAAGAGCAGTTATACCCGCCGGGTCTGTAGGCATAGCCGGTACACAAACAGGTGTTTACCCACTCGAAACACCGGGAGGCTGGCAACTGATCGGCCGTACGCCGTTAACGCTTTTTAACCCGGAGCGGGAAGAGCCAAGTATTCTGAAAGCCGGTGACCAGGTGCGGTTTATAGCAATCTCTGAACAAGAATTTAAAAAACAGGTGAAGCTGCATGAGCATTAAGGTAATAAAGCCCGGCCTGCTTACCACAGTGCAGGACATGGGCCGGTACAAACACCAACAGGAAGGCGTTATCGTTAGCGGTGCCATGGATACCTTTGCCATGCGCATCGCCAACCTCCTTGTGGGTAACCCTGAAAACACAGCCACCTTGGAGGCCACGCTACAGGGCCCTACATTATACTTTGAGCAGGACCAGCTGGTAGCGCTTACTGGTGCCGATATGGCCGCAAGTATAAATAATGAGCCTGTGCGTATGTGGCGGCCATTGCTGGTAAGAGCAGGTAGCACTCTGGTTTTAAAAAATGCGAAACATGGCTGCCGTACTTACCTTGCCATTGCAGGCGGAATAGATGTGCCAAGTATTATGGGCAGCGCCTCTACCTATTTGCGTGCCGTATTTGGAGGTTACCAAGGCAGGTCTTTACTGGCCGACGACATGCTTTCTTGCCATGAATCCACAAATAAAGTTGCTGCGCTTGAGCTTAAATTGACCGATGAGGCGATTGGCAATTGGTTTTCCCAACCTAACTGGACACTAGAACCACAGTCATACATGGTTTACGAAGATCAGCCTGTTATCAGGGCTATGAAGGGTCTGGAACATGACCTATTTAAAGAATCCAGCCAGGAAGGCTTCTGGCAAAGCCAGTTTCAGGTTACAGCGCAGTCCGACAGGATGGGGTACCGGTTGCTGGGCCAGAGCTTACTGCTTTCAGAGCACAAAGACCTGCTCTCCAGTGCCGTTACCTTTGGCACGGTGCAGGTACCGCCGGAGGGCATGCCCATTATACTT
This sequence comes from Pontibacter aydingkolensis, assembly GCF_019443125.1. Taxonomy (GTDB): domain Bacteria; phylum Bacteroidota; class Bacteroidia; order Cytophagales; family Hymenobacteraceae; genus Pontibacter; species Pontibacter aydingkolensis. The sequence goes on along the minus strand of NZ_JAHYXK010000017.1, from coordinate 54,944 downwards.
ATGGCTGATCACCAGACTACAGGCGGCTACCCGCGAATAGCACAGGTTATAGCAGCCGACCTGCCAAAACTTGCCCAGGTGCAGCCAGGCAGAATTATTCAGTTTAAAGAAGTAAGTTTACAGGATGCGCACGCACTCTACTTAAAACAGGAAGCTGACCTGGAGCAACTGAAAAGCGCCCTTAGCCTAAAATTTACCAAAGTATGATACCAACCGGTGAGCAACCGCTGACAACAGACCTTAACTGCGACATGGGAGAAAGCTTCGGAGCCTATACTTTAGGCAACGATGAGGCTATACTTCCTTTCGTTACCTCTGCCAACATTGCCTGCGGCTACCATGCCGGCGACCCCTTGGTTATGCAAAAAACCGTAGAGCTGGCCTTACAGCACAACGTTGCCATTGGCGCACATCCCGGCCTGCCCGACCTTGTTGGTTTCGGACGCCGGGAAATGGCTGTAAGTCCGGCTGAAGTGTATGCCATGGTAGTTTACCAGGTTGGTGCTATGCAGGCTTTTGTAAAAGCTGGAGGCGCTGTACTGCATCATGTAAAACCACATGGCGCTCTTTACAACATGGCCGCTGTAAATCCTGCCCTTGGCCGGGCCATTGCCGAGGCGATGTATAAAATATGTCCTGATGCGGTATTGTATGGTTTGGCAGGCAGCGAACTGATAAAAGCCGGTAAAGCCATCGGGCTAAAAACCGCCAGCGAAGTATTTGCAGACAGAACTTACCAGCAGGATGGCACTTTAACCTCCCGTAAGCAACCAGATGCGCTGATAACTGATCCGGAGCTGGCGTTAAAGCAAGTTATCCGCATGATAAAGGAAGGAAAGGTAAGATCGCAGCAGGGCACCGATGTAAGTATAAAGGCCGATACAGTTTGCATTCACGGTGATGGTGCGCATGCGCTGGAGTTTGCAAAGTATATCCACGAAACGCTTAACAAAGAAGGTATCCGGCTAAAGGCAATTTAAACTATGCTAAAAAACAAGAACTGGGGTGTGCTACTTGGCGCTGCCTTTCTCATGGCCACTTCTGCCGTTGGTCCGGGTTTCCTGACACAAACTACTGTTTTCACCCAAACACTTGGGGCTAGCTTTGGCTTTGTTATACTTGTCTCTATCATCCTGGATATTGGCGCACAGCTAAATGTATGGCGCGTAATTGCCGTGTCCGAGAAACGTGCCCAGGATATTGCAAACCTTGTACTGCCGGGCCTGGGCATGTTCATTTCTGTGCTGATCGTGCTGGGTGGCTTTGCGTTTAACATTGGTAACATTGGCGGCGCCGGACTTGGCTTTAACGTGCTGTTTGGGCTAAGTCCGGAAGCAGGTGCCATACTTGCCGCTGCTATTGCCGTGGGTATTTTCCTGGTGCGTGAGGCTAAAAAAGTGATGGACAGGTTTGCGCAGGTAATGGGGTTGCTCCTTATTTTACTGATGGTGTACGTGGCATTTACCTCATCTCCTCCCCTTGCCGAAGCCGCTATAAAATCCATACTTCCGGACGAGATCAGCTTTACGGCCATTGTTACATTGGTAGGTGGCACAGTTGGCGGCTACATTACCTTCGCCGGCGGACACAGGCTTCTGGATGCCGGTATAAAAGGCAGAGCTGCTTTGCCAGAGGTAACCCAAAGCGCTGTATCCGGTATTACTATTGCCTCCGTTATCAGGGTGTTTCTTTTTCTGGCAGCACTAGGCGTTGTAAGTAAAGGTCTGGTGTTAGACGAGAGTAACCCTCCGGCTTCGGTTTTTCAGTTGGCGGCAGGCAACCTGGGCTATAAAATATTTGGTGTGGTGATGTTATCTGCGGCTATTACCTCGGTTATCGGTTCGGCTTATACTTCGGTATCGTTCATCAAATCGTTTAAACCAGCTTTCGAGAAATATGAGAACTGGCTCATCATTGGGTTTATACTTATCTCTACTATAATTTTTGTAACCATCGGCAAACCGGTACACCTGCTTATACTTGCCGGTGCCTTAAACGGACTTATACTTCCGATAACGCTTGGCACCATACTATGGGCAGCACACAAACGCAAGGTAGTCGGTGATTATAAGCATCCAGTACTACTCACGATTTTCGGAGCGCTGGTTGTAATGGTGATGGCCTGGATGGGAGCCTATACTTTGGTTGAGCAGCTTCCCGCCTTGTTTAAGTAGATTGTTGTTGGTTTTTGGTTACTTATGATTGTAGAGACGCAATACTTTGCGGCTTGCTCAAAAGACCTCACAGTGTTTTGAAAACCTGTGAGTGTCTTTGGCAGTAGCCTTTGCTTCGTTGAGACAAGACACTCAAAGGTCTGGAAGACGCTGTGAGGTCATCGTGGATTTACACTTAGGCTGAAATTTAAGGTATAGAGTATGGCTCACGGAAGTCTGAAGACTTCCTATCATGCAGAGTCTCACAAGTCACCGCTATCGCTGAAGACTTGCACCAGGAAAGGCCTGTTACCATGGCAAACAAGACGCAAAGTGTTGCGTCTCTGCATTCCCGAAAAACAATCAACAACTAATCCTTAAGCTCATCAAAGCTATACTTTGCTCCACTCCAGAACTCATCGAGGGCAATTATGCGGGGTTTAAAAAAAGAGATAAGGGCCGGCCAGTCGTCCTGGTTAAAAACACTCACGCCGGGCAGTTCAGTGTAAATTCTGCTGATGGTTTTGCCTTCACTGTTTACCGCATGTAGTTCCCATTCCCACTCCTCACCCAAATACTCGTGCAGCAGGCTTTTAAGCTCTATAAACTGCTCAAAGAACAATTCCTGAATATCTGGGTCAGAATGAGTAAGTTCAATGGCAATAGAGGCCATTTTCTTATCAGCCTGCATCCGGAAGTATACATGCTTTAGCCCGGTTTTGTAGTTAGACCAGTTTATTTTATAGCCGTCGGCGGATGGATGCGGGGCTATGTACTGCCCGAAAGCTGTCCAGAATGCCTGCCTTAATTGTGATGCCTGCTCGCGGGAATACATGTAATTAGATTTAGATAACAGGTTTATACTTACAGCAAATTATGCAATTAACAGCTTTCATACAGCCAGTAGATGCTTACTCTTCCTGAACCTGATCTATGGTCTTACGCTTTTTGTCTTTTATCTCTTTAAAATAGCTGGGTGTAAGGCCGGTTACCTTTTTAAACTGGTTAGATAAATGCGCCACACTGCTGTAACCTAACTGATAGGCTATTTCCTTCAAACTTAACTCGTTATAGACAAGCAATTCTTTTACCCGTTCTATACGTTGGAGTATAAGATATTTTTCAATGGTAACACCTTCGTGCGACGAGAAAAGCGAACTGATATAGCTATACTCCATGCCTAATCTTTCAGACAGGAAATCAGAGATGTTGATGTGGCGGTCTGCTTCTCCCTGGCGATGGACCAACTCAATAATCACCAGCTTTACCTGCTCAATCAACTGGGTCTTGCGGTCATCGAGTAATTCAAAGCCACTTGCGACTAACACCTCCCTTATCCTGGCAACATCAAAATCATTGACCACACTGCTGATCTCGGCCTCACCCAGCGTTACATGGAGCACCTTATACCCCAACTTTTCAAGCTCTTCGGATACTACCCTGTTACAGCGGGCGCACACCATATTCTTTATATGTAGTTTTAAGGTTGCCATGGCAGTATATTTTATACAAAGTTAAATATCTAACGGCATACGCAAATCACATTCTACACAAATTTGTAAAAGCAGCACTATACTCTAGATAAATAAACCTCTCCGTATTTAAGTCAGAACTCAGTGACATAAATTCACACAACCTTTAACACAGCACTTTATACTTTGCACAGTACAATTTATAGTGAAAATAATTTGTATTTTTTATTGCACGTTTGTGAAGTATAATCCGAATTAATACTTAATTTCAAAGAAATTTTACATGCCAAATAAAGTAAGCTATAGTATAAATCAGCCATAAAATTATGTCGGTTGATATAGCTATATATATCATTTACACTACCCTTTAACAGACTTATAAACAAAAGAGAGTAACTACATTTAGCATAAGTGAGATGAGTCTGTTAACTTCAGATTTTTACAAACAATTACTGGTAAACAGTACCGACCTGCTTTCTGTAATAGATGAAACAGGCGTTTATAAATTTGTAGGTGATTCTGTTATCTCTATTTTAGGGTATACGCCAGAGGAACTCGTAGGTAATAGCGCATTTAGTTACTTACATCCAGACGATGTTCCGGCCACAATGGCGTTGCTAGAGCAAGCATCAGCAACCGATAAAATAATTACTCCTCCCTTTCGCTTTTTGTCCAAACACGATGGCTGGCGCTGGATAGAATGCACTATAACCAACCAGTTGCATAACGAGGCCATTAAGGGGTATATTACCAATTCACGGGATATAACAGAAACTTTAGAGGAAAGATCTAAAAAAGACCTTCACCAGGCCTATTATAAGTCGCTTTTTGAAGCGCACCCCGACGCTGTTTTTTCGCTGGATAAGCAGGGTTACTTTAAATCTTTAAACAGGCAGTTTAGCCTTATCTTAGGATTTCCGGAAGATGTACTGCTGCGCGCGCATTTTACAGAGTTTATAGTTAAAAATGACTTAAGCCTGGTGCGAACCATGTTTTTGAACGCTACCGAAGGTACTGCACAAACCTTGGAGTTTAGAGTGACAGATGCCGACAATATAGTAAAAGTAATACACGTAACTCTGTTGCCTGTATACCTGCAGGGTAGTGTTATTGGTGTACAGGGTATTGGCAAAGATATTACAGAAACTCTTTTTGCCGAGCAACTGGTAAAAGAGCGTACCGAGCAACTTAGAAAAATACTGGAAAGTGTAACAGAACCGTTTATTGCTCTGGATGCGGACTGGCGGTATACTTTTGTGAACAAGGCCTACTGCGAACTGATAGGCGACTCCTTCGACTTTTTCAATGGGCAGGTTATCTGGCAGCTGTATCCCGATCTGCTCCACTCTGAATTCTACCAAAAATGCCAGAAAGTCGCTGAAACAGGGAAAACAGAATATCTTGAAGAGGTCTTTATAATAAATGGGCTCGTAACGCTCAGTTTCAGCATATTCCCCTTCGATGGGGGCATCGCCATACATTTTGTTGACGTAACAGCACAAAGCGCCTTAAAACGCGAAATGGAGAAATTGTCGCTGGTTGCCAGTAAAACAATAAACGGGGTAGTGATCATGGACCCGACAGGCAAAATAGAATGGGTAAACGATGGTTTTACCAGGTTATCCGGTTACAGTAGAAACGAAGTTGTTGGCTTGGTGCCAAGTATGCTGCTACAGGGGAATGCAACCGACCCTGAAACTGAAAGTTATATCCGCCAGAAGTACCAGGAACAAGTATACTTTAATGCAGAAGTACTTAACTATCGCAAGAGCGGTGAGCCATATTGGGTTAACATCGATGTCACTCCAATTAAAGGTCCGGACGAAAAGTTAATTAATTACATCGCTATTCAAACCGACATCACTGAAAAAAAGAAAGCCGAGGCAGAACTGGTTAAGCTTGCCGACGACCTTTATAAACAAAATCTTAACCTGCAGCAGTTTACGTACATGGTATCGCATAACCTCAGGGCGCCTGTGGCAAATGCCTTAGGCCTAACCAGGTTAATCAGTAAAATTGATGCCGGATCTCCTCAGTTTAACTCCATCCTGAATAAGCTGGAAACCTCTGTTTATCAATTGGATACTGTAATTAAAGACATTAGCAACATTTTATCTGTACGCGACGCAGCCCGTACATTGCCCCGCGAAATGGTTAACATACTGGCCATTGTTACAGATGTACTCACACCATTTGAGGATGAACTGACTTCAGGCAATTGTTTGGTAACTTTGGATATTGATCGTAGCTTTGGGATGATGGCGAATAAAGCCTACCTGTACAGCATACTACAGAACCTGGTATCTAACGCTATAAAATACCGCTCTCCCGATCGTGCATTGACTTTAGACATTAGTGTAAAAAAGGATAAGCGCGGCTTTGTGTACACTATAAGCGATAACGGCCTGGGGATGGATATGCATGTTGTAGAAAACCAACTTTTTAAATTGTATAAGCGTTTTCATCCTAGCACACACGGTAAAGGCATAGGCTTGTTTCTTGTAAAAACACAGGTAGAAACTATTGGTGGCAAAATAATGGTAGATAGTGCAGTCGGTATAGGTACAACATTTAAATTACTCCTGGGGGCAAAGCATGTACAATAAAGTACTTATTATTGACGACGACGAGATCAGTATTTTCTTAACAAAAACCATACTGGAGGTGGCTCATTTTGCCCGCGTCTTTGTTGGTTTTCAGAGCGCTCATGACGCCCTTACAGAACTAGTATCGGCACTACGCAATGACTGCACACAACAATTACCCGATATCATTTTTCTGGACCTTAACATGCCTTTTATGAGTGGCTGGGAACTGCTGGACTCACTGCTGCCTTACGAGAACGTATTGCGTAACAAATGCCTGATCTACATTCTCACCTCTTCAGTAGATGCCAGTGAAATCGAAAAAGCCGCAAAGTATAAACTCGTAACCGGGTTTCTGCAAAAACCACTTGATGAGCACGCCATAGCCAGTATAAGCAAAAAAGTATAGCTATTGTACTTTTATACTATCATAGCTTGTCTTCTGTAATTTCGCACCACTATTTAAATGCAGTAGCTACACGTATAAAAACGAGCTATCAACCATCATAGCCACGACCCGGTAACCTATAGTTTTTTGATGCGTTTGATAAAGGTAAATATAGCTTTTCCAAGAAAAACACATTTACAGGAAGAGCCATGCATTAATATAAAAAATGACTATGAAAAAGTATATATCGGCCTGCCTGCTGGCAGGCTTAATGTCCGTATGGAGTTCCTGTTCCACAAACCCAGTAACAGGAAAGAAAAACGTGGCCCTGATGTCAGAAGGCCAAGAACTGGCTATGGGACAGGAAGCCGACCCACAGATTGTGGCACAGTTCGGCCTTTACGATAACCCCGCCATGCAGCGCTTTATTGATGTGAAAGGACAGCAGATGGTCGCTATCTCACACCGCAGTGATATAAAGTATAGTTTTAAGGTACTCGACTCGCCTGTGCTAAATGCATTTGCCGTGCCTGGCGGATACGTATACTTTACGCGCGGAATTATGGCGCACTTTAACAACGAAGCCCAGTTTGCCGGTGTGCTTGGTCACGAGATCGGCCACATTGCCGCACGTCACACGGTCCAGCAGCAAAGTAAAGCCATACTTGCCCAGGTTGGCTTGATAGCCGGAATGGTGCTTGCTCCTGAACTGGCACAGTTTGGTGAGGCGGCATCTCAGGGCTTAGGTTTGCTTTTTCTTAAGTTCGGCCGCGATGCCGAACGTGAGTCTGACAGGTTAGGTGTAGAGTACTCAACAAAAATAGGATATGATGCCGATGAGATGGCTGACTTCTTTTTAACGCTGCAGCGCAAGCAACAGGAAAGCGGATCAGCTTTACCGGAATTCCTTTCCACTCACCCTGACCCGGGTAACCGCTATACTACGGTGCAGCAGCTAGCCACTGAATGGAAACAGAAACTTAGCTTGACCACATTGGATGTGAACCGTAATAACTATCTAAAGATGATAGATGGCATGATCTATGGCGAAGACCCGAAGCAGGGCTTTGTGGAGAACCACGTCTTTTATCATCCGGAGTTAAAATTTCAGTTCCAGATTCCTACTAATTGGTCTTACCTGAATTCGCCTCAGGTGTTTCAGATGGGGGATAAAGATGGTAAAGCCATGATGAACCTGACGCTTGCTCCAGGTAACTCATTACAGGAGGCGGCACAGCAGATGATGCAGCGGTACAGTCTTACGCCTGTAAAATCAGGAAATACAACAGTAAACGGCTTGCCGGCGCTAGCTATTATTGCAGATCAACAGCAACAGCAGCAGCAGCAACAGCAGGCAACCATCCGGACACTTACCTACCTGATCCAATATGACGGCCGAATTTACAGCATCATGGGCATTACTACAGCACCTCAGTTCGATGCTTACGCACAACTGTTCAGCAACACCATGGAAAGCTTCAGGCACCTAACAGACGCCTCTAAAATAAACAAACAACCAGAGCGTATACAAATCAAACCGGTAAAGCAAACTGCTACGCTGGCACAGGCACTACAGTCGTACTCACAAGACAGTAAGCGGCTGGAAGAAGTAGCTGTGCTAAACGGTATGCAGTTACAGGACCGCGTTGAAAAAGGTATGTTGATAAAAGTTATTGAGTAGATACTTATAAAGTAAACTCTAAACCTTATAAAAAGGGTGATGTAGTAACTGCATCACCCTTTTTATACTTTTAAGCTAACCATCATTCTAAAGCTTGTCAGCAAAAGTATAAACTAAAACAAGGCCAAAGATTATACTCAAGCTTAAACCCCGATGTCTTCGTTCCAGAGGCAGGGATTTTCTTTGATAAACTGTTGCATCAGGTTATAGCACTCCTCGTTGTTCAGTACCTCCACCTCTACTCCTCTGCTGCGCAGCAGTTCCTCCTCTCCCATAAAGGTAAGATTCTCCCCGATAACCACTCTCGGAATACCGTACAACAGCATAGTGCCGGAACACATCGGGCATGGCGATAAGGTAGTATACATGATGCATTCGCGGTAAACAGAGGCTGGCTGGCGTCCGGCATTTTCAAGCGCATCCATCTCGCCATGCAAAACCACGCTTCCCTGCTGCACGCGTTTATTGTGTCCCCGGCCTATTATTGTGCCATTGTGTACCAACACAGAGCCAATTGGTATACCGCCCTCTGCATATCCTTTTTTTGCCTCCTCTAGGGCAACCTTTAAAAATTCGTCCATTGTTTTAAGATTTGTGTAATGATGTACCTGCTCTGGGTAGTATAAGTTACTTGCTATCATGGCCATTTACCCTTTTATACGTTTACCTGACTTTGTACGCAGCATGTGTTTTTGACAGTAACACAATTACGATTACAGCGAACCCCAGGGTAGGCAGGTACAGATAGAGCATATTCTGGAGTGAACTCAGGTATTGGGTATGTATAGTGGTTACTGGCTCAAAAAGGCTTAAGCGATCACCTGAAAATACATACTGGTCTACGAGATTCCAGCCCAGGTGCAAACCTACAGGCAATGCCAGGGAGCGGGTTCTGGAATAGGAATACGCGAACATTAGCCCCCAGACACCGGTATAGAAAAACACCCAGGCCATGACCACCGGAGCTCCAAGAATACCAAATGTGAACCAATAATAAATGCCGAATGCCGCAGCGCTTAAAAAGTTAGCTTTGCATTCGCCCAGGTAGCCGATGGCCTTGTAAAGTATATAGCCCCTAAACAGCAACTCCTCATAAACCACCGAGTTAATTACAGTATAAAGGCCTGTAAGCAGGTAACCCGAACTTATACTTGTGGCAGGTACCCAGGCAAAATTTGCTGCAAAAGAAAAAGTATACTTAATAAGTATGGCCAGAATAGCCGTTGCTAAAAGACCCAGGCTGAATTGAAGTAACCTGTACAAGGGAGGTGTAAGCCCCAAAGCGTTTTTTAATTGCTTGTGCTCCAGACGCAATAAAAACCAGGTGATCACAAGTATAACGATGTTACCAAGCATAGTTTCAGGCTTAAAGCTATACTTAAATCTATCTTAACTGCACCGGTTTTACAAAATATAGCGCTTAAATCTGTTACCCATCATCATACTAGAGTAGTAGTTAAGTATAAAACTGGCTTGTTTAGGAAGAGGGATCTTGCCGGGGCATCTCCTGCCCTTCAAAAGTCTGGTAAAATCGTGTTGTCGGATAGGCAAACTGGATATCTGCGGTACTTGCAAAGGCGTTGAGCACATCTTCCCATATGTCATGCTCGCTTTGCCTGCGCCGCATGATGCTGCACATGTAGCGCATCGTTAACTTTACCCCATACTCCCTTACCTCTGTGTATACTTTTGGGCCGAAATCCTCATAAAAAATAAGGTGTTGCTGTGATTGCCACTTTACCTGGTTAAGGGCCTGCTCTGAGAGATGCTCGCCGTGGCGCTCAACAATTTCGGCAAGCAAAGCTTTGGCTCTGTGCCTGTTACTCTCAAAGGTTATCCTTACAGTTAATTCATTCCAGATAAATGGAAAGCCATAGTTATAGTTTGCCTGCTCCTCCGTAAAAATCCTTGCATTCGGAATATGCACCACGCGTCCTGTTGCCTGGTCTGCATCTACCCATCCCCTTATCTCGTTTATAGTAAACTGGAAAAGCCTTTGGTCAATCACATCGCCAATATACTCTCCCACCTGAATTCTGTCTCCTATCCTGAACGGACGCTTCCAGATGATAATGAGCCAGCCTGCAATATTTAAAAGTGGTTCGCGCAAAGCCAGAACCAAGCCGGCAGAGAGCAATCCCATAAAAGTTGCGATAGACCTGAATCCCCCAAACCAGACATTTACAAGAAACAGCAATCCGGCAATGGTAATGATATAGTTTGTGAACTTGCGCCACTTGTACCGCTTGCGTATGTCCTTTTCCCTTTTAAAAACAACCTGCAACACGAGGGTACTAACCAGCCATAGCCCCAGCACCACAGCCAGCGTTAAAAACAGGTGTTCATAAAACTCAGCGCTAAGCCCAGTAACCCGTTCAAGCCAAAGTATAAAGTCGCGCATACTTTATGCCATACGCGAGTAAGTAAATCAGGTATAAATGTTACTCAAGCAGCAAATACAACCACAAGATTCAGAGCTAAAAGATAGTTTATACTTTTAATGCCACTTAGTCATATGATCTGCATGTGTTTTTAAGTACGCGCCTGGCTTGTAGAACTTATCGTAGAACTCCAGGTCGAGGTGGTGCGCCTGCAGGTAGGTAAGCATAAAAATAGAGGGTACTGTTGCCGGAAACTTGCCAAAGGTATCATAAACGTATTGTGCCTGCAATGCAACGCATTCTCTGAACCGTTCGTCGTGCACCTGCGCTGCTCCCCGCACTTTTGCTGTTTCTTTCCATGGTCCGGAAGTGGCTTCGTTAAAAGGCCCACCTTTGCCGAATTTACGGTCGCAAACTGCCTCAACGGCTGCACGCATGTCGGGGTAATGCGGTGGACAGAATCCTTCCATCACGCCTTTTAAACCTGTTGGGTTTGGATACGGCCAGTTGTCGTTTGTATCGTACCGGAAACCCAGGCCGGGCACATCCGGGTTACCGCTGGCCCCCAGCACACTGAACAGGTCTATGCCATCGTACATCCAGCCGCCCAGACCCATTGCCTGCAACATTAAAGCGCCGGCATAACAACCGGTTGATAGTTCTACGGTTACCTCGGTCAGCGCTAACTGCTCCAGAAACGTTATGTTCCAGTTATTGGTGATGTCTACCATGTCTTTATACTTTTCGATGCCGGGTATGGGTCGCTTATTTATATCATCGGTCAGTACCATGCCATTTTGCAGCATATAGCATAAACTAAGCAACACATGCTGCGCCAGGTCTGCCACCGGAAAAACCAGCAGTGTGCCCGGCTTATTGGCTACCCACGTATTGTGCGCCTCTACGTAAGGCACCTCAGAGGGCAGGCGCAAACGGCCATCCTGCAGTTTTCTTACATTACTTTTTAATGCAGAAAGTATAGCATCATGATCCAGAGAGCCGTCCTGGTTTCTGTCTGCGGCTGCAGGAGCATCGCGGTTATCCAGCACATATACACCCTCATCATCGGTAAAAAAAGTCTTGCTGGTATGAAACCCCGCTGCTGACGGGAAAGTACGCCCACCCGCTGCAGCCGCGTAGTTTGAAAGGTGTGGTGCATACCGCTGTGCCCGTTGTATCATGTAGTGCCAGCCTGTGTTGCCACCGCATGCCGTAACTACCAACAGCTTCTCAAGTTCAGAGAGAGGCACAGGCTTGTGCTTTGATTTGTAGGCAAAGACACCGTCAGGTATTTCAGCACCCATAAAAAAACGCCGTGACCTGCGTCCCAGCAATGCCTCAACCAGTCCAAACGCTAGCATCTCAGTAAATCCCTGGGGTAACTGATTATCGTTCATAAGCAAGCCTGTAAAGTATACTTTAAGTTTACTCCCAACCTTGATAACTGTTTAACCATTAACGCGATATATTAAGCCATTCAGTAAATTTCCTGCTTTAAAAAGTTAGGTTGGAGCGTTATGGGAAAGATTTTTGAAAAAATATCACATTTATATAATTTTTTTGTCCTTTTTTTTTAATTACCGTATAACAACGAAAATAACACATCTTATTACCCATTAATTTACAGGAGGTTAGTATGGGAACAGTCAGAAGTATCTTACAAGCTAAAGGAAATTCAATTTTCGCTGTTCATCCCAATGATACTGTTTTTAGCGCGCTGGAAGAGATGGTGGAGAAAAACGTAGGCGCATTAGTAGTATTAGACGAAACAGAACATTTTGCCGGCATTTTTACGGAGCGTGACTATGCACGCAAAGTGATCCTGAAAGGCAAAGCCTCCAAAGAAACCCGCATTAAAGAAGTGATGACCGAGCATCCGGTTTCTGTAACACCGGACAACACACTTGAAGAATGCATGAGCCTGATGACAACCAAGTACATCCGGCACCTTCCTGTTTTCGAAGCTGGTAGCCTTGTCGGCCTGATCTCGATCGGCGACATTGTGAAGTATATAATCGACGAGCAAAAATTCATAATCGAGAATCTCGAGCATTACATTTCCGGTACCTGATGGTTAGTTAAGCCCAGGGTTCGGAATTGAATTAGGGAGCTTGACAAAAGAAAGTATGATAAAGGACAAAGGACTTAAAGCAGGTTGTTGCCCTTTCATCATCTGATACAGGCAAAGTCACACATGTGCACTTGGGTTGTTTTTTGTCGTGTTGCTTACCTACACAGGATGTTTCACTTAAATGCCGCCGCAGGGCGGAGTGGTTGTGTATGCTTCAGGAAAATAGTGTGGTATTGTGGCCTTTGCTTGTATATGGCGCCATTGTGCTTAGCCTCATCGCGCTTATCATGAGTCTGTCTTACGTGCTTGGCCAGCAGCATAACGAGCGTGCCACCGGGCAGCCTTACGAAGGCGGTATACTTAGCGCCGGTTCTGCACGTCTCCGCTTCTCCTCTCAGTTTTACCTTGTTGCCATGCTCTTTGTCATCTTCGACGTGGAAACGGTATTTATACTTGCCTGGGCTATAGCCTTTCGGGATCTTGGTTGGTACGGCTACATAGGCGTGGTGGTGTTTATACTTTTGCTGGTGGTGGTGTTGGTCTACGAATGGCGAAACGGAGCCCTGGACTTTGGCCCGGACGGAAAAAAGATACTGAAAGCCTATAAGAAGCTGCTGAACAAGCCAGTTGACGAAGGACGTATCTCGTAGCACGATCTAAATTATACAAAGGACTTTTTGACAAAACACAATGGACCTGAGACAAAAGGATTGATTTTTAAAAGGTCTGCCCGAATAACCAATAACGAACAACTAATAACGAGCCTATGAAATGGTGGCTAAGTAAACCCAACGCACCGGCAAATACCGTGAAAGGTACAGGTTCTTACGAGGAAGCTGTGCAGCAAAGTATCATGCTTACCACGGTGCAGGACCTGCTGGCCTGGGGGCGCAAAAATTCCATGTGGCCGTTCCACTTTGGTTTATCGTGTTGTTTTGTGGAGATGGCCACCAGCATGACACCAAAGTATGATGTGGCCCGATTTGGTGCGGAGGTTATTCGTGGTACTCCCCGTGAAGCCGATGTGATGATCATTGCCGGAACGGTTTTCATTAAAATGGCCCCTATCATAAAGCGTTTGCACGAGCAGATGATGGAGCCCAAATGGGTGATCTCAATGGGTTCCTGCGCAAACAGCGGTGGTATGTATGATATCTATAGCGTGGTGCAGGGCGTGGATAAATTTTTACCGGTGGATGTGTACGTACCAGGCTGCCCGCCAAGACCCGATGCGTTTATGGAAGGCCTGATGCTGCTGGCTGAAAGTGTTGGCAAAGAACGTAGGCCACTTAGCTGGACCATTGGTGAGCAAGGCATCATCAAACCTGACAAAATAGAAGTGAACGAACGCAAAAAAGAACGCTGGAAAACCATGACTGAATTCCGCTCGCCAGATGAAGTTTAGGAGTTAGAGAAGTATTGACCTCACAGTGTCTTTAAGACCTGTGAGCATCTTGCCTGCTAACGTTTGCAGGCCCTTTGAAACAATTAGGTATAAGATTCAAAATTTTAAAAGTATAAATATGCCAAAATATGTGATTGAGCGGGAAATACCGGGAGCCGGAAATTTATCCCCTGAAGAGTTGAAAGGTGTATCACAGAAATCCTGTGGCGTTCTTTCTAAGCTGGGTCCACAGATACAATGGGTGCACAGTTACGTTACCGGCGAAAAAGTATACTGCATTTACAATGCGCCTGACGAAGAGATGATCAGGGAGCATGCCAGGCAGGTAGGCATACCTGCTAATTCAGTTAGCGAGGTAAAGTCAGTAATCGATCCTGTTACGGCAGAGTAAATTACTTTAAGTAAGCACTATACAAGTAAAATCATTAGTCAAGCATAAAGAGCACACGCATAGCATTACAATGAGTTAAAGGGTTACAGGCAATCATTTTTCATTCCTCCTTATGGAAAATAACAGCAGCATACTGATCGGGCTACAGTCCCGGTTCGGGGAAGACACGTTTACACAGCAAAGCACCATGGATGACATGCTCACCCTCTGGCTGCCCTGCGATAAGCTGAAAGAAGTTCTTCAATTCCTGAAAACAGGAATACAGCAGCCCTACAGAATGCTCTACGACCTTACTGCCATCGACGAGCGGACACATCAGAAACGAAACGGCAGCCCCTCCTCTACTTTTACACTTGTTTACCACCTTCTTTCCTTCGAACGCAACAGTTTTATAAGGCTTAAGGTAGCCCTCTCAGATGAATTCCCGAAAGCGCCAAGTATAGCAAGCCTCTGGGAAAATGCCAATTGGTACGAGCGCGAGATCTACGACATGTTCGGAATCAAGTTCGATGGGCACCCTCACCTGTCTCGCATACTTATGCCACGTACCTGGGTAGGCCATCCCCTACGGAAAGAGCATCCCTCACGCGCCACCGAAATGGGACCGTTCCTGCTATCTGATGAAAAACTAGACCTGGAGCAGGCGGCATTGCAGTTTAAACCCGAAGAATGGGGCCTGGAACGGCAAAGCGAAGACAGCGATTTCATGTTTCTCAACATCGGTCCGCAGCACCCTGGCACACACGGTGTTTTGCGCATCATACTTCAGTTGGACGGAGAAGATATTGTAGATGCTATTCCGGACATAGGCTTTCACCACCGTGGGGCCGAGAAAATGGGCGAACGCCAGACCTGGCATACTTACATACCTTATACCGACAGAGTAGATTACCTGGGTGGCGTAATGAACAACCTGGCCTACCTGCTCGCAGTGGAAAAAATGGCTGGCATTGAAGTGCCGGAGCGGGTGAAAGTGATCAGGGTCATGCTTTGTGAGTTGTTTAGGATTGCCAGCCACCTGGTTTGGTACGGCACTTTTGCACAAGACCTGGGCCAGCTTTCGCCTGTATTTTACATGTTCTCAGATCGTGAAAAAATATTCAACATCATAGAAGGAATTTGCGGTGGCCGCATGCATCCAAACTGGTTCCGCATAGGCGGTGTAGCACAGGACCTGCCAAAAGGCTGGGAAAAACTGGTGCAGGACTTTTTAGATTACTTCCCGAAACGACTCCGCGAGTACGACAGCATGGTAATGAAGAACAGCCTGTTTAAAGCACGAACCGTAGGCATCGGCATTTTTACCCTGGATGAAGCCATTGAATGGGGTGTAACAGGTCCGGGCTTACGGGCCTGCGGCATGGAGTGGGACTTCCGTAAGAAGCAGCCATACTCCGGCTACGAAATGTTCGACTTTGATATTCCAACTGCTGCCAACGGAGATTGCTACGACCGTGCTGTGGTTCGCGTAGAAGAGATGCGCCAAAGCCTGCGCATTATCGAGCAATGCCTCAAAAACATGCCGGAGGGCCCTTATAAAGCAGATCATCCGTTAACCACCCCTCCTGTCAAAAAAAACACCATGCACGATATTGAGACCCTGATCACGCACTTTCTGGGTGTAAGTTGGGGCCCTGTGATACCTGCCGGCGAGGCCATGAGCTGCATAGAGGCAACCAAGGGCGCCAACGGCTACTACCTGACCAGCGACGGAAATACGTCGCCGTACCGGGTGCGCATTCGCACTCCATCGTTTCCGCACATGCAAATGCTGCCCTACATCAGCAGAGGCTATACGGTAGCGGATATGCTGTCTATACTTGGAGCCATGGATTACGTGCTGGCCGATATTGACAGGTAGGCAATGTGTGAGTTTTGAATGAGTGGATGAGTGAATAAAATAGTACAAAGCGGCGCATGTATTTAAGTACGTCGCCACTTGTACCACCAAAATATACTACCTACTACCAACACCCACCCCTCTGCTCTTTCGGGGTTGCAATCCGAAAGTATAATAGCCGCGGTTTTATAATCCGCAAAAGCGGAGGCAGCTGCTAGAATCAAAAAGCTACGGATACAATCCGAAGCAGGCAAGATTAACTGAATCGAAGAATTTATAACGCCTACTGGAATGGAAAACCTAACAGCCGAAGAAATAGAGAAGATCGAGCATGAGATCTCCCTTGTGCCTGTAAAAAAAGCAGCCTGCATCGAAGCATTAAAAGTGGTGCAGCAGCACCGTGGCTGGGTGTCGGATGAAAGTATAAAAGCAGTGGCAGACCTAATGGATATGTCTCCGGCGGAGCTTGATAGCGTGGCTACATTCTATAACCTTATTTTCAGGCAACCCGTGGGCAGGCACGTAATTTTGGTTTGCGACAGCATCAGTTGCTGGGTTGTTGGCTATGAGAACATCCGCGAATACCTCACAGCTAAACTCGGCATACAGTATGGTCAAACCACACCAGACGGCCGTTTTACCATGCTACCAAATGTTTGCCTTGGCTGCTGCGATCACGCTCCTGCCCTGATGATAGACAACGACCTGTACAAAGATCTGGAACCGAACCAGCTGGACGAAATACTAAACAAATACGCCTAAAATATGGCTACCATGGAAACGCCCTTGACCCAACATATCGTAGCAGACAGGCAACCTCTCAGCTTAAAAGAGTATGAGCGTGTGGGTGGCTATGAGTCTGTCAGAAAAGTGCTGAAGCAGATGACACCCTCAGAAGTAACTGAGCTGGTAAAAGCTTCTAACCTGAAAGGGCGTGGCGGAGCAGGTTTTGGTACAGGCGTGAAGTGGAGCTTTGTGCCGATGGATGTACCGGGCCCGAAATACCTGGTAGCCAACGCCGATGAAATGGAGCCGGGCACCTTTAAAGACAGGCTGCTGCTAGAGGGCAACCCGCACCAGTTGATCGAGGGTATGATTGTAGCGTCTTACGCCATACAGGCAAACATTTCTTACGTATTCCTGCGCTGGGCTTACAAACTGGCAGCCCACGAAATTACTAAAGCCATACAGGAAGCCTACGATGCCGGCTATCTCGGAGAAAACATCTTGGGTACCGGTTATACTTTGGACATGCACCTGCATACCGGCGTAGGCCGCTACATGTGCGGCGAAGAAACGGCTCTACTGAATGCACTGGAAGGTAAACGTGCCAACCCCAGAGCTAAACCTCCTTTCCCGCAGGTAAGTGGTTTGTATGGCCGGCCAACTATCGTGAACAATGTAGAAACCCTTTGCTGCCTGCCGCATATCGTAAACAAAGGCGCCGAGTGGTTTAAAAGTATAAGCAACTCCGAAGATGCCGGCACCAAGATATACGGCATCAGCGGCAGGGTAAAAAAGCCTGGCGTTTGGGAATTACCTATGGGCGTAACGGTGCGGGAGTTGCTTGAAGACTACGCCGGCGGTATGAAAGACGGACTTAAGTTCAGAGGTCTTTTACCTGGCGGGGCCTCCACAGACTTTATGGTAGAGGAGCACCTGGATGTGAAGATGGATTATGCGTCTGTAGCCAAGGCAGGCAGCCGTATGGGTACCGGCACCATGATCATTCTGGATGATAAAACCTGTCCGGTTGGGTTTGTGCTTAACCTGCAGCATTTCTTTGCGCAGGAATCGTGTGGTTTCTGTACGCCATGCCGGGAAGGCCTGCCGTGGGTTGAGAAGATCTTACTGGCCATGGAGCGCGGCGAAGGTAAACCGGAACACTTAAATATCCTTGACTTTCATACACAGTTTTTAGGGCCTGGCAACACTTTTTGTGCCCTGGCACCTGGCGCAATGGAGCCTCTGCAAAGCGCCCTCAAATATTTCAGAGCTGATTTTGAACGGCATATCACAGAAAAAAGATGTCCATGGAAGAAGTAGCACCAAAGGTAACCATATTCATAGACGGCCAGCCGTTTGAGGTAAAGCCAGGCAAAAACCTGTTGGAGGCATGTCTGAGCCTTGGCGAAGACCTGCCATACTTTTGCTGGCATCCGGCTATGGGCTCAGTAGGTGCCTGCCGCCAATGCGCAGTAAAAGTATTTAAAGACGAAAACGATACAGTTGGCAGGTTGATCATGTCGTGCATGGAGCCGGTGCGCGATGGCCTGCGGCTTTCCATCCAAAACCCGCAGGCAAAGGATTTCAGGAGCAACATCATAGGCTGGCTCATGACCAACCACCCCCACGACTGTGCCGTGTGCGACGAGGGCGGCTCCTGCCACCTGCAGGACATGACTGTGATGACCGGACACAACTACCGAAAGTATACGTTTGAGAAGCGCACCTACCGTAACCAGTACTTGGGTCCGTTCCTGAACCACGAGATGAACCGCTGCATACAGTGCTACCGCTGCGTGCGCTACTATAAAGACTATGCCGGCGGAAAAGACCTGGATGTATTTGCCGCACACAACCATTTATACTTTGGGCGTCACGAAGACGGCATGCTGGAAAGCGAGTTCAGCGGCAACCTGGCAGAAGTATGCCCAACCGGCGTATTCACCGACAAAACGCTGAAAGAGCACTATACCCGTAAATGGGACCTTACCACAGCACCTTCTGTTTGCCAGCACTGCAGCCTCGGTTGCAACACCATTGCCGGCGAACGCTACGGCACGCTGCGCAACATCACCACGAGGTTTAACGGCGAAGTAAACGGTTACTTCCTCTGCGACCGTGGCCGCTTTGGATATGAGTTTGTAAACAGCGCCAGCCGTGTGCGCAAGCCGTTGGTAAGAAGTAAACTGCCTGAGTCGACAAGCAAAAGTATAGCCCTGGAAGAAGCAGCAAAAATGATCCGTAATGGCAGGGTAATCGGCATTGGTTCACCGCGTGCCTCTATGGAATCTAACTTTGCTTTAAAGACACTGGTTGGCGACGAGCATTTTTACCAGGGTGTTTCAGAGCCGGACCACGACCTGGTAGAGTTTAACCTGGAAGTTTTGCAGCAAACAGAGGCTCACATACTTTCGCTGAAAGAAGTGGAGCGTTGCGATGCCGTGTTTATACTTGGTGAAGACCTGACCAATACTGCCCCTATGCTCGACCTGGCTGTAAGGCAATCTGTCAGGCAGCAACCCATGCTGGAAGATGTACCCAAAGCAGGTTTTCCCATGTGGCAGGACGCGGCTGTGCGTGAACTGATTCAGGACAAAAAAGGACCGCTGTTTATCGCCTCTTTCCAACCTACGAAACTTGATGAGATTGCCACTGAAACCTTTAATGCAACACCCGCCGAGATTGCCCGGCTCGGTTTTATAGTTGCAAGCATTATTGCCGGTGAAGAGATTACAGTGCACGATGTAAGCGAACAAACACAACGGCTGGCAAAGCAAATTGCCGATACTCTTTTATCTGCACAAAAACCAGCAGTTATTTCCGGCACCCATGGCGGACGCGAAAGTATAATAAAAGCGGCTGCTAACATTGGCAATGCGCTTAAGGCCAAAGGCAAAGATGTCGGTATCA
Source organism: Pontibacter aydingkolensis (assembly GCF_019443125.1). Taxonomy (GTDB): domain Bacteria; phylum Bacteroidota; class Bacteroidia; order Cytophagales; family Hymenobacteraceae; genus Pontibacter; species Pontibacter aydingkolensis. The sequence continues at coordinate 34,941 of NZ_JAHYXK010000017.1, read as the reverse complement.
TGCTTACTGCCCCTGAATGCAACAGCATTGGGCTAGATATGCTGGGAGGTCACAGGTTGGAGTCTGCCTTCGATGCTATTGGTAATGGTTACGCAGATACAGTGATCATCCTGGAAAATGACCTTTACCGCAGAGCAAGCGCCGCACAGGTAAACAAGTTCTTCGACAAGTGTAAGCATGTGATCGTGCTGGACTCGCTGCACAACAAAACAACAGAACGGGCAGACGTGCTATTTGCTGCTGGCACTTATGCTGAATCTGACGGAACATTAGTGAACAACGAAGGCCGGGCACAACGCTTTTACCAGGTATACCCTACTACAGAAGATATGCAGGAAAGCTGGCGCTGGCTCATACAGCTTGGCGACCAGGTACAACACCAGCACATGCGCGGATGGGAACATTTCGACGATTTGCTTCCTGCCATGGTAGTTGCTCATCCTAATCTGATAGGTATAGAAAGTATAACGCCACCTGCAGAATTCCGGATTGCAGGCCAGAAAATACCCCGCGCCACCCATCGCTTTAGCGGACGCACCGCCATGAACGCGGTTAACAACGTGAGTGAGCCAAAACCTGCCGAAGACCCGGACTCAGCGCTAAGCTTTACTATGGAAGGTTACCGCGGACAGGCCCCATCCTCCATCATACCATTTTACTGGTCGCCGGGGTGGAACTCGGTGCAGGCCATTAATAAGTATCAACTGGAGGTAGGCGGACCATTACGAGGCGGCGATCCGGGAGCAAGACTCATCAAGCCTACACTCCAAAGCAGAAGTACACATTTCAATGAAGCCCCGGAACATTTCCAGCCACTCGACAGGCACCTGTTCCTGGTACCGCTTTACCATACTTTCGGAACAGAAGAGTTAAGTGTCCACACCAAAGGTATACTGGAAAAATCGCCGGAACCATACGTGATGCTCAACAGCCACGATGCACAGGAAATGAATCTGGCAGAAGGCGATACCTTAGCCTTTAAAATTGAAGAACAAGTTTACCAGTTGCCTGTAAAAACGGGTTCGTTTATAGCGCGTGGAGCAGCAGGATTACCAATTGGCTTGCCAGGTTTGCCTTTTGCGGCGTTACCGGCATGGGGTATTTTAAACAGGGAAATATCATGGAAGAAGCAACCTCAACCTATCTCCTGATCATCGGCGGTGTGCTGTTTGCGCTGCTTAATGTGGCAGCAGGGCTCATCTGGGTGGAACGGCGCATGCTGGCCCTCTGGCAGGACCGCTACGGCCCTAACCGCGCCGGGCCTTTCGGGTTGTTTATCGTGCTGGCCGACTCGCTGAAGCTGTTTTTTAAAGAAGACTGGATTCCGCCTTTTGCCGATAAGCCAGTGTTTATCATTGCCCCGGCTATTGTGATGGCCTCTGTGCTGATGGCTTTCGCGGTAGTACCTTTTGCCCCCGGCATTGTAGTGGCAGACCTCAACATTGGTCTGTTGTTTTTCTTGGCTATGTCGTCGATGGGTGCTTACAGTATCATACTTGGAGGCTGGGCATCCAATAACAAGTATAGTTTGTTGGGTGCCATGCGCGGCGCGGCACAGATGATTTCTTACGAAGTTTTCATGGGTTTGTCGTTGATGGGTGTGGTGCTGATGAGCGGCTCTTTTAACCTAACAGAGATTGTGGAGGCGCAACGCGGATTGTGGTTCTTTATTCCGCAATTGCTGGGCTTTGTAATCTTCTTTATCGCCGGTATAGCCGAAACGCACCGCCTACCCTTTGATATTCCTGAAGCGGAAAGTGAACTGAGTGCCGGTTTCCACTCGGAGTATTCGGGTATGAAGTTCGGTATCTTCTTTATTGGAGAGTACATGGGCATTACGCTTATCTCCTGCATGGTGGTGCTGTTATACTTTGGAGGTTGGCTGGGCCCTGATTTACTGCCGCCTATTGTCTGGTTTATACTTAAGGTCTTTGCGTTTATCAGCGTGTTTATACTTCTCCGTGCCTCGCTTCCACGCCCCCGCTACGACCAGTTAATGGAGTACGGCTGGAAGATACTGTTACCCTTAACACTGCTAAATCTGGTGGTTACAGGTGGAGTGTTGTTGTGGCTGGGAGAATGATTTTGAATGAATGGGTGAGTGAATGAGTGAATAACAATTGTCATTTCGACCTTCGGGATAAATCTGGATTATTTTGTTCTGTAAAAGTATTCAGATTTCTCATTCCATTCGAAATGACAGTAAGAAATATAGCATAAAATACACTTTAAGAAAGGAGCAGGAATATGTTTAGTTTACTGCGTACCATGTGGCTCACGTTTTTACATGCTTTCCATAAGCGTGACACCGTACTTTACCCTGAAGAGAAAAACTACCTGCCTCCCCGTTGGCGTGGCCGCATTGTACTTACCCGCGACCCCGACGGCGGCGAACGCTGCGTGGCCTGTAACCTGTGCGCTGCAGCCTGCCCCGTAGATTGCATTGCACTGCAAGCCACCGAAGATCCAACCGGCAGGCGCTATCCGGAGTTTTTCCAAATAAACTTTTCGCGCTGCATTTTCTGCGGCTTCTGCGAAGAGGCCTGCCCTACTTATGCCATACAACTTATACCAGATTTTGAGATGGGAGAATACAACCGCCAGAACCTGGTGTACGAGAAAGATGATCTGCTCATAAACGGAGAGGGCAAGTACCACGGCTACAACTACTACAAGGTGGCCGGTATGGCCATCGGCGGCAAAGACAAAGGAGAGGCAGAGAACGAAACTCCTCCGGTAGATATCAAAAGCTTATTACCATAAGGCCATGGAACTGACATTTTACATCGCGGCAGCTGTTGCCATACTTTCCACCGTCATGGTTATCACCAGGTACAACATGATACACGCACTGTTATACTTAGTGGTGTCTTTTCTGGCAATTGCGGTGGTGTTCTTCACACTAGGGGCTCCCTTCATGGCTGCCCTCGAGATCATTATTTACGCCGGAGCCATTGTGGTGCTTATCATCTTCGTGATCATGATGCTGAACCTGAATGCAGAATCAGTAAAAACAGAGGAAGAATGGCTGAAGCCCCGCATCTGGATAGGGCCGGCTATACTTTCAGCGGTGCTGCTGGCTGAGTTGGTGTACATATTCACGGCTGCTGAATTTCAGCAAACTGCCGTTGTGGCTGTAGATGCACGGCTGGTTGGTATCGCGTTATTTGGGCCTTATATGCTGGGAGTCCAGTTGTGTGGCATGCTGCTCATGGCTGGTATCGTAGGAGCTTATCATCTGGGCCGTCAGAATAAAAAAGTTATTCACCGATTTCTGGAAAAGGAGGCAGCACAATGAACGGAGTAAGCATGGAAGCCGGACTGCTATTAGCGGCCATACTTTTTATACTTGGCTTATTTGGGGTGCTCATCCGGCGCAACATCATCTTTATGCTCATCTCGGTAGAGATCATGCTCAATGCTGCTGGCCTGGCCTTTATTGTGGCAGGCATGCGCTGGGCCCAACCCGATGGGCAGATCATGTTCATATTTATACTTACCATGGCAGCCGCAGAGGTATCTGTGGGTCTGGCGCTTATACTTCAGTTGTATCACCAGTTAAAAACCTTGGACAGCGATGCCGCAAGTAGAATGAGAGGATAAATTATGGAAAATCTGATCTGGCTTATTCCCGCCCTGCCCTTACTTGGGGCAACCCTGCTTATACTTTTCGGACTTAAAATGCCGCGTGCTTTGGTGCCAGTAATAGGTGCTGGCAGTGTGGGGGGCTCGGCACTATTAACCATACTTTTAGGCCTGCAGTTTTTATCAGATGGCGTTGCCATGTACGATCAACAAGTGTGGCAATGGTTTAACGTGGCAGGCTTTAACCCAAGTATAGGCTTCCATATGGATGCGCTTACGATGGTGTTTATTTTCGTGATCACCTTTGTCGGTTTTCTCATTCATTTATACTCTGCCGAGTTTATGGCCGAAGATGCCGATTACTCACGCTTCTTTGCAAGCATGAACCTGTTTGTCTGTGCCATGCTGGTATTGGTGATGGCTGATAACCTGGTGCTTTTATACTTAGGCTGGGAAGGTGTGGGATTGTGCAGTTTTCTGTTGATCGGATTCTGGTACCGTGAGCCGGCCAATGGATATGCTGCCCGAAAGGCCTTCATCATCACACGTGTAGGCGATACGGCTATGGCCATTGGCCTGTTCCTGCTCTTCCAGTATTTTGGCACATTAAATATTCAGGAAATTCTTACGCAGGCACCTCAAACCTGGTCGGTTGGCTCACAGACTGCCGTACTGGTGGCGCTGCTGCTGGTAGGTGGCGCGGTGGGTAAATCGGCGCAGTTGCCTTTGCAGACCTGGCTACCCGATGCCATGGCCGGCCCCTCTCCTGTTAGTGCGCTCATACATGCAGCAACCATGGTTACGGCTGGCGTATACTTAATATCCAGAACCTACGTGCTGTTCGAGCTGGCTCCTACTGCCCAGATGGTAGTAGCTTTTATCGGTGCTGCCACCTTGCTTATAGCTGGCTTTACAGCCCTCACGCAAAACGACCTGAAACGGGTACTCGCCTACTCCACCATCAGCCAGATCGGCTACATGTTCCTGGCTTTGGGCGTTGGTGCCTGGTCAGCCGCGGTGTTCCACTTCATGATCCATGCGTTTTTTAAAGCCCTACTCTTCCTTGGAGCCGGAGCAGTAATCATGGCATTGCACCACGAGCACGACATGTTTAAGATGGGAGGCCTGCGCCACAAAATGCCCATTGTGTTCTGGACCTTTTTGATTGGTTCTGCCTCGCTGGCTGCTGTGCCTTTGATAAGCGCCGGATTTTATAGTAAAGACCAGATTCTGTGGCTTGGGTTGGCAGGAGAACGCGGGAGTATTATACTTTACATTGCAGCTTTACTGGGAGCTTTTGTTACCTCTATTTATACGTTCCGGATGGTGTTCATCACTTTTTTCGGGGAAGAGAAAACGTACATCAGCCACATGCCGGGATTCTGGATAAAGCTTCCTTTGGTCGTACTGGCCATACTTTCTGTATTCGGCGGTTTTATAGAGTTGCCGCACAACTTTGCCCACTTTACGCTTTTCACGAATTACCTGGAGCCGGTGCTGCCTGTTATTGTGATCGACGAAGGCCTTTCTACCATCGAATGGATTTTCCAGATCGTGGCAGCATTGGTGGCACTTTCGGGCATTTACATCGCTTACCTGTTCTATCTTAAAAAACCGCACCTGGTACAGAGCATTGAGCGGTCCAGATTCGCCATGAGCCTGCACCGTTTCTGGTATTCCGGCTGGGGTTTCGATGCGCTTTATGATGCCTTGTTTGTTCGTCCGTTTGTTTATCTGTCTAAAGTAAACCGCAACGATGGAATTGACTTCTTTTATACCGGACTGGCCAACTTTACCCGCTGGCTAAACAGCGTGTTCTCACGCACCCAAACCGGAATGCTGCGCACTTACATGATGGGTGTGCTGGTGGGTGCCATACTTATTGTAACTATAAGCATGCTGCTATGATACTACTCTGGATGATCGTAATACTAATGGTAGGTGGTATACTTGCCTGGCTTTCCGGAAGGATAAACGATGCCCTGCCCCGCTGGATCTCCCTGCTGGCCATACTTCCTAACCTGGCCCTAGCAGCCTGGATCTGGTTGGCAGAACCGGCAGCAAACCCTAAGGCTACAGGTGCCTGGCTCATGCAACTGAACATAGAATGGATTCCGCAATGGGGTGTTGGCTTTGACCTGGCCCTGGATGGACTGAGCCTGCTTATGCTGCTGCTAACGTTTGTGCTGGGTTTTATAGCTGTGCTGGTCTCCTGGAACGAAATCTACAACAAAGTCGGCTTCTTCCATTTTAACTTGCTGTGGGTACTGGCTGGCATTACTGGTGTGTTCCTGACCATGGACCTGTTCCTCTTCTATTTCTTCTGGGAGGTGATGTTGATACCGATGTACTTCCTCATCGGTATCTGGGGGCATGAGAACAGAACCTACGCAGCTTACAAGTTTTTCATCTTTACGCAGGCAAGTGGACTTTTAATGCTCCTGGCTATACTTAGTTTATACTTTATACATGGCTCCCAGACAGGAGTTTATACTTTTAACTACTTTGAATTGCTGGGTACCAGCTTCTCTCCTGCTGTGGGCATGTGGCTGATGTTTGGTTTCCTGGCTGCCTTCCTGGTAAAGCTTCCGGTGGTGCCGTTCCATTCCTGGTTACCCGATGCACACTCACAGGCACCAACGGCCGGTAGCGTTATACTTGCCGGACTGCTGCTTAAAACCGGTGCTTATGGACTGCTTCGTTTTGTGCTTCCATTTTTTCCGGAGGCTGCTCAGGCTTTTGCGCCCTGGGCCATGCTGCTGGGCGTGATCGGTATACTTTACGGGGCCATACTTGCCTACTCCCAAACCGACCTCAAACGACTGGTAGCCTATACTTCGGTAAGCCACATGGGTTTTGTAATACTGGGTGTTTTTGCCTTTAACGAACTCGCGCTGCAAGGTGTGGTTATGCAGATGATCACGCACGGTTTAAGCACAGGTGCACTATTTATACTTGCCGGCTTTTTGTATGATCGCATTCATACCCGCGACATCAGAAAGATGGGTGGCTTCTGGGCTACGGCGCCTAAAATGGGTGTGATCGCCATGGTGTTTGTGATGGCTTCGCTGGGGCTTCCGGGGTTGGGCAACTTTATCGCAGAATTCCTGACCCTGGTTGGTAGCTGGCAGGCTAACAACTGGCTAACGGTTTTTGCCACCATCGGCCTGGTGCTGGCAACCGCATACTCGCTGCGCATACTCAAGAAAATATTTTATGGACAGAACCTGACAGATCATATCATCCATGATCTGTCTGCCCGTGAAATGCTGATCATGGTACCGATGGTGCTGCTGATCCTCTGGCTAGGCCTGTACCCGCAACCGGTAATCGACACAGCGAAACCATCTATCGACGAGCAACTGCAGGCCTACACCAATGTGCCTGAAGACAGAACCATTTCGCTGGAGCAACCTCAACTTATACTTCAGCCTGCAGATTCTCTTTCGCAACTAAATAAACTCAAAAATAAGGGAGGCGCTTATGGTCTTAAATGATTTTATATACCTGATGCCGTTGCTTATACTTGTAATGGCTTCGCTCATCACGATGCTGGTAATTGCAGTAAAACGCTACCATAAGATCATATACATCATCACGCTACTATCTCTTATTGCAGCCTTTGCTTCGCTGTTCGAGATCGGATACGATGAGCCATACTACATCAGGCCGCTATTTGTGATCGATAGCTTTGCATTGTTCTATATCGGACTTATACTCCTATCCTCATTGGTGGTGGCCATGCTTTCGTACGCTTACTTTGAGCAGCGCGAAGAACGGAAAGAGGAATACTATATCCTGCACATTCTGGCAACCCTGGGTGCCTGCGTGATGGTGATCAGCAATCACTTTGCCTCTTTGTTTCTGGGACTGGAGGTACTCAGCGTATCGCTTTATGGCCTAATTGCCTACCTGCGTACCCGTGAACGCTCAGACGAAGCCGGCATCAAATACCTTGTACTTGCCGCCTTGTCCTCTGCTTTCCTGCTTTTCGGAATGGCCCTGGTATATGCTGTAACAGGCACCATGGGCTTTACGGAGATTGGCATCGCTTTGTCTGCTTTCCAGGAAACACCACTTATACTTCTGGTCGGGTTCGGGATGATGGTGATCGGGGTTGGCTTTAAGCTAGGCGTGGTGCCTTTCCATATGTGGACGCCGGATGTGTATGAGGGTGCTCCTGCCCCTGTTACGGCCTTTATTGCCACAGTTTCCAAAGGTGGCATGGTAGCCCTGCTGATCCGGTTCTTTTTAGAGACCAATGGCTTTAACTACCCTGCGCTTATACTTATTTTCACCATAATTACCATTGCCTCTATGTTTATAGGCAACATACTTGCACTGATGCAAAACAACGTAAAGCGTATATTGGCCTATTCTTCCATTGCGCACCTGGGTTATGTACTGGTGGCTTTTCTGGCGGGTAATGTTTTGGGAGTAGAAGCGGTTACATTTTATTTGGTGGCTTATTTTATTACAAGTCTGGGCGCTTTTGGCATCATAACCCTGCTTTCGGATGAAGAACGCGATGCGGAGCAGATGGAAGATTACCGCGGCTTGCTCTGGCGACGCCCCTGGACGGCAGCTGCGTTTACGGCCATGTTACTTTCACTGGCTGGCATTCCGTTAACGGCAGGCTTTGTAGGCAAGTTTTATGTGCTGGCGGCAGGTGTTAAAACTGATCTGTGGCTAATGGTAGTAATGCTGGCCCTCAATAGTGTCATCGGTTTATACTATTATATTAAGATCATTGCTGTTATGTTTTACCAGACCAACGCTGGCCGCGAACGTCAGGCGCTCCATCCATCGGCTTACCTGGTAAGTGGCATAACTATCGCACTGCTGGCTGTACTTTTAGTTTATGTTGGGGTATACCCTACCAGCCTCATGCAGCTCATCGAAAACATTACACTCTCTGTAAGCGCACCTGCTCTGTAAAATATATCTGCAACATATTGCTATTAACCCTGATCGCTGTTGCATCCGACTGCGGTCAGGGTGTGGTCACGTACTAATTCCCCATTCGCCTACCATACGGCTGCTAACATCGTATAAATACTGTAAATTATTCTGAAAATTATACCAGGTTGCACCAGGTTAATTCAAGGCATCTCTACATCTCGTCATCACCCCACTCCCTTTATAACATGGTGCAATCCTTCACTAAAAAGAAAGGGATAACCACGATGGAAGATAGCACAGTTAAGGATTTAAAAGCCGGTTTACTTGGTAGGCTCATACAGCAAACAGACGAGGATTATAACGAGGCCAGAAAAGTATACAATGGCATGATAGACAAGCACCCTCGTATGATAGCCCGCTGTGAGGATGTGGCCGATGTGGTATTTGCCGTAAACTATGCCCGCGAAAATAATATGCTTGTTGCCATTAAGGGCGGCGGACACAATGGTGCCGGCCTGGGCATGTGCGATGATGGGTTGGTGATAGACCTGTCGCGGTTGGATAGTGTGCGTGTAGACCCGGACCGGAAAACGGCACGCGTGGAGGGCGGATGTACCTGGCGCAAAGTAGATCATGCTACCCATACTTTTGGACTGGCGGTACCGAGCGGCATTATCTCATCCACAGGTGTAGGCGGTCTGACCCTGGGTGGGGGAATTGGGTATTTAAGTCGCAGGTATGGCTTAACCATAGATAATTTGCTGGAGGCAGAAATGGTGCTGGCCAATGGCAGCTTTGTGCGGGCCAGCGAATCAGAAAACGCGGACCTGTTCTGGGCAATTCGCGGAGGAGGCGGCAATTTTGGAGTAGTTACCTCCTTCCTCTTTAAGCTGCACCCGGTAAGTATAGATTATGCCGGCCCAACGCTCTGGGAAATGGACCATGTAAAACAGGTGATGCAATGGTACCGTGAGTTTATACTAAAAGCACCAAGAGAACTGAACGGATTTTTTGCCTTTGTGCAGGTACCGCCTGTAGAGCCTTTCCCTAAAGAGCACCATCTTAAGATTTTGGGCGGCATCATTTGGTGCTACACTGGTCCGCTGGATAAAGGGGCGCAAGTATTAAAAGAAATAAAAAATCAGTTGCCGCCACCTGCCGTAGATCTTACAGGCCCAATTCCGCACCCTGCCCTGCAAAGTATGTTCGATGCGCTGTACCCTGCCGGCCAGCAATGGTACTGGAAAGCCGATTTTGTAGAAAAACTAAGCGACGAAGCCATAGACCTGCACATTGCCCACGGACGTAACCTGCCAAGTATGGGTTCTTCGATGCACCTATACCCTATTAACGGTGCCGTGCATGATGTTAAGTCAGACGCCACTGCCTGGAGTTACCGGGATGCCAACTGGGCAGAAGTAATTGTAGGTGTGGATGCAGACCCTGCTAACAGACAGAAAATTACAGATTGGACCCGCGAATACTACGATGCCCTTCACCCTTATTGCTCGGAAGGTGCTTACATAAACTTTATGATGGAAGAAGGCGATGAACGCATACGCGCCACATACCGCGGCAATTATGATAAACTGGCAAAGATTAAACGGAAGTATGACCCAGATAACTTGTTCAGGGTTAACCAGAATATAAAACCGGCCATGGCCTGACTCAGATAGGGAAAGATTTACTCCGGGCCTGCTACTTACCCTGCAGGTCCGGAGTAACCTTGCTTAGTACAACGCCAGGCAATTTGGACTACGCTATACCAGTACCTGCATCCTTAAAGCCAGTTCAACGAAAATCAAAGTATAAACATAAATCACATTAAAATGGGATATATCTTAATCAAGCATGAGGTAAACGACTTTAACAAGTGGAAAACAGTTTACGACGAGCACAAAAATGTGAGAGATGCAGCAGGTTTGCATGAAGTATACCTGCTGCAGAATAAGTATAATCACAACGAAGTTATTCTCTTGTTTGAAGCTAAAAATGACAACAGGGCACTGGATTTTATCGAATCTGATGATTTGAAAGAGGCCATGAAGCGCGCAGGAGTTGTTGGTACACCAGAGATCAGGTTACTTGAGGGCGCATCTGTTAATGCATAACCCCAAAGTATAGTTTTACTTTAATTTAGGGGCTATAGGCTGATAAAAAAGTATGGCCTTTCAGTAAAATATAAACTTAAAAAAGTATACCTAGGGGAATATGTAAGTATAGTTGCTAAAAAACTTTCCGGGCTGCGTATCTTTGTACTGCCAGCGCAAGTATGGCGGTAACCTATGCTTACAGCTTTTTAAGAACCAGCCAGGCCTAAATATTTCGTTCCTCTTGATAACACCTTTCCGTAAGATCATCCATATTGATATGGACGCTTTTTTTGCGTCGGTGGAGCAGCGCGACAACCCGGAGCTGCGTGGCAAGCCTGTGGCGGTGGGTGGCTCCAGAGCAAGGGGCGTGGTGGCTGCTGCCAGCTACGAGGCCCGAAAGTATGGCGTGCACTCTGCGCTGGCATCTAAAATTGCAGCCCAGCGATGTCCGCACCTGATTTTTGTGAAAGCAAGGTTTGAAGTATACAGCTCCGTCTCAAGACAGATTAGAGAAATTTTCCATTCCTACACCGACCTTGTAGAACCACTATCGTTAGATGAAGCATACCTTGACGTAACCGAGAACAAAGTAGGCATGCCCTCTGCCACCATCATTGCCCAGGAAATCAGGAAGCGAATTTTCGAGGAAACAGGCCTTACAGCATCAGCCGGCGTGTCGTACAATAAATTTCTGGCCAAGATCGCCTCCGACATGAACAAGCCGAACGGCTTTACGCTCATCGCTCCGGATAAAGCAGAGGAACTAGTGGCGGGTTTGGTTATCGAAAAATTTCATGGCATAGGAAAAGTTACAGCTGCCAAAATGCAAAGTATGGGCATACTTACCGGCGCCGATTTGAGGGAACGCAGTGAGGAAGAACTGGTGCGTAATTTCGGTAAAGTGGGCCGCTACTACTACCGCATTGCCCGAGCCCAGGACGACCGTGACGTGCAACCACACCGCATCCGGAAATCCATTGGCTCGGAACGCACCTTTGACGTTGACCTGATAGAGGAACATGACATGCTTTTGCAGATAGACAAGCTTTGCCAGGAAGTTGCCCAAGATATGGAACGTCTGAAAGCCACCGCCAAAACCGTCACACTCAAGATCAAGTATTTCGATTTTACCCTGAACACCCGCAGCAAAACATTTCTGAGCGAGTTCAGTAGTCCCGATGCTATTTATACTATTGCCAGAGATTTACTGCTCACACCCCAACTCCCTTTAGAACCAGTCCGGCTACTGGGTGTATCTGTCAGCAGCCTGCTCTACCAACATGACAGATTGCAGGAAGGCTATCAGTTAACGTTGGATCTCTAGACTAGGATTTTTAGCATTATTGGATGGACAGGATTTTTTTGCAGCACCTGGTCCAACCAATAATCCTGCAAATCCTGATTCCTCGTTAAACCATCTCCCCCATTCCTAGTCTTAACAAAAGCTGCAACAGAAACAGATGTTGTGACTTTTATTTCTTACATTCAAAAAACTAATACAATCTAATCCTTAATCACTAACTAATCACCCTATTATGAGTAAAAATCTACGTTTTGCTCCGCTGGTTGCATTACTGTTGGCTGGTGCAACCATAGCACCGTCGTCGGCAATTGCCCAGAAGAGCAAAAAGAAGAAAAAAGCAAAGCAGGAAACTACTGCCACAGCACCAACACAAGCCCCTAAGAAAGACGACGGCAAGCCAAAGTCTTACAACGAGGTAGTTACCTCAAGAGCCATTACTGACGAAGGTCTTTTTAAAGTGCACAAGATCGACGATAAGTACCTGTACGAGATTCCGGACACCCTGCTTAACCGCGACATGCTGATGGTAAGCCGCATTGCCAAAACTGCCACTGATATCGGTTATGGCGGTGAGGAGCTGAACAGGCAGATGTTACGTTGGGAACGCAAAGGCAATAACATCCTGCTACGTGTGATCTCTTACCAGAACGTTGCCGCAGATACACTGGAGATTTACCACTCTGTACAAAACTCTAACCTGGCTCCTGTAATTCATGCTTTTGATATCAAAGCCTTCGGCCCTGGCACACAGGTAATTGATGTTACAGATTTCTTCTCGAAGGATATTACCCCGCTCGGCCTGGATAAAAGAAGACGCGAACAGTATAAAGTGCGTAAGCTGGACGACAAACGTTCATTTATTGAGAGCGTTAAAAGCTTCCCGATAAACGTTGAAGCACGTTCTTTGATGACCTATGAGGCTACTGATGCACCGGCAAACTCAAGCACAGGTACTATTACGCTGGAGCTAAACCACTCAATGCTCCTGTTGCCTAAAACACCAATGCCAGCACGTTCTTTTGATCAGCGCGTTGGATTCTTTACCATCAGCCAGACAGACTTTGGCACAGACGAGCAACGTGCCGCCAAGCGCCGTTACATTGTACGCTGGAGACTGGAGCCGAAAGACGAGGCTGCTTATGCCCGTGGCGAACTGGTTGAACCTAAAAAGCAGATTGTATACTATATAGACCCGGCTACGCCAATGAAATGGCGCCCATACTTAAAGCAGGGCGTTGAAGACTGGAACAAAGCTTTTGAGGCGGCCGGCTTTAAAAATGCCATTGTTGCCAAAGACCCGCCTTCTTATGAAGAAGATCCGGAGTTCAGCACTGAAGATGCGCGTTACTCAGTTATCCGCTATTTCTCTTCTGAAACGCAGAACGCTTACGGACCAAACGTACACGACCCACGTTCAGGCGAGATTCTGGAGAGCCACATTGGCTGGTACCACAACGTAATGAACCTGCTGCGCAACTGGTACTTTATCCAGACAGCTGCCGTTAACCCGGATGCCCGTGGCATCAAGTTCAAGGACGAGGTTATGGGTGAGCTGATCCGTTTCGTTTCGGCTCACGAAGTAGGCCATACCTTAGGTTTGCCTCACAACATGGGTTCCAGTGCTGCCTACCCGGTAGAGAAACTACGCGATCCTGAGTTTACCAAAACAATGGGTACTGCCCCATCTATCATGGACTATGCCCGCTTTAATTACGTGGCGCAGCCGGAAGACAAGGGTGTGGCTCTAATGCCAGGCATCGGTATCTACGACAAACACTCTGTGAAGTGGGGTTATACTTACTTCCCGGAAACAAAAGGACACGATAACGTTGCTAAACTAAGTAGCTGGATCCGTCAGCACGAGAACGACCCGATGTACCGCTTTGGTCGTCAGCAGGGCAACCCTGTAGACCCGTCTTCTCAAACAGAAGATTTAGGTGACGATGCGATGCTGGCCAGCAGCTACGGTATCAAGAACCTGAAGCGCGTTATGCCGAACCTGATCGAGTGGACAAAAGAGGATAACAAGAACTACACAGACCTGCAGGAAATGTACGGCCAGGTACTTGGCCAGTGGAATCGCTACATGGGCCACGTTACGGCAAACATTGGTGGGGTATACGAAAACTACAAGACCTACGACCAGAAAGGCGATGTGTATACTTTTGTACCAAAGGAAAAGCAGAAGCGTGCCCTTTCGTTCCTGAACGAGCAAGGCTTCAGTACGCCAACCTGGATGTTAGACGATAACATTCTGCGCAAAATAGAAGCGGCAGGTGCTGTTGAGCGTGTAAGCAATGCACAGACCAACATCCTGAACAACGTGCTGGATGCCGGCAGAATGGCCCGTATGATTGAAGCGCAGGCGATGTTAGGTAACAAAACCTATACGTTAACAGAGATGATGTCTGACCTTCGCGGTGGTGTCTGGTCTGAGCTAAATGCTGGTAAATCAATTGATACCTATCGCAGAAGCCTGCAGCGCGGTTACCTGGAGCGCATGGCTTACCTGATGAAAGATCAGGAGCAGTCTTCAGCAGCTGGTCGTGCTGGCAGAGGAGGTACTTCTGTAGATGTATCTCAGTCTGATATCCGTCCGGTAGTTCGTGGTGAGTTGATTTCCCTGCAAAGCCAGATCAGAAGATCAATTCCGCAGGCAAAAGACACCATGACAAAGTATCACCTGCAGGATGCGCTTGTTAGAATTGACAATATCCTGAACCCGAAGAGCTAATGTTGGAGACGCAAAATATTGCGTCTCTACGTTAAGTTATACTTTATAACCGCCTCAACCATTTTGGTTGGGGCGGTTTTGTTTTATACTTTATACTGCCAACTCCCCTGCCTTTTAATCTTTTCTGGCGCAGGTCTTCAGCGCACCGGTGAATTGTGACTTGTAATGCAGGGAAGTCTTGCCGTTAAGTATTGGCGTTAAATCAAGCTTACTATTGTAGCAAATATGACGCAACGTATTGCGTCTCTACATTTGGAAAACGAATAACCAACAACGATATTAAGCCGAATTACACTTGAATTTTAAGAAAGATATCTTAAGGCTTATCTACTACCTGCGTCTTTTATCAGGAAAATCAAATAATTAGAGTACCTTTGTAGCCCATATAGTTTAACCTAACTTATGGCTACTAAATATATTTTCGTTACTGGTGGTGTAACGTCCTCCCTCGGAAAAGGTATCATTTCCGCATCTCTCGCTAAGTTGCTGCAGGCAAGAGGTTTCTCCGTAACCATCCAAAAATTCGACCCTTATATTAACATCGATCCAGGCACGCTGAATCCGTACGAGCATGGCGAATGCTATGTGACAGAGGATGGCGCTGAAACCGACCTGGACCTGGGGCATTACGAACGTTTTCTGAACGTGCCTACCTCCCAGGCAAACAACGTAACTACTGGCCGCATTTATTACCATGTGATCATGCAGGAGCGTGAGGGTGCTTATTTGGGCAAAACGGTACAAGTAGTGCCGCATATTACAGATGAGATCAAGCGCCGCATGCTGCTTTTAGGGGAGTCTGGCGAATATGATATCGTGATAACGGAGATTGGCGGCTGTGTGGGTGATATCGAGTCACTGCCATTTATTGAGGCGGTACGCCAACTTCGCTGGGAGCTTGGTGTAAACGAAACCTGCGTTATACACCTGACGCTGGTGCCTTACCTGAAAGCTGCCGGAGAATTAAAAACAAAACCGACACAACACTCAGTACGCGACCTTTCAGAGGCAGGTGTGCAGCCCGATATACTCGTTTGCCGCTCAGAGCACCATATACCAATGGATCTGCGCAAAAAGATAGCGCTTTTCTGTAACGTAAAGCAGAATTCGGTCATTGAGTCTATCGACGCAGAAACGATTTATGACGTGCCATTGCTGATGCGCAAAGAAAAGCTCGATGAGCGTGTGATCAGCAAACTAAAGCTGCCGCATAAAGCTGATCCTAATTTAGATAGCTGGAAAGAGTTTTTAGGCAAGCTGAAGAACCCGTTATCAGAAGTAAATATAGCCCTGGTGGGTAAGTATGTAGAGCTGCCGGATGCTTATAAATCCATAGTAGAGTCTTTTATACACGCTGGTTCTGCCAACGAGTGCAAAGTTAACATCAAGTGGTTCCAGTCGGAGAATATTAACGACGAGAACGTGGCTTCCCTGCTAAAAGACATGGACGGCGTACTGGTGGCACCTGGCTTTGGTGAGCGTGGCTTTAAAGGAAAACTAGAGGCTATCCGGTTTGTAAGAGAGAACAATATACCATTTATGGGCATCTGCCTGGGTATGCAGTGCGCAGCCGTAGAGTTTGCCCGCAATGTGCTTGGTTTAGAGAATGCTGCCTCCACAGAAATGGATCCGGAAACACCACATCCTGTGATCGATATGATGGAGGATCAAAAACAAATCAAGCAAATGGGTGGAACTATGCGATTAGGTGCCTATACTTGTGAACTAAAAAAGGGTTCAAAGGCTTATTCTATTTACGGGAAGTCCCGCATTTCGGAGCGCCACAGGCATCGTTATGAGTTCAACAACAAGTACTTAGCTGCTTTTGAAGAGGCTGGAATGATGGCTACGGGTTTCAATCCGGACACCGGACTGGTAGAGATAATTGAGTTGCAGAACCACCCGTGGTTCGTGGCAGCACAGTATCACCCGGAATTGAAAAGTACAGTTTTAAACCCACATCCGCTTTTTGTTAAATTTGTGAAAGCGGCAAATAATTACGCTAAATCTAAATAAGCACAATACACACAACACAATTAGAATTTTTAGTAAATGGATAGAAATCAAGCGATTGGCTTTGGATTGATTGCTGTGTTGCTCCTGGCTTACTCCTTCTTCTTTTCGGGAACGGAGAAGCAGGCTGAGCAGCAGCAGGCAGTACAGGAAAAAGCCAGGGTAGAGCAGGTGCAAAGTATAGCAGTTGCTGAAGACGACTCATTGGCTCAGGCCCGCAGAGCATCAGCTCTGGGTGCTTTTGGCGCTGCTGCAACCGGTGAGGCAAGCACAGTAACCCTGGAAAACCAGAACATGGTAGTAACTTTTAACACCAAAGGTGGCCAGGTAGAAGAAGTTTTACTCAAGAATTACAAAACCTATACCGATCAGCCTTTATACCTGTTCGACAAGGAAAGCAGTGAGACAGATGTAGCCTTCTCGACAAAGGACGGTAAAACCGTTAAACTGTCTGATCTATACTTTACTCCTACTGATGTTCGTACTGTAACCACAGGCGAGACTCCTGGCAAGTCAATTGCTTTCAGGGCCAATGTTGGTAACGGGCAGTTTATTGAGCAGGTTTATACGTTGTATGACGAAAGCTTTAGCATGGGCTACGAGCTTGATTTCAAAGGCCTCGATAATGAACTAAGCGGAAACGCTGTTACTTTTACCTGGAACGACAGGTTAAAGCAGCTGGAGCGCGACCTGACACAGAACCGTGCTAAGTCCACTATCAACTTTGCTACTGTAGAGGATGGTTACGACTACCTTTCTATTTCAGAAGATAAAGAAACACTTACCGTAGAAGAGCCGCTGAAGTGGGTTGCTAACAAGCAAAACTTCTTTACAGCCGGTATCATTGCCAACAACCAGTTTACAGGTGCCAAGTTAACGTCGTCTGTAGACCCAGCAGATACTACAGTAGTAAAAGCGCTATCTTCAGAAGTGCTCATCCCTACAAAAGATGTGCTTTCAGGCGCTGCCGACTTCACATTCTATTTCGGTCCTAACGACTACAAGATACTGAAGCACTTCGGCAACGACTTTGACAAGAACCTTGATCTGGGCTGGGGTATCTTCTCTTATGTAAACAAGTGGATCATTATCCCGGCGTTCGACTTCCTGGAGAACTACATTGGCAACTACGGTATCATTATTATACTACTGGTGCTTTACATCAAAACCATCCTGTTACCGCTTACTTACAAGTCGTATACTTCGATGGCGAAAATGAAGG
The DNA here is from genome assembly GCF_019443125.1 of Pontibacter aydingkolensis. Taxonomy (GTDB): domain Bacteria; phylum Bacteroidota; class Bacteroidia; order Cytophagales; family Hymenobacteraceae; genus Pontibacter; species Pontibacter aydingkolensis. The sequence continues at coordinate 17,089 of NZ_JAHYXK010000017.1, read as the reverse complement.
TGCTGAAGCCGGAGATAGATGCTATCAAAGAGCGTAACGACGGCGATATGCAGAAAACGCAGATGGAGACGATGAAGCTCTACAACGAGATGGGAGTTAACCCGCTGAGCGGCTGTATCCCGATGCTGTTGCAGATCCCGATCCTGTTTGCGATGTTCAACTTTTTCCCGAACTCTATTGAATTGCGCCAGGAGGCATTCCTGTGGGCAGATGACCTTTCTACTTACGATGTGTTTGCCAGGTTGCCGTTCACGATTCCATTCTATGGTAGCCACGTGAGTATGTTTACGCTGTTAATGACGGCCTCTACCATACTTTATACCTGGTCTAACAATCAGATAAACTCGCAGATGCAAGGCCCGATGAAGTTCTACAGCTACCTGATGCCTGTTATCTTCATGTTCGTGCTTAACTCCTTCCCTGCCGGTTTATCGTTCTACTACTTTGTTTCTAACATGGTAACCTTCGGCCAGCAGGCGATCATCCGTAAGTTTGTGGATGAAGGCAAGGTAAGAGCGAAACTGGAAGCCAACAAGGACAAGATCAAAGAGAAAAAGAAATCCGGTGGCCCATCGTTTACCGAGCGTATGCAGGAAGCCATGCGCCAGGCCGCTGAGAAAGAGCAGCAAAAGCGTAACAAAGCAAAGAAATAAGCTTAACCGCTAAAGTATAAAAGAGCCTCTCCACACCCGGAGAGGCTCTTTTTTTGGCTATACTTAAAGCGCAGCCGTATGAGGAAGTATAATAAGATAAATATGAAATTACATAAAGTATACTTGTTTGCAGCCGCCATTACCTGTACAGCCTGCCAGCAGGACAGAGAAAAAGATAATGAGGGTAGTTTTGCGGAAACGCACCCAAAGCTTGAAAAGCAGCTCGATAAGAAGACAGTGTCGGAACCAATAACCGAGGGCAAAAATCCGGAACTCTACCAGCGATACCGCATTACCATGGAAGAATACCAGAAAAGAAGCGATTACGATGTTGGCAACATGTACCGTGGCCGTCTGTCGCCGCTAAATGATGAGAGCAGCAACGAAGTAAGCACATATAAAACAGCTCTGGACGAGGGTTTAAAGCAAGGTGTAAATTTCGCCGGCAAGTATACGGTAGTAACCGTTGGCTGCGGCACTAACTGCCAGATGCATTATGTTATAGACCGGGAAAATGGTAAAATAGCTGACAAGCTACAAAGTAACCATGGCGCAAAGTATGGCCCTAACAGCCGCCTGTTTATCATTAATCCCCCCGACCCTGCAATTGACTACCAGGAGTGTCGCAATTGTGAACCACAGGCATATATTTTCGAGAACGGCAGATTTACAAAGGCAGCTCAAAAATGATGAGACTAGCTATGTTACGAACAAGATTATTTAACATAACGAAACAACTAATGTCTTTTATACTTTTGCTGTTTGCAAGTATGGCTTTAGGCAGCTGTATAAGCCAGGCTAGTTGCCAGACAAGCAACAGCAGCCAACCTGCCCTGCCACTGCTTCAGTTCCAGAAAGCCCCCTGCTATGGCCCCTGCCCTTCCTACGAGGCCAACATTATGCACGATGGAAGTATAACCTTGATTTCGTGGGGTAACATTGGTATACCCGAAGATGACACTGTACAGCTTTGTTTGCCTAAGCCTGAGTTGCAGCAGCTAAAAAGAGATATAGCGGCGCTTAATTATACTTCATTGCAAGATTCCTACTTAACTCAGTGGACAGACAGGCCTAGTACCTACCTCACTTTTTATGAGAAGGGCAAAGCCATAAAGCGGGTAAAGCATCAGGAAGGAGGACCAGAATCACTTATTACTTTTCAGAAGGAGCTACACCAAAAAATAATGCATTTGGTAAAACAGAAAGCAGAGCAGCCATAGTACTTTTCACACTGCCCCTTATTGCCTCACAAAAACAGCATAAGTATAAAACCCGTTTACAGAGGTAACAAACCGTATCATACAAATCTGTGAAGAAAACTGGATGGATAGTTCTTGTTGTGTTGCTCCTTTTAATTATTGGTGGCATTGCCTATATCGTGATCAAGGAGAAGTACTATCCTAAGGTAAAGGGTGTGGAATACATCAACCTGGACCTGGTAAGAGACACAGCCATAGTAAAAGCAGGTATTAATGTACAAAACAGAATACCTCTGCCCATTGCCATCGACAGCGTAAATTATGTTTTTAAGGGTGCAGAAGACACCCTGGGGCGCGGACAGATGACGACAGATCACACACTTCCAGCACTTGGCGACAGAGTGATTGACTTTAAAATGCTCCTCGACTTTGAAAAGTACAGAGACCATATAAAGAACAACCAAGGCAAAGACAGCATCAAAGTAAATGTGGACATGGATGTTTATTTTGATCTGCCGCTAATGAGCCCTAAAAGCATCACCATCAACCGTAAAATTACGGTACCCGTTGCGAGATCACCAGAGATGAAGATACGTGAATTAAAGGTTAGAGGCTTTAGTGTGGAGGATGGGTATTCTATGCTATTAAGTATAGAAGCGACAAACAAAAACCTGCCCGGGCTTAAAATAGATAACTTTAAGTATAACGTTACCCTGGGCGATACACTTAAGATTACGGGGCAGGTAGATACAACTTTTACAGTTGAAAAAGGAAGCAAGCTGCTTGAAATACCATTGGTATTATCTACATCTGATGCCGTTGCTCTTATCAAGAAAAAGCTGAAAGGTGATAAGAGTTGGGAATATGATGCAGCACTGGAGGCACAGATCAAAAGCGAGCACCCTCTGTTTGATTCGTTCAGTTTGAGTGTAGAGAAATCCGGTGAATTAGATGTAGGCGGAATGGGAACGGGTAAAGACTATATGCCTTCGGTTAGCAAAGTAAAGCGGCTCAAAATAGACTCTAACGAAGAAAAGACAAGAATACAGGCTGACATTGTAGTACACAACCCCTCTCCTTTCCCTTTTTATATCGACAGCGCCTCATACTTTATCCGCCACCAGGGAAAGGTGATAGCGCAAGGTAAACGCGATTTTGAAAAGATTCTGCCAAAGTCTGGTGATCAGTCGCTGCGCCTTGAGTTGCTCGTGGACGAAAGCGCTTACCAAAATCTAATGAAGCAGGTACAAGGACAGGAGAAGGTGGCGCTGGATATTGAACTCAACCTGATCTATAACCTTCCTGATTCGGAGCAAACTCAAAAGCTGGCATTAAGACGGCAGGTGCAGGTACCGGTGCCCGGGCAGGCAGGTATACAGGTTGCAGGCCTCGAGGTAAGAGAACTCGACCCACAGAAAGGTGCCTATCTTGGCCTAAAACTGAAAGTACAAAGCTCAAACCTACCCGACCTGCAAATTAAAAACCTGGATTACCGGCTGCAGTTAAGCGAGGATATCCTGCTGACAGGCCAGACAAAAGAGCCTCTCGAAATTACAGGTAAGGATGCAGAAGTGGAAATTCCGATACGGCTATCTGCAGCAGATGTAAACCAACTGATAAAAAGAGCAATTAGTGGCAGTACAGATTGGAAGTATAATCTGCAAGCCACAGCGACTATTGTCAGCAGTAACAAAATACTTGGCTCAACTAAAATAAACCTGGAGTTTACCGGAGTGTTGGAATTAGCCAAAGGATCAGGTGGTCAGCTAATGCCACAGGTCACTAAAATTGATACCCTTGACGTTACCATTGCTTATGATACAGCCTGGGTAAAGTTAAATGTGCAGGTAAAGAATCCACTGCCCATTCCGATTCACATCAATTATATAGGCATACAAGTATCCCATAAGGCTGATACTTTTGCCTTGAGCCAGGAAAATATAAGTAAAACGTTACCTCCGGGAGGTATGCAAACAGGCTGGATTACGCTGGGAGTTAACTATAAAACATGGCGCGACCACCTGAAGCACCATCAGCAGCAGGACAGCATGCTTTTAAAAGAAAATATAACGCTGGACTATACCATAGCCGATTTAGCACCACAAAGGGTTAAACTTGCAAACGAATTTATGATTCCGATGCCAAAGGTGCCGGTAACGGAGCTGCAAAAAACAAAGTTGAAAGGTATAAACCTTAAGAGTGGAATTGTATTAAATGCACTGGTACAGATACAAAATGCCAACACTAAAGGTTTAGAAATAAGTGATATAACATATAACATCTGTGCCCAAAACCTCTTGGATGCTTGTGGTACCATAAACAGGACTTATGATATTCCTCTAGGGCAAAGTATTGTAAAAGTGCCCATAAGTCTAAGTATAGGCGAGGTTTTCAGGGCGTTGTTTTCGAAAATCAGTGGCAGCAATGAGGAAAGGACATTATATATTAACACTTCCGCCACTGTTGATACTGGCAATCCTAAAATAAAGAATACTTTTGTGCGATTCGAGAAATGGGAAAAGACAATGCTTTTTCAAAAGAAGAAAAAGGCAAAGCCTAAGGATGCCGATCAGGTGGCGCAGTAGCTGGAGCTATACTTTAGCTAAATTTGCATACTACAAATTATACTATCCTAAAATTGCCAAACAATTTTTATACTTGCCTTTGTTAACCATATGTAAAGCAAAGCCCGATGATCACATTCGCCCAGGCCAAAAATGCAGAGGACCTGCAGCAGATACTCGATTTACAGTCTCTCAACTGCGAAGACAACCTGTCTCCTGCCGAAATAACTGAACAGGGCTTTCTAACTGCCCGTCACTCCCTTTCGCTTCTGGAAGAGATGAGCCAAAAGTATAAACATGTACTGGCCAAAGATGATGGAAAAGTAATTGGTTATGCGCTTGTTATGTTAAAGGAATTCTCTGATAAGCTGCCTGTACTCACACCGCTAATTAACGTGGTAGAAGAACTGACCTATAAAGATGTTCCGCTGAATACAGCTACTTACTTTATCATGGGTCAGGTTTGTGTAGCAAAAGAATACCGCGGACAAAATGTGTTTTCTGGCCTTTACAACCACCTACGACACCAGATGCAACCACACTTTGATTATGTGGTTACAGGAGTTGCCCAACGCAATACACGCTCCGTTCATGCCCATTATAAAGTTGGCTTTAAGTCCATTCTTAAATTCAGATCTGATACTGGAGAGAATTGGGATATTATACTTTGGGACTGGATGTAGAAGAGCAAATAATCATATTCGTTAATACTCGGTGCTACTTACCTTCCACTGCTCATTTAGGTAGATACTAACTGTAGTTTTAGGCCAATTGGGTTCTTAATAAATAAGAACACTCTTAAGCAGCCAAGCATAAAAGGGGTTTAATTAACAAAAAATAGCCGCCATTCTCCTCCTATTCGCTCAATATTATAGGATACTCACAGTTTATGTATACTTGCCTGCCAAATACTTGAGCACAGATATAAATGTTTAAACATTAAATATAACCTTCAACTTAACTCCATGCAACTAAGCCCGTAAACATATAATAGACACCATAATAAGAATCTTGCTTAAGGTATATTTTTATATACGAATGGACAATGAAAATAAATATAAACAAAAATAAAGTACAACAATCTGAATTCGAAAAAAAACTGCAGCAAAGTAAAATAGAAGACCATGACCCTGCTCAGGAAGATGAAGTAGTCCCGGTTATTGAGGAGCAGGTAGACTTTGATTTGCAGACTGTTGAGAAAGGGAAAGTGCGTGTGTCAAAGCTGGTGCATGAAGAAGATGTAATCGTTGACGTACCCTTTGCCTATGAAGACATCGATGTTCAACGCGTTGCTAAAAACCTATCTATTGACTCTCCTCCTGAAGTACGTTACGATGGTGATACCATGATAATTCCTGTTATTAAGGAAGAGGTGGTTATTCAGAAACGACTTGTATTGGTTGAAGAACTTCACATTACCAAAAGAAGAGTGGAAGAGCACCATCCGCAACAAGTAACGCTCCGAAAAGAGGAAGTTAAAGTAGACAGACAAGAAAATAATACTACAATACAATAACAATGCATGAAAATCATGCTACCATTCAATTTTAAACCAAAACAACGACTACTATGAAACAGACAGTAATAGGAATTTTCGACTATGGCGTAGATGCCCAAATGGCAGCACAGGAACTGGAACGCAATGGTATTCCTAGTAATAATATTGATATCGCAGTAAGAGGTGCTAAAGATAAAACAAATGCGCCAAACCAAAATAGACCAAACCCATCGAATCCGAATATGGGTGGGCCAACAAATACAACAGCAACTACCGGCACAACAGACAATAAAAGAGATAACGACTTTTTTAACTCTCTTTTCGATAGTCGCGATGAATCGAGTAAGTACTATAAAGTAGCTAAGCAGGGCTCTATTGTAACAGTGCATGCTAACTCTAAAGAACAGGCTACAAAAGCAGCTGAGCTTTTAGATAAGTGCGGTGCGATAGATGTTAACGAACGTTCGGCACAATACCGCAGCATGTCCAGTTCTGATAAAGGTAAATGGACAAACTCAAACCAGTCTATACCTGTAGTAGAAGAAAAAATGCAGGTAGGTAAACGTGAAGTAGAAACTGGTGGTGTAACTCTGAAAAGCCGTATAATTGAACGTCCGGTAGAAGAGAAACTGCGCCTGCGCGAAGAACACGTGCACGTAGAACGCAGACCTGTAAACCGCCCAGCCAACGAAAAAGACATGGCAGGCTTTAAAGAAGGCGAAATTACCATGACTGAGCATGCGGAAAAGCCTATTGTTAATAAGCAGGCTCGTGTAGTAGAGGAAGTAAGATTGGGTAAAGAAGTAGAACAACGCGAAGAGACTGTAAGAGGTACAGAGCGTAAAACCGACGTTGAAGTTGATAAACTTAATCCAAGGTCAGACAAGGACAGATTAGATCCTAGAAATGAGAACAGGGGTCCTGACAGACGCTAAATAACCATACTTTGATAAAAACGGGCAGCAAGAAATTGTTGCCCGTTTTTATTTTAACCGTTTTGCCAATCAAGTATAGCTAAGCCAACACCCATGCTACCTAAACTTCGGGGCATCGATTCTGATACTATTCACATCAGCAGCAGGATCATTAAGAGGATCATCAAGAGGATCATCCATTAAATAGGCAAGACAATTTGAAATGCTTAATTTTATCGGTACAACATCTCCCACAAGTAACATGAAACGCCTAATCCAGTTATTGCTCCTCTTTTGCCTTTTATACCTACCTGTAAAAGCATCAGCTCAAAGAGCAACCGACATTGTTCCCAAGCCGCAGCAGGTAGTTACGCTCAAACAAAACTCTGTAAAGCTAGACCAGCAAAGTATAATTTATTACGCTGCCCCCTACTCCACGCAGGCAAGCCTGTTAAAGGTTATGCTTAAAGGGCAAACCGGCCTGGATTTAAGTGTAAAACCACTTTCCAAAGGCCATAAAGTAAAAAATGCCATTATCCTACAGCACGACCCGGCAGTGGCAAACCGTAAGGAAATGTATGTGCTGAAGTCTGGTGATGAAGTAATCACTGTTAAAGCACAGGATGTGAACGGCATCGTGTACGGCATCCAGACTTTACTGCAACTGGTACCGCTGGAGAAAAAGAATGTATATGAAGTAGAGCCGGTTAAGATCATAGACTATCCTCAGTTCGCTTACCGTGGCATGCACCTCGATGTAGTGCGCCATACTTTCCCGTTACAGTTTATTAAAAAGTACATCGATTATCTGGCTTTCCATAAGTTCAACAATTTCCACTGGCACCTGACCGATGACCAGGGCTGGCGTATAGAGATCAAAAGCTACCCAAAGCTTAACTCTATTGGCTCATGGCGCGACTCTACCCTGATTGGCCATTTCTTTGATAAACCTATAAAGTATAACCCGAAGCGTTATGGCGGTTTCTTTACCCAGGAGGAAGTGAAGGAAGTAATAAAGTATGCGCAAGTACGAGGTATAAACGTTATCCCGGAAATTGACATACCGGGCCACAGCCGCGCCACTATTGCCGCTTACCCTGAGTTCAGTACTCGCCCCGACACTACCTGGAATGTGGCCTATACCTGGGGCATGTATAACCGCCAGAACAACGTACTGGCCCCACATCCCGAAACATTCAGGTTTTTGAAAACTGTTTTTGAGGAGGTGGCTGATCTGTTCCCTTCGCCTTACATTCACATTGGCGGAGACGAAACCAGCAAAATGTGGTGGAAAGCCAGTCCACAGGCGCAGGAGTTTATCAAAAAGAACAACCTGAAAGATGAAAAAGGCCTGCAAACCTACTTTGTAAGGCAGGTAGCAGGCTATCTGGATAAAAAGAACAAGAAGATCATTGGATGGCACGAGATATTGGAGGGTAAACTGGACACCACTGCTGTTGTAATGAACTGGGCAGATGATAAAAAGGGCATTGAAGCAGCCATGCTAAAACATCCGGTTATCATGACACCAAGCTTCCCCTTATACTTTAATCAGTATCAGTCTAAAACTAAAGCCGACAATCTGCAAATACCCGGTTACAACCCGCTGGATGCCGTTTATAACTACAACCCTATTCCGGCACAACTGCAGGGCATGCCAGAGGCAAAGTATATCATGGGGGCCCAGGGCAACGTCTGGACAGAGTACATCTCAACCATCTCGCAACTGGAGTATATGGTTTTCCCGAGGATGACAGCACTGAGCGAAGCTTTATGGACTGATCCAAAGCGTAAAGATTTCGAAGAATTCAAACGTCGCCTGGAGCAGACTGTGATTCCAAGGTATAAACACTGGGAAGCAAATTATTTCAGAGACTACGCCAACTGGACGATGAAGAACAAGTAGCAAGTATGAAGTATAGCAGCAGAGGCCGGAAATTTATACTTCCGGCTTCTGCTGCTTTTAGCGTCTGTCAGGTTGAGTTATAGCCCTACTTTTAATAAAAGCTGTCTTTAAGAAAAGTATTTCCCCTTGAGGCAGTTTCATTCAAGTGCAAATCATTTAATGTAACGAGCTCGCTCGCCTCTGGCGAGTGTGAGCTATCCCAGGGCCTCTGGCCGTTTAAAACTGTGCTTAAGGCATAAGTGGCGGGACGCCACTAAATAACTCACAGGTTAGACATAGAGTCAGTTTGTAAAGGCGTAAGTATAATACCGAATATCGCCAGTTACAAACTGGCCTCATACTCAGTCACAAGTTGCGCTGACGCTAAACTTGCGACATGTACAAATTCATTTTGCTATCAGTCCTTAATACAGATATTTGTAAAATATTAATTGTCAAATGAATAAACATCATTATTTAAACTTACCATACAACCATTACATTTCTTCTACACCTCTCACTTTTTAACCATGACAGGCACTTACTTCAGCTTATTGTCCATCTCAGGAAAGCACTTGAACAGCTATATGCAGTCCTGGCATCTATCTGTTGAAGACCCCAAAATAAATACAAAAGCCCCTTCTCATGGTGCACTTTCACCAGCCCCGGAGCACGGGAAAAATGTGGGTAAATAGGTGGATAAAAAAAGGTAACGAACCGTGGAACACTTCAATCTTTGTGGTTAAAAAAATGTATCTTTGTGCAAGTTTCAGGTAAATTGCGTTACTAGTTCAGCACTAAATTTTAGAAATTATGAAAATAACGTACTACGGACAATCTTGCTTCTTATTCGAAATCGGAGAAAACCGCGTGTTATTCGACCCGTTCATTTCCCCTAACGAGCTGGCCTCAAGTATAAACGTAGACGATATCAAAGCTGACTATATCCTGCTCTCGCACGGCCACCAGGACCATGTGCACGATGCAGAGCAGATTGCCAAAAACAATAACAGCACCCTTGTGGCTGCCTTCGAGATTACCAGCTGGTATGGTGAAAAAGGTATCGAGAAAGTGCACCCGATGAACATCGGAGGTAAAGTAACACTACCATTCGGAACAGTTAAAATGGTAAATGCCATACACTCCAGCACTTTGCCAGATGGTACAGCTGGAGGTCAGGCTGCTGGGTTTGTAGTAGAAACCGAAGAAAAGACATTTTATTTTGCCGGCGACACCGCCCTTACCTACGACATGAAGCTTATACCAGAGCAATTTGACGTGGATTTTGCCGTGCTGCCAATTGGCGACAATTTTACCATGGACATACACGATGCCATGATTGCCGCCAATTTTGTTCAGGTGGATAAGGTGATAGGCATGCATTACGACACCTTCCCTTACATTCAGATTGACCACGAGGAGGTGCAGGAAGTGGCCAGAATGGCCGACAAAGAACTTATTTTGATGGAAATAGGTCAAACGATTAACCTATAATTTTAGAATGGGAAAAATTATCGCAGTTGCAAACCAGAAAGGTGGCGTGGGTAAAACCACCACGGCTATTAACCTTGCCGCCAGTTTAGCAGCTTTAGAATATAAAACGCTTTTAGTTGACGCAGACCCACAGGCAAACGCCACGTCAGGCCTTGGTTTCGACCCTGCCACCATTACCACCAGCATTTACGAGTGCATGGTAGAGGATGTAAAGGTTGAAGATATCATACTTCAGTCGCCAAATATCGAGTTCCTGGACTTGATTCCATCGCACATCGACCTGGTTGGTGCCGAGGTAGAGATGATCGATATCCCGAACCGTGAGGAGAAAATGCGTGAGGCGCTTAAGCCATTAAAAGACAAGTATGATTTCATCATTATCGACTGTTCTCCTTCGCTGGGCCTGATCACGGTAAACTCCCTGACGGCTGCCGATTCTGTGGTAATTCCGGTGCAGTGCGAGTATTTTGCATTGGAGGGTTTGGGTAAGCTGCTGAACACGATCAAGATCATACAGTCGCGCCTGAACACTGAGTTGGCTATTGAAGGCATTCTGTTAACGATGTATGATGTGCGCCTGCGCCTGAGCAACCAGGTAGTGGATGAGGTGAAAACACACTTCCAGCAGATGGTTTTTGATACCATTATCCCTAGAAACGTGAAGTTGAGTGAGTCGCCTAGCTTTGGTATACCGGCCTTGTTGCACGATGCAGAAAGCAAAGGTGCTTTGAGTTACCTTAACCTGGCACGAGAGATTGCAGAGAAGAACAGCGTCGTGCTGGCGAAATAACACAATACGATTACATGTCCGATAACAAGAATTCAGCACCAAAACGCAAAGGCGGCCTCGGAAGGGGCCTAGGCTCTCTTCTGGAGGGCAACAAGTATACCGGCAAAACTGAGTCATCCACCGCTAACGAAGTTAATACTATCGCAGATATAGCCATTAGCCAAATACAGACCAACCCTTACCAGCCCCGCACGCATTTCGATCAGGCGGCACTGGAAGAGTTGGCAGAGTCTATCAAGATACAGGGCATCATTCAGCCTATTACCGTTCGCCAGCTGGACCAGAACACTTTCCAGCTTATTTCGGGTGAGCGCCGTTACCAGGCCGCTAAAATAGCCGGTCTGGAGGTAATACCAGCCTACATCCGCAAGGCCGACGACCAGCAGATGCTGGAGATGGCTTTGATAGAGAACATTCAGCGTGAGAACCTCAATGCCATCGAGATCGCCCTCTCCTACCAGCGCCTTTTAACCGAGTGCAGCTTGAAGCAGGAAGAACTGGGAGACCGTGTAGGTAAGAAAAGAACGACTGTCACCAATTACCTGCGCCTGCTTAAGCTTCCGCCGGATATCCAGATTGCCCTGCGCGACAACCTCATCAGTATGGGCCATGCCCGTGCCCTCATTAACATCGATACAATAGAGCAGCAGCTGGATGTGTTTAAAGAAGTAGTGGCCAAAGAACTGTCTGTACGAAAGGTTGAAGAGTTGGTACGTAACTTACAGAACGCCAAAAAGAAACCAGACCCACAACAGCAGCTTCAGTTTAACAAGTATGAAAGCGAACTGAAGACTGTTGAGTCTAAGCTTACATCCCAGTTCGGTACTAAAATTCAGGTAAAGGCAAACAACGAAGGCAAAGGCGAGATCAAGATCCCGTTTGTATCGGTTGATGAGTTGAACCGTATTTTAGAAATACTAAACTACTAAACCTACATGAAGCTACGTTTTGGCGCTGCAGCTTTCCTGTTAAGTATACTTTCATACTTCTCTCCCGCTATAACCATGGGACAGGTAGTAACTGCCGGGCAGGACTCTATTCCTGTGGCCGTAGCTGTACCAGATACTGCGCAGAAGCGCTTTTTCCTGAGCACATGGGATAAGCCAGCCAAAGCTGCTTTTTACTCTGCCATTATACCGGGAGCCGGCCAGGTATACAACAAAGCCTACTGGAAAGTACCCATCGTTTATGCCACTGGCGCTGTGCTAGGCTACTTTCTGATAGACAACAATAAAAATTACCAGGATTTCAGGCTGGCATTAAACCAACGGAGCCGCAACGAAACCGACAAGTATGTAAATAGCCCTATCTACGGTGTTTATAATCCGCAAAACGGGGTACTTACACAGCGGGGCACAGAGAACCTGCGTTACAGCCGCGACTTCTACCGCCGCAACCGCGACCTGACCATCCTGCTTTCGGTGCTGGCCTACGGACTAAACATTGCAGAAGCCTATGTGCATGCACACCTGAAAGACTTTGACGTAAGCGAAGACATATCGTTACAGGTGCAGCCTAACCTTATTCCTATGAGGGGCTCATCGTATAGTATGGCTCCGGGGGTAACGCTTGTTTTATACTCTAAATAAAAATGAAGATACTTTTAATTGGCTACGGCAAAATGGGTAAAACCATAGAGCAGCTGGCACTGGCAAAAGGCCATACGATTGTTGGTAAAATAGACCACACCAATGCCGAAGAACTGCAGAACTATAACGGCAGCAATACCGACGCAGCCATAGAATTCACACACCCCGAGGCTGCTTTTGGTAACGTTTCTTACTGCCTTACAAATGGCATTCCTGTTGTGTCTGGCTCTACTGGCTGGCTGGATAAGTTTGACGAGGCTAAACAGCTTTGCGATCAAAACAAAGGCGCTTTTTTTTATGCGTCTAACTACAGCGTGGGCGTAAACCTTTTCTTCCATTTTAATGAGTACATTGCCAGCAAAATGAAGGAGTATAAGGAGTACGAAGTAACCATACGTGAAATACACCACTTGCAAAAAGTAGACAAGCCAAGCGGCACCGGCATTACAACAGCCGAAGGCATACTGGCCAGCTATAACAATTTAGAAGGCTGGGTTGCTGATAATCCGGAAGAAAAAAGTAAATTAAACATCACTTCGGAGCGTGAGCCTGATGTTGTAGGCACACATATCGTTACCTACAGCTCAGAAGTAGACCAGATTGAGTTAGGCCACATTGCCCACAGCCGTACTGGTTTTGCCGAAGGCGCCGTAATGGCCGCTGAGTGGCTTAAAAGCCGCCAGGGTGTTTACGGCATGAAAGACATGCTGAACCTGTAACCATAGCATTTACTGATGAAAGTAAAATTCTGGGATAAGAAACCTGAGACCAAAGAGCCCAAAAAAAGAAAAAGCTTTGCCCGAGAATGGGGCGACGCTATTGTTTTTGCCGTAATAGCAGCCAGCTTAATACGCTGGGCAACGTTTGAGGCCTATACTATCCCTACTCCTTCTATGGAGAAGTCTTTGCTGGTGGGCGATTTCCTGTTTGTAAGTAAGTTGCATTACGGGCCCCGTACACCAATCACTCCGCTGCAGGTTCCGCTAACACACCAAACCATATGGGGCACCAACATTCCGTCTTACTCAGATGCCATACAGCTTAAGTCTTACCGTCTGCCTGGCTTTTCGGAAGTAAGCCGCGGTGATGTAGTGGTATTTAACTACCCTCCCGAGGACGAACACCCAGCCGACCTTCGCACAAATTATATTAAACGTGCCATTGGCATTGCCGGCGATACTATTGCCATCCGCGACATGCAAGTATATATAAATGGCAAAGCAGTTGAAAACCCGGAGCAGATTCAGTACAAGTACTTCCTGTCTACGGATAACATCCTGAACGAGAAGTTCTTCCTGGACCGTGACATTACTGACGTAACCCGCTGGCAGGGAGGCTATATTATTGATACCTCTGAGGAAAAAGCAAAACAACTGGCTACTCTTGACTTTGTAAAGGAAACTATGTTGCTGAAGGACATACCAGGCAAAGGCGATCCGGAGGTTTTCCCGCATGTGCCAAGCAAGTATGAATGGAACAAAGACAACTTCGGCCCGCTTTATATCCCAAAGGAAGGTGCAACTGTAGCCATTAACGAGAATACCTTGCCGCTTTACGAGCGTGTTATTTTAAAGTATGAGCACAATGAAAATGCTGAAGTTCGCGATGGTAAACTGTATATTGATGGCAAAGAGGTTAACCAATATACGTTTAAGCAGGACTACTACTTTATGATGGGTGATAACCGCCACAACTCTCTTGACTCTCGTTACTGGGGGTTTGTACCAGCGGACCACGTAGTAGGCAAAGCGGTGATGATCTGGATGTCTACAGACCCGAATGGCAGCTTCCTGAGCAAAGTACGATGGAGCCGCATCTTTAATATAATTGACTAAGTTTATACTTTACAGATAAATAAAAGAGCCAGACCTGTGTGGTCTGGCTCTTTTATTTTAACTTAAGCTGCTGATTCCTTTCAAAAAATTTATACTTTTAAGGTTAGAACTCAACTTAAGTTGCGATTCAGAAAGCCAATGTGTTAGCCTGCAATAGTCAAACCTATTTCTCATGGCGCGAGCGTCCTCGCCTTATCCTGTCACATAACTTTTTTGGAATAGACTCAGATTCTGATTAATTGTCCCCATGAGGGGGCTACAGGGGTGTAACGCTACGGGGGAATCCGCTTTAACTTAGTTGGCTTGGATGTTTTCTCAGGTGTAAACACCCCTAAAGTCCCCTCAAGGGGACAATTGGTTGATTCGCCTGGTAAATTATAATGTGAATAGTGCCAAACCAGAAAAGTTATGGATATGCTAAAGTCTGGAGATTCACACCAGATAAAGTAGAAAAAAGTGTATTACATTCAGAGCTGAGTAGTATGATGGGATATATACGATCTCGTTGAAGTATAACCCACTGAATACCAAAGCACATTCTGATCGCTAAAGAAGTATAGCCTCTTCAATAAATATGAAACAGCAACTCCGGAGCTTGTTAGGTAATTTACACCAGCAGGTTTCTATGAAAAGTTTAGTTAGTGTTACGGGTAAAAACATACTTCTCCCCTTTTACCATACTGTTTCAGACAAGCGGCTGGCACACATCTGCAACCTGTATACTTTGCGCAACACCAAGCTGTTTATAAACGACCTGGAGTTTTACTGCAGACATTATAAACCAATAACTTTAAGTGAACTGTACCTGGTTATCTCTGGCCAGGAAGCACTTACTGAGCCGGTATTTCATTTAACTTTCGACGATGGCTTAAAAGAGTTTTATACTGTCATTGCCCCTATCCTGGAGCAAAAAGGCATACCGGCTACTGTTTTCCTGAACTCAGATTTTATAGACAACACAGCCTTGTTTTACCGGTACAAAGTAAGTCTTTTGATAGATGCTGCTAACCTGACGGATGATAACGCTATACTGAAGCAAATAACAGCTGTCTTAGGTACTGATCTCCAAAGCAAAGAGATCATAAAACAGCGGTTGCTTCAACTCTCATATCACGACCAGCAAAATATAGCTACAATTAGTCAACTGCTGGATATTGATTTTGACACCTATCTAAAAAAAGAGCAACCATACTTAAGCGCCACCGAAATATCCGATCTGATAAAAAGAGGCTTTACCATGGGCTCGCATAGTATAGACCATCCGTTGTTTAAAAGTATAACTTTGGAGGAGCAGAAACGCCAGATAAAGCAGAGTTTTAAGCAACTGGAGCAACGATTTGGCATTACAGACAAATATTTTTCGTTTCCGTTCAGCGACGATGGTGTTAGTCTGGAGTTCTTAAAATGGCTGCATTCGGAGGCAAACTTAAAGCTAACGTTTGGTATTTCAGGATTGAAAGCCGATTTTAGTGATTGCCATTTACACAGAATACCAGTAGAAGGCACATCAAAACCTGTAGAGCAACTTATTAAATCGGAATACCTGTACTATCTTTTAAAAGCACCACTTCTTAAAAACTCCATCAGGCGGAAATGATCAAATCCCTTTATAAAAGTATAGTATCCGAAAAACACAGGATCAGCATTCGACAGGACCTGAATAAGCTTGTATCGCCTTTATATTTTGGAAATCGCTTTTACTGCAACTGCTGTGGTAAAAGCTTCAGAACGTTTTTACCGAAAGGCAACATCAAACGTGAAAATGCTGTGTGCCCCTACTGTGGTTCGCTGGAAAGAACGCGGCTACTGCACTTATACCTGCAAAACGAAACTGAAGTGTTTGGCAGGTCCTTAAAGGTATTACACTTTGCCCCAGAGCCCTGTTTATATAACAAGTTGTATAAACTGCCTGGCGAATATGTGGATGCAGACATAAATCCGGCTTTTGCGAATCATGTTATAGATATCACTGCTATACCCTACCCTGATAGCTATTTCGACTTGGTTATTTGCTCCCATGTGCTGGGTCACGTACCCAATGAGGCCAGGGCAATACAGGAACTTAAAAGAGTTTTAAAGTCAAATGGTACTGCACTTATACTTACCCTCATCAACCCGGAGTTAACTTATACATTTGAGGATGAAAGTATAACAACTGCCGCAGAAAGGTTGCAAAAGTATGGCGAACCCGATCTATGCCGGTTGCATGGCGCGGATTTTGGAGCAAGGCTCGCAAAGCAGGGTTTTAATGTAGCGCAAATAGATTACCGGCTAGCACTGCCCCAAGAGGTGGTAAAAAGGAACAGCCTGGGAGATGGCCGAAGAGAACTGATCTTTAAGTGCATAAAGTAATTGCCAGAAAAACTACTGCCTTATACAGCTAAAGTATAGGATTTGATCCTCCTGGCAACCTTTCTGTTTGATAGGTGTAAGTTTCATAAAAATGCATACTTAAGGCTGCCTGGTGTACTTTATAACTTCTACCGGAGGTGCTCCGTTGTAATAGGTTATAAATTTAGGTTGTGGTCTATAATGTATGATATTAGAATAAGTATGACAGCAAGGGTGTTTACAGGAAGTTATGTGCGAGATAACTATCCAGATAAACTGCCCCTACTGCCACAGTGTGAAAGTAGTGAAAAACGGGGTAAAGTGCACGGGCAAGCAG
>NZ_JAHYXK010000016.1:34614-105018 GCF_019443125.1 Pontibacter aydingkolensis | reverse complement strand
CACAAAAGTTCTGCCGCCGGAAAGACATTTGGTGGGCAAAGCCTACACTAAAAACATAGAGGGCGTGAACCTGTGCCTGAGAACAAGAAACAGGAGAATAGTCAGGAAAACGGCCTGCTTCTCTAAAAAAGAGCAAAACCACTACGATGCTATGAAGCTAATATTCTATTACCGAAATCATCATACATTGTAGACCACAACCTGTTTTTTTATAGGTTGAAACTGTGTTCATAAAGTTATGTAGATGTGCAATATGAGTTGATTTAGTTTTACTGTTTCTTCTTCTTGTCTAAGTATCTATAGTAAAATGTAAGCATGGTAAGGAAAGACAGAAAAATGAGGAGGTACAATATGTCCATAGCCTTGTTATGGTTAGAAGTAGCTAAATCAGGAAGAATGAAAGTCCGCCGCCATGAACGACGGACCTCACATTACAACACAAGCTAACTAACCAGTTCTTTTGCAGGTGAAGGTGCCTCTGATGGTTTCCTTAGCTTACTGTGTTTACGACCGTAGAGGAAGTAAATCACCACGCCAATTCCCATCCATGCGATCAAACGTATCCATGTATCAAAGCCTAGGTTCACCATCATATAACCACAAATCAGTATGCCAAGAATAGGCACGAGCGGTACGAAAGGAGTCTTAAAAGGACGTTTCAAATCTGGATTGGTGCGGCGCAGCACAATGATTCCTGCACAAACGATCACGAATGCCAGTAGCGTACCAATGCTCACTAACTCACCCAGCAGGCCAATAGGGAATATACCCGCTATGATAGCAGCTACTACGCCTGTGATGATGGTGGGCACATAGGGTGTATTATATTTTGGGTGTACCTTTCCGAAGAATCCCGGAAGCAGACCATCCCGGCTCATGGAGTAAAATATTCGTGGTTGAGCCATCAGCATTACAAGTACTACCGATGCCAAACCAGCCACTGCACCCACTCCGGTCAGGAAATAAAGCCACTTTAAACCAGGTCCGGCTACCTGTAAGGCTAGCAAAACTGGGTCAGGTACATTCAGGGACTCATAGGGAACAATACCAGTCAGTACAAGCGACATCAACACGTATAGCAGTGTACATACTCCCAGAGAGGCTAGCATACCAATCGGCATGTCGCGTTGTGGATTCTTCGCCTCCTGCGCGGCGGTACTTACTGCGTCAAATCCGATGTAGGAAAAGAACACGATGGCGGCGCCGGCCACAACACCCTGCCAGCCATAACGGCTGCTTCCATCTGATAAAATCTCCTTAGCCGGAATAAAAGGCTCCCAGTTAGCTGAATTTACATATTGAAAGCCAAAGCCGATAACTAATAGCACAATAGCTACTTTTACCACCACTATGATGTTGTTAAACTTAGCTGACTCCTGAATACCCACTACCAGCAAAGCTGTCATTACCAATATAAGTATGATAGCGGGCAGGTTAATGATTGTACCAGTTGCCTCAAAAGAGGCCCCATTGTAGGCAAGTGGTGCGGAGGCAATAGCAGTGGGTATTGTGATACCCAGCGATTTGAGCAGGCTCACAAAATTACCACTCCAGCCTACTGCCACAGTGGCCGCCCCAAACAAGTACTCTAGCACTAGATCCCAACCAATGATCCAGGCGATGAACTCACCCAGCGTTGCGTAGCCGTAAGTATAGGCGCTACCGGCAACAGGAATCATGGAAGCGAACTCAGCATAGCATAGTCCGGCAAACAAGCAGCCTAAGCCGGCAATCAAAAAGGAAATGACGATGGCGGGACCGGCAGCATTGGCAGCGGCCGTACCTGTTAACACAAAAATACCTGCCCCGATGATAGCACCAACGCCCAGCATAGTCAGGTGAGAGGCGGTAAGCGTGCGTTTCAGGCCGTGCTTTCCACTCTCAGATTCTTTAATGAGTTTATCGACAGACTTTGTCGCAAAAATATTGTTAGCCATCTTTTAGATATTGTTTAATATGATAGGTTGAATTGCTACAACTTCCTGTGAGGTAAACTGTAGAAATTCTTATGTATGCAGGCTGATATGAAAAGCTTAATTCTTTTTCACCGCCTAAAGAAGAAAACAATGGCTAAGGGGCATTGGGCAGTATGCGGAACAGCTCTATGAGGGAAGATAAGCCAAAAATGGCTCTTATGGGTTTTAGGTGTAGCTGCTGAATCAAATAAACTTGCATGCTACACATAGGCAGCAGGAGCAAGGCAGATTCGACAGGAGTTGTCGCACGTGGCGGTGCTGTAGGCTCCGACCATGCTACCGGGAAGGCCCGCTCCTCTGCTGAAAGTTGTTCAGCTGATGTACCCTGAGAGTAAATGGTGCCAAGAGTCACCTGATCCGCCTTTAAGTAACCAGAAAGACACAGCAATCCAGCCCACAAAAGAAGGATGACTGGAAGTGCTATTTTCTTCTGGTTTTTCAAGAGAAAGCCAGCTTAAGCTTCTACAGCTGTTGGTTTGGTGTGCAGCTTGCTGTTGCGGTAGCCGTAGGCAAAATAGATCACCAGACCCAGTCCCAACCATGCCAGAAACCGGCTCCAGTTCGTAATGCCCAGCTCTGTCATCAGGTACAGGTTCGTAAGGAGTCCAAGCACCGGGATGAGGGAAAGGCTTCTTTTATAGGTAAGCGACGTAAGCATCACCGTTACGCCGATGAATCCGATCAGGGGAATCTTATGCTGAAAGCTTTCCCAGCCGCCGCTCACGCTAAAGAAAGCCGCCATTTCCGCCTCATTGTAACTGAACAAGAGCACCAGAGCTATTAGAATCAGAAGCGGCAGCACATACTTGCCGTTGATGTAAGGGACCCGGAATCCTGTGTGCGCTGCTGTAGCCGCTTTTTGTTTTTCTTCCAGCAATAGGATGCCGCCACATACCAGCACGAAGGCGAAAAGTGTTCCGATACTTGTCAGATCCGTTACTTCCGTCAGGTTCATAAAAAGGGCCGGTACGGCTACAACTATCCCGGTAACAATAGTGGCGAAGTAAGGTGTTTTGTGTTTCGGGTGGATGCGGGAAAAGGCACCCGGCAGCAGTCCGTCGCGGCTCATGGTCATCCAGATACGCGGCTGCCCGTATTGGAATACCAACAGCACACTGGCCATCGCTACGATGGCACTCACTGCAACAATTCCTGCAACTGCATCCAGGTTTACTCTGGAGAAAACATAAGCCAGCGGATCACCAACAGCCAGTTCATTGAATGGTACCATACCTGTTAGTATCAGAGCCAGCACTACGTAAAGTACAGTACAGATCACAAGGGCAAAGATCATGGCACGAGGCAGGTCGCGTTGCGGGTTCTCGCACTCTTCGGCGGTGGTAGAGATGGCATCAAATCCTATGTAAGCAAAGAACACTGCTGACACGCCTTTCATGATACCGGCTAGTCCGTTCGGTGCAAATGGTGTCCAGTTATCGGTGCTCACGTAGAACGCCCCCACGGTTATTACCAGCAGAATTACCAGTAGCTTCAGGAGTACGAGAAAGTTAGCCGTGCGCTTTGATTCCTTGATGCCGATGTACACTAGATAGGTAATTAGCACAGTGATGCTCAGAGCCGGTAAATCTGCAACCAGCTTAAATCCACCAAGGGAGGGAGCATTTAGCCAGGCCAGATAAGCTTCCTGCACGTTTCCCGGCAGGGTAGATAATGCCTGCCCCTGTGCCAGTAGCCCTTGTGCAGCCTGATAGCCGCGGGATGCGCTGAGGTAGTCCATAGTCAGGTATTCGGGAATTCCCAGCCCCAAGCCCTGAAGTACTGCCGTAAAGTAGTCTGACCAGGAGATGGCCACAGCAATGTTCCCGATGGCATACTCCATCAGTAAGTCCCAACCGATGATCCAGGCAACCAGCTCCCCAAAAGAAGCATAGGCATATGTGTAAGCGCTGCCGGACACAGGTATGGTAGAGGCAAACTGCGCATAGCACAAAGCGGAAAACCCACATGCGATGGCTGTGAAAATAAACAACAGCGATACTCCAGGGCCTCCGGCTGCACTGGCGTTTCCGATGGTACTGAAAATCCCGGCCCCGATAATGGCGGCGATGCCAAAGGATACCAGGTCCTTCAGTCGAAGGGAGCGTACCAGATCGGTGCCGTGGATGCTGCTATCCTGCTTATAGTCTGCCAGTAGTGCCGTGGCACTTTTTCGGCGTGTCAGGTTCTTAATAAAATTACTCATATCGCGGCTGACCTACAGCCATCTGTATACTTGGTTTTAAATTCGTTTGTAAGGCAGTGCCAGGCGCTGTTGCGCTAGCCTCTGCTGTATATACCCTGGCCACCCAGCGGGGGAAAGCCAGGGCGCCAGCTACGAGGTAGAGGTAGTATGTAAGTAGTCGGTAAAGCAACACGATAATGGTGGTAAAACTGCCCAGGAACGTTCCGAAAAATGTCGGAAAAGCTATCTCCGCAAAACCTGTTCCGCCGGGCGTGACAGATACCAGCAGCACGATCTTGTAGACGAGGTTGCGTGCAAACACGATGAAGTGATCTGCCATACTTAGCTCCGTAAAGGCCGCGATAAAGCAACCAATGATGGCGTAGCGGGCCGTCCAGACAAAGGCAGTAGAGATGCAAGCGTGCAGCCAGTAACTTGTGCTTTGGGTTCGTAGGTGCTTAGAGGCGATCAATAACTCATTCGCATGGCGGAAAAGCGCCTGACTCCACCGGCTAAACAGTCTGAATTGCCCCAGCCTGATCAGAAGCCCTTTTACCGCTTTCGGGTTAATGAAGAGGGCGTAGAACATTGTGAAGGCGTAGAGGGCAATCAGCAGGTAGGAAACGACAAAGGCAATGCCCAAACTCTGCCTGACGGTTTCATTTAACGCTTCCAGTTCAGGCAGTATTTGTCCTTTAGTAAACAGCAGCATTACTGGCACTGCCAGCACAAAGTATAAGTTATCGAGCATAGCCGTTACCATCACCTGCGCAATAGACTTACCCAATGCTATCCCCTCCTTGAACAGTATATAGGCTGCTATGGTAGAACCACCTACCACCGAGGGTAGGGCACAGGAGGCGAACTCCCACAGCATGATCACCTGAAAGCTCTGTTTCCAGTTTAGCTCTTTTCCGGTGATGTAGCGGATACGGTGCACATAGCCATAATCGCGCACCAGGAGCATCAGCAAAGCCATGCCTAACCAGAAAATACTGGCTTGCATCAATATTTGCAGCTGACCCGGCTCATAGTTCTGGTACAGCATGTAACCTACTACGCCAAGGCCCAGCAGCATCGGCAGAATGAGTCTGCGGGTCGAGAACTTCGCCTGAAGGCTTTCTTTAGTTAGCGCCATGTCAGATATTTTTTCAAGCCATTACACGTTTTAACTGTGGCAGTTTTGCCGGCATAATTACCAGCGGCACTTTCTCTACCTTCACCGAGCTGCTGTCCAGCCCAAACCACTTGCTTTCTGATGTGGCAAATTGCTTTAAGTTGAAGTACCACTCCATAATCAATCGCTTTCTGAAAGGCAGGTCGTTTTCGTAGGAGAGGAACTTCTCCAGCACCACAAATCGGAAGTCGCCTATCAGGTGCTGTTTGCTCAGGGAGTGATAGCGGCTGGTGATGTCTACCTCGCCATTTTCCACAAGTTCCTCCACCACCTTCCGGAAGAAGAGGTTAATGCGCTGCTCCACCCGGAAGCCAAGCTTAAAGTCTATGCGAATGACATCGTCGTCAGCTATGTGCCGCACTTTGTACTCGGTTGTATAAGGCTCGTCCGTCGTCTCCACGTGGATAAACCAATAGATGTCGGCCCGTTTCGGTCGCTTCTGAAAAATGGAATAGATGATCTTTGCGTCAACTTCTTTCGGATTGGCTGCGCTTGTCATGAACACCAGGTGCGTGGTATACTTCGGGATGGTCTCATCTGAGCTTAACTCTTTCAGGGCCGGCAGGTAGTCGCCCAGGCGCACATAATCAGTTAAGCTGCGCTTGATGTGATAGGCGTTGATCCAGATGTACATGACCGTCAGCAGTAGTCCCCCGATCAGCAACGACACCCAGCCTCCGTGCGGAAATTTGCTCAGGTTTGCCACCAGGAATGCCAGCTCTATTGCCAGGTAAATACCTAAAAACACCGATACTAGTATCTTCGACTTACATTTGGTATAGAGGTAGTAAGTCATCAGGATAGTGGTAGATAGCATGGCCATGGTAATGGCTAATCCATATGCCGCCTCCATATGCTCCGACTCACGGAAGTAAAGTACGACGCCCACACAGCCCAGCCACAGCAGCCAGTTAATGCTGGGCACATAAAGCTGTCCCTTCACGTTAGTCGGGTACACGAGTTTTACCTTTGGCCATAGGTTCAGGCGTATAGCTTCGCTGATAAGCGTAAAAGAGCCGGATACCAGCGCCTGACTCGCAATGATGGCGGCAATAGTAGCTACAGTAATGCCAAAGAGCAGAAACCAGCCGGGCATAAGGCCATAAAAAGGATTCTCTGTCAGCAGTTTTCCCTCCTGCGTCATGAGCCAGGCGCCCTGCCCCAGGTAGTTCAGCAGCAGGCTCATTTTTACAAAGGACCAACTCAGGCGGATGTTGGGGCGGCCGCAGTGACCCAGGTCAGAGTATAGCGCCTCGGCACCTGTGGTGCATAGAAACACAGCTCCTAATAGCCAAAAGCCATTCGGGTAGTTTATCAGCAGGTTGTAAGCGTAATAGGGGTTTAGGGCCTGCAGGATCTCCGGGTGATGTAGCACCGATACAGCCCCCAATGAGCCCAGCATGGTGAACCAAAGCAGCATGATCGGACCAAAAGCCTTTCCCACTATCTCAGTTCCAAAGCTTTGCATCAGGAACAGGCCTGTAAGTATAGCTAGGACAATTGGTACTGTAGGTATGTCAGGGTATAGGATACGCAAACCCTCTATAGCGGAGGAGACAGATATGGGCGGCGTAATAATACCATCCGCCAAAAGCGCCGCCCCTCCAACCATAGCAGGTATAATCAACCAATTTGCTTTGCGCCTGATCAGGGTGTACAATGAAAAAATACCTCCCTCGCCGTTATTGTCCGCCTGCAGTGTGAGCAGCACGTACTTTAGGGTGGTTTGCAGGGTAAGCGTCCAGAAAACGCAGGAAATGCCGCCATATACCAGAACCTCGGAGATAGGAGCATCCCCGATAATAGCTTTCATCACGTACAGGGGAGAAGTGCCGATGTCGCCGTAGATTATACCCAGCGAAATGAGCACCCCTGCCGTGGAGATTGCATTGCCTTTAGATTGAAAACTCATCTAATGAAAAGTTAAAAGGAAAGTTGCCTCTGAAATGCAGCTTAACGGTAGCTTTATTTTGTACCAGTGGCTTTGAGTTGACTGCGCAGTTTAAGCCGCTGCTTCACCAATGTGAAAACAGGCGGCAGCATGGAAACGACAATTATTCCTACTATCAGGATTGAGAAATTCTGCTTCACGGCAGGCAGGTTTCCAAACAGGTAACCAATCATGATGAAAAAGATCACCCACACCAGCGCCCCTGCTACATTGAAATATAGAAAGCGCCTGTAGTTCATCTTGGCCATACCAGCCACAAAGGGCGCAAAAGTGCGCACAATAGGTATAAAGCGGGCGTAGATGATGGTGCGACCACCATATCGGTCGTAAAACAGCTCTGCCTGGTGCAGGTGGCTCTGTCGCAGGAACCAATAGTTCTTGTCGTATACTTTGCTGCCCAGCTTAATGCCTGTCAGGTAGTTAAAGGAGTCGCCAAGTATGGCTGCCACACAAAGCAGGCCCAATAGCAGTAAGACATTCAATCCGGACGATGGAATGGCTGCCAGTGCTCCCAACGCAAACAGCAGGGAATCGCCAGGCAGAAAAGGTGTTACGACCAATCCAGTCTCACAGAAAACAATTAAAAACAGGATCAGATAGATCCATGTCTTATACTCTTGCAACAGTACGATCAGGTGCTGGTCTATGTGCAAAATAAAATCGAGGAGGTGCTGCAATAGCTCCATACAAGTAGTCCCTTAAAGGGTAAGAAAAAGAAGATAAAAACAGACGTACCCATGCAGAGAGGCACAGGTCGTTAAACTTCTCGGGTAGGAGAAGGGCTGAAAAAGAAGTGTTACTAAGGACCTTTGGTCAGGATGGTATGCAGACCGCAATCACCTTTAGATGCAGGGTAAGAATGCGGAGCCGGTGAAGCGTTTTGTAAGTTAGGATACAGCTGCTGCAGCAATACCTGCAGGATTGGAGCCAGTAGTGATTTATCCAGTTGTAGCACAGCTTCTGGCTCTCCGGAGCATACTTCCCCAGCAAATAACACTAGCTGATTTTCTGCAGAATAATCTACATTGTCTTGATAAGCAGTATCTGAAGTTGGTGCCGCTTTAACGGTAATAGGTATGGTAAAAGCCAGCATACTGCATAGCAGGACTGCCAGCAGTAAGTTTAGCTTTTTATAAATCTGTATACCTGTACTTTTCATTGCAGCAAAGGAATGAGGTTGTTCTGACTAATGCAATAGGAAGGGTAATATATTTTGTTTACATATAATTGGTATGTATGTTACTAGACTTGCACTAGTTTTAATAGCGTTTAATAGACGCCACAGGTGTTTAGCCTTGCTAAACTAAAAGCAAAAGAAGGTAACCCACATATAAAGCAAGTAAAACTCCTCCTTCCCAGCGAACAAGCTGCCTTCCCTTGCCTGTAAATACAAAAATAAACAAGAGCAGGCTGGCCCCTATGTTAACTATAATGTCGATGCCTGACTCAGGCTTTACCGTTACCTGCGTTACAACTGTGGATATTCCAAGGATAAAAAAAATGTTGAAGATGTTTGATCCGACCACGTTGCCTATTGCAATATCAACGTTGCGCTTTCTGACTGCTATTACGGATGTGGCGAGTTCTGGTAAAGAGGTGCCAATCGAGATAATTGTCAGGCCGATAACACGCTCGGATAGTCCAAAAGCCTGCGCGATGCTCACAGCACTTGTAACAATTAGCCTGCCTCCAATAATCAGTCCTGCCAACCCCGCCAGCAAGTATAATGCCGCCTTCAGGTAAGTATAGTTTATTGTAGGTGTCTCATCCTCTCCCGAACCTCCTTTAGCTAGGGAAATGTTATAAACCAGAAAGATACAGAAAAAGAGAAGCAGTATGATGCCGTCTGTACGTGATATGGCATCTGCTGCAACTCCGTCCAAAAACACATCATTTGCCAGAACAAGTACAGAAAGCGCGGCCAAAAAACTTAACGGGATCTCAAGCCACGTTGTATTAGACTTCACTGTAAGGGGATAGATGAGAGAAGCAACTCCAAGTATGCCTAGCACATTGAAGATGTTGCTTCCCAGTACGTTGCCAAGAATCATGTCTGTGTTGTTGTTCATTGCTGCGAAAACGTTCACAACCAGTTCGGGGGCTGAGGTGCCGAAAGCTACAATGGTTAGTCCTATCACAATGTTCGGCACGCCGAGCCTCGACGCAAGGCTGGAGGCTGCATCAACTAACTTCGTGGCGCCAAAAATCAATGCCACGAATCCGGCTAAAAGAAGTAATACATCACTCATATTGGGTATTGTTTTACAAGTTATCGACTCCTGCTGTTTCAACTACGGAAATAATAAGACTTTTAATGTGCTTAAGTATTCTTTGTGACTAGGTTGTTGAATAGTGAACCTTAGCTTCCTCCTTTTTGTACCTTTGCCGGCTGTGTCGTCTAATTTTAGTGAGTGCAGCGATCTGAGGTAATCATTTATGAAATCTACGCATACAGAACCAGGTTACATGTTGCAGCTGGACGGTCTTCGGGCTATTGCTGTAATTGTTGTCGTACTTTTCCACTGGACACCGGAGGTGAAGCAAACTGGGCTTGGAGGACTGGGGGTGCAGTTATTTTTTATTTTGAGCGGCTACTTGATTACGGGCATACTGCTGCAAGCCCGTGCAAAAGCCGAAGGGTTGGGTTTAGGAAAAGCACAAATCATCAAGAGCTTCTATGCTCGGAGGTTTCTGCGAATTTTCCCGCTCTACTATATTGTGATTGTCCTTGCCGCACTACTTGGCTCTGTAAATGTGCAACGGTACCTGGGGTGGCACTTGGGTTACCTTACCAACTTTGCCATTTTTAAAGAGGGGCATTGGATAGGGGAGGCCTCACACTTGTGGTCGCTGGCTGTGGAAGAACAGTTTTACCTGCTTTGGCCGCTAGTTATCCTTTACACTCCGAGGCGCTATCTCTCTATTACTATTGCCGGATTTATACTTCTTGCCCCATTTTTTAAGCTAACTTGTCTCTTACTGAATGTGGAAGAGAGTAGGCTGGGCGTTCTCCCGATAAGCTCCTTTCATTATTTAGGGGCCGGATCACTGCTTGCCTTGTACGGGAAGGCTATCGCCTCGAAAGAGAATAAGTTGTGGCAGGATAGGCTCAGCTTAGCTGTAAAAGCTTTGGGAGTAGCGGGCTTGGCAGGCTTTGTAGTTCTGCACTTTTCAACAAGCAAATTTATAAACGGGCTTGGCTGGATGGTAGTTAAAGAGTTCGCTGTAATTAGTCTATTTGTAAGCATAACTTTAGGGGCAGCCCATGGCTTTAAAGGTAAAGCCGGTAGTTTGCTTTCTTCTAGGCCCATGGTTTACGTAGGACAAATCAGCTATGGACTGTACCTCTTCCACAATTTTGTACCTTACTTTACGAAAAAGCTGCTCCAACGCTTTGAGATTAACGAACTAGATCCCGTATTGAGCCTGAGTATAAACACTATTGCTTTGTTGGCTATAAGCGCTGCTTCATTGCACTTTTTGGAAAGCAGGCTTAACAGGTATAAGAAGCATTTTCCCTATGTTACTGCTCCACATAAGTCGATAAATAGGATTGTAGTAAAGTAAATTGGTTTAGGAAACCAAAGGGGAAGATATCTAACCAAAAAAGCCGCTCCATTTAATGTGAAGCGGCTTTTTTATAGTAGTAGCCCGTAGGGGAATCGAACCCCTGTTACCAGAATGAAAATCTGGCGTCCTAACCCCTAGACGAACGGGCCGTTCTGTCTAATTGTGGTGCAAATATACTACCTGTTTTTTTATCTACAAGTGCTTATTAAAAAAATATGCAGTAAAATAAATGCTTTGGTTGTCAGGTATGGCATTATATAAAAACCATACCTGACATTACCTATTTTTTAGCGGCTGGCTTAGCCTTAGTACTCTTTTTAGGAGCAGCTTTTGCTTTGGTAGTTGTTTTTTTGCCTGCTACAGGGGCTGCTTCTTTTTTCTTAAAACCGCCACGGCCTTTTTTCTCAGGAGTAGCCTCAGCAAGATCCAGGCATTCCTGTAAAGTCAGTTCGCCGGGTTCTTTGCCTTTTGGTATCTTTACATTCTTTTTACCAACTACTATGTAAGGGCCGTATCTACCGTTCAGCACCTGTACATCCGGGTTTTCTTCGAATGTTTTGATAGTTTTCTCGGCATCCGATTTACGTTTTGCTTCTATCAGATCTACAGCTTCCTGGGCTGTAACATAGAGCGGATCTATTGTTTTTGGCAAAGAGTAAAACTTACCATCATGACGGATGTAAGGACCAAATCGCCCTACAGCCGCAGTCATTTCCTTTTCTTCGAACATACCTACAATTCTTGGCAGCTTAAATAAGTCGAGTGCTTCTTCGAGGGTAATTGTTTCTAAGAATTGGCCTTTGCGTAAGCTGGCATATAGCGGTTTCTCTCCAGTGTCAGGGTTCTCTTCGCCTAATTGTACATATGGTCCGAATCTTCCAAGCTTGGCAAGTATGGCTTTACCTGTTGCAGGGTCTGTACCAACTTCACGAGCCCCGGATACATCAGCCCTGGATATGCTTTCACTGTTTTCGATACGTTGGTGAAATTTACCATAGAACTGCTCCAGCATCGTTTCCCATTCTTTGGTGCCATGGGCAATCTCATCAAATTCTGCTTCTACACGTGCAGTAAATGAGTAATCAATAACATTTGGGAAGTGCTCCACCAAAAAATCATTTACCACCATAGCTGTATCCGTAGGGAAAAGCTTAGCTTTTTCGGCGCCGGTGATTTCTATTTTTTGCTGTCCGCTTATCTGGTCATTCTTTAAAGTAAATACCTTATACTGTCTTTCTTTACCTTCACGGCTATCTTTTTCAACGTATCCGCGCTTCTGAATAGTTGAGATGGTAGGGGCGTAGGTGGATGGTCGTCCAATGCCCATTTCCTCCAGCTTCTTTACAAGGCTTGCTTCTGTGTAGCGTGCAGCTGGCCGTGTATAGCGTTGTGTTGCCAGCATCTGCCGCAGGTTTACCTGCTGGCCTATACTTAATGGGGGCAGCATTCCTTTTACATCCTCATCAGCACTTTCATCATCATCCCGCGACTCAATGTATACTTTCAGGAAGCCTTCAAACTTTATCACCTCTCCGGTAGCCTGAAGCTTCTGGTCTGCCTGGGTACTGATACCAATGGTTGCTGTTGTTTTTTCGATTTCAGCGTCTGCCATCTGCGAGGCAATAGCTCTTTTCCAGATAAGTTCGTATAAGCGTTGCTCATTTCTATCGTCGCTTGCAACCATCTTAGAAAAGTCAGTTGGCCTGATGGCTTCGTGTGCTTCCTGTGCCGAGGCAGATTTTGTTTTAAAGCGACGCTGCTTTACAAATTTTTCACCAAATGAGCTTTGTATCTCTTTTGTAGCTCCCTGTATAGCTTCATCCGATAAGTTTAAGGAGTCGGTACGCATATACGATATTTTACCTGACTCATAAAGGCGCTGCGCTACGGTCATGGTTTGTGCTACCGAAAAGTATAGCTTGCGGCTGGCTTCCTGCTGTAGGGTAGAGGTGGTAAATGGGGGTGCAGGTGTGCGCTTTAAAGGCTTTTTCTCAAGGTTTTCAATAGTATAATCGGCCCCGATGCATTTTTGAAGAAATGCCTGGGCTTCTTCTTCAGACTTGAATTTTGCAGGCAGTTCAGCCTCTAATGTTTTACCCTGCACTTCAAACTGTGCTGTTACCCTGAAAGACGCCTCGGCATTAAAGCGCTCAATTTCACGCTCACGCTCCACTACAAGGCGCACTGCTACAGACTGCACACGTCCGGCTGATAGGCCTGTCTTAATCTTTTTCCATAGTACAGGCGATAACTCAAAACCAACAATACGGTCAAGTATGCGGCGTGCCTGCTGTGCATTAACCAGGTCCATGTCGATGCTTCGCGGCGAGCTGATGGCATTGATGATGGCGTTCTTAGTGATTTCTCTGAAAACAATTCTTCTTGTTTTCTGGTCATTCAGATTCAGGGCCTCAGTCAGATGCCAGGATATAGCTTCTCCTTCGCGGTCATCGTCCGATGCCAGCCAAACTGTTTCGGCTTCTTTTGCTAATTTCTTTAACTGTGATACAACTTCTCTTTTGTCGCTTGATACAACATAGGTAGGCTTAAAACCATGGGCTATGTCAATGGCGTTGTTGCCTTTAGGTAAATCGCGCACGTGTCCGAAACTTGATTTCACCACGAAGTCTTTCCCTAAATAGCCCTCAATCGTTTTAGCCTTTGCTGGCGACTCTACAATTACTAAATTTTTTATCATTCTTATTAGTTACAGGCAAGTTTGGCCGAAATTTGCCCAAAGTTCAAATAATTTTTCAAACAATTACAACCTATCTCGTATAACATAGGTTTAATCTCAGAAGATTTTCAGGTTATTTTTTAGTATTATTATAACACATTTGCCTCTATACGAACATATCTGTCTTTTATATGCAACGTAAAATACTCATTTGCAGACACGGCGAGTCAGAAGACCCTTATCCGCTGCAACCAGATTTTGAACGTAAATTAACGCCCTTCGGTACGCAACAAGTAAAAGATACAGGTGTATGGCTACGGGAGAATTTTGCTAAAGTAGATAAAATACTGTCGAGCCCTGCCAAAAGGACAAGTCAAACTACTCGTATAATTGCTGCCAAACTATACTTTGAAGAAGAGCGCGTTGATTACCTGCCTGACCTGTATAATGCTAAAGAGTATGAGTTGCTTAAATGCCTTGCAGCCTTGCCTGATAATGCCCGTACGGTTTTGCTTGTAGGACATAACCCTGGTGTAACCCGGCTTGTGCGCGAACTTACAGACAAGATGGTAGGCTACCTGGATACAGCACAGGCTGTAAGTATAACTATTGACCTGAAAAGTTGGGAGGAAATACATTTTACAACTGGCACATTATCAAATAATACTGCACAGCAAGTATAATATAGTGTTTATACTTGCAAGGCTTATATTTTAGGTTAAATCAGAATTTCTTATCTTTAAGAATATTTATACATGCCACTAAACTATAACGGCTAAGTTTAAACCTCCATGAAAACGACTGTTGTAGCTGTCATTAACCAAAAGGGCGGCACCGGAAAAACTACAACTACCATTAATCTTGGTAGTGCGCTAAATAAATGCGGTAAGAAGGTTTTACTTATTGACTTGGATCCTCAGAGCAATTTATCCTACTCCCTTGCTATTCCTAATGCAGACAGCACACTTGCAGATGTATTTTTGGGTACAAAAAATCTGAATGATATTTTAATTGAAAAAGATGGCATCTGGATAGCGCCCGGCTCCAATGATCTTGTTGATATTGAGATATCGCTGGTGGGTGAAAGTAACAGGGAATCCTTTCTTAAAAGTATACTTTCAGAGGCGAAAGACTTTGACTATGTGCTCATTGACTGCCCTCCGTCGCTTTCCGTACTAACACTGAATGCACTAACTGCCGCACAGGAAGTTCTTATTCCACTGCAGATGGAAGTTCTGACGTTGCAGGGGCTTGATCAGATTACCAAAACAGTTGCAAAAGTAAAAAAAGCGTTTAATTCTAAACTTAAAATAAAGGGAATCGTAGTGGTGATGTTTGATATCCGCAGAAAGCTTAGTTTAGAAGTATTGCAATACCTTAAAGATAACGTGGAAGAAAGAATATTTGACAGTCATATCCGGCTTAACGTAAAGCTGGCAGAAGCACCATCATTTGGTAAAAGCATACTTGACTACGATGCATCATCTAACGGAGCCAAAGATTACATAGCGCTGGCAGAAGAGTATCTCACATTGAATTAGGTCTGCATACTACCGCCTGATTAGTTTTTAATCTGTATATTGCATATAGTAGCTAAGTATAAACAAAAGGTATACTTTCCTTTTTTGACTTACACCCAATCCAACCAATAGAAATATGGCCTTAGGTAAAAACTTGAAGCTGAGTAAAGACAAACTCATTAGTGATGTAGAAACCAAGCCTCAGAAGCCCTCCACTTCTAAAGCAAAGGCAGAAGAGAAAGCACCAGTTGCCAGTCTTAATAATGAAGAGCCTGCAAAGCCTGCGGTTGCAGCAAAAGAAAGTGGTAAGCGGAAGAACCTCACAGAGGCTCCTTTACCACTCAATGGTAACGGAGATAAAAAAGAGACCTTATCATATAATCCCGAATACATAAGCGAGCAGCTTAATAAGGTGTTGTATGCACTTGATGCCTTTAAAAAGGGCGATATCTCTGTGCGACTTACAAAACAGAACAACGATATTTTTGCCGAGATAGCTGAAGCTTATAACTCAATGGTGGAGATGATCGGTGGTGTAGGTGGCGAGGTGTCGCGTATATCTAAAGTTGCGGGTGTAGAGGGTAACCTGAAAGCACGTGCTTCTGCAGAAAGCGCCTCCGGTTTCTGGAAAGACATGATCAACAACATTAATGGTCTTGTTGACTCGATTGCAGTACCTGTATTGGAAGTGGGTAAAGTACTCAAGAATATATCGCGCGGTAACCTGGATGAAACATTCCAGATTCCGGTGTCGGGTGACTTTAAGGTGATGGCCGAAACCATTAACCGCACCATTGATAACCTGAACCTGTTTGCCGGTGAAGTAACGCGTGTGGCCCTGGAAGTGGGTACAGAGGGTAAACTGGGCGGCCAGGCATCAGTGCCGAATGTGGCAGGTGTTTGGAAAGACCTTACGGATAATGTGAACACCATGGCCTCTAACCTGACTTTACAGGTACGAGACATTGCAAACGTGGCAACTGCCGTGGCAAAGGGTAACCTGACCCAGAAGGTATCGGTGGATGTACGCGGGGAGTTTGCCCAGCTAAAGGACAACGTAAACCAAATGGTGGACTCACTTAACATCTTCGCTGACGAGGTAACCCGTGTGGCACGTGAAGTGGGTACGGAAGGTAGACTGGGTGGACAAGCCAAAGTGCCGAACGTGGGTGGCGTTTGGAAGGACCTGACTGACAACGTGAACACGATGGCCAGCAACCTTACTTCCCAGATGCGTGACATTGCCAATGTATCTACGGCGGTGGCGAAAGGTGACCTGACCCAAAAAATCACAGTAAATGTAAAAGGCGAGATGGCTGAGCTGAAAGACATCATCAACCAGATGGTGGACTCGCTTAACATCTTTGCCGGTGAGGTAACGCGAGTAGCACGCGAGGTAGGTACTGAAGGCAAACTGGGCGGTCAGGCAAACGTGCCTAAAGTAGAAGGTACCTGGAAAGAGCTTACCGATAACGTGAACCTGATGGCTGGCAACCTGACCAGCCAGGTACGTGACATCGCCAATGTAGCAACCGCTGTGGCGAAAGGCGACCTTACACAGAAAGTATCTGTTGACGTGAAAGGCGAACTGGGAGAGTTGAAAGACATCCTGAATGCTATGGTGGACAGACTGAACGTGTTTGGTGCGGAAGTAACCAGAGTGGCACGCGAGGTAGGTACTGAAGGTATACTTGGCGGTCAGGCAAATGTGCCTAACGTAGCAGGTATCTGGAAAGAACTTACCGATAACGTGAACCTGATGGCTGGCAACCTGACCAGCCAGGTACGTGACATCGCCAATGTAGCAACCGCTGTGGCGAAAGGCGATCTAAGCCAGAAGATAACAGTTAATGTACGCGGTGAGTTAGCCGACCTGAAGGAAAACCTGAACCAGATGGTGGACTCACTGAACATCTTCGCGGACGAGGTAACCCGTGTGGCGCGTGAGGTGGGTACAGAGGGTAACCTGGGTGGCCAGGCTGCTGTGCCTAACGTAGGCGGCGTTTGGAAAGACCTGACTGATAATGTAAATACCATGGCTGCGAACTTAACCAGCCAGGTACGGGATATAGCTAATGTAGCAACAGCCGTTGCAAAAGGCGACCTTACACAGAAAGTATCCGTGGATGTGAAAGGCGAGATGGCTGAACTTAAAGTCAATCTGAACCAGATGGTGGACTCGCTGAACATCTTCGCAGGTGAGGTAACCCGTGTGGCGCGTGAGGTGGGTACAGAGGGTAAACTGGGTGGCCAGGCTGCCGTGCCTAACGTAGG
Source organism: Pontibacter aydingkolensis (assembly GCF_019443125.1). Taxonomy (GTDB): domain Bacteria; phylum Bacteroidota; class Bacteroidia; order Cytophagales; family Hymenobacteraceae; genus Pontibacter; species Pontibacter aydingkolensis. The sequence goes on along the minus strand of NZ_JAHYXK010000016.1, from coordinate 87,691 downwards.
CGGCGTTTGGAAAGACCTGACTGATAATGTGAATACGATGGCCTCTAACCTGACAACGCAGGTACGTGGTATAGCTAATGTGGCTACTGCGGTTGCGAAAGGCGACCTGACGCAGAAGATAACAGTAGAGACACGCGGTGAGATGGCCGACCTGAAGGAAAACCTGAACCAGATGGTGGACTCACTGAATATTTTTGGTGACGAGGTAACACGAGTGGCGCGTGAGGTGGGTACTGAGGGTAAACTGGGCGGCCAGGCGATTGTGCCTAACGTAGGCGGTGCTTGGAAAGACCTGACAGACAACGTAAACTACATGGCAAGTAACCTGACCTCTCAGGTACGAGATATTGCCAAAGTAGCTACTGCGGTTGCGAAAGGCGACTTAACTCAGAAAGTATCGGTGGAAGCGAGAGGGGAGATCCTTGATCTGAAGGAAAACCTTAACCAGATGGTGGACTCACTGAATATTTTCGCTGATGAGGTAACTCGTGTGGCACGTGAAGTGGGAACGGAAGGTAGACTGGGCGGACAGGCAAATGTGCCTAAAGTTAGAGGCACCTGGAAAGAGCTTACTGATAACGTAAACACCATGGCATCCAACCTGACTTCTCAGGTGCGTGATATAGCTGCGGTTGCTACTGCGGTTGCCAAAGGTGACCTGACTCAGAAAGTATCCGTGGATGTGAAAGGCGAACTTGGTGAACTGAAGGAGAACATCAACCGAATGGTGGACTCGCTGAACATCTTCGCAGGTGAGGTAACCCGTGTGGCCCTTGAGGTGGGTACGGAAGGTAAACTGGGTGGCCAGGCTGCCGTGCCTAACGTAGGCGGCGTTTGGAAAGACCTGACTGATAATGTGAATACCATGGCCTCTAACCTGACAACACAGGTACGAGGTATCGTAAAAGTAGTAACCGCAGTATCGAAGGGTGACCTTACCCAGAAACTGATGCTGGAGGCAAAAGGCGAAGTAGCAGAACTGGCTGAAACGATCAACACCATGGTGGTTGACCTGAACCGACTGGCAGGTGAGGTATCTCGTGTGGCCAGGGTAGCAGGTATTGAAGGAAAACTGACTGAGCGCGCCACTTTACAAGGTGTTGGTGGTAGCTGGAAAGAACTGGTTGATACACTGAACGACCTGCTGGAGTCAATTGTAACGCCGGTACTGGAAGTATCACGTGTAGTTCGTGCTATCTCTGAAGGTGACCTGACTCAAAAAGTAGAGATACAGACGGCAGGTGATATTCTGGATATGGCTAATGCCCTTAATCTTGCAGTAGAAACCCTGAACTCACTATTAGGTGAAATAAATGATTCGTCGCTGGTAGTAGGTAGCTCTTCTGAAGAGATGGCTTCCAGAGGTCTTGATATGAACAGGGTAACACTGGATGTGGCACTCGCCATGCAGCAAATGGCTGAGGGTGCACAGAACCAAGCCCTTAAAACAGATCAGGCCTTTAAGCTGATCGAAGAGATCATGAAAGCCACGAAAGAAACTGCCAATCGTGCAGAAGTGGTGAACAAATCTGCTTTGCTTGGTGAGGAAACATCACAGCTGGGTCTGAAAACAGTAGCAGAAGTGGTGAAGAACATGGAAGAGATCTCCAGCTCGGCTTCACTAACCTCTAAAACCATTGAAGTATTAAGTGCCCGTTCTCAGGAGATATCCAAATCACTGGGTGTGATCACCGACATCGCTGCCCAGACTAATCTACTTGCCCTGAACGCTGCTATTGAGGCGGCCCGTGCAGGTGAGGCAGGCAGAGGTTTCGCGGTAGTAGCCGAAGAGATCAGAAAACTGGCTGAAGGATCACGTAAGTCTGCAAGTGAGATTTCTACGCTGGTAGATGACGTTAAAAAAGATACGGCATCTGCTGCGATGGCGATCTCTACCATGGAGGGACGTGTATTAAAAGGTAAGAATGCGACTTTCGAAGCTTCCGGTGCCTTTAAGAATATTGCAGCATCAAGCGGCGAAACACTCCGTACAGCTCAGGACATCTTAACGGCAACTGAAGTTCAGAAGGCATCCATCGGTGATGTTGTGAAGTATGTGGAGGAAGTTGTTGCTATTGCCGAGCAAACAGCTTCGGGTACGCAGCAGGTTGCAAGCACAGCCAAGCAACTGTCGGCTTCGATGCAGGCACTTACATCTTCGTCTCAGAACCTGAACGATATTGCTGCAGACCTTCAGATCAGCATATCAGCATTTAAACTGATTGATGGTAATCTGATCTTCAACAATTCTAAGAACCGAAAAATGCTGTCGATGCCTGTTTCTACAAAAGCAGAGAGAGCTGCCACTGGCAATAAGCGTCTGGCTACCAAGACAAAAGTTAGTAGTTCTTCAAAAACAGGAGGAGACTCGAACAATAAGTAATGGCTAAGCAAAAGAAAGAGGAAGCGATTGCTCCTGAAGAAAATATAAATACGTTGCCTGTACCTGCTACAAACGGAAACACCGTAGCTGAACAGAGCAAAGCGCAGGAAGTAGTTAAAGAGGAAAATGTACACCTGATCGTTTTTAAGCTTGGTGACGAACACTACGCCATTAAAATTGATCAGGTAAAGGAAGTAACCCTTACGCCAATTATAACGCGCATGCCTCGCACGCCTGATTTTGTGCAGGGTGTTGCCAATATACGCGGTGATATTATTGCCATAGTTGACCTGGAAAAACGCTTTAATATAAGACCTGCAGCAGTTACAGAGGGCTTAAACCCTAATGTGACCTATACGCTCGTTATTGAGGCAAAAGATTACAGCATAGGTGTGGTGGTTAAGGAAGTTCCTCAGTCCCTGAACCTTTCTATGTCCAGGATAGACAGGGCGCCATCGTTCCTACAGGACACTAACATCAAGGAGAATTACATAGAGGGTATCGCCAAAGTTGATAACCGTCTGATCATTGTGCTGGATATGCTTAGAATTTTATCGAGTGATGAGATAAAACAGCTAACCGGAAAATAATACCGTTATAACACTTAAATAAAAGTATGAAAAGAATACTGATTGTAGATGACTCTTTCTACATGCGCACCATGTTAAAGAACATGCTGACAGATGCGGGTTACGAAGTAGTAGGTGAGGCTCCTAACGGACAGACTGCACTTGAACTGGCAAAGGAAACAACCCCAGACCTGATAACACTTGATGTGATACTGCCTGATAACACAGGATTGGATGTACTGAAGGGTATCAAAAAAGATCAGCCGGAAATGAAAGTAATAATAGTTAGTGCCGTTGGTCAGGAAGTTATTGTAAATGAAGCGCTTGAGTATGGTGCACTTTCCTATATAGTAAAGCCTTTCTCAGAAGAAAAAGTGCTGGAAGTTGTAAATAAAGCACTTCAGGATTAATTAAGTATAATTACTCTGGTATCCCAATCAGCTTTATACTTTGGATAATGCATCTTTAACAGGTGGCAGCTAAAAGTATAAAAAAGGGAAGTATGGCTAACTGGGCTTGGTCTTCGGACAACGTTGCATGAAATCGAGAGAACAGGAATACAAGGAAATATTTATTGCTGAGGCTTTAGAGTATTACGACTCTTTAAACAGGCATATCAGCGAACTGGAAAAGCAACCGCAGGATGATCGTATTCTGGCGGAGATATTTCGTTTGCTGCATAACCTGAAGGCAAATGCTAAAGCTATCGGTTACCTGCAGATATCAGATATTTCGCATAAGCTGGAAACAGCCTTTAGCCTGATCCGCAATAAGGAGCTCAACTTCAGTGATGAGGTGGTAACAGTTCTGTTTGACGGTATCGACATGCTCGGCGACCTAATAACGAATGTAGACAACCCTGTTCCGGTTGAGCCTGATCCGGTTTTGCTCCGTAATCTGGATATCATTGTCGACAGTTTGTCCGACAGTGCTATTGAGCTTGCCAAGATCCAGAAATACTCGTCGTCCAAGAATTTGTCTTTATCTGATCTGATCTACATTCAGATTAAGAAGCTGGACCACATGCTTAACTTAGTTGGCGAGTTGATCATTGACAGAGACAGGATAATTTCTCTTAGCCGTGAGTTAAACAACGACGACCTGAAAGTAGTTAGCTCCCACCTGTATCGCATCACAGAAGAACTGCAATACAGTGTAATGGATGCGCGCCTGGTTAATATCGGCACTTTATTCAATAAGTTCCCGAGAATTGTCCGCGATATTGCTTCTGCTGAGCAGAAGGATATTTATCTTAAGATCATTGGTCAGGATATACAGATTGACAGAAATATTCTTCAGATAATTACGGATTCGCTTTTGCACCTGGTTCGTAATGCGATCACACACGGTATAGAGCTGCCCAAAGAGCGAGAAAAAGCGAATAAGCCAAGAGCAGGATCGCTTGTACTTAGTGCACGAAACGAGCGGGATAACGTGATTATCAAGCTGGAGGACGACGGAAGAGGCATCGACTTGAAACAAGTCAGAAAAACAGCAGTCCGGAATAAATTGGTTGCCCCGGATATAGCAGAAGACCTCCCTGATTCTGAGGTACTGTCTTTCTTATTTGAGCCTGGTTTTTCTACGGCAAAGGAAGTAACAGAATTTTCAGGTAGAGGTGTTGGCCTTGATGTAGTAAAAAATGCAATCGATTCTATTGGAGGCCGCTTGCACATTGACTCTATATCTGGAGAAGGTACTACGTTTGCCATGCAGCTGCCGACCTCTATTGCCGTTAAAGGTGCTTTGCTATTTGAAGTTGACAGTATTTTTTATGCTATACCGCTGATACACACAGAACAGGTAATAGCGCTCGACAAAGACGAACTACATGAGGTTGGCGATGTAATGGTTGCCGACTTGAAAGGAGAGACCGTGACGGTAGTTTACCTGAACGAGCTTTTAAATGCCGATGAGGCGACAATTAACCTCGGTGACAAGACCAGACTTCAAGGGCAGATACAAAACATAGTAGTTGTATCCTACAATAACAGGAAGCTCGGATTGATTGTAGATAAACTATACAGGCAGCAGGACATAGTAGTGAAACCGCTAAATAAACCGCTTGATAAAATTGACCTGTATGGTGGCGTAACACTTTTAGGAACCGGTAAAGTTTGCCTGGTACTGGATGTACCGGCAATAACCAGGTATTTTATTCACAGAAGATAGGAACCGTGGGGATGGGAAAGGAAACGACTAAAATGGAAACTATGATGGCACCTCAGATATCTGAACTGGAGAGGGACATAATAAAAGAGATTTTAAACATTGGACTGGCCAGGGCCGCAGATTCGTTTGCTGCTATCGCAAAAGATAAAGTCTTACTTAAAGTCCCGGATATTAAGCTTGTTGAATTGAAGGATTTACTACAGTTAGTTGAACAGTATGCCGATACCCACAACATTATTCAGTCTGATATTAAAGGTGACTTTAACGGGGCAACGCTTATGCTGTTCTCAGACGATCACATTGTGCGTCTTTCAGAGGTTTGCCTGAGTATGCTTGATGTGCAGAAGGGAGAACTTTCTGTGATGCAGGAGTCGCTTCTACTTGAGATAAGTAATATCATAACTGGTGCACTGGTAACACAGATGGCTAATATTCTTAAGGCTCATATCTATGGATCGCCGCCCAAGGCACCTAAATCGCAGATCGCAGATTCGTTAAAAGACATATTGGTGCATAATCCTTTGTTTAAGCCATTGGTATTTACAGTGATAACCCGTTTTACGCATAATTACAAAAGTGTAGAACTGCCGCTGCTGTTGTTCTTCGATTCAAACACGCTTCTAAAAATGCTCGAAATAATCCGTACGTTTGATCTGGGGAAAAACACACTTACAGAAACCGAATAGTAACTTTAGGAGTATGGCTTAAAGTATAAATCTTTACGCCTCACATGCCTACACCCAAGCAAAGTTTAAGCAAGTACGAAATAATAGGCTATGCCCTTATACTGGCCGGCGCAATAGTATTGTTTTGGGGTACAGTAAAATTTAACCTGCTGCACGAACTTTATACCGATCCGTCTGATAGAAAGGGTGGGGTATTTGGAGAGTATGGAGAATTCATTGGTGGTATTGTAGGCTCGCTTTGGGCACTGGCCGGCGTGTTCCTGTTCTTTGCCACACTTACGTATCAAAAGCGCGAATTCGAATTGCAGCGCTACGAGTTGCATAAAACACAAAAGATATTTCAGCAACAAAATTTCTCTACGCTTTATATCAGCTTTGTTAATAAGCATAATGATATCATAGACTCCCTTACCGCCTACGATATTAACCAAAGTCCCCGGAAAGGCAGTAATTTCTTTGTTTTCTTTCAGGAGAAAGTATTGTCATCATTTGTGCAGAAGGTACGCAGCCTTAGCCCTGAACAAAAATCAGAAAAAGAACTACACCGGCTTTTTGAGGAATACTTTACCTATCATTTCTCCTTCTATCAGAATAGCCTCGACCCCTATTTAAAAAACCTGAGCGTTTTGTTCAGGCTGATACAGCGTTACCGTTCAGAAACCCACGACGAGGGCGAATATTACAGCTTTATCACCAAGGCCAACTTTACCCAATCAGAGCTATTCCTGACATACCACGTTGCAAAGTTTAACCTGCTAAAAGAGTTTACCACACTCGATAATACCTTTAATGCCTTTGATGACCTGGTTGAAGCGTACAGAGTAGAGAGTATCGTGGGGCAGGAGCTTAACTAGAACAGATTGAACTAAGTATAAAACCTGTAAAAAAGTATTTAGCACTAACACATTGGTAGGCAATGCAGTATATGTATGTGCTGCATAGTCATTTTTGATTATAGCGCTAGATTTCGTTTTTTTACCCAAATATTCATTTTTAACCTTTCATACCCATTGATGAACGCTTTAGGTAGACACATTTTAGTTGAATTTTACGATTGCTCCCCTGAGCTTATGAACGATGTGGTTCATATCGAAAACAGTATGGTAGCCGCTGCCGAAACAGCCGGTGCCACTGTGATTAATAGCACGTTTCACCACTTTTCGCCTTATGGCGTTTCTGGTGTGGTTGTTATTCAGGAGAGCCACCTGGCTATACACACATGGCCAGAGTTTGGCTATGCAGCCGTAGATCTTTTTACCTGTGGTGATTCAGTGGATCCGTGGGTATCGTACACTTTCCTTAAGGAAGCTTTTGAAGCAGGCCATGGTTCTTCTATGGAGCTGCGCAGAGGGCAGCTTAACCTTTTAAAGCGTACCGATTTTAACCTGGAAGCACTGCGTGATGTATCGCAAAAACCAAACGATGTGCCCGGCACTATTACACGCGATGTATGGTTTACAGAGCGCGACGAGAATATTGCCTTGTCACTGAAGCACTCAGGAAACCAACTTTACAAAAAAGACTCTGACTATCAGCGTGTAGAGGTTTTCGAAACGTTGGCATACGGTAACATGCTTACACTGGACGGTATGGTCATGTGCACTCAGAAAGATGAGTATGTGTACCATGAGATGATCACGCACGTGCCTATGTTTAGCCACCGTAAGGCAAAAAGAGCATTGGTAATTGGCGGAGGCGATGGCGGCACTGTAAGAGAACTGTTGCGCCATGAGCAGCTGGAAGAAGTAACACTGGTAGAGATCGATGAACTAGTTATAGAGGCTTGTAAGCTTCATTTACCAGAAACCGCTGTCGCATTTGATAACCCACGCCTAAACTTATTAGTGGAGGATGGCATCAAGTATATCAACGAATGCGAAGATGGCCGTTACGACCTTATCATAGTTGACTCTGCAGATCCTGTTGGTCCGGGAGAAGGATTATTTACCGCTGAGTTCTACCAGCAGGTACACCGTTGCCTTACACCCGATGGCGTTATGATCACGCAGTCTGAGTCTCCTAGGTTTAACAGCGCAGTTTTTGTTGAGATCTATGATACCTATAAGCAGATATTCGGAGAGAGCAAAGTACATTGTTATCTGGCTGCAATTCCAACGTATCCAACGGGCACCTGGAGTTTCTCATATTCTTCTAAGGGCGACTCAAGTCCATTGATCTATGATAAAACAGCTGCTGCAAAGTTCTCTAAAGAGCAGGGCTTGAAGTATTACAACGAAGACATCCATGCGGCTGCCTTTGCCTTACCTAATTTTGTTAAAGAGCTTCTTAACAAAGGGTCACAGGAAATAATTGAACAGTATTCTGCAGAACCAACAAATGAATAGTAAAGAGCAAAAGATCGCCAACTTCGACCCAAACGGAGTGGGTGATATCAGCGGTGGACTTTTCGGGCTACCTTTTACTGTTGAAGAATCAGAGGTTGTGATCATCCCGACACCTTGGGAAGTTACCGTTTCTTACAGTGCAGGTACAGCACAGGGGCCACAGGCTGTTATGGATGCGTCTCCTCAGCTGGACCTTTTTGAACCTTCTATTCCGGATGCCTGGAAGTTAGGTATAGCCATGGAAGAAATATCCGAAAAGTGGCTTGCTACAAGTGATACCCTTCGCCAGAAAGCAGAGGATTACATTAACTGGCTGGAAGAGGGGAGTCCTGAGGCTAACAACGCCCAGTTTAGTAACGTTACAACCGAAGTTACTGCCAAAGGCGAAGAGTTTCTGAACTGGCTAAAGCAAAAGGCGTTGGGATATCTTAACCAGGGTAAAATGGTGGGCGTACTAGGCGGCGACCATAGCACACCACTTGGCCTGATGCATGCGCTCGCAGAAAAACACGAAGAGTATGGTATACTTCAGGTAGATGCACATGCAGATCTGCGCGAAGCTTACGAAGGCTTTGAGTATTCTCATGCCTCTATCATGTATAATGCCCTTAAGTTACCCCAGGTAAAGAAGTTGGTGCAGGTAGGTATTCGTGATATTTGCCAGGCAGAAGCAGAACTCGCAGCTCAGTCTAACGGCAGGGTTACCATTTTCTACGATGCCACCCTTAAAGAGAACATGTATGCCGGCGACAGCTGGAAAAAAGAGTGTAAGAAAATTATTGCACAGCTTCCGCAGAAAGTCTACATCAGTTTTGATATTGATGGCCTTGACCCGAAACTATGCCCGGCAACAGGTACTCCGGTGCCTGGTGGCCTTGAATTTGAACAGGCTGTATTCCTTATCAAGTACCTGGTGAAGTCTGGCCGTGAGATAATCGGATTTGACCTGTGCGAGGTTGCACCCGGCGAAAGTGAGTGGAATGGTAACGTAGGTGCCCGTGTACTGCAGAAGCTATGCAACTGGATGGCTGTGTCGCAGGGAAAATTGCAAGCTCAGTTTTAGTGCTGCGACTTTCTAAAGTATAAATGGCTACGTTAAGCCTTCTTAAAATGCCTGGTAGTATAGCTTACTGCCAGGCATTTTCTATACTTAAGCAATCGTAAATCTTTATATTTTAATTCATCGTAAAGGCCAGCAAAGTACTACCTTACAGATTATACTTTACTAACTAGATACTATGGGGTTCATCGTAAAACTTTTGATCACAGCTGCAGCTGCTATGGCGGCAGCCTACATATTGCCGGGAGTTACAATTGATAATTTAATTACTGCACTTATACTTGCCTTGGTGCTGGCAGTATTAAATGCTATTGTAAAGCCTGTGCTGGTATTCTTGACTATACCTGTAACTATACTTACTCTTGGTATTTTTCTGCTTGTGATCAACGCCATCATCATACTTCTGGCAGATTACCTAGTGGCAGGCTTTGATACAAGTGGCTTTTTTGCAGCATTGCTATTTAGCTTGGTTCTGGCCATCATTGAGTCTATACTGGATCTTATCTTCTAGTTATACTGGTATGAACTACAAGTATATCTTTTAAATATAAGTATAAAATAACATGGGCCGGAATAGCTACTCCGGCCCATGTTATTTTAAGATAAAAGCTTAGTTTAACGCTGCATCCAGGCTTCGCATGCCTCTGCACATTCACGGCAGGCGTCTGCACATTTCTGGCAATGGTCATGATCATGCTTGCGGCACTCTTCCTCACAAAGTCTGCAAATTTCAATACACTCTTTCATTACATGTTTTGCATGTGCAGAATCGCGGGCAACAAAACGGGCTGTTAATGTGCAGATGTCAGCGCAGTCCCGATCCAGCATGATACACTTCGCCATCTCTTTAACATTATCTTCATGCAGGCAGGCAGTAGCACAGGTTTCGCAGGCTGTTATACATTTGATCAGTACATGCTCAAGTTCGTTTGTTCTTTCAGATTTCATAGTTATATGTTTATAGTTTAAACTCTATTAAGGTACGGGCTTGTAAAATCAGGGTTATTGAAAGCTGGTATCTAACCATTTTTAAAAGATTTGTCTAGGTTTTTAGCAGCTAATTGAATTATTGTCAGAGTAAAAGATTTAGTAAAAGTATAGCTCGTTATTGCCGGCGGTAATAGCTAACTTTGAAGTATAAACAGATGGAGATGAAACAGGTAAATGCCTGTATTTGAAGATTAAGTATGGTTACGATTCGTAAAGCAAGAGAGGCACTGAAGTTATACTTTGGGTATGAGCAATTCAGGCCCATGCAGGAGCAGATAATAGATGGTGTGTTGCAGGGGAAGGATGTCGTGGTACTAATGCCTACTGGCGGAGGCAAATCTGTTTGTTTCCAGGTTCCTGCTATTGTTATGCCAGGTATTTGCGTTGTGATATCCCCGCTTATTGCCCTCATGAAGGACCAGGTAGAAGCGTTGCTTGCAAATGGTATTCCGGCTGCTTACATAAACAGTTCACAGTCTGCGGACCAACAATATCAAATAGAGAACCAATGCCTTGAAGGTAAGCTCAAATTGCTTTATGTGTCTCCTGAAAAGTTGCTTTCTTCTGGTTTTCTGTCTTTTTTAAAACGCATTAAAGTATCCCTTTTTGCTGTAGACGAAGCACACTGTATATCAGCCTGGGGCCACGACTTCCGGCCAGAGTACACACAGTTAAAGGCAATAAAACAGCAGTTTCCATCTGTACCTGTAATTGCCTTAACAGCAACAGCCGACAAACTTACGCAGAAGGATATACAGGAACAGTTATACTTGCGCAACCCTGAAGTATATGTAGCGTCATTCGACAGGCCTAATATTAACCTTATGGTTAAGCCAGGGCGTGACAGATTTAATAAAATTACTGAGTTTCTTAACCGCCACCATAACCAGCCGGGCATAATCTACTGCCTTAGCCGGAAAGGAGTAGAGGCGCTGGCCAATAAACTGAAAGCAAATGGATACAGCGCCACGTATTACCATGCAGGTATGTCGCCAAACCAGCGTGCCAAAGCGCAGGAAGATTTTCTAAGAGACAATGTGCAGATAGTATGCGCTACTATTGCCTTTGGTATGGGTATAGATAAATCAAATGTGCGCTGGGTTATACATTACAACCTGCCTAAAAACATAGAGGGCTATTACCAGGAAATTGGCCGTGCCGGCCGTGATGGCGCCAAATCGGATGCACTTCTTTTTTACAGCTTTGCAGATGTTATGAACATGCGCAACATGCTACAGGAGAACCAAAGCCGCGAAACACAGACAGAACTGCAACTGGTAAAACTGGAACGAATGCAGCAGTTTGCGGAAGCATCGGCCTGCCGTAGAAGGATTTTGCTTCAATATTTTGGAGAAACTATGCGTAAGGACTGCGGTAACTGTGATATCTGCCGTAATCCTCCTGTCAGGTTTGATGGTACACTCCTGGCTCAAAAAGCACTATCTGCCATTGCCCGTACACAGGAGCAGGTAAACATGGGATTGTTGGTAGATGTGTTGCGCGGTGCACGTACCAGCCAGGTAATGCAGCATGGTTTTGACAGAATAAAAACCTATGGTGCTGGCCGCGAAGTTAGTACCATGGACTGGAATCGTTACCTGCACCAGTTGCTTAACGAAGGATACATGGAGATGGCCTATGACCAAGGTTATACTTTAAAGCTGACAGAGCACAGCAATCAGGTTTTGTTCGAAGGCCGCAAAGTACAGTTAGTTAAGTTCGAGGATGTAAAGCAGGAGGAGCCAGCTGTAAAAGCACGTCCGAAGCGTGAACTGATAAAAGATGCCCTGTTTGAGCGCCTGAGAGCATTGCGTAAACGGATTGCCGATGAGGCAGGGGTGCCGCCATATGTGGTGTTTACAGATACCACCCTGCAGGAGATGGCTGCCGAACGCCCTACTACTAAGATTGCAATGCTGTCTATTTCCGGGGTGGGTGCTCAGAAATTTGAACGCTACGGCGACCAGTTTATGAGTGAGATAATTGACTTTATAAACGACGAACAGGCCAAAGGCAGTAAAATGAAGGGAGCTACCCACCTGGCTACTTTTGAGCTACTTAAACAGGGTTACACAATTGAGCAGATTGCGATACAGCGTAACTTAAATCCAGTTACAATATTCTCACACATCGCCACTTTGTTTGAGCAGGGGTATGATATTGATCTTTATAAGTATGTGTCTAAGGGGGAGTATAAAGTAATAAGCAAGGCTATTGCTAAACTGGGCGTAGACGCAAAGCTTAAAGACCTGTTCGAATTTCTGGAAGAAAACTACGAGTACTATAAAATCAGGCTTTCTGTATCGATCTTCAAAAAGGAGAAGGCATAGAATAAGTACCGGACAAGTATAAAACAGAGAGGGCTGCCAGTTATGGCAGCCCTCTCTGTTTTATAGTATAATCTACTAATTACTTTACAGAAGCAATTGGATCAGGGGTATTGTCTTTATCACCAGTAATAGTGCCTTGTGAGTAAACAGTACCTCTCAGTAGTAATACACCCGCAACGTGAGGCGCTGCAAATGATGTACCATAGCCACCGCTACCAATACCGCCACCTTTAGTCGTAACAGTAACGTTAGCACCCGGAGCAGCAAAGTCTACAGAGGCACCATAGTTAGAAGAAGACCATAGACGGTTGTAAACATCCATGGCAGATATAGTATAAACACCCGGAGCATCTACACGGGCAGGAGAAGTGCCAGAGCAGTCTACGCCACTGTTACCTGCAGCTATGGCGAAGAAAATACCTTTGGCAGCTGCTGCAATTACAGCGTTGTCAAGTGTAGAAGAAATACCTGCGCCAAGGCTCATGTTTACCACATCACCTGGCTTGGCATACGTACTTGCATGGTTTACAGCTGAGATCGCTCTTGAAACTGTTCCACTCCCCACATCATCAAATACGCGTAGTGCTACAACTTTGGCATTGGCTGCAACACCGATCATACCAGAACCATTATTTTTGGCTGCGATAACACCGGCAACTGAAGTACCGTGTCCGTAACCGTCTTCAACAGAAGTAACGCCATAAATAAATGATACGCTTCTGCTCAGGTCCACGTTAAGGTCTGGGTGGTCAGTGTCGATACCTGAGTCGATAACCCATACAGTTTTACCTGTACCGTCGCCATAACCTACGCGCTCAATATTCCAAGGTAGGTTTTCACCAGCTATTGGCGTGATAGTAGTATAAGAGTTTGTTGTTGGAGCAGGAGCTGGTGCTGGAGCAGGCTCAGTTGTAACCGGATCTGTTGGCGTTGGCTCAGTAGGAGTAGGTTCTGTAGGAGTTGGCGTAGGATCTGTTGTTGTGCCGCCGTTATTCTTTTTAGTGCCTCCTTTACCTGTATTTGTAAAGTCTTTGTTGTTTCCTTTGCCTAACGATATTACTCTATCCTGCTCAATATAAGCTACATTTGAGTTTTTTCGTAGGTTAGCTACTTGTTCTTCGGAAAGTCGGGCAGCAAAACCGTTAACTACACCGTCAAATTTTTGTACCAGATCAGTGCGGGAGATATTGGCTTCATTTAACATACGATCGCGCATAGTACTGAAGCTAGCTCGCTCAGTTGTAGACATATCGTTTGAGCCAGAAGAGCTGAGTTTGCTCTTGCCATTCTTAAACACCACTATATACTGGCCTGCAATGGCATTGCCAATTTCACTTGGTGATTGTTCTACACTGCTTTCAAACTGATTTTCCATCAGTTCTTCTTTCTGGCACCCTACTAGTGTAACTGCTGAGGCTAGTGCAAGACATGACACTGTTCTTTTCAAACCACTTTTAATTGTCATAATTCTTTGGCTAAAAATTAAAAAATATTTACTGTCTGATGTAACCTTTATTTCAAAGTGTCGTAACCCGTGTTTTATTTAAAAAGTTCAAGTCCCTGCCAAAAATAATGGCTAAATTTCAAGTATGAATTTTCCGACGTTGATGGTAGGAGAGCTAACTTAAAATATAGGAAATCTATCGGTGTTTATGTTGTGTTAAATTGCACCATATATGATTACACTCACAACATAATCTTTAAGTCTGTTTTATAAATACCTTTAAAAGATAAATATACAGGCTTTTTGCTTTAATTAGCAAATCTAAAGGTGGTGAGATTAAATGTATTTATATGATTATGCAAAGAACTTGGTGGATGGATTATAATTTGTGATGTTATCACCATGAAAAGTTAGATTAATTATATTTATCTAAGTTGCTAATTTAAATGCTAATATGTTTAGTATTTTATAGTTGCTATTGTTATCTTTACAGAAAGAAAGAGATATTTAATCTATACTATTTATATTATTAGCTAAAACATTTGGCAGATCAGCAGTATGGTAACTTCAAACATTAGGTATTTGCGAAAAAGCGCTGGCTACACCCAAGCCCAGTTGGCCGATAAGCTGGACATTAAGCGTTCATTAGTGGGTGCGTACGAAGAGGGAAGGGCAGAACCAAAATTGACCACTTTGGTTAATTTTGCAAAGTTGTTTGACATAACTCTTGATGATTTGATCACCAGGGATTTGTCTGATCCTAATACACAAAAAGATAGTGTGGCCAAAGGAGGCGGTAAACTTAGGGTGCTTGCAATTACTGTTGATGAGCAGCAGCGTGAAAATATTGAGCTGGTTCCTTATAAAGCAAGTGCCGGATATTTAAATGGTTACGCTGATTCTGAGTTTATAGAAGATTTACCGCGGTTTAAGCTGCCAATGCTTGGCACTGGTGGTACTTACCGTGCTTTCGAGATTAGTGGAGATTCCATGTTGCCAATTGCATCTGGTACCGTCATCGTTGGACGTTTTATTGAAGACTGGTCTACAATCAAGGATGGAACGCCTTGTATTGTTGTGAGTCAGAAAGAAGGGGTTGTTTTTAAACGGATTTTCAATAAGATCAAAGATGCTGCCGTATTGCGGCTTCATTCTGATAATCCGGTTTATTCACCATACGAAATCGGGGTTGAGGATGTGATAGAGATATGGGAGGCTAAATCATACATAAGCTCTTCCTTCCCAATTGCAGACCTGTCGCTTGATAAACTTTCCTCGATTGTTCTTGATCTGCAGAAAGAGGTACAGAAATTAAAGAAAGTAGAGTAACAGTTTTTCAATCATATTTTAAACAGCAAGGTCCTGCCAATGCGGCAGGACCTTGCTGTTTATATGCCTGGCATTATAATAAGGCCATTTGTTTTAACTAGCTAAATAGTTTATCCGTACAGCATAGCAATTGCGATTGTTTTAAGATAAACTATGCATACAAATGATAAAACTTATAACTGCTGCTGAGCGTCACACGGCTAATGTCGGTGATTGGCTGTCTTCCCACTATCTGTTCTCCTTTGCAGATTACTACAACCCTGCCAATGTGCAGTTTGGGCCACTTAAGGTATTTAATGATGATGTCATGAAAGGAGGATCCAGCCTTCCTGACCATCCGCATGCCGAAATGGAAGTTGTTACTGTAATGCTTGACGGGGAACTTACTCATAGAGATAGTTTAGGAAACGAAACCAAGCTTAAAGCCGGAGAGGTGCAGCGAATGTCAGCCGGTACAGGCCTAACGCACTCTGAGACAAACGAGGGCGAGGTGTCTGCCCATTTTTACCAGCTGTGGTTTTTACCCAACAAGAAGGGCGTTTCACCAGCTTATGAGCAAATGGCCATTGACTTTTTGGATAATGATGGGCGTTTAACTCCATTGGTTACGGGGCAGAGAGTGTTAGAGAATGTGCTCTATATGAACTCGAACTCTACCGTATATTTTGGCAAACTAGGGCAGGGGAAGGATATTGATTTTAAAACCTTTAAGATTCGGAAAACACTTATATATATTATTAAAGGCAATATGCTGGTAAACAACGTGGAAGCGGACCAGCATGACCAGGTGCGCCTGGAAGACTACGACTTTGTAAGTATACATGCCGTTTCTGATGCAGAATTTTTGTTGATAGATGTGCCGGCGCTGGAAGTCAATTATTGATTATACCTTATGCATTAGAAAATAATTGAATAGCGCCAGATCTGATGTGTTTTGGTTATTAGCAAACTATTTAATCAAGGCAGAGAAGGTCAAGTGGGTTCTGTTTTGAGTAAAGTACACTTACTTAATTGTGAACAAGTATCACAATACGATAAATGAAAAAGCCTGCTGGAATACACCAGCAGGCTTTTTTGTAGCGGGGAGCAGAATCGAACTGCCGACCTCAGGGTTATGAATCCTGCGCTCTAACCATCTGAGCTACCCCGCCGAATTGTGGTGCAAATATAGCTGTTTGGGATTTAAATATGCAAGCAATGAATCAAAAAAAAATATTTTAGTTTTTAGATATATATAGAATCAGAAATAAGTACTATAATTACTCAGACACTTTCATTACTTATTTATGACGAGAGCTACCAAGACAAAATTTGTACGCGAGTACCCTATTAACGCTTCTGCAAAACTACTGTATCCGTATTTAAGCACACCAAGTGGTTTGGCTCAATGGTTTTGTGATGATGTTACCGTGAATGAAGACAAAGTATACAATTTTGTGTGGGACGGCCGTAGCCATTTTGCCGAGATGACCGGGCTTCGCACGAACAAATCTGTGCGCTATCTTTTTCTGGATGAAAATAAACAACATATCACGGATGGCCCTTACGTAGATTTCTCAATTGAATCTAGTGAACTTACCCAAGAGCAGTTTCTTAAAGTAGTAGACTATTCTGACGAAGATGACGTGGAGGAACTCGAAGAGCTTTGGGATAACTTGTTTCATAATCTGAAGGAAATTGTTGGAGGGTAGTACCGATACAACTCTATCTGCTTATCTTTGCACGATTTTTGGAAGCCCCGTGTTTAATTTGGACATGGTGGCATTCAACTGCTGTTCCGCCATTTTTAGGCTCTCATGAAAAAACTAGATAAGCTTATAATTCGGTCATTTTTTGGCCCTTTCATACTCACTTTTGCTGTTGTTGAGTTTATACTGTTAACACAGTATATGCTCAAGTATCTTGACGAACTGGTGGGGAAGGACCTTGGTGCAAGTATATTCGGGGAGTTACTGTTCTATTTCAGTTTGAACATGGCTCCGGTGGCATTGCCCTTGGCTGTGCTATTATCGTCACTGATGACCTTTGGTACGATGGGAGAGCACCATGAACTCACCGCAATTAAGACTTCAGGCATAAATCTCACGCGTATACTTCTTCCTGTCTTTCTGTTAGTCTCTGCACTTACAGTTGGCGCTTTTTTCTTTAACAATGTCATGGTGCCTAAGGCTAACCTTAAGGCGTATAGTTTGCTCTGGGATATCAGGCAGAAGAAACCTGCTATGAATTTTAAAGAAGGCGCTTTTTATAACGGCCTGCCAGGTTTAAGTATAAAAATAAATAAAAAAGTAAATGATGAGGGTGCCATGAAGGACATTATGATTTATGACCATTCAAAAGGAGGGGCAAACTCCAGAGTTATACTTGCTGATTCTGGCAGAATGTACACAGATTTTAATGACGCTTACCTTGTAATGGAACTCTACGACGGCAACACTTATGTGGATGATCAGACCAGTGGTATGCGAAACTCCAACGAGCAGTTCATCAGACAGGAGTTTGATGAGAGCAAGATCATTGTTAGCCTTGCCTCTTTTAACCTCGACAGAACCCGCGAGGAGCTCTTCTCAGATAATAAAATGATGAAGAACATCAAGCAGCTTAACGTTGTTACCGATTCACTGAGAAATTATGCAGGCCGCGAGAAAAAATTATATGCCCCCAATGTTGACCCTTTCTTTATGTATTTTAAAGCCGATACAGGGGATGTTAAAAACGGCTTAAGGTTTAAGGGGCAAGTAGTAGAAAAAGAGCTGCCTGCTATCAATGCAGATGTTATGGCAATGGCTACTAACAAGGCTAGAAATATAAAGAGTTTTACATCAAGTTACCTGGAGCGCATCAATAATACAATGCGCGACGCTAATAACTATGAGATCGAGATCTGGCGAAAGTATACCCAATCTGTAGCCATACTTGTTATGTTCCTTATTGGCGCACCGCTTGGGGCAATTATTAAAAAAGGTGGTTTGGGTGTACCGGTGATCATCTCCATTGTATTCTTTATACTGATGTATGTATTAGCCATACTAGGGGAGAAGTGGGCCCGCGAGGGGTTGGTGCCTGTAGGAGCAGGGATGTGGGGGGCAAACCTGATACTATTGCCAATCGGTCTTTTCTTTTTATACCAGGCCCGTAACGATTCAAGTTTGCTGGAGATGGACTTCTGGCGTAAACTTATGGCCCGTATGCGCCGCAACAAGCTTTAATGCGTCAAAGATGTCAGTACAAATAATTTTTTATTAAAATTATTTGTATATCTTTGCGCCTTATACAGCAATCTTACGAACGAAAAAACACAGATTGATATTTTATACGCAATGAAATTAACTACTGAAGCGAAACAAGAAATTTTTGAAAAGCACGGCCAGGCAAAGTCTAAGACTGACACAGGGTCTCCGGAAGCTCAGATTGCGCTTTTTACTACGCGCATCGCTGACCTTACAGAGCACCTGAAGGTTCACAGAAAAGACTTCTCAACTCGTTTAGGCCTTTTAAAGCTGGTAGGTAAAAGAAGAAGACTTCTTAACTACCTTCAGAAAAATGACATTGAAAGATACAGAGCAATTATTGCTGAGCTAGGTATCAGAAAATAAACGCTTTTTATATTAGGGAATTCACATTGGGGATTCCCTAATCTTTTTCTAAGTACCCCTCTTTCCTCCTTTTTGCCAGTACCCAGCAGTGGCCGCAAAGGGCAGCCCTGTTTTTAGATGAAAAATAATTGAAGATGTCACAAAACGCGATCACAAAAACCATTCTTCTTCCTGATGGCAGGGAGATCATAATCGAAACTGGTAAACTAGCCAAGCAGGCTGACGGTTCTGTAGTAGTTAAAATGGGTAACACCATGCTGCTTGCAGCCATTGTCTCTAACAAAGATGCCCGTGAGGGAGTTGACTTCTTGCCTTTATCTGTAGACTATCAGGAGAAATTTGCCTCTTCAGGTAAAATTCCAGGAGGTTTCCTTAAAAGAGAAGCAAGATTATCTGATTACGAAGTATTAGTGTCTCGTTTGGTTGACCGTGTGCTGCGCCCGCTGTTCCCAGGTGATTATCATGCAGAGACGCAAATGACGATACACCTTATCTCTGCAGACACGGAGATTATGCCAGATGCACTGGCAGCTCTTGCCGCTTCTGCAGCGCTGGCAGTATCTGATATTCCATTTAACGGCCCGATCTCTGAAGTGCGTGTTGCACGTATCGATGGCCAGTTAGTAATTAACCCAACTGTTACAGACCTGCAGAGAGCCGATATCGATATGATGGTAGGTGCCTCTATTGATAGCGTTGTGATGGTGGAAGGGGAAATGAACGAGGTTTCTGAGTCAGAAATGCTGGAGGCTATTCAGTATGCACACGAAGCCATCAAAGTACAGTGTCAGGCACAGCTTGAGCTAGCTGAAATGGTTGGCAAGACAGTGAAGCGTGAGTACTCGCACGAGACGCACGACGAAGAACTGCGCCAGAAAATATACGATGCCACTTATGCTAAGGCTTACGAAGTTGCTAAGAGAGGCAGCGATGTAAAGTCTGACCGTAAATCTGGCTTTGCTTCTGTTTTAGATGAGTTTGTAGAATCTCTTGGTGAAGACCACGGGTATGACATGACGCTGATCAAAACATACTACCACGATGTAGAGAAGGATGCTGTTCGTAACATGATCCTGAACGACAGAGTTCGTCTGGATGGCCGTGCACTTGATCAGATCCGTCCAATCTGGTCTGAGATCAACTATCTTCCTGCTACACACGGTTCTGCTGTATTTACACGCGGTGAAACTCAGTCTTTGACTACAGTAACTCTGGGCACTAAGCTTGACGAGCAGTTGATCGACAGTGCTATGGTGTCTGGTACAAATAAATTCTTGTTACACTATAACTTCCCTGCATTCTCTACAGGCGAGGTTAGACCAAACAGAGGCCCGGGTCGTCGTGAGATCGGTCATGGAAACCTGGCACTTCGTGCGCTTAAGAAAGTGTTACCGGAAGAGAATCCATATACTATCCGTATCGTTTCTGATATCCTTGAGTCTAACGGTTCATCTTCTATGGCTACAGTATGTGCGGGCTCGTTAGCGCTTATGGATGCCGGCGTACCAATAAAAGGTGCTGTTTCTGGTATTGCCATGGGACTTATTACAGATGAGAAGACAGGTAAGTTTGCCGTTCTTTCTGACATCTTGGGTGACGAAGACCACTTAGGTGACATGGACTTTAAAGTTGCCGGTACAAGAAATGGTATCACAGCTTGCCAGATGGATATTAAAGTTAACGGTTTATCTTCTGAAGTACTTCAGCAGGCGCTTGCTCAGGCGAACGCAGGTCGTTTACATATCCTGAACGAAATGAGTAAAACCATTTCTGAGCCCAACGCTGATTATAAACCACACACCCCACGTTCATTTAACATCGTTATCGATAAAGAGTTTATTGGTGCAGTTATCGGACCAGGTGGTAAAGTGATTCAGCAGATCCAAAAAGACACAGGAGCTACGATCATCATTGAAGAGAAAAATGAGAAAGGCCATGTAAGTATTTTTGCCAGCAACCAGGATGCCATGGACAGTGCGATCGGTAAGATCAAGGCCATTGTTTCGCAACCTGAGATCGGTGAAGTATACATCGGTAAAGTTAAATCTATCCAGCCTTACGGTGCATTCGTTGAGTTTATGCCTGGTAAAGATGGATTACTTCATATCTCTGAAATTAAGCATGAGCGCCTTGAAACCATGGACGGCGTGCTTGAGATAGGCGAGGAGATAAAGGTTAAACTTATCGATGTAGATAAAAAGACGGGTAAATTCAAGCTTTCCCGTAAAGTTCTGTTGCCTAAACCAGAGGCTTCTCAGCAACAATAGACTATCATTTAAAGCTCCTGGTGCCGCTCCCAAAGAGGACATAAGGGCACCGGGAGCTTTTTCTTTTACTGCGCAAGCTATTACGTCTTGATTTTATTTATAAGATGTAAGAACTTTGCGCGGTTTTTTAATGTTAAGTCACCGAGCCAAATTCTTAATTTTAACAATTTTTGCAATAATATTATACTCTGATGAGACAACTCAAGATAAGCAAACAGATTACGAACCGCGAGAGCCAGTCGCTTGATAAATACTTACAGGAGATTGGTAAAGTAGATTTGCTTACTCCGGATGAAGAGGTGTCGTTGGCACAGAGAATAAAAGAAGGAGATCAGTTTGCGCTTGAGAAGTTAACAAAAGCTAACCTGCGATTCGTAGTTTCGGTGGCTAAACAATATCAAAACCAAGGTCTTTCTTTAGGTGACTTGATCAACGAAGGAAACCTGGGTCTTATTAAAGCAGCGAAGCGTTTCGACGAAACACGTGGTTTTAAATTTATTTCATATGCCGTTTGGTGGATTCGCCAGTCAATTCTACAGGCTTTAGCTGAACAGTCTCGTATTGTTAGGTTACCCCTTAACCGCGTAGGATCACTAAACAAGATCTCAAAATCTTTTTCAGAGCTTGAACAGAAGTTCGAGCGTGAGCCATCACCCGAAGAAATCGCTGAAGTACTGGAGTTAACTACCGCTGAAGTAGTTGATACCCTTAAAATATCTGGACGCCACGTGTCTGTAGATGCTCCTTTTGTGCAAGGTGAAGAAAACCGCCTGCTGGACGTGCTTGAAAATGAAGACGAAGAATCACCGGACACTGGTCTGATGAACGACTCGCTTCGCAAAGAAGTACAGCGTGCCCTGTCTACCCTTACAAAAAGA
Organism: Pontibacter aydingkolensis; assembly: GCF_019443125.1. Taxonomy (GTDB): domain Bacteria; phylum Bacteroidota; class Bacteroidia; order Cytophagales; family Hymenobacteraceae; genus Pontibacter; species Pontibacter aydingkolensis. Next base: position 65,642 of record NZ_JAHYXK010000016.1, on the reverse strand, counting down.
GAAGCAGACGTTATTACCTTATACTTTGGACTGAACGGAGAGCATTCTCTTACGCTGGAGGAAATCGGTGAGAAGTTTAACCTTACCCGTGAGCGTGTAAGACAGATCAAAGAAAAAGCGATCAGAAGACTTCGCCATACTTCCAGAAGCAAAGCACTTAAGCCGTATTTAGGTTAATAAAGTTTTTAAATAAAGGAGCCCCGGCAGCGATGCCGGGGCTTTTTTGTATATGCACAACAGCAATTTTGCGGGTATACATGCAGGCATAGGCCCAGAAATTTTGTATACTTGCATCCAAATTTCTTTGAGCACAGACATACAAATGGAAATAGAAAAAGTAAAATGCCTTATCATCGGTTCAGGTCCCGCTGGTTACACAGCAGCTATATATGCCTCAAGAGCCGGGCTTAACCCGGTTTTGTATCAGGGGTTGCAGCCAGGTGGTCAGTTAACCATTACCAATGATGTAGAGAACTATCCGGGTTACCCGGATGGCGTTATGGGGCCGGAGATGATGGAAGACTTTAAAAAACAGGCTGAACGTTTTGGTACTGATGTGCGCTATGGTATTGCTACTGCCGTTGACTTTTCTTCTCAGCCGCATAAAGTAACCATAGACGATCAAAAAGTTATTGAGGCATATACTGTTATTATTTCTACAGGTGCCTCTGCTAAATGGCTGGGTCTAGACTCTGAATCAAGACTGAACGGCAGCGGTGTTTCTGCCTGTGCCGTGTGCGATGGATTTTTTTACCGTGGCCAGGATGTAGCTATAGTAGGTGCCGGCGATACTGCAGCTGAAGAAGCAACATACCTTTCAAACCTATGCACTAAAGTATACATGATCGTGCGTAGAGAAGAGATGCGTGCCTCCACTATTATGCAGGAGCGCGTTAAAAAAACAAAGAATATTGAAATACTCTGGAACTCTGTTACAGATGAAATATTAGGTGATCAGACAGTAGAAGCTGTTAGGGTTAAAAATGTACTGACAAACGAAACCAAAGAGATTCCTGTAAAAGGTTTTTTCGTAGCCATTGGTCACAAACCAAACTCTGATATTTTTAAAGACTTTTTAAACCTGGACGAGAATGGTTATATACGCACGATCCCTGGAACTTCCAAAACGAATATAGACGGTGTATTTGCCTGTGGCGATGTGCAGGACTTTACATACCGTCAGGCCGTAACAGCAGCAGGTTCAGGCTGCATGGCTGCCCTTGATGCAGAACGTTACCTGGCTGCAAACGATTTGCACTAATTTTTTTACAAGACACTCAGTTAATTGCACTTTATTTAAGTGTACGTTGTTGAGAGCTTTACAATAAAATGGCTTTGATGCAGTTTAACATGCGAAAGCTATAAACGCGCCTGGCTAAATTTGATGTTATGTCAAAATTCAGATTATCCTTATTTATGGTACTTTCTTTACTCTGCTTTATAGGTGGGGTAGATAGTGCAATGGCACAAGGTAAAGTAAAGAAAGACCTTTTTAAAGCAAAGTCTCCGAAGATACAGTACGTCCGGCCTGATACTACTATCCTTATAAAGTATGATGAGTTTCCGGATGATCAATCTGATGCTGACAAGTCTATTTTCTTTAATCCAAAGAAAGAGCTTTCTATTGTCAGTGAGGATACATCTGAATTAGACCTGGGTGAACAGCACATCGTCGAAATGTCTGAAGAGGTTCTGGTTGACTCTACCTGGATCAGGATTGCAGGTTACTATGCTATTTGGGATACACGCAACATCAATCCGTACAGGATGGATGGCCGGCAGCTGAAAGATACAGTTGATATTAAATTGTATGATCCACGCAGCAACCGTAACTATAAAATGCCACTCGTTGAAACACCGGTAACCAGCCACTTTGGTAGTAGAGGAGGACGCTGGCACTACGGTACCGATATCGATCTTAACACGGGAGACTCTATTTTTGCCGCTTTTGATGGCGTGATCAGGATAAACAAATGGGATGGCGGCGGCTATGGTAATTATATCGTGGTGCGCCATTACAACGGCCTCGAAACGCTTTATGGCCACATGAGTAGACCAATTGCCCAGGTAGGTCAGTTTGTGAAGGCAGGCGACATTATTGGCCTGGGCGGAAGCACAGGTCGTAGCTCAGGACCACATCTGCATTATGAAGTACGTTACCAAGGCAACCCCATAGATCCTGAAAACATGTACAATTTCCCTGGCTATTTGCTTAAAGGGGAAAGTCTTACGATCACATCCGCTTTATTTAACTACTATAATAGGGCAAAGAGCAGCAGCAGCGGTGGACGTCGAACTTCATACCATACTGTAAGAAGCGGCGACACACTATCTGGCATTGGTAAAAAGTATGGCGTGTCTGCCAGTCAAATAGCTAAGCTTAATGGTATCAGCACCCGTACTACCTTAAAAGTTGGAAGAAAGCTCCGTATCAGATAACACAGAAACTATGAAATTAGACATACTTGCCTTTGCCTCACACCCAGATGATATTGAGTTAGGCTGTGCAGGTACGCTTATTGCCCATATTGCAGATGGCAAAAAAGTAGGCATTATCGATTTAACGCAAGGCGAGCTTGGCACGCGTGGCACACCTGAAACAAGGTTACAGGAAGCCGAGGATGCCAGCCGCATTATGGGATTGGCTATTAGAGAGAACCTAGGTTTTGCTGACGGTTTCTTTCAGAATGATAAAGCCCATCAGTTAAAAGTAGTGGAGATGATACGCAAGTATAAGCCAGAGCTTGTTATTATGAACGCTATATACGATCGCCACCCGGACCATGGGAGAGGCTCTGATCTGGTTTCTGAGTCTTGCTTTAAATCCGGTTTAAAGATGATCAAAACACAGAACGAGTCAGGAGAGGAGCAGGATGCCTGGAGACCAAAAGCAGTGTACCACTATATCCAGGATCGGTTTATAACGCCGGATGTGGTTGTTGACGTAACAGCTCACTGGGATAAAAAAATGGAAACGATCCGTGCTTTTAAATCTCAGTTTTTTAACCCAGACGATACTTCACCAAACACCTATATCTCTTCACCGGAGTTTCTGGATTTTATAGAATCCCGGGCAAAGGAAATGGGCCATTCCATTGGCGTTACCTATGGCGAAGGATTCACCAAGGAACGCAATATTGGGGTGAAGAGCCTGTTCGATTTGATCTAAAGTATATATGCTATACTTCTAAATTCCTGATCCGGAAATTAAAGTATAAACAGAGAGGGCGGTCGTATTTGGCCGCCCTCTCTGTTTATACTTTCTGCAGGTATACTTACCTTACTCTGTTCTTTCGCCAGTTAGAATTAACAGTAGCTGTGTGGCTGTTCGAGTTTACTGCACCTGATTTCCCTTTATTGTCATTTAGTAACATAGCTGTAAGCGCAACGCCAATCTCTTCAGAAGCCTCATCTAGTTCAAGGTTTAGATCCTCTGGTGTAAAATAGCGCTCAATAAATTTTGTGTCGAAGTTGCCGCTAACGAAAGCCTCATGTTGCAATACATACTTGCCAAATGGCAGCGTAGTTTCGATCCCTGTAATCACGTACTCATCAATGGCTCGCAGCATTTTATCAATAGCCTCTTGTCGGTCCTTGCCGAAGGTTACCAGTTTGGCGATCATCGGGTCGTAGTAGATCGGAATCTCCATGCCCTGCTCGAAACCATCATCTATACGCACTCCTAAGCCTTGCGGCCGCTTGTAAGTCACAAGTTTTCCAATATCCGGCAGGAAGTTGTTCGCAGGGTCTTCGGCATAAACGCGCAACTCCAGGGCGTGGCCATTTATTTGTAAGTCTTCCTGTGCGAAGCTCAATGGATTTCCTTCTGCAATCAGTATTTGCTCTTTTACCAGGTCAAGCCCTGTAATCTGTTCTGTAACCGGATGCTCTACCTGCAGGCGTGTATTCATTTCCAGGAAGTAGAAATTAAGGTTTTCATCCAGCAGAAACTCCACCGTGCCTGCACCTATATAGTCACAAGCTTTGGCCACGTTTACCGCACAGCGGCCCATTTCATCGCGCAGTTCAGGAGTAAGTACAGAAGAAGGTGCTTCTTCAACTACTTTCTGGTGGCGGCGCTGAATAGAGCATTCACGCTCGAACAGGTGCACAATATTGCCGTGTGTATCGCCAAGCACCTGAATTTCAATGTGCCGCGGCGAGCCGATATACTTTTCGATAAAGACAGAGCCATCACCAAAGGCTGAAGTTGCCTCACTTACGGCCATCTGCATCTGCTCTTCAAACTGGTGCACGCTTTCTACAATACGCATGCCTTTACCGCCGCCGCCTGCACTTGCCTTTATCAGGATCGGAAAGCCAACTTCGGTTGCAATTACTTTGGCCGCTTCAACATCTGTTATCGCCTCTTCGGTGCCCGGTACCATAGGTATGTTATACTTTGATACAGCAGCCTTGGCAGCGAGCTTACTGCCCATCAGCTCGATAGCCTCCGGAGATGGTCCGATAAAAATAAGGCCTGCCTCTTTAACTTTTTGGGCAAAACCAGCATTCTCAGACAAGAAACCGTAACCAGGATGTATGGCATCAACTCCCAGTTGCTTGCAAACATCAATGATCACGTCGCCGCGCAGGTAAGACTCGCTTGATTTGGGGCCGCCTACGCAAACGGCTTCGTCTGCAAAACGTACATGCAATGCGTTTCGGTCAGCTTCGCTGTAAACAGCTACTGTTTTGATTCCCATCTCTTTAGCTGTGCGCATTACCCGAAGGGCTATCTCACCCCGGTTGGCTATCAGTATCTTGTTTATTTTTCTCATGCAGGTGTTATATCAATTAGTATCCAAAGAAAACGCTTTAAGGGCAAAGTTAAAAGGCATAAGTATAAAAAGGCACTTCTGATATAATATATATACATTGTAATTGATGTTCTAAAAGCATAAATTTGCAAAGCTTGGAGCTATACAAAATATATTAGGTGTAGCCTGCAATTTAAAGTCTGAAATTATTCTGATAACCAAATTAATACACAAGTGGATTTATTTGAAAAGTTGTTGACCAACAGAGGTCCATTAGGAAGCCACTCTCATTATGCGCATGGCTATTTTACGTTTCCAAAGCTAGAAGGGGAGATCGCGCCACGCATGAAATTCAGAGGCAAAGAGGTGCTTACCTGGAGCTTAAACAACTATTTAGGTCTTGCTAACCACCCTGAGGTACGTAAAGCTGATGCTGAAGCTGCTGCTGAGTGGGGAATGGCTTACCCGATGGGAGCCCGTATCATGTCCGGTAACTCAAACCTACATGAGCAGCTGGAAGCTGAACTGGCTGAGTTTGTGCAAAAGCCTGATGCCTTGTTGCTTAACTTTGGTTACCAGGGTGTTGTTTCCATCATTGATGCGCTGGTTGACAGGCACGATGTCATCGTTTATGATGCCGAATCGCATGCTTGTATTATTGATGGTGTTCGTCTGCACCAGGGCAAGCGCTTTGTGTATGGTCACAACGACATGGAGAGCCTTGAGAAGCAGTTGGAGCGTGCTACACGCTGGACTGAGAACACAGGCGGCGCCATACTTGTAATCACGGAGGGTGTATTTGGTATGTCAGGTAAGCTGGGTAGCCTGGATAAGGTAATTGCCCTAAAAGAGAAATTCAGCTTCCGTTTATTTGTTGATGATGCACACGGATTCGGCACTATGGGCGAGACGGGTGCTGGTACAGGCGAGCACCTGAACTGCCAGGACGGGATCGATGTATACTTCTCCACGTTTGCCAAGTCGATGGCGAGTATTGGTGCCTTTGTTGCCTCTAACGAACAAGTGGTAGAGTATCTTCGCTATAACATGCGTTCTCAGATTTTCGCCAAGTCATTGCCAATGCCTTTGGTAGTTGGTGCACTTAAGCGTTTAGAACTGCTACGCACGAAACCAGAGCTTAAAGATCAGCTTTGGACAGTAGTAAATGCTTTGCAAACAGGTCTTCGTGAGAAGGGCTTTAACATTGGTGGCACTGAGTCTCCGGTGACGCCTGTTTTCCTTAACGGTCAGATTCCGGATGCTACCCAACTCACGCTTGACCTGCGTGAGAACTATAGCATTTTCTGCTCTATCGTGGTGTACCCGGTAGTGCCTAAAGATGTGATTATGCTGCGCCTTATCCCTACGGCAGTTCATACTTTGGCTGATGTGGAAGAGACGATCAATGCATTCGAAAAAATTGCACAAAAATTGGATAAAGGTTTGTATGCAAGTCCTGCAGTTACCGCTTAAGGGGCTGCAAAGGCATATATTAAAATTCGCTAATTTTTGCTTGTTTGTAACAAATGTGTATATTAGAGCAGTAAAAACAAATGTTTCACTATAACAAATAGCTCTAATGAACAACAACTTTAGCAAACTGAGAGACCTTGTAATGTCGTTGGAATCTGATTTCGAAAAATTCTACGATAAAGGTAACGCTGCTGCAGGTACTCGTGTACGTAAAGGCATGCAGGATCTTAAGAACATGGCTCAGGACATCCGTAAGGAAGTTCAGGATACAAAAAACAGCGCTACTACGAACAAATAAGTCGTAAACAGCCTGAATTAAATAAAAAAGGTGACCTGCAAAGGCCACCTTTTTTATTTATAAATAATTGTAAAACAGCTATTTAACAGTAACTAAGTAATAGTTCTTCTTACCTTTCTGTACTACCAGGTGCTTCTGCTGCAATAATTCAAAATCTACGGCATCATCTGGCCCGGCAACCTTCTGTCGGTTTATACTTACACCACCGTTTTTGATCATACGCTTAGCTTCACCCTTTGAATCGAAGATCTGGCCGCCTGTTACATCAGATAACAGGTCTGTTACTGTACCTGCTGTTTCAAAGCTTTCTTTTGTAATTTCGATCTGAGGCACGCCTTCAAAAATTGAGAGCAGAATATCCTCTTTCAGGCCCTTAAGCGTATTAAAATCACCTTTCCCAAATAAAATTTCTGATGCTTCTACTGCAGAATTATAATCTTCTTCGGAATGCACCCGAATTGTAACATCTTTAGCCAGGGCTTTCTGTAAAACCCTTAAATGGGGGGCTTGTTTGTGCTCTTCTGCCAATCGTGCAATTTCATCTTCCGGAAGCAAAGTATATACTTTAATCAGCTTCTCGGCTTCCTCGTCAGACAGGTTTAGCCAGAACTGGTAGAACTTGTAAGGAGAGGTAAGATTCGGATCTAACCACACATTACCACCTTCTGATTTTCCGAACTTAGTACCGTCTGATTTGGTAACCAGTTTGCCCACTAAAGCAAAGGCTTTACCGCCATCCATGCGGCGTATCAGTTCTGTTCCGGTTGTGATGTTTCCCCATTGGTCAGAAGCACCCATCTGTAGCTTTACACCTTTGTTTTTGTATAGGTGAAAGAAGTCGTAGCCCTGGATAAGTTGGTAAGAAAACTCCGTAAATGATAAGCCTTCGGCGCGATCGCCTTCTTCGTCGGCGCTGATGCGTTTCTTCACCGAGTCTTTGGCCATCATGTAATTTACAGTGAGGTGCTTTCCTACCTCACGCAAAAAGCCCAGAAAACTAAACTCCTTAAACCAATCGTAGTTGTTTACTATCTCGGCAGAATTAGCGTTACTGTTAAAGTCTAGGAACTTTTCCAGCTGAGCCTTTATACCTTCCTGGTTGGCGCGTAGCGTTTCTTCATCAAGTAAGTTGCGCTCTGCAGATTTGCCGGATGGGTCTCCAATCATACCTGTGGCACCGCCTACAAGAGCAACTGGCTTATGGCCTGCGAGTTGTAGGTGCACAAGCAGCATAATAGTGGCAAGATTACCTATGTGCAAAGAACTGGCAGTTGGGTCAAAACCAATATAGCCCGTTGTCATTTCGGCGGCCAGTTGTTCTTCTGTGCCCGGCATGAAATCATGGAGCATGCCTCTCCACCTTAATTCGTTAATAAGATTCATTTACACCAGTTTCGTCTGTTCATGGCAAATATAAAAAAGAGTTGGCAGTTTATTTGAGGCAAATGGTAAATGAGAGCCATACTTTATTCATAATCTATAGATCAGCTCTAAGTTTATATGTTTATACTTTACCTTTAACTGCTGGAGTCATTCATACTTTGATATCATGCAATTACAAATAAGACCGGCACAACTACAGGACCTGACAGCAGTTAAGGCAGTTGACGAATTACTTTTCGGCCAGGATACCTATCCCTTGTTTGCACTGAGACAATTGCTGGATATTACAGGTGATTTACTTTTAGTTGCTGAGTTTAACGAAAGTATAATAGGTTATGCTATTGGACACTACAATTCTGAAACTAAAACAGCCTGGTTCCTTTCGTTAGGTGTGCTACCGGAATTCAGAGGTCAGAGTATTGGAGAAAAGCTGATCGATTCTTTAATAGAGACTGTAGAGGCTAAGGGAGCAACAGCCATTTATTTAACCGTTGATCCGGTGAACAAAAGTGGTTTCAGATTATACGAAAAACTGGGCTTTGTTCAGCATCATTCCAAGCATAATTATTACCTGGATGGCATGCCAAGAATAGTTATGGTAAGAACTGCCTTATAAAGTATAAGTTTAAATGAGAAGTAAAGTTACTTTAGATTAATCCGAGAACAGGCTTTTAATTTGTTGCTGATGCCTTAAATTTGTAGGAGAGGAGCAATATTGTATTCCTGTTTACAGCTACCAAATCCCCATTACCGCAATGGCACACACACCCGAAGGTATTTTAGAGCAATTAAAGCAAAGGCAGTTTGCCCCGGTTTACTTTTTACAGGGCGAGGAATCTTTTTACATAGATACAATTGCCGAATACATAGAGCAGAACGCCCTACAGGAACATGAAAAAGGCTTTAATCAGGTGGTGGTGTATGGCAAGGATGTGGATGTGGCCACAGTATTGCTGCAGGCAAAGCGCTTCCCGATGATGTCGGACAGATCGGTAGTGATTGTAAAGGAGGCGCAAAGTATACAGGATATTGAAAAAGAGGAGGGAATGAAGCAGTTGGAGGCTTATCTTCAAAACCCGCTTCCGTCTACTATACTGGTGTTCTGCTACAAACATAAAACGCTGGATGGCAGAAAGAGTCTGGCCAAAATAATTGGTAAACATGCAGTATTGCTTACAACCAAAAAGCTTTACGACAACCAAGTACCAGCCTGGGTTACAAATTACCTTAAGCAGAAAAGTATAAAAGCCACTCCGCAGGCAGTACAGTTACTCAGTGAATACATTGGCTCAGACCTGTCCAGATTGGCAAACGAGATAGACAAACTGCTGATCAATCTAAAACCTGGTACTACTATAGACGAAGGGGTGGTGCAGGAAAACGTGGGCATTAGTAAGGAGTATAACATTTTCGAACTTCAGGCCGCACTTATCAGCCGCGATCCCTTAAAAGCGAACCGGATAATACATTATTTTGAGTCTAACCCGAAAAGTAATCCACTAATCCCTAATCTATCTATGCTTTTTAATTTTTTCACTAAACTGCTGATGCTGCACACCCAGGCAGATAAATCGGAAGCCGGAATGAAAAAGAGCCTGGGTTCTCAAGCCTGGAAAATCAAAGATTATGTGCAGGCTATGCGCGCTTACCCACCACAACGCTGCATCGATATCATACATTACATAAGAACAAGCGACTTGCAGGTGAAAGGTATTACTGGGGGCGATATGTCGGAAGTTGCTATTTTAACGGAGCTTATCTTTAAAATTCTGCACCCTGTGCCAAGGTTTTTGGCATCCTAAATGTTAAAAGTAATACTTCACACAATATTTTTATGGTTTCTATCATTGTATAGGTATTATGACATATTCTCTCTAAACTACTTTTTAAGAAAAGCGTTAAAGGCAGGCTGTGCTACTAATTTTTTAGTAACTTTGAGAATGGCACATATAGTTTAAACACAGTTTTACCCTAGTTCCAGCAATACATTCACTTCCACGAACAAAACTGATTATCCCAATGGGTAATAAAAAAAATATGAAATTAGCTTACAAAGTTGCGCTTATGTCGGTGTTGGCCGGTGGGTCTCATGTGGTGGCGGCGCAACATACGCAGGCTTTTACTTCTGATGATAGATTCTACCACGAAGGAGTAGAGCTTTTTGACCGTGCAAAGTATGGCGCTGCCCAGGAGGCCTTCAGAAAGTATATCAACCTGATTGGTGACAATGCTAAAACAGCCGATGCACAGTATTACTATGCTTTAAGCGGTTTATACCTGTTGCATCCAGATGCAGAGCAACTGATCCTGAATTTTGCCCGGACTTTTCCGTCACACCCAAAAACAGCCCTTGCCAATTACGAACTGGGTTTGTATTACTTTGAGCAGAAAAACTATAAGCGTGCTGCTGAATTGCTGCAACTTGCCCCGACACACCTGTTAAGTATAAAGCAAAACAAAGAACTGGAATTTAAGCTGGGTTACTCATACTTTGCCACCAAAGACTTTGATAACGCCAAGATCTGGTTTGACAAGAATAAGACAACAGGTTTTAGGGAAGAAGAACACCGTTTTGGATATGCTTCCAGTTACTACGCCGGTTATATTTCTTACCGGAAAGGAGATTACGCTGCTGCAAAAGCAGACTTAAAAGTAGCCGAGAAGAATGAGGCGTATGCCAACATAGTGCCTTATATGATCACTGAGATTCTTTACAAGGAGAATGACGTATACGAAGTGATCCGTTACGGTGAAGCCGCGCTGGCCAAAAAGCCTGCAGTGCAGCAAGCCGATGAGATCGCTTTGTTAGTGGGTGATGCTTATTACCAGAAAGCTGACTATAAGACAGCCGATAAATATTTTGATCAGTTTGCAGCCGGTAAAAAGACATTGGATCCGGTGGTGCAGTATAAATTTGGCTTTACAGACTACAAGAACAATAATTACAAGGATGCCATCACCCATTTTAAGGCAGTAGCCCTTAAGAAGGACGCGCTTGGACAGAACGCTGCCTATTACCTTGGGTTAAGTTACTTAAAGGAAAACAATAAGCAGTTTGCCTTAACTGCCTTTGATCAAGCCAGAAAGAACGATCATGATAAAGACGTAACAGAGGCTGCAACGCTAAAGTATGCGCAGGTAAGTTACGACCTTGGTAATTTCAGAGAAGTAATTAATGCGCTGGCTGATTTTAACAAGAACTACCCGAATTCAGACCAGGCAGAAGAGGCGGACAAGCTTTTAAGCGAATCATACTTTGGCTCTAACAATTATGCCGATGCCATTCGCCACATCGAAAGTCTGGAGAAGAAGAGTTGGCGTATACTTCAGACCTATCAGCGTGTAACTTATCACCATGCAGTTAACTTATTTAACGATGCTAAGTTTCCGGCGGCAGTTGCCATGCTCGACAAGTCTTTGCAGTACCCTTATGATAAAGATGTAACGGCGGCAAGTCATTTTGTAAAAGGAGAGGCCTATTCCATCGGGCAGCGTTACGATGATGCGATCAACAGCTATGGCGCGGTATTCCGTACCACGCAAAATGCCAAAGAAGATTATTATACAAAATCTCGTTACGGTATTGGCTACGCGTACTATAACACCAAACAGTACGATAAGGCCATGACGCACTTTAAGGCGTACCTAGATGCCATTAAGCCAAGCAACCCGAACTACAACGATGCTACGCTTCGTCTGGCCGATACGTACTATGTAAACAAAAACTACAACGAAGCACTAAGCCTTTACGAACGCGTGCTTTCCTCAAGCTCACCTGACCGTGATTATGCGCTTTTTCAGAAAGGCGTAATCAGCAGTATAACTGGTCGTAACGATAGGGCAGTTCAAGCTTTGCAAGAAGTAATTGCTAAGTATCCGCAGTCTCGTTACGCAGATGCTGCCCAGTACCAACGTACACTTATCGACTTTGAAGGCGGCAATTACCAGGCAGCAGTAAAAGGCTTTACAGCACTCATAAATAACATGCCTAACAGCAGACTGGTGCCAAATGCTTTGCAGAAGCGCGGTATTGCCTATGCTAATCTTGGTCAGAATAACCTGGCTATTGCGGATCAGCAACGCGTGCTTAACGAGTATCCTAACTCCAAGATTGCCAGTGGTGCTTTGTACAGCTTACAGGAGGTGCTAGGAGCCGAGAACAGAACCAGCGAGTTCGATACGTATCTGGATAAGTATAAATCTGCCAACCCGGAAAGTGATGCACTTGAAAGTATAGAGTTTAACTCAGCGAAGAACTTATACTTTGCTCAGAACTACGAGCAGGCGCTTCCTAAATTCGAGAAATTCATTGTTTCGTACCCTAAAAGCTCATTTGCTCCGGATGCCCGTTATTTCCTGGCAGACTCTTACCTGCGCCTGAACCGTACACAAACGGGTTTGCAGCGCATGAAAGAAGTGGTTACCGAAAATAAGTCGGAGTATGTGAACCGTGGTATACAACGTGTGGCAGACCTTGAGTTTGAAGCGAAGAATTACCCGGAAGCCATTAAATACTATAGCCGCCTGCGCGACCTGGCAGCAAACCGAAAAGAGCAGCAAACTGCTTTAATGGGCCTGATGCAAAGCTATTTCCGCACCAACGATTACGCAGGTACCAAGCGCGTGGCTAATGAGCTGATAAGCCAGGGCAATGCTTCGCTGAATGCTTATAACACTGCCCTGCTGCACAGAGCCAAGTCTACATATGCGCAGGGTAGTTTAGATCAGGCGCTTACAGAGCTACGCGAAACAGCAAAAGAGGCATCGGATATAAATGGGGCAGAGGCGCAGTACCTGGTTGCCGAGATTCTGCACAAACAGAAAAAGTATAAAGAGTCGCTGGATGTGGCCTTTGACTTTAATAACAAGTTCTCTAACTATGATTACTGGCTGGGTAAAACATTTATACTTATTGCAGATAATTATGCTGCTCAGGGCGAGATGTTCCAGGCCACCTCGACGCTTAACTCTATCATAGAGAATGCGCCAAACAAGGAGATCGTGGAAGAGGCTAAGCAGAAACTGGCAAAGCTGGAGGGCCGAGCCGCACCGGCCAACCAGAAGGCGCCAGCTAGCGACACGACAGGCAGACAGTAACAGATCAGTTTAATCAGATCATCAAGAACAGAATCATCAGCATGAAAAATAAATTAAAGTTAGCCTCTCTTGCCATTGTACTAAGTGTGGGCTACAGCTATTTTAACCAGGCACAGGCACAGGGTTGGGGCGAAGGCGCCAAGCTGGAAGATGCAGAGGTTGTAGTAGAGAAAAACCGTGTGATTGAATTGCCCCAGGCAGCCAGGAATTTCGAGAAGTTCAGAATTCCACCTCCTGAAACTGGTGATCGCAATGTGCTTTACCGCTATTCGGATTACCGTTTGCCAGGCCAGGATATAAACCTGCAGATGCGGGTGCTTACCATTAAACAGGATGAACTGACCAAGCTATACGGCAATTATCTGAAGGCTGGTGTAGGTAATTATGGCAGTTTATACTTGAAAGGTTACTTCCATAACAAGCGCAGCAAGGATACAGATTATGGTGCTGAAATTAGCCATATCAGTTCTGCCCGTGGCCCGGTAGATAAAGGCAACTCAGCAGTAGCCAACAGCAGCATTGGTGTGCATGGCGAACGTTACCTCAAAGGTCTTACGCTTGGTGGCAGGTTGAATTATGGTCGCGACAAGTATCATTTCTATGGCTATGCACCTAACCAGGAAGTAGAAGTAAACAAAGACGACATTCAGCAGGTGTTTAACAGAGTGGCAGCGGAAGGCACACTACACAACCAGACCTCTGGCGCACCTTTCCTTTACAACGCTAACCTGAGAGCAACTTACCTGAACGACCACTATAATATGTCTGAAGTTAATGTGGCCATGGGTATCCGTAGTGAGTACGGCATTGATGATGTATCAGCTTTTAAAGTAGATGCCGACCTATCGTTTCTGACGCACAAAGATGAGACCAGCGTAACCCGTAATTATGTTAAGATCTTCCCATCTTACCAACGTCAGTTCAATGCTGTGAAGCTAACATTAGGTGCCAACGTTGCTTATACCGGTGATACAGTTAATGATGCCCGTACATTTAATGTGTACCCGATGGCCAGAATAGCAGTAGAGCCAATAAAAGATAACCTTCAGATTTACGCTGGTTTAGGTGGTGATCTTGAAAGAGTTACTTTATACAGCCTGACCCAGGAAAACCCATGGATAGCTCCAAATGCGCAGGTAGCCGATATTAATAAAGGGCTGGAAGTTTATGCAGGTTTCCAGGCGAATATTGCCAACTATGTGCACTTAACAGGTCGTGTTGCCTATCAAAATTTCCGAAACTTATACTTTTATAACAACTCTGTTACCGACTCCACTAAGTTTGACCTGGTGTATGACGATGGCGTAACAAATGTTTTAAATTTTTATGCTGAAGGTTCTTTTAACTATTCTGATGAGTTGCGCATCGGATTAAAGGCTGATTATAACAAGTATAACACCAATAGCCTGGAGCAACCGTTTCACCGCCCAGAGTTGATGACCAGCGTTTTTGCTACCTATAACTTCTACGATAAGATTCTCTTTAATTCAGAACTTTACTATATTGGTAGCTCATTTGGCCGTATCACCCGACCTGACGGAACAACAGTGCTTCGCGAAACAGATAAAATCGTGGACCTGAACCTGAAGGCGGACTACAAATTCACAAATAATTTTACCATTTTTGTGATGGCCAATAACCTGTTTGGACAGAAATACGAAAGGTTCGTAAATTACCCGAGCAAAAGTATAAACGTGTTAGGTGGAGTTACCTATTCATTTTAATAGCCTATGGTTGAAAAGCACATAAAGTCATTGCTCTATGATCATGACTGTGTCATCATCCCCGATTTTGGAGGACTGATCACACGTTATGTGTCTGCCCGTATTAACCCGGTTAAGCACTCTTTTCTGCCACCCTCTAAAAAGGTGGCCTTTAACGAAAAACTTGTTTTAACTGATGGTTTACTTACAAGCACTATTGCCTATAAAAACCAAATCCCGAAAGAGGATGCGCAGCAAATGGTGGCTGAATTTGTGCGGCATGCTAAAGCAACATTGCACCAGGAGAACCGATTTGTACTTCGGGATGTTGGTGTATTCAAGTATAATGCAGAGCGCCGTATCGAGTTTGAGTTTGTGGAAACTGATAATATGCTGGACGCAAGCTTCGGTTTGCCTGAAATTACAGCCAGACCAATCAGGTTTGAAGAGCCAGCAGTGCTGCGCACCCTTAAAAAGGATCGGCAACCAGAACAGGCACAAACAAAGCTGCCCTTTAAAAAGCGACTAAAAAGAGCATATAATGTGGCTGCCGGAATAGCCTTAACTGGATTGACTGCTTCGGCTTTATACTTTTTCTCGCTGCAGGCCGATTACAATCTCAGCAGCCTGAATCCGATCATGCTCTTCAACCAAAGCTTTAACTCGGGTAGCACATTTGCCTCAGACAAGTATGCAGCCGACTATGTTCCGTTTTCGGAAGAGGAGAGGCTGGTAAACTACAAAGCAATACTTCCGGCAGCGCCACAGCCGATACTGGAAACAGAAGATGTGTTTGCAGAGCAGGAAGAGTATACTTTTAGTGAAAGTAATACTTTTGCAGAACAGGATGAAGTAGTTGTAAACGAGCCGGTTGATGAAGTTGAGTCTGTAGCTGAGGTTATCAAAGAGGCAGAGCCGGTTATCACAATTAAAGAGAAAACCAATCGTTTTTATATCATCACAGGTGGTTATTCTACTTATTTGAGTGCAGAAAACAGCCGTTATGAAGTACAAACGAAGGGCTTTGATGAGGCTAAGGTCCTTATACCAGGCCCAGGTAGCCGTTTATACCGTGTTTCTGTAGCGGATTTTGGAACAGAAGAGGAGGCGCGTAACGCCTTGAATAAATATAGAAGTACATTCGGAGAAACTATTTGGGTATTTAACTATTAAAATGACATCACTCTTATTACAAATCACAACAACACCAGTTGATACTACTACTGCCATAGCTGAGGGGGCTGAGGCAGCAGAAACTACTGTATCGCTATTAGATCTGGCTATGAATGGCGGCTGGGCTATGTTCCCGCTTGCGCTTCTTTCACTAGCTGCGCTTTACATTTTCTTTGAGCGTTACCTTACATTAAAAAAGGCTGCCAAGAACCCGGAAGGCTTTAACGACAGGATCAAAAGTATGGTACTGGCCGGCGACATCAATGGTGCTAAAATGCTTTGTGCACAAGCTAACACTCCGGTTTCAAGAATGATCTCTAAAGGTGTTTCTCGAATTGGCAGCCCTTTAAAGAACATCGAGACTTCTATTGAGAACGTGGGCAAGATAGAGATTAGCCGTTTGGAGCGAAACTTGTCTGCACTGGCTACCATTGCGGGTGCTGCTCCGATGCTTGGCTTCCTTGGTACGGTAACTGGTATGATCGGTGCCTTTATCGCTATTGCGCAGGCAGAAGGTTCTGTTAGCCCAAAGCTATTATCCAGCGGTATCTACGAGGCCATGGTAACAACAGCTACCGGCCTTATTATTGGTTTGCCTGCCTATGTAGGGTATAACTACCTCGTTTCTAAAATTGACAGCATTGTGCACTCAATGGAGTATTCTTCTATCGAGTTCCTTGATCTGTTACAAGAACCACAACTGTAAGAATGAATTTACGATCTAAAAACAGGATCAACCCGGAGTTCAGCATGTCGTCCATGACGGACATCATCTTCCTGTTACTTATATTTTTCATGCTTACCTCCAACTTCGTAACACCTTCTGGCTTACCGGTTAGTTTACCAAGCAGCAAGGCTTCTGATATTACCATGCAGAAGATAAGCGTTACGATCTCAAAGGATCTGCAGTATTACCTGAACGATAAACCAATTGCCTTAGAGCAGATAGAACCACAGTTGGCAGCGTTATTGCAGGGAGGAACAGAACAGGGTGCCGTAGTGTTACACGTAGACAAGACAGTACCAGTAGAGCACCTAGTAAAAGTGGCTGGTATTGCTAAAAATTTAAATGCCAGCGTAACATTGGCAACAGTACCAAGCGAATAAGAAAGAACTATGGCATTTGCCCAAACTCAAGAGGAAGAAAAAAATAAGCGCATTGCCGCCGGTGTAAGCATCGGGGTGCATGTGCTTATTCTGCTTTTCCTGATATACATGCTGGCCTGGCGAGCTCCGGACCCGCCTGCACCTGAACTAGGCATAGAGCTTAACTTTGGTTTGGATGCAGTAGGAAGCGGTGATGTTCAGACGCAAGCAACTCCAAACGAGTCTAAGAATGTAGAAGATAGCAAACCGGCACCAACTCAGCCTGATCCGCTACCTGAACCAGAGCCAACTCCAACGCCTACACCTCCGGTTAAAGCTGTAGAGGCGCCTAAGGTTGTTACAACTACTGCCGAGGCTCCTGTATCTGCTAAAGAGGTAGAAAAACCACAGCCTAAAAAGGAGACGGTTAAAGAAGAGGTTAAAAAACCAGTTGAGCAGCCGCCTAAAGAGGAAGTTGTGAAAAAGGAGCCTGAAAAGCCAAAGTCGCTTTACCCTGGCAACCCAACTAATAATACCGGTACTGGTAAAAGTGGTACATCTAATACTGCTACTGGCAACAACAACGGTGACGATGCGAACAAAGTAGGCGACAAAGGCGACCCTAGAGGTAGTTTAGAAGCTAAAGCACTATATGGCAAACCAGGAGGTGGTGCAGGCGGATCACTTAACATGGCCGGATGGGGCTGGGGTGACATTCCACGTATTAAGGATGCCTCTGCTGAAACAGGTAAAGTAGTTATAAAAGTAGTGATAGGTCCTGACGGTGGTGTAGAAAGCGCTACTGTAGTAGAGAAAACTGTTTCAACACAAATAGCAAATATTTACCGCGACGCTGTTTACCGTGATGCAACTTTTGTGAGAACAGGAGAGAACAGAAGTGGAACAGGAGGCGCTACAGGTTTTATCACATACATTATCACGAACAAATAATCCCTTTTGATGACTTATCAAGATTGTCTTGATTACCTATACCAGCAATTGCCGATGTACCAACGCATCGGCAATGCTGCTTTTAAGAAGAGCCTCGACAACATTATAGCCCTTTGCGACGCGCTGGGCCAGCCGCAGCTTAAGTTTAAAAGTATACATGTAGCTGGTACCAATGGCAAGGGCAGTAGCTCTCATATGCTGGCAGCGGTGCTACAGAAGTCGGGATACAAAACCGGTCTCTATACTTCGCCACACCTTAAATCATTTACAGAGCGCGTTAAAATTAACGGCCAGGAACTGCCCCAAGATTACCTTATTCGGTTTGTAGAGCAAAACAAAAACCTTTTTGAAAGTATAAAGCCGTCTTTTTTCGAGATGACGGTGGCGCTGGCTTTTAAATACTTTGCCGACGAGCAGGTGGATATTGCGGTGATTGAAGTAGGGCTGGGCGGAAGACTGGATTCTACAAATATTGTTACTCCGGAATTGTCGCTTATCACCAACATCGGCTACGACCATCAGGCGCTGCTTGGCGATACTATTGGCGCTATTGCCTTTGAGAAAGCCGGAATCATTAAACTGGGTGTACCGGCCGTTGTCAGCACAAAGCAGGAGGAGGCTGAAGAGGTTTTCCGGCTAAAGGCAAAGCAGGAGTCAGCACCTTTATACTTTGCCACTGACAGGTTCAGAATAGAGCTGGTAGAAGGCGATATAGAGCGGCAGGTGTTCAATGTATACAGCGACGAGATTCTATACTTAGCTGGTCTTGAACTAGACCTGACGGGCACGTATCAAAAATATAACCTGCCGGGAGTACTTCATGTACTGGCACTGCTTCAAGAGAAAGGCTATACTTTTCCGGAAGAGGCACTCCGTGCAGGGTTAGCTCATACTAAAAGTATAACCGGACTTAAAGGCCGTTGGCAAAAATTAAATAATGCTCCGTTAACTATTTGTGACACTGGTCATAACGAAGACGGCATTAAACAAATAGTTGAGCAGTTAGAAATGCTTAAGCCAAAGCAGGTGCACATGGTTTTCGGTACTGTAAATGATAAAGATATTACCAAAGTATTGCAGCTATTACCTAAAAAGTATAGGTATTACTTCTGCCAGGCCGATATTCCCAGGGCATTGCCAGTTCAGGAGCTGTATAATCAGGCAAAAAGTATAGGTTTGAATGGTACAGCTTATACTTCGGTAGCTGCTGCTATTTCAGCTGCCAAAGCAAATGTTGCTCCGGATGAGGTTATTTTTATTGGAGGTAGTACTTTTGTGGTTGCAGAGATTGAAGAACTATAAATAATGGGAAGATCAAAATTAGAAAAGTTTAGCGCCATTGCAGAGCGTGAAAACGTGATACAGGACGGTGATGAACTTTACGGGCAGTTATCCGGCAAATGGAAAAGTGAGTTCTTTGAGAACAATAACCCGATCATTTTAGAGGTTGGTTGTGGACGCGGAGAATACACGGTTGGTATGGCACGTTTGCACCAGGATAAGAATTACATCGGTACAGACATTAAAGGTGCCCGCATCTGGAAAGGAAGCTCAATGGCAGTGGAGGAGGAACTGGATAATGTAGCTTTCCTTAGAATCTTTATTGAGCAGATCGAAGAGCACTTTGCTGTCCATGAAGTCGACGAGATCTGGATTACCTTCCCGGACCCACGCCCAAAAGACCGCGACATTAAGCGTAGACTTACCTCACCACGTTTCCTGGATATGTATAGCCGTATTGTAAAACCAGGAGGTATTGTCCATCTAAAAACTGACAACCAGGGACTTTACGACTATACTTTAGAAGTGTTGCAGGAACGCAACGCAGAAAACCTGATCTATACTTCAAACCTGTACAACTCAGACCTGCAGGAGCATACCATGGGCATCTATACAACCTATGAAAAGCGTTACCTGGCAGACGGTATCCCAATCAAATACCTGCAGTTTAGGGTAAACTAATCGAGTTAGATCGTTTGGGAGTTAGAAAGGTAAAAAGGTATAAATCTGATCCTAATCTTAAAGTATAACAAAACGGCCTGCTGATCTATACTTCAGCAGGCCGTTTTAATTTATCTAGTAAGATTGGGTATGAGAATTTAATCTTTCTAACTCTCAAACGCTCTAACTTTCTAACTATTAAGCTTCTTCTATTTCTTCGAAAATCTCCTGTAGCTCGTCAAAGTCTTTAAACCCAGGCTTAATTTCATGACCTCCCTGCAAGCCAATCCCCTTCGGTTTAATCTGCTTAAGTGTTGTGTTGATGTTGTTTCTGTCGAGTCCGAAGCCAATGTATATATTAAACTTCTTGGCTATTTCTTTCAGGAATTTCGTGTTGGTATCATCAACTGTCGTGAAGTCGTCGGAATAGATAATGAAAGAGTCAACCACAGAACTGTAGAGCTCCATCATTTCGAGCAATTCGCTGTCAACGGTGTCTTTGTTTATAAAGATCTTCTGAATTACCGGGCGGTTTATCTCTTCGATCTCGTCAATCAGGTAGGGGGTGTTCAGTTGAATGTAATCCAGTTTAAACTCTTCGGCCAGGTCATTAATTATTTCTGGCTTGGCGCGCTCAAACTCACCGGCCAGTTGCACACCAGAAACCCAACCAGTAATCTCTTTTAAAGTATCCGCTTGTACGCGTGTAGGGTCGTCTAACTTCAGGTTAAAACCGATTATATCAACGCCCATGCCTGCACAATAGCGTGCGTCGCTTAAATTATTTATTCCGTTAACTATAACTGAGGTACGTAGGGCCATTGAACTATACTTTTATTTTGACTTAAAAAATCTTTTTAAAACCGCTGATTTGAAGCTTCAAAGTAAGCCCCTAAACCAAAACAATGCTACCTTTTTTGCATATTTTTTATACTTACGGTAATGTTAAATTTAAGAACATCTTATTTGTAGCTACAATATTTGGGCTCCTGAATCTTTATTACTCTGTTGTTGTTGCTATATTTGTGAAAAATCAATAATAATTCGCATTTTAGTTTATTAATATATAGATGAGTACAAAAGGAAGGGTGCTGGTAGCCATGAGTGGAGGTATTGATAGCTCGGTGGCAGCAGTAATGTTACATGAGCAAGGGTACGAAGTAATTGGCATGACTATGAAAACATGGGACTATGCCTCTAGTGGAAGTAGCAAAAAGGAAACCGGATGCTGCAGTCTCGACTCTATAAACGATGCCCGTAATATTGCCGTTAACCTTGGTTTTCCGCACTATATAATCGATATACGCGAAGAGTTTGGTGACTATGTGATCAACCACTTTACGGATGAGTACCTGGCTGGCCGTACGCCAAACCCGTGTGTGCTTTGCAATACGCACATTAAATGGGATGCTTTGCTTCGCCGCGCCGATCAGTTGGGTTGTGAGTTTATCGCTACCGGCCACTATGCCAATATTCGTGAGGAGAATGGCCGCTATGTGATATCCAAAGGCCTGGATGAGAATAAAGATCAGTCGTATGCGCTGTGGGGCATCTCGCAGAAAAGCCTTAGCCGTACTATTTTTCCGCTGGGCAAGCTTCACAAAACCGAAATACGCCAGATGGCCCTTGATCGCGGCTTTACCGAACTGGTAAACAAGCCGGAGTCTTACGAAATCTGTTTTATACCTGACAACGATTACCGTGGCTTTTTAAAGCGCCGTGTAGAGGGTTTGGAAGAGCAGGTTGCCGGCGGTGAATTTGTTTTGGAAGACGGTACTGTTATAGGCACCCACGAAGGTTATCCGTTTTATACGATCGGGCAGCGCAAAGGCCTTGGTGTGGCTTTAGGCTTCCCGGCTTATGTTACGCGAATCGAAAAAGAGACAAACCGCGTAGTGTTAGGAAATTTTGACGAACTGGCTAAAAACGCGATGACAGTTGGCAAGCTTACCATGGGTAAGTATGAGAACCTGATCGACAAGCCGTTGACTACCATTACAAAAGTACGCTATAACGATCGGGGTACAGAAGCAATTATTGAGCAGGAAGGAGACAAAATGAAAGTGCATTTCCTGAGAGGTGTGCATGCTATTGCCCCGGGCCAGGCAGCTGTTTTCTATGAAGGCGACGATGTAATTGGCGGTGGCTGGATTGAAACGAACTATAACGAGGATAAAGAGTATAACCTTGATTTTCAACTTAATGTGCTGCAATAGCAAAGTATGAGAAAGGCGCTGTTATTCTGTGTTTTATTCACTTTGGCAGGCTTGGCTGGCTGCGAGAGAAAGTATGTTGAGCTTGATCCCGAAGCCTTGGGCCTGGATTACCTGCCAGTAAAAGTAGGTGATTTTAAGATATACAAAGTAGTTGACATAAAGTACCGGAATAACGTTGGTGCCAAAGACAGCTTTGAAATGCGGGAAGTGGTAGATACCAGTTTCTTCGATCAGACAAACACGCTGAGTTATAAGATCATACGCTCTATTAAGCGCTATAACCAGACAGAGTGGGTAGAAGACTCCGTGATGACGCTCACGAAATCAGACAAGTTTGCCCTGCTGACCAAGGATAACACGATGTATGTAAAGCTGGTGTTCCCGGTGCAGGAGGGTAAACTTTGGTTAGGAGATGCCTACAACGATCGTGTAATAAACAACCTTGAGACAGATCCCTATCTGCGTAAAGAGCCTTATAAGTATACTTCTGTAGGTGAGCCATTTGAATTAAACGGAACTGTTTATCCTATAACGGTAACTGTTATACAAGGTACGCCCAAAGACAATTTTCTTCAACTGGATAACCGGAAAGAAGTGTATGCCAAAGGAATAGGTAAAGTATACAGGCTTTTTAACCGTGTTGTTTACTGTAACGACAGCAGTTGTCCGCAGGGCACAGGGTATAAACTAAACGGCCACGAACGCCACGAAACGCTAATCTCCTACGGAAGCAGATAATTCATGCGCCAGCTTTTGCTCTACATATCTGTCTTGTTGTTTGCGCCATACTTTGTGGCTCAGGCACAGGAAACTTCACCGGAGCAGAAAAGATTAGTATACTTTACAGACAAAGCCAATTCTCCCTACTCACTTCAACAACCTCAGGATTTCTTATCTTCCAGGGCATTGGAACGGCGCCAACGGCAAAGTATAGCCTTGAAAGAAAGAGACCTACCTGTCAACCCATCTTATGTTACCGGTCTAAAAGAGCAGGGGGTAAAGGTATGGTATACTTCCAGGTGGTTTAACGCCGCTGTTGTGCAATGTTCTGACCAAAAACTGGCTGAACTTGAAGCCTTACCATTTGTTAGATCAACCCAAACCTTAAACCGATTAGCTGGTCCGACTAATGCCATACTTCGCACTACCGGCAAGCTGGAAACTGTATCTCAAAGTTCTACTTTAGTTACTACGTTGGAAAAAGAAGACTACGGCAGAGCCTTTCACCAAGCGAACATGCTGGGGGCCGTAGAACTTCACAATACCGGTTTTCGCGGTGCCGGTATGACCATTGCTGTACTGGATGCTGGCTTTCCGGGAGTAAACACCATCAGCGCTTTTGCCCATCTTTTCCAAAATGACAAGATAAAAGGCACCTTTGATTTTGTGGCCAAGCAGGAGAATGTATACGGAGCCAACTCGCATGGTACTGCTGTTCTTTCTACTATGGCGGCTTACCAACCCGGCAAAATGATCGGTACGGCTTATGAGGCAGACTACATACTATTAAGAACTGAAGACGCAGCCACAGAACACAATATAGAGGAGATAAACTGGCTTTTAGGTGCAGAATATGCAGATAGTGCCGGGGCCGATGTTATCAATTCCTCGCTGGGATACAACATTTTCGACAGCCCTTCCAGAAGTTATACTTACAGCGAAATGGATGGCAACACTACTCTGGTCGCAAAAGCTGCAGACATTGCCGCTGCTGTTGGTATGTTGGTGGTGACCAGCGCAGGTAACGAAGGAACCAGCACCTGGAAGTATATTTCTTCGCCTGCAGACGCTGATTCTGTACTTGCTGTTGGTGCAGTTGATTCGTTGGGGGTAAAGGCATCTTTCAGCTCTTTTGGGCCAAGTGCCGATGGGCAGGTTAAACCTGATGTAGTGGCACTGGGCCGGTTGGCTTATGTGCTTACCACAACAGGCAATGTAGCCAAAAGTAACGGCACCTCTTTTTCAGGGCCAATTGTGGCAGGCTTTGCTACCAGCTTATGGCAGGCCAACCGGACTAAAACAAACTATGAGATCATTCAACTGTTGAGGCAAAGTGGTAGTCAGGCAGCCAACCCGGATAATAGTATAGGCTATGGAATACCGAGTTATAACCGCACAATTACTTCTTTAGCTAAACTTCCACCCAAAAATAAAGTGCTCATTACAAATCCGGTGTCAGATAAGCCGGTTATACTTATTTTAGGGCAGGACTGGCAAAAGCAGCCAGTTGAGGTACAAGTTATGGATGCAACGGGAAAACTGATGCTCAGGCAGCAAATTAAGCAGCCTGCCACAGAGCAGAAGCTCAACCTGGAGCCTCATTCTTTAAGTAAAGGCTTATACTTGTGCCGTGTTAGTTCAGGCAGTAGTGCTACTACAGTGCGCTTTATCAAATTATAGGATCGTTTTCATACTTTACCTTTACCCAAAAAAGTTACCTTTGCAGGTATGAGACCACTAATTGCCCCATCTGTACTTGCCTCAGACTTTGCTAATCTGCAGTCGGAGGTAGAAATGCTAAACAAAAGCCAGGCCGACTGGCTGCATATCGATATTATGGACGGCCGTTTTGTGCCGAACATCTCGTTTGGTTTTCCGGTAATGGAGGCCATAAAGAAGCACGCCCAAAAGCCAATGGATGTCCACTTGATGATCGTGGAGCCGGAGTTATACATCGAGCGTTTCCGGGCAGCCGGTGCCGACACTATTACCGTGCACATAGAGGCCTGCAACCATTTGCACCGCACTATACAGCAAATTAAAGCAACTGGTGCAAAAGCAGGCGTGGCTCTAAATCCGCATACCTCTATTAATCTGCTTGAGGATGTGATTGAAGACCTGGACCTTGTTTGCCTGATGTCGGTTAACCCTGGCTTTGGCGGACAGAAATTCATCGAGAACACGTACCGTAAGATCGAAGCGCTTAAGAACATGATTATCTCACGAAACGCCAATACCCTGATAGAGATTGACGGAGGTGTGAATGAGCAAAATGCAAAACCATTACTTGATAGAGGTGCGGATGTGCTGGTGGCTGGTAACTTTGTATTCTCTGCAGCTGACCCGATCCAGACAATTGCCAACTTAAAAAACGTTTTAAATTAATTTATACTGCTTATGCTGAAATATCTATCGGTATGGTTTATTATGCTTTTGCCGCTAGGTGTTTCAGCACAGCAAGCTTTTGTAACAGGTACAGTATTTGCCAGCACTGGTGACCCACTTGAACTGGCCACTGTAAGTATAAAAGGCACCACGGCCGCAACTCAAACCAATGCACTTGGCAGTTTCCGGTTAGAAGTACCAGCCAATAAAGAGTTTATACTTGTAGTTAGCTACCTTGGCTTTAGATCTCAGGAACGTACGCTTCTGCTGGCTCCAGATCAGACTCAAAGCCTTGGGTTTAAACTTGATCCTGACCCTAAACAACTGGGTACAGTAAATGTAAGGGGTAAGAACAACAACGACACCCGCGAAGAAGTAAGCGTAACAAAACTGGACCCACGACTTACCCGCAATTTACCTTCAGCTTACGGCGATTTTAACAAGATTCTGGTTACGCTGCCTGGCGTTTCCAGCAACAACGAGCTTTCCAGCACCTATTCGGTTAGAGGCGGCAACTACGACGAGAACTTGGTTTACGTTAATAACATCGAGATATACCGGCCCTTTCTGATTACGGCTGCCCAGCAGGAGGGACTTAGCTTTGTAAACCCGGATCTGGTGCAGGATATTGAGTTCTCTTCCGGAGGCTGGCAACCTAAGTATGGCGATAAGCTTTCGTCGGTGCTAAGTATAAAGTATAAAACGCCTCAGAAATTTGCTGCATCTGTTACCGGTGGCTTAACAGGTGGGTCGGTGCACCTGGAGTCTGCGTCTAAAAACAAGAAAGTTACTTACCTGCTTGGTGTGCGTCATAAAAACGGGCAGTACATGTTACAGGGCCTGCAAATAGATGGCGATTACCGACCTAGTTTCTCTGACGCTCAAGCATATGTAACCTACGACTTGAGTAAAAATGGGAGTGAAGCAGGAACTACTACACTAGGTATACTTGCCAGTTACGCACATAATAATTTCCTAGTGATACCGGAGAATAGGGTAACCACTTTTGGCACACGCCAGACACCGCTACGGCTTTATGTTGCTTTCGATGGGCAGGAACTGATGGAATACCGTACTTTTCAGACAGGAGTTAACCTTAACCATCGTTTTTCAGATAGTTTCAGCAGCGAGTTTATACTTTCCGGGGTACAATCCAGGGAGCGCGAGTTCAGAGACCTGGAGGCTGGATACCGGCTAAGTGAGGTAAGCGTAAATTCGAATAACCTGGGCGAAGATGAACGCACAAGAGGAGTAGGTAGCCAGTTCGACCACTCACGCAACACGTTACTGGCCCGCATTGCAACTGCTGAGAGCCGGAACAACTGGCGCGTAAGCCAGCGCAGCAATATACAGTTTGGAGTAAAAGCTGGCTTAGAGAATATCGACGATAAGATGGCGGAGTATGGTTTTGTTGATTCCGCTGATTTTGTAACACAAACCTATCTGCTAAACTCAGACCTTAACCTGAACAGCATGCGCTACAATGCTTACGCGCAGCATACCTACGAAATTGATTCTCTTAAGACCATTACTTACGGCATCAGGGCAAGTTACTGGGGCTTTAACAACGAGTTTACGTTTACGCCACGCGTTCAGTATTCTTTTATAACAAGGCACAACCCGGATTTATCCTTCAAGGCAGCAGTAGGTTTATACTATCAGCCTCCTTTTTACAGAGAGTTACGCGATTTTGAAGGCCAGCTGAACGAAGAAATTAAAGCACAGCGTTCTGTTCATGCTATTATTGGCTCTGATTACCTGTTTAAAGCATGGGGCCGTGATTTCAAGTTTACTGCCGAGGCCTATTACAAACACATAACCAACGTTATACCTTACGACGTGGACAATGTGCGGCTGCGCTATTATGCCAAAAACAACGCTAAGGCATACGCCACTGGCATGGACCTGCGCGTGAACGGGGAGTTTATAGAAGGGGCAGAGTCGTGGCTGAGCTTTGGCCTGATGCAGACAAAAGAGAACGTTACCGGCGACTCTACTTTTGTTTATGCTACAAACGGAGATATTACAGGCAAAAGAGAGGTAGGCTACCTGCGCAGGCCAACAGACCAACTCATGAATATCGGTGTATTCTTCCAGGATCATTTACCTGATAACCCGACTATCAGAATGTACCTGAATCTGGTGTATGGCAGCGGTTTGCCTTTTGGCCCGCCAAGGCAGCAGGAGTTCCGAAACGCTTTCAATGGTAAATCATACAAACGCCTAGACCTTGGTTTTTCGAAAGTGATCGTGCTGGAAAGTGAACTGGTAGAGCGCAACAGATTTTCGCTACAAAGTTTATGGATAGGTCTGGAGGTTCTAAACCTGATCGATGCCAACAATCGTGTTTCTTATACGTATGTGCAGGACGTAAATGGCCTTACCTATGCCGTACCCAACTTCCTGACAGGTCGCAGACTCAATCTTCGTTTCGTAGCTACCTTCTAAAACTTAAAAGTATGAAAAAAGGAGCCTATTCAGCTCCCTTTTTATACTTCAGTTTATATTTCTTAGCGCCTCTTTTTCCAAATATCATAGGCAGATTCTATCTCTCTGGCATACGTTTTATAAGAATCTGGTTCTGCGCTTCCTAGTTGGATAGCTTTGGCAGTTAAGTTAGCAGCCATTTCGTATTCTTTATTCTGAGCATAGAGCTTTGCCTTAATCCAGTTATTAAAGAAATTCTCTTTAATGGCAATTGATTTATTTATCCACTCCAAGGCTTTCTGGTGTTGTTCACGGCGGGGCAGCATAAACTCAGCGCTTTGCGCCCATATATACCAATCGTCAGGTTCAGCATTAGCTAGTGCCTGGTTAATGTTAGCTAATGCCTTTTTCTCCACTTCAGTCTCTATGTTCAGCGTAACAGTTACATTCTCCCATCTCAGATTAAGTTTGCCAGTGTTTGTGCCTATATCTGAAAACTGGAACTGCATGGTTTCTTGAAACGGTGCCTTAACAGGTTTCACTTCCAGGTAAGCCACATCTTCCAGTTCATTATAGCCTTCTAATCCCCATAATGTCGTATCGCGGTTCAAAATAATGTTCCAGGTAGAGTCTGCTTTTGGCAGCAGAAAAAAGGAGTAAGTGCCGGCAGGAACACGCTCATTATTCAGGAAAAGTTCATCGGTAAAAGTGATCAGTGTTGCCTCGTTAGCTCCCGCACGCCACATGGTACCAAAAGGAACCAGCGAACCAAAAATCTGTCTGCCTTTTACACTGGGAGCATGGTAGCTAACCGAAATATCAGTTAAGCCAATGGTTTGCTTTACAAAAGCCTCTGGGCTGGCTTGTGGTAATTTAAGCTGGGCATGCGCAGAGTGAGAAACGAAAACAGTTAATACTACTAATATGATTATGATGTGGCGATACATGTTTCAAAAAATTTATGCTTTACTGGATGAAGTATACCTAGAAAAAATTATGCCAGTTAAATGCTTCAACTATGTTGTATGCAAAATTAAGCAACAATTTAAACAAATGCTGTACAAGTTGTACTTACTTAAGAGATAGAAGAAAGTAACATGCTTAACAGATTTCTTAATATTTTAAAAATACAATATTAGATCGAGAATAATAATTGTAAAATATTTTTAATAAATAGCAACTTTCTTATTGTTTCGGTGTATATAGTATTTGTATAGTTACAATTAATATATGTTAGACACAGGTTAGAGTGTCTGATTTGAGAAGAATACCAACTTTTAGCATTATGTAGGCTTTGGTACTGCCTTACCCTACCTATCTGTATAAATAGTAGTGTCCATTTCTAATGCGAGTTCTACTATTGCAATAATTCAACTTTCATAAAGCATTTATTTATTTTTCTGATTAGCTGAGCTGAAAATCTGTGCGCTGCTTATTCAGAGAAGTATGGATAAATGAGTTTTGCCATTGATCTATAAATAATTAAAACTAATCAACCCAACTTTTATGCATGTAAAACTTTTACTAAAACCAACGGCAAAGTGGCGAATGCTCTATGTCGTTGCCTTGCTTGCTTCATTATCCTTTTTTGGGGTAAATGCTTTTGATACTTATGAACCCACAGTAGTATCTGATAAAGAGGATTATTCCCCAGGACAAACAGCCATAATTGAAGGATTTGGTTGGACTCAGGATAGTTTGGTGGATATACACCTTGTAGAGGATCCGGCACATGAGCATCATCATGGCTATCATGACACTAAAGTGGACTCTACAGGATATTGGAAAATTGAATATCCTATCGAAGACAGGCATCTAGGAGTAACTTTTACAGTGGAAGTAGTAGGTAAGCAAACAGGAAAAAAAGCAACCACTACGTTTACTGATGCTGGCCTTCAAAATGTTTCTGTAGTAGGCTCTAGTTTTTGTTCAGGTCAATCCTTGAATGTGAGTTTTGAAGCAGTAAGTGCAAATCTTGGTGCGACAGGACAATTTCCAAGTACTGCTGATTTTATTGCTGAACTTAGTAATGCTTCAGGAAGTTTTGCAAATCCAGTTAAAATAGGAGAGTTACTTAATACTGCCGGGAGTGGCGCTAGAAATATTACCGCAATAATACCCTCTAGTACCCCTTCAGGCTCAGGATATAGAATTCGAGTTAGGTCAGAAAATCCAGTTACAAATCAGCCTGATAATGGACTCAATTTAACAATTAGTAAGACTCCTTCTGCTCCAAGTGCCTCAAGCAATAGCCCTGTAACAGTAGGTGGATCATTGAATTTATTTGCCTCTGCAATAACTGGAGCTACTTATAGTTGGACAGGACCTAATGGATTTACGTCTAATCAGCAAAATCCTTCTATCTCATATGTAACGGCCGCGGCTGAAGGCAATTATTCAGTAATTGCTAAAGTAGGCGAATGTACTAGTGTAGCGGCAACTGTAGATGTTGTTATCAATACTATTCAACCAACTGCCCTTGAGGTAGCTACTGCTACAGGTACTTATGGTGGCACTACTTCTTTTTCCGCCACACTTACGTCAGGCGGCTCTCCTCTTAGTGATAAAACAATTTCTTTCACACTAAACGGTTCTCCTGTTGGTAGTGCAATTACTAACAGTAACGGTATCGCGACATTATCTAACGTGTCTATTGCTGGAATTAATGCTTCATCAACTGCATATGCAGGAGCTGTTGGGGCAAGTTTTGCAGCAGAATCTGGTTATGCTGCTAGTACTGGAAGTGGAAATCTTACTGTAAACAAGGCTTCTTCCACTATAGCAGTAACTGGCAGCAACACCTTCACTTATGACGGAACTGCACAAGGTCCAGCCACATCAACTATAACTGGCTCAACTGGAGCGGTAACCTACACCTACACTGGCACCAGCAATGGTGGAGTAGCTTACGCTGCTTCGGCTACCAAGCCAACGCTGGCCGGCTCTTACAGTGTCACAGCTATGCTAGCCGCCGATGACAACTACGACGGCAAGACTTCAGCAGCATATAGCTTCACCATCGGCAAAGCACCTTCTGTAACGACAGTAACAATCACAGGTGCTACTTTCACTTACACTGGCTCGGCTATCACGCCAGCGACCGTAAGCGTAACAGGTGCCGGCGGACTGGACATCACTCCGGATGCTGCCTACAGCAACAACACCAATGCCGGTACAGCCACTGCCAGCTTCAGCTATGCTGAGACTGCCAACCACCTTGCCTCTTCCGACAGCAAGACCTTCACGATCGGTAAGGCAGCTACTACTACAGTAGTAACCCTGGCTGAAGGGCCTTTCACTTACACTGGCTCGGCTATCACGCCAGCGACCGTAAGCGTAACAGGTGCCGGCGGACTGGACATCACTCCGGATGCTGCCTACAGCAACAACACCAATGCCGGTACAGCCACTGCCA
>NZ_JAHYXK010000016.1:0-34514 GCF_019443125.1 Pontibacter aydingkolensis | reverse complement strand
GCTTCAGCTATGCTGAGACTGCCAACCACCTTGCCTCTTCCGACAGCAAGACCTTCACGATCGGTAAGGCCAACGCCACCATCACCGCTCCAAGCATGAGCAAGTACTGCGGACAGATTAATCCTTTGACAGGTTATAGCTGCTCAGTAACTGGCGCTGTAAATAGAGAAGTGATTGCTACTAGCTACACCATTGAAGGTACTACTGTTATTCCTGCAAGTTCTGATCCTCAGTTAAGCAA
This sequence comes from Pontibacter aydingkolensis, assembly GCF_019443125.1. Taxonomy (GTDB): domain Bacteria; phylum Bacteroidota; class Bacteroidia; order Cytophagales; family Hymenobacteraceae; genus Pontibacter; species Pontibacter aydingkolensis. The sequence goes on along the minus strand of NZ_JAHYXK010000016.1, from coordinate 34,273 downwards.
CTATAATACAACGTATAAAAACGGAGTGCTTACCATTAATGGCCTTACACTTGACGCCAGCGACGCCAATACCCCGCGCAGCATCCATGATGATGTACTGATTAAGGTAACTGTAAAAGATGGCACTAACGATATTGCAGGTGTAGCTGTAGATCTCTTGTTTGATGGTACAGTAAAAGCCACTGCTACCAGTGATCCTTCTGGTGTTGCTACCTTTAACCTGGGCAAGCTTGCGGTTAACGTGTATGCAGTTACGGCATCGGCAGGAGGGGGCAATTGCTCTGTGTCTTCGGTGGTTTATCTGCCAATCTACGATCCGGAAGGTGGTTTTATAACCGGCGGAGGCTGGATCAATTCTCCGGCAGGAGCTTTATCATCTAATCCATCAATTACAGGCAAAGCAAACTTCGGTTTTGTGTCTAAATATAAGAAAGGCAGCTCGCAAGTAGATGGTAATACTGAATTCCAGTTTAGCGCAGGAGGTATAAATTTCAAGAGTTCTTTCCATGAATCAGGCTCTTTAGTGATAGCCGGCGCTAAAGCCATGTATCGCGGAGAAGGTACAGTGAATGGAGCTTCTGGATATAAATTCTCTATTACGGCTATCGACGGTCATTGGAATGGAGGTAGTGGTCCTGATAAATTCCGTATTAAAATTACAAAGAATGGAAGCACTATTTATGATAATGGTTTAGGTGCTGACGAAAACTCAGATGCCTCTACTGCACTCGGCGGCGGCTCCATCGTAATCCACGAAGTGAAATCTGTTGGTAAAACCAGCACCTCCAGTAAACTGATAACAGAAGCCAAACCGGCTCTTGAAGAACAAGGCACATTCTACAACTACCCTAACGCCTTCTCCGACAGAACAACCATTGCTTTCTCACTTAATAAAGAAGAAAGCTACTCACTGGATGTTTATGACGTGAAGGGTGCTTTAGTGATGAAAGTTAGCATGGGTGTGGCAGAGGCTGATAAACTTTATGAGTTTGAGGTTGATGGCAGAAGTATGGCAGAGGGTATCTACATTGCCAGACTCGTTACAAGCTCTCGTTCACAAAGTATAAAAATGATCCTGAAGAAGTAAATCCTGAGGGTTTATTGCCTTTCTTAAAATGAGAAGTGCCGGTTCCTGTAAAGGGGCCGGCACTTCTCATTTTAAGAAAGGCAAAATCAGGAACCGAAAAACTTTTTTTCCAATATTCGGTTTAAACCAAAATTCTAATACCTTTGCAACATCTAATGAACATCACAAAGAGCCATATCAACTTTTCTACCTGTGCAGCGCCTGCTGTTACCGGCTCTACTGTGCATTTCCATCACATCCATCATTCCTCGTAAGAGGAATAAAATAACCATATGGCCCCCGCTGGGTTTTTGATACCCTTATATACTTTGCCGTTAAGCAAAGCAAGGTTTCTATTTTATACTTAAACCAAAACTTATACATATGCTTCGTATTGCCATTCAAAAGTCAGGCAGACTAAGTGAAGAATCTCTAAAGCTGATAAAGGAATGTGGTATTTCCTTTATTAACAGCAGCCTTAAGCTAAAAACAGAGTCCACTAATTTCCCACTCGAAATCCTATACCTGCGTGACGATGATATTCCAGGATATGTGGCTGATGGTGTTGCAGATATTGGGATTGTAGGCGAGAATGTGCTGGTAGAGGAAGGCATGCAGCAACTGGCAGTAGAATCTTTAGGCTTTTCAAAGTGCCGTTTGTCGCTGGCTGTGCCTAAAGCTGATGATTATTCTGATATCTCAGACCTGCAGGGTAAAAACATTGCAACATCCTATCCAAACTTGCTACAGGCTTACTTGGACGAAAGAGGGGTGCAGGCGCATATTCATACGATCAGCGGCTCTGTGGAAATTGCACCAAGTATAGGCCTGGCTGATGCCATCTGTGATATTGTAAGTTCGGGCAGCACACTGATAAGCAACGGTTTAAAAGAAGTTGAGCGGGTATTTAAATCGCAGGCTGTACTTATAGCCAATCAAAACCTGTCAATGGAGAAACGCGCCATACTCGACAAACTGTTATTCCGGATACATGCTGTACAGCGTGCGCAACGCGCTAAGTACATCTTGCTAAATGCACCAAACGATAAAATAGAAACCATCACAAAGCTTTTACCTGGCATCAAGTCTCCGACAATAATTCCGTTGGTAGAAGAAGGATGGAGCTCGCTGCACTCAGTTGTAAACGAAGATGATTTCTGGGATATTATTGAGAAACTGAGAGATGCTGGTGCAGAAGGTATATTAGTAGTACCTATAGAAAAGATGATCAAATGATACGTAAGATAGTTAACCCCGACGCCAGTACCTGGGCTGAACTTGCTAAAAGACCGGTAAAGGATCTCGAGGAACTGGAGTCGGGCATAAAGCAGACATTTAAACTAGTGCAGGAACTTGGTGATGAGGCGCTGCTACAACTTGCTCAAAAGTATGACGGCGTAAGGCCTGCTCAACTTTTGGTATCTGAAGAGGAGTTAGCTGCAGCTGCTGATTTGATTGATACAGAACTAAAAGAGGCTATACTTCAGGCTTACAACAATATCCGTCTGTTTCATGCAAAGCAGGCAGAAAACATGCAACCCGTAGAAACAATGCCTGGAGTGTTGTGCTGGCGAAAAAGTGTGGCCATCCAAAAAGTGGGTTTATACATACCCGGAGGCACAGCGCCTTTGTTTTCTACCTTACTGATGTTAGGAGTACCCGCTAAGCTTGCCGGATGCGAAGACATTATACTTTGCACACCTCCTGCTAAAGACGGAAGTATACATCCTGCCTTACTTTACACAGCAAACTTGCTGGGCATTAACAGGATTGTTAAGGCAGGCGGTGCACAAGCGGTTGCGGCTATGGCTTTTGGAACCGAAAGCGTACCTGCTGTAAGTAAGATATTCGGACCGGGTAACCAGTATGTAACCGTAGCCAAACAAATGGTAAGCAGGGCTGGAGTAGCCATCGATATGCCAGCCGGCCCATCTGAGGTGTTGGTAATGGCCGATGAAACTGCTAACCCGGCTTTTGTAGCTGCTGATCTGTTGTCGCAGGCCGAGCACGGTGCCGATTCGCAGGTAGTATTACTTACAACTTCTGAACCTTTACTTGATGCTGTTACAGAAGAAGTAGAGAAGCAATTAGCTGAACTTCCACGTGAGATGTTTGCCTCTAAGGCGCTGGAAAACAGTATGGCCATTGTGTTGCCTGATGCTGCACAGATGCTTTCTTTTTCTAACCTGTACGCGCCAGAGCACCTTATACTTGCCGTTAAAGATTATGAAAGTATAGCCGAGGGCGTGGAAAATGCCGGTTCTGTTTTCCTGGGTAATTTCACCCCAGAGTCTGCCGGCGATTATGCTTCTGGAACCAACCATACTTTACCAACCAACGGGTATGCACGAGCCTACAGCGGTGTGTCCTTAGACAGCTTTGTTAAGAAGATCACTTTCCAGCACATTACACCGGCTGGCTTACAGAACCTTGGTAAAACTGTTGAGGTAATGGCAGCGGCTGAAGGTCTACAGGCACACAAAAACGCAGTTTCTATCAGACTTAAGGAGATCAACAATGTTTAACTTAGAAAGTATAGTCCGCCCGAACGTGCTCCGGATGAAGCCCTACGCATCCGCTCGTGACGAGTTTAAAGGCAATGCGAATGTTTTTTTGGATGCCAATGAGAATAACCTGGGCAGTTTGGCAGGTGAAAATTATAACCGCTATCCGGACCCGCATCAGCACAAGTTAAAAACAACTATTGCAGAGATCAAAGGAGTAAAACCGTCACAGATATTTCTGGGAAATGGAAGCGATGAAGCCATAGATCTGCTGCTACGCGCTTTCTGTACACCAGGTATAGATGCCCTGCTCTGCCTGCCGCCAACGTATGGCATGTACGAAGTATCAGCTAATTTGAACGATGTGCGCATCGATACAGTGCAGTTAACACCTGAATTCCAGATACCCGTAGGTGAGGTGGTGCAAAGTATAAAACCAGAGACAAAACTGCTGTTCATCTGCTCACCCAATAATCCAACCGGTAACAGCATCAACCCGGAAAGTATAGAAACGCTACTGGATAATTTTGAAGGCATTGTGGTAGTTGATGAAGCTTATATCGATTTTGCCACTGCCCCAAGCTGGACTACTAGGTTAGAAGACTATCCGAACCTGGTGGTGTTGCAGACTTTTTCTAAAGCATGGGGTATGGCCGGACTGCGTCTGGGTATGGCTTTTGGCTCAAAGCAGTTGATCGCTATTTTGGATAAAATAAAGCCGCCTTACAATGTAAACGAAGCTACCCAGGAACTTGTACTGCAGGCACTGGATAAAACGGAGGTGCTGAAAGACATGGTAGAGGAGATCGTGCAGGAACGAGAATTGCTAATGTCAGCTCTCCCACAACTAAAGGTTGTCGAGTCTGTTTACCCGTCTGACGCTAATTTTATACTTGTTAAAGTAACAGATGCAACAGGTTTGTATAACTACTTGCTAGATAAAGGCATTGTAGTTAGAAATAGATCCAGCTTAAAAGGCTGTGAGGGCTGTTTGCGCATATCTGTTGGCACCCTCGAAGAGAACCAGGAATTATTAAAGGCAATAGCAGAATTTAAAATTTAGACAAAAGATTGTTTGACAAAGGACTAAAGAGATTCTATGTATCTCTTTTGTCACATAGTCCTTAGTCGTAGAGTCATAGACATAAATATGAAAAAAGCATTATTTATAGACCGCGACGGCACCGTACTAATTGAGCCGAAAACTGATTATCAGGTAGATTCTTTCGAGAAGTTCGCTTTTGTGCCAAAGTCCATCAGTAACCTCGCCAAAATTTACCAGGAACTGGATTACGAGTTTGTAATGGTGACCAACCAGGACGGCCTGGGAACCGATTCTTATCCGGAGGATACTTTCTGGCCTTACCAAAATAAGATGCTGGAGATTTTAGAGACTGAAGGAATCAAGTTTGAAGATATTCTGATCGACCGCAGTTTTGAGCACGAGGGTCTAGAGTCGCGGAAACCGGGAATTGGCATGATGAAGCGTTACCTCGCTGGGGAGTACGACCTTGCCAATAGCTTTGTGATAGGTGATCGCCAGACGGATGTGAAGCTGGCTCAGAATTTAGGTGCTCAGGCTATTTTTATCGGAAGCAGCAAGGCAGAAGGCGCTGCACTGACAACGGAGAACTGGGATGAGATTTATACTTTTTTAAAGCAACAGAAGCCAACCCGCCGCGCCAGTGTGCGCAGATCCACCTCTGAAACTGATATTCAGGTTGATCTGGACCTGGATGGCAGCGGTAAAATGGATATTCGTACCGGACTAGGTTTTTTTGATCATATGCTGGAGCAGGTGGCAAAGCACGCTAAAATAGACCTGAATATCCAGGTAAAAGGTGATCTGCACATAGACGAGCACCACACCATAGAGGATACGGGGCTGGCCCTCGGCGAAGCTTTCCTGCAAGCCATGGGTGATAAGCGGGGAATAAGCCGCTATGGCTTCTTTCTGTTGCCAATGGACGAGGTACTTGCTCAAGTGGCTATCGACTTCAGTGGTCGTCCATGGGCTGTCTGGAATGCCGAATTCAAACGTGAGAAGGTTGGAGACATGCCAACAGAGATGTTCTTTCACTTCTTTAAGTCGTTCTCAGATACTGCCAAGGCTAATCTGAACATAAAAGTGGAAGGCGATAACGAGCATCATAAAATCGAGGCAATTTTTAAGGGATTTGCACGAGCCATCAGAATGGCAGTAGAACGAAACCCGGACGATACTTCGATACCAAGTACAAAAGGCATATTGTAGTGGTATATACAGGCTATAAAAGCAACAAAGGGAACCAGTTATGGTGCCCTTTGTTGCTTTTATAGTTATACTTAAAAGTGATTTATACTTTAGAACGCAGCCAATCCTCGGCCAGGTCTGTATGATCAAATACTTTAACGTAGTCTGGGTTTTTTGCCAGTTTAACCATTTTGTCGGTAGATAAACGGCTTAACACGCTTTGGGAATATACCCATGCAAACCATTGCAGGCCAGCCTCACGCATAGCCGGAAGCCACACATCGCTGCCCCATTTTGATGCGGCAGACCACTGTCCTTCAACCCGGGTGTTGTCATTCAGGATTCTGTAGCATGCATGGAATTTCATTAACTCCAGCATTTTTTCACAGCCCGCAACAACGGTATCATAGTTCTGATAACCGCGCCAGTTCACATAGATCCAGTCCTCTATGAAGTTATACTCTATAGCTATATGATCGTCACGGTAAAGAAGTTCGTTTCTGATCAATTTCATTTTACTACACTTATTTTGATGCGAATGGAGGGCAAAACTACAAACCAATTATACTTTAAAGCAAACTTTTCTTGAAGTTTATCAGAATGCTGAAAAGTAAAATTGCACTGTTTTTCTGCCTCAAAAATTAAAAAAGAACTATATTTTAGAGTACAGCTATTTAACAGTTGCACGATATTAACGTACGATTAAATACATATTGTGTATATTTAAATAACAGGACAAGCTTTTTGTAAAGCCTTTCCTTTCTTGTAGCATCCAGTTATAGAATTGTTGTTTATGGGTAGGTTTTTTAAGCTTTTACTTTTTGTAGTCCTCGTTGCAAGTGTTAACCTAGTTTCAGCGCAACGCATTGTTTTAAACGAGCATCAAATCCAAAGAAAAATAATAGCTGAAAAACTCTCAGGTGCCATCCAGATACAAACCGTTTCATCTGTTAATGATGCGGATTATAACAAGGAAGGTTTCCTGAATCTGCACCTTTACCTGGCTGAAGCATTTCCCTTAGTGCAAAAAAAACTACGCAAAGAGGTAATTAACGAATATAGCCTGCTATATACCTGGCAAGGAACAAAGTCCGCACTAAAGCCTTTACTTTTAAGTGCTCATATGGATGTCGTTCCGGTAGAGGAGGCCTCTGGAGGTGAATGGCAAGAGAAACCCTATCATGGCAGTATTAAGGATGGTTATGTTTGGGGACGGGGCACACTAGATGACAAGTACCGTGTAATTGCCATACTACAAGCAGTTGAACGTTTGCTTTCAGAAGGCTATCAACCAGAGCGGACAATTTACCTGGCATTTGGGCATGATGAAGAGATTGGTGGAGAAAACGGCGCAGGCAAAATCAGCGAAGTCTTAGAAAAGCGAAATATAAAACTGGAGGCAGTTTTTGATGAAGGACTGGCTGTTGTTGAAGATGTAATACCAGGCGTAAAGCAGCAACTGGCATTGGTAGGTACAGCTGCAAAGGGTACTCTGAATTTTAAGTTGACTGTAAAAGGTGAGGGTGGCCACTCATCTGCCCCGCCAAAAGATTCTCCGATCGAGATTTTGAGCCGAGCCATTATAAGGCTACAGGAAAATCCATTTAAGTCCCGAATGACCACTACTACCCTTGAGACTGTAGAAGCTATGGCAGAAATAATGGGAGGGAAGCAGCAATTTGCGGTAAGGCATTATTGGCTATTTAAAGGCAAGATCCTTAAAATGCTGGCTCAGGACCAGGCAACAGATGCGCTTATTCGTACTAAAATGACGCCAACCATATTGCAGGCCGGTCAAAAGGATAATGTGATGCCAAGAGTTGCCAGCGCTACATTCAATGTCAGGATTTTAAATGGTGAAGATGACAAATCTGTGATGCGGCATATCAGGAAGGCTATTTCAGATGATCGGGTGCAGGTTGAAATGTATGGTGATTATACGCCGCCTTCGCCGGTTACTGTAACCAATACCTGGATCTATGGGGCATTGCAGAACTCAATTAAGGATGTTTTTCCAAAGGCACGAGTAGTTCCTGCGCTTTTCCCGGGCGGAACAGACGCAAAGCATTATACCAATCTTACCACTAATATTTTTCGATTCGCGCCCCAGGTGGTTAACCGTGAAATTGCACAACTTGTCCATAATGTGAATGAGCGTATTGCTATTGATGTTTTTGCAACGTGTATTCAATTTTATGAGGTCCTGATACAGAATACATGTGGGGTAGATCCTGATACGCTGCTTGCTGACACCGATTTGGATGACTTGTTTGAACCGGAGGACACAGAAGGTTAAATAAATCTTCTGAAAAATTTGGTCTTAAAGATTTTGCTGTTACTTTTGCAACACAAGACTAATAAAGTCTTTACTAAAATAACAAAAATGGTTCAGAATCTTCATATGGCATGGTGGTGGCACGTTACGCAAAGTATCGTGAACAGCCTATCTATGCCAAGTATGAAGTAATTATACATAAAGCATTAACCTAAAGGTACCAAAGGCCTGCTGTTCACAAAGAACAGCAGGCCTTTTTTCTTTTAGCCCAGTTTTAGCCCAAACATGCATCATGAGTAAGTATAAAATAACCACCACCTACAAACGCCTTTTGGCCGATACGCTTACCCCAGTAAGTGTGTACCTGAAGCTGCGCGACAAATTCCCTAACAGCATACTGCTCGAAAGCTCCGACTACCACGGTGCAGAAAATAGCTTTTCGTATATCTGCTGCAGCCCAATGGCAAGTATAAAAGCAGAAAACGAAATACTGACGGAGACTTTCCCGGATGGCAACGCACGTATGACAGCAATTACGAAAGAAACAGATGTGCCGGGGCTACTTGCCGCTTTTTCCAGGAGCTTTGAGGTAGAGGAGAACAAGAAATTCAGCTTTATACATAATGGCTTGTTTGGCTACATGAGCTATGATGCAGTGCGCTATTACGAAGACATAGATCTGACCATGCGCGAGGGCCGTGCCGGTATTCCTGATTTATACTATGCAGTTTACCGCCACATCATCGCTATCAACCACTTTACCAATGAGGCATACATCTTTGCACATAACTATAACCAGGGCGTCGACGATGGCATTGCGCAACTGGAAGCGCTGCTGAACAGCCGCAACATTCCTAGTTATACTTTTAAGGCAACAGGAGAAGAAGAACATAACATCAGCGCGGAAGATTTCCTGAAGAACATCGAAAAGGCCAGGCAGCATTGTTTCCGTGGCGACGTGTTCCAGTTGGTGCTGTCGCGCCGTTTTGCGCAGGGCTTTCAGGGTGATGAGTTTAACGTGTACCGTGCCCTGCGTTCTATTAACCCTTCACCATACCTGTTCTACTTCGACTACGGCAGCTTTAAGATTTTCGGCTCTTCGCCTGAGGCACAGTTGGTGATCAAAGACCAGAAAGCAAGTATATTCCCGATTGCAGGCACTTTCAGGAGAACCGGCGATGATGCCGCTGACGCTGCATTAGCTGAGAAATTACTAGCGGACCCCAAAGAAAATGCGGAGCACGTAATGCTGGTAGACCTGGCCCGCAACGACCTGAGCCGTAACGGTCACAGCGTAGAGGTAGAGACCTTCCGCGAGATACAGTTCTACTCGCACGTGATCCATTTGGTTTCTAAAGTATCTGGCGCGCTTCACAACCAGGAAGATGCGCTGAAGATGGTAGCCAACACTTTTCCGGCTGGTACACTTTCTGGTGCGCCCAAACATAAAGCCATGCAACTCATCGACAAGTATGAAACCACCAACCGCGCTTTCTACGGCGGCTGCATCGGCTTCCTCGACTTTAACGGCAACTTCAACAGCGCCATCATGATCCGATCTTTCCTGAGTAAAGATTATAGGCTATACTTTCAGGCGGGTGCTGGTATTGTGGCCGCCTCTAACCCGGAGAGTGAGCTGCAGGAGGTAGACAATAAACTAATGGCGCTGCGCCGCGCTTTACAATTAGCACAGGAGATAAACTAACATGAACATACTGGTAATAGACAATTACGACTCATTTACCTACAACCTGGTGCACTTGCTGCAGGAACTAGGAGCAACCGTAACTGTCCGCAGAAACGATAAAACCACATTGGAAGAGGTGGGTACGTTTGATAAGATCATGTTATCACCGGGGCCTGGAATTCCTGATGAGGCTGGTTTGTTGAAAGAGACCATCCGCACGTATGGCCCAACAAAAGATATGTTCGGAGTTTGCCTCGGACATCAGGCAATAGGTGAAGTATACGGAGGTAAACTGTTTAACAGCAATGAAGTATGGCACGGGGTGGCAACGCCTGTGCAGGTGGTTTGTGGTGAAGAGCCGCTTTTCAAGGGCCTTCCACAGCAATTTGCAACAGGCCGTTACCACTCATGGCTGGTAGAAAAGGAGTTGCCGGAGTGCTTGATACCAACCGCTGTAGATGAGCGAGGAAACATCATGGCCATGCGTCACAAACAGCATAACGTACGTGGCGTACAGTTTCACCCGGAGTCTGTGCTGACAGAATATGGCAAGGATATGATAAGAAACTGGTTAAATAGTTAGATATGAGACTTTGTGACAATGGACAAAAGAAGAATTGAGTCCTTTGTCTTTTGTCAAAAAATCATTTGTCAAGAACTAACAATGAAAGAAATACTAAACCATTTATTCGAACATAAAACGCTTACAAAGGAGCAGGCCAGAGAAGTGCTGGTGAACATTGCAGGCGGCAAGTATAACCAGAGCCAGATCTCCAGCTTTTTAACAGTTTTTATGATGCGCAGCATAACCGTGCAGGAACTGGAAGGTTTCCGGGATGCCTTGCTGGACCTTTGCCACCGCGTAGACCTGGATGCTTATAACCCGATTGACCTTTGCGGTACAGGCGGCGATGGCAAGGATACCTTTAACATCTCTACGCTATCTTCTCTTGTAGTAGCAGCTAATGGTGTGGCGGTGGCAAAGCACGGTAACTATGGCGTATCCTCATCGTGCGGCTCATCTAACGTGCTGGAGGCGCTGGGTATTAAGTTTACGACCGATACAGGTGCCCTGGAGCGAAGTATAGAAAAGTATAATATCTGTTTCCTGCACGCGCCGTTGTTCCACCCGGCTATGAAAAGTGTAGGCCCAATCCGTAAAGAGCTTGGCGTGAAGACCTTCTTTAACATGCTTGGCCCGATGGTAAATCCGGCTTTCCCGAAAAGGCAGTTAGTAGGAGTGTTTAGCCTGGAACTGGCCCGTATGTACGGTTACCTTTACCAGCAAACAGATACCCGCTATACCATACTTCATACCCTGGATGGCTACGACGAAATCTCCCTTACGAGTCCTTTTAAAGTGATCTCCGACAACCAGGAAGCACTTTTGGATGAGCAGGCACTTGGTTTACCGCAATTGCAGCAGGAGCAGATAAAAGGCGGCGGAAGTATAGCCTCAGCCGCGGAGATTTTTACAACAGTTCTAAAAGGAGAGGGCACCCATGCACAGACAGCTGTTGTTGCAGCCAACGCTGCTATGGCCCTGCAATGTGCCCGTCCGGAGCTGGAACTTAAAGAGGCAGTAAGTATAGCCAAAGAAACGCTTGAATCTGGTAAGGCTTACACTTTATTCAACAAGCTTATAAACGATCAAAAACTGGTGGTGGTGTAAGAAATTCCAGATCACTACATCTTTAATTTTTCAAATCTGAATAACATGAACATACTCGATCAAATTATCGCCAATAAGTATAAAGAAGTAGCAGAGCGCAAAGAGCTGTACCCTGTAAAGTTGCTGGAGAAGAGTTTATACTTCGAAACGCCTTGCATCTCTTTGGAGCGTTACCTGCTGCGCCCTGACAAAAGCGGTATCATCGCAGAGATCAAACGTAAATCACCGTCTCGTGGCGATATCAACCCCTATGTGTCGGTAGAGCGGACTTCTATTGGATACATGCAAGCAGGCGCATCTGCGCTTTCTGTTTTAACTGATGGGCCATACTTTGGTGGCAAAAACGAAGATTTAACCATTGCCCGAAAGTATAACTACTGCCCGATTCTGCGTAAAGATTTCACCGTGGATGAGTACCAGATCGTGGAAGCGAAGTCTATCGGGGCTGATGCCATATTGCTGATAGCCGCTGCCCTGGAGCCTGCTCGCTTAAAGAACCTGGCAACATTTGCCCGCTCGTTTGGTTTGGAAGTATTGCTGGAAGTGCGTGACAAAGAAGAACTGGATGCTGCACTAAGCGAAGACATAAACGTGGTTGGCGTAAACAACCGTAACCTAAAAGACTTTGTGACGGACATTAACACCTCTTTTGAGATGGCGAAGTATATCCCGAATGGCATCACGAAAGTATCAGAGAGCGGCATCAGCAACCCAAAAACATTGCTTGAACTGCGTGAAGCTGGCTTTAACGGCTTTCTTATCGGAGAAAGCTTTATGTACAACAGCCGTCCGGAGCGTGCTGCAGCTAACTTTATTAAAGAATATAAGCAGCTCCTCGAGAAACAGGAAGGCACTTTAGTTAAAAACTAAAAAGCATGAAAATCAAAGTATGCGGCATGCGGAATCCGGAGAACATCCGGCAGGTGGCAGCATTGCAGCCAGACTACATGGGCTTCATCTTCTACGAAGGCTCTAAGCGTTTTGCCGAAGGTAATATAACACCTGAGTTATTGGCTGATTTACCTTCAAGTATAAAAAAGACAGGTGTGTTTGTTAATGCCTCAACCGAAAATATAACAGCTACGGTTAAAAAGTATAAACTGAATGCTGTGCAGTTACATGGCCGGGAAACGCCAAGGCAATGTGCCGAAGTAAAGCAACTGGGAGTGGAAATAATCAAAGTGTTTTCGGTAGATGATAAGTTTGTGTTCGAAAACACATTGCTATATGAGTCCTGCGCTGACTACTTTCTTTTTGATACCCGAGGGCAGGAGTACGGCGGTAATGGCTTTCCGTTTGACTGGGAATTGCTAAAAGACTACCTCTCTCCAAAGCCATACTTCCTGAGTGGTGGCATCAATCTCGAAAACATAAGGCAGCTTAATAAAGTCAGGCCTAAGCCTTTTGCTATTGATGTAAACAGCGGATTCGAGCAGGAGCCAGGGTTGAAGAAAGTAGAGGAACTGAAGGAACTGTTTAAGCTGCTTAAAGAAAGATAATTAACTGTCATCTCGAATGTAATGAGAGATCTGAATCATTTAAGAACTTTGAAATATTCCAGATTTCTCCCGAAGGTCGAAATGACAAAACAAGAAATATAAATGAGCTATCACGTTAACGAAAAAGGATTTTACGGCAAGTTTGGTGGGGCTTACGTTCCTGAAATGCTGTACCCCAATGTGGAGGAGCTGCGCCAGAATTACCTGCGCATTATGCAGGAGCCGGACTTTCAGGAAGAGCTTCAGTTGCTGCTGAAAGATTATGTAGGCCGGCCTACGCCTTTATACTTTGCGCCGCGCCTTTCCGAAAAGTATAAGACCAAAGTATACCTCAAGCGCGAAGACCTGAACCATACCGGTGCACATAAGATCAACAACACCATCGGACAAGTGCTGCTGGCAAAGCGCCTGGGCAAGAAACGCATTATCGCCGAAACAGGTGCAGGGCAACATGGTGTGGCTACAGCTACGGTTTGTGCCTTGATGGGATTGGAGTGTATCGTTTACATGGGTGAAGTAGACATAGAACGCCAGGCACCTAATGTAGCACGCATGAAAATGCTCGGCGCAAAGGTAGTGCCGGCAACTAGTGGCAGCAAAACGTTGAAAGATGCCACCAACGAAGCCATCCGTGACTGGATCAACAACCCGGAAAACACCTATTACATTATTGGTTCTGTGGTTGGTCCGCACCCGTACCCGGATATGGTGGCACGTTTTCAGGCGGTGATTTCGGAGGAGATGCGCGCGCAGTTACTAGAGAAGGAAGGAACGGAATTGCCGAATTATGTTGTGGCCTGTGTAGGCGGTGGCAGCAATGCGGCCGGTGCTTTTTACCATTTTTTAGATGAGCCGGAAGTGAAACTTGTAGCCGTTGAGGCTGCAGGCAAAGGAATTGATTCCGGTGAGTCTGCGGCAACATCCATACTTGGTAGAGATGGCATCATACACGGCAGCCGTACTTTATTAATGCAGACAGAAGACGGGCAGGTAACAGAGCCATACTCCATATCAGCTGGTTTGGATTACCCGGGTGTTGGTCCGTTGCACGCGCACCTGTTTGAGAGCAAGCGTGCCCGTTTCGAGAATGCTACTGACGAGGAGGCACTACAGGCAGTGCTGGAACTTACCAGATTGGAGGGTATAATCCCTGCGCTGGAAACCGCCCATGCCCTGGCTGTACTTAAACGACTGGGGGCTAAGCCCAACGAGACTGTTATCGTCAACTTATCAGGCCGCGGCGACAAAGACCTTTCTACTTACCTAAAGCACTTCCATTTCGATGAACAATAGAATCAAGAGCCTCTTTGCGCAGAATCAGAAGGGACTGCTGTCGGTATACTTTACAGCTGGTTTCCCGAACCTGGATGATACAGAAACAATCATACTTGAGCTGGAGAAAAACGGCGTAGACCTGATTGAGGTAGGCATGCCTTTCTCTGATCCGCTGGCCGATGGACCAACCATACAGGCCAGTAGCACCGTTGCCCTGCAAAACGGCATGACCATTCCGAAACTGTTTGAACAACTGCATGATATCCGCCAGAAAACGCAGATACCGCTGGTGCTGATGGGCTACTTAAACCCGGTAATGCAATATGGCGTTGAGCGTTTTTGCCAGAAAGCCAGCGAGATAGGTATTGACGGCATTATACTTCCGGATATGCCTTTGCAGGTATACATAGATGAGTTTAAGGAACTGTTCGAAAAGTATAACCTGAGCAAAGTTTTCCTGATAACACCGCAAACACCGGAGGCCCGCATCCGCGAGATAGATAGCCATACCAATGGCTTTATATACATGGTATCCTCAGCATCCACTACTGGCAAAACAATAGGGCTAGCAGAACAAAGCCAGGCTTATTTTCAGCGGGTGGCTGGTATGCAGCTGCAGAATCCGGGAGTGATCGGTTTCGGTATTCACGATAAAGAAACGTTTAGCGCTGCCTGCAACCATGCCAGCGGAGCCATTATCGGTAGTGCCTTTGTAAAAGCGTTGCAGCAGGAGGGAAGCCTGGAGCAAAACATCTCAACATTCATTCAAAGCATCAAAAACTAACATGATCATACAATTGCAGCAAGGCATTCCGGCAGACCTGAAGGAGAATATCCTGAAGCAGGTTTCGGAAATAGGTTATAAAGCCAACGAAGTAATAACGCAGGAGGCGCATTACCTGGTAGCCATCGGGAAAAAAGATTTTGACATACGCTATATAGGTCAGTTGCCTGGTGTGGCAGATATTCATAGGGTATCGGAAGAGTATAAACTCATCTCACGTAAGTGGCGCGTAGAGCCAACGCGTATTGATCTGGGTGATGGTGTAGTGATAGGCGAGGGCAGTTTCAGCATTATGGCAGGTCCGTGCTCTATCGAAAGTGAAGCGCAGATAGAAAGCGTGGTGGCGCACCTGAAGGAGAATAACGTACGCATCATGCGTGGTGGCGTGTTTAAGCCGCGCAGCTCTCCTTATGCCTTTAGGGGTATGGGCATGGATGGACTAAAGATGTTTCACCGCATTTGCCGCGAGAACGATATCAAGGTGATCACAGAAGTGATGCAGGTATCTCAGATTGAGGAAATGATAGACTATGTGGATGTATTCCAGGTAGGTGCTCGTAACAGCCAGAACTTTAACCTGCTCGATTCACTAGGCGAGTCGCAAAAACCTGTATTGCTGAAACGTGGTATATCGGGCACCCTGGAAGAATTGCTGCAGGCAGCAGAGTACATTTTCTCGCATGGAAACGAAAAGATAATGCTTTGTGAGCGTGGCATTCGCTCTTATGAAGGCGCTTATCGCAACGTGCTTGATTTAAACGCAGTACCAGTGCTTAAAGAGAAAACGCATTTGCCTGTTATTGTAGATCCGTCGCATGGTATAGGTTTGCGTGATTATGTAGAGCAAATGTCGTTGGCGGCGGTAATGGCCGGAGCTGATGGTGTGATCTACGAAACGCACCAGACACCGGAGAAGGCTTTCTCTGATGCACAGCAGACGGTTAACTTCTGGGAATCAGAAACGATGATCAGCCGCATGCGCAAAGCCTATGAATTACGAGAGAGTTTCTAAATTTTATAGTTGATTTATACTTCTGATGCACTATATTTGCACTAATGAAAGGCACAATGGCTCATAAGCACCATCATCATGTACGAAGCAACAGTTTCGGAGCCGCCTGCCTATGGATTTGCCAATAGTATAAACTATACATATTCAAAAGCCTGACTCCGAAATGAGTCAGGCTTTTTTGTTATCAGGACCGGCGATTAAGGGGATTAAGATAGATTGTTAGTATTTCAGTAATCTATTTAATCAGTTTTAATCCCCTTAATCACCGGTCATAACTCGTAATTCATAATTCAAAAGTATGAACTTAGTTATAGTTGATTATAAAGCCGGAAATGTGCAGTCGGTGCAGTTTGCGCTAGAACGACTGGGCGTGCAGGCTACACTTAGCTCAGATGCTGAAACTATTAAGGCGGCTGACAAAGTAATTTTTCCGGGAGTAGGACAGGCAGCCTCGGCTATGGCACAACTGAAAGCGCGTAACCTGGATAAGCTGTTGCCAACGTTGGAGCAACCTTTCTTTGGTGTTTGCCTGGGCATGCAGCTTTTGTGCACGCACTCCGAAGAAGGTGACACCGACCTACTGAATATCATTCCTCTGCCGGTACAGCACTTCGAAACCGATCTGAAAGTACCGCACATGGGCTGGAATCAGCTGGAGAATTTGCAGTCTCCGCTGTTTGAAGGTATTAACGAGAAGGAGTATGTATACTATGTGCACAGCTACTACGTGCCGCTAAGCGAGTATACTATTGCCCAGTCAAATTATCCGGAGCCCTTTTCGGCAGCTCTACAGTATAAAAACTTTTACGCCGCGCAGTTTCACCCTGAAAAAAGTGGTGCAGCCGGTTCACAGATACTCAATAACTTTTTAGCCCTATGATGGAGATCATTCCTGCAATAGACATAATCGGCGGTCAGTGTGTGCGTCTGACGGAAGGCGACTTTGCACAGCAGACCACTTACGATAGCAACCCACTGGAGGTAGCCAAGCGTTTCGAAAGCCACGGCATAAAGCGCCTGCACCTGGTAGACCTGGATGGAGCCAGAGCAAAGAAACCTGTGAACCTTGCGGTGCTGGAAAGTATAGCGGCTAATACCAACCTGACCATAGATTTTGGTGGAGGCATTCAGTCTGAGGAAGCTATCAAACAAGCTTTTGATGCCGGGGCCGCCCAGATAACTGCCGGAAGTATAGCCGTGCGCGAACCGGATACAGTTAAAAGTTGGTTGCTGAAGTATGGCGCAGACAAGATTATAATCGGTGCTGATTTTAAAGGTACCAATATCGCAATCTCTGCCTGGACCGAAGAAAGCAAGTATCCGTTGCAGGACTTTATCTCTGGTTATGTTAAAACCGGAGCCAGGTTGTTTATATGCACCGACGTTAGCAAAGACGGCAAGCTGCAGGGCCCATCCATCAATACCTATCGTCATCTGAAGCTTACTTTACCAGAAGCCGGAATAATTGCCAGCGGTGGTGTTACAACGGTATCAGACCTGGAAGAATTGCAGGAGATTGGAGTAAAGGGTGCTATTATCGGTAAAGCAATCTATGAAGGCACCATCAGTTTAAAAAATTTAGAGCGATTTATATGCTAACTAAACGCATTATACCTTGCCTTGATATTAAGGACGGACGCACCGTAAAAGGAGTGCAGTTCGAGAACATACGCGATGCCGGAGATCCGGTGGAACTAGCCAAATGGTATGCCCAACAGGGAGCCGACGAATTGGTGTTCCTGGATATTACAGCTACCAATGAGGGCCGTAAAACCTTTGCCCAACTTGTGCGCGACATTGCCCGGCATATTGATATTCCGTTTACAGTGGGTGGCGGAATTGGCTCCGTGGCTGATGTAGAGGTGCTGCTGCAGAATGGTGCAGATAAGGTTTCTATTAACTCCTCGGCCATCAAAAACCCGCAACTAGTGGAGGAACTGGCCAGGCACTTCGGCAGCCAGTGCGTTACAGTAGCCATAGACACCAAGTATACAGAAGCAACAGGCTGGAAAGTATACACCCGTGCCGGAACTATAGAAACGGAGTACCAAACAGTAGAATGGGCAAAGCAGGTCGTGGACTTAGGTGCCGGCGAGATCCTGCTCACAAGTATGAACAACGATGGTACCAAGGCAGGCTTCGCGCTGAATATTACAGGTGCCGTTGCCAACGCTGTTTCTGTTCCCGTAATCGCATCTGGCGGTGCCGGAAGTATGGAGCACTTTTCTGATGCATTCTTAAAAGCCAATGCCGATGCTGCGCTTGCTGCGAGCCTTTTCCACTTCCGCGAACTTGGGGTGCCGGAGCTAAAAAGATACCTGAAACAGCAGGGAATTGCTGTGAGGATATAATTTATAATGGTTTATTCTGGCGCCGGAATCATTCCGGGGACTAAGAGAGTGGATGAGTCTCCAGACTCACTATATAAATAAATTTAAGCGAGTCTGGAGACTCGCACGCACAAACGGCACGGGATGGATTCTCGCTCCAGGGTTGAATTAGAGAAAAGTTTAAACTCTCTAACTTTCTAACTTTCTAACTTTCTAACTAATGCTTGATTTTGACAAAACCGGTGGGCTGATTCCTGCAGTGATACAGGATAACACAACAGGCCAGGTGCTGATGCTGGGCTACATGAACCAGGAGGCGCTGGAGAAAACAAAACAGTCGGGACTGGTAACATTCTTTTCCCGCTCCAAGAACCGCCTCTGGACCAAAGGCGAAACATCAGGTAATACGTTAGAAGTGTTAAGTATAGCCAAAGACTGCGATGCAGACTCTTTGCTCATAAAAGTTAAGCCTAACGGACCAACCTGCCACACCGGAAGCACCAGCTGCTTTGGCGAAGAAGATACGGCAAAACGCATTCAGGCTATTCAGTTCATAGCGCAACTAGAGCAGGTTATCCAGGAGCGTAAGGTTAATCCTGCTGAAGGATCTTATACTAATTTTCTTTTCGATAAAGGCATCAATAAAATAGCCCAGAAAGTAGGAGAGGAGGCCGTAGAAACAGTTATTGATGCAGTAGCTGGCAAACTGGATACTATGAAAGGCGAAGCAGCTGATCTGCTTTACCACCTGCTGGTTTTACTGGCTGCTTCAGGGTTAGAGTTAAAAGATGTAGTAGCTGTTTTAGAGGAACGGCACAAGAAATAGTGTCTTAACCGCAGATTAATGGGGATTAACTATGATTTTATGGTAAACCAAATCTGTTTAATCAAGATAACCCCTATTTATTTGTGGTTAAGACAAATTGTTTAATAGCATCTGCTACTTCACCTCCACGTTCTTCCTGTAAAAAATGTCCGGCTTTATACTTTATTGTTTTTGTTTCCGGAAAGGCTTGTTGCCATTTATCTAAAAAGTGTAACGGGAGCAACTTGTCTTTTTCACCCCAAAGTATAAGCTTGTTTATACTTCGCAGTTTGTCTTGTTGCCGCCACAACTCTGCAAAATATGGATTGGATTTGTGCAGGGCTTTTGCAAATTGCCAGGTACCTTTTCTGCTGGCGGGAGTGGAGAGCGGTTTCTGGTAATGTTGCTTAATATCTTTTGTAAGGTGCTTGCTTTCGTGATAGCCTTGTGGCAGAAGTACTTTTGCTGAAAACCCCATTTGTAAGTATAAAAAGCGCCCAATTGCTCCGGCCATAAACTTGCTGATCCTCATGATCTTGCTCTCTTCTTCCAGGCTCCACATCCAGGTGTTAAGTATCACTAAACGTTTAACGTTTTCAGTATATTTAATAGCGTAACGTAACCCAATAGGTCCGCCGAAGTCGTGTACTACCAACGTAATGTTTTTTAATTGCAGGTGCTCAATCAGCCTTTCCAGGTTATCAGCATGCGCCTCGGGAGTATAGGCAAAACCCGCAGGCTTCTCTGAAAGCCCGAAACCCAAATGGTCAGGAGCAATGCATCGGTTTGTTCTGCTTAGAGATTTAATTTGTTGCCGCCAAACGAACGACCAGGTAGGGGTGCCATGAACAAAAACGACAGGCTCGCCTTCACCCTCGTCAACGTAATGCATTTGCCCGGCAGGCAGATCTACTGTATTGTGGGCAAATGGATATAATATGCGGTCGAGCCATTTTGGTGATTTCATAGTTTTTTAAATTACCTTATTCATAATTGCTGCTGTTTTTATACTTCTGGATCAGGTAATTAGCCATCTTATCAATCGGGTAAGTTTTGTCCATCAGGAAATGGCTGGCTATTCCGTCCAGGCTAGCAAACAAGAGAAGTGCCTCTTGGCTGGGATTTTTAAATCCGATCTCCAATAAATTTCTTTCGATCATCTTTTGTATATAAGCAATTTGTTTGTCAATGGGGCTTTTCATTTCCTGGTAAATTGTGCTTTGCATGCGTAGGCTATGCAGTAGTCGCCAAAACTCCCTTTTCTCTTTTAATAATGCAACTGTGTTGAGAATGTGCTGTTCAATACCAGTTATACCTGAGTCAGAAGTTTGCTCTGTTGCAAAGGAGGCCTCAATATCATACTGGCCACTTAGAAATATCTCTCTTAATAAGTCTTCTTTACTCGTAAAGTAATTGTACATCAGGCCAAGCGATATACAAGCTTCTTTAGCTATTGCCCGGATGGAGGTTGCCTCATAGCCTTTCTCAGAAAAAAGCTTCAAGCCAGTTTCCAGTAGCAATTGTCTACTTAGTTCACGCTTAATTATAGTAGAAACCATACTTTGATTGAACGTTCGTTCAGTAATTTAGTTCTTTTGATCACTTATTCAAACACTACTTTGCGTAAGCCTGCTAAGAAAGTATGTGCACACATAGTACAAAAATCACGTATGAGTGCATTACATGCAAAATAAGACTGTGAGAAAAATCAAACATAAAGACAAAGCAAAGAAATGGTTAATTGCCGGCTCGGTTATAGTTGTCATCGTAATGCTGCTTTTTATAGGGCAGTATGTATTTACCCAATGGATGGAGCACAAACTGGAGAAAATGGTGCAACAACAGTCGGATGGGGTATATGAGTTGGACTTGTATGGCTTTGAAACGTCTCCTTTTATAGGATCTGTATCTGTTGACAGCTTAAAACTGACACCTGATTATGAAAGATGGAAACAGCTAAAGCAACAAAACAAGGAGGTATCCAGAATGCTGCTCAACCTAAAGGCTGATGCGGTTACGATAAGCAGGTTGAGTTTCTTTAAAATGCTTTTCCGTAAAAACGTTGACCTGGAAAGATTGGAAGTACGGCAGCCATATTTGTTGATGACCGCCATGATACAGGATACAACAGCAACGCACAAACCGCTACACGAAACAGCAAAAGGGTTTCTGCTAAACATGCATATTGGGCAACTAAATGTAACAGGAGCTAATGTAAGATTCCGGGAGGCAGCTAAATCAGAAACAGAAATATTTACCCTTAATGAGTTTGACCTGACAGTAACTGATTACAGATTAGACAGCGCCTCTTTCCAGAATAATAACAGAACTTACTACTCACAGAACATTGAGCTTAATGCTAAAAAAGCCACTTTCAATATTCCTGATGAGTATTTTAAGATCACGACCGATTCATTAAATATAAGTACAAACCGCAAAGATTTTTCAGCCAGAAATCTTCAGTTGATTCCAACGCTTGGTTCCGCTGCAGCGCTTTCTAAAGCCAAGGGCAGGGCGGCTACTTATATTAAGATTACAGTGCCCAATGTAACTGCAAATGGTATAGATTTTTCAGCACACTCAAAGTATAACAACCTGGAGGCAAATCATATTCTCATCCAAAGTCCGGACATCACGGCATTTAAAGATAAGAAGCACTTTAAAGACAAAGGAATAAAACCTTTGCCGCACGATATTGCGCAAAGTATAAAAGCGCAGTTCAGGATCGACACCATACGATTGAGAAGCGGATTTGCACGTTTTGAAGTATTAGATGAGAAAGCCACAGAAACAGGGTACATTTACTTTTCAGGGCTTAATGGCAGCCTCACTAACATAACAAACAAACCTGAAAGAATATCCCGTGAAAACCCTGCTGTAATAAGGGCAAGCGCTTTGATTATGGGCAAAACCAAAATGGAGGCAACCGTTAATCTGCCATTGCTGGATAAAAAAGGCTATCATACCTTAAAAGGCAGTGTAGCCTCGGGACAACCGCAAATGCTGAACCCGATCCTGGTTCCTACAAACTTCATTAAAATCGATAAAGGCTATGTGCAATCCATTTCTTTTAACGCCACACTAAACCAGGAACGTGCCACCGGTAGCATGCGTGCTCTTTATGATAACCTCGAAATTGAATTGCTCTCTACAGGTGCATCATCAGGAGATGATCAGGGTTTAGGAAAAAAAATACTGTCCAAAGCGGCAGACTGGTTTATAATAGAAGATAGTAACCCAGGTAAAAAAGGAGGTAGTCCAAGAATTGCAGATATTAAGGTAACTCGCAAAAAAAACCGATCTGTATTAACCTACTGGAAAGACTGCCTGGCAAGTGGCTTAATGGTTAGCATGGGCCTCGAAAAAATGGCAGAGAAAGAGTTTCAATAAGCGCTTTAAGTTTAAATTTAAACGTTTGTGGTTTTAATGAGCAACTTCCTGTACTTTGTAAATATACTTGATTTGGATACGAAGCCCAGGTAAATATCGCCTTCCACCACAGGAAGGTTCCAGGCACCGGACTCGTCAAATTTCTTCATTACATCGGCCATGCTGGCATCATGCTGCACCAGGGCCGGAGGTTTCTGCATCAGTTCCTTTACAATTACAGAGTTATACTTCTCGGTTTTAAACATGATCTCACGTACGTTCTCTAAAAGTATAATCCCCTCTAGTTGCTGGCTGGCATTTACTACCGGAAACAGGTTACGGCGGGAGTGGGCAATTACCTGCACTAGTTCGCCAAGCGTAGCCTCCGGTGCCACTTCCTGGAAGTCTGTTTCGATCAGGTGGCGAATCTGAAGTATACGAAGTATGGTTCTGTCTTTGTTATGGGTAAGTAGCTGCCCTTTTTGAGCAAGTTTTTTAGTGTCTAAGGAGTAAGGCTCGAAGTACTTTACAAGGGCAAATGAACTCGCAGCCACGATCATCAAAGGTATCATCAAGGTATAGCCACCGGTAATCTCAGCGATAAGAAAAACAGCCGTTAAGGGAGCGTGCATTACACCGCTAAGTATACCGGCCATGCCCACCATCGAAAAGCTGTTAATAGGCAGGTTGCTTATCTGTAACATGTTTACCATCCTGGCAAAGAAGTAACCTGTACATGCCCCCACAAACATAGATGGAGCAAAGTTACCGCCGTTACCACCAGACGCAATGGTAATAGTAGTGGCAAAAACTTTAACTAATGCCAATGCACCTATAAAGCCAAGTATAAGCCACTCGTTAGTTCCAAAAAAGGAGAGCCAGCTATCCTGCAGCAGCTTCTCCGCGTTGTTGCTCTCCAGTAAAGTTATACTTCCGTAACCTTCCCCGAAAAGCGGAGGGAAAAGCATGATCAGCAATCCAAGCAATATGCCGCCGATGATGGCCCTTCGGTATACTTTGTCCTGATACTCCTCAAACAGCTCTTCAACGCGTAGCGCCATCCGGGAGTAATACACCGATATCATACCTGCCAGTAAACCCAGCAAGACATAGTACAGCAGGTGCCCAGCCTCAAAAAACTCCTCCTGACCCAAATAGAAAAGTATACCTTCGTTAAGTATAAGTCTGGAGCAAAGCGCACCAACCACTGCCGAGATAATGAGCGGAATAAAAGCGGTTATACTTATATCGACCAGCAGTACCTCTAAGGCAAAAAGCACACCGGCTATTGGCGCATTAAACACAGCTGCAATGCCTGCCGCCGCGCCTGATGCCAGCAGTAAGGTTCTGTCGCGGTAGTTAAGGTGATATTCCCGCCCAAAGTTAGAGCCTATGGCCGATCCGGTAACCACAATAGGAGACTCCAAACCTGCTGATCCGCCAAACCCGGCCGTAATGCCACTCGTAAGCACATGAGAGTACATTTTATGCCGCTCCACCATACTCGACTTCTGAGAGATGTTAAAAAGTATGTTGGCCGTGCCGCGATCTATCTTACCGTTAAATAACACTTTTACCAGGAAAACTGTTAGAAGTATACCGATAAGAGGAAACACCACTAGCCAGTAAGGCTGATCCAAAAGGCGGTTGCCGTAAGCAAGTAATAAATGTATGTAGTGCACCAGTGTTTTAAGCACAACGGCAGCAAGCCCGGCAGTTAAACCAACCAGTACACTCGATATCAGCATAAATTCCCTGTCGGAAGTATGGCGGCGAAGCCAGAGGAGCGGAATTTTGACTTTTTTGATGTAAGGCATTTCAGAGGGTTAGCCTGAAAGATAAAATTGAGTGAAGCCTGCAAATTAAGCAGAACAAAGGTTAACCTCAACCAAAAGTTTATAAAACTGGCAGTACCTGACATACTTCTGAAAGTATAGACGGTTTAATGGATTAAACTGTATCAAAATTTGTTGATTTAATTACAGCAAAACTTATGGCTAAACCAGCAGCAATAGAGCATAGCATTTTAAACTTACCCGATTTACATGGCCCATTCCATATAATCGGGGATGTGCACGGGTGCTTTGGAGAGCTGGTAGCCCTACTGCAGGAGCTTAAGTATACTGTTACCCACGACGATGAGAATAAACGCTACCTTGTGCAACGGCCTGATAAGAGCATTGTAATTTTTGTAGGCGACCTGGTTGACCGTGGACCTAATTCGCCGGAGGTTTTGCAACTGGCAATGGACATGGCAGAGGATGGGCTGGCTTACTGTGTGAGTGGCAACCACGACGATAAACTGCTGCGGCTATTACTGGGCCGCAGTGTACGCATACGGCATGGGCTCGAAATGACGGTGGAGCAACTAAAGGGCTACAGGAAAAGCTTTAAAGAGCGGGTTAAGAAATTTCTTGCTGGTTTGCCCCACCACATTATACTTGATAATGGACGTTTAGTAGTTGCGCATGCCGGACTGGAAGAAGAACTGCATGGACGAAATAGCAGAGGCGTACGCGATTTATGCCTGTACGGGCCCACAACCGGAGAAACGGATGAACATGGCTTACCAATCCGGCTCGACTGGGCCGCCGATTACTGCGGAAAAGCTATTGTAGTGTATGGCCACACACCGGTGCATGAACCATCATGGCGCAATAATACTATCAACATAGATACAGGTTGTGTATTCGGAGGCCGCTTAACGGCCCTAACTTATCCGGACCATACGCTTCATTCTGTAGACTCGTTTGACACTTACGCCACTTCCGTGCGTCCATTTATACGTTATCACCAGCACCACTAGGTTTTTTCTCCGTTTTTTGCTCTTCTCTGTATCTGTCGTGGTTTTTGATTTTATCGAGGTGTAACTTTTCCTGATACTCCTCAAATTCCTTCAGGTTTGTTTTATTCCAGAACGGAGAGTGGTTTCTTACAGCTGTTCTGCTGATTACATGTGCTGCGACGGGTGCAGTTATAAAAATAAATGTAATAATGGCAAGTACCTTAAGCATGATATCAGGCTGGTTAAAATATATGCCCAGGCCCAGCAGTATCAAACCAACCCCCAGGGATGCCCCTTTTGTTATGGCTGACATCCTGATATAAAAATCGGGGAAGCGCAGTAGCCCTATAGTAGAAATAAGCATAAAAATAACGCCAGCGAGTATAAATACACAGCTTACTACCTCTTTGATCTGTTCAACCTCAATTACTCCCATGGTTTATACATTTATCTTCATAATATAGTAGGCGAACGTAACAGAGCCCAGGAAGCCGAAAACCGAAAGTATGATGGCTACATCAATAAAATCTTCGTTACCGGTAAATTCTGTGTAAATCGCTATAATGCCAATCACATTTGCCACGATAAGGTCGAAGGCAGTGATCCTATCAGGCAGCGTAGGCCCAATGGCAAACCTGATGGCAGTAAGCAGCAGGCACAAGCTAAGTACAGCCATGGCTATAGTAAGTGTAATCTGAAACAAACTCATGTGGTAAGCTCTAGTAAGCGCCTTTCGAAACCATTTTTAATGTACTGCTTCAACAGTTCAACATCATTGTTTTTTACATACAGTGCATGTACATATAGTATTTTCCGGTTTTCACTAACGTCTATGCTTAGTGTACCTGGCGTAAGGGTAATCATACAGGCAAGCAGGGTAATTTCCAGGTCTGTTTTAACACTTAAGGGTAGTGCAATTACCGTAGGACGCATATAATACCTTGGCGTAAGTATGTCGTAGGCTATTTTGATGTTTGCCACCAAAAGCTCTTTTATAAAAAAAACTGCAAAGAACAGGGCCTTGGGCATCTTCCGGAAGTATGGCTTGTTATAAAACCAGCTGGTAGACCACAGTATCCAGAAAATTACCAGGAATACGAAAGCCGTTGAAAAGGCATTATAAGGCAGGGGAGGCGGATCCTGATGCGTGATCAGGTATGCAGATACAAAGGCAATGGCAGAATGCAGGTAAAAGGTTTTCATAACCCGATGTTAATTATATCAGTCATATAATACGGCTTTAATGTATGTTTCGCTGTGTAAGAGTTGATCTGCCGATCTTTGGGAAAGCTCGATAACAGGTTGAGCAAAAAAACCTAGTACAAGTATAAAAGCTAGTAAGAAGAACACCGGAAAGTATAACGTATAGGCACTCATTGTTTCACGCACTGAGTTCTTTATGCGCTTAGGCCTGGGTTTCCAGAATACTTCGTTCCAGATTTTAGTCATAGAGAGTAGTGTAATCAAACTTACACCAAGCGAGGTGCCCACCAGAATATAGTTACCAGCCTCCAGACCGCCCTTCGCCAGCATTAACTTACCCCAAAAGCCAGACAAGGGAGGCAAACCCGCAAGAGAAAGGGCCGAGATCAGAAAAAGAAAAGACAACGTTGGATGCATAAGATAAACCCCACCTAGTCTAACCAACGAAAAAGAACGGTACCTGTGCGCCACCACTCCGCTTACCAGAAACAGGTTAGTTTTGACAAGCATGTTATGGATCACAAAAAAGATACTGCCTGCAATAGCAAGCGGTGTATAAATAGCAAGCCCCATCAGCATATATCCGATCTGACTAATGATGTGAAACGACAAGATCTTCCTGAAATCCATTTGCGCTGCTGCGCCTATCACACCAATGGCCATTGTTAGCCCCGAAAGTATAAGCAATAAAGGCTGTGCTGAGTTAATCTCAACAGAAAATATAAGGCTGTATAAACGCAGTAAAGTATAAATGCCGATCTTGGAGATGATGCCGGCTATAAAAGCAGATATACCGATAGGCGGTGCATGATAGGAGGCAGGCAGCCAGAAAAACAGCGGGAAAATGGCAGCCTTTATGCCAAACCCTGTCAGGAAGAAAACACCGGGCAAGGCAAGTAATTTAACGTTTGCATGCGAAGACCTGACTATTTGTGCCAGTTCTGCCATATTCAGGGCACCATATAGGGCATACATAACTCCTATACCCGTCAGCAGGAGGCCCGAGGCAATAAAGTTTATGGTAACATACTTAAGAGCACCCTCCAACTGCGATTTTTTACTCCCTAGCGCGATCAGGGCAAAGCAGCAGATAAGCAGTACCTCAAACCAAACATATAAGTTAAAAATATCTCCGGTAAGGCACACGCCGCTAACCCCCATTTGCAGCAGCAGGAACAGCGGAAAATAACCAAACCGCTTGCGCGATTTATCCAGTGCTATATGCGAGAACATGAAAACTGCCAGCCCCGCTATACTTGTAGTTAACAGCAGCAAAGCTGTAAGTATATCGGCTACGAGTGCAATGCCGTAGGGTGCAGGCCAGCCCCCAATGTGCGTTACCTGTATACCTTCTGTTAACACCTGCCGTAGCATTAAGCCGGTTATACCGATAAATATAAGCTGTACACAAGCCACTACTATTGTCTGCAAGTTTACATGCCGCCACAAAAACACGCAGGTAATGGCACCCAGCAAGGGTAGCATTAAAGGAGTTATGAGCAGGTAGTTAGCTGACATGTAAAAGAGCCGGGTCAGATTTTTTCGTTGTTGTTAAGATTATCCATATTGTTCGACCTGAACGTTTGGTACACACGCCTGATCAGTACGATGGCAAAGGCCTGTATACCAAAGCCGATTACTATAGCCGTAAGCAGAAGCGCCTGCGGTACCGGGTCAGAATACGGCTCTACAGGCACCTCGTTTCCCTGTGCAATAATGGCAATACCACCCCGTTTCATACCACCCACCACAAATAAGAACAAGTTGGTGGCCAATCCGAAAAGTATAAGCCCCAGTATGAGTTTGAACAAATGCCGGTGAAGTATAAAGTATATACTTACTGAAAAAAGTATACCGGTTAAGACAGGGAGCAGTATTTCCATAGGGCTTAATCTTTTGACATTGTAAAAACCATCTTAAGCACCATGCCCAGCACCAGCAGATACACCCCTGTATCAAACAATAGGGGGGTTCCTAAAGAGCCGATCAAGGGAATTTTTGCGTTTAGCCAGTAAGCTGCCATAAAAGGTTTCCCTGTAAACAACCCGACAGAACCGCTAAATACGGCAACCAGTAGCCCTGTTGCCATCAGGTAGGTGGGCCTTAAGCGAAGCAGATAGTAATTCCAGATAAATACAGGCTTTTCATTCTTGTTACGGACAATATTCTTCCGGAGCAGGCGCAATGCATGGCGAAATTTCCCATGATCAGGCTTTTTATCAAACTTATAAAACGTAAGGTTAAAGTATGATTTGTTTGTTTGTTTGGTACCATGTGCCAACGTATGAAATACAAACGCTATAGAACCAATTAACCCCCCTATAAAGCCGCCACCAGGGTGGTTATGCCCCCGTAATAAAATGTAGATTGAAAAAACCAGGAACACGGGGGTAAGAATGCGTATAGCGGTAGCAAAAATCAGCGTTCTCATGGCTTTTCTCCTTTCTCTGGCTGCATCCTTAAAAGGGCAAAAACTCCCAGCGCTGCCACAGCCAACACTGTAATTTCTCCCAGGGTATCCAGCGCCCTGAAATCTACTAGTATAACGTTTACAATGTTACGCCCGTGCGCCTCTAACAAACTTGTCTGGCCGTAATAAGTTTTCAGCTCCGATTCTATAGTGTGGTCCTGCACCACCAGCATGGTATACGTCATTACAGTGCCAAAAAGTATGGAGATGGCGATGTAGTTATACTTTTTAAACTGATGCGACAAGTATATAAACGCAGGAAGCTTGTGTAGAAGCAGCACAAAGATCACCACGGTCAGTGTTTCAATAAGGAACTGAGTGGCTGCTACATCCGGGGCTCCAAACATAATGTATATCAGGGCAGCAGAATAACCTACCAAGCCCATTACCACAATAGAGGTAAGTCTGGATCGTGTGCCTAACAAATAAAATAAAGCAGACGATACGAGCACAAATATGACCACATCATGAAAAGGCAACTCCTGAATGATTACAACACGCGATGCGAAAAGTATATGCGGGGTATCATGCCAGAGCACATAGAACATCAGTGCAGAAAAAAACAAAATCAGGTAAATAATGTAGCGCCTTAAGTTGCCATTCTGTAGTACCATGGTCAGCTTTTTGGCAAATACCAGGAACCCGTCAAATGCCTTATGGTAGAGCCTTTCAGGCCCTAGATTATAAACAGGGTTAAGTATGGCATACCTGCTTTGCACAAATTTAAGAGCTTTATAAAGCAGCAAACCGAGAATGATAGTCAGTACACTCAGGCCCAGTTCCTTTGTGAAACCGTGCCATAGCGCCAACTCAAGTTCTACAAGTTCTCCGCGGCTTATACTTTGCACTGCACGCTCCAGGATAGGTGTTACAGCAATCTTAGGCGCCAGGCCAAAAGCTACCCCTAAAAAGCCCAGGATAAACGGAGGCAAATACAGCATGTAACCAGGGGCGTGCTCCAGTTTAGTAGGGTGTTTAACCTTATTCCAGAAAATGCCGAAACTCAAAACTACCGCCACAGCCACGTACACAATACCTGTCAGAAAAGTCAGCCCGAAAACCAGCCATACATAGATCTTGCTGCTTAGTGCCGCTTCGTAGAGCAATTCCTTACCTATAAAACCAAAAAAGGGCATTAAACCTGCCATCGACAGGGCCGCCAGGGTAGCGGCAAGAGCCGTAACTGGCATCAGGCGGGCTAGGCCATTTAGCCTGGTGATATCGCGGGTACCTGTGCAGTGGTCTACAGCGCCGGCGGCAAGAAACATGGTACCTTTATAAAGCGCATGAGCCAGCAAAAAAACAAGCATTGCCTTCAGTGCAACAGTGGTGCCCAGGCCAAGCATCATCACCATCTGCCCGAGGGCACTTATGGTTGTGTAAGCCAGAATAGCTTTCATATCGGTGTGCTGCAAAGCCAGAAAAGCACCCAGCAGCGCTGTACAACCACCTATCACCACCAAAGTATAACCCCACGCATCGGCACCTGCAAAAACCGGCGACATGCGTGCCAGCAGGTATATGCCTGCCTTTACCATGGTGGCAGAATGCAGATAGGCACTTACCGGTGTTGGAGCAGCCATGGCATTAGGCAACCAGAAATGAAAAGGGAATTGCGCCGATTTGGTAAAACAGCCCAGGAATAAAAGTATAAGTGCAGGTGCAAAGTATGAATGCCCTGAGAAACTTGTATTCTGAGCCAGCAGCTCAGTAAAAGTATAACTGCCGGTTGCCAGGTTAATCAGAATAAAGGAGGCCATCAGGGCCAGTCCGCCCATACCTGTTACAAGAAGCGCCTGCCACGCCGAGCTCCTTGCCTTTACGTTCTTGTTATCAAAACCTATCAGCAGGTAGGAGGTTATACTTGTGATCTCCCAGAAAAGAAAAAGGCAGAACAGGTTATCGGACGTTACCATGCCCAGCATGGCAGCCATAAAAAGCGTAAGGTATAGATAAAAGCGGCCCAGCAGCGGATTATCTTTTAAGTATCCGGCAGCATATACCATAATCAGGCCACCAAAAAAGGTGATAAGCAAGCCAAAAAGCAAGCTTAACCCATCCAGCCTGAATTGTAAATTAATGCCAAGCGCCGGCACCCATTTGTAGAGCTGAATTATATAACTGCCACGTAGTACTTCCGGAAAAAATGAAAGCAGGTACACGAATATGCCAAAAGGTAATATCGCCATCGGTATAGCCACATACCTGCCCAGCAGCCTGTATAATCTCGGCGCAAAAAAGGCAAATAACAGGCATAGAACTAAGACAACTAACATTAAAATATCATTTTTGTATATATATTCGGGGAGTATCGTACGTAGTTAAACAATAGTACACCGTTATGGGTAATAGGTTGCAAGAACAATGTTCTGCAGGCATCCGGCCCTTAAAATTTATCACCACAACCACAGTACCATGAACACGCTCAAACGAATAATGGTAGGCCTTGACCTAACACCCATGGATGGCACACTTATCTCTTACGCAGCTTTTATATGCGCTGAGCTGCAGATAGAGAAAGTATACTTCATTCATGTAGAAAAGACCCTGGACATACCACAGGAGATATTAAGGGATTTTCAGGACAAGCAGTTGCCTGTAGACGAAAACCTAAGACAAATGATCGCCTCTAAGGTAGAGCCTGCTTTTAGTGGAAGTAACACAGCAGTAGAAATACTGGTAGAGGAAGGCTCTCCGCTTAAAACGCTCTTACATTGGGCTAAGATCAAGAATATAGACCTGATGCTGGTTGGGCGCAAACTGCGCCTGCGTGGTAGCGGTGTACTGGCACAAAAGCTATTAAGAACCGGCAAAACCGGTGTGTTGTTTGTACCTGAAACAGCAGATCCGCATCTTAACCGTGTTTTAGTTAGTGTAGACTTTTCTGAATACAGCGAAATGGCCCTGACAAAAGTGCTGGACTCTGCAATGAACAGGCCTAACACAAAAGTATACTGCCTGCATATTTACCAGGTACCTACCGGCTATCGCACCCTGGGCATGACCTATGAAGCCTTTGATGAACGAATGAGAGGTTTTGCGCAGGATAAATATGACAGGCTGCTAAGCAAATTCCCGGAGCTGCGCGACAGGGCAGAACTGCTGTTGGTAAGACAGGAAGATGAAGACGATATAGGGGAGTTAGTGGTGATGGAGGCAAAGCGCGTCAGAACAGATATGCTTGTGATCGGTGCAAAAGGCATGACAGCAGCGGCTCACTTTGTGCTGGGAAGCGTAACCGAAAAGATACTTCGCCACGACATGGATATTCCGTTAATGGTATTTAAAATGGAGACGCAGGAAGTGGGCTTTCTGGAGGCACTTCTGTCCTGATGAACCTTTACCTGATTTTATAGCATCTCTATCATTAATTTTACGGGCAGTGCCGAAACACATTTTTGATTGTTTCGGCACTGCTTGTTTTGTTAAATCTGAATACTAGCCAGTTTTTGTTTGGATGCAAATATTTATAGGGCGTCCTGTTTGATGCAGCAGCTATACATTTTCATCTGGTACTTTCTTACCTCCGAAACGAAGTATAAAGTAGCCAAATAAACCGGCAATTAATGAAGCACACAGAATTGCCAGCTTGGATTGTGGCAGAAACTCTGAACCGGCGTATGCCAGGTTAGCTATAAAAATGGCCATTGTAAAACCAACGCCGCCTACAAAAGAAACCCCGATCAGTTGCGTCCATGTATATGCGGTTGGTTTACGGGCAATACGGCTAACGGAAGCTAATACCGCAAAAATTACGATACCGACAGGTTTACCTACTACCAAGCCAAGTATAATACCCCATGTAAGCGGGTTAGAGAATCCATCTGTAAGTTCTGAGTTGATTACGATACCTGCATTGGCTAGGGCAAATATGGGCATTATGGCGAAGGCTACCCATGGGTGTAGAGCGTGCTCCAGCCGGTACATCGGAGCCCCTACTTCTTCGCAATTGCTTTCGATGGTGCGCACAGCTGCCTGAAAGTCTTCTTCTGCGTAAGTTTCTGCAGGGGGCATTTTGGCGGTATGCCTGGCATGCAGTTCTCCTAAAATAGTGTCGGTGCTGGAGATAAAATCGCCTTCCGTTATTTTAGAACGGCCCGGTATGGTTACGGCAAGCAATATACCGGCAACAGTAGCATGTACACCCGACTTCAGAAACGCTACCCACATGATCAGCCCGAATATAGAGTAAATAAGTATATTGCGAACCTTTAGGCCATTAAGTATAAGTAGAAAGCCGAATACCAGCAGCGCGATCAAAATGCTTAAAATGCTAAGCTCCGAAGTATAAAACAAGGCTATCACCAGTACGGCACCTATATCGTCTACGATGGCATAGGCCACCAGGAACAACTTAAGCGAGAGCGGCACCCTTTTGCCCAGCAAGGAAAGTATGCCAATGGCAAAAGCTATATCGGTAGCCATTGGTATACCCCAGCCATCAATACTTGGCAGGCCCTGGTTAAGCAGTACAAAAATACCGGCTGGCACCACCATACCGCCAATGGCAGCCATAACAGGAAATGCGGCGCTCCTGAAGTTGGATAGTTCTCCCACCATGGTTTCGCGCTTGATCTCCAGGCCCACCACAAAGAAGAAGATCGCCATCAGGCCGTCGTTAATCCAGAGTATGGCAGCTTTGGAAATCCCAAATTCACCGAGTTGCAGCGTTAGCACGGTGTTCCAGGTTTCGATGTAGCTTTCGCCCCAGGGAGAATTTGCCCAGGCCAAAGCCACCAAGGTAATTACCATTAACAGGATTCCGCTAAAGGCCTCGGTGCGCAAAAACTCCTGTAGCGGATAGGCTATGCGGCGGAAAAGTGTAGTTTTAGGCATGTAACACGATATTTCTATATGAAACTATTTTCCTGATAAAGACGAGAAAGCAGGGGTAAGGGTTTGAAAACAAAAGATACCCATACTTTTTGTGGGTTTGTTATGGGATTAGAATTTAGTGTGGATGCTATTGTTGAAGGCAAATTTATTATATATTGTATGTTAAATGTTAGAGAGGGAGGTTACATAATTCTGAATGATTTTTAAATTTCAGAAAGCTGCACTGTACTCCACATATAGTGCAGCTAATAGGAGTAGGTTTTCCTGTTAGCTGATAGTTAGGCATAAACCGATATGAATAAACTAGATAAAGGAGAGTTTTTCGGTAACCACTATAAAAAAACGGGTTGTGGTCTACAATGTATGATGATTTCGGTAATAGAATATTAGCTTCATAGCATCGTAGTGGTTTTGCTCTTTTTTGGAGAAGCAGGCCGTTTTCCTGACTATTCTCCTGTTTCTTGTTCT
>NZ_JAHYXK010000015.1 GCF_019443125.1 Pontibacter aydingkolensis | reverse complement strand
GCTGCGCAAGGGCTGCCACAGAACAGGAAAGCGGTGCAGGAAAACTCCTGCACCGCTTTACCGCATCCGATTGGCACTGGCCAACCTCTGGAACATGCTCTATCTATCCCTCAATCAAAGTTCAGGATGATTCATGTTTGTGTGCCATAATTAAAGCTGGTTATGATTTTTCTATTGCTAACCAACTACTGTATACTTGCTGTTGCTCTGTTGTTGGTTTTGCTATACGCTCGAAGCGATACTGAACGCTGTTATCTTTTAGCATCGGCACCTCTAGCAGCATTAACTTACCGTCGCGTGTGACCAAAACCTCCAGCTTCTCTCCTACCTTACGGCCATTTACATACTGGTTAACATCTTCACCAACCCGGAAACCGTTTACAGCTATAATCTCATCATTCACATTTAGCCCTGCCTCGTAGGCACTTGTTCCGCGGTTCACATTGCGTACCATTACCTTACCATCAACCATAGCTGTTGTAGCACCCCAGCTGGAGCTTTCGCTGCCCTGGTTCGTATCTACCAGTTTCAGGCCTGCCGCCTCGAAATACTTGTTGTAGTCTGGTGTTTTTGTACCGTTTATATAATCCCTGAAAAAGGCATCCATACTTGTTCCGGCTATTTTTTCTACAGCCTCTTTAAACTCTTTCTCAGTGTAGCCTCTGTCAAGTTTCTTATAGTAGCGATCATACATATAGCGCATTACATCATCAAGACTTTTCTGTCCGTTTGTGCGTTTCATGATCTCCATGTTAAGCAAGTGGCCCAGCACGCCGCCCTTAGTATAGTAAGATACCTCTGCATTGTTTGAGTTCTCGTTGCGGCGGTAATACTTTATCCAGGCATCCAGGCTCGATTCTGCAACTGTCTGAACCTTGTTACCGGGCGTGTTCTCTACTGAGTTAATGGACCCGGCTACAATATCAAGGTAGCGCTGGGGAGAGGTAAAACCGGCACGGCGAACGATCAGATCGTCGTAATAACTGGTAATACCCTCTGACACCCATAAAAGGCTGGTATAGTTTTCCTGGTTATAGTCGAACGGACCAAGGGGCTGGGGGCGCAAGCGTTTCACATTCCATAGGTGGAAGTACTCATGGGCTACCAGGCTCAGAAAACCATTATAGCCGCTTTCTGTACCATAGTTCCAGCGTGATGTCTGCAAGGTAGTAGAGTTAAGGTGTTCTAATCCGCCGCCGCCGCGCTGCAAATTGTGCACGATAAACACATAACGGTCAACGGGTAGCTCCCCCATAATGGCGATAGATTCCTCTGCTACACGCTTCATGTCCTGCATAAGTTTTTCAGGGTTGTAATTGCCCTCTCCGTACATGGCCACTTCATGCGGTACACCGGCTGCAGTAAACGTGTATACTTCGTGGTTGCCAATCTCCAGAGGCGAGTCGGCTAGTATGTCGTAGTTTGGGAAAGTATAGGTAAACTGCCCAATACTTTTCAGGCCAGTTGATACTTTGCTCCAGCCGGCATAGGGTTTAACCACAAGTGTGCCGGCAGTCTGATGGTATCCTTCCGGATACATAAAAATGCTGGTACCGTTTACGTAGCCGTGCGAGGCGTCCAGAAAACTGGTTCTAACACTCATTTCGAAAGCGTACACATTGTATGTTGCACGAATAAGGTCTGCTTTATCTGCGTAAACGCGCCAGGTATTCTTTTCGATCTTTTCTGAACGTAGTTCCTTGCCGTCCTTATCAGTAGCCCGGAATCCCTCTACATTTTTAGCGAACTCGCGAACAAGGTAAGAACCGGGGGCCCAAACAGGCATTGTAAAATCGACATACTTCTTCTTTACCCCAGACAATTCTGCCTCTACTTTAAAGTAGTGCGTATGCGGCTCCGGCATAGAGAGTGTGTAGCGCAAACCAGCTGCAAAAAGAGACTGACTGCTGCTTAGTACAAAAAAGGTGAGAAGTAAAAATAAAAGTTTAAGTTGCTTATTTCTGAGCATGTTATCGGATTTTTATAAATTAAAGCTTTTGGCATTTTACAACAAATACCGTGCTTTTCAAAATCCTACCAGCTTTCTAAGCCTTACAAACGCATCATTTATTAATCGTAAACACCTCTTTATCAAGCCATGACAAAGCATCCTCTGGCTCGCAGAAAGTGTTCATGATAATAAAGGAATTATAGCTTTTTAGTCCAAACCTGCCAGCCTCCATGAGCAGTGCATGGTAGCACCTCTCTGAAAGTACAACAGCAACATAATTGTTAGTGCCCAAACTGCTCATGATCTTTGGAAACATACAGCTTTGCAGCCATGTCTCTTCCTCCTCATTTAAGCAACCTATCTCCCTGGCATCTAGTAGCCAACGTTTTACTTTATTCTCCTCTGCGCAAGCCAAAGCCTGCTTCATCCCCTCTTTAAACTCAATAAATTGTAGTCGCTTCGAACAGGTAAAGTGTAACCAGCCCTGTTCCTGATCAAACTCTGCTTTAAATGAGTCTGAATTGTAAATCAGCATATTTTTTTCATAGTTGAATGCACAAAATTAGCATTTTATAACCATACAATATAATTAAGCCTGTTTTTAGTTTAATTATTTAAAGTTTTTGTGTAAACATCCTGATTTTAAGGGTAAACCACATTTAAAGTCAGGTAAACTTTTCGCTATGCAAAATTTGTTCATTAGATTAAACCTAACTAATTGCATATCAAAATATTATAAGCCATAATGTTGAAAGGCCATCTTTGGCATGATATTTCCATTGGTATAGCTGAAAACAAACCTCCTTGAATTATGAAAAAGAACTTTGTCTTGATTTTGATGCCGCTGCTTATACTTGTGATACTTTTCTGGACCAGGGCGATTTATACTTTGATTCCGATGGATGCTGCTACTGCTGCAGCAGAGCACAATACAGCGCAACATAAAGCTGCATCAAAGTCTGAATTTATATTGGCTTCTTATACAGATAACACTCCTAAAACTAAATCAACCCCGGTAAATGCACGCGCTACAAACTCAATTGGCAACAGCGAGGAAATAATATCTTACGCCATGACTTTACTAGGCAGCCCCTACGTTTATGCAGGCATGAGCCCTGATGGTTTTGACTGTTCTGGGTTTGTAACATATGTTTTTGATGAATACGGCATTAATCTGCCCCATTCTTCGGCCATGCAGGCTAATGAAGGTGTACAGGTTGAAAAACATGAAGCCAGCACCGGTGACCTTGTAATATTTACTGGCACCAATCCGGGTAAGCGTGAGCCCGGCCACGTTGGTATTGTTATCTCAGCTCCCGGCGACACCATTGAGTTCGTGCACTCCTCGTCTAATGGAGGTGTAAAAGTAAGCAAGGTGCAAGGCACAAGATATGACCTGCGTTTTCTTGAAGTAAGAAGAGTGCTTTAATAGTACTTTATTTGCCCTAAAGTATAACACTTATGCTTTTTAACGTAAATAAGCCTAAGCAACGCCGCTTAGGCTTATTTACGTTATGGCACATCCTTACATCATCAACACTGTTAATGCACTTGTACTTATCATACTTGGTTTGATTGGTTATTTCACTAATCCTGCAAAGCCCCCTGTAGCCTTGTTGGCTCCATTCTTCGGATTCCTGCTTTTGGCCTGCACATACCATCTGCGTAAGCACAACCGTTTCGTTTTCCATACGGTAACAGCGCTAACACTTCTGGTTGCCGTGCTTGTTTTTGCACGCATAAACCCAAGCACTTTTACCTGGAATATGCGCAACATCCTGCTTTTACTGATGGGGCTTAGCTGCTTTGGAGCAGTAGCGTTCTATGTTTTTACGTTTGTGCGGGAAAGGCGGCTTGGCAACGATACAATCTACAAGGACGACCTGTAGACAAGAAGTATAAAAGTATTATAAAAAAGAAACACCTGATGCAGCCCGTCAAGATGCATCAGGTGTTTCAGGAATCCCTCAACTTCAGAGTAAGCGGCGTACTGTTTTACAGTATCACCATCCTAAAAAGAATCAGAGGTAACATCGCTATCTGCGCAAGCAGTAGCTATACTACTGCTTACTAAGCCTGCTCACCTTTAGAGTGAACAAAATTACCTAGGCTTACTAAGACGACCGATGGATTAGACATAGCACCTCCTTTCTCTTTAGTCAAACATAGACCCTGCATGTTTAGCAATAAATAACTGCACCCGATGCAAGGCTGTAGCACCCGCTACTTTACTCTTAAAGTTAAAAGAACGCTTAAAAGTTCACAAGGTTTTAGGCATTTTTTTGTGCTATTTGTTTGCCACCCCATAATCTCCTTTTAACCAATAAATTATACATAGCCAGATCATAAATAAACATGAATTTAGGTAACTGTTGCCCTTGTATTACTTAAAAGTAATAATTGCCTCTTATCCCCGCTTCATGAAAAAGAGTTAACAATATCTGAACTAATATTATTTTAAGTTTCTTATTATGTATAATTAAGTTATATTCTTTATATTTGGTTGGATAATACACCTAAACTTAACCACAAATGAAAAAGTACCTTCTTACTCTTGTAATGCTCATGTTGTTTGGAACATGTGCCTGGGCTCAGAAAATGTCTCCTATTGGCGTTTGGACAAATGAGGACGGAAAAGCCAAGTTCGAAATTTATAAGTGCAGCGGCGATAAGCTTTGCGGCAAAATCATTTCGCTGCGCGAACCTAACCGTAATGGCAAACCTAAGATGGATGACAACAACCCAAGCAAATCATTGCGCAACCGTCCGTTGATGGGTCTTGAGTTCTTAAAGGGCTTTGAATACGAGGGTGACAACAAATGGGACGATGGCACCATCTACGATCCGGAGAGCGGTAAAACTTACTCTTGCTACATGAAAATGATCGGAAAAGACAAGATGGAGGTTAAAGGCTATATTGGCATCTCGTTGATAGGAAGAGCACAGACCTGGACCAGGGTAGACGATACAGCCTCGACTAAGTAAGAAAACGGTATACCTATAAATCAATAAAGGTTAGCATAAATGCTAACCTTTATTTTTTTCAACCCTTTACCATACCTATAACTTACAAGTACTGTAAAAGGTTATGGCTAAAAGGGCTTTTCTTAATTTACCAGCAGTATTTTATAAGTTTTGTCGCGAAAAGTAAACGTTTCGCCTGCTGTTTTACCTGCCATGGCCTTGAATATAGGAGACATGCCGGAAATTGCAAAGTATGACTCTCCGTCTACTTTTAACTCTCCAAGGCTTACACCTATAAAGTAATTTTGCAATTCGGTGTGCACTACGGCCCCCAATGATATATCATGATTTACTTTTGTGGCATTGATGCGGCGCAGCAATGCCATCGTGGAGATAAGTTCATCTAGCTGCCGTGCATA
The DNA here is from genome assembly GCF_019443125.1 of Pontibacter aydingkolensis. GTDB lineage: Bacteria > Bacteroidota > Bacteroidia > Cytophagales > Hymenobacteraceae > Pontibacter > Pontibacter aydingkolensis. The sequence continues at coordinate 101,734 of NZ_JAHYXK010000015.1, read as the reverse complement.
CAAATCGCGCTGTATCTGGCAGTTTTCCCTGAACGACTCAAATTTGTCTTCCATGGCACCATCGTGCTCATTGGCGCTACTCTGTGCTTCGTCCATAGCGTCTTTGGCAGCCTTAATCTGCCCGGTAAGAATCTGAATGCTCTCCTGGAGCAGGCGTTTCTTTGTTTCTAGTTCTTGTGTCAGCATTTCCATAGTCTAGTCTGCCGTTTATCGGAATAAAATCTATTTATTTGCCGGGTTAACAGGCCCGGCCTTATCTGTTACAACTATTAAACTTTAAAGTAAGGAGATTCCTGCTAATGGGGATAACTCTCATTAAACTATTTACAGGAAATTATGTTTATGAGTAAATTATCAAATGCCATTTAACGATTTTTTAACCCGTTTGTTTGGTTTCGGAAATACAGCGCACTCATGCAGTACCATACGCCGTTCCGGAAAGCAGCTTTCAGCCTATAAACAATGGGTGGCTGCAAAGGTGTACCTAAACTGGACCGGCCCTTTTTTTAAAGCATACCACTATAAGAAATGCAATATAAGCTCGTCCCCTTTTCGGGTTCAGATAATAAATGAGTCGAACCTGCAGGGCGCTATCTTATTTTATGATCCGGTAATCGGGGCACAGAACTTTACCTTTTTATTTGACCTGCTAAACGAGCGCGTACAGCAACTAGGCTACAAATTACACAGCGCCGATACACGGCAAATATGCCATAAGCGATACCAGGAGCAGATAGAGCGGTATGTGCTGACTCCGCCAGCGGCTAATGTACCAGGCACCGACCTGTGCAACCAACTTTACGGTAACATTCACATTGATAGTGTTGTAATAAACAAACTCCCCGGATACATCCGTTTCGTGGCTAATACGTATACCGATCCATACTTTAGCAAGCCGTTGCCATTTATGGAGCTGCTAAAAAGCGTTCTGCAGCCCAACGAAGAAAAAAGCTTACATTAAAGCTGATGACAGATAGCCTAACGGACAGTTAATCACAATTTTTATATCGGGCTGTCTTTTTTAAATGTCATATCTTTTAAATACATTTAGTCAGGCAATATAAAACTGTACCCATAATGTTGTGCCCATGAAACTACGTTTACTGCTGCTGGCGTTTACTCTATTAATTTGCGCCAACGCCTACGCAACGCACATAGTTGGAGGCGAGTTTGAGCTAAGGCATATTATCAACTATAACTACAGGCTTACCCTAAACTTATACTTTGATGATGTAAACGGCAGTCCTGGCGCCCTGGACCAGTCAGTAACTGTTAATTTTTTTGAGAAAGGCACTAACCGCCTTATGCTTACACAGGTAATGCCCTACCGATCGAGAACGCCTGTTAACTACACAAACATTGAGTGTACTGTAAGTGAGCTCAGAACAAGCAAGATCGTTTACTTCGAGAATATTTTCCTGGATCCGAATAGATTTAACAGCCCTGCCGGTTATTATGTAACCTGGGAGCGCTGTTGCCGCAACCGTACTATAAACAACATTGTAAGGCCCGAAGATGCCGCTCAAACCTTTTACATGGAACTGCCCCCGGTGGTTAAGAACGGACTAGCCTTCCGTAATTCCTCCCCTGTTCTTTTTCCGCCATTGAGCGATTACGCCTGTGTAAACGAGCTTTTCTATTTTGACTTTAATGGCACAGACCCTGATGGCGACTCTCTGGTGTATGACATGGTTACACCACTAAACGGTTATACTACACCAGCGATGCCTGTTTATACCATAACTCCCAGGCCTGAGCCCTACCCTCCTGTAACCTGGTTACAGGGCTATAGTGCAAACGTGCAGGTGCAAGGCTCTCCCCCAATGAATATTAACCCAAAAACAGGGCAATTAACCATGCGGCCAAACCAGAAAGGTCTTTTTGTTTTTGGTATCAGGTGCCAGGAGTTCAGGGGCGGAGTGAAAATTGGTGAAGTACGCCGCGATTTCCAGGTGATGGTGCTCGATTGCCCTACAAACCAGACACCAGTTGTTTCGGTGCGGGAACAGGGCAAAACAGAGAATTACAAGCAAGGCGATGTTTTACGTTTAGCCGCCGATGGCAACCGCTGCATTGATGTGTTGTTCACGGACCCGGACAAACCTGAATTTGTGGCGCTGCGTGCCTTACCAGTTAACTTCAGCGCGCAGGGATTTACACTGCAGGGAATTACCAGTGGCACAATTAACCAGGGCACTACAACAAACGAGTCGCTTAAGGCAACCCTTTGCTTCGACGAGTGCTTTGATACTGAAGGCAAAGTATACCAGCTAGACCTGATCGTGCGTGATGATGGCTGCAGCTTGCCGCGCCAGGATACTGTAAGGCTAAGTTTTGTGATAGACCCGCTTCCGGATGCACCTCCTACTGTCTCGTTATCTACCCCTGACAGGGTCTTTAATGTAAAAAATGGTGATGTGCTCACATTCGATGCCTTAGGCTTTGATACAGACAATGACAATGTGACCATTACGGCCACTGGGCAAAATTTTGATCTGGCAACCCAAAGTATAACTTTTCAGCCTAGAACAGCTGCCGGGCAGGTCAGTTCCCCGTTCAGGTGGGATATAGATTGTAAAGCCTTACAGCAATCATACAAGATAGATTTTACCGTAAATACCACGGTTTGTAATGAAGTTATCAGCCGGAAAGAGACCATTGAAGTAAGACCCGACAACACAAACAATGTACCCGCCATAAGCTCTGATAAGCAGGTAACGGTATTTAACCTGCAGATAGGTGAACCTTTTTCGGCCAGGATTTTCGGAAATGACATTGACCTGCACAAACTTGCATTGCAGGCTACTGGGGATGGCTTTAACCTGGCTGATGTAGGCATGACCTTTACAAGCACAGGCAGCGAGGGCACAGCGGAGGGTATTTTTAACTGGACAGCCACCTGCAACGATTTTAAGCAAAGCATAAGGCGCGTAACATTTACCCTAAAAGAAACGGCTTGTGTGCCTTCTCCGGATCAGCAACTGGTTTTTGAGTTCAGGATTACGGCTCCTAATAATGCCCCTACCTTTACCACTGATAAAAACGTGCTGGTGTTTGACCTGGACCTGAACGAGAACTTTGAGGCAAACATGTTTGGCCGCGACATAGACCTGAATGCACTTACTATGAGTGCCGCCGGTGAAGGCTTTACTCTGGATGAAATGGGAATGGTCTTTAACAACAAGGATAGCAACGGCACCTCGGATGGTAAATTTACCTGGACGGCTAATTGCATAGGCGCAGAGAAAGGAACGCTCAGAGTAACCTTTAACTTATCTGAACAGGCCTGTAACCCTTCTTCTGATCAGCAAATCACGATGGAGTTCCGTGTTAAAGTACCTGTAATCTCAGATTATGTGCCGGCAAATATCTTTACGCCAAACGGCGATGGCCTGAACGATTTCTTTGAAATACCAGCTTTGCCTTCTGACTTTTGCACAGCCCAGTTCGCTAGCATAAAGATATTTAACCGTTGGGGCAAAGAGGTTTTTGCCAGCACCAGCAACGCGTTTAAATGGGATGGTAAAGGCGTGAACGACGGCGTATACTTTTATGTGATCGATTACCAAACAAGCACTTACAAAGGCTCGGTAACACTAGTGAGATAAGTGCAAAGTATAAAAAGCAGAAGCCCATACTTTAAACTGGTATGGGCTTCTGCTTTTTATACTTTTATCGGTTGAGTGCTTTATACTTTTTACTTCGCTTATACATTTGATCTTCTTGCAATGAATGCCACAACAATGCTTATGTTACGCGCCAGGTATACTTTCTAATGATTTGGGATACGGCTGCTAAGCATTATTAAAACAGCGGCTTAAGCCATAAAAAGGAACACAATGTAAAGTCCTAACCAAAGAAAATCCATGAAGTTCCAGTAAGTGCGCAGCATTGAGAGCTGCATGCTGCGGTATGGGTCACGGATAAAGATAAGGCTGCGAACCCCGTCTGCTGCCACGTGTGCCGTTTTAAAGAACAGGAAAGAGAGAAATATAAGGCCGCCTAATAAGTGCAGAATATGGAGTGCAGAAATAAGGTATAGATACGTACCGGAAGCCTTACCGGAAAAATAAACCCCGGCCCTGGTCATTTCATTCCAGCCGATAAGCTGCGCTACTATAAAAAGTATACCCAAACCTAATGTCATGCCTAAGTAACGGGTCATGCGGTTTAGTTTGTCTTTGCGGTATATCCGGGGTATTTTGCTTATTGTGTAACTGCTAAACAAAAGTATAAGCGTACTGATGCTGAAAAACTTTGGCAACTCAAAACTCTCATTCTGAAAACCTCCTGTACGGGCAAAAGCAACCACCAGAATAAAGAACAACACCCCGATCCCGATCATACTAAGGAACAACAACACCCGAATAGGGTGCATCCTCTCCATTTTTCTGAATGCTGAGAGTTGTTTTGTGTTTACTTTATTCTTCTTGTCAGGATCCATTTTATACTTCCCACTAGGGCTTAAGCAAGCGGCCAGCGCCAGGATTAGATAATACTATTACGGTTAGTACTTTATACCGTACCTGTCTAAGTATAGTTTTGTATTTATATCATTTAATTTAAGTGCATTCCGGCAATTACCTTTCTGATCTGAAATCCGTTATAGGAATATATACAAACAACTACTTATGTCGAAATCTCTACTTTATAACACCATACTTGTATTGTTGTTTACGTTTGTCATCACTAAAGGTCAAGCACAATCCAGATCAAACTACACCAGCGACAATAGAGTAACGGTTACCCTGGACGGCCTTACTCAGGCCTACACGTTTACATCTAACGACATGCTGGTGCGCTATAACAGCACCACGCAAAAAATAGAATGCATCCTGAACGTTGCCACCCTGCTACCTACAAACGATACGGCACCGCCTGATATGGCATACGATGTGTTTTTTGGGGCAAAATACCAGGATCTGCTTTTCTTTATTGATGCCCCTGTTGAGAAGGTGAACGGCAGCCGTCTTTTCCCGGGAAATGTAAACAAGACAACCACCATTACGTTGCAAGGCGTCACAAAGCAAACTGTAGTGCCATTGGCGCTGACGTCCGACAGAAACGCTATTGTATTTAATACCAGCTTCGATCTCAGGCTGGATAATTTTTCGGCCAGTGTACCTGTGCAATATTTTAACCTGCTCACGGGGCGGGTTGTTATTACAATAAGTAATGCCAAGTGGGTAGGCATTAATATCCACTAAAAGTATAAACCAACATCTGCAGCACGCGCTTAACACCCTACTATGCAGCAAGCATACTCATCACCCTGCATCAAAACATGGCTCATGGGCATCTTGTCTGTGCTATTGCTATACTTTTGTACAACTAGTGTTAGTGCCCAGAGAGTAGCCGTTGTTTTTAGTGGCGGTGGTGCCAAAGGTATTGCGCACGTAGGGGTGTTAAAAGCCCTGGAAGAAAACAATATTCCTGTTGATTATGTGCTGGGAACATCAATGGGTGGAGTCGTAGGCGGCCTGTATGCTGCTGGTTACTCTCCCAGTGAGATAGAATACCTTTTTAACACCAAAGAGTTTCAGGACTGGGCCCGTGGCCGCACAGAGGATACCTATACCTACAACTACGCCTCCCCTGATATAAGTCCCTCCTTTCTTCACTTTAACCTTTCGCTGGATTCCACTTTCCAGATGCACCTGAACTCGAGCCTGGCAAACGGTGCCTCGCTTAACTTTGCTTTTGCCCAGTTGCTGGCACAGCCCTCTGCCAAAGCAAAGTATAGTTTCGACAAGCTCATGGTGCCATTCCGAAGTATAGCTTCTGATATTTATACCCAGCAGCAGGTGGTGCTCAGCAAGGGTCAGCTATCAGATGCCGTACGCGCCACCATGACAGTGCCTTTAGTGTTCCGGCCAATAAGGGTAGAGAGGCGGTTGCTGTATGACGGGGGGCTCTATAATAACTTTCCGGTGGATGTGGCCAGATCAGAGTTTAAACCAGACGTGGTGATCGGGGTAAATGTGTCGCCGAAGACCTACAATGAATACCCCTATGGTAAAGACGACTTTGACCTGCCCCAGACCCTGTACTATGCCATGCTCTCCAACAGCGACTCTACTGCCCTGGGCAAGCAGGACATTTATCTGCAGCCCAACACCGGCAACCTAACTGCCCTGGACTTTAATGAGGTAAAAACCCTTTTTGATGCTGGCTACAATGCTGCCCAGGAAAAGATGGAGGAGATCAAACGCAAAATAGGCAGACGTGTGACACCAGAGCAAATGTCGGCCAAACGGGAGGAATTCAGAAAGGGCTTCAGCGCCCTCTCGTTTCAGGAGATCACAGTGTCTGGCTTAGACGAAGCTCAAAGCGCGTACGTTCACAAGTTCTTCCGGAAAGAGGGTGATGTATATACTATGGAGGAAATCAAGAAAGGTTACTTCAGGTTGTCTGCCGTGGAGAGTTTTCGCAGCATCTACCCATCCATAGTCTATAACACAAGCAAGAACGCCTACGAGTTTAAACTGGACATGGAGCACGATGAGGCATTACAGCTTTCGGTGGGAGGTGTGCTGGCATCCAGGCCAATCGATAATATTTACGCTGGTTTTGATTACAGCCTGCTGCGCAAAAAACTTTATACTTTCTCTAGCAGTTTTAACACCGGCCGTTTTTACCAGGCAGCGAAAGCGCGTATAAGGATAGATGTGCCTGCACGCTTCCCCTACTACCTTGAACCTTCGTTCATGTACAACAACTGGAGCTACCTATCTACCAAAGGCTTCCTGCTAGACCGCGATAAGCTACCCTTTATTGAGCAGTCTGACAGAAACTTTAACCTAAGCCTTGGCTTTACAAACACCTACAAAGGCAAGCTGGTACTGAACGCAGGCTTTATCCAGACGATAGATCGCTATAGCAACCGCCTCGAGATACTGAGTACCGACACACTTGATAAAACCAACTTCAATGCGCTGTCTACTGGCATTACTTTTAAAAGAGGACATTTAAACCGGAAACAGTTTGCCTCGTCGGGCAGTATGCTTACAGCGTCTGCAGACTTTATACATGGCCGTGAAACACTACGCCCCGGCTCTACCAGCGCCATCACAAGCAAGCAACAAAGCAACCGGGAATGGTTTAAAATAAAAGCCACCTATGAGCAGTATTTCGGGGAACAGAAGCATAGGATCGGGTACATGCTGGAGGGCGTGGCTTCTAACCAGCCGTTCTTTATGAATTACCGTTCCACCCTTACATCAGCCGCTGCCTTTACCCCATTGCCCGATAGCAAGACGCTGTTTTTAGACAGGTACCGGAGCCACCAATACCTGGCTGGGGGTATAAAGTATATTTACCTTTTTAGCCAGCGTTTGGAAGGCCGCTTAGAAGGGTATGCGTTTCAGCCGTACAAACCGATTTTACAAAACAGAGAGCAACAGGCATACTATGGAGACCTCTTTAGAGGCACCTCTTTTATAGGAAGTACCAGTATGGTGTATCACAGCATTATTGGCCCCGTTGCCTTAAGTCTGAACTACTACGGCGACACTGCCAAAGAGTGGGGGCTGCTCTTCCACATCGGTTACATCATTTTCCAGGACAGAGCACTTGACTAAGTGTAAAAGTTCAAATAGGCATACTAAATTTATACTTAAACACAATACACTCATAGCACTGATTTTAAGAATAGTATAAACATGCTATAGATACAGAGGCAATATATTAGGCATCGTGGCATAATACAGCCTTGTCACTGTGTAATATTTGTGTAAAAAGGCTATTAAAGCCTTCCATGGCATGTTTTTGTAGATGTTTAACTACAGCAAAGTATAAGAGAAAAGGAAATAGCCCGGCATACAGGTTTACCTGCTAGCGGATTATTAAGAACGGTATACTTTCATTGGCATACAAATAACTGTTTCCAACTGATTATCACTATAATTAAACTACTTTATTTAAAGTTATAAATTCATTAAAAACCCCATCTCCTACTCTACTGCTAATTGGCAGGAATATATGTTAAAGTATAAATCCAGGCTCAGATTAAAGATGTTTACTATACCTTTTTAATCTGCTAAAGAAATATTTTATACTTATCGGCAGCGCCATACTTCAGCCAAATTCTATATCTTTACTTATCCAATAAAACCCTGAAGACCCAAATGAAAAAGACCATTCTTAGCTTGTTTGCAGTTGCCACGCTTGTTGCCTGCAACCAGACAAAACCAACTGCCGATGCTACCGAGCCTGTGGCTACAACCGAAGAGGCAGCAGACAATACCTACGGCTCCGGCTTTGCTGAAGAAAATGTTGTAAGTGCATCTCAATTGCAGACCCTTGTACAGGACAAAGATTCTGTAGAAGCCGTTGTAACTGCAGAGGTGGTGGAAAGCTGCCAGGCTAAAGGATGCTGGATGGATGTAAAACTGGCCGACAACAGCACCATGAAAGTTACCTTCCGCGACTATGGTTTCTTTTTACCGATCGAAGACCTGAAAGGACGTACGGTAGTGTTTACCGGAACGGCTAAGCGTGAAGTTATTTCTGTGGATGACCAACGCCATTATGCACAGGATGCCAGAAAATCAAAAGACGAAATAGCGGCTATCACTGCCCCCAAAGAAGAGCTTCGCTTCGTAGCCGATGGCGTGATCCTGAAGTAAAGCATAAAAATCATACTTTGGCAGGCTCCCTTTAAAGGAGCCTGTTTTGTTTTAAGCCTGCTATACATGCTCAACAGTTTATAATCAAGCCTGATTTTTAGAAATCTCTTTCCTATTTTTACCGAAGTATAAACCGACTGATAATGGCCCCAGAGAAAGACCCGGCTCAGGAAATTAAAGAGCTAACCCACCGTATCAATTACCTTAACTACCAATATTACCAGAACAGCGTATCGGAGGTGTCGGACTTTGAGTTTGACGCCATGTTAAAGCGCCTGCAGGACCTGGAAGAGCAGCACCCTGACTTGCGCGACCCGAACTCTCCTACTCAGCGCGTGGGAGGTACCATTACGAAAAACTTTAAAACCGTTACCCACCGCTACCCGATGCTGTCGCTGAGCAACACCTATTCAGAGGAAGACCTGCGGGAGTTCGACAAGCGTGTACGTAAAGCCATCGGCGACGAGGTAGAGTACGTGTGTGAACAGAAATTTGACGGTGTAGCTATCAGCCTTACCTACGAGAACGGGCAGTTTGTACAGGGTGCCACCCGCGGCGACGGAACACGAGGCGACGATATATCTGCCAATGTGCGCACTATCCGCGATATTCCGTTGCAGGTGCATGGCCAGAACTACCCTGATCTGTTTGAAGTGCGTGGTGAAGTGTTTTTGCCCTTGCAGGTATTTGAAGAGTTGAATACAGAGCGCGAAGAGGCCGGAGAGCAATTACTGGCTAACCCACGCAACGCAGCCTCGGGTACACTAAAGCAGCAGGATTCCGCTATAGTTGCCAGCCGTAAACTAGGTTGCTTCTCCTATAGTTTCCATTGTAATAACAGCCCTTTCCAGACACATGCCGAGAGCCTGCAGGCCATTCAAAAGTGGGGTTTTAAGGTATCAGACACATGGCGCAAATGCGGCTCTATTGAGGATGTGCTTGCTTATATAAAGGAATGGGAAACAAGACGCCATGAACTACCCATTGCCACTGATGGCGTAGTGGTGAAGGTAAACAACTATAACCTGCAGGAAGAACTGGGCTTTACAGCTAAGAGTCCGCGTTGGGCAATTGCTTACAAATATCCGGCCATGAGCTCTGCTACCAAACTTATAGACATACAATACCAGGTGGGCAGAACCGGCGCTGTAACACCCGTGGCGCTGCTAGAGCCTGTACTTTTGGCCGGTACTGTAGTAAAAAGAGCCTCCGTGCACAATGCCAACGAAATTCAACGCCTGGACCTACGCCTCGGCGATACGGTTTTTGTAGAAAAAGGCGGTGAGATCATTCCAAAAATCACAGAAGTAGACTTTAGCAAGCGACCTGCCGACAGCCAGCCTATACTTTACCCTACTCATTGCCCTGCCTGCGGCTCTGAGTTGGTGCGCTCTGAAGGCGAGGCTAACTTTTATTGCCCTAACGAGAAAGGCTGCGAACCCCAGATTCGAGCTAAGCTGGAGCACTTTATCAGCCGTAAGGCCATGAACATTGATGAATTGGGCCCTAAAACGATTGAGCAACTCTACAAAGCCGGATATGTTTCTAATGCCGCCGACCTGTACGATCTGACACTGGAGCAACTGGCCGGCCTGGAGCGTATGGGTGAGAAATCTGCCAGCAACATACTCAAGAGCCTGGAGAAGTCAAAGGAAGTGGCTTATGACCGGGTGCTGTTTGCCCTAGGTATTCGCTTTGTGGGCAGCACCGTTGCCAAAAAGCTGGCAGAGCATCTGCCTGATATTGTAGCCCTACGTGGTGCCACGTACGAAGACTTGGTGGCCATAAACGAGATAGGTGACCGCATTGCCAACTCCATCATAGAATACTTCCAAGATCCGGAGCACGTGCAGCTGGTTGAACGCCTTCAAGCGGCGGGCTTAAAGTTTAAGGGCGAAATCTCTACTGTAGAAATGGAAAGCGATAAGCTGGCCGGCAATACGTTTGTGATCTCAGGCGTGTTTGAAAGTATAAGTCGCGAAGAGCTTCAGCAGCTGATAGCAAGCCACGGCGGCAAAGTGGTCTCTTCTATCTCGGCTAAGCTTAACTACCTGGTGGCCGGCGACAAAATGGGCCCGGCTAAACTGGAGAAGGCAAACAAACTGGGCATACAGATCTTGTCAGAAGATCAGTTTCTGCAGATGATCAGGTAGCGCATCTGTACTTACCATATTTAGAAAATGAAAACGCCAGGCTGCATAACAGTCTGGCGTCACTCATCTTAAACAAACAAACATGAATCTTAGGTAGTAGAACAGGGAAATATGGCAAAGCTTCCGGCGACACACCTTACCAAAGTGCTCACCGGCATACTATCTCTAGTATGGTTTTCATAATTTTATTCTGACTAACTGCATACAAAAGAATACAAATAGTTAAGGTAAAAAAATATACTATACCAAAACCCCTAAAGTATAGACGAAGCCCGCTAACAACCTGACAGTGCCGCTCTAGACACGTAAATATTTTATACAAAGCTCTGTTTCTACTTACCTAAAGCCGCACTAAATGAATTAAATTTTATACTTTGCTTATCTTTAAGGTATAAAGTCAGGTCTGGTTTCTATTATAAACAAAATTGCCTGTGAGCAGCATGCCCATTCCGATACCGGTTATATCACTAAAAAAACGCTACACCATAGCCATACATGTGGCTGTGTGGCTGATTTTTGGAACATGGATTTTTTACCTGGCTTCTTCCAAGCAAAGCATTACGCTGGGCAAAGCGCTTGACGTAGTGGTAGGACTTTTGTTTCCGGTAGGCGTTTTTTACTTTAACTGGTATGTGCTTATCTCTAAGTACCTGGCCCGTAACAAGATATTCCTTTACATAGCCGCTGTTGTAGCTACTTTGTTTGCCCTGGCGCTAATACAAGCCCCGATAGATTACTACATCTTCAGGAAGTATAACCCCAGTATGACTGAGCTGTACAGCACAGAGCGCTTGATACAGTATATGGTAAGCGGCCTTGTGGTGGTGTTTATTAGCTCGGCGCTAAAAGTTACCGGCAACTATATCCGGAACGAGCAGCTTAACAAAGAACTGGAAACCCAAAAACTTACCGCAGAGCTGGCTTACCTAAAGTCTCAGGTAAACCCGCACTTTCTATTTAACACCCTGAACAACATCTATTCGCTGGCCTACAAACAGTCGCCTGACACGCCTGATGCCATCATGAAACTGTCGCTGTTGATGCGCTACATGCTTTATGAAAGCAACGATACGCTGGTAAGCCTGGACAAAGAAGTAGACCATATCAAAAACTTCATCGATCTGCAGAAACTGCGCCTGCGCGAGCAAACCGGTATAAAGTTTAACATAGAAGGCGACCTGACAGGCAAGCAGATTGCCCCTATGCTATTGATGACACTCGTAGAGAACGCCTTTAAGCACGGCCTTGTAAGCAAAAATGAGATCGGGATTATACTTGACCTTATAGTAGAAAAGGACAGGCTTGTATTTAGCACAGTAAACAATACCAGTACACATAAAAAGCGTGAGTTCGGGGGCATTGGTCTTGAAAACCTGAAACGCAGGCTAAATTTGCTGTACTACAACCGGCACAAGCTTACCCTTGAAGAAAAAGACGGTACCTTTTACGCAACTTTAGCACTATACTTCTAACGATAATCACAAAACTATGACTATACGCTGCATTGCCGTAGACGACGAGCCCCTGGCCCTTGATATTATAGAGAGCTATATCAGCAAACTGCCTTTTCTGCAACTGGTTAAGACATGCTCCAGCGCTACAGAAGCAATGCAAGTGTTGCAGGAGGAACAGGTAGACCTCATGTTCCTCGACATCGAAATGCCCGAGCTTACAGGCATACAGTTCCTGAACATCCTCAAGCACCAGCCGCTTATCATTTTCACAACGGCCTACCCTGATTACGCTCTGGAAGGCTTTAACCAGGATGCTGTGGACTACCTGCTAAAGCCTATCCCCTTCGATCGGTTTTTGAAGGCTGTGACCAAAGCGCAGGAAAGATTACAGCGGAACGGCAAAGCCACAGAAGGCGGAGCTGCAAGCACTACAGCGCCACATGCACAGCAACTCGAACAGGATTTTATGTTTGTGAAGGCTGATTACAAAACTATTCGCGTAGACTTCCGAGATATACTTTGGATTGAAGGCCTGAAGGATTACATCATCATCCAGACAAGAGACCAGAAGATCATCACGCTGCTTTCTATGAACAAGATGATGGAAAAACTGCCGGAAACTAAATTCCTTCGGGTGCACCGGTCTTTTATCGTGTCACTCCAAAAAATAGACAGTATAGAAAAGAGCCGCATCAAAATAGGCAACAAAGAGATCCCGATCGGCGAAGTATACAAAGACCAGTTCCTGAAGTGGGTGGAAGAGAATAATATTCAGTAGGTGATTGCTAATTGATAATTGGTGATTGTTAAATATATGACGTGTCAGACAGGTCTTTTGTCCTTTGTCATAGAGTCCTTTATCATTAAATGAAGTGTCGTGATACATACTTCGTGATACGAAATACGAAGCGAATACTTGCAGAAACGGAGACATAGACAGAACTTTACGGTTCAGAAAATAAAGTATGATTAGAGAGAAATTAAGAGGAACGGGCGTGGCCCTTGTTACACCGTTTAAAGAAGACTTATCCGTTGATTACAATGCGCTAAAGAAACTACTAACTTTTGTGCTGGAAGGTGGCGTGAACTACCTTGTTATCAACGGCACCACAGCGGAGTCGGTAACCACTACCGCAGAAGAGAAGGCTGAAATATTGCGCGTTATCAAACAGCAGGTAAATGGCAAAGTCCCTTTGGTATACGGCATCGGAGGCAATAACACACAGCATGTACTGGACCTACTTAAGAACACTGACTTGGATGGTATTACGGCTATACTTTCTGTTAGCCCCTACTATAACAAACCATCGCAGCAGGGTATTTTCCAGCACTACACGCTTATAGCTAATAACTCGCCGGTTCCGGTTATACTTTACAACGTTCCTGGCCGCACTGGCAGCAATGTTACAGCAGATACCACGTTAAAACTGGCGCTGCACGAAAATATTATCGGTGTTAAAGAGGCATCTGGCAACCTGGAGCAATGTATGGCTATTGCCAAGCACAAACCAGCTGACTTTATGCTGATCAGCGGCGACGACCTGTTGACTGTGCCAATGGCTGCCTTTGGTGCAGAGGGTGTTATCTCAGTATTGGCAAACGCTTTCCCGGACAAGTTCTCTAGAATGATCGAGCTTGCCCTGAGCTACCAGTTTAAAGAGGCTGCTGCGCTTATGAACGATTTTGTAGACCTTAACCCGTTGATGTACGAAGAAGGCAATCCTGTAGGCGTAAAAGTTGTTCTGGAGCGTTTTGGCGTTTGTGGCCCTCATGTAAGGCTGCCGTTAGTAGATGCATCTGCCGGTTTAAAAGACAGGGTGTACAAGCTTTTGTAATTGTAATGAGCTTAAGAGCATTATTTAGCCTGTTGCTGTGCTGCTTCTTGGTATCTGCTTGCAATAAAGACGAAGTACCTTCAAGAGAAGAGCAGTTGCTTGGCAAATGGAATATAGTAGAGTCACGTATTAAAGTCTATAAAACTCACAATGGCAGTCAAACTGTGTATGTAGATAACACCTCCAGCTTTGAAAAAGGCAAATTTACAAAGGAACTGCTTGAGGGCGGTGTTTATATTGAGAACACGAACAGCACCAGCACTTGGGAGTTGATAGACAAAGGAAACAAGTTAAAGTTTACGTCGGATGCCCGTTTTACTTATGAGATTGTACTATTGAGCGGCACAACCCTTAAACTTTACAGAAAGTATACTTTCCCATCTACAAATACAGATATACATACAGAGGAAGAAACAATCCTTTTGGAGCGGATGTAATAATTTGTAATTTAATTATACAGAAAGGCCGGTTAACTACCGGCCTTTTTCATTTGCTTCGCCGTACCATCTTGCCATCACCTCTGCTGCGGGTTTGTTCTGTGGCGTGAAATCCAGGTGGTCGCGGCGGTTTTCACGCAGTTGCGGGTACCACTTCCAGATAAACGTACCGCCAAACCAGGGTTGCTGCCAAAACTGCCGGAACATGGCCTCATAAGCGTTTGCCTGGGTCTGCTCGGATAATGGTACCTGCTGCCAGTCTCTGCCGGGCCATTTCCAGGGCTCTATAGCGGCATCTGGTGTGCTTTTATAGCCTATCTCGGTAAACACCACAGGCTTTTTATACTTTGCCTGCAGCCTGGCAATAGCTGCCTGGTGCAACTGCCACCCATCTGTAAGTTCCGCCAGGCTTGGCTCCGATTTATCTGTCAGCGGGAAGTAAGCCTGTATGCCAATAAAATCAAGCGCGTCCCAAAACCTGATCTCCTCATACTCTTTGTACCAATTGGCGGCGTATGTCAGCTGGCCTTTGTACACTTTTCGGATTTCACGGATAAGGTTGCGCCAGTCTTGTTCGCGCCTCACGGCTGGCAAGTATAACTCTGTACCGATACAAAGGGCTTCTATGTTTTGTGCTTCGGCCAGGCGGGCAAAATGGAGTATGAAGGCGCTGTAATTGGCAAACCACTGCTGCCATTCCTCCTCTGTCTGCATCTCAATATCTCCGAGCCATTTGCCACTGTTGCGGTCCATGAGCCAGATGTGCGGCTTTAGCAATGTTTTAAGCCCCAGTTGCTTTGCCAGTTGGGTTGTGTGTATCAACCCTTTGTCGCGCTCACCCCAGTATACCCTGTTCCCACGGCTGATCGTTATCTCAGGTTCGTTGTAGGCTTTTTGCCAGCCGAAGGGTGTCTGGGCAATCCAGGAAACATGATGCTTTTTAAGCTGAGCCAGTTGCTCCACTGTTATAGAATCCCCGGCTACCCAGCTTACGCCTCTGAACCTGTGCGCCGGCGCCACTGCATCAGAAGTATAAAGCGTAGCAGGCGGCGTACCTAATCCTGCTGCCCCTGCCAATACCAGCAACAGTAAAGCCATAACACCCCACGGCAATAAGCTCTTCTTCATCATAAAACACTTACGTTCTGTACTGCGGCAGAGTATATATTTACTGTAGTACACCCTATCAAACAACTTAAACTACAAGTATAACTTAACACAAACTGTAAATTGATTTACAATAAATTATAGCAGGCATTATATAGTATTAAACTCTTTTAAAACCGGTATAGTTGCTGTGAGGTAAAATGAGCACACAGCTTATTTACCCGATTAATTTATTAATTTGTGGCCCGTAAACCTTTGCCCTTATGCGTAAACTTCTGCTACTACCGCTGGTGTTGTTCTTTAGCTGCAAGCAATCTGCTGATAAAGCTGTTACCGGCCCACCTACCGACCATGCTGTGGCCATAGAAGAAGATGAAGATGAAGCCGGCAAAAAAGAACATATATACATAGCTTACGAAGCTGATACCACAGACCTGGCACCCGAACCCGACACACCTCTAAAGTTACTGCTCGAGGGCAGTTTCCATAAGCAGGAAGTATGGCAAGGTGCCGAGAAGAGATCCTGGCTGGCCGTTTTTTATGAAGATGGCCGCTATTACCTGCGCCCTGCCAGCCTACAGGTTAAACCAACCTACGACCCTGTGGCCGACTCGGACCAGGAAATAAACGGCAAAAGAATTATTTCAGGCAGAGAAGTTATTAGCCAGGACTCTAATACTGTATTTTTCCTGACAGGGCTTGAGAAGTATAAAGAAGGTGAGCTTGATACTGTTGCCTTTACAAGTAACATCATCCCGGCTAATAAGACACTTACCTATACTTTTAAAGGCAGACCCTATAGCATTAAGGCTTACGGCGACAGCACACAACTTAGCGAGGGCAAGTACAGCTACAAAGATTACAGGTGGAAGGTGTCGGGTTCTAAAAAAGGAAAACGGATAGAGCAGACCCTGGCAGAAGACGAGCAGTTCGAGAAATCTATCTACATGCTGCTCTGGGCCGGCGACCTGGACCGCGACGGGGTTCCTGATTTACTGATTGACATCTCGAACCACTATAATATATCAACCATAGCGCTCTTTTTATCATCAAAGGCCGAGAAAGGTAAGTTGTACAAAAAAGTGGCTGTGTTTCAAACCATCGGCTGCTAAGCTGTATCTATACTTTCTCTAAAACATAGCTTTCTTCTCAACTTACCTAATCATGGGCTTCGTCCGTTATAAACGTCCTTTTACGGAATAGCACCAGCCTTAATGCACTAAATCAAGATCTCCAGCATTTAAAGGATAACAATTAAGCCTACCTTTCCTGGCGCTGTGCACTATACGCTTTGCCTGTAACCTCTTAATACAGCTAAAGCTTAGATGGTTTGCAGCACATTCACTAAATAGATTAAGGCAAAACAATTGTGGTCCGGAATTTGACCACGCATTTAGTATGGCGCTAACGCAACAGAACTTTAAAAAGCATTTTTCAGTCCCCCGGATACTTCTGCCCATACTTTTGGGTTTAGGGGTAATCGTGTATATGCTTTACCAGAACTACGAGCCCTCTCAATTAAGTACCTTACTAAATGCCAGCCCCTTTTGGATCGGGATGGCGCTGCTGGTACTTTTTGTCCGTGACTTTGGGTATATGTACCGCATCCGGTTTATAACTGATAAAGTACTAAGTTGGAAACAAAGCTTTAACGTGATCATGCTGTGGGAGTTTGCTTCTAGTGTTTTGCCTTCAGTTGTAAGTGGCTCTACTATTGCGGCCTATATACTTTT
Source organism: Pontibacter aydingkolensis (assembly GCF_019443125.1). Lineage (GTDB taxonomy): Bacteria > Bacteroidota > Bacteroidia > Cytophagales > Hymenobacteraceae > Pontibacter > Pontibacter aydingkolensis. The sequence continues at coordinate 84,388 of NZ_JAHYXK010000015.1, read as the reverse complement.
TAAGGAGAAAATTCCGCTGGGCAAATCCATTGCGCAGGTTATGGTAACGGCCATGCTCGATAATTTATACTTTGTGGTGGCCTTACCGCTAGTGCTGCTGTTTACAGGAGGCCAGGTTTTCCCGGAAATGGTAGGGCTAAACCAGACCATGCGCGAGGGCATTGCCATCGCTTTTTTTGCAAGCTACCTGATGATCACGCTCTATGCCTGCATCATGTTCTATGCCCTTTTTATCAATCCTAAAGGGGTTAAAAAACTAATGCTATATATCGGGCAGCTTAAACCATTTAAACGCTGGAGAGCTGCTTTATTTCAGCATGCCAACGAACTGCTGATTGCCTCGAAGCACCTGCGCACCAAAGATGCCTCCTTCTGGCTGCATGCCAGCATCTCAACTATCTTTGTATGGACGGCACGTTACGCTATCATAGGCTGCCTGATCGCTGCCTTTACACAGCTTGACTATCAGGACCACTTAGTAGTTTTTGCGCGAAACCTTGTGTATAAGATTTTACTTTTCTTGTCTGTAACACCTGGCGGAGCTGGTGTGGCAGAGATCTCGTTCCCGGCCTTTTTTGGGGTTTACCTGGGTGGTTTTACCGCGATCGTAGTTTTGCTTTACCGCCTGTTAACCTATTATTTATACTTGTTGATAGGAGCCATTGTGTTTCCGAGGTGGGTAGCAAGCAGGTTTAAACGCGAACATACTGAGCCGGCAGTTAAAATAAACTTAGAAGAAGCAAAGCCAGCAACTATCAAAATAGCATAGAAGCCATTCATGTACCCAACAAACCTGTCTTAAGTATCGCTTAGAATTCTGAATATCCTATAAAAAAGAGAGCCATCCTTCTTACAGGATGGCTCTCTTTTTTATAGGATATTCTTGTTCTGTTTACCTGGCTACTGCAGTTGGCTGTTCTACTACATTTCTTAGGTTTTCGAGGCCGCGCTCAAAGTCAGGGCCTAACATGCCATCCATCATCAGTCCAAAATATTTATTGATCGGGTTAGACCCCATATCCGCCTCCATGGTCCAGGTTACTTTTGTACCTTCCGGTGTTTCTTCGAAAAGATAATATGCAAGTCCGTCGCTTTCACCTTCAAACTGCATTTTAGTATCGATGCGCTGGTTAGGTACGCTTTCTGTAATTGTAAGTGAGCCGTTACCTACATTCGGGTGTATGCTGAACCAGTTATACTTTGCATCCTTGCCGCCGTCAGGTCCTTCGTAAGAAAGCAGCATCTGCGGATCAATTTTATGCCACGGAGACCACTTTTCCCAGTTTTGCAGCATGTTAACCTGCTCAAAAACAAGCGGTGTTGGTGCCTTAAGCACAGCAGTGCGCACAACTGTAACTTTAGATGGCAAAAAGAACGAGACTATTAGCAGCACTACTACCAGCGACAATAAGGTTAAGCCGATCTTTTTCAAAACTTGCATGAGGTTGTTGTGTTAGGTTGAACTGTTAAACATAGTAATAGTTTAATGTATATGCAACAGATGTGGTAACACATATAAAAAAAGCCGCAGCTTACGCTACGGCCTTTTCTCAGATGGAAATTTAATACTAATGTACTGCGTGTTATACGCATATGTTTCAGAAAGTATACATTTTTACTTGCTACCTCCCAAAATGCCCGTAATAGCGGTCTCCTACTCTGTTAACCCTTTCTCCTATTCCATACCTGTCGTCTTCAAAGTCCCGGAAGGCGTCTTCATTGCCATAGGAGGCATCGTGTCGGTAACCATGGTTTCCTCTGCTATCCATGCTACGGTACATATCGCCTTCTTCCGGGTTATCATAGTTAGGGTTGTAGCCCATATTATAGCTATAATGGCGCTGCTGGCCTGCATAAGGCCCCTCGCCGGCACGCGGGAAATGCCCCATGGTGTCCAGGTCATTTTCAGCTGAACGTGGCAGGCCATACTCCTCTGAGCGCGGCTGAGCAGTGTAGTTGCTGATATCATACATTTGTTCATAGCGTTCATCACGCATGCCTACTTCTCCTCCTCTTCTGCCATATTCACGGCTTTGCTGCCTGCGGTAATCCTGACCAGGCTCATGTTGCGTATCGCCAAGGTATGCATGGCGCCTTCCCTGGTAAGGTCCACTGTCACGCTGCCCTTGGCTGTATTGTTGGCTATAGCTGCCATAGTTCATTTCTCTGTTGTCTCTCATTATTATAATAGCTTAAAGGTGCCCCACTGATGCCGGCACCTGTAGTTACAAATTATCGGTTGCCTCTTTTGCCCTTTTGCTGCGATTCGCTTTGCCAGCGATCCATTTCGCTGTTGTAGCTGCCTTCGCCATAATGAGTAGCTCCCGGGGTATAATTACGGTCTGCAAAGCCTCCGCTATAGTCGTTATCGTAGTTGCGGTTGCCCATTTCGTAGCGTCGGTAAGACTCATAATCGCCCATAGAGCCGCGTGCCCAGTTATCGTTGTCGCGTCCGGAGCGCACATCATGCCCAAAGCCTTCATCAGCTATTCTGTACCTGGTATGGGGTTCGCGGTTACTCCGCATATCACTATAGTCCTGATCGCTGTAATCTGCGCGGGCATCGTAGTGGCGTCCGGAGTTATAACCGTCGTTGGGTACATAGCTCATGCCGTAGGGGTTGTCAGACTCGCGGTTACGTCTGGTAAAATCCTCACCGGCATACTGGGCGCCTCCGGGTGCAAAGCGGCCTTCTCCGGACATCTGGCGGTAGTCAGCATTTTCGTTGAAGCTGGCACTGTCGCCGAACTGACTATACTCGTTTCGGCCATAGCCTCGGTTAAAGTGCGTATCTATAGTATAGTTTCGCCGGTCTGAATTTTCGCCCTGGTGGTGACCATGCAACCAACGTGCATCAGGGTCTCCAGCTCCATGCTCCATATTATCACGTCGTTCATATCTTCTGTTGTCTCTCATAGCTTAGGTTTTATATAGGTTAAACTCAATTACATACCTTATTACGGTAGGATGCAGCACTTTGGTTAACTGCACGGTATTGTTGTTCCTAAACCCAAGCCAGCTTCATGCGTTAAAAGGTATAACCAAAACAGAAAAAAAGCATGGAAGGAAAAGATAGATATGACAGAACAGGTAACCCTGAGCACCGAAGCCAATACCGGAATAACGAGCGCCGGGTAGATGAGGACATGTATCGCGGGGCGTACCGTTTCGATAACAGCAGTGACCATAGAAATGTAAGCACCTGGGACTGGAAAAGAGACAGAGACCGCAGTCAGGGCGACTATAACCGTAACTACAATCGCGACTATAATCAAAATTATAACAATGATTATAACCGTGATTACAACAAAAGTAACCGTCGCGCAGAAGAGAGTGGCAGCAAGCGTGATCATGAAAGAGACTGGAGTGGCCAAACTCACAGTAACCGTGGCGGCTACGACGCAGACAACTATAATACAGACAGCCATTACCGCAACCAGGGCCGCTCTTACCGCTCAGGCAATAGCAGCAACTGGAACAGACCACGGCATGAAAGCGATCACGACCATTACAACTATCGCAGTGTAAGAAGCCGTATGGATGACCGCGACAGATTTGTTGGCGGCAGCAGCAATTTTAACGCTAACTACGGACCTGACAATTACGGACGTGGCGGTGGAGAGAATTACGGTAACATGGCCGGCTCGCTGAGTTTTGGCTATGATGGCACCAGTAACTACGACCCGGACTGGAACAGGCAATACGACCCTTTGAGCGGCCACAGGCAAAGTTATCACGGCCACTACACCAGCCGCCACCCAGATCCAAACAGAAACGACTTTGATGAAAATTACGAAAACAGCTAGCAGTTAGCAGAAACAAGAGCAAATCAGGCTCTACATACATTTTAACTAAATTTAAGAACCATGAATACAGACAATAGAGATAAAGACAAATTAAGAAACGAGGATACCGATAATACTTTGAATAAAGGTAATAAGGTGCCTAACATACACCCCACTGGCCAGAAAGTGGATGTAGACAATGAAAAACTTAAAAAAGGCAAAGTAGGTGGCGCCCCGTCGCAGAAAAGCGGCAGCAGAGGCAGCGCCGATGTGCAGGACGGCGGCACCGATATTGGCAGCAGCGCAGGCAGCCATTAAGCATTACCTTATACTTTAAAACACTTTAATGAAAGGCCGGTAAATCCGGCCTTTTTGTTTTTGCGTTAGGTATTGGCAAACTTTTAGTTACAGTTACGGTTTCTGTGTTAATTTTAGGCATAGCAGCAATGCATTATACTCCATCTTAGCTGTACTTCACCCACATGGAAAAGCCACATAAAAGCAATGTAAAGCATTTAAGCATTCTGCTACTTTGCTGTGCTGTAATACTTTTGCTCAAATGCCATACTGCTTCCCCGCCAACGGCGTACATCACATCTGTAAAGCCAGATCACCAGTTGTGGACCAGCCTGCTGCAAAAGCATGTAAACGAGACAGGCTTTGTAAACTATAAAGGCTTTGTACAGGACAGCGTACTTCTTAACCAATATCTGAAAACACTGCAAACCGGTGTGCCTGACCCTAAAACCTGGACACAGGAAGAGCAACTGGCTTACTGGATCAATGCTTATAATGCCTTCACCGTAAAGCTTATAATAGATGAGTATCCTCTGAAAAGTATAAAAGACCTCAACAGTATCTTCTCCATCCCTTTTGTGAACAGCATCTGGGATAAGAAATTTTTCAGGTTAGGAGGAGAAAAGTATAGCCTTAATATAATTGAGCATCAAATTCTCAGAAAGGAGTTTGAAGAGCCGCGCATCCATTTTGCAATTAACTGTGCATCAGTTTCGTGTCCTAAACTCAGAAGAGAGGCCTATACTTCCGAACAACTTGAGGCACAGCTTCAGGAACAGGCGTATAACTTTATAAACGACCCTTTTAAAAACCGGCTTTCATCTAACAATCCGAAGCTATCTAGTATCTTTAACTGGTTTGAAGGAGATTTTAAGAAGAATGGCAGCCTGGTAGATTTCCTGAACCGTTATGCAAAAACCAAAATCAGGGAAGATGCAAGTATAAGTTACCTCGAGTATGACTGGCGCCTGAACGAACAATAGTATATGCAAGCAGCGCAACATTTGGTTATCATCGGAAACGGCGTGGCAGGCGTTACGCTAGCCCAGCATGTCAGGGCAAAAAGCACCTGCCGCATCACGCTTGTATCTGCAGAGTCGGCAACACATTTTTCGAGGCCTGCCCTGATGTATGTATACATGGGCCATATGCGTTACAAAGACATCCTGCCATACCCTGACTGGTACTGGAGTAAAAACAACCTTAACCAACTACACGATAAAGTAACGTCCGTTAATTTCGAAACCAAAACCCTGACTCTGCAAAAAGGAGAACCTGTACAGTATGACGTACTGGTGCTGGCTACTGGCTCCTGCCCTGCTTTTTACAACTGGCCTGGCCAGAACCTGAAAGGTGTACAGGGACTGGTAACGCTGCAGGACCTCCAAAGTATGGAAGATAACACCAAAGACATTAAAGAGGCTGTGGTAGTGGGAGGAGGACTGATAGGCATTGAGATGGCCGAAATGCTGCGCAGCCGTGGTATTGCCGTTACCATGCTGGTGCGGGAACTACATTACTGGTATAGTGTTTTGCCAAAACAGGAAGCTATACTTGTATCCGATATCATTAGAAAACATGGCATTAACCTGATCTTTGAGGATGAGTTGGCAAGTATAAACCCGGATGCACAGGGCGGTGTAGAAAGTATAACCACTAAAAGAGGTAAGCAGCTAACCTGCCAGTTTGTGGGTATTGCAACCGGTGTCAAACCAAATGTAAGTTTCTTAAACAACTCAGGGCTTAACATAGACAAGGGTATACTTGTAGATGAAGCCTTCGCCACAAACCAGCCGGATGTATATGCCATTGGGGACTGTGCCCAGTTTAATAACCCTGCTCCCCTCGCTCCTGCTGTTGAGCAACTTTGGTATACCGCGCGCCAGCACGGTGAAACCTTAGCTCAAACCCTTACCGGCACCAGGCAAAAGTATGACCGCGGCCCCTGGTTTAACTCTGCCAAGTTCCTGGATATAGAGTATCAAACCTATGGTTACGTGCCTGCCACCTGGGATGAAAAGTATGGCTCATTGTACTGGGAGCATACTGCTGGCTACAAGGCGATCCGCTTTTTGTTTGAACAGGATTCTGGCTTGCTGACTGGTATAAACCTGCTTGGCATACGTTACCGCCACGACCTCTGCCACCATTGGCTAAAACAGCAGTATACCATACACCAGGTGATGCAGGAACTCCCTGCTGTTAATTTCGATCCTGAATTCTTCCAGCATTACGAGCAGGAGTTATTCATACAATATGCAGCGCAGTTCCCTGCACAGGCCACACCGCCTACAAAAAGTAACTGGTGGCAACTACGTAAAAAATTCGGCCTCTTTTCTTCTTCTGAGTCTTGTTAAGCAACTTACAACATGAGTAATTCAACTTCTGCCTATAGTTTACCCTTTTCATCAAATACACGTGGTGGCTTTTTTAAGCTTATTGGCTTGCTGCTGGTGGCAATAGGTTTACTTGGCATGCTGGTAGCTGCATTTGGTGCAGAGGCGGTATCTCCTGTCCTAACAGGGCTTGGTGGTATTGTCTCTTTATCCATAGGTGGTATTTTATACATTTGGGAGGCGCGCAGTCAAAAATCTGTAGCGGAGCAGAATAATGGCGCCTGGCAAAACAACATGACGGCTCGCGGTGCAAGTGCCTGGGTTGTTGGCGTGGTGCTTACAGGCTTTTATGTGCTGCTGTACTGGTACCCGGATACGTTACGTGGATTAACAATGGCCGTAGAACCAATTAGCCAGTGGCTTCGCAACCGCCCAGCCGATCATTGGTTTTTGTACGGCACATTCTATACGTTGGCAGTTATGATCATGGGCGTGCATGCCTTGCTCAAGTACCGTAACAGCCGCTACCACATCATCAGAACCATATCGGTAATCTTTTTCCAGCTGGGTTTTGCGTTTCTGCTGCCGGGGCTACTTATGTTGTTCAATCAACCGGAGTTTTATTTCAGCTATTTCTGGCCGCTAAAGTATGATTACCTTTTCCCAGGCACTGTAGGATATCTGGTTGATAATGGCGCTGCGCTAGGCGTGTTCATGGTTTTCTGGGGGGCTATACTTTCATTTGCCGCCACACCTGTGCTTACATACTTCTGGGGCAAACGCTGGTACTGCTCGTGGGTGTGTGGCTGCGGAGGCCTGGCCGAAACTGCCGGCGATCCCTACCGCCACCTCTCCGATAAAAGCAAGAAAGCCTGGCAATGGGAAGTGGCGATCATTTATCCGGTATTTGGCTTTATTATTATAACTACTCTTATACTTTGGATAAACTCATGGAGCGAGGGCAGGCTTCTAGGCAACCTTTCGCATGGGTTCTCCAGTACCTACGGCTTTTTTATAGGGGCTATCTTTTCCGGAGTGGTTGGTGTTGGCTTTTACCCGATCATGGGTAACAGGGTGTGGTGCAGGTTCGGTTGCCCAATGGCAGCTTATTTAGGGTTATTGCAGAAGCATTTTTCCAGGTTCAGGATCACGACCAACGGCGGCCAGTGCATCTCCTGCGGCAACTGCTCCACTTATTGCGAAATGGGGATTGATGTAAGGCACTATGCGCAGCAGGGCGAGCCGATTATCCGTTCTTCCTGCGTGGGTTGTGGCATCTGTGCGCATGTTTGCCCCAGAGGTGTGCTTAAACTCGAAAACGGTCCGCGCGATAATCGTTATGCAGCCACTCCACTTATTAAGCGCAGCGATGTAAACATACTTTCCTAAATGCAGAAAGCCACCTTGTAGGTGGCTTTATCTGTATCCAAAATTAGATTTTACTATTGAAGTTCTTCCTGTTCCATGTAATCCCACATGGCATCTTCACTAGAACCTGTCTTGGCCGCATAAACCAGCATCGTCGTATAAACTCCGATCAGCAGGAAACTCAAAGGAATAGAAAATACAAAAGAGACAATAAGCGTTTTTATCGGATCAGGCTTAGAACGCATTTTCGTGGAGGCATACCAGAAAAACAAAACATTGAAAATTCCTGAAAGCGCTACAAAGTTTAAGATGTCGATCATTGGCTAAAAGTTAATTTAAGTTTAATCTACCAAGAAATATGCCAGCGTTAATTTAAGGTGTATTTATCGCCTCTAATCTCTTGGATAAATCCTTTTTAAAATGCTGATTAATGCAATTTAAATTACAGATTACAATTTGCCAAATTTTTTTACTATAAATTTTACAAATATTTATCAACATTATATATTAGGATATATCTATATAGAAGCATATCAAATTATCATTTTTATTATTTCCCTGTCTTAAGCAAACCTAAATAGTGAATTCCTTAGAACATCATACTGCTGGCTTAAAGAGCAAACTAACATGCTGCTTCTGGCTTAATTAGTTTGGGATTAGTAATGTGCTATTTACACTGTTGCTACATTTATTAATAGGTTGCTGACTTAACTGAGAAAAAGCAACAAAGATTCAATTATAAAGTATGGCTGAAAAAAAACTTAAACTTATATGGCTATAACTCAACTCTAAAGGCTTTACACAGGTAAATGGTTCTGTTGATATATAAAATGAATTCCTATATTAAAGCAAAACATACTATTTGCCTGCGTTCCGGAGTCAGGGTTTGTTGGTTAACTAAAGCGGCTCCGATATTTTTTTTATCCGCAGGCTCCATGGGTAATCGCTTATGAAAACAAAAGAGCAGATTGTAGTAAAAGCCAGAAAGCTATTTTTTGAAAGGGGTTATGTTAGTGTGCTAATGGCTGATATTGCCAGAGAAATGGGAATGAGCAAAAAGACACTCTACCAGTATTTCTCCGGTAAAGAAGAGCTGGTCCAGGAAGTCATAAAATCTTACCAGCAAGAAATGCAATCCAAAGTAGAAGAGCTCATCAACGATGATTCTATCGCATTTCCAGATAAGGCCAGTCGGATATTTAAGTATGTTGCCACCAGGCTGCATGGCCTTAATCCTCAGTTTATTGAAGACATCAAGCAAAACTCACCTAGTAGCTGGAAACTAGTACAGGATTATAAAACAGATGCTGCTTACCTGAGATTTAACACCTTGCTAAAAGAGGGCGTGCAACTGGGCTACGTACGTGATGATGTAAACCGTTCGCTTGCTGTTATGCTTTATGCCAGTGCCCTGGATACTATCGTGAACCCTGATTTCATGCGACAGATACCTCATCAGCTAACCAATGAAATACCGTATACCCCAGACGCAGTTTTCGATGGCCTGATCAACATTATTTTTAACGGAGTGCTTAACGGGAAGAGCCTTTAAAGTGTTTATAATTATAAAAAGGGCCGCTGATTGCAGCGGCCCTTTTTATAATTTATACTACAGACTCAGTTTCAGGATCTCCTCCACATCCCTGATCTGTATGTCGGCCCGTTCGCCAAGGTCTTTTACATCGCGCGCCTTAAAGCGTTTTACAATCTCCTGGATGGTTTCCTGACCTACTTCATAATCCTTCAGCCTGGTTTTAATGTCAAGTGACTCAAAGAAAGCGATGGTGGCCTGTATGGTAGCCTCTATGCGTTCATCGTCGGTACCGGAATTTATATCCCAGACACGTGCGCCATACTGTAGTAGCTTCTCTTTTTTGCTTTCCTGCTTGTAGCGCAGCAGCGATGGCAGCACAATGGCCAGCGTGCGTGCGTGGTCGATGCCATGCAGGGCAGTAAGCTCGTGGCCAATATAATGTGTGGCCCAATCGGTAGGCACTCCTACACGTATAACCCCGTTCAGGGCCATGGTAGCGCACCACATAAAGTTGGCCATGGTATCGTAGTCTTTGGGGTTCTGTATCGCCTTAGGTCCCTCCTCTTTCAATGTTAGAAGTATAGCCTCTGCCATTCTATCCTGTAGCGGGGCGTTAACCGGGTAGGTAAGGTATTGCTCCAGCACGTGGGTAAAGGCATCTACAATACCGTTGCTTATCTGGCGGAGCGGCAGAGTATAGGTTGTCTCCGGGTCCAGAACCGAGAATTTTGGAAAGGTGAACGGACTGCCAAAAGCAAATTTCTCTTTTGTGTCTGCCCTGGTAATTACAGATCCTGAATTCATTTCAGAGCCTGTGGCAGGCAGCGTAAGTACCGTACCAAATGGCACTGCTTTGGTAACCGGTATTTTTTTGGCTAGTATATCCCAAGGGTCGTTGCCTTCATACTCCATAGCAGCCACAATAAACTTGGTGCCGTCTATCACAGAGCCACCTCCTACAGCCAACACAAAATCTATACTTTCCTGCTTAGCCATACTTACAGCCTTCATTAAGGTCTCGTAATGCGGATTGGGTTCTATGCCGCCAAACTCAACCACTGCATGGTCTTTAAGCGCCTGCATTACCTGGTCGTAAACGCCATTCTGCTTAATGCTGCCTCCCCCATAGGTTATTAAAACGCGTGCATCTGCGGGTATCTCTTTGGTAATGGCTTCGATCTGCCCTTTACCGAATATTATTTTAACGGGGTTATAAAATGTGAAATTGTTCATAGTTAAAAATTTATACTTGTATTGATCTGTCAGCTACTTTGACCAGTTGCTTGCCAGTGTTTTCTCCTTTAAACAAACCTAGAAAAGCTTCCGGAAGATTATCAAAGCCATCGGTTATACTTTCTTCATACTGCAGCTTGCCAGTTTTAACCCAAGATACCAACTCTTTTGCGGCCTCTCCAAAGCGATCAGCATAGTCGCTTACGATAAACCCTTTCATCAGGCAGCTTTTTGTCAGAAGTATAGGTTCTACTCTTGGCCCCGTTGGGCGGCTGGTGCTGTTATAAAGCGCTATCTGCCCACACACCACAATGCGTGCATACTTATTAAGCAAAGTATAAACCGCATCCGAAAAACTGCCTCCTACATTGTCAAAGTATACATCCACTCCATCAGGACATGCTTTTTCCAGGGCTTCTTTTATGTTAGAAGTTGTTTTATAGTTAATGCCTTCGTCAAAGCCCAGTTCATTTTTCAGATAAGCTACTTTTTCATCGGTTCCGGCAATACCAACAACACGGCAGCCTTTTTGTTTTGCAATTTGTCCTACTACTGTGCCTACTGCCCCTGCAGCACCTGATACTACCACTGTCTCGCCTTCTTTGGGTTCGCCGATAAACAACAGTCCACAGTACGCAGTTAAGCCGGGCATTCCCAAAATACCCAAATGATAGCTAAGCGGTGCCAGGTCGGGGTCTATACTTGTCAGCCCATTCCCATCAGAAAGTATAAAGGTTTGCCAGGGCAGGTTACCCATTACCACATCTCCTTTTTTATACTTCTTGTTGCGGCACTCCACCACCTCGGCCACTATGCCTCCGGTAATTGGCTCGTTTACTTTATAAGGCGGTACATAAGACCTGGTATCGTTCATGCGGCCACGCATGTAGGGGTCTACAGAAATGTAAAGGGACTTGAGCAAAAGTTGCCCTTCTTCCAGTCCGGATATTTCCTGCTCATCAAATTCAAAATTCGATTCATCAGGCATCCCCTGCGGCCTGCTGTTTAGTAATATTCTTTTTGTTTTCATAGTATAAGTTCTGGTTAAGTTAAGTGTATGTAATAAAGGCGCTGCGGGTTATACTAATACCTGTTTATAAACAAGAAAAAACAAAAAGGGCTTAGCAAATGCTAAGCCCCTCCTGGTATATATTGCTAGTAAATTACTTTACTTTATCAACAATGCTCTTGAACGCGTCAGGGTGGTTCATGGCAAGGTCAGCAAGTACTTTACGGTTAAGGTCGATGTTGGCTTTCTTAAGAGCGCCCATCAACTGAGAGTAAGACATGCCGTGCTCACGCGCACCAGCGTTGATACGCTGAATCCATAAAGCTCTGAAGTCTCTCTTCTTTGCTTTTCTATCGCGGTAAGCGTAAACTAAACCTTTTTCAATAGCGTTTTTCGCTACTGTCCAAACGTTCTTGCGACGACCAAAGTAACCTTTGGCCATCTTCATCATTTTTTTTCTTCTGTGTCGTGCTGCTACGACATTGACCGATCTTGGCATTTTGTTAAAAGTTTTGGCGACTGGTGATTAAGATTAATCTTCAAAAAAGACCAGGCACCGGGTTCGTACTAATAGTTAACCTAAAATAATTAAATGTTAAGCATTGCTTTTACTCTGTCCATATCAGCTGAGCTAACAAGGCCTGTGTGAGTAAGGTTACGCTTCTGCTTCGTCGTTTTCTTAGTCAGGATGTGGCTTTTGTAAGCGTGCTTACGCTTGATCTTGCCAGTACCTGTCAAAGAAAAACGCTTCTTTGCACCAGATTTAGTTTTTACTTTTGGCATGTTTATAAAATTGATTGATAAAATTATTTTTTAGCCGGAGCCACCACTTTAGGTGAAAGGATCAAAAACATTCTCTTTCCTTCCAGTTTAGGTAGCTGCTCCACTTTAGCTACATCCTCCAACGCCTGTGCAAATTTAAGCAGTAAAATCTCGCCTCTTTCCTTGAACACGATAGTTCTACCTACAAAGTGCACATAAGACTTGATCTTAAATCCGCTTTCCAGGAATCCTTTGGCGTGCTTTAGCTTAAACTCGAAGTCGTGATCATCCGTGTTAGGGCCGAAACGAATTTCTTTGATCACTACTTTCTGCGCTTTCGCCTTCATTTCGCGCGTTTTCTTCTTCTGCTCGTACTTAAATTTCGAGTAGTCGATAATACGGCAAACTGGCGGATTAGCTGTCGGTGAAATCTCAACCAGGTCAAGATTCTGCTCATTTGCAATTCTTTGAGCATCTCTGGTCTGGAAAATTCCCTGCTCTACATTGTCACCAACCAACCTTACTTCTCGGGCAGTTATTTTATCATTGACTTTGTATGGCTCTTCCACCTTTCCGCGTGGGATGTAGCGCTTGTTTGGCGTTGCTATGGTTGTACCTCCTTTAAAGTTAATTTCTACAATTAGGCTGCGAATATCGCAATTTTTATATCAAAAAGAAAATATTTTCTTAATTGTTAAGTGTTTCGGCAATTTTAAGCTTAAACATTTCAACGTATTCATCTACTGTAAGCGAGCCTAAATCTCCTTCGCCGTGCTTGCGTACCGACACTGATTTGTTCTCCTGCTCTTTCTCTCCTACGATCAGCATGTAAGGCACTTTGCGAACTTCCGCATCGCGTATCTTACGTCCGATCTTCTCATCACGGTTATCCACGAAGCCTCTGATGTCTTCCTGCTGCAACTTGTTATATACTTCCTGTGCAAAATCGTGATACTTTTCTGAAATCGGAAGTATGGCAAACTGCTCCGGGCTTAACCAAAGCGGGAAGTTACCGGCACAATGCTCGATTAGTACAGCCACGAAACGCTCCAGCGAACCAAACGGTGCTCTGTGGATCATTACCGGGCGGTGCTTGGCATTATCGGCACCAATGTACTCCAGTTGGAACCTTTCTGGTAAGTTATAATCTACCTGAATAGTTCCAAGCTGCCATTTACGGCCAAGGGCATCCTTTACCATAAAGTCAAGCTTAGGTCCGTAGAACGCAGCCTCACCCAATTCGGTTACAGTACGCAGCCCTTTCTCTGTGGCAGCCTCTATAATAGCGCTTTCGGCTTTCTCCCATGCTTCGTCGCTGCCAATGTACTTTGCCTTATTCTCCGGGTCGCGCAGCGATATCTGGGCAGTATAGTCCTCAAAGCCTAATGCCTTGAACACGTACAATACCAGGTCGATTACTTTGATAAACTCTTCTTTTACCTGATCAGGGCGGCAGAAGATGTGGGCATCGTCCTGAGTAAAGCCACGCACGCGGGTTAAGCCGTGCAGCTCGCCGCTTTGCTCATAACGGTATACCGTACCAAACTCGGCAAGGCGCACTGGCAGCTCTTTATAAGACCGTGGTCGTGTTTTATAGATCTCGCAGTGGTGCGGGCAGTTCATTGGCTTCAGGAAGAACTCCTCCCCTTCGTTTGGCGTTTTGATTGGCTGGAAAGAGTCGGCACCATACTTTTCGTAGTGGCCTGAAGTAACATAAAGCTCTTTGCTGCCGATGTGCGGGGTAACCACCGGCTGGTAACCGGCACGCACCTGTGCCTTGCGCATGAACTGCTCCAGGCGCTCACGCAGCAAAGTTCCTTTTGGTAACCACAACGGCAAGCCCATGCCTACTTTCTCAGAGAAAGCAAACAATTCCAGCTCCTTGCCAAGTTTGCGGTGGTCACGCTTCTTAGCTTCTTCCAGGCGCTCCAGGTACTCCGTCAGTTCCTTTTGCTTCGGGAATGTAACGCCGTAAATACGGGTAAGCTGCTTGCTGTTCTCATCGCCGCGCCAGTAAGCACCTGCTACGTTCATCAGCTTTACAGCCTTTATAGTACCTGTGTTTGGCAGGTGCGGCCCACGGCAAAGGTCCACAAAATTACCTTGCGTGTAAAACGTGATCGTACCGTCTTCCAGGTCTTTGATCAGGTCCAGTTTATACTCATCGCCTTTTTGGGTAAAGTAATCCACAGCCTCTGCTTTAGAAACTTCACGGCGCACGAATTCGCTTTTGTTGCGGGCCAGTTCCAGCATCTTCTGCTCTACTTTGGCAAAGTCGTCCTGCGAGAAAGACTTCTCACCAAGATCCACATCGTAGTAAAAGCCATTCTCTACCGGAGGTCCGATACCGAACTTTACACCTGGGTACAACTCTTCCAGCGCTTCCGCCATTAAGTGGGCTGAGGAGTGCCAGAAAGTATTTTTGCCTTCGTCATCGTTCCAGGTGAGTAGCTGCACCGTAGCATCTTCGTTTACAGGGCGCGTTATGTCCCAAACCAAACCGTTTACTTTGGCAGCAAGCACATTTCTGGCTAAGCCTTCGCTTATACTTTGTGCGATCTCGAAGCTGGTTACGCCTTTATTATACTGGCGCACCGAGCCATCTGGCAGTGTGATGTTGATCATGTATTTTCTAAATCTATTGTTCTAACATTTCCCGGCGCACTGCTGTGCTGTCGGGCATTGGTCTTGTTAATTTATACTTCAGGCGGCTGATGGCCTGGTAACCGTACGTATAGCGCGGCTCCACCTCCACCAACTGCTGGTAAGTTT
The DNA here is from genome assembly GCF_019443125.1 of Pontibacter aydingkolensis. GTDB lineage: Bacteria > Bacteroidota > Bacteroidia > Cytophagales > Hymenobacteraceae > Pontibacter > Pontibacter aydingkolensis. The sequence goes on along the minus strand of NZ_JAHYXK010000015.1, from coordinate 69,292 downwards.
GTAAAGCCTTTATATTTCGCCCGGTGCGCTCGTACGCGCCGGCAAGGGTACTCAGGTACTTAACTTCTTGTTCATACTTCGGGTATACTTTCTCTAAGTGCACCAGCGCTGTATCGGTGCGACCCTGCAAATAAGCTGCCATGCCTAACCTGTAATGTGCCCCATACAGGGTGTCGTTTAAAGCGACAGCCCTGTTAAAAGAAAGCATGGCACTATCCTGTTTCTGCGTTGCCTGGTATAACAGCCCTTTGTAATACCACAGCCTGGCATCTTTTGCATCCAGCTTTTGAGCCGCGTTTAAGTAAGGCCTGGCAGCATCATAGTCTCCTCTGTTTACAAGTATACCAGCCAGTTCGCGTTGCGGCTGCATAAAGTCAGGCAACTGCTCCAGGGCAAGCTTATAATTACGAACCGCTCTTGCTGTGTCTCCGGTTGCCTCCTGAACCCTGCCTTTGTAATAAAAAGCATAAGCATCCGTGGGAGACAGCTTTTGCGCCTTATCAAGGTATACTTTAGCTTGTTTGTACTCTTTACGCTGTAAGTATAACTCACCAAGTAATACATACAGAGAGCTGCTCTGGTATGAGTTACGCTCTGCCTGCAACGCCAGCGGCAGTGCTTCTTCCTGCCTGTTTAATGCCCGAAGCACCTGCGCCTTCACAAATAGTGTAGAGGGCTCGTTCTTTGTCAGGTTTACTGCCTCATTTGCATCAGAAAGCGCTTTTTCCAACTCACCTTTCCGTAGCAGCACCACAGCACGCCTGGCATACAAACTGCCGTCCCGCCTGGACTGCTCAATAGCTGCATTTAGGTTCTTTAGCTGGGCATCCTCATCATCTTTTACTTCTGACAGGTTTACCATCCGCTCCTCCCGGTTAGCCTCCTCACCATCACATGCGCTTACCGATGTCAACAGCACCAGTCCCCACAATAACGACAATCTTTTTAACGGCATAAATACACAAGTCAGCTTAAAAGCTTGTTAAGGTGCTAAATTAAGACAAATTACCTAAATAGAATAATACTATGTTGTTAAACAGGGCATGTATAAAGCAGAAAGCCTGCCTCCCATCCGGAAGCAGGCTTTCTGAAGATATCCTGAATGCGTTTATGTATTCTTCTTTTCTTGCAGCATAATCTTACAGCGCCTGCTTAACTCCAGCTCTTCCTTCGTATCCAAAGGTAGCGTCAGGGCTTTTGTAAGTGTTGCGATACAAGCTTCTGTATCTTTCATTTCATTATAGATCAGAGCCAGATCAAAGTAATACCTGATATTGTTTGGATTATAAACTATCGCCTTTTCTATTGCGTCTGCGGCATCTTTATTGGTAGACACACTACACACACCACCAAATAAAAACTTAGATGCTGCTTTTTCTGCAAAATTCAGATTGGCCATTTTAAAATGCCAGCGGCCAAGTATGTGCCAGGCACCAGCATGTTTTGCATCTGCGGCCAAAGCGGCATCTACAAAAGACTTTACTTCGTGTATACTGGATAGTCTTTCTTTAGGTCCGGAGAGTAGTCCCTGGCTACCAACCGATAACGCCATAACGTAGTTAGACTCTGCATCTCTTGGGTTTATAGCATATGCTCTGTTAGCATACTCTCTCGCTTTAGCAACATGCTGCAGCTTCTTCGTTTCATCGGTATACCTTTCGCTGATGCGGCTGTGCAGGTAACTTGCTTTGCAAAGCGCTATATAATTATCCTCGGCTTCCTCCAGCACCTGCTCATACACAACCAGTGCTTCGCTGTCTTTATAACTGCTCAGCAACTGTTCAGCACGCTGCAAAAGCTTATCATTCCCGGATGCACCGCCGTTTGCCATGCAGGCAAAAGGTGTGCAAAAGAGAACAAGTATAACAGGAAATGCTTTAAAAAGTCTTTTCATACAATACCACACATCACAAACTACGGATTTTCAAAGACTTTTGCAAGAGTTACAGCTGGATTAAAATAAATCCAGCTGCTTTTTCTCTTTAAGTGCTTTGATTTCCTTGTTACTGTGCGTATCCTCTTCTACGCTTTCAGCATCAGAGAGTTGGGTACCGCTGATTTTGGCTGCTTCTTCAGCCAACTCCTTCAGCTCTGAAGGCAGCGTTACAGGCGCTTTACGGGGAGCGGCTTTCTTGGCTTTCCCTTTTTCATCCTGCGGCTGCTCCACGGCTTCCATCTTAGGAACCTCAACGTCGTAGATCTTGAAGTAGTTGAGTTTATTACCCATTGCCTTCCAGCCTTTCACGTCAATAAAGTCGCTCAGCAACAGCTTCTCTGTAGCTTTTTCACCACGCAGGCTCAGCTTGAACTTAATAGTTGCCAATGGCTGAGAGTGCGTAGAAACAGCCTCCAGCCTTGAGTTCTTGCTTTCAGAAATAAAGGTGAATTTCTTAGCTACTGTGCTCGTTTCTACTCTAAAGCGCTTCACATAGTACGTCTTGTTATCACCATCGTAGTAGATCGCCGAGATTACCAATTCCGGCTCAAACTTCTGCAGTACCTTGATCTTCTCTACTGTGTAGTGGTTGCTTAGATCAAACGTGGTTTGCTCATAAGTACCATCCTCGTAAATCACAAGTATGGTATCATCTGTATTGAAGGAACCCAGGTAGCGGCCACGGCCTTCGGTGTTCAGTCTTCCGATCACTTCATCGTAGTAGATCTCACGGCCACCTAATGTAGAGTCGCCCAGGCTTTTCTGCACTACTTTCTTGATCGGGTACTTTGTAACGATATTACCGTTAGAGCCCTTGCCTTTGATCATCAGCTCCGCAAAGTCGTAATCAAATTGCTTGTTGCGTGCTGTAGACTGCGGCGACAAAGTTACACTTACCACCTCCGATTCTGAGTTCGGGTTAGCAGTAAGGTAATGTACTTTAGAGCCTTTGTTGCCTTTAGTCAGGTCATACTCCTTATCTCTGGTAATGGACTTCACTGCAAAGCGCTTGGCAAAAGACACACCAGTCTTACCATCTACGTAGATCATGTTGTACACCATGTGCTCGTCGTTCTTGTTGTAAACGCCAGCCATGATAATGTCTTTACCAACAAAGGTCTTATCAGCCACCTTGGTTACGGTGAACTTACCGTCCTTACGGAACACGATGATGTCGTCCATATCAGAGCAGTCGCATACAAATTCATCTTTGCGAAGGCTGGTACCGATAAAGCCGTCTTTGGCGTTCATGTAGAGCTTCTGGTTCGCAATAGCCACTTTCTGAGCAGTAATCACATCGAAGGTCTTCACCTGCGTTTTGCGGTCACGGCCCTGGCCATACTTCTTCAGCAGTCCCTCAAAGTATGCGATAGCGTAACGGATCAGGTTAGCCAGGTTATCATCCACTTCGGCCATCTCCTCTTCCAGCTTGTTAATATACTCGTCTGCTTTAAAGGAGTCGAACTTGGAGATACGCTTAATCTTGATTTCTGTCAGGCGAATAATGTCCTCTTCGGTAACTTCGCGGCGCAGCAGCTTCTTGAACGGGTCTAAACCTGTATCAATTGCATTTAGTACAGCCTCCCAGGTCTCACACTCTTCGATGTCGCGGTAAATACGGTTCTCGATAAAGATTTTCTCAAGTGAAGAGTAGTGCCACTTGTCTTCCAGTTCACCTTTGCGGATCTCAAGTTCTCGCTTCAGCAGGTCTACCGTTTTAAATGTAGAGATGCGCAGCAACTCATCCACACTCATAAAGTGCGGCTTATCGTCGATAATCACACAGGTATTCGGAGAAATAGAAACTTCGCAGTCAGTAAAGGCATACAAAGCATCCATTGTCAGATCCGGAGAAACGCCTGGAGGAAGTTGTACCTGTATTTCTACATTAGCAGCCGTGTTGTCTATTACCTTCTTGATCTTGATCTTGTTGTTCTCGCTCGCTTTCACGATCGACTCCATCAGGCCTGTTGTAGTAACACCATAAGGCACATCACGGATGATGAGCATGGTCTTGTCTACCTTCTCAATAGTGGCACGCACACGGATTTTACCGCCACGCATGCCATTGTTATAGTTGGTAACATCCACCTGGCCCCCGTTCGGGAAGTCTGGCAAAAGTAAAGTGCTACGGCCTTTAAGCACATCAATAGAACCCTTTATAAGTTCTTTGAAGTTGTGCGGCATTATCTTGGTAGACAAACCTACGGCAATACCTTCAACACCCTGCGCCAGCAGCAAAGGGAATTTAACCGGAAGTGTTACCGGCTCGTTCTTACGGCCATCGTAGCTCAGCTGCCATTGGGTTGTCTGTGGGTTGAACACCACATCCAGCGCGAACTTAGAAAGACGTGCCTCGATGTATCGTGGCGCAGCTGCGCTGTCACCGGTACGCACATCACCCCAGTTACCCTGTGTCTCAATTAAAAGGTCTTTCTGCCCAAGGTTCACCATTGCATCGCCGATAGAAGCATCGCCATGCGGGTGGTACTGCATGGTCTGACCAATAACGTTGGCTACTTTGTTAAAGCGGCCATCGTCCATCTCTTTCATGGCGTGCAGGATGCGGCGCTGCACTGGTTTTAAACCGTCTTCAATGGCTGGTACCGCACGCTCCAGAATTACATAAGAAGCATAGTCTAAGAACCAGTTCTCGTAAAGGCCGGCAACAGGTGTAACGTTATGGATGACTTCTTCTTCGCCATCGGTAAACGCCACTTCCAGTTCGTCTTCTCTTTCTATCTCTTCGTTATTCAACTCGTCGTTATGCATATACTTCTTCAACTATGTCTTTCTCAATCTTCAAATTATCGATAATGAAATTCTGACGCTCCGGTGTGTTCTTGCCCATGTAGTAGCTCAGTATCTTCTGTATCGTGGTATCCTTCTGCAGGATCACCGGCTTCAGCTTAATGTTGTCGCCGATAAACTTACCGAACTCATCCGGTGAGATCTCTCCCAAACCCTTGAATCGGGTAATCTCAGGGCGCTTACCCAGTTTCTGTATGGCTTCCTGCTTCTCGGTTTCGTTGTAGCAGTAGATCGTTTCTTTCTTATTGCGCACACGGAATAGCGGCGTTTCAAGTATAAACACGTGGCCGTTACGAACCAGGTCCGGGAAGAACTGCAGGAAGAAAGTCAGCAACAATAAGCGGATGTGCATACCATCCACGTCGGCATCGGTAGCGATCACCACGCGGTTGTAGCGCAAGCCGTCCAGACCTTCTTCAATGTTCAGGGCGTGCTGCAGCAGGTTAAACTCTTCGTTCTCGTATACTACCTTTTTCTTAAGGCCATAGCAGTTAAGGGGCTTACCTCTTAAACTAAAAACAGCCTCAGTGTCCACGTTTCTGGACTTTGTGATAGATCCACTTGCCGAGTCACCCTCTGTGATGAAAAGCGTAGACAACAATGAATTTTCGTGCTTGTCTTCGTTAAAGTGCAGGCGGCAGTCGCGCAGTTTACGGTTGTGCAGGTTGGCTTTCTTGGCACGCTGGTTTGCCAGTTTTTTCACACCGGCCATATCCTTACGCTCACGCTCACTCTGCTCAATTCGCTTCTTTAAAGCTTCTGCAGTAGCAGGGTTCTTGTGCAGGTAATTGTCAAGATTCTCCTTAATAAAGTCGTTTATGTAAGCACGTACAGCTGGTCCGTCAGGGCCCATCTCCATAGAGCCAAGTTTGGTTTTAGTCTGCGACTCAAACACCGGTTCCTGCACACGCAGCGAGATGGCACCAACTATAGAGCCACGAATATCAGCGGCATCGTAATCTTTCTTGAAGTGCTCGCGAACTGTCTTCACAATGGCTTCACGGAAAGCAGCCAGGTGCGTACCACCCATCGTAGTGTACTGTCCGTTTACAAACGAATAGTACTCCTCACCATAGTCATTGCCATGCGTTAGAGCCAGTTCAATGTCCGCTCCTTTCAGGTGGATGATCGGGTAGCGCATCGCTTCTTCGTCGGCTTTGTTTCGGAGCAGGTCCAGAAGGCCATTCTCAGAGTAAAACTTCTTGCCGTTGAAGTTGATCGTTAAGCCAGCATTCAGGTACACATAGTTCCAGATCTGGTTCTCGAGGTACTCCGGGTTAAATTGGTAGTTCTTAAAGATGGTATCGTCTGGCGAAAAGATCGTAAGCGTACCATTTCGCTGCGAGGTTGGCTCCAGCGGCATATCGTTGGTAAGTACGCCACGCTCAAACTCAGCTGACTTCATCTGGCCGTCGCGCACAGACTGGATGCGGAAGTGGCTTGAAAGGGCGTTAACCGCTTTGGTACCCACACCGTTCAGACCAACCGACTTTTGAAAAGCCTTGCTGTCATACTTACCACCAGTGTTGATCTTGCTTACGCAGTCGATCACCTTGCCCAGCGGAATACCACGGCCATAATCGCGCACCTGTACTTTGTGGTCAGAAATCTTAATGTCGATGGTCTTACCGAAACCCATCACGTGTTCGTCGATGGAGTTGTCGATCACCTCTTTCACTAAAATGTAGATACCGTCGTCAGCAGCCGAACCATCGCCCAGTTTACCAATATACATACCAGGGCGTAGCCTGATGTGCTCGCGGGGCTCCAGGGAACGAATGCTGTCTTCGTTGTAATTATGCTCTAACTCTACCATTATGTAAGCGTAAGTATAGTTGTTTAGATAAAATCAATCGGAAATATAGAAAAATATAAGAGACTAGCTGCAACAAATAGTTCCTGCCAGCTAACAAAATGCAAATAACTAAAATTTTTAGCTAATGTGATTAGCAAAACTAAATCTCATTACTGGTCATTGACAACCTTATACATGTATAGAACCATAAAATTAAGGCACTGGTTCATCAAAATCAAGTTATTTGCCTTATACTTTGGCTAGTATTTTTAGCAAATTAATATATAAAAACTTCTATAAATTAAGCAGAACATTTAGTTACTTTAATGCCTCGTGCATAAGTGCCCTAATGGCTTAGCCTTCTATGGAATTAAAATTACCGAAGTACGTTAAATTTATACTTGTCCTGCTTGGTATTGTACTGTTGGTAGGCCTGTTGCAATCTTTCAAGTCTGTGCTGGTGCCATTGGCCTTTGCGTTACTGTTTGCCCTGCTGCTGCTGCCTTTAGCAAGAGACCTGGAGCGGTTGCGCATCCCAAGGCCGCTGGCCATACTTATCTGCATTATCTTAATAGTAACTATACTTGGCGCCGTGGTCTGGTTTTTATCTATGCAAATGATAAGCCTTACCTCCGACCTGGATACCATTGGCGAAAATATCGGAAACCTGCTTGACAGAGTGCAGCTTTATCTCTACGACAAGTTTGGTATAGAACCCTCTAACAGGGCCGACCTGGTACGTAATGCAATAGGAGGCCTGCAGGATATCACCACTACTTTTCTGGGCAGCACTATTTCTATGACAACAGGCGCTATCTCGATGCTGGTGATCATACCCATCTTTGTTTTCTGTTTTTTGTACTACCGCGACCACCTGGAGCAGTTCCTGTTTAAGTTCGTTGCCAAAGACCGGCGCAGCAGTATGGTACAGACAGTAGAAAACATACAGCAGGTAGGGCAAAGCTATATCTCCGGGTTGATGATCGTTATCTTTATTGTGGCCCTGCTTAATTCTGCCGGATTAATGCTACTTGGCGTGAAGTATGCCATTTTCTTTGGCGTGTTCGCTTCTATACTTACCATTATACCCTACATTGGCATTCTGATCGGTGCTACCCTGCCGGCTCTGTTAACATTGGCTACCACAGGCCATCTGATAGATGCCCTACTTGTAGTGGGCGTGTTTATGTTTGTGCAGTTCCTGGAGGGTAACTTTATTACACCGTATGTGGTAGGCGCAAAAGTAAGCATCAATCCTTTTGCAGCCATTGTAGGCTTACTTGTTGGCGGTGAGATATGGGGTGCTGCCGGCATGATTCTGGCAATTCCGGTTATTGCCATGCTAAAGGTTTTATTCGATGTGTATCCGCCCTTAACGCCATTCGGATTTCTGCTGGCTGATATTGATGAAGTAAACCATAAAAAGCGAGGCCGGGTAGGCAACTGGTTCAGCGAAATCTGGAACGGGATTTGGCACGGTAAGAAGAAATGAGACAGGCAAAAACTAATTTGCTTGGCCAATAACAACACCTACTGCATAATTGAAACGGAATACTAAAAAAATTGGTTTAGGAGGAGAGCCATCGGCCAAGGCTGGTGTGCCTGATGAAACGGACATAACTCCCAACCATTTGTACGCGATAATTGACATTGAAACAACAGGCGGACAGCCTGCCCAGGACAAGATTACAGAGATTGCCATTTTTATACACGACGGCCACCAGGTTGTTGACAAGTATAGCACTTTGATAAATCCGCAAAGATCTATCCCTTACTTTATTTCGCAGCTCACCGGCATAACCGACGAAATGGTAAAGGATGCGCCTAAATTTTACGAGGTGGCCAAGGAAATCGTGGAGTTTACCGACGGTAAAATCTTTGTAGCCCATAATGTGCGTTTCGACTATTCCTTTATCAAAAAAGAGTTTGCCGATCTGGGTTATACTTTCCAGCGTAAAACCCTTTGTACCGTTCGCCTTAGCCGTAGCCTTATTCCCGGATTGCCTTCTTATAGTCTGGGCAAGCTTTGCAAAAGTATAGACATCCCGCTTACCCAACGCCACCGCGCTATCGGCGATGCCGAGGCTACTGCCAAACTGTTTGATAAACTTATCAAGATAAACCGCCCTGTAGTGGATGGTAACATGCACATGGCAGCAGAGCCCTCCCAGGCTATTAAACAGGAGATAAAAACATCGTTGCTGCCACCAAACATCTCTAAAGAGCAGATAGATGCCCTGCCCATGGTGCCAGGTGTTTATTACTTCCATAACGAGCAGGGCGAAGTGATCTATGTGGGTAAAAGTATAAATATCCGGAAGCGGATTGTTCAGCACTTTAACATCGATTATAAAAGCCGTAAGTCCTTGGACTTTAAGAACAACATTGCAGACATTACTTACGAGCTGATGGGCAATGAACTGGTGTCGCTGTTGTTTGAGTCTGCGGAGATAAAACGGATGAAGCCGCATTATAACCGGCAGCAACGCCGCAGCGTGTTCAATACCGGCATATTTGTGTACCAAGACAGTGACGGCTATAAAAGATTGACCTACGGCAGCATAAACAAAGCCGATAATGTGAGCATGACACCGATCATCGCCCTATCAAACTTTTACAAGGCAAAGGGGTTCCTGTTCCATAAAGTATCTAAGTTTAACCTCTGTCAGAAACTATGCGACCTTTATAAAACGAGTGGGGCCTGCTTTGATTTCCAGGTGCACCAGTGTAACGGCGCCTGCATCGGAAAAGAGTCTCCGGAAACGTATAATATGCGTGTTGATGCCGCTCTGGATTCCTTTACCTATGAGCACAATAGCTTTGTGATAATTGGCAAAGGCCGAGAGCCCGGCGAAAAATCTGTGGTAGTAGTAGATCATGGCATTTACCTGGGATTTGGCTTCGTAGACGAAACATTCTCAGCCTCCTCGCTTGACGATTTTAAGGGCGCCATTACGCGCTACAACGACAACAAAGATATACAGCAGATTATCAGAGGACATATGCGCGGCAAACACAAGGATAAAGTGATCGTGTTTGAGTAAAAGGGCTGGATGTTAGGTATTGGTTATTGGTTATTAGATAAAAGACAAAAGACATTATACTTACAGCTGCATCTGATGTCTAAGAAAATCTTATTCGTAATTATACTTCTTTATGCTCCATCAGCCACTTATAAATTTCTTCGGTATCTTCTTTGCGGCAAAGTTCTGAGCCAGGCGTCATGGTAGCGGCTGTACCCGCGGCTACGCCATAGCGTACTACTTCATCCAGGGGGCAACCTTTTAATAAACTCATCACAATCCCTGCTACCATACTATCCCCTGCACCAACGGCACTTTTCTGTGGCATGGTTGGCGGCACCACATAACTTATACCTTCTTTAGAAGCCAGCATAGCACCACGTGGTCCCAGCGATACCACCAATACTTTACATTTTCCCTCATCAAGCACCTGTTTGGCAATTTCTTCCTGCTCCATGGCTGATATCTGATCTTTACCTGCCAGGGCTGCCAGTTCGCCTAAGTTAGGTTTAAGCAAGTATACACCCTCTCCAGCCGCTTTCACCAGTGCTTCGCCTGATGTGTCTACTATCAGCCTGAAATCTTTTTTGTGGGCAATCTCGGCAAGGCGCAGGCAAAAATCATCAGGCACTCCGGGTGGGAGGCTACCACTGGCTATTACATATTGCGGCACCTCTCCCTGTGGCATCTGCTCCAGTTTTTCCAGGCACTGCATCCATTCATCTTCGTAGGTTTCGGGGCCTGGCATGCCAAACCTGTACTGGTCGCCTGTGGCGGTTTCCATTACCATCAGGTTCTCCCTCGACCAGTTTTTAGTCCTTACCGTCCAGCTGGTTATACCTTCCGCATCCAGCAGCTTACTAATCATTTCACCGGATGGCCCGCCAGACAAAAACCAGGCACACGATTCGCCACCCAATTTCTTCATGGCACGTGAAACATTGATACCTCCCCCACCCGGCTCAAACACAGGTTCTTCACAGCGCAGTTTTTTCTCGGGGAGCACCTGAGTAACCTTTGTGCTTTTATCTAGTGCAGGATTAAGTGTGATAGTAATGACTTTGTGCATAGTATGGATTAAAATTTGTGATCTTGTATGTATTGTACAGGCTATTTAATCTCTTTTAATGTCAAACTCACGCTTCTCGCCGGTTTTGAAAGTATACACCTGCCCCTGTACACCTATTTTCACTTGCTTAGACCAACCTTTATCGAACGTGATAACCATTTTATCGTGCGTAAAATTTAGCGAAAGCCAGTGGCTGCGGTATCGTATCTGGAAATTAAGGCACTCTATCTCATCTGGCAGCACAGGGTTAAACCACAGCACCTTATCGCGTATTTCAAGGCCTGTATAGCAACGCTGCACCAGGTCTACGGTACCGGCCATGGCTCCTAAATGTATACCCTCCGAAGTAGTGCCTCCCTGTATGTCTTCTACATCACTCATCAGCGCAATCTCAAAGTTTGTCCAGGATCTTTTGCGGTCTGAGCGGGCCAGTACCCAGGAGTGCACAATTTTGCTTAAGGTAGAGCCATGCGACGTTCTGGCTTCATAATAGGCGATGTTATCTGGTATTGTTTCAGGTTTAAAGCCGTAGCCCATACGCTCAAAAGTACTGGTTAATTCTTCGGAAGAGAACAGGTAGAACAGCATGAGTACATCGGCCTGCTTACTGGCCTTATACTTATTTACGTTGTCGTTCTCGCTTTCCAGAATACGATCCAGGCGCATGGCCTCGCCATACTTTGCTTTGTACTCCTCCCACGGAAATTCATCTAACTGCTCATACCCCTCAAATTGTGCAATAACATTACTCTCGCCTATAAAAGGCACGTACATGCGCTGGCTGATGTGCTGCCAGCGTTCCAAATCTTCCGTAGAGATGGAACACTTATCCATTAACTCCGCTACCCGTGAAGTATCCAACATTTTAGAAACTTTTAAGGCACACTGTATCACCCATACGGCCATCACGTTGGTATAAGCATTGTTGTTTAGGCCTGGCGCTTCTGAGCCTGGGTATTCAGTATGATATTCGTCAGGGCCTACTACATTCCGGATCTCGTAGCGGCCTTTTTCCTGGCTGAAGATGGCAATGGTAGACCAGAACTGTGCGATCTCGAAAATGACCTCTGCTCCGTAAAAAGTAAGGAACTCCCTGTCGTGGGTGGCCTGGTAATACTGCCATACATTATAGGCAACGGCTGCGTTTATGTGCCGCTGTAGAAAAGTGTTATCCGGCACCCATCTGCCCGACTTTGGATTGAGGTGAATGATCTGGCTCTCTTCGCGGCCATTGCTGCCGCTTTGCCACGGGTACATAGCGCCGCGATAACCTGCCTCCACTGCTGCGTACCTTGCCTCAGGTAGCCTACGATACCGGTACATTAGTAAGGCTATTGTAAGGTCGGGCAGGCGCAGGTTCAAAAAAGGGAAAATGAAGAGTTCATCCCAGAAAATATGCCCACGGTACGCCTCGCCGTGCCACCCGCGAGCCGGCACACCAACATCACGCCCCACTGTATTGGCAGAAACGGTTTGCAGCAAATGGAACACATGTAAACGCAGCACCGGTTGCACCTCCTGGTTACACGCCATTTCAAGATCACACCGCTTCCATACCCGTAGCCACGCGCGGCGGCTGGATGCCAGAAGCTGGTCAAAACCGCCTAGGCGTTCGATCTTTTCGCAGGCTTCTAGTAAAGGCTCTGAAATGGCAAAATCCCTGGAAGTATAAATCAGCACGACTTTCTCCACAGCTATGGCCTGCTTCTGGCTACAACTGACCCGAAGCACCTGTTCAGCATAATCAGGCTCAACTATACTTTGCCGCGGTACCTCCTGCCTTTTACCATCATAGTATACTGTAGTACGCGCAGCCTGCGCCATTCTTAACTTAGACTGCGTGGTCTGGGCAACCAGGTATATGGTGTCTTCGTCCAGTTGGTCTGCTTTAATAGGCTCCAGGTGCCTGCTCTCCAGAGAGCGGTAGCGAGCCACACCACTGTTGATCACTCTTCCATCCAGGGCAGTTCTTATTTCGATCTCACCGGACCAGTTAAGCGGGGTTAATTCCCAGGCCTGGGCAGCCAGGTGCGGGTTAGCCATACTTACAAAGCGCCGGCTCACAAGCAGTGTCTCACGCTGGGCTGTATCCTGAAAACGAATGGTTCTGGTTAGCAATCCCTGCTTCATATCGAGTTCCTGGATAAATTCCAGCACTTGAACTTTTGACAGGCTAAACCATTCTTCTCCAGCAACTCTGAACGAAAGCGGCAACCAGTTGGGCCAGTTAACCAGGTCTTCGTTCTCTATTTTTTCACCGGACACCGTAGATACCAGCCGGTTGTAGCCTCCTGCCAGGTAAGTGCCGGGGTAATGCACTTGCTCATCTGCATTCTCCTCCTCAAAGGCTCCCCTTGTGGCAAAGTGCCCATTCCCAAGCGTACAAAGCGCCTCCCGCAAAGGCTGCTGTTCGGGGTCCCAGGCGTCGTATGTTATTTTCCATTCAGACATCTTCTTGTTTGCTGAGGTGTTCAGTCAGACTTTTAAGAAACTCCTCAACCTCCTCTACACTTTCCAGCCTGTACTCGGCCGCCGTCTGCTCATCGTGCTCGCCTACCAGAATACCTATCCCTTTCCCTTGCAGTTCGGCAAAGGCATCTTCGTCTGTAATATCATCGCCGATGTAGAGTGGCACAATTCCAGGTTTATTCAGGCCGAGTTCTTGCAGCAGCCAGCTCACGGCCTTGCCCTTGTGCCAGTCCAGGTTGGGTTTTAGTTCGATGATCTTTTTGCCAAGACCTTCTTTTAGTTGGGGATGTTCTTTTAAGACAGTTGCCGTAACCTGCTTTACTTCGTCTATGTGGCTGTCGGACACGTTGCGGTAATGCACGGCAATGGCGTAGCGTTTACGTTCCACCATGGCTCCCTCAATGTGGCCGAGTTTCTCTTTTAGCTTTTCTGCGGAGGCATCAAGCGCTGGTAATGCTGTTTTCGCACCGCCAGGTTCTGTTTGCATGTTGCCTGGTCCGGAGATGTCGAAGCCATGTGAGCCAGCAAAGTATAAATTATCAAGCTGTACCAGCCTTGCCACATCAGCCCTGTCGCGGCCGCTTACGATGGCCACGCTGCATACCTCTGCCAGGCCTTGCAGCGTTTGGCGCATGCTGTCGCTAAGTATGGCTTTATCCGGGTCTTTTACGATGTGAGTCAGGCAGCCGTCGTAATCCAGGAACACGGCAGGCTTTTTACCAGCCAGCAGGTCCGGTATACTTTGCAGTGCAGAAGGTAGTTTTTGCGGATCGTGCTTTACAGGGCCAGGTTGATTTTTCATGTGTTGCTTATCGGAAATTTTTGCAGCGCCACTGTGGCGCCGTGTTCTAAAAGTTCGGATGGATTACCTGTGCGATCAACGCCTACTACCAGTGCAAAGCCACCTGCCTTACCGGCCTGTACCCCTGCTATGGCATCTTCAAAAATAGCCGTCTCTTCAGGAGAAACCTTCAGTTGCCGGGCAGCTTCCACAAATACATCCGGGGCTGGTTTGCCTTTCAGGTTTAGCTTTATCGCCTCCACCCCATCTACGCGCGCATCAAAAAGGTGTTCTATTTTGGCGGCGGCAAGTATGGTTTTGCAGTTTTTACTCGCAGATATCACGGCTGTCTTTTTACCCGCTTTACGCTGTTGCTTAAGCCACGCAATTGTGTCTGGGTATAATTTAACGCCGCCTTGCTTCACCAGTTCCTGAAAGTATAGATTTTTAAGATTTCCCAGGCCTGCCACTGTTTCTTTGCCGGCTTCATCTTCCGGGTTGCCTTCCGGAAGTATAATATCCCGCGAGGCAAGAAAATTACGCACCCCATCATACCGCGGAATACCATCAATGTACTGCCGGTAATCCGTTGCTATTTCCAGCGGCGGGTATACTTTACCATCGCGTGCAGCACGTTCGGCCAGGTAGTCGTCAAACATTCTTTTCCAGGCGTTGGCATGTACCTGCGCTGTCTGGGTTATTACGCCATCCAGGTCAAGTATCAGTGCTTTTATATTCTTTTCTGATAGGAGTTGCTCTATACTTTTCTCCATTTAAATAATGGCCTTTGCGATTTATACTTTATTTATACTTTGAGCTCTGTTATACTTTTTGCTTTTCATTATTCTCGTCTTTCATCCATTCCTCCCCTTCCGGTATATCTGGCTGCTGTTTTCCGAAGCGTATTTTTTTATAGATCTCAGCGATCCAGATCACGGTACTGGACAATAAAAATATAACCAGCAGATCAGGAATCGGTAGCGGATCGAACCGGAACAGGTTACTTAAAAATGGTGTGTAGACCACCAGCAGTTGCAGGGCCACCGACACCACAAATGCGATGTTTACATACTTGTTGCTAAAGGCCCCAATGGTGAACAAAGACCTGTCGATGGAGCGCATGTTAAAGGTGTTGAAGACTTGGGTCATGGCGATAACGAGGAAGACCGCAGTGCGGGCTATTTCGGCGCCTTGGGGCAGGTAGTAGTAGAAGGCACCCAACGATAGCCCCAGCATCACCGCACTCATCAGCAACAGATACGGAACAACAGATTTATCCAGGATGTTAGCATCTTTTTCTACAGGCTTCTGTTTCATTATCTCGCCGTGGCCACGCTCTGCTGCAAGGCCCAGTTCCATGACCCCGTCGGTTACCAGGTTTACCCAGAGTATCTGCGTGGCTGTAAGCGGAAAAGGCAAGCCCATGGTTATGGCTACTATAAAGACAAATACGAAGGCAAAGTTGGTAGTGAGCAGGAAAAAGCTTGTCTGCCGCACATTCTGAAACACAATACGGCCCTCGCGGATAGCACGCACAATGGTGGCAAAATTATCGTCTGATAGCACGATATGGGATGCATCTTTGGCCACATCGGTTCCCCGTATGCCCATGGCTATGCCTACATCGGCACGCTTCAGGGCCGGGGCATCGTTCACACCATCGCCGGTCATGGCTATTAGGTGGCCTTTTTCCTGCAGGTGCTCGGCAATGCGCAGCTTGGTGTTGGGGCTTACACGCGTAAAAACAGACACATTATCTACCAGTTCATCAAAGTCATTTTCCCGGTCTTCCAACTCATCTTCCTGCATGGCCTCCGGATAATCCGAATTCTCATTTTCAGGTTCCAGAATGCCTACCTCCCGGGCAATGGCTGCGCCGGTTTTCTTATGGTCTCCGGTTAACATCATGACCCTGATACCTGCCGACTTGCAGGCTCCTACTGCCTTCCGCACTCCACCTCTGGGCGGATCGACAATGCCTGTAATGCCTACCCAAACCAAACCGTCTACCTGCTCTGCACTAACGCTATCTATTCCTCCTTCAGCTTCTTTATAGGCTAGTGCCAGCACGCGCATGGCATGGTCTGCCCAATCGTCCATCTTGTCCTGGATCTGTTGCCGCTGGTCTTCTGTCAGCTCCCGGGGCCCATCTGAGTCTAATATGTGGGAGCTTAGCTTTAATATTTTTTCCGGCGCCCCAACTACCAGTATTTCCCTTTTCCCGTCGGTTTCCACCAAGGTTGCCCTGAACTTCTGTTCTGAGCTGAAAGGTAGGTCATCCAATTGTTGAGCCTCAGGTAGCGCGCCTTCATTTTTAGCTTCTGCTTTTTTGGCAAGTACAAGCAGGGCTATCTCAGTCGGGTCGCCGGAAGCCTTATCGTCTTCGCTTTCCTTATCATTTTCTTCATCTGATCCTGCTTTATCCTTATCACCTGAGAGGCGCGCGTTGTTACACTCTTTAGCTATGAACAAAAGCTTTGCAAGCACTGCGTTTTCTGAAGTGCTTACCGACTCCTCATTATGCGTAATATCACCTTCGGTTGCATAGCCGGAGCCAGACACTTCCAGCTCAGTATCATCACCCAGGAAAATGCTTTTTACAGTAAGTATACTTTTGGTGAGCGTGCCGGTTTTATCGGTAAGTATAACAGAGATAGAGCCCAGCATTTCGGTAGCGGTAAACTCACGGATAATGGCATTCTGATCGGCCATGCGCTTGGCTCCTATAGCAAGCACAATAGAGATCACTGCCGGCAAGCCTTCCGGAATAGACGAAACTAGTGTAGCCACCGTTATCAGCAGTACTTCTTCAAAGGCATAATCCCGCACATAATAGCCAAGTACAAACACCACCAGCGAAGTTACAATGGAAATAACTGCCATCTGCTTGGCCAGCCGCTGTGTTTTTTTCCGGAAGTTAGTGGAGGTTGTTTTGATGTCGCCCAGCGATTTGGATATCTTACCGAGCTCAGTGTGCGGGCCTGTTCCGGTAACCACAGCAGTGGCCGTGCCGCGCGCCACATGCGTGCCTTTAAACAGCATGTTCAGCCGGTCACCCAGGTTGCTTTTCTCGGGCAGCGGGTCTGTTTTCTTTTCAATAGGGAGCGATTCTCCAGTAAGCGAGGCTTCTACGGTTTGCAGGTTTTTACCGGAAACCAGACGCGCATCGGCGGGTATGCTGTCTCCTTCTTCCAGTTTGATGATGTCGCCGGGCACCAGTTGCTTTGCCTCAATGGTTTTGGGTTTTCCATTACGCAGTACAGTGGTCTCCTGCTTAATCATGTTCTTCAGGGCAAGTATGGCCTTCTCTGCTCGATACTCCTGCAGAAAACCAAGTACAGCATTAAACAGAATAACGCCAAGTATGACGTATACATCCACGCGCTGGTCGGCATACCAGGCTACGCCTGCAGCCAGGAAAAGTATAAGTATAAGAAAGTCCTTGAACTGCTTGAGGAAAAGCAGCACAGGATTTATACCTTCCTTGCCGGTTAATTCATTGGGGCCTACTTTATTCAGCCGCTGATTTGCCTCTTCTTCCGTCAGCCCTTCTTTTGTGGCCTGCAGCTTATCAAGCGCCTCATCTACAGGAATGCTATGATAGGGATACCTTTGATCTAACTCCATACATCAGGCTGATTTCAGCAAACGGTTTATTATAGTTTATTACGTTTACATGCTAAGGAATACCTTCCGTGCGTTCCTGAGGTGGAATATCCGGGCCCTGCTCCGGCCTTGTTGAGCTTGTTCTGCCACCAGTAATATATCCTGTTGGCCCCGGAGGAGTGCGTTTGCCATCATCCTCTCGAAGTATTCCTTTTTTCTCTGCCCCTTTACGGGAAGTGTGCTTCTTATCGTTTTTCATAAGTATAATCTGAATTAAATTACCTGCAAAGGCGGTGTATTATACTTTGCATAATAGCTTTTATACATCGCTTTGCTGTTAGTTTAAGTGTTTACGGTAGTTAGTACCTGTCAGGATACAAACAGCTTAAGTATTAGCAGGTTTAGCTGCTGCTAAATAACTTACAGAGCATACTTTTTACATCCTGAACAAATCAGCTCCATACTTTGCACGTCGCATAATATTCATTTTTTTGCATATACCTGATTTATACCGTTAATTTGAGAGATGCCTGTAAAGTGTAAAACAAGTATAAACACTACTTTCGCAACCCGAAGCCCCGAAAAAGAGTAGTTGAGCCCGAACAGGAATCACGAACATACCCGATACACGATGTTAAAAAATTACCCTCCAACCAAAGCCAAAACCTGGCAGAAACTTCAAGATCACTACAAGGCTCTACAGCCTGTGCACTTGAGCGAAATGTTTGCCCGGGATGAGCAGCGCTTCGAAAAATTTTCCCTGCAGTTTGAAGACATACTCTTTGACCTATCAAAGAACCGCGTAACCAAGGAGACGCTGGACCTGCTGGTAGAGCTGGCGGAGGAAATGGATTTGCCGGCTGCGATAGAAAGTATGTTTGGCGGTGATAAAATTAACGCAACCGAAAACCGTGCTGTACTGCACACGGCACTGCGTAGTTTTTCGGCAGAAGGCTTGGAGGTTGACGGTGAAGATGCCTCCGGAGAAGTAAAAGACGTGCAGCAGCAAATGAAGCGCTTCTGCGACAAACTGCACAGCAGCGACTGGAAAGGCTATACCGGAAAATCCATCAGCAAGGTAGTAAACATTGGTATTGGCGGCTCGCACCTGGGTCCGCAAATGGTAACAGAGGCGCTAAAAAGCTACCAGAAAGATGGCATCGAAGTATACTTTATCTCGAACGTAGATGGTACCGATGCCTCAGAAGCACTCAAAAAGCTAGATCCGGAGACGACACTATTCATCATTGCTTCCAAAACCTTTACCACAAAAGAAACCATTGCCAACGTCGAGACTGCACGCGACTGGTTTCTTAAATCTGCCGGTGACAGAGAGCATATAAAAAAGCATTTTGTAGCCTTATCTACAAACACCAAAGCAGTCGCGGAGTTTGGCATAGCCCCGGAGAATACGTTCAGGTTCTGGGATTGGGTGGGTGGCCGTTTCTCGTTGTGGTCTGCCATTGGACTTTCTATTGCCTGTGCAATTGGCTACGACAAATTTGAGGAGTTGCTGCGCGGCGCCGAAGCCATGGACAAGCACTTCCGAAAAACTGACCTGCGCAAAAACATACCTGTGCTAATGGGCATGCTGAGCATCTGGTACACTAACTTTTTCGGGTGCCAGACCCATGCCATACTTCCTTACGACCAGTACCTGCGGCTGCTACCTGAGTTCCTGCAGCAACTGCTGATGGAGAGCAACGGAAAAAGCGCCAGCCGCGACGGAAGTGATGTAAATTACCAGACGCAGCCTGTAATTTGGGGGGCAGCCGGCACAAACAGTCAGCATTCTTTTTTCCAGCTCATACACCAGGGTACATTTCTAATTCCATGTGATTTTCTTGCACCCGTTAACAGCAACAACCCGATTGGCCAGCACCATACCATGCTCCTATCTAACTTCTTTGCCCAGACAGAAGCGCTCATGAAGGGAAAAACAGCAGAAGAAGTACGAGCAGAACTGGAGGCTAAAGGCAACCTGAGCCAGCAGGAAATAGAGGACCTCATCCCTCACAAAGTTTTCGAGGGCAATAGGCCAACCACCTCTATTATGTTCCATCAGCTAAACCCTTATACGCTGGGTGCGCTGCTGGCCATGTACGAGCATAAAACGTTTGTGCAGGGCGTTATCTGGAACATCTACAGCTTCGACCAATGGGGCGTGGAACTTGGCAAGCAACTGGCCGGTAAAATTGAGGAAGAACTTTTGGATACAGGTGTAAAAGGCAACCACGACAGCTCCACCAACAGCCTGATAGCTTACTACAGAGAACACCGCAAAAAATAAGTATAGCTAAAAAGTATAAAGGTTCTTCTAAAACTGCGTATGACGAAAGTACTATGGTAGCATCTTTATACTTTTTGGTTCTAACTTAATTCTCTCTCTGTGCAGATTACGCTCTATCGGTTGGTATTACTGCTGTTTATGGCCTTTGCTTTGGGTAGCTGTGCCGACGAAAACTTTTTTCAGAAGGATGCCCTTGCCACAGTAGAAGAACTAAAAGAGCTAAGCCCTGCCACTAATGATAGTGTTTGGGTGATACCCGGAAGGCATTATGACCGCAGCGGCTTCCATCGTTTTTTCTGGGGAAACCACAACCGCGACATTTGGGCAACACCGGTTAAACTGCCTGTATTTAACTTACACACCCTGCACGGAGGCCTTAAAGTAGAGAAAAAAGGCGGCGGTTACCAATCCACAAGTTTCGAGCTTTCCGATAGCACAGGCCGCGTATACGCTCTCCGGTCCATCGATAAAGACCCTATACATGTGGTAAGCAAGTTCTGGCAACCTACCTTCGTCAGCAATGTGCTCCGCGACCAAACCTCAGCCGGCAACCCCTACGGCGCCGTGGTAGTTCCCATACTTGCTGAGGCAGTCGGACTACCTCACTCAAGCCCCAATTTATACTATATCAGTGCCGCCGATACCAGTTTTGGAGAGTATAATAAGCTTGTGCAAGGCAAAGTGTTTTTGCTGGAAAACAAGTTTGAAAGTCCTGCTGATATAACGCTATACTTTGACGGTGTTGTGGATTTTGAAGATTCTGAAGATGCCCTTCGAAAGCGCTTCCAAAGCAACCACTACCATTTCGACCAGAAGACTTTTGCAAAGGCCAGGCTATTTGATATGCTGCTCGGCGACTGGGACCGGCATAAAGGCCAGTGGGACTGGGCCGTGAAACCGCAGGGGCACGACACCTTATTTGCTCCGATACCAAAGGACCGCGACCAGGTTTTTTTCAGGATGCACGATGGTCTGATACCTTCCATTGCCACGAGCAAAATAATGGCCCGTAAATTCCACTCCTTCGACGACGACTTCAGCGATGTAAAGGCCTACATGATAAATGCCCGGTTTATAGATGAAAGATTGTTAAACGAAGTTACCCGAGAAGAATGGCAGAAGATTGCCCAGCAAATGCAACGCGATTTAACAGACCAGGTGATAGAAAAAGCAGTGCGCCAGTTGCCTGCTACTGTTTATACTTTAAAAGGAGAAGAGATAGCACATAACCTTAAAAGTAGAAGAGATCTGTTACCCAAAGCTGCAGAGAAAGCCTATGCGCAACTGGCCCAAAAAGTAACTATTGCCGGATCAGATAAAGAAGAGCATTTTGAAGTAAAACGCCTGGATGATGAACGCACCGAAGTAACCGTAACACGACCTGCCTCGGGCAATACCCCTTCAAAAGTAATTTACCACCGCATTTTTAACCGCAAAGAAACTAAACAGATCATACTTCACGGCCTGGTCGGGGCAGATAAATTTATACTTTCCGGCAATGTAAAAGAGGGTATCCTGGTGAAAGTATACGGAGGCCTTGGCGACGATGAAATAACGGACAGATCAAGTGTACAGGGCTGGAAAAAGTATACCGAAGTATACGATACCGAACGAGGAAACGAAATAGAATTCGGCTCAGAAACAAAAGACAAAACCACCCGCGACGTACGCGTTCATGCCTTTGACAGAGAAGGGAATTGATTGTTAATTGCTGGTTGTTCGTTGATCGATATTCGGGAATGTAGAAACGCAATACATTGCGTCTTTTTTGCTACAAGGCAGCGCATTTTAAAGTTCGCAATAGCAGACATCTCAAAGTATGAAGTATAATTCACGGAAGTCTGAAGATTTCCCATAACTCTAAGTCACAAGCGATACTTCGTGTAACACATGCACCAAGGGGATAATAATCAAGGGAAAACCAATATCCAATAACGAAACTTACCGCCCTGTAGCAAATAAGACGCAACGTATTGCTTCTCTACATTACCAATAACGAACAACCAATAACGATCAACGAACCTTAGCTCTTTTTACAAGGTAAGAATACAGCACTTTATCGAAGGGTTCGCTGATATCTACAGGTATAAAATCGATCTTATACTGTCCGCATTTTAGAGCCAGCTCTTTTTTGTAGCTTTCTACGGCAGTGCGGTAGTGGTCGCGAACCTGAGAGGGTTGCAGCTTTAACTCCTGCCCTGTTTCAGAGTCTACGAAAATGTATGGCCGCTCTGCAAATTCGAACTCCTCCTCTGTTTTTCGGTCCATCACATGAAAGAGCAATACCTCATGCTTCTGGTGTTTCAGGTGCTGGAGGGCAGCGAAAATAGTATCGCTATCGTCGAGCTTGCTTAGCATGTCGCTGAAGATGATGACCAGTGAGCGCTTCTGTATCTGCTGCGCAATCTGGTGCACTACCTCTGCCACATTGGTGTCTTTGGCAGTTGGCTGTTGCTCCATTTGCTTTTGCAGTAATAACAGCAACGTGTGCAGGTGCGATGCGGTAGAGCGAACTGGTGTTTGCAGCTCTATCTTATCCGAGAAAGTAACCAGACCTACAGCGTCGCGCTGCTTGCGCAAAAGCGTAGCCAGTGCAGCCGCGCAAAGTATAGAAAAAGTGAGTTTGCCGTTGTTTTCGGCGGGGTAATACATCGACGGCGACACGTCCAGCAGCATGTGGCAGCGCAGGTTCGTTTCTTCCTCATAGCGTTTTACAAACAGCTTATCGGTGCGGGCAAAAACCTTCCAGTCTATGTGGCGGGTACTTTCGCCGCTGTTGTAGAGGCGGTGCTCCGAAAACTCTACCGAAAAACCATGGTAAGGTGACTGGTGCAGGCCTGTAATAAACCCCTCTACCAACTGCTTTGCCAGAAATTCCATGTTCTCGAATTTCTGAATGTCGGCTAGCGTTAAGGGCTTTTTCATAAAAACAGGGGCAGTTTAGTTAGAGCTTTTACCTGCTTCTGAAACGGCCAAAGGCGTATCTTGTTGCTTTAGCTCCTCCTTTTCCACCTCTTTTAACTTAACCCTGGCAATGCCGTCCCGGATAAGGCCTATCTCTTCGGCAGCGGCTCTGGAAAGGTCGATGATGATGTGGCGGCTTTTCGCTTTTCTGTCATTGATCTTTACTACTACCGTTTTACCGTTTTTAAGATTGGTTACCTCTACCAGAGTGTTAAAAGGCAGTGTAGAGTGGGCAGCCGTCAGTAATTTTTTGTCGTATTTTTCGCCGTTTGCAGTACGATGCCCGTGCATGCGGTCGGCGTAATATGTAGCTTTACCTTCTGCGGTGTATGATGTGGTATTATTGAAAAAAGAGAGCAGAAGTACTAGTATAATTGAACAGATATTCATAATATACTATAGTTGGTCCGGTGGCAAATATAATATTTAAAATTTAAGAAATTTAAATTCCAAAATTTTTATATATCAGAAGTATATGTTACTTTTAGATTCACTAAGTTGAATTTAACGTTATTTAAGACGGTGGAAGAGAACAACGAAAAAGCTGAGATTTATTCCCAAAGAGTAAGAGCCGGGAAGAGAACGTACTTCTTTGATGTGAAGTCAACTCGTTCAAACGATTTCTATGTGACTATTACGGAGAGCAAAAGAAAGTTTAAAGACGAGACTTTTTCTTACGAGAAACACAAGATTTTCCTTTACAAGGAAGACTTTGTGAAGTTCATGGAAGCGCTTCAGGGGACTATTGATCACGTTAAATCAGAACTGTTAACAGAGGAAGCACTTGCAGCCCTTGAGGCCCCTGCCCCTGTTGCAGAAGTAACTACTGAGGAAACTGAGACAGCTGCCACTTACGATGGCGAGCTGAAGTGGGAATAACCCCTCTGCTATTTTTATAGAATTTATACTTCGAGATAATGAAAGCTCATGGCATCACCATGAGCTTTTTGTTTTTATACCCTCTGCAGTTTAGCCAATCAAAGTATGATCAACTTCTCTGGTGCGGGTATCCAACCCGTGCCGTAAAGTGGGTGCGAGTCTCCAGACTCGCTGCTTCTCGGACTTGCTTCGGGAGAGGGGTTAGGGGCAATGCCGTCAACTTAAGCAAAAGCTGTCATCTCGACGAAAGGAGAGATCTCTTTAAAATTCTTTCTGAATTAATTCTGGATAGATTTCTCACGGTGTTCGAAATGACAACAGAAATATTTAACTTCTTATTTGCAGCATTGAGGGTTAGGGGTGGTTGGCCCCGGTAGAGCAATCTAACACACAACAATTTAACAATTAAACCATTTAACCATACAACCTACAGCATAACTCCCTAAAAACTATTATCTTTGCACCCTGAAATTAATAACTAAGAATACATGGGACTAAGATGCGGTATTGTGGGACTTCCGAACGTTGGAAAGTCTACGCTGTTTAACGCTATTTCTAACGCCAAGGCAGAATCTGCCAATTATCCATTCTGTACTATCGAGCCAAACGTAGGGGTAATTACTGTGCCCGACGAGCGTCTGCAGATACTCGAAGAACTGGTACACCCGGAGCGCGTGCTGCCAACCGTAATTGAGTTTGTAGATATTGCCGGCCTTGTGAAAGGTGCCAGCAAAGGCGAAGGCCTTGGTAACAAATTCCTGGCTAACATCCGTGAGGTTGACGCCATTATCCATGTGGTGCGCTGCTTTGAAGACGAGAACATTGTGCACGTAGACGGTAAGGTAGACCCGATTGCTGATAAAGAAATTATCGATACAGAACTGCAGCTAAAAGACCTGGAGTCTGTCGATAAGAAGATCTTGAAGGTTATCCGCTCTGCGAAGTCAGGTGATGCGAAAGCAAAAAAAGAACTGGCCAGCTTGGAGAAGTATAAAGCGCACCTGGAGTCTGGACAAAATGCCCGTAGCCTGGATGTGAATGAGGATGACCTGGAAGCTGTAGAAGATCTGAAGCTACTTACAGCCAAGCCTGTAATATATGCTGCCAACGTAGACGAGAACTCTATGAATGATGGCAACAAATATTCTCAGACCCTGGCTGAGCACGTGAAGAACGAGAACGCTCAGGTAGTATTGATCTCTGCCTCTATCGAAGCGCAGATCGCAGAGCTGACCGACCCGGAAGAAAAAGAGATGTTCCTGGCAGAGTATGGCTTAACGGAGTCTGGCTTGAACAAGCTAATTAAAGCATCTTACAGCCTGCTTAACCTGATCACATACTTTACAGCCGGACCTAAAGAAGTACGTGCCTGGACAGTTGGCAAAGGCTGGAAAGCTCCTGCTGCTGCCGGTGTAATTCACACAGACTTCGAGAAAGGCTTTATCCGTGCCGAAGTGATCAAACTGAAGGATTACCAGGAGTATAAGTCAGAAGCCAAGATAAAAGAAGCCGGTAAAATGGCCGTAGAAGGTAAAGAGTACGTGGTACAAGACGGTGATATCATGCACTTCCGCTTTAACGTGTAAGCTGATTACCAGCAATATATAAAATAAAAGAGGCCGACTTACATCGGCCTCTTTTATTTTACTGCACTGTTTTGGTTTTCTCAGCTTCTTTCTCCCATCCTTCCGGACGTATCCAGCGAACCGGTGGTGCAGGTTCTGATTTCAGCTTTACTTCTTCAGTTTTCAGTAACTTCAGGGCCTCCTCTACTGCACGCTCCAGCTGCGGGTCGCGGCCGGCAATTACATCGGCTGGCTTGTTCATGATCTCAATGTCAGGTGCTACGCCTTCGCCTTCTACTGCCCATTCTCCCTGTATGTCTACAAAGCCTCCACGCGGAGCCACCATACGGCCACCATCAATAAGCGAAGGCGTATCCCAGGTGCCAACCAGTCCGCCCCAGGTTCTGGTACCAACCAGCGGGCCTATCTTCATCTTACGGAACAGGTAAGGCAGCAGGTCGCCACCTGAGCCAGCCATCTCATTTATGATCATAACCTTTGGCCCCCAAATGCCCGACATTGGCGTTGTAAACGGACGGTGATCGCCAACTTTGCTGTTGAAGTAGCCGTGCAGGTCGCGGTTCATAATATCTACCATGTAGTCGGCAGCAGAGCCACCTCCATTGTTGCGCTCATCAATCACAGCTCCCTTCTTGTCCTGCTGGCCGAAGTAGTAACGGTTAAAAGAAGTATAGCCAGCCTGGCTGGTATTAGGCACATATACATAAGCTAATTTGCCTCCTGAAAGCTGATCTACCTTGCGGCGATTACCTTCAACCCAGGCGATGCGGCGCAGACCACCCTCGTTGCTGATAGGCACTACCGTTACCAGGCGAGAGCCCTCCATGGTTGGTTTGCTGTTGATGCGCAGTACCGTTTGCCTGTCGGCAGTTGCCTCAAAGAACTGGTACAGGTTTTCAGGTGCTTTTACTTCTACGCCATTTACAGCCAGTATATAATCTCCCTGCTTTACGTTAATGCCCGGTGCACGAAGCGGCGCGCGCAGGTCCGGGTTCCAGGCTTCGCCGTCGTAAATGCGACTGATGCGGTAGTAACCTTGTTCTGTTTCGTAATCTGCACCCAGTAAGCCAATTGGTACCCGTTTCACATCCGGAAAATCACCTCCGGAAGTATAAGAGTGACCCACCGAAACTTCACCGCCCAGTATATCCACAATGTAGTGCAGCTCCGAACGATGGCGCACATGCTCCAGCCACGGGCTGTACCACTGGTAAATTTTATCCCATGGTGCACCGTGCACATTGTCCACGTACAGGAAATCGCGCTGGTAACGCCATCCTTCCCTGAATATCTGCTTCCATTCTGCCATTGGGTCTACTTTTACCTTCAGGTCAGATACTTTGAGTTTACAGTCGCTGGCTTTGGGAGCAGCGCCTGTGGTGCTTACAATGTGCCAGTTGCTGCCGCTGCGGTAAAGCATGTTCTTACGATCAAATGAAACAGAGGCTTCGTTAACCTTAGTCATATACTCTGTTGACTTTTGGTCTTTTAAGCTGTAGCGGTGCAGGTTATCTCCGGACTGGTTTGGTATACTTTCCATGTAAAACACCTGCCCTTCCGGCCCGGTGAGCAACGCGGTATAATTACGGGCAGGTACATCAATCGGGATAATTCGCTGGTCCAGGCCTTCCATGTCGATGCGCACCTGCACAGTCTTCTTCACAACTTTCTCTTCCTCCTGCTTCTGGTTACCGTTCTTCTTTTTAGGGTTCTGCTTCTCCTTCTGCGCCTTTGTGTTCAGTTCTTCCTTTTCATTCTCGGCTCTGGCTGATTCCTCATCGCTGCGGGGCAGTAACGGAGATGGCGTATCTTTAGAAAGCACCATCAGGTAAAGGCTGCGGGTAACAGGGCGGTCGTAGCTGCTCATATCAAGCCAACCGGTGTTTAAGCCAAAGTTCGTACTGGCCAGGAAGTATAAATACTTGCCGCTCTCATCCCACACCGGCGAGATAGCATCTGCCATTTTATCTGTTAATTGCAGCGTTTGGTTTGTCTCTACGTTGTGCACCTTTACGGCCTTAAACTGGTTCTCTAAAAGGCGGGTGTACGCTATCCATTTGCTGTCTGGAGACCACACAGGCACCATCGATCTGTTGGGGTGCGCATAGCCTTCTGTATCTGCTTTCTTTATTTTGCCGCTTGCAACCTCTACATACCACAAGTTATAGTCGGTGTCTGTAAAGGCAACATACTTGCTGTTTGGCGACCACTCCGGCCTGAAAAAGAATGTCGGGTTCGGGATATCGATCGTGCGTGGTTTGCTTAGCCCATCCTGGTCGCCGATCATCAGTTTATACTCGCCGGTGGCATCAGAGAACCAGGCTATCTTTTTACCATCAGGAGACCAGGCCGGGTAGCGGTCAGCGGCTCCGGAGGTGCGGGTAATGTTGCGCCAGTCTCCTTCTTCTTTGGGTACTGTAAAGATCTCGCCCCTATGCTCGAACAGAGCACGCTTGCCAGTAGGGCTTAAAGATGCATTAGACAGCCTTGTGGCGGCAACATCTTCCCAGCGTTCGCGCGCCCAATGGAAATCGCCTTTTACCTCAATGGCTAACTGCTTTGTATCGTTTGTTTTTGGGTTGAGATGGTGCAGGTAACCACCCTGCTCATACACGATAGTGCCGGCAGCGGCAGCCAGGTTCTTGCAGTCGAACTGCTTATGAAACGTATGCTGCTTTACCTCTTCTGTTTTCGGGTTATAAGACCAGATATTACTGGTGTAGTCACGCTCCGACAGAAAGTATATCACGCCATCCAGCCACACCGGGTTTGTATGCCTTTCCTGGTTAGCTTGTGGGGTAAGCTTCAGGGAGTAGTCTTTCATGTTAACCAACCAGATAGGCTGTGCCTGTCCGCCACGATAGTTACGCCACTCCGCATCCCAGGAATTGATTGGCTGGTAGGCTATAAAGTTACCATCGTGGGATAAGCTGCCTTTGCTGGCCTGCGGTATTTTAAGGGCTTCCGGCATGCCTCC
Organism: Pontibacter aydingkolensis; assembly: GCF_019443125.1. Lineage (GTDB taxonomy): Bacteria > Bacteroidota > Bacteroidia > Cytophagales > Hymenobacteraceae > Pontibacter > Pontibacter aydingkolensis. Next base: position 41,106 of record NZ_JAHYXK010000015.1, on the reverse strand, counting down.
CTTTACCGATACTTTGTAGAACTTGGAGTTGGCAGTTGGATACCCGTCGCGACTGGAAACGAAAAGTATAAACTGCCCGTCAGGAGTCCAGCCTGAAACTTCGTCGTTGCCCGGGTGCCAGGTAAGCCTTTGCGGCTGGCCGCCCTCTGTTGGCATCAGGTATACATCGGTGTTGCCATCGTACTGTGCCGTAAAAGCGATCCAATTCCCGTCTGGTGAGAAGTGCGGGTTGGTTTCGGCGCCCTCGTTTGTTGTTAAGCGGCGCGCAAGGCCTAGGTCTGTGCTTGTCCCTTTCCGATCGACTATCCAAAGGTCGTTGGCATACACAAAGGCAATGTTCTTTTCGCTGAGGGCAGGCTGCCGAAGCAGGCGGGTGCCCTGGGCCTGTGCCATTTCCGGCATTGCCACCAATGCGCTTAAAGCAGCAAACTGTAAAAAGCTTTTATATCTCATATCCTGAATTTTTGCGATACTTAAATATACAAAAAAATGGATAGGATAAAGGGATCGTTTGGATTAGGAATGTAGAGGAGTTTTTAAGCTATGATGAAGTTAAACTGTTTGGCTTTGGCAAAGAGGGGCGCTGTCTTTTCTTTCCTTTGGGCTAACGTTTAGTGCAGCTGATGAACGAAGCGTAGCTGAGCATAAAAGCTGCACCTTGTTGGTGTTTGGTTTTTCTTTAGTCCGCCTGGTGTATCCAAACATACTTGCCTTCTTTCCAAGCAACTGTAGCGCCACTTTCTTCTTCGGTTCCAATGTAGAAAGCTGGGTTGTCAAGCTTGACGTCTCGGCTTCCTTCAATGTCACCTTCTTCCATGAAAGTAACTTCATAGGTTATGCTGTCAATAACAAGGTTCCAGTTCTTTACCCAATAGAAGTCATCACCACCGTTTCCGAAATTATTTCCAGCACCTATGATAAATTCATCATTAGTATTCCCGTGCTTTATTCTGATGCCCTTCTTATTGTTGATGATAACGGCAAAGGCTGTATCTGAATGACCATCCCCGTTGAAATCAGCTGTTAGGTATTGTGGATTGAGCCAGCTTGCTTCTTTATCAGATACCTTTGTTTCTAGACCACTTTCTATTGCGACTTGCTCAGTTTTAGCTTCTTCAGTTTCAGGATTGTTCCCTTGCTGTTCACATGAAAACAGGCCAACAACAGCTAGGACGCAAAGGCTCTTTTTTATCATTTTCCGTAAATTCAAATACACACCAACTACCAGCTAACAGGAGTACCTACTCCCACTATCTACACTATGTGTGGAGTGCAATTACTGTTGTTAACTCCTTTATTTAAACTTTAATACGTATGCCCGTACCCCGCATACTATAGGCTTATATAGACACAAACCACAACTTAACAACATTACCTCCTGTTAAAGAACAGTTCCTCATACCCTATCAAAAGATCGGCGCGTGAGCCGGGTGGGCGGTAATAGATAAGGATATCGTAGATGTTTTCGGTGGCGAAGTGGCTTCCTTCAAAATAGCTTTCGTCGGTTGCGGTGCCTGTGTTTGGCTTTAAAGTATAGTAGTAGTTGTAGTAGCCCTGTTTTAAAAGCATCTGCCCGCTATACTTATTTCCTTCGGCATTATACCTTAAGCGTGCCTCCTCTTTTTGATTCCAGTTGGTAAGGCCGCCGGTAATGTATACTGCGCCTGGCGCTTCGGCTGCTACATTCAGCTCAAAATCCACTAAAGTATAGTCACCGTTTACCTCACCACTGCCGTACTGCCTGTTGCCGAAAATGCGCATACCATTAATATCTGGCTCCTGGCTGTATACAGCTGTTTGCCTGCTTTTGCCGGGCTCCAGATCTACTGCAATGGGGTTAGTTTGCAGGTTTATACTTTGCACGCCAATACCGTTAAACGTAAGGCTTCGGGTATCGAAAGCCCTGAACTCACTAAGGCCTTTAAACAAGTCTTTTGGCTCGAAGAACACATACTCGAGGCGGCGTTGCGCATCATGTATAAAAGTTGGCCTGCTAATGTTTTTTGCATTGTCCCAGCGGTAGTTCTGCCGAAGTATGGCTTTAACCTCCACGGCTGGGTTAACGATAGGGTAATCTTTGTAGAACACGTTAAACTCTACCGGTTGCCTGGCTTCGCGGCCACTCGGTCCAAGCGGGGCTCCCAGTTTAGCGGTTACAATAACTGTGTTCTGGAAAACCAGCAGGCGTTGCGTTAGCAACAGGTTACCACCCTCCTCCTGCACTACCAGCAAGTAATTGCCACTGAGCTTTACCCGTGGCACCCGGAAACGGTAATGTACATAAGGCACGCGTGTATTTACAGAGTTCTGCACATCGGTAATAAAGAACTCATTAAAATCGTAGAGGTACTGCGTTTCATTCAGGTTTGAGGGCGTCCAGTTGGCATTGCAGTGCACCAGTTTAGCCAACAGGCGCTGCGGCCCCGCGTTCAGTCTGTCGAACTCCAGCAACAGCGGAAACTCCTGCGAAATAGAAGTTACCGGCGGGTTCAGCACCTGGTCAGCTTGGCCGGTAGCCAGGTAGGCCTGCACCGATTGTATGCTTTCGTGGTACACGTAATCTTTATAGCGCATAGCAGCCTGGGCAGCTGAACCGGCACCGCTGCTTTGCGCCTGCTCCTCCAGGGGTACGCAGGCAGTAAGGCTGCAGCTTACAAGTAATGCCAGCACGTACTTTAGTTTATACTTCTTCAATACTTTATACTTTTTCAATCGCATCTGATTATGATCACTTAAACCCCTGAAGTTCATCTGGTATTTCTGGTTATCAATATGTAAACAAATAATCTAAAGCCAGTTAAAGACTTCGGGTTTATACGGGTTTATAAAGAAAATAATTTTCCGGCAATTATCTTTGTATTCAAGAGCTTAAAACTACTATGAAAAAAATATTATTGGCAGGAGCCACCTGAAACCTGGGGCGCTATTACCTTAAAGCGCTTTAGCAACAGGGATATACCGCCAGGGTTTTGGCACGGTCAGTCCAGAAAGCTGAAGCCCTCTCTCCTGCCCCCCGACGAAGTTTTTATAGCAGATGCCACCCAGCCTCATACCCTGATTGGCTGCCGCGAAAGTATAGATGTGGTTATCACTGCCCTGGTTAAAAGCATCAGCCTGACAGACAAAAGCAAGAGCAGTTTTTATGATAGTGATTTTACTGCAAACAACAATCTTCTGCAGGAAGCACAACGCGCCGGCATAATGCAGTTTATTTATACTTAGGCATATAGTGTAGCCCAAAACCCACACCTTGCCTACTTTAAAGCCTATGCTGCTTTTGCTGATACATTAAAAGCCTCTGGCTTAGCCTATACTATACTGGAGCCTACTGCCCTTTTTTCTGCTTTTGAAGAAGAGGTAAGTATGGCCCGAAAAGGACAGATTGGCTCTTTAGGCGTTGGGGATAAACTGACAAACCCCATTTATAAAGGTGATCTGGCACAGGTAGCTGTGCAAAGTATAGGGCAGCCATCGGAGATCATACCTTTGGGCGGACAAAAAATGTACTCCAGGCTGGAGCTGATTCGCATTGCCTGTCAGGCAGCGGGCCACAAAGGTAAGATACCATTGGTGCCTTTTGGAGTAGTAAAATCCATGTTGCCGCTGGTAAAGCTTTTCAACCGCAACATGTTTGATAAGATAGCTTTCCTGGTAGCGGTGTCGGAGGTGGCTTGTGTTGCTCCTAAAGTTGGTTCTCATATGTTAAAGGCATACTTTAGCTTACCACACACAAAACCAGCAAAAGTATAAACTATACTTCAGTTTCCAGTACGGTCTTAACTTTCATACCAGCCACCAGTGTTTTTTGCACGGGGCATCTCGCTGAGATATCTTCAAGCCTTTTGCGCTGCTCTTCAGTTAAATCTCCATACAGCCGCAGGTGTTTGGTGACTTGGGTAAGTCTGGCATTTTCGTCTTCACACTGTTCGCAGTCGCTGGCATGTATCCGTTCGTGGCGCAGTTTCACTTCCGCTTTTTCCAGGGGCCAACCTTTGCGTTGCGCATACATATGCAGCGTTATTACTGTACAGGCACCCAAGCCGCTGAGAATATAATCATATGGGTCGGCACCGGGCTTCAAATCCATTGCCACCCCCGACTCGTCTATCACCATCCTGTCAGAACCAGCCGTGATACGCGCAACCATAGGAGCACTGTTGCTGGCGACTACCGTTACAAAACCTTCTTCTTCTAAAACACTCATGGCAGACTTAAGTTAAAAGTTAAGAGTTAAAGTATATGGATAAAGGCAGGTAAAGGTTTTGTTGTTCGTTGTTGGTGATTGTAGAGACACAATATTTTTCGTTTTTTTCATAAGTGTAAGAAGGCTTGCTCAGAAGACCTCACAGTGTTTTAAAAACCTGTGAGTGGCTGTGCCAGTAGCCTTTGCTTCGTTGAAACAAGACGCTCACAGGTCAGGAAGACGCTGTGAGGTCATCGCGGATTTATACTAAGGCTGATATTTAAAGTATAAAGTATGGCTCACTAAAGTCTGAAGACTTCCCATCATGCAGAGTCACAAGTCACCGCTGCGCCAAGGAAGGTTTATTACTGCGGCAAACAAGACGCAAGGTATTGCGTCTCTACATCTCGAACAACGAATAACCAACAACGAACAACCCATAACGACACTAAAACCGAAGTGTAAACCTGGTACCTTTGCCTAACTCCGATTGTACCGAAATGGAGCCTTTGTGCAGACGCATGATCTGGCGTGATAAACTGAGGCCGATACCAGAACCTGTCTTTTTAGTAGAGTAGAATGGAATAAATATCTTCGTTTGAGCTTCCTGCGTCATGCCGGTACCGTTGTCGGCAACCTCTATGCTAATGCGGCTGCGCTCGTCGTGGTAAGCCCGAAGTATGATCTTTGGTTCTGGCTGCTCCTGCACCGCTTCTATAGCATTTTTTATAAGGTTGATGAGCACCTGCTCAATCATAGAACTGTCTGCAGATAACAACAGCCTGTCCTGGGGTACATCAACCTGAAGCTTCACATGTTTCTGGGCAAGCTGCTCACGCATGAGTGTCTTCATTTCCATCAGCATCTCGTTTACGCTAAACCTGCTTAGCTGCGGCAACGAGATTGCGGTAAGGTTACGGAAGTCGTTCACAAACTTAATCAGCCCGTCAGAGCGTCTGCTGATCGTGTGCAGGCATTGGCTTACATCTACCAGTTCATCCTTCAGCATCGTGATCTCGTCTGCCTCGGTATCGGTGTAGCTGTTTAATTCTTCGTAGGCGCTTGCAGACAAGGAGGCAATTGGTGTTACTGAGTTCATGATCTCGTGGGTGAGCACCTTTATCAGGTTGTGCCAGGCCTCCATCTCTTTCTCCTCCAGTTCCTTTTGTATGTTCTGCAAAGAAGCCAGCCTGATTCTATCACCCAGTATGGAAAGCTCCATTACATGTACCGAGAGGTTTACCTGGTCGGCGCCATGCTTTAAAGGCACCAGCATTTTACCGTTGTGTTCGAGCAGTTGCAGACCCTGGGCCAGTTCCGGACTTTCTGTTTCGAGTTCCTGCACCTGCTGCAACTGGCCAACCTTCAGTAGTTTTTTGGCAGCGTGGTTTAGCAACATGATCGTACCGTCGGGTTTGTAGCTGATGATGCCGATGCCGATGTGCTGCACGATCATCTCGAAGTACTGTAGGTGCGCTTCTTTCTCGGCCCGCACCTCCCGAAACTTATGCATTACCTCGTTTAGCTTTAGAGATAGTTCACGCTGCCTTTTACCTTCTGCGCTTACCTTGAAAAGCTCAGTAAAATCATCGTATTTTACTGAGTTCAGAAAGCGCAGAAACAGTTTGTTTGTACGGTCTTGCAAAAGCACCAGTAGCCATACCTGCACAAGTATTGCAACACCCAATGCGATGTAGGTACCACGGTAAAATGGATCGAAGTTTATGCGGGCAAAAAAGTATATGGTTATGGCCAGCAGCATCACCCTGAACAAAAGCTGGAGCCTGTAATTGTTAAAGCTCATACTTTTCCAGTCTGCGGTAAAGTGCACCTCTTGACAAGCCTAACTCTTTGGCTGCTTTCGAAACATTGCCTTCGTGTTTTTGCATAGCCAGTTGTACTGCCTCCCGCTCCAGATCGTCTAGGTCCAGGCTTTGGGCTTCCAGTTGAGGAGGACCTTGAGTAGCTTCCGTCTCAGCCAGGAAAAAGAAATCATCCGACTCCAATTCCCTGTTATCGCTCATGATAGAGGCACGCTCCAGGGCATGTTGTAATTCACGGATGTTTCCGGGCCAGTTGTACCTTTTTAAGCGCTCAAGCGCTGCTGTCCCAAGCCGTTTTACTGGTTGTTTATACTTGTGGGCATAAGTTGCCAGAAAATGCTCGGCAAACAAAGGAATATCCTCCGCACGGTTGCGCAAAGGTGGCAGGTTCAGTTCTACGGTGTTAATACGGTACAGCAGGTCCTGCCTGAATTCGCTGCGTTGCACCATTTCTTTCAGGGGCATGTTGGTAGCGCAGATCAGGCGCACGTTTACCGGAATGGGTTTGTTGGTGCCCACGCGAATTACTTCGCGGCGCTGCAAAACGGTAAGCAATTTAGCCTGCATCGCCAGCGACAAGTTGCCAATTTCATCGAGGAACAACGTTCCGCCATCAGCTGCCTCTATTCTGCCTATGCGGTCTTCTTTGGCATCGGTAAAAGCGCCTTTCTTATGGCCGAACAGCTCACTCTCGAACAACGATTCTGTCAGGGCACCCATGTCTACGCTTACAAAAACCTTATCGGCCCGTGTGGAGCGCTGGTGTATGGTACGGGCTATTACTTCCTTTCCGGTTCCGTTCTCGCCCAGCAGTAATACATCGGCATCTGTTCTGGCTACTTTGTCTATGATAGAGAAAAGCTGGCGCATGGCTGGGCTCTGGCCTTGTATAATGTCTGGTTGGGGAGCGTTAACCTGGCTGGCTAGTGTGCGGTTTACTTCTTTTAAGTGGCTGACCTCTTTGTAAGATTTACGCAGCTTAGAGGCCGCAGAAAGTGTGGCCACCAGTTTTTCGTTTTGCCAGGGCTTTAGTACGAAGTCGGTTGCGCCTTCCTTCAGGGCTCGCACAGCCATCTCCACATCGCCAAAAGCGGTAATCATAATCACTACTGCTGATGGGTCGTAATTCAGTATCTCCTTTAACCAGTAAAACCCTTCCTGGCCGCTGGTTATGTCGTGGCTGAAGTTCATATCCAGCATGATCAGGTCGAAGTCTTCGTTGTTCATCAGGAACGGGATCTTCTTCGGATTCTTCTCCATCACCACTTCCCTGGCATAGTTCTTCAGCAGCATCTTCGCCGAGAAAAGTATATCTTCATTATCATCGATGACCAGAATACGACCAAGGTTCTTTTCTTCCATAAACCAGTTTTGTATGAGTGATTAAGTGAATGGGTGAATTCTAAAAGGAAAATACTATGCCAGCCCTTTATTTGGTTAAATATAGCTTTTTTAGGACAAAAGTGTTCACCACCGTGTCCATGCATGGACACTTTTTGTCCGCCCATGGACAGGGTATAGCTTGATAGAATGCCTATACTTTCCAAAAACTAACATTTATACTTTTGGCATAGCGCTTGGCAAGTATGAAAACATCCAGGCTTTAAAAACAACAGAACACCCAAACTTAAACTGACCACTAGTACAACCTAACACTATGAAAAAATCCGTTATCGAAACAGTTAATTTGCAGAAGAAGTATGTTACCGACACCGTGGAAACAACTGCGCTGGCAGGTGTAAACATACAGGTTGGCAAAGGCGAATTTGTAGCCATTATGGGACCGTCGGGGTGCGGCAAATCTACTTTGCTAAACATGCTTGGTATGCTGGATGCCCCCACTGCCGGAAGCCTGAAATTTATGGGTACCGAAATAGCCAGTGCAACCGAACGTCATCGCGCTAACCTGCGCAAAGAAAACCTTGGCTTCATTTTCCAGAGTTTTAACCTGATTGACGAGCTTACAGTGCACGAAAATGTGGAGCTGCCGCTTTTCTATCAAGGCCTACCTAAAAATGAGATAAAGCAGCGCGTGGACGCTGCGCTGGAGAGAGTGGGCATAGCGCACCGCCGCAACCATTTTCCGCAACAATTATCAGGTGGGCAGCAGCAGCGTGTGGCTATTGCCCGTGCAGTTGTTGGGCGCCCAAGTCTTATACTTGCCGACGAGCCAACCGGTAACCTGGATTCGCAACATGGACGTGAGGTGATGACTTTGCTCTCGGAGCTAAACGAGGACGGTGCGACGATTGTAATGGTAACGCACTCTCCTTCCGATGCTGAATACGCACACCGCATAATCAACCTGCTGGACGGACAAGTGATTACAGAACGCATACATGCCACCAGCGCAGCCTTAGCGCTTTAATTTCTCACACCAAAAGTTACCGCACTATGTTTAAGATGTATTTCCTGACAGCCTCGCGCTCAATCCTTAGAAATAAAAGCTACAGTATACTTAATATCGCCGGACTTACGCTGGGGATTACCTGCAGTATTCTGCTTTTCCTGGTAATAAAGTATGAGCTCAGTTACGATTCCTTCCACAGCAAAGCGGACAGAATTTACAGGGCCACTACCATCTCGAGCTACCGCGAAGGTGAAGAAAAGAGCTCTGCTGCACACTATCCGCTGGCAGACCTGTTGCGCACTAACAAAAACCTGGGTTTTGAGCAGATTACACAAACGCATGGCGAGGAAGGCGGTCAGATAAATGTGCTGGGTGACGACGGAAATTCCATTAAACGCTTTAGAGAAGAGGCGCATATTGGATTTGTAGAGCCAGAGTTCTTCGACATCTTTGATTTTGAAACAGGTAACCAGAGTGCGGTAGCCAGCCTTTCGGAACCGAATAATGTTATACTTACTGAAACCTTAGCCACAAAGTATTTCGATGGCAAAAATCCACTTGGCCGCCTGATCAAGTTTAACAACAAGCTAACACTGAAAGTAACAGGGGTGATACCTGATTTGCCAAATAACACTGACCTTCCGTTTAGCATGTTTATATCTTATAAATCTTTTATAGACTACTCACCTTACGGGGACGCTAAATCGTGGAACACTTTATCTAGTACACATCAGCTTTATGCCGTATTGCCTGAGAGTAAAACAGAAAAAGAGGCTACCGCAGAGCTTAATAACCTTTTAGTAAACCACATTCCGGACAAAAGTGCAAACCTTCCCAAGGAAGCATATAGCCTGCAGCCACTTAAAGATATACACTTTAATGCAGAGCTAAGCAACTACAGCAACCGAACAGTATCACGAGAGGTAATCTGGTCTATGGCACTGGTTGGTATATTTATGGTAATAGTGGCATGTATCAACTTCGTGAATCTGGCTACGGCACAGGCCATTAAACGTGCCCGCGAAGTAGGAGTACGAAAAGTAATGGGCAGCAGCCAGTTACAATTGATGCTACAGTTTCTGGGAGAGACATTCCTGATCACACTTACTGCTACACTTCTTTCAGTTGTGCTAGCGGAGCTCGCACTTCCATACCTGAACGAGTTGCTGGAACTTGAAATTACCTTCACTGTACTTCAGGATCCTGTATTGCTGTTCTTCCTGGTGGCGCAAGTGCTTCTGGTAACACTATTTGCAGGCATATACCCTGCTCTGATTATGGCACGATTCCAGCCGATTGCTGCGCTAAAGAGCCGCATTAACACCCAAAAAGTAGCTGGCCTTTCGCTGCGCAGTGCGCTAGTGGTGCTGCAGTTTACCATTTGCCAGGTGCTTATTATCTGCACTATACTTGTAAACGAGCAAATGGAATTCTTTAAAAGCAAATCGCTTGGTTTTGATAAGGAAGCCGTCGTAACAGTGTTTTTACCTACAGGCGAGGGTAAAAAGCTGATGCCTATGCGACAGGAACTGGCTAACCACCCAGCGGTTAAAAAAATCAGTCTGGCTTCTTCGCCGCCTTCTGCTAACTTCACTTTTACCGGTAATTTTAAGTTTAATAATTCCAGCGAGGATGTGCCTTTCCATGCAAACTATAAGATGGCAGATGAGAACTACCTTGAACTGTATGACATGAAGGTGCTTGCTGGTCGCCATTACAAAGACAGCGACTCTGCTGCGTATGTTATCAACGAAACCATGCGCCGCAAACTTGGCATTGAGAGTCCGGCTGAGGCAATAAACAAAACCATTGCTTTGGGTAATGGCGAAGTAAAAGGCTACATTATAGGCGTAGTAGAGGACTTCCATCAAAATTCGCTGAGAGACCCGATTGACCCGGCTATTATACTGGCCCGTCCGGATAACTACTGGTTTTTGTCTGCTAAAATAGACATGGCCAACAAACAGGAAGCACTGCAACACCTGGAGAAGGTCTGGAACAAAACATACCCGGATGATGTGTTTGATTACGAGTTTCTGGACGAGACAATTGAACGCTTCTATCAGGATGAAGCACGCCAGAACAAGCTCTTCAAGATATTCTCCATCATCGCCATCTTTATTGGCTGCCTTGGGCTGTACGGTTTAGTTGCCTTTATGGCAGCGCAGCGCACAAAAGAAGTAGGAATTCGCAAAGTACTGGGTGCCTCGATGTTCAATATCACGGTGCTGTTCTCCAAAGAGTTTGTAAAGCTGGTTTTGATAGCCTTTATACTTGCCGTACCAATTGCTTATTACCTCATGAATAAGTGGCTGCAGGACTTCACATACCGCATCACTCTGGATTATTGGCCATTTATACTTGCCGGTGTGGTTACACTTATTATTGCCATTATCACCATGAGTTCGCAAGCTATCAAAGCCTCCCTGACTAATCCTGTTGTGTCGCTTAAAAGTGAATAGCAACTAGTTTTAATGATCTTAAACCAGACAAAACTACCATTAAAACTATGAAATTACCTCTATTGATGGTGTTGCCGCTGGTATGCAATATAGCCGTGTCCCAGGATTGCGATTGCTCCTCAGCGTTCACATTTGTAAAAGTATACTACGAGCAGAACAGCCCGGCCTTTCAGAAGATGAAAAATAACCCACAGGAGTATAGTTAAGGTAAAGGAGGGCAGAATTCCACAGTTTAATTTCTATAAGCCTGATCAAAAAAATGAGCAACCCGAAAAGCCTTACGAGTTTAAAGCACTTGACAAGGAGACAAACTATATCAGGCTAAGCTCTTTTGACCGTGGATTGATAGACGAACTGAATGCCTTTTATGAATCTATTGCAAGCGATCTGAACAGCAAACCCTTCTTGATAATTGACCTGCGTAATAATGGCGGTGGCGATGAGCGTCGATATTTTAAACTGTTGCCCTACTTGTACACATAGCCGCTTACAGTGGACAATGTTGAAGTATGGACTTCTCCGGATAACATAAAACGTTACGAAGAGCAGTCGCAGGGCAAAAGCAGTACCTTAATTGAAAGAATGAAGCAAGCGCAGCCATACACCTTTATTCCACAAGTAGAAAATGCCGTTAACACCTGGAAGCTCGACAGTACCACTGCTTACCCTGAAAAAATAGCTGTTTTATTTAACCGGAACACTGCCAGCTCAGCCGAAGGCATGATTACTTATGCCAGGCAAAGTGACAAAGTTATTACGGTTGGCGAAAACTCCTAAGGTATATTGGCTACGGAAACGTAATGGAAACAACTACCCCTGCGGTAAATATGTACTAAGATGCACTACTACAAAGTATACCGTCAACTCCAAGTATGAGTATATAGGTATTGAACCAACCCATAAACCATCGGCCAGTCAAGACTGGGTAAAGTATGCTCATTCTCTTTTCCAGAATTTTTAGTTTATATTTCTGAAAGGATGAATGGGATCTTGATAACATATTTCACCTTACGATACATCGCACAGTACTTGAATTAAACTACATTGAAAGCAAAAGCGCCATACTAAAGGAGTATGGCGCTTTTGCATTTACTAAAGTATGAGATGCTGATTTAGTACCTCCCTTTTGGAGCAGCATCTGACAGGAAAGTAGTTTTCTGCATTGGCTTATTTACAGTTTTACCATAAGCAGGACAAGCCCCCTGCTGGCATGAAACGGTGGCTGCAAGCATAATGATAAATGCAGTGGTTTTAAGTAGAGTTGCTTTCATTTATAATCTGGTTGTTTGTTTATAATGTTTCCTCTGCACTGCATACCTGCGTTTAATCAAACATACTCAACTGCCTTTTAGCCTTAAAGCCAGTTAAATAGCCTGTGCTATATCTATCCCCAAATAAATAATTACAGGTATAAAAATGAGCTATGTGAAGAGACTACAAATATATGCAAGTTTTAATATACAACAATAGTTACATATTTTATTTGTTATACCATAATCACAAAGTTGATTACTAGCACCTGCATCCCCGCGTTGTATAAGAACATGGATTCAATGCACACTTGCCGTATCTTCAAAAGCCCTGCACCGTACACACGAAACTACTGTATGATCAATGCTTAAAAAAGAATAAACTATGGCCCAGCAACAGTACTTATGGTGGCAAACAGGAATAATTTACCAGGTTTATCCACGCTCTTTCCAAGACAGTGATGGCGATGGCGTAGGCGACCTGAAAGGGATCATCAGCCGGCTGGACCACCTGAAATGGCTTGGCGTTACAGCAGTATGGATATCTCCGATCTACCCTTCTCCAATGGCTGACTTTGGCTACGACATCTCCGACTATTGCGGCATTCATCCCCTGTTCGGAACCATGGATGACTTTGACCAATTACTGAAGGAGGTGCACAAACGGGACATGAAGCTTATACTTGACCTGGTGCCCAACCATAGCTCAGACCAACACCCCTGGTTCCAGGAGTCCAGATCATCCAAAGATAACCCGAAGCGCGACTGGTACATCTGGCAAGACCCAAAAGAAGACGGCAGCGAACCTAATAACTGGCTGTCTGTATTTGGGGGCAGCGCCTGGGAATGGGACGAGAAAACCGGACAGTACTATTACCATGCATTTTTAAAAGAGCAACCCGACCTTAACTGGCGTAACCCGAAACTGCAGCAGGCCATGTACGATGTGATGCGTTTCTGGCTTGATAAAGGCGTGGACGGATTCAGAGTGGATGTGATGTGGCACATGATCAAAGACGAGCAGTTGCGTGACAACCCGCCAAACCCCGAGTATAAGGAAGAACAGGCAACCTACGAGCAACTACTGCCTTCCTACTCCACAGACCAACCCGAAGTGCATGATATTGTAGCACAGATGCGCGCATTAACAGATAAATATAATGAACGGGTTATTATAGGGGAGATTTACCTGCCCATACACCGGTTGGTGACCTATTATGGTGAAGATAACCAGGGAGCTCACCTGCCTTTTAACTTCACGCTGGTAAACCTGGACTGGGACGCCACAAAACTGAAAGCAAACATTGATGAGTACGAAGGTGCCCTGCCGGAAGGCGGCTGGCCTAACTGGGTGCTGGGCAACCACGACCAAAAGCGTATTGCGAGCCGGGTTGGCGCAGCGCAGGCCAGAACTGCCGCTATGCTGCTGCTTACGCTGTGCGGTACACCTACTATATACTATGGCGATGAACTGGGCATGCAGAATGTACCAATTCCTGAAGACCAGGTGCAGGACCCACAGGGGCTTAACATGCCTGGCAAAAACCTGAGCCGCGACCCTGAGCGCACTCCTATGCAGTGGGATAACAGTAAGAACGCAGGATTTTCCAGCGGAGAGCCTTGGTTGCCACTGGCCGATAACTACGAAGAGGTAAACGTAGCTGCTCAGAAGGAAAAAGAAGACTCCATGATCTTGTTGCACCGGCAACTGATACAACTGCGGCAAAGCGAACCAGCTCTTAAAATTGGCAATTATAATCCCGTTTCTGTAGATGCCCCTCTCCTTGCCTACCTCCGGGAACATGAAGAAACTAGGTACCTTATCATATTAAACCTCAGCAGCAAGGCCTGTACGTTTGATACACCACATAACAGCTACTCTGGCAAGATCATACTTTCCACACATCAGAATCGCAAGGAACAAGGACTTCAGAAAAGTATAGAAATACAGGGGGATGAGGGTCTTATCGTTAAACTGGAGAACTAATTATCCTGATTACTTATGGTTGAAGAGAGATTAAGCGACAACCACACGGCTCACACACACTACCAGGACGCGAGCGGGGGCAAAATGAAAGAATAAAACGAACCTGCCCTCAAGAGGGGAATCTCTGCTGCTACTTCAGGCAAAGTAGAAGTATCATAGCTGCAGCCATCATGCGGACAGGTCGCGACCCAATGCCGTCAAAGAAAAAGCTGTCATCTCGACGAAAGGAGAGATCTTTATAAAATTCCTTCTGCACTAATTCTGGATAGATTTCTCACGCTGTTCGAAATGACAACATACATACTTAAATGCTTAAGTTGACGGCATTGGGTCGCGACCTGTCCCTACAAGCTTATACAACTGTAGAGACCCAATCCTTTGCGTCTTGTTTGCTATGGAAAAGATAAGGTTAAAGTATAAACTCCACTCCCGATTAAAAACAAGAACCCCGGCACATCTGCACCGGGGTTCTTTATACTTTTTATACTTTCGGGTTATAATTACTCAGCCAGTTTCGCTTCCAGGTCCTCAACCTCCAGCATCAGCTCTTCCCACTTCTCCTGGGCCTTATCAAGCTCCACCTTTACCTTGTCAAACTTTGCGGTTACCTCCTGCAGCAGCGCTACATCGCTGTATACTTTCGGGTCGGCCATCTCGTTTTCGTGGTCTGCTAACTTTGCCTCCAGCTGCTGCACCTGGTTTTCTACTTCGCTTAGTTGCTTATTTACCTGCTTCAGCTGGTTATTTAGCCGTGTATATTCGCTTTTCTCTTTAGTCTGCTTTGGCTGATTGTTCTGCTTGCTTTCAGGTGCAGGAGCTGACTCTTTTTTAGTGTCTTTTTCACGCTTCTCCTGGAAGGCTTCATATTCATGGTAAGTGCCCGGGTACTCTTTCAGCTGGTAATCCTCAATGTACCATATCTTGGTAGCCACGTTCTCTACAAAATACCTGTCGTGAGAGATGATGATAAACGTTCCCTCATACTGCTCCAAGGCCTGTATTAGAATATTTACCGATTGCATGTCCAAGTGGTTGGTAGGTTCATCGAGCATCAGGAAATTGGCTTCTGAAATAAGCGTTTTCGCCAGCGCAACCCTTGATTTCTCGCCACCCGAAAGTACTTTGATCTTTTTGAACACATCATCGCCGGTAAAGAGGAAAGAGCCCAGCAGCGTGCGCAATTCCATCTCCGTTTTCTTTGACCCGGCTTGTTGCATCTCCTGCAGCATCTCGTTGTCCACGTTAAGCGACTCTAGTTGGTGCTGCGCGTAAAACGACATGATCACGTTATGCCCCAGTTCGCGCTTGCCTTTAATAGGCTCAGTGCCGGCAATTATGCGCAGCAGCGTAGATTTACCTTTACCGTTACCACCGATCAAAGCAATCTTATCGCCGCGCTCCACATGTACATTTGTGTCTCTGAAAATAACTTTATCGCCGTAGGCCTTGCTCATGTGCTCGAGGCGCAGTATGTGGCGGCCAGGGTGTGTGTTAAACTTAAAGCTGAAATTTACTTTAGCGGCATCAGGGGCTACATCTTCAATGCGCTCCATCCTGTCAAGTTGCTTCATTCGGCTCTGGGCCTGCTTGGCCTTAGTGGCCTTTGCCTTAAAGCGTTCTATAAAGCGTTCTGTCTGCCGGATGTGTGCCTGCTGGTTTTCGTAAGCGCCTTTCTGAATTTCATTTCGCAATGCCTTTTCCTCAACATAAAAGCTATAGTTACCGGCATATACGTTTAGCTTCGCGTTGGCTACCTCCACAATCATGTTGGTAGTCTTATCCAGAAATTCACGGTCATGCGACACGATCACGACTGCACCTTCGAAACGCTCCAGGTAAGTCTCCAGCCATTTAATGGAAGGTAGATCGAGGTGGTTGGTAGGCTCATCAAGTAAAAGCAAGGAGGGTTTCTGCAACAGGATTTTAGCCAGCATCACACGCATGCGCCAGCCACCCGAAAACGATGCTAGCGGCTGCTGCAGTTCTTCTGTAGTAAAGCCAAGCCCCTCCAGAATCGCTTCTGCCTCTGCCTGCATGGTATAGCCGCCCAGTGCCTCAAATCGCTCCTGCAAGGCTGCCAGTTTATCTACCAGGTTATCATGGAAGTTATTTTCAAACTCTACCAGTACCCTGTCAATCTCTTTTTGCAGGCTCATGGCCTCATCAAAGGCCTGCATGGCCACAGCAAGTATACTTTCGTGTGTTTCGTAGCTCAGCAAATCCTGGTTCAGGAAACCGATGGTGGTTTCCTTGCTCATTTGTATGCTGCCTCCATCGGGCTTATACTCCCCTACAATTATGCGCAGCAGCGTAGACTTTCCGGTTCCGTTCAAACCGATGAGGCCAATCTTGTCTTTAGGCTTAATGTGCAGGTTGGCATCCTCGTACATAGGGCGGCTGCCAAAGTGAAAATTCAGGTTATTGATGGAGATCATGTGCTATAGCGGGAAATTAGAATACAAAGGTACTTATTTTTGGCCGTGAGATAAAAACATAGCGCAAAGAGAAAAAGTGCTGCACCTCTGTGGCAACTTTAAAAATAAAGTGTAATATGGTGTCCCGATAACTTTATTAGCTGTTTGTAGTATAAGCCTTTCTGATTCATCGCGACAAAACTATATCGCTTATTGATTTAAACATTTATACTTTTACATCGTTTTTTTACTGATGGCCACAGGTACTAAAAGCCTTTCCTTATGATCGCAATTGCTTCGCTTTTAGATAAAAAGACTTCTGAACGGGTTAATGAGCTCACGGAGTATTTAGAGAAGAAATTCGGACTGAATGGTGTCAAAATTACTCCCTATCCGCATTTAACTTTACTTACTGCCGAGGTAGTAGACATGGAGGAACTGAAACAGTACCTGGACATGGCCAGTTACGAAACCGAGCAGTTTACCGTAAGAACTACAGGGTTGGGAATATTTCCGGGTGAAAAACCGGTGGTCTATATCCCGGTGCTCCGAACTCCCCCGCTTAACCGCCTGCATGAGCGACTGCACAAAGACATTTCAGAAATGAGTACCGAAATGGGCGTTTACTACAATAAAAACATGTGGCTGCCCCATATTACCCTGGCCCTCGGCGATACAAGCCCGGAGGTTTTAGGCCCCTTGCTCTCTTACCTGTGCCAGTATAACTTCGACTGGGAGATTACAATCGATAACCTGATCATACTCCAGCGATGCGGGGAGTATTTCCTGAAAGAAGACGAGTTCAGGTTTGGAAGACGGGAGCTGATCAGCTAACAAAGGAGTTGCTCAGGGTTTAGACCTGAAAATATAATTATCTACTGCTACTAATACTACTGCACAAGCAGTTTATACTTTTGTTACGGCTACAATAGGAAATATAAATCAACCCATCTTTAATGCTTCCATGCATACCTCTATAATACTATTGAGCCAGGCATAGCAATATAGTCTTATACTTCAGAAAAAACCCCATCAAAACTACCTCACTGCTTACATTCCTAGTTACACACACCTGCATACATCTGAAAAGAAGTCAATTTTAACCCCATTTTAATGTATTAATTCCTGCAAATAATTCAACAATACACTAATACATGCGTACTGCTTTGAAATATAGGCAGTGTTCTAAGTATAAAACACAAGAGCGGTGCTACCAGAATATACTTTTATACTTCAGGTCCTTTGATCAACTGTTTCATTTACAAGCTATAAAAAACCCATGAAGAAAAACGAAAGCGAAAACAAGCCCACCAATAATGACAAAGCCAGAACTGTAAGTCAGGACAGTAAAAAGCAACAACTGGATCCGTATCGCCAGGAAAAAGAGGGGCATTACATGACCACGGATCAGGGACTGCGCATTAACCACACCGACGACTCGCTTAAAGCAGGATCAAGGGGGCCTACCATAATGGAGGATTTCCACTTCCGTGAAAAAATGACCCACTTCGATCATGAGAATATTCCAGAGCGCGTAGTTCATGCCCGAGGTTCAGGTGCGCATGGCTACTTCCAGGCCTACGATGATTCCATGAAGAAGTATACCAAAGCCAAATTCCTGACGGACCCGAATACAAAAACGCCTGTTTTTGTGCGCTTTTCTACTGTAGTGGGCTCCAGGGGCTCTGCTGATACAGTACGCGATGTGCGGGGCTTTGCCACTAAGTTTTACACCGAAGAAGGCAACTATGACCTGGTTGGCAACAACATGCCAGTGTTCTTTATACAGGATGCAAACAAATTCGCAGACCTGGTGCACTCTATTAAACCAGACCCCGACAACGAGATGCCGCAGGCTTCTGCTGCGCACGACACCTTCTGGGATTTTGCCTCGCTGATGCCGGAGATAAACCACATGATTATGTGGGTATTATCTGACAGAGCCTTACCGCGCAGCTTTAGAATGATGGATGGGTTTGGTGTTCATACTTTCCGTTTTATTAACGAAGAAGGTAAAGCCCGTTTTGTTAAGTTTCATTGGCGCTCTACACTTGGGGCGCACTCGCTGGTATGGGACGAAGCTCAGAAACTAGCTGGTAAAGACCCGGATTGGCTCCGTCGTGACCTGTGGGAAGCGATTGATAGTGGCAACTACCCTGAATTTGAATTAAGTGTGCAGATTGTTGAGGAAGAAGATGAATTTAAATTTGACTTCGACCTGCTGGATGCCACCAAGATAATACCGGAAGAACTGGTGCCGCGCAAACCAATTGGAAAAATGGTGCTGAACCGCAACCCCGATAACTTCTTTGCAGAAACAGAGCAGGTAGCATTCCATCCGGGCAACCTGGTGCCGGGCATTGATGTAACAAACGACCCACTGTTGCAAGGCCGCCTTTTCTCTTACCTCGATACACAGATAAACCGCTTTAGCAGCGCCAACTTTGCCGAGGTGCCCATTAACCGCCCTCTTGCCCCGGTCCATAACAACCAGGAAGCAGGCTTTATGCGCCAGACTATAAACAAGGGCAAGGCAAACTATTGGCCTAACTCTATCGGCGGCGGTTGCCCAATGATGGCCCCCGAAAACCAGGGTGCCTTTGTGCACTACATGGAAAAAGTGGAAGGCCACAAGATACGCGCCCGCAGCCAGAGCTTTAACGACCACTACAGCCAGGCAACCTTGTTCTGGAACTCTATGACAGAGGTAGAGCAAAAGCACATTGTAGAGGCTGCACACTTCGAGTTAGGCAAGGTAGAATCTAAAGAGATACGCCAGCGCATGGTAGGCCACTTCTCTAAAATAGATATGAACTTTGCCAAAATGGTGGCAGCAGGCGTTGGTGTAGAAGTACATGAAAACTTTGATCAGGAGTCTACGGGCCACTACGAGGATAACGAGGCTTCGAAACAAATGAAAAATGGCAAATCTGTGAAGGAGTCGCCGGCAGTAAGTATGGAGCGGAACAAGATTGAAACTGTAAAATCGAGAAAAGTGGCCATACTTGTAGAAAACGGTTTCGACTACAACGAACTGATGCAGGTAAAACAGGCGCTTACAGACGCAGGCGCCATGGTAAAGATAATTTCTAAGTTACATGGCATGAAAAAAGCCAGCAATGGCGAGATGGTAGAAACGGACAAAAGCCATGTAACCACAGGTTCTATTATGTATGATGCTGTTTATATTCCGGACGGCAAAGAAAGTATACATACCCTGATGCGGGAAGGCGATGCGCTACACTTTATAAACGAGGCCTTTAAGCACCACAAAACCATTGCCACCTCCGGACATGGAATTGAATTGCTTCAGAAAACCTCTATTGGAGGGTATGTTTATGCAGAGCCAACATCACGTGATGTAAAAGAACACAAAGGTGTGGTAACAGCCGGCAACGATGCTGATGCAGACGAATTTGCGGAGAAGTTTATAGCTGCCATTAAAAAGCACCGTCACTGGAACCGCGAAGAAAAAATGATGGTACCTGCTTAAGGTATTTATACTTTGAAATATAAAAAGGCGGCTGGGGTATACTTCAGCCGCCTTTTTTTCTTTGTGTTCTGCAGCACCGGGTCCAACCACCCCTGCCCCTCCTTAACCAAGGAGGGGAGTTTTACTTACTGCACCAACTGCCATCAACATAGTCCAAGCAATCCTTATCTGTCATCTTGAAAAGATCTTGGTGGAAGGGAGGTTAAGCACATGCTATAGTGTTTATACTTTCGCTTAGTGTCACCCCTGCCCCTCCTTGGTTAAGGAGGGGCAGGGGTGGTTGGATACTGAACTATAACCCATCTCCCCTACCATATATCCCCTGCAATGCTTATCTTTACATATAGCACAAACTAACCTGCATGAAACAAATCACCTCATATACCCTTAAAACCTGCGCTTTATCTCTTTCACTTTTAGCCGCTGTATCCTGTAGCCAGACGGCCACGCAATCTAATGTTCTTGCCATCGAGTCAGGCGTGTCGCAGCAACTGGCCGTGTATCGCAAAAAAGTGATTAGCAAGATAAATTACAACCTGCATTTAACCATACCACCCCAAAAAAGTGACCCGATTGCAGCATCAGAGGTAATTACGCTTACACTAGCCAGGAATGAGCAACCGCTGCAAATCGATTTTAAGGAGCAGGAAAGTAACATCAAAAGTATAAAAGCCAATGGCAGGACTATACCTATTACCTTCCAGAACGAGCATATCCTGATCGACAAAAAATACCTGAAAGTAGGTGAGAACAAAATTGAAATTGACTTTATTGCCGGTAACATGTCGCTTAACCGCAACGACGATTACCTTTATACTTTGCTGGTGCCTGACAGGGCACGTACCGTTTTCCCGGTGTTCGACCAGCCCGACCTGAAAGCTACTTTTACCTTAACGTTAAGTATACCGCGCAACTGGAAAGCTCTTGCCAATGCTCCCCTGCAGGATATAATAGCAAAGGATGACCAGAAAAGTTACCGCTTCCAGGAGTCCGATACCATTAGCACTTATCTGTTTTCGTTTGTAGCCGGCGATTTTGACCTGGTTACGCGCACTGAAGCTGGCAGGCCCATGAATTTCTACCACCGCGAAACAGACAGCAGCAAACTAAAGCTAAGTATAGATCCTATCTTTAAGATACACGCCGATGCACTGTCTTTTATGGAGGACTACACAAAGATCCCCTACCCTTTCCAGAAGTTCGATTTTATAGCCATACCCGATTTCCAGTACGGCGGCATGGAGCATGTGGGAGCCATCGATTATAAGGCTTCTACCCTTTTCCTGGACGAAGGCGCCACCAAAGACCAACGTGTATCACGCGCCAACCTGATTGCCCACGAAACGGCACACATGTGGTTTGGCGATTTGGTAACGATGCAGTGGTTTAACGATGTGTGGATGAAAGAGGTGTTCGCCAACTTTATGGCCGACAAGATATCTCAGGTTACCATGGCAGACTCAAACTACGACCTGAAATTCCTGCTTTCTCATTTTCCGGCTGCTTACGGCGTAGACCGTACTGCTGGCGCTAACCCAATACGCCAGAAACTGGAAAACCTGCAGGATGCCGGCACCTTGTATGGCAATATTATTTACCATAAAGCACCTATTATGATGCGCCAGTTAGAACGCTTGATGGGAGAAGCTGATTTTAAAGACGGACTTAGGGAATACTTGAAAACGTATGCCAACAGCAACGCCACATGGCCACAGCTTATCGAAATTCTGGATGCACGAACACCTGCTGATCTGCAGGCATGGAACCAGGTCTGGGTAAACGAAACCGGTAGACCACAGTTTAACTACGAACTTAAAACAGCTGAAAATAAAATAACCTCATTTACAATTTCGCAGAAAGGTGAAGACGTCTCTGACAGGCTTTGGCCGCAGTATTTTGAAGTCGCGCTGGTATACCCTGACCGTGTAGAAGAACTGACAGTAAACATGGCTGCCCAGCAGGTAGACTTAAAAGAAGCCATAGGCAAGGAGCAACCTGATTTTATACTCTTCAACTCGTCAGGGCAAGGGTATGGACTGTTCCCTATCGAACAAAAACATGGATCGCTTGAAAGGAAACTGTTATCCATTGCAGGGCTAAAAGATCCTGTTATGCGTGCTTCAGCATATATCAACCTGTATGAAAATATGCTGGCAGGGAACGTAAACCCTGACCTGTTGCTGCACTTTACAGCAACAATGGCTGCAAAAGAAACAGAAGAGCTAAACATCAGGCTGCTAACCAACTACCTGGGTGATGTATACTGGAGGTTCCTGACAACTGAAAGGCGCAGTGAGGTAGCCTCGCTTTATGAAAAAGAGCTATGGCAAACCATGCAGAACCAAAAATCTGCCAATGCAAAGAAACTTCTTTTCAAAGCCTACCAGGATATTGCCCTGACACCGGAAGCTACCAAACGCCTGTACGAGGTATGGAATACGCAGCAAGCACCTAATGGCGTAAAGCTGACAGAGGATGATTATACTTCGCTGGCCCTGGCTCTGGCCCTTCGAGAATACCCTGATGGCAATACCATACTTGACAACCAACTGGAGCGCATTAAAAACCCGGACCGCCGGAAAAGACTGCAGTTCATGATGCCGGCTTTATCGGCTGATGTACAGGTGCGCGACGCTTTTTTCGCCTCGCTTAAAAAAGAAGAGAATCGTGAAAAAGAAGCCTGGGTAGCCTCGGCGCTTGGTTACCTGCACCACCCCTTGCGCAGCCACACTTCTGAAAAGTACCTGCGTGAGAGCCTTGAACTGGTAGAGGAAATCCAATTGACCGGCGATATCTTCTTCCCGACTAACTGGCTTCAAGCTACCTTTAGCACATATCAAAGCGCATCGGCTGCGGCTGTTATCCGGCAGTTTCTGGCGGAACGGCCTAACTACAATCCAAAGCTGAAAGGCAAGATTCTGCAGGCTGCAGATAATGTGTACAGAGCTGAAAAGCTGGTTACACAGCAGCAGTAAAAGTAAAAAAAAAGGCTGGCTGAAGAGAATCAGCCAGCCTTTTAGTTTATCATTCCAAGTCTATTTTAGCATGTACCCTACACGGAAAGATAAAGAGTTATTAATGGTTTTTATACCCGACACAGGAGAAAATCCATTTCCATTCTCGAAACGCAGCTCGGCCAGAATGTTTTTAATTTCGGCACCTATACCTACCTGTAATGATTGCTCATATTTACGAAGATCATCGGTATTCATCTTTTTTTCAGTAGTGGTTTCCTCATCATAGAATCGGTTATAAATTACCTGTCGGCTTTTGTTTGATACTAACAGATTGTGCCCCATCCCGGCCATAATGTATGGTCTGAGTTTGGTATCAGCCACTATGTAGCGCCCTAAAATATTAACGCCTACATACGCCATGTCAAAAGTTGTGGTAGTTGTCTTATAAACCTCTTCCGAAAAGCTGTTCACTTCCTTGCCTGTTCCGCTAGCTTTAAGGGGTTTATACATAATTTCAGTTAGCAGAGAGCTTCTACCCTTACGCCTCGGAAACGTAGAAATAAGCGAGACACCAAAAGTATAACTCACGCCATTATAATCTTTTCCTGAAATTGATTTGTCCGGATCGTTTTTTATGGCCAAAGAAGTATAAGTTAATCCACCACTACCAGCCAGGCGGAACGTCATTTTCTCTTCTGCTGCCTGGAAATCACCTTTTGTGCCGCTAACACAATGGTTATAGTTTTCTATAATGGTTTTTAATGATGTCAGCTTAAAGCTTACGCCAGGAATCTTGCCGGCTACTTCCGGGCAATCTGTAAGCTTGGCAGTAAGCATGCCTTTGTAAATTGCCACTTGCATATACCCCACCCTATCTCCATTCTGCTGCGGAACTGTTCTATATATCAGTTCTACCGGCGCCTCCTCTCCTTTTTTTATAAAGAAATGCTCCTGCGAATCCTGGTCGTTCAGGTAAAACAGGCTTACATTCCCTTTCACTATAGCACGAAGAAATACGGTGTCCCGTACAACTACTGGCTGACTGCCCAGCAAAACAATCTCATCCGCTTTAGCAGAAGATTTTTCAAGGTCCACAATAAAAGCCTCAAACGCATCCCCCGTAGAAAGTGCAAACCCACGGATATCCGTAACATTCAACTTCTGCACCACATAGCTGTTCTGGTCATTTCTGATTTCGATAACAGAAGGGTTCTTCTTCCAGTTCTGGTCGTTGATGTGTGCCTGCACGGTATCGCCGGTGTGCGTGAGGTAGTAACCAGCCACAAAACTTTTCTGGCCAAACGCCAAAGTGCAGGTTAAGAGTAAAAACAAGGTAAAAGTTGCCTTCATATATAGGTTTTTTAAAGTATAAAAACTGCTAAATATAAAGAGCAAAACCATCATAAAAACAGGAGGCCGGAAATTTATCTTCCCGGCCTCCTACTTATATAATTT
This sequence comes from Pontibacter aydingkolensis, assembly GCF_019443125.1. Taxonomy (GTDB): domain Bacteria; phylum Bacteroidota; class Bacteroidia; order Cytophagales; family Hymenobacteraceae; genus Pontibacter; species Pontibacter aydingkolensis. The sequence continues at coordinate 16,732 of NZ_JAHYXK010000015.1, read as the reverse complement.
TTAAAGTACACTGTGTCAGTAAATCTTGTCTCACCAGACTACTTATAACCCTGACAAGGAATACAGCTATTAGCTTTATAATCAATTAAATACTACTTTAAAATGTAGCCGACTTGGAAAGCAAATGTACTTCGGCTCGATCCTAAATAAACATAAGGAGAAAAAGCACTTCCTTTTTCAAACTTACCTTCGGCCAATATTCTTTTTGTACTCAGCCCAAGGCTAAAAAACAAAGCCGGCTCATGCTTGGCATAGTCCTTCATCGGTTCTTCTTGTCTTGTATTCTCTATACCGTAGTATCTTCTGTAGGTTTCCTGAGTACTGTTGTTGTAAACCATTAAATTATAAGAAACTCCAAGACTAACGTATGGCTTTATGGATGCATCCAAAATGTTGTAACGCACTGATGTATTCAATCCTGCATAACCTATATCAAATTTAGTATGTACGCTAGTGTAATTTTCCTGTCCACTGTTATTGCCTGTTTCATGCTTATTTTCAGCTTTCAAAGGCTTAAACATCAGATCATTTCGAATAGCCCATTTGGCTCGTGCCCTTGGCAAAGTTGATAGAAGAGAAACACCAACAGTGTAGTTAGTACCCTTGAAATCTTTACCAATCAAGTTAGGATAATCGGTACCTGTAAAGTCAAGTGTAGTAAAAGTGCCTCCGGCAAGTGTTACTATATTATGCTTTATTGCTTGCTTCTTAGCTGTATATGTGTTTGTTGTGCCGCTTGTGCATGTGTTGTAATCTTCTACTAAACTCATTAAAGCATTCATCTTAAACGGCACCTTGGAAATCTTTTCCGATATTTCATTGCATGCAGTGAGCTTTGCGCTAAGCATTCCTTTGTAAATAGGTACTCTGGATACACTTGTACCGCTTTCATTCTCTAAAAGTGTAACTTTATAAATCAGCTCCAACGGTGTCTCATCTCCTGTTTTCAAAAAATAATGTTCTTTTGATGCACCGTCTTTTAAATAGTATAGCTCCGCATTACCTGTTACTAATGTTTTCAGAAACACCGTATCACGCTCTATCAATGGCAGATCATCTAATTTCAGTTGGTTAAGCTCTACTGGAGACTTATCAACATCTACAATATAACGTTCATACTTATCTCCTGTGGATAAGGAAAAATCCTTAATATCTTTTACTGTTAGTTTTTGTACTGCTGATGCTGAGTTTACTTTTACTTCAATATGCAAAGGATTACGGTCCCAGTTTAAGTCGTTTATCTGTGCTTGAACTTTTTCGCCTTGCAATGTGGTGTAGGTGCCAGGCACCCAGTTTTGCTGGGCAAATGCTAAAAAGGTAAGAAATGTAAAAAGAAGAGTAAAAATTGTTTTCATAAAAAAGATTGAAGTTTAAACTCAAAAATATAGTAAATACAATATAAAACAAAAGCCCGGCAACACAGGTTGCCGGGCTTTTGTTTTATATTGTATACTTAGCGATTGTTACATATCCAGCACCAAAGCAAAAATCAGAGGGGCCACAATAGTAGCATCCGATTCGATCATATACTTAGGTGTTTCTTTACCTAGTTTACCCCAGGTAATTTTCTCGTTTGGCACAGCGCCGGAATATGAGCCGTAACTGGTTGTTGAGTCTGATATCTGGGCAAAGTAACCCCACAATGGAACACCGTCGCGCTGCAGATCCTGGTGCAGCATTGGTACCACACAAATCGGGAAATCGCCGGCAATACCACCGCCAATCTGGAAGAAGCCAATCGTAGACTCCTCTTTAGCTGTGTTGGTATACCATTCGGCAAGCTCCATCATATACTGTATACCTGTTTTAACGGTATGCACGTTCTTTACGTCGCCGCTGATCACGTGGCCTGCGTAAATGTTACCCAAGGTTGAGTCTTCCCAGCCCGGGCAGATAATAGGCAGGTTCTTTTTGGCAGCCTCCAGCATCCAGCTGTTCTTTGGGTCAATCTGGTAGTATTGCTCCAAATCACCGCTTAACAGTATCTGGTAAAAGAACTCGTGCGGGAAGTATGATTCACCGGCCTCATCTGCTTTAACCCAATACTTAAGTACCGTGTGCTCTAAACGACGCATGGCTTCCTCTTCCGGGATACACGTATCGGTAACACGGTTCAGGTGGCGGCTTAGCAACTCTTCTTCATCAGCGGCAGAAAGCTCTCTATAATGCGGCACGCGCTCATAAAAGTCGTGGGCCACCAGGTTAAAGATGTCTTCTTCCAGGTTAGCACCTGTACACGAAATCGCGTGGATCTTATCCTGGCGGATCATCTCGGCAAGTATAATACCCATTTCTGCTGTAGACATGGCACCAGCCAGCGTTACCAGCATTTTACCACTGTTGTTCAGATGTGTTTTGTACCCTTCGGCGGCATCAATCAGCGATGCGGCGTTAAAGTGCTTGTAGTGTTTCTTTAAGAAATTTGATACTTCCATAGTAGTTTGCTTTAGGCCAGTACTGCCATACATAGCAGCACGAGGCGGCAAAGGTAAGACTTATTTTGTTATTGGTTATTGGTTATTCGTTATTGGTTTTTTTGTTCTGGTAATGAGTTTCGCAATTCAATTATCGTTATTCGTTATTCGAATGCATAAGGTTAAAAATGATATTTGAAATGCCCCTCAATTTAGCCTACAGGTAAAAACAATTTCTTCTCTGCTAACAACGATTAACCAACAACGATTAACAAAATCTATCGCTCTGTAGCAGACAAGACGCAAAGTATTGCGTCTCTACATTTCCCAATAACGAATAACCAGCAACTAATAACCAACTCCTCCTACTTAGCAGGTGTTTCAATGATCAGGTTATGGTTAGTGTAAATGCAGATATCAGCAGCAATGTTGAGCGACTCGCGCACCATCTCTTCTGCCGATAAATGTGGGGCATGCTTTTTTAGTGCCAAAGCGGCAGCGTGGGCATACATACTACCCGAGCCGATGGCAGCGATCTGGTTATCCGGCTCCAGCACATCGCCAGTACCTGAAATGATGAGGAGTTCATCTTTGTTGGCAACAACCATCATAGCCTCCAGTTTGCGGAGGTACTGGTCTTTGCGCCAGTCTTTGGCCAACTCAATGGCAGCACGTTTCATGTTGCTCTGGTAAGCGTTCAGTTTTTCCTCAAAACGCTCCAGCAAAGTAAAGGCATCAGCAGTTGAGCCGGCAAAACCTGTAACAATCTTTCCATCCAACAGCTTACGGATTTTCTTTACATTGCTTTTGGCAATGTGCTTGTCCATGGTAGCCTGTCCGTCGGCACCCAGGGCTACTTCGCCGTTATGAAAAATTCCGCAGACTGTGGTAGATCTTATTTTAGTCATCTTTTTATACTTGGTCAGATTAAACATACGCAACTGCTGCATTTGGGCTGCACTTGCTGTTTGTAAAGCTAAGCACTCTTCAAACAAAAAGCCAAAGCTATACTTTGCGCCAAAATGTCCGAACCGGTGATTCGGGGGATTTTATAGATTCATTCAGAGATGACCTCACAGTGTCTTAATTACCTGTGAGTGTCTTGGTAGCTAAGAAGCAAAGCCTTTGGCGCAGGCGCTCACAGGTCTCCCGGGGTATTTCGGGACAAGTTACAGACGCTGTGAGGTCTTTTTAGCAGCTATTCTTAATTTTACTTTACACCTCCCATGCAACCATCTGCCCGTATAAAGTATCTAACAGATATATCTTACAACCATTTTATGAAACCTGGTTTATACTTTACATACCTGCTCTGCTGTATGCTGCTTGCGTTAAGCTCCTGCAAAAAAGACACGCTGCGTATTACCGAACAGACAGAAGAATGGCTGCAAACCAAATCAGACACAAAACTGAATTTTACCAGCCATACTGGCGAGAAAGAAGAGCTTACCATTTCGGTTAAAAAAGACACACGCACTTTAACAGGCCCAACCGGTGATAAAAAGTATGAATACTACCTGCTTACATATCAGGGCAAGCAAAATGATCTGGGCTTTGTAGTGCTGGCGGAAAACAATATTCTGGCTATCAGAAACATTGGAGAACAAGACTTTACTGATAATTTTGTAGCCCTTTTAACCGGCAAAACCGCTGCCGACGATTACCTGGATAAGTACCAGGTAGAAGCCGAGTTGATAAACAACCTTACGTTAGATGAGGTAACCTACGACAGGGTATTACGCGTAAAGTTTTACCTGCCGCCAGGCCGGACAGATAAGATCAATGAAGTTTACTACGCTAAAAAGCATGGCCTGGTATTTTTCCAGACAACTGACGGCCAGTTCTGGAGCCTGGATAACTAAGTTGCAGTTATACTTTATGCCAAACATAATCAGGTAATGCCTGTTTACCGCTTAACACTTTAAGTACAAACCTTCGTAAAACTAGTAATTGGTGCACCTCATGGAGTATCACTAAAAGTTTTACGTGCCAGCCTTAAAGCAGGATTAATGCTTAGAGGTGTTCCCAAATGCTATCCGGCTTTTTAGTCCGTATAGATTTTAAAATAATGCAACCGCTACCCTACAACTATGAAAAAAATGAAGTACCTGGTTTTACTCGGGCTTTTAAGCCTGGGTCTTACTTCCTGCGATGATCTTTTCGAATATCACCCCAACCAGATCAGGCTCGAAAGCCACGAACGCGACCTTACAGCGAAAAACCTTGCCCGCCTGCTACAGCAACAACCCGGCGATACACTCCGCATACTTGTAATGGGAGATACCCAGCGCTTTTACGACGATGCTGTAGATTTTGTAAAGCACGCCAACACCTTTGAAAACATTGACTTTGTGATACACCAGGGCGATATCTCTGACTTCGGTTTAACTCAGGAGCACAAGTGGGTGCACGATATTATGGAGCACCTTGAATGGCCCTACCTGACTGTGGTTGGTAACCACGACCTGCTGGCCAATGGCAGCAAAGTGTACCAGCAGATGTATGGTCCGCTTAACTATTCGTTTTCCTATGGCCATACCAAGTTTGTATTTGTAGATACCAACAGCCGCGAGTACGGTTTTAACGGCCAGGTGCCAGACATAGGATGGCTAAGCAAAGAGCTTTACCAGCGTGAAGACGAAGACTTTGCTCAGGCCATTGTAGTTTCGCATGTACCGCCACACGACGGCGACTTCGACAGGAGCCTGGAGGATGCTTACCAGAACGTGCTGGAAACGAGCAAAAAGGTTAAGCTGAGTTTATTTGGCCACATACACAACTTTCATACGGGCCACATCTACGACAATGGCATCGTATACCACGGTACTACTACTGTTAAAAAAAGAGGCTATACCTACCTTAAAGTATGGGCTGATGGTTTTGATATAAAAAGGATAGACTATTAACATGAAGCTGTTCTATACTTGTATACTATCACTGCTTCTCTGCCTCGCAACCTATGTACCTGGCTTTGCACAGGAGCAGACAGCCGATACTGTCGAGACAACTACTCTTGCCTCTCCTGCTGCTTCTGCTTACCACCTTAAAGCACAGTTTGCCGGCGGCATTGGTTTTTTATCGGCTGGCGTAGGGCGTACTTTCTTTAACGAAAAACTGGAAACTGACCTTTTTTTGGGGTACCTACCTGAAAGTATAGGTGGCGACAGGATTGTAACTTCTGCCATCAAAGTAACTTACCGGCCTGTTAAACCAATACAGTTAAAGGCCATAGACTGGCAACCACTACGGATTGGAGCTCAGGTTAGCTATACTTTTGGTAGCGACTATTTTGTAAAGGAGCCCGGCGATAAGTATATAAAAGGCTACTATGGCTTCCCGACTGCCCTGCACGGGAGTATACTTTTAGGCGGACAGATAGACTTTACCAGGATTAACAAGCTAAATAAATTCTCAGCATACTATGAGTTTGGCTCCAGTATGGAGTATCTTATTTCCTACATCCAAAACCCAAAATACCTGAGCCCTGCCAAAATCTTTAAACTGGCGCTGGGGGTCAGGATGAGGCTGTGATTGTAGTTTATATTTAATTTTCTATATTTAACATAAAGTCTATTCGGCTTATCTGTTAAAATTGACAGATAAGCCGAATAGACTTCCGTTTAGCTACTAGTTGGCCGTGATTGGGATTATTTTCAGATTTTAAAAGTGGCGTGTCTTTCAGGCTTTTCAGGGGCTGGAGGGCATCAAAGGCCACTAAAGCGGGCAACGCTCAGAAAAAGAGCCAAAGGAAGAAATGGAGTTTCTGACCCGAAGTCTTGCCTGGGCGGTGCCGGGAGAAAGCCTCGGCTTTCGGACGGGGGCGTCCAGGCAAGACTTTGGTGGGGCGAAGTTATACTTGGGAAATGACAAAGTCAAGGGGCTAGCTTCGGCACGGGTGGCTCTTTTCCAGAGAGTTGCCTGCAATAGAGAGGCCCATGATAGAGTCAGTCTTTCCTTTGGGTGGCCAGCCCGGAGCCCGACGCCTCTGGCAACGTCGCCAATACAACATTAACGGCATTGCCTGCGGCTAAAGCGCCACTTAAAAAGGAATTTAAGAGGAGAAAATAACCCAACCATGCAGGTTGTTCTCCCTAAATAAAAAAAGAAAAAATTACTCGCAGTCCTTACTTGGAAAAAGGGAGAACAACCTCGTCCAACACTGTCTAGATGCCATTGGAGGAATCTTGCAGAGCACAGCGACCCTCCAACGAAACACCATCTAGACTAAACGTTACTCTAAAAAAATTTCCCAAAGATTTATGGAATAGATGTCAAGTCAGCATCATAGTATAAAAAGCCTATGAGACTTGCATTTACTATCCTCTCACTTTTCCTGGTTACGCAGGCATTCTCCCAGACCTTTAAGGAGAAAGAGTTAAAAACAGAGATCAACGAAGTGACGGTGTTCCTGAACGGAGCGCAGCTATTTGAATCCGGAAACACCACTATTCCGCCCGGAAAAACCATCTTAAAAATCAGGAACCTTTCGCCGTACCTTGACGAGAAAAGCATTCAGGTAAAAGCCAGTGGAGATTTTACAATCCTATCCGTAAACCACAAATTCAATTTTCTGGATGAACTAAAAAAGGACGAAAAAATTGACAGCCTGAACAAGTTGGTCAGCGACCTGGAACTGGCTATTTCGCGCGATAAAGCCAGACTATCCGTTCTGAAAGAAAAGCTGAGCTTGTTAAACGAAAACAAAAATTTAGGAGGACAGAATGCGGGAGCCACCATCGTTCAGCTTAAACAGGCCATCGAATTTTATGAAACAGAGATCTCAAAGATCAAAGAGGAAGAGATAAAAACTGAAAACAAAATAGAAGTAAAGAAAAAGCAACAGGCCAAACTGCAGCAACAGCTTAAGGAGTTAAACAACCAGAACGCTTTGCCAGGCAGCGAAATCGAGATCAGGGTCAGTTCTGAGAAACAAGTTAATTCTAAAGTAAGCCTTACCTATTTAGTTGCAAATGCCGGCTGGTATCCGAAGTATGACATCCGGGTAGAAAACATCAAAAGCCCACTGGAATTAACCTATAAAGCCGAAGTATTCCAGAATACCGGCGTGGATTGGAAGAATGTAAAACTAAGATTTTCGAACGGCAACCCGAACCAAAGCGGAATGGTTCCTGAGTTACAAACCTGGAACCTGAACTATGCCCGGAACACTACTTTTGAAAACTCGCTTTACGGAATGGCTATGGCTGGTGCAATCAGGAACGTGAAAGGCACGGTAATAAGCGCTGAAGATGGCATGCCGATACCGGGGGTAAATGTTGTTGTGAAAGGGACCACCATTGGCACTGTAACCGACGTAAATGGAAACTACAGCCTTACCTTACCAAACAACGCTACCACGCTAGTATTTTCTTTTATTGGAATGGTAACCCAGGAGATGCCCATCACCAGACCTGAACTACGTGTTAGCATGCGGACTGATGTAACCCAATTATCAGAAGTTGTGGTAACCGGCTATGGCCTTGAGAGAAGTTTACTGGGAAGGGCTGCCGGCGTTCAGATCAGGGGTAGTAAAAGTATAGCTAATCCCGTCCCGACGACGGTGATAGAGAACCAGACAACAGTTGAAATTGAGGTGGCAACTCCCTACTCCATTAAATCGAATGGGGAAAAGCTTCAGGTTGACTTGAAAAAGCACCAGATAGAGGCTATTTATGAATACTATGCCATTCCCAAATTAGACAAAGACGCTTTCCTGGTTGCCCAAATAATTAACTGGGACCAATATAATTTGCTTGAGGGAGAGGCAAATTTATACTTTGAAGACGCTTATGTAGGCCGCACGGTGCTGGACGCGAAGTCCTTACAGGATACGCTGGGCATTTCGTTGGGCAGGGATAAGAACATTGTTATTGGCCGGGAGAAAGTAGAGCAGTATTCAAGGAAAAAAACGATTGGCAGTAACGTAGTAGAGACACGCGGATTTAAGATAACTGCTCGCAATAAAAAGTCGCAGCCTGTAAAGCTGACAATCTTCGACCAGATTCCGGTGTCGGTAATAGGTGACATTAGTGTTAACCCTGTAGAGCTATCATCGGGGCAACTTGACATCAAGACCGGCAAAGTGACCTGGGAGTTAACCATAGACGGACAACAACAAAAGGAGATCAATCTCCACTACGAGGTGAAATACCCAAAGCGGGAGAAAGTTATTTTGGAGTAGAAAGGTAACGAGATCAATAACTAAAAATTCTAGGTTAGAAGGAAGCCTTTGCTGATTACACTAACCTCAAACCTGTAAAACGAAAAAAAGCCTCTCCGTTCCCGAAGAGGCGTTTTCATGTTAGTTCTATATTCCCAAAGGTCTATTGTCCTTTGTCAATAAATCTTTTGTCCGGAATCTTACACCAGTATTCTCACCGGGTTCTCCAGCAGGTTCTTAAACGTTTGCAGGAAGGCAGAACCCACGGCTCCGTCTACCACGCGGTGGTCGCAGCTTAGCGTCACCTTCATCACGTTGCCGATCTGGATGTTGCCGTTCTTCACCACAGGCGTCTGCTTAATGCCACCTACAGCCATAATACACGCATCAGGTGGGTTGATGATGGCCGTAAACTCCTCGATACCGAACATGCCCAGGTTAGAGATGGTAAAAGTGTTACCTTCCCAGTCTGATGGCTGCAGTTTCTTGCTCTTGGCTTTGCCGCCCAGGTCTTTCACCTCGGCTGCAATAGCAGAAAGCGACTTGTAGTCGGCGTTGCGCACAACCGGTACCAGCAGGCCTTCTTCTACCGCCACAGCCACACCAATGTTAATGTGCTTGTTGTAACGGATCTTATCACCCAGCCACGACGAGTTAACCGCAGGGTGCTGGCGCAATGCAGCAGCAGCAGCCTTAATTACCAGGTCGTTAAACGATACCTTAACCGGAGATACTTCATTTATACTTACACGCGCTTCCATCGCCTTGTCCATGTCAATTTCCATGGTCAGGTAGAAGTGCGGAGCAGAGAATTTACTTTCGGCCAGGCGGCGGGCAATTACCTTACGCATCTGCGATACAGCTACCTCTTCGTAAGAGTCGGCAGGTGCACCTGGTATAGCCTGTGCAGCACTTGGCGCAGCCTGAGGGGCAGCAGCCTGCTGTGGAGCGGCAGATGGCTTAAAGTTCTCGATGTCGCGCTGTACAATGCGGCCACCCTCGCCGGTACCTTTTACCTGGCTCAGGTTAATGCCTTTCTCACTGGCCATTTTCTTAGCCAACGGAGAAGCCTTGATACGGCCATTGCCTTCTGCAGCGCCGGCTTCAGCACCTTCGGCAGGTACTTTTGTTTCTTCTACTTTATCTGAGGTTACTTCCTCCACACCGGCTTCAACAGCTTCTTCAGTTTCTGTGGCTTCTTGTTTACCAGAGCCTTCCACATCTAAAAGTGCCTTGTAGTCAGCACCTTCTTCACCGATAATGGCAATCACAGCATCAATGGCAACTGAGTCGCCTTCGTTAACGCCGGTGTAAAGCAGCGTACCGTCTTCGTAAGACTCCAGCTCCATCGTAGCTTTGTCAGTCTCCACTTCGGCCAGAACGTCGCCAGATTTTACTTTATCGCCAACTTTCTTCAGCCAGCTCACGAGCACACCTTCTGTCATGGTATCGCTCATTTTTGGCATCCGGATAACGTTAGCCTTAATGTTGCTGGTATCTACTGTAGTTTTAGCCGGAGCCTCTGCTTTAGCGGCAGCTGGCTTGGCTTCTTCTTTCTTCTCTTCTTTAGCGGCTGGCTTAGCCTCCTCTGCTTTTTCTTCTTTAGCAGCCGGGGCACTACCGCCTTCAATTTCGCTTAACAGGCCGGAAATATCCTCTCCCTCTTTACCGATAATAGCGATCACAGCGTCTACAGGTACAGATTCACCTTTTTTCGGACCGATGTAAAGAAGTGTGCCATCATCATATGACTCCAGTTCCATGGTTGCCTTATCGGTTTCCACTTCGGCCAGTATATCGCCGGAACTTACTTTATCACCTTCTTTTTTCAGCCAAGATGCAATCACCCCCTCAGTCATTGTGTCGCTCATCTTAGGCATCTTTATTACTTCAGCCATAGTATCGTGTTGTTTAGTCGCCTGTTTTAGGTCAATTCTTATCCGCCCAAAATTAGACCTAAAAATATTTTATTCAAACTATATGGGGCTAATTTGTTCTTAGCTGCTGTAAGCTATCTAATTCCTGTGCATTTTCCTTCAGGTGAGAGGTGTCGCAGTACTTTTTTACCACGAACATACTGCCCGTAAAATCGAGCTGGTACAGGCACAAATTCTGGTGCAGAAACTCGTCCATGCAGCGCAGCGGGTAGTGCAGTAAATTGCTTAAAAGTATGCGCATAGCACGGCCATGCATGCAAATAAGTATAGTCTTTTCTTCGGGCCGGCTTAGGATGAGGTCGATAAAAGGCCTTTGCCTTGCCGTTACCAGGTCAGGGCTCTCCCCTCCTTCTATGCACACGCTCGTATTTCCTTCGCACCAGGTTTGCAGTATGTGGTGGTAATAGGCATCTTCTTCAGGTGTGATGCGCTGCCCTTCGCGGTGGCCCCAGTTTATCTCATTTATACCTGCGTGCTGCTCGTGGGGTATGCCCAGGTCCAGAAACCCTTGCACAGACTGTATGCTGCGCTTCAGCGTGGAAGTATAAACTTTATCGAAAGGCAAGTCTTTATACTTCTGAAAGAACATCGCAGCCTGCTGCTGCCCCACCTCGTTTAGATTAGAGTCAACACCGCTGCCCTGCACAATGCCCTGCTGGTTAAAGTCTGTTTGCCCGTGGCGGATAATGTATACTTTCTTAATACTCAAAATTCTTCTACTTTTGCCTGATTACTTGTTTCAAAGTGCGAATATAGACATCGCTGCGTATGCACAAAACTCCTATTACGTTAGATACCCTTAATGAGTGGCGAAAAAACACCATGGTAGAGCACCTGGGCATTGAGCTGACCGAGTTCGGGGATGGGTACATCTGCGGTAAAATGCCTGTAGACCATCGTACGCACCAGCCCATGGGCCTGCTGCATGGCGGCGCCTCTGTTGCCCTGGCCGAAACGCTGGCAAGTATAGGAGCCAACATACACGTAGATGCAACAACAAAAGCCTGCGTAGGTTTAGAGATAAACGCCAACCACATCCGCAGCGTACGCGAAGGTTGGGTATACGGCAAGGCAACGGCGCTGCACATAGGCAAAAGCACCCAAGTATGGGAAACGAGGATCACAACTGAAGCTGGTGATGTGGTGTGCATCAGCCGCATGACGGTAGCGGTTATTGACAGAAAGTAGTTATTGGGTGTTGGTGGTTTTTGGATGTAGAGACGCAATACTTTGCGTCTTGCTTGCAACAGGGCGGTAGGTTTCGTGATTGATGATTGGTTGATTGAAAATCAGTTATTGTATTTTTTAGCTGTTTCATTTTTATTTATGGCGCGGGAATTATTCCCGTGTCCTACCAATAATGTTGAGTCTCTGACTCCACTGGCCTGGAAGGCCAGGAAATAGCAGGATAATAGCGAGGACGCCCAGAAACAAGTTCCGAACCTGCGATTTAAAAAGGGGACAATCATTCACGAATATTCCACTCTTGAGAGGGGTTGAGGGTGTGTTTGGCAACGGCTTAACCTCCCTTCTACCAAGATCTCCCGAAACGAGTTCGGGATGTACCACTTACAGGATGACAAAAGAAAAAGTAGTAGCCAAGAGTCCTCCTTTGAAGTCGCAGATCCCGGACTTGATTCGGGAGGAGCAAGGGGATGACGAGCCAGGAGAAAAACAGTACAGCATTATACTTTAAAAGATTTACAATGGGTGCAGAAACCCAACATCACACTTTAGAGCAATTCTTTGGTACAGCCATCGTGCAGAATAAGGCAGTGGCCGCGTGGCGTTTGCCACTAACTGAGCAGGTACAGGCATGTATTTCGTTGCAACAGAATATCACCACAAACCAGCCAAACCTGGAGCAGAGCCCTTTTGGTTTCCTGTTTTGCCCCTTCAACATCACAGAGCAGGAACATCAGCTATTCATAAAAGCCGACTTATACTTTGATGCCGCAACCGGAAGTATGACCACTACTGCGGATGCCCCTGCAGAGGCCGCCCAGAACTTTACAGCAGCGCTACAAAGTATAAATCAACCTACATCAAACTGGCACAGTTCAGCCACAAACCAGGCCTCTTACCAAACAGAGCTAGGCTTTAAGGGCGCCGTAGAAAAAGCAATTGCAGCCATTACATCCGAAGAGATGGAAAAGGTGGTACTCTCACGAAACTACAGCGAAAAACTGCCTGCCAACTTCTCTCCTGTCGCTGCTTTTGAGGCCATGCTGCAGGCTTACCCAAACGCTTTTGTTTCGCTGGTTTCGGTGCCGGGTGTTGGCACCTGGATGGGAGTCTCGCCAGAGGTACTGGTAAGTATAAACGAGGAGCAGATCTTTAAAACCGTGGCCCTTGCCGGAACGCAGCCAGCCGTAGAAAAAGTAGGCGATGCCATCTGGCGCCAGAAAGAAATCGAAGAGCAGGGCATGGTAGAGCGTTACATCCTGAGCTGTTTTAAAAGCCTGCGCCTGCGCGAGTACACCGAGGTTGGCCCTAGAACTGTAATAGCCGGTAACCTGATGCACCTGCGCACCGATTTTAAAGTAGACCTGAAAGAAGTGGATTTCCCGACGCTGGGTACAGATATGCTCCGGCTGTTGCACCCCACCTCTGCGGTTTGCGGCTTACCTAAAGAGCCGGCCCTGCAATTTATACTTTCCCACGAAGGCTACAACCGCAGTTACTACAGTGGCTATTTGGGTCCGGTAAACAGCCCTGCCGGCACACACATATTCGTAAACCTGCGCTGCATGCAGGTACGCGACCAGGAAATCATACTTTATGCCGGCGCTGGCATTACCGGGGAATCGAACCCCGAAAAGGAGTGGCAGGAAACCCAGCACAAAATGCAGACAATGCGAAGAATACTGGTTAATTTTGAATGAGCGGTTGAGTGAATGAGTGAATGTTTAGAATTTCTTATTTTGTCATCTCGATCGCCGGAGAGAGATCTTTACAGAATTCTATAGAGATTTCTCATTACTTTCGAAATGACGATTAAAGGGAATAACCAATGCTCAATCAAACAGTTGAAATTATCATTCCTAAATTCACTCACCCACTCATTCACTAATTCACTCATTGAAAAATGATCATCCAACCTGTTGTAAACATTGCTGAGATTTGTGCCCGGAAAGGCGTTGAGAACGTGTTGCTGTCGCCGGGGTCTAGGTGTGCGCCGCTCACGATTGCCTTTGCACGGCATGGCGGTTTTACAGTGAGAACGGTGAGTGACGAACGTGCCGCAGCTTTTATAGCCCTGGGCATGGCGCTTACAACAGGAAAACCTACAGTGCTGGTTTGCACATCAGGTACGGCAGCTTTAAACTACGCTCCAGCGGTTGCAGAGGCATATTTCCAGCAGGTACCGCTGCTTATACTTACCGCCGACAGGCCCACTGAATGGATCGATCAACTGGACGGGCAAACGATAAGGCAGCAAAATGTTTTTGGTCAGCATATCAAACAGAGTTATACTTTCCCGTTGGACGTAACGCACCCGGATGCTATTTGGCATAGCGAACGCATGGTGTCTGAGGCCTTAAACGAAGCAGTGGCCTACCCTGCTGGTCCGGTGCATATTAACGTGCCTTTGCGTGAGCCCTTCTACCCTGCCCCCGGCGAAGAAGTAAAGTATGATGCAAAAGTTAAAGTAATTGAGGAAGAAACCCAAGAGTTTATACTTTCTCAGAACGTTTCGCTGAAACTGCAGGAAGAGATCCTAAAGTATAGCCGTGTGCTGGTGGTGGCCGGCCAGCAAAAGTATAATCTTCACCAGTTGCAAAGCCTTTATGCTTTCACGCAGTCCACAGGTGCCATATTGGTTGGCGATACCATCAGTAACATCCACGAAATGCCAGGTGCTGTGCGCTACCAGGATGTATTCCTTTCGTGCCCGGATGCGGATAAGCTGAAGCTGTTGCAGCCAGACCTGCTTATTACTTTTGGAAAGTCTGTTATCTCTAAAAGTATGAAGCTTTTCCTGAGAAAGTATAAACCGGAGGCACACTGGCACGTTCAGCCAGCCGGTCAGGCAGCCGATACGTTTCAGGCGCTTACTAAAGTTGTAAGATGCACCCCTCCTAGCTTTTTCTATAGCCTGGCAGGAAGTATAAAAAACAAGGCCGCCTTTACAAAAGCTTGGCATGGCATGAACGAAAAAGCTGGTGAATTTCTGCAAACTTATACTTCCAATGCGATTTACAGTGAGTTAAGTGTAGTGGCTAAAGTAATGCAGCAACTGCCGGTAAAAAGTAACCTGCACCTGGCCAATAGTATGGCCGTTCGCTATGCCAACATTATCAGTTTAAAGCCTGAGCAGGAAGTAGAAGTATTTGCTAACCGTGGTACCAGCGGCATAGACGGCAGCACCAGCACCGCTGTTGGCTGTGCACTCTCCGGCAAAAAAATAAACACACTGCTTACCGGTGACATGGCCTTCTTTTATGATCGTAACGGATTATGGCACAATTATCTACCAGACAACCTGCGCATTGTGATCCTGAACAACCATGCAGGAGGAATTTTCAGGTTAATAGATGGCCCGAAACAGCAACCAGAACTAGCTACCTACTTTGAAACAAAACAGGCACTGAACGCTGAAAACACAGCACGCGATTTTGGGATGAAATATATGGCAATTCATACTTTAGAAGAGTTAGATAAAGCTTTGCCTGATTTCTTTGCTGCCAAAGCAGGTGCCAGTATACTTGAGATCTTCACGGATAGCCCCGATAATGCAGAGGTATTTGAAAAGTATAGAAGGGCCATCAGAGGTATAGAGTTTTAGGCTGTTTACTGTTTCCCCGATTTTCTGGCGCGGGTGTCCAACCCGTGCCTACGGTGCGTGCGAGTCTCCAGACTCGCTTGTGCAGTTCTGGGCCCTTCCTCTACCCCTCCGAGGAGGGGAATTCCGCACATGAGTAAATATTCCCCTGTTGGGAGCAGGGCCGTTTCATTCTCTTTTATTCTGTCATCCTGAATGTGGTACATCCCGGACTTGCTTCGGGAAATTTTGGTTGCTGGGAAGAAAGCTTAACCTCCCAGCAACCAGGATCCTTTCAAGATGACAGAATGACAGAAGTTTTTGACCTCTTTTTATCAGAATGAAACGGCCCTACTCTCAAGAGGGGAATCTCCGCCTTTACTTTAGACAAAGTATAAACTTCGTAGCCACAGCCTTCGCGCGGACTGGTCGCGATCTGTCCCTACAAATCAGAGCTATACCTTATTTATAATTATTGCAGCAATACCTGCCAGTAAACACTATTCCATAAAACAACGTCCAAAATAAGCTACAAATCGTTTAACTAATTAAAAGACAACATGTTTCACGTATCAATTTTCAGCCATGAATCTAACACACGACATGCACCGCGTAGAACGCTGGGCTGATACCCACCATCCTATCTGGATAGATTTTCTGAGAATAGGGCTGGGTATTTTTTTAATGGTAAAAGGCATTATTTTTCTGGGTGACTCTGAAGCCATATTTGCCATGCTGCGCAAGAGCGAATTCCCTTGGGTATCCATTGGTTTAGCACATTATGTGGGCTTTGCACACCTGGTTGGCGGCCTTTTTATCGCTATCGGACTTATTACACGGGTAGCTATACTTTTCCAGTTGCCAATTCTGCTGGGCGCCGTATTTTTTATAAATCCGGAGCGGGGCTTTTATTCAGAAAACACAGAATTATGGTCATCCATCATCGTACTGATCCTGTTGATCGTGTTCCTGATTTATGGCTCAGGTAAGTTCTCAGTAGACCGCCTGATCCGCAAACCTAAAAAGGACTGGTTGTACTAATCCTGCGCCTGGTTCTGACTATACTTTAAATGGCAATCTGCCACAGGGAAAACTACGTGCCCATATTTTTATACTTCACTATTCTGGTAATTACTCATTCCTCACTAATAATTAATTCAGGTTGCGAGATGTGAAGCTTATAAATTTCATCTGCTCTTGTAAACCCACTCCTAACCCTTGCCAAGAGGGGAATTACATGCACGAGTGATATTCCCCTCTTGGCAAGGGTTAGGAGTGGATAAGTTATCAGCAGAGAATCAATAATCATTCATCATTACTCACCACTCTTTATTAATTAACTCAAGTTGCGTGATAGTACACGCGGTTTAACACAAAAAATCTGTTCTGCCAGCGGCTGTTGTACGTTTTAAAGTTTGCAGACTTAATTCGTAACAGCCATGACAGAACAGACCAT